>JAGWZK010000029.1 GCA_018968885.1 Planctomycetota bacterium | reverse complement strand
ACGCAAGAGGTTTGATAGGGCTTTGTGAGATATATTTACAAGTCTTGGAAATGCAGGGGGTTAGGGAGAGGCATCAGGAAGGCAGGGTGCTGAGTGCCGAGTACTGAGTGCTGAGGAAATGCAAATGCACCGGGCTTCGAGGGGATGCCCAGTGCCACACGGAGTGTGGGTACCCAAGCCAAGAAGCTCACGCGCGGCGCAGGGTGATCTTGGCGATTTCGGCCGGGGCACCGATGCGGAGTGGGAACCAGTTGCCGACGCCGGTGGTGACGAAGCAGGCGGCATCTTGGCGGGAGAGGCCGGGGTGGCGGTATTCGCCGTTGATGTATTTGAACATCGCGCTGGCGGGGCCGAAGCCCTCGGTGAGCATGAGTTGGCCGCCGTGGGTGTGGCCGGCGAGGGTGAGGTCGATGCCGCTATCGCGGCCCTGATCGAAGGCATCGGGGTGGTGGGCCAGCAGGATGTTGAAACGTGAGGGGCGGATGAGGTCTTTGATGGTCTTGAAGTGGGTGGGCATTTCGTGAGAACGGCCAAAGCCGGGGATGCCCCACTGGAGGCCGATGATGCCGAGCGCAGTGCCGCGGACGATGGGGGTGGCGAGTTCGTTGAGGAGGAGGCGGACACCGGCGGAGCGCATGCCATCTTCGAAGGCGATGCGGTCTTCGAAGAGGTCGTGATTGCCTTCGCAGGCATAGACGCCGCTGGCAGCGCGGAAGGACTTCATGACGTCGATGGCATCGGGGAGGTCTTTGAGAGAGAAGTCGATGATGTCGCCGGTGACGAGGATGAGATCGGGATTGAGATCGTTGGTGCGCTGGACGATCTTCTTGAGGACATCGCCGCGGGTGAAGGGACCGATGTGGGTGTCGGAGACGTGAGCGATGACGGTGCCATCGAGAGAGGGGGGAAGATCGCGGAAGGGAAGATCGATGGAGCGGGTGCGGAACTCATCTTGCTCGATGGAGGATTTGACCATGCCGCCGGTGTAGATGCCCAGGGGGGCGAGGGCGACGGAGGCACGGAGGAGTTCGCGGCGGGAGAGGGCGCGAGGGGTGTCCTTTGCAGAGGATTCGGGGATGGAGATCGGTGTGGGAGAGGAGGCGGAGGGTGAACGGCGCTTGATGAGGCGTGTGATCCAGTAACCGATGCCCAGGGCCAGCACCGCGCTGCCGAGAGTGGCGACGAAAGGAATGGCAAAGAGATTCCAGACGTAGATGGTCTGGCGGAGCCAGCGGGGAAGCTCGGGCTCGAGGGCGCTGGAGCGGGTGAGAAAGAGCCAGAAGAAGGCGAGAATGTGGAGGAGGGTGAAGAGGGCGAGTGCGAGGCGCCACCAGAGGCGGTGCGGCATGTTGGCCAGGATGCGGTGCGTCCAGATCCACCAGATGATGGTGGTGAGGGGCATGGCAAAGACGATGGCAAAGAAGATGAAGCGGCCCATGAGTGTGTGACAAGAGCGGAAAGCGAGGAATCAGTACTTGCGGGTGCCGGGAGTACGCAGCCAGAGCTGGAAGAGTTCGGCACATTCGGGGCGGCGGATGCCGCTGATGATGCGGACGGGGCTTTTGCCGGTGCGGTAGAGATCGTCGATGGAGACGGTGAGCTCGCTGAAACCTGCGGCGGCGGCATCGGCGATGGTGGCGCCGTAGACGATGGCATCGAACTTGGACCAGTGAATGGCGGTGGCGCACATGGGGCAGGGCTCGCAGGTGGAGTAGAGAGTGCAGCCGGAGAAGTCGATGGTGCGGAGGGCTTCGGAGCCAGCGCGGATGGTGGTAACCTCGGCGTGAGCGGTGGGGTCGCAGGTGTCCCAAACGCGGTTATGGGCGGCGGCGATGAGGGTGTTGTCTTTGACGATGACTGAGCCGAAAGGGGATTGGCGCGCGGCGATGGCAAGACGGGCCTGCTCAATGGCGAGGCCCATCCAGTGATCGTGAGAGTGGAGGAGAGGGGCGGTGGGATTCACGCGTGATTATGTGGGGCGATCACGGCGGAATCTTGCGGGAAGCCCGGCAATAGCGTTTGGATTTGGAGAGAGGTGTGTCAGCTCGGGAGGATGTTGAGGGAAGTGGCGCCGGGGCCATCTGCGGGTTTGGACCAACGGCGACGAGCTTCGAAGGCGGCGATGTCGGCGACGTAGGTGCTGCGGAGGAAGTCGAGGGTTTTGTTGCGATGGGCAGTCCAGAACTTGTGAGCGGGGCAGGCGCGGGCATCGCTGCACTCGGCGGTGCCGAGCATGCAGCGGGGCTGGACGACGACATCGTCGAGGGCTTCGCAGAGGTCGTAGAGGGATATTTCGGTGGCGGGCTTGGCGAGGGTGACGCCGCCACCAACGCCGCGCTGAGTGGCGAGGAGGCCGCGCTTGGCGAGCATGTGAACGATTTTGGCGAGATAGGGGGCAGGGATTGAGGCGGCTTCGGCGATTTCCTTGACGAGGACGGGCTTCCCACCGGCGGCCGCGATGTGGCCTAAAGCGATCGCGGCATATCCAACGCCTTGGCTGAGCATAAAACGTGACCCTTGTGACCCTGAAACATGAATATACGGTCGTTTGTTCGGCATTGCAACCCTCCGGATGTCGGTTATTTTTGGGAATGGGAGATATTTTGGGATCGGGGTGGACAAATTGGCGATGAATACACTACCATATGATCGGTTTGTCATCTATTCAAGCCCTAGGAGAGTGCTCATGTTTGGGTTGTCGACGCTGGGAATGGTGAGGAAGCCGCCACGAGATGCGGGGTTTGCGGCGAGTGGGGGTGGAGTTTCGGGGTACTCCGGGATTGGGGTTGAGAAGTTTGTATATGACGATGGGATCGTCAGGAAGTTTGTGATGGCCACTGTGCTGTGGGGCGTGGTGGCGATGCTGGTGGGCGTGATCGTGGCGATTCAGCTTGTGGCGCCTTTGGCGGTGAAGTGGGAGATGGGTGGGGTTCGGCCGCTGGCGTTTCTGGATTTCCTGACGACGACCTCGTTTTTGAGCTTTGGCAGATTGCGGCCCCTGCATACGAACGCGGCGATTTTCGCGTTTGCGGGGAATTCGATCTTTGCGGGGATCTATTACTCGACGCAGCGGCTGTGCAAGGCGCGGATGTTCAGTGATGTGCTGAGCAAGCTGCACTTCTGGGGGTGGCAGGGGATCATCGTGGCGGCGGCGTTGACGTTGCCATTGGGGATTACGCAGGGAAAGGAATACGCGGAGCTGGAGTGGCCGATTGACCTGGCGATTGCGGTGGTGTGGGTCGGGTTTTTCGGTGTGAACTTCTTTGGCACCTTGATGCGTCGTCGCGAGCGGCACATGTATGTGGCGCTGTGGTTCTACATCGCGACGATCGCGACGGTGGCGGTGCTGCATGTGTTCAACAGTCTGGCGATTCCGGCGACGCTGACGCGGAGCTATTCGGTGTATGCGGGCGTGCAGGATGCGTTCATGCAGTGGTGGTATGGGCACAACGCGGTGGCGTTTTTCCTGACGACGCCGTTCCTGGGGATGATGTACTACTTCCTGCCGAAGGCGGCGGAGCGGCCGGTGTATTCGTACCGGTTGAGCATCGTGCACTTCTGGAGTCTGGTGTTTCTGTATATCTGGGCGGGGCCGCACCACCTGCACTACACGGCGTTGCCAGCGTGGGCGAGCTCGTTGGGAATGGTTTTCTCACTGATGCTGTGGATGCCGAGCTGGGGCGGCATGATTAATGGACTGCTGACGCTGAGAGGGGCGTGGAACCGGGTGTCGGCGGATCCGATTTTGAAGTTCTTTGTGGTGGGGATCACGTTCTACGGCATGTCGACGTTTGAAGGGCCGATGCTGTCGATCAAGAGCGTGAATGCGTTGTCGCACTACACGGATTGGACAATCGCCCATGTGCACGCGGGGGCGCTGGGTTGGAACGGGTTCATGACGTTCGGGATGATCTACTGGTTGCTGCCGCGACTTTTCCAGACGGAGATCTGGAGCAAGAAGATGGTGGCGGCACACTTCTGGCTGGGGACGATCGGGATTGTGTTGTACATCATTCCGATCTATTGGGCTGGCGTGACGCAGGGCCTGATGTGGAGAGCGTTTGATGAGACGGGGCGACTGCAGTTCCCAGATTTTGTGGAGACGCTGACGGCGCTGATGCCCATGTATTGGGTGCGCATCATCGGTGGAACGCTGTTCCTGATCGGCATGATCATGTGCGGCATCAACGCGGTGATGACGTGGAAGGCGCGGCCCAGGGCGTATGTGGAACCTGTGCAGGAGGCGGCGGCGCTGACGGCCGGGTACAGCGATGATCCGGTGCCGTCGTCACGATTGGGAGCGAATCTTGAGATTGCCAAGGAGATTGACGCGAAGTTGATTCAGGGGTGGTTCCACCGCGTGTGGGAACGCAAGCCACTGAAGTTCACGATTCTGACGATTGCGGCGGTGGTGGTGGCATCACTGTTTGAGATTATTCCGACGTTCCTGATTCGGAGCAATGTGCCATCGATTGCGAGTGTGCAGCCGTACACGCCGCTGGAGCTGGTGGGGCGTGAGATTTATATCTCTGAGGGGTGTTACAACTGCCACTCGCAGATGATCCGTCCGATCTGGGCGGAGACCAAGCGGTATGGAGAGTTCAGCAAGGCGGGCGAATTTGTGTATGACCATCCGTTCCAGTGGGGGAGCCGGCGCATCGGGCCGGACCTGGCGCGAGAGGGTGGACGGCAGAGCCATGACTGGCACGTGCGGCACCTGGAGAGCCCGCAGCAGTTGATTCCGCAATCGATCATGCCTTCGTACGCACATCTATTGAAAGAGGATCTGGATTTTGATGGAGTGCAGCGGCACGTGGATGTGATGGCGATGCTCGGCGTGCCCTATGGGGATGCGCTGAAGAACGCGAACTCGATGGCGAGGGCGCAGGCCAATGAGATCGCGCAGCAGCTTTCGGCGCAGGGTGGGTATGAGTTCTATGTGCCGGGTGGAGGTCGGATTGAGGATGTGGCTGCGGCGGAGCGGGACGGGTATCGGCTGGCGAACAAGAAGGTGATTGCACTGGTGGCGTATCTGCAGCGGCTCGGCCAGGACATCTCCAAGCCAGCGCCGGTTCCAGCCACAGATCCGGCGGCGCCCGGTGCGAGTGGAGTGGGAGCGGTGTCAAGCAGAGCAACGCAGAAGTGAAACGAGGTGAACGGTGAGACTGAGTGATGTGATTGGATCGTTGGACCTGTCGACCTTTCCGCAGATCGCGCTGGTCATCTTTCTGGGGGTGTTCGCGGCGATCTGCATTCGGATGGTGCGTTCGACCACGAGCGATGAGATGAGGGCGGCGAGCATGATTCCGCTGCAGGCAGAGGAATGTGAGCGCAGGAGGGAGAAGAAGTCATGAAAGAGACCAAACCGCAGGTGCTGGCGCACGAGTATGACGGAATCTGTGAGTATGACAATCCCACGCCGGGGTGGTGGCATCTGATCTTTGTGGGTTCTGTGGTATTTGCCGGCATGTACATGGTGTTCTGGCACTTCAGCCCGCTGGCATGGTCGGAGAAGGATGCGTGGAAATCGGCGCAGGTGAGAGAGTACAAACGCATCTTCGGAGCGGTGGGTGATCTGAAGAATGACGTTCCGACGTTGATTGCTATGAAAAGCAAGCCAGAGATGATGGCGATTGCAGAGGGGATGTACATCGGCAACTGCGCGCAATGTCACGCCAAGGACGGGGGGGGCGTGAATGGAGTGAACCTGACGGACAACAGCTACAAGAACGTGAAGGAGATGACGGACGTGTTCACCGTCATTACCAATGGTGCTGCAAATGGAGCGATGCCGAGCTGGCGAGCATTGTTTTCAGAGAATGAGCGAGTGCTTCTGGCGGCGTATGTGAGCGGTTTGAGGGGGACCACGCCGGCGAATCCCAAGCCCCCGGAAGGGAATGAGATCGCGGCGTGGCCTGTGAAGTGATCGGTCATCTGCGAGGGATTGTGGGTTGGCAGAACGCGTGATCAGAGTGTGTGACGATGGACAAGATCGATGCAGAATTCGATGCGGGGCAGGCCAGGAGCAAGGCCGTGATTCGGCCGGAGGAAGCGTCGAGCATTCTCTCGACGTTGAACTCGGATGGAAGCCGCAGGTGGCTGCGTCCGCGTCCGAGTTCGGGTCGCTTTCTGACTCGTAGACGGGCTGTGGCAGTGATTCTGATCGCCATCTTCACGGCGATTCCGCATATCAGGATCAACGACAAACCAGCGATTCTGTTGGATCTGGTGGCGCGCCGGTTCACGTTCTTTGGAAAAACGCTGTTGCCATCAGACACGCTGGTGATGGCGCTCTTGATGGTTGCGCTATTCCTGACCGTGTTCTTCATTACCGCGCTGCTGGGACGTGTGTGGTGCGGATGGGCGTGTCCGGAGACGGTGTATCTTGAGTTTGTGTTTAGGCCAATTGAGAGGCTGTTTCGCGGTGCGCCGGGTCGAGTGAACAAAGGAGGATTTGTCGGATCGCCAGCGGCGATTGGGCTGCAATATGTCACGTATGTGCTGATTGCCGCATTCCTCGCGCACACCTTTTTGGCGTACTTTGTCGGTGTGGATGCACTGGCCGAATGGGTGAGGCAGTCACCATGTGAGCACCCGGGGCCATTTGCGGTGATGGCGGCGGTGACAGGGTTGATTCTGTTTGATTTCGGATTCTTCAGGGAGCAGACCTGCCTGGTGGCTTGTCCATATGGCCGGTTTCAGTCGGTGCTGCTGGATCGGAAGTCGTTGATTGTCGGGTATGACGTGCGGCGCGGTGAGCCGCGAGGCAAGCCGGGAAAGGGTGAGAGTATCTCCCTGCCGCAGGCGGCGGGAGAAGCGTCTGCGCGAGGCGATTGTGTAGATTGCGGCTTGTGCGTGTCGACGTGCCCGACGGGGATCGACATTCGCAAGGGACTGCAGATGGAGTGTATTCACTGCACTCAGTGCATTGACGCGTGCGATGCAGTGATGACGAAATTGAAGCGACCACTGGGGCTGATTCGGTATGGCAATCAGACAGATCTGATGGCGGTAGAAGGGATGAAGTCGAAGTTTCGCCCCCGGCTGCTGGTGTATCCGGTGCTGGTGTTGATTCTGGTTTCGGCGGCGGCGACCGTGCTCGCGACGCAGGGTGATGCGACGGTGCTGGTCATGCGTTCGCGAGGTGCGACGTATGTGGAGCGGGAGGACGGGACGATTTCGAATCAAGCGCGGATCAAGCTGGTGAGCCGCGTGGATCGTGAGCACACTTATACCGTGTCGGCGAGGAGGCACGGTCAGGCGTCAGCGGGATCTGATCTTTCGGTAGTGAGCGAAGAGAATCCGTATGTGCTGGGAGCGGGGCAAGCGCACACGATCAATGCGCTGATCGGTGCTCCGCGTGAGGCGTTTTTCTCTGGAAAGCTGGATGTGGATGTGCTGGTGCATGATGATGCAGGCAGATTGGTAGCGCAGCAGAGGTACATGCTGATGGGGCCTGCCGGCGGAACGCGCAGGTCGAAGGAGAACCCATGAACAGCAAATTGTGGCCAGGACTGCTGATTGCATTTCTTGCAGCGAATGCAGCGATTGTGGCGGTGACGGTGTCAGCGGCGCGTCGCGATGGTCCGGTGGCGTTGGTAGCGAACGTTGAGGACCGCTCGCTGCGATGGGATCAGTGGAAGCGGACGCAGCAGGAGAGTGCAGCGCTCGGTTGGAAGGCGTTGGTGGAGATCGTGCCGGCGAGTGAGGGCAAGGTTGGGCAGATCAAGGTCACATTGGCAGACAGGGCCGGCGTGCTTGCCAACGTGCCCCTGAGGATTGAACTACAGCACGATGCGGAGCCCAACGGCAGGGAAGTGATCAGCAGCATGTCAGACGTGAATGGAGTGGCGATTGGTGAGCATCACATCCGGCGGAATGGCTGGTACACGGTGCGCGTGCACTCGCCAGCGACGAGAACGCGCGTTGCCTTTGCGACGGAAGTGAACGTGATGAGTATGGCCGCCACAGGTGCAGGTGAGAAGACGCGATGATGGCAGCGCTGTTCATGTCGACATTTGCGGCGAGCGTGCTGGGAAGCGTGCATTGCGCAGGCATGTGCGGCGTATTCGCGGCGGTGGCCACATGTGATCCAGAAGCGACGACGGGGCAGAAGTCGCGCTTGGTCGTGGCGTACTCACTGGGAAGATTGGTGAGCTACACCACTTTGGGTGGAGTATCGGGGCTGCTTGGCGAAGCATTGGATGTGACAGGCAATCTGGCTGGATTAGGCAACGCGGCGTTGTTGCTGACGGCGGTTGTGGTGGGTATGGCAGGGGTGGTGATCCTGATGCGGGCCGGTGGTGTGGATTTGCCACGAGTTCCCGTGCCGCGGATGCTGATTGAGTTGGGAACGTGGGCGCATCGGCGGGTGGGAGGATGGCCACCGTTGTTGAGGGCGCTGGCGATTGGATTGCTGACGACGCTGCTGCCGTGCCACTGGCTGTACATGTTTGTGGCGACGGCGGCGGGAACAGGGAGTGCCACGCATGGGGCGGTGGTCATGGCGGTGTTCTGGCTGGGCACTTTGCCAGTGATGCTGACGGCGAGCGCGATTCTGGGAACGCAATGTGGGAGGTTGAGGCGTTCGCTTCCGGTGGCGACGGCATCTTTCATGATTCTGGCCAGCGCGTTTGCGATCTTTGGAAAGTCGCGGCAATGTCAGGAGCACGTGGCGCAGGTGGTGGGTTCAGATCAAGCACTTGGTGAGGTGTGCAATGGCAACGTTGTCCGCTGATGTGTGTGTAAAAGGTGTGTGCGACGATGCTGTGTGCGCTCATTGCGGCGATCCGAATGGAAGCCGGCCTGTGCGAATGAATGGACGCGCATTCTGCTGTGGTGGATGTGCGGCTGCGTTTGAAGTTTCGTCGGAGCTGCAGAAGGTGTGCGCGAAGCCTGGCAGGCGTGAGAGTGCGACGAGCGCGTACGCGCACTTTGATGATGAAGCGTTCACACGCGAAGTGGTCACGCAGGGGGAGAATGGTGTGTGGAGGGCGACGCTGGCACTGAAGGGAATGCGCTGCGCGAGTTGCGTATGGGCGGTAGAGGAACTGCCAAAGCGCATTGGCGGTGTGATTGAGACACGTGTTGATTTCCGACGCGGGCGCGTGGAGATCGCGTGGAGCCCGAAGCGGACTTCGATCGGCACCATCGCCAGCGCGTTGAACGCGATGGGATACACACCGGCACCGATCGGTGATCAGGGAGATCAGGCGGAACGCAAGGCGTTAGATCGGGCGATGATGGTGCGGCTGGCGGTCGCGGGTGCGTGCGCGGGAAACGCCATGCTGCTTGGGATTGCGATGTATGCGGGATTGTTTGATGAGATGGAGATGATGCACCTTGCGGTGCTGCGTTGGGCAAGTCTGGTCGTGACGTTGATCGCGATGATCTGGCTGGGGCGAGTGTTCTTCATCAGCGCGTGGCAGGGTTTACGCAGTGGCACATTGAATCTGGATGCTCCGATCTCGCTTGCGCTGCTGGCCGGGGGAGTGTGGAGCGGGTACACCACGATTCGGGGTCATGGAGAAGTGTACTTTGACTCGGTGAGCGTGCTGATCTTTGCGCTGCTCATCGGCAGGTATGTGCAGCACAGGCAGCAGCTGTGGGCTGCGGATTCTGTTGAATTGCTGTTTTCGCTGACACCGGGCAGCGCCCGGCGGGTGAAGGGGAATGTGCGGGGCAAGACTGTTGAGGTGGAACCGGTGTCGGTGCTGTCGCTAACTGCGGGAGATGTGGTTGAGGTACTGGTGGGTGAGAGTGTGCCAGTCGATGGAACGGTGGTGTGGGGTGAATCGAGCGTGGATCAGGCGTTTCTGACCGGCGAATCCAAGGCACGCAAGGTGGGGAGTGGAGATGAGGTGTTCGCGGGTTCGGTGAACATGTCGGGTGTGATCAGGGTCGCTTCGATTGCGAGCGGGAGAGCGACGCGGGTCGGCAAATTGATGGAGATGGTGCAGGAAGCCACGACGCGCAAGCCGGAGATTGTGAAACTTGCCCACAAGGTGGGATCTGCATTCATGATCGGGATGGTGCTGACGGCGGTTGCGACGTTTGCCGCGTGGTCGACATTGGGTGTTCAGCGTGGCATTGAGGCTGCGGTGTCGCTTTTGGTGGTGACGTGTCCGTGTGCGCTGGGGTTGGCTACACCGCTGGCGTTCACGATCGCGATCGGAAGGGCTGCGCGGCGAGGGATACTGATCAAGGGTGGCGATGTTCTGCAGAAGCTGGCTGGTGGTGGTGTGCTGCTCTTGGATAAGACCGGAACGCTGACAACGGGAAAGATGGGGTTGGTGGAATGGCACGGCTCGGATCGAGTATTGGGAATCGTGGCGGAACTAGAGAAAGAGAGCACTCATCCTGTGGGGCGGGCGCTGAGCGCGTATGCCGGATTTGAACATGGAGCCAGGATCGCGGGTGTATCGCACGCACCGGGCGCGGGGATCAGTGCACGAGTGGATGGACTCGAGATGCGAGTTGGTTCGGGAGCGTTCTGTCTGACTGAGGCAGTGAGTCGTTTCGAATCATTCAAAGAGATGGCGGCTCGCGGAAGTGCGGTGGGATTGACTCCGGTGTTCGTGGTGCATGGCACTGAAGTTGTGGCGTGTGCGCTGGTGGGAGATGAACGGAGAGCCGACGCATTCACGACGGTGGCAGGTTTGATGGAGCGTGGATGGGAGTGTCGAGTGGTGTCTGGTGATGATGCGGCGGTGGTGGCGCACGTGGCATCAGAGTGCGGCATTCAGAAGCATGAAGGCGAATGCACGCCGGAGGGGAAGCTGAAGATTGTGCGAGAGCAGCAGGCAGCGAACCAAGAGTCGGGTGGCGAGTCGCGAGCGGTGGTGATGGTGGGGGACGGAGTGAATGATGCGGTTGCACTTGCGGCGGCGGATGTAGGAATTGCGGTGGCGGGGGGAGCACAGGCGAGTCTGGCGGCGGCGGATGTGTACGTCTCAAGGCCCGGATTGAGCCCATTGCTCGAGCTTATGGAGGCGAGCAAGCGGACCATGCTGGTGGTGAGGTTGGCGCTGCTTTCCTCAATCGTGTACAACGTGACGGCAGGAACGCTGGCTGTGACCGGGCATGTATCACCCATCATTGCGGCATTGGTGATGCCAGTGAGTTCGATCACTGCAATCGGCATCTGCATGATCGTGCCGACGTTTCCGAAAAAGTCTGCTCGGACCCAGACCAGCAGCGGAGGTGAATCGTGAGCGTGCTGTATGTACTACTGCCATTGGCGCTGGTGTTGGCTGCGGCGGCGGTGTGGGCGTGTGTTTGGGCAGTTCGCACCGGTCAGTATGACGACACGGATACGCCTCAACTGCGGATGTTGAAGGATGACGATCGTCGGAAGTGAGTCCACCGCATGGATTACTTGCGATTGTCAGGAGCGTCATCGCGCTGGGCCTGATCATCGGCGGGGGGATTGTCAGCAGGGGGTGCCGCGGCGACGGCGTGAAGGACTTCGACGGCTTTGAGGATGGCAACGTCTTGATTGATGGGTGGAGAAGGAGGAAGGGGTTGGCCGCGGACGCGAGGTGCGGAGGCGACTTCCACATCGGGCTTGACGGGATTGCCTTCGAGGCGCTGGCCCTTGATGGTGACGTATTCGCTCAGCGGCACCTGCATGGCGTAGCGGCCGGGGAGTTTGACAAAGGTAGAGACAAGGACTGCGCCAGCGGTGGGGGAGCCGATGATCTTGGCATCGACGCAATCGCGCAGGGCGGCGGCGGCGATCTCGGATGCGCTGGCCGAGCCGCGATTGATGAGGACGGCGACTTTACCTTCGAAGCGTGTGTCGACGCGCGAGCGGGTGCGGACTTTGGATTCGGCCCATTTGGCAATCGCGACAGCGTCGGTGGAGTCGCCGCCAGTTTCCTGTTGATATTTGGAGGCGAGAGGACGACCGACGTTGGTGCCCATCGCGGTGCCGGCGGGGATGAAGTGGCTGAGGAGTTGGTTGAGGTTGTCAACCGAGCCGCCGCCGTTGTTGCGAAGGTCGAGAATGAGGTACTTGGCTTTGGCGGAGGCCTCTTTGACCAAGTCAGAGATGCGGCGTTTGCTGTATCCGGCGGCGAAAGTGTGGACTTTGAGGATGGCGGTCTCTTCGTCGATCCATGTGAGGGTGTCAGTCTTGGCGATGGAGAACTCTTTGCGGGTGATGACGACGTCGCGTTCGGTTCCTTCGGAGTTCTTGACGGTGACGGTGACACTGGTGCCTTCATCGCCTCGGAGGGATTCGGGGCCTTCGGGCTTCTCGCCATCGATCTTGGTGATGACATCGCCGATCTGGATTCCGGCGTTGGCGGCGGGAGCATCGGGGACGATGGACATGACGTGCAGGCCATCTTCTTGCGGGGCCAGAGAGACACCGATGCCGACCATGGTGGTCTTGGTGCGCTGTGCCGCGGCGCGCGGGGATTGCAAGCTCATGTGACTGATGCCGAACTCGCGGAAGGCCTGATTGACGGCGGAGGTGAAGGCCTGTTCGGTGGTGGCGTTGTCGATCTTTTCCTGTTGCTTGGCGATCTTGTCGGGCCAGGTTTTGAAATCGACCCCGGCGGAGAAGGCGCGGCCCTGGACGATGTTGGAAATTTCTTTGAGGACGGCGGCTTTGAGCTCTGGGCCGAAGGGGAGGTCGGGCTGGGGGGGTTGTTGATCGCCCCGAGTGCGAGAGGGGGCATCAGCGCGCGGCGGCGGCGGGGCGATGCCGGTGCCGTTGGAGTTGGGTTCGTTGGCAGGTTGCAGGGCGAAGGCGCTTGGCCAGAGGGAGGCGAGAAGAAGGAGGGGGAGAATTTGCAGTTGGTTGCGGAAACGCATGGAAAGCACTCCCTTTGAAGGATGCAGAACGAGAATACCAGAGCAGGCAAACCGGGTGCGGCGGATCTCTCTCGTCGTGGGTCGGAATGTGATACGCTGTGGATGGAAATTTGTTCGGGATTCGGTAGCCGCGGTTTCAAGCGGCAACTTCAAATGGGGAATCTTCCTGTTTGGGTTCTGCTACACTGGGCCCACATTCATGCTTTTCACGCTTACGGCATCCTGCGTTCGTTCTTTGCTCGTGCCTGATGGGAAGGGGAAAACTCCTTCTTTGAAGCTGGCGGATTTACCACTTTTCACCAAAGAGAAGTTGGGGCTCAGTGGCATCAACATGACGACCGACCTGCTGGTGGGTGCGGATCGGGCGAAGCTGGAGAATCTGAAGGAGCGAGCGGACAAGGCCGCGTGCTCGTGCCTGCTGTTGATTGAGAATGCGCCGTCACTGCTCGCGAGCAACGCGACAGAGGAATTTCAGCCGGCGATGGACAGGGCTTCGCGTGTGCTGCAGGCGGCAAGGTTTTTGGGTTGTAATGCCGCGTCTTTCCGGCTGGCGGCGGATAACTCGGAATTGTCGTTCAAACTGGCGGTGGAGCGGTTGAAGAAGCTGATGGAGCAGGCGGATAAGTTGGATTTGAATGTGTTGATCGCGCCAAACCCGGGCTTGACGGTGGAGCCGGATAAGTTGACGGAGTTGATCAAGAAGGTCGGCGGATTCAGGATCGGGACGTTTCCTGATTTTCAATTGGCTGCGGCGCAGAAGGATCCGTCGCTGTTTCTGCGTCGGATTGTGCCGTATGCCTCGGCGGTGAGCGCTTCGACGATGGATTTCAAGGCGGTGGGAAAGCCAGCGGGTAAGGGAAAGAAAAAGGCCGAGGCGGTGGTGGAAGATGATGATGTGGAGCATGCCGGGTTTGACATGCAGCCGTTGATCGATGCGATCGAAGCGGTGGGGTATGACGGGAATCTGGCGATTGACTATCGGGGACCCGGCGACCCGGTGCAGGGAGTGCTGCGCAGCCGCCGGTTGCTGGAATCGTTCTGGGCGCTGCCTGCCTCGTTGGAAGATTTCATCGAGGAGGATCTGGATGCGGCGGCTGCGGCGGAGCCGGATGAAGAGCCGATCAAGGATGAAGAGTGATGATTGAGCCCGGTGAGAAAGCCCCGGCGTTTAGTTTGAAAGATCAGAATGGAAGATTGCGCCGGCTGAGCGAATTTCGCGGCCAGCTTGTGGTGATTTATTTCTATCCGGAGGATGACACGCCTTTGTGCACGACGCAAGCGTGCCAATTTCGCGATGTGACACCGGAGTTGAAGAAGCTGGGAGCGGTGGTGCTGGGAATCAGCCCGCAGGGTGTGGAGAGTAAGAAAGCGTTTGCGGAGAAGTTTGAATTGCCATTTCCTGTGCTGGCGGATGAGAAGATGACGGAGAAGGGGCCAGCGGTGTCGGTGGCGTATGGGGCTTGGGGTGAGAAGAACATGTACGGGAAGATCGTGCGATCGATGTTACGGACCACGTATCTGATTGGTGCAGATGGGAAAGTGGTGCGGCGGTGGGACCGGGTGAAGACGCCAGGGCATGGTGAGAAGGTGCTGGGGGCGGTAAAGGCGGCGCGAGACTAGCGACCGAAGAGCCAACTGATCACATGGAGAAGTGCACCGATAAACACCATGTAGAGGAAGAATGCCAAGACAAGGCCGCCCACGATGAAGATGAAGGCGCGGAAGATCCAGTCGAGTACGCTCAAGCGTGGGCGTTGAGGTGGGGCGACAGGCGCGGGTCGGGTGGGGTTCTGGCTCAGGTCACTGTGCTGCTGAGGCATGAAATCTGGTTGGGAGGCAGGCGAAGTCGGTGGGAGATCTCCCGATTCGCGAAGAGCATCGAGGCATTCGACTGCGGCGAGGATTTGGTCGTTGGATAAATGGGAGTGCAAATCCAAACCCGTGAGTTCGCGCACGCGGATTATGACACTCTCGCGATTCACCTTGTAGCGTGATGAGGTAATCTCAGTCAACGATCGAAGATGTGACATGCGATGAGAGATAGGCATCTCGGCGTTCAGTGCATCACGTTTGTGAGTGTTGTAGGACATTCACGGGCGATTGAAAAGCCATTGAGCGATGGTGCCGAGACCGATGACCGCGGCGACGATGATGAGGAGCGTACCGAGAAGGCAACCGATGCCGAAGAAGCGGAAGAGCCAATCTGGCTTGTCGGGATCTTCGGAGGGGGATGCCGCGATTTGGCTGCCGAGGTCGTTCATGCGCTGGCGCACGGCGTCAGGAAGTTGGTCTAAAGGAGTCGTGCGAAGCTTTGGCGGCAGTTGAGAGAGAAGTTGCTTTGGACCTGAGGAGGTTTTGCTGGAGAAGAGCTGGATGAGCGCGGCGGACTGTTCATCCTGCGAATCGCAGCAGAAATACCAGCGACCTGCCTCGACGGGGTTGTGCATCTGCAAGGAGAGGCGGGCGATTTCTTCGGCCAGAGCAGGGTTGTATGGAGAGTTGACAAACGCAGAGACAAGACGAGTGCGAGCCGAACCGAGGTCGTTGCGGGAGAGGTCGATTTGGATGCGTTCGCGGAGGGTCATGATACAACACTGCCGAGATGGCTATTCAGATGCGCACACATTGGTGCGATTGGGATTGCACAGGTCCTTCGGATCGATGTTGGCTGCTTCGAAGCGATCAAGCAGTGCTTCGGGGCCGTGTTTCAGGTGGTGCTCCATTTCTTCCTTGTACAAAGGCACGATCTGCATGAAGCGCACCGTGAACGTGTTGCGACGCAGCACACCGGTCTTGAACGTCAGCGTGGGAAACGCCTCATCAAAGCAGGCCACAGGCATGACCATCCAGCAGACGAACTTGTTTCCTGAAGCGAAGGGTTGGGGTGGATCGCCATTGGGAACGGTGTGAAAATGAGCCAGGAAAGTTTCACAGCTGACGGGGAGGCGGGCCAGATCTTTCAGGCCGCGTACCGGCCAGTAGTTGTTCTCATCTTCAAAGGCCTCGGGGCCGATGCGGGCAGATGCCGGAAGAATGATGAGAAGCTCGGATCGGTCCGGCTCATCGAATCCATCAGGTACGGTCATGGGAATCGCGCTCATGCCCATCGTGAGAAGCGTGTGGAAGGGCTAATCTGCCGAGGGTGGGACATGCAGGATATCGATGTGAAGTTGATCGGAGACGATCTCGTGAAAGATCATCGGCGAATCACCGACGTACTTATCGACGTGGGCTTCGATGGCTTCCATTTGAGATTGGGTGAGGTGAGTTGTCATGGGGTGTCTTATGTTGTACGTGAAATGTTGTGGTGGTGGAGATGCTCGTACTGCGAACCTTGCGGCTTCGCGAATTGTACAGTCAACTCACTAAGCGGCCAACAGGCATGTAGCACCTCAGACGTTGCACTTGAGCCACCTCCACTAAGATTGGAGGGCTCAGGCAAGTGAGGCGGGTTGGGGTTCATGGCGAGCCATTGCGATCGACCATGTCTGACCAGAAATCGATGCATCGAATATTCGCGTCATCCATCAAGTATTGAGCGGGACGACCGAACTCTTCGGTGATGTAGTCGATGAGATTCTCTCCGTAATAGATAATGTCGGTCTGGTATACAGAGAACACGGGATTCCCGGCTTCCGATGGAGTTGCTGGCAAGTATCTATGCGAGCAGATTGGTATCAGCTTCGGGACAGATTGCATGGCCGCCCTGACAACAGTCTCACGCTCTTTGGCTGTCGTAGGGCGGCTCCCGAATCGAGGATGCCAGAAGTTGTCATTCTCTACATCGAAAATCATGCTAGAGATCGGCCAGTCCATCCGGTAGGCTATGTGTTCAACGTGCTTAGGATCGTTGTTGATGGCCGCACGCCAATTTGGAAAATCATCGCCTGTTGGCAGGGCGGTGATCAAGCATGCTTGCAGATCGGGTGGAAACGTAAGCGCAAACCTTTTGTCTATCTCACTCAATTCAGCATCTGGCAATCCGCGATCGAAATCCGTAGGCATTGAAGTCCACGCCGAACGAAGGAACTCCATGTAGTTGGGATCGTTCCCATTCACGTCTGCAAAACCCCCGTCTTGAACGGCTGGGTGTAGTTCCACTCGCGCGCCGCTTCGAGAGCCGCGATCAATTCTTCGCGGGTCTTGTGGGGTTCGATGATGCGATCGACCCAGCCGCGTGCAGCGGCGTGGCGGATATCGGCTTGCTCGGTGTAGCCCGCATGAATCGCGGCATAGATCTGCTTGTGCGTCTCAGGATCGATGGTTTCGCCCTTGCGTTTGCGGCTGGCTTCTTCGATCGTGGTGAGGACGCCGGTGGCCTGATTGGCACCCATCACTGCGCACTTGGCGTTGGGCCAGGCGAAGGAGAGGAACTGGTCAAAGGCCCTGCCGCACATCGCGTAATTGCCCGCGCCGTAACTGCCGCCGGTGATGACGACGATCTTGGGGACGATGCAGTTGGCCATGGCGTTGACCATCTTGGCACCAGCGCGGATGATGCCGCCCTGCTCACTGTCGCGGCCCACCATGAAGCCGGTGGTATCGTGCAGGAAGATGATGGGGATTTTGCGCTGGTTGCAATCCATGATGAAGCGGGCGGATTTATCCGCGCTGTCGTCGTAGATCACGCCGGGCATCTGCACGGCCTTGGTGGGGCCGGTCTTGCCGCCGGGCATGGTGCGTGTGACGAGCTTTTTCTGATTGGCGACGATGCCGACGGGATGGCCGCCGATGGTGGCATAGCCGCACACGATGGATTGGCCGTAATCGGCCTTGTACTCATCGAAATCAGGAGCGAGTGATTCCTTGCCGTCGCTGTTCTTTTCAGCGCGCGTGTCGACGATGCAGGTGATGAGGTCTTTGACATCGTACTGCGTGCCGGGTTTATCCGTGAAGATGGTGTAGAGGTCTTCGCCGGGGCGGAAGGCAGGTCTCGCGCGAGGTTTGCGTTCGATCAGGATTGCATCGATCGCCGCGAGCCGGCGCTGCATCGCCTCAGTTGTCGCGAGTGGTCCGTATCGCGCCGCGTAGTGTTTGTTCAAAGCTTCAACATCTTGAGTTTTCAGGGCCTCGCCGATATCAGCATTGACATAGCCGGAGATTGCCTTCAGCGTCGCGTCAAGTTCCTCAAGGACTTCATTTGTACGCGAGGCAGGGTATTTGGCAACCAACTCACGCACACGAGCCAGGCATGCATCATCATCCTTCTCATGGAAATCGATCGTGCCGCTGATGCTGGCGTGCATGGTCGCGCCGCCGAGTTCTTCATCGGTCACTTCCTGACCGATCGCGGCTTTGACGAGCGCGGGGCCCGCCAGGTACAGCCCGCTCCCCTCGGTCATCAGCAGGGTGTCGCACAGCACGGGGAGATATCCGCCACCAGCGACGCAGAAGCCCATGATCGCGGCGATCTGGGGGATCCCCTCCGCACTGATCACGGCGTTGTTACGGAAGATGCGGCCAAAGTCATCGACATCGGGAAAGACATCATCTTGCAAGGGGAGGAAGACTCCGGCGGAATCGACGAGGTAGATCAAGGGCAGCCGCGCCATCTGGGCGATGGTCTGGGCGCGGATGATCTTTTTGCAGGTCATCGGGAAGAACGCGCCGGCTTTGACCGTCGCGTCATTGGCGATGATCATGTGGGGGCGACCGTGGACCATTCCGATGCCGGTGACCACGCCTGCCGCGGGAGCACCGCCGTGCTCGGCGTACATGGCGTAGGCGGCCCAGAGGCCGTATTCCTGAAAGGTCGAGCCGGGGTCGATGAGCTTGCTGACGCGCTCGCGGGCGGTGAGGCGGCCCTTTTCGTGCTGGCGTTCGATGGCCTTGCTTCCACCACCTTCGCGGAGTTTGGCTTCGATGGCGAGTGACTCTTTGACGAGATCACGGATGGTGGGGGTAGTTTGGGGGGCGTTGAACATGCGGGACGAGTGTAGGAAATAGAGGTATGCTGGGTAGGGGGGGGATGGAGTTGCGCAAGCCAGGGATTGAATGATGCCCGGGCAGAAAGTCACTGAGTTGAATGATGAGCAGATGCATCTCTTGCGGAGTTGCATCGTGAAATTTATGGAGATTGCGGAAGAGGAAGTGCCGGAGCCGCCGGAGGATGCGGACACATCTGAGATTGCCGACATGCTGCTGGAGAACTGGCGAGGGAAGCAGGAGCCGGAATTTGATGCGGAAGCGATGGCATTGATTCTGGGGTGCATGTGTTGTGAATTGTTGCGGTCGTATCTGCGCGTGGATTGGAAGTGTGTTGTGGATGAGTATGGCGAGGCGATGGCGTTGTATGGCGAACTGAATGGGGAGACGCTGTTGATGTTCCCGGTTGATTCGGCGCAGAAGCGGATTGATGAGCCGGGGCAGACGCTGACCGACTGGGTGTTTGGAATGCTGGAACAAGAGAACGTGAAGAAATTCCTGCGGCCTGAGGGCGAGGATCCCAAGTCCATTTTTGAGGACTGAGGCCTGCTGCACTCGCTAGAAAATGTAAGTGAGCTTTGCCCACCTTTACGGGGATTCTCCCCAGTGATGGATGGAATAGGCGAGGATTGCGCGAGATTGAGTCAGAGCGAGTTGTTTTCCTAGGGGTGAAAACCCTATGTAGTCGATCTTCCAATCATCGTAAAAGTTTGGTATCTTGCGTATCGCGAGTTTGAGGGCTCACGATGTCGTCAGGGAGAATCATCACAACTCGGGGAAACCTGATCACGCCCCTGGGTCGTGGGGAATCTCGCTGGCTGCGCCGGGCTCGCGCCAACATGGGCACGATGCGAATGGTGGTTGGCTTGCGCTCCGCTGGGGATGTGGCCTTGCTGGAAAGCTGTGACGAGGTGACGCGGGCTTTGATTCATGGCAGCGTGCGCATCGGGTGTGAGTCGAGTTGGTTTTCCGATGTGCTGGGTGTGGCGATTGGAGACCTGCTGTGTGCAGAGCACGACATGGAATGGATGCTGTGCGAGCAGGATGGGGAGTGCGAGCCGTGCATTTTCCGCCAATCACAGGAAATTGTGCTGCATCCGACGCACTCGGTGGGAAAGCGATTGCTGGCGCGGGAATCAGGGTTCATGCAGGATTTGTTTGTTGACTTGAGTGATGCAATTCGGGCGATTGAGCGATCGCCGATGTGTCAGTAGGTGCAGAGATCACGCGAGCACTGATACGCTTGCGCATGACCGCACCCGGCGATGAGAGTTCGATCAATCAGGAGACACCAGCCACCACGTGGACCATTCTGCTGGCCAAATGGGTGGTGTTGTCCCAGGCGTCGTTGCATCTTCCTAAGTCAGAAGATGGGGAGCGCTGGCGCTCTGCGATTCCGGCGATCATCAACCTGCAGGCCGTGACGCACGCCATGGGGGATATGGATGACATCGAGGATGACGAGCGCGGGCCATCATTCATCAAGGCCAAGGTGCTGGTGCAGGAACAGGCGAGCACGCTGCACGCACTGTGGCATGATGAGCCATTGCCGGAGATGTTGACGGATTGCTTGTCGGATGCCAATGACGCCATCGAACTTGCCCAGCGCACTGGGCTGGAATGGATCGTGGTAGGGGAGCGGCTGGAATTCCCGCACCCCGGCGAATTGATCGCGATCCTGCTTGCCACCGGGTTTGATGGTGATCTGTATGTGCCGACACCGGGGGTGGATTTGTTCACGGATTCGCCGTGCGCGTTTCTGATGGCCAGGGACGGCGCACCGGTGCATGGCAAGCACGCTCAGATCGTTGCCGACTTTCTGGGTGATGAGGCGGAACTGGGCGAGGGGCGGCAGTTTCGCCAAGTGTACCGCCAGTTTGATTTCCTCAAAGGTGGCCCGGTGCGCGATCTGGTGAGTGATTGGAAAACCATCCAGAGTGGCCAGCCACTGCTGGTGCAGGGAATTCAGCAGGGGCAGGCGTGCGGCGTGACACTGCCCGGTAAAAAAGGCCCGCCGATGAAAGTCCTTCCGGTGGAGTTTGCCATCAACGAGAGTGAAGCTTGACGTGCTGAGGCCAGGGCCGATAAAGACGGCGTGAACGACACGTGTGCGATACCCCACTTCGGGGAATGCCGGTGCAGACGGCACAGGTTGCGCCTTGGCCGGTTGGTCATGCACCGAGCGTGAAGTGTTGAAGTGACGCGGCCGATCTTTCCTCCGGCTGAGTTTCGGTTTCTGCGCACGCACGCGTTGGAATCGGGGCTCGGCGGATGAGCGGATTGACATCTGCTCATCCGCACCCGCTTTCGCACACGCCCTCGCATGGATGTGTGGGATGCGGAAGCGCACCGGACGCGATGTTCGCGTTCGGCTATCTCGAGATAGCCGGTTCGCACCCGGCACTTTCTGAAGGAGTTCCCAGCATGCGGAACACGATTCGTAAGGGCTTTACCCTCGTTGAAATTCTTATCGTCGTTGTGATCCTCGGCATTCTCGCCGCGATCGTGGTGCCCCAGTTCACCAACGCCACCCAGGATGCCCAGGGCGGCAACCTGAAGGCCCAGATCAAGTCGCTGTCGAACCAGATCGAGCTTTTCAAGGCCCGTTCGACCGACGGCAACTACCCCGCTCTCGTCGCCAGCACCGATGGTCCCACCGCTTGGGCTGTCATGCTCGCCGGTGGCGCTTCCTCTTACCTCAAGGCCGCCCCCAAGAACCCCTTCAACGGCAAGCAGGGCGTCGTCCTCGGCGCTGCTGGTAACGCCAACGTCGGCTGGCACTATGTGCAGGCGACCGGCGTCCTCGGTGCGTCGTACTTCGATGAGTCGACCGATGCCCTGACCCCCGGCACTGCTGACTAATTGTCACATTTGCTGAGTTGGTTCATATGATTTCATCCGCCACGCCCGGTCACTCGGGCGTGGTGTGTTTTTACCCATATCGCATAATCAAGAAGTTCCGGTTCGATATTTCTGACGCGACAGGATCGCGCCACAACCCCTCATTTCACGGGATCAATCCGCCGATGACACATTGGTATCGGGTCACACCGATGTGGCGTTGGGAATCTTTGTGAGGCACCATGCTCAACTGCTCGCACATTGCTGATGCTCGCCTGCCGCGAAAGTCAGTTTCTCGCGGCTTCACGCTTGTGGAAATCCTGATTGTCGTGGTGATCCTGGGCATTCTCGCGGCGGTCGCCGTGCCGCAGTTCTCTGCCGCGACAGATGATGCACGCGTGGTGGCTACCAAGGATCAGCTTGAAAAAGTGCGCAAGGCACTCAGTATCTACTTTGTGCAGCAGAACGGTTCGTATCCCGGCGTCACTGCAGGCAGCGGCACGTGGGGCGAGCTTCTCACCGGCAACTACATGCGTTCGGCGCCTGTGAACGGCTGGGTGGGTGGTGTGAACTCAAAGACAATTATCATCGGCAGCACTGCCGACTCGGCGTTTCAGACCACGCACGGCTGGATCTATAACCCGGCGACGGGTGACGTGCTGGCCGGTTCATTCTCAGCCAGCGGCGATCCCTTGCCGCGATAAAGCCCTTTCTCGCATGAATTTCCCCCAGGAGATCGATCAATGGATCATCGCAACAATGCCTCTTCGAACAAGTATCTGAACTCAGTGCTCACGGTGATTGCCGTGATGCTGGGCCTTATCGCCACCGAGCGTTTCTTCGGCAGCTCAGCCACTGGCCAGACCGCGATGGCGGCGCCTTCGGATGACAACGGCAATGTCGGGCTCATCAACGCGGCGGATCAGCGCAAGCAGATCATCGCGGAATTGAAGAGCATGAACGCCAAACTGGACAAGATGCAGGGGAGCATCAAGAGCCCCATGCCTGTCAAGGTGCTCGAGATGCCGGCCATCCGCGTCGACGACAAGAAATAAGCGTGTGAGCGTCGGGGATGTTGGAGGTGTGGGATGCTCGCCGCGTACTGCGGAGAGCTAGGGGAGGGGTTCATGGGATCGGCACGACTGCAACGCGCGTACACGCTGGTGGAATTGCTGATCGTGGTGACGATCCTGGGCATTGCCGCAGCGATCGTGGTTCCGGCGATGGGTGATGCCGGCATTCTGCGCGTGCAATCCGCGGTGCGCCAGGTGGTCAGCGATATCAACTACGTGCAGTCTGAAGCGATTGCTCATCAGGAACCCAAAGCGATCCTCTTCTATCCATCTGAAAATCGCTACGTGCTGCTGGATATGCCCGGTGGTACGGTGGATCCCTCGCGGTACGCGTTTCAGAACACGCGATTCAACACGAGCGGCATGGGTGACGCCACGATTGACTCGTGTGCATTCACCAATTCGTTCGGCAACGCCAACCTGTTGATTTTTGATGAGCAGGGGATGCCGGTCCTCTCAGCCGGTTCTGGCACCGCCCCGACCAATGGAACAGTGCTGATTCGCGGCTCTGGACAGTCGTTCACGATCACCGTCGAGGGGTATACGGGGCGCGTCAGTGTCACACGCCCGGCTTCGGGTGGAACCTGATCAGGTTGAGCACCCTGTTGAAATGATGCGAATTCATGTGAGTGAGTGTGTGCCATGGGATTGCAACTCAAACGACAATCAGCTGCTTCGACGGATCCTCGACGCAAGGCGACATCGACCAATGCGAAGTTCTCGCGCACCGGCACTGCGCTGGTGTGCTCACTTTCATTGGCTGCCGGACTCTTCATCTGGTTCAAGCTTCGCGTGGTGACGGGGATGCCCCGTTCTGCGTATGCCGATCCGGATCAGCAGATGGTGGATGTGCCGCCGCAGCGAGCCACTGAACCAACTGACGCGGCGGCAAGAGTTGAGCCGCGCTGGGCTCCCGACATGGTGACTCCTGATCCGATTCAAGCAGAATCCGGCTTTTCCCCGGCTTCCCGGCAAACTTCGGATAAATAAAAACGGCCCGTCGACATGAAAGTGCCACGTAACCGCGATCCTGCTACTGGATCGCGGTTTTTCTTTGTCGCCGGTCGCGCTGCGCGGCATCACGCGAAGTGGGTGGAATTCCTGCCGGACCGCAATATCCCGCACGCTTTCGCACCCGTATTCAGGGCAATCTGGGCAACCTGCAAAGTGAAGGCGGAGAAATGACGACGAAAGGTGTGAATGTCCGCACTGCGCCATGTGGGGTGTGTGGGGGCACGACAGTGACTGCACGGTCCAACTGCCGGTACATGTTCAAAGAGGATCAGACCATGAAGACCCAGGTTCATCTGCGCCGCTTCTTTGTTCCGACTCTGACTGCCGCCGTCTGCTTTGCAGTGTGCGGCCAGGCCGTGGCCTTGGCCATGCAGCCCGAGCAGGGGAACGACAATCCTGCTGCCAGCGCCTTGAAAGAGGCGGCGGCCAACAACGCCATGCCATTCTCACCAGAAAAGGCCGAGAGCGCGAGCAAGGCCAAGGCCGAGATTCAGATCAGCGATGCTCAGGTGGTTGACCTGCACGTGAATGATGAAGAGCTTTCCAACGTCTTGGAGATGCTCAGCATTCAGTCGCAGCGCAACATCGTGGCGAGCAAGAATGTCTCGGCACGCATCACGGCCAACCTGTATGGTGTGACCTTTACCGAAGCGTTGGATGCGATTCTGCATGTCAACGGCTATGGCTACATCGAGAAGGGCTCATTCATCTACGTCTACACCCTGGAAGAACTCAAGACCATCGAGGCCGCTCAGCGGGCCCGCGTGTGGAAAACGATCAAGCTGAACTATCTGAATGCGATTGATGCCGCAGAGTTTGCCAAGCCCGTCCTCTCTGAGGGTGGTCAGATCAAGACCAACGGCAAGACCAGCGCATTCTCCCTCTCCAATGGCCCCAACGGCGCTGACGAGTTTGCCAACGAGGCTACCTTGGTGATCTACGACTTTGAAGAGAACGTGCTGGAGATTGAGAAGCTGGTGCGTCAGATCGACACCAAGCCGGCCCAGGTGCTGGTCGAGGCGACGATTCTGCAGACCGAACTCAACGAGGCCAACGCCCTGGGCGTTGACTTCAGCATCATCAGCGACATGTCCTTCAACGACTTTGCCCTTGGCGGCGGCCCCCTCAAGGTGGTCGATTCGCTGATCGCCGGTCGCGTGACTTCGGCTTCGACCTCCGGCTCCAGCACCTCTGGCGGCGGTCAGGCCGTTCCCGGTGATGGAAACGGCAAGGCCATCACTTCGACTGCCGGTGGCACCAGCGGCCCGGGCACCTTCAAGATCGGTGTGTCCACCAAGGATGTCAGCATCTTCCTGAAGATGCTGGATGAAATCACGGACACCACGATTCTCAGCAATCCCAAGATTCTCGCGCTGAACCGTCAGCCCGCTCGCGTCCTCGTCGGTCGTAAGGTCGGCTACCTCAACACCACCAGCACCGACACCGCGACGACTCAGACCGTGCAGTTCCTGGACACTGGTACTCAGCTCAACTTCCGCCCCTTCATCACAACCGATGGCATGATCCGCATGGAGCTCAAGCCCCAGGTCTCTGAAGCGGTCATCCGTGACACCAAGGACTCCAGCGGTAACACCGTCACGATTCCTGACGAAATCACCAACGAACTCACGACCAACGTCATCGTTCGCGATGGCCAGACCATCGTGCTCGGCGGTCTCTTCCGCGAAAGCACACAGGTCACACGTCGCCAGGTCCCGTGGCTCGGTGATATCCCCATCCTCGGCAACGCCTTCCGTGGTAAGGAAGACGCCACCAAGCGCACTGAAATCATCTTCCTCATCACTCCCACGATTCTCACCGACAGCGGCTTGGCCGAGGGCGGCAGCCGTGGCAAGGACTACATCGAGAAGGTGCGCACCGGCAGCCGCGAGGGTCTCCTCCCCTGGTCGCGTGAGAAGATGACCTCAAAGGAGAACGTCGAGGCCGAGAAGCTGCTTGCTGAAGGCAAGACCGATGCGGCTCTTTCCAAGATCACTCGCTCTTTGAGCAAGAACCCGATGCAGCCCGACGCCATCAAGATTCGTGAGCAGATCACGGGTCAGCCCGGCAACTGGCCTTCGCGCTCGATGCTCGAAGACATCATCTCAGGCGAGAGCAAGAACAAGGCGGGCAAGGCCAGCTCTTCGGCTGCCCCCGTGAACGCGACTCCCACGACACCGATCACCTCTGCCGCGCCCGTGCAGCAGAGTGCGGCTCCGGCACCTTCAACGGCCGCCGTCAGCAACTCGCAGATCGAGCAGTTCCAGGCCCAGGCCGCCGAGGCGGCTCAGGTTCAGAATCAGCAGGTCGCCGGCATGTCTGCCCCTGTCGTCTCGCAGGAGCCGGTTGTTCAGATTCCTGCAATCTCCAGCGAACCCGCCATCACCGTGCAGATCACCCCGGCCAATGACGCTGCTACGCCAGCCGAAGTGGCCCCGGTCTTCACGCCCGTCGCGATCGTTGGTCCTTCCTTTGATCAGCTCGGCAACGTTGATCCTGCCGACTACGTCTTCTCCACCCTGGAGAATCACGAGTTCACTTTCAATTCCTTTGCCGGTGGCACGTGGAATTTCTTCCAGGCCTTCACCCCCTCGCCGATTCCGGTGAACGCACCGACCTTGAGCACGGTTCCCACCGATGCCAAGTAAGACACTCTGAATCTGTCACCCCATAATCGGGTGATCGACAATCTGATCCGACTCTTTGACCGGGCCTTATGGGCCCGGTCTTTCTTTCCGATGCAAGGGAGTCGGCACGTCTGTATCGGACGCTCCCGACATCGTGGGCCTTGCTCACACCCCTTAGGAGTGATTCATGAATATCCGCTGCTCTGTGCTTCTCGCGCTCGTCGGCTTCTCGGTCCTCAGCGGTTGCAATTACACGCACGGCACCTACACCAAGGGGGAATTGAACGCCGCCAAGCAGCGCATGAACTCGCTCAAGGCAGCAACGGAGTGGGACATGGGTCGTCAGGCCTTTCTGGGTGGCGATCTGGAAAAGGCAGTGAAGGCCGTGAACCGTTCGCTGGCTCTGAATCCCAACGTGCCCAAGTCGCACGTCCTCAAGGGGCGCATTCTCGCCGAGATGGGCGATCTGGAAGGCGCTCTCGTGTGCTTCGCCGAGGCCACCAAGCTTGACGAAAAGAACACCGACGCCGAGTACTACACCGGTGTCGTCAATGAGCGCTTGTCTCGTCCTGATCGCGCGTACGCCAACTATGCCAAGGCCGCGGAACTGGACCCCCAGAATCCTCAATACGTTGTCGCCGCGGCAGAGATGCTCATCGATACCAACCGGCTGAATGAGGCCGAGCAGTTCCTGCTCACCCGCAAGTCGCGGTTTGAGAACAACGCTGGCGTGCGTCAGACCCTTGGCCACATCGCCATGATGAAACAGGATCACAAGCTCGCTGCCGAGCTCTTTCAAGAGGCCAAACTGCTCGCCCCCGATGACACCGCCATTGTCGAAGACCTGGTTCGCGCTCAGATTGCCATCGAGAAGTTTGCCGATGCCGAATACAACCTCAACAAGCTCCTCAAGCAGGAGAACTACAAGACCCGCCGCGATCTCATGCACATGCGTGGTCGTTGCCTGGTGAAACTCGATCGCATGCTGGATGCCCGTGATGTGTACATCAAGCTCACCTCTGGTTCTGAAGGCACTGCGGATACCGAGGCGTGGATCGGACTGGGCAATGTGTCCTACATGCTCAAGGACAATGCCCGCCTGAAGGTCGCGGCTGGCCGCATCATCGCCATGGACCCCAGCCGTCCCGATGGCTACACCCTGCGTGCTCTGCACCAGCGTCGTACCGCCGATCTGAAGGGTGCATCTGAGAATCTGCGGAAGGCGATCTCGATTCGCTCTGATGCCGAGACACTTCTGCTCTTGGCTGTGGTGCAGGATGAACTCAATCAGCCCAACGATGCCCGTGAAACCGTGCGT
>JAGWZK010000002.1 GCA_018968885.1 Planctomycetota bacterium | reverse complement strand
CACTCGCCCCAATCAACCTGCGTGCACGCCAAAGCCGAGGCACTCTGCCTCTCACCACGCAGTGGTGAAAGCAAATAGCCGGAGGTCGTCGGCGAAGCCGACACCCCCGGAAAACGCCCCCTCAATTTCTACACGGTCTCCCGATGCCCAGACCTGTGACGACATTCCCCACTCTGCCACTGCGCCACTTTGCCACTCAGCCACTTCTTCTTCCCTCCCCTCGACACCTCGTCACCTTGACACCACGACACCTTCTTCCGTACGCGCTCGTGATCGACCATGACTCGCGTGTCACCGCATCACACAAACAACTCGAACTAAACCAACGCGTGAAAGTCGCGGCAGTTGTCCCATTGATCTACTTCGTCACCGGTACATCCTCGCGTGTTGCTTCGATCTGAGTACGCAAGAGTTCGGCGTAGCGGCCACGGGCGGCGAGCAGTTCCTCGTGCCGCCCGATCTCGATGATGCGGCCCTTATCGAGGACGACGATGCGATCGGCATTGCGCACGGTGGAGAGGCGGTGGGCGATGATGAAACTGGTGCGCCCCTTCATGAGGTCAGAGAGTGAACGCTGGATGAACGCTTCACTCTCCGCATCCAGGTTACTCGTGGCTTCATCGAGGATCAGAATCTTGGGATCGGCCAGGAGAGCGCGGGCGATGGCGATGCGTTGCTTCTGCCCGCCACTGAGGCGCACGCCTCGTTCGCCAATCAGTGTGTCGTATCCACCCGCATGACCTGCGGCAGGTTCGAGCCCGGTGATGAAATCATGGGCGTAGGCGAGTTTGGCAGCGTGCTCGATCTGGGCCCTTGTCGCATCGCGGCGTCCATATGCGATGTTCTCGGCGACGGTGCCATCAAAGAGGAAAACATCCTGTTCGACGATGCCCAGCAAGCGGCGATAGGAGGCAGGTTCGATGGTTTTCAGGTCGGTGCCATCGAGGAAAATGCTGCCGCTGGATGGGTCGTAGAAGCGGGCGATGAGATTGCAGAGGGTGGTCTTGCCGGCGCCCGAGGCGCCGACGAGCGCGATGTTCTCACCGGCGTGAATGGTGAGGTTGATGTCGTGCAGGACTGGTTCTGGTGGAGGGAGGGGTGATGAATCGCGCGAGGCGGATTGCACGCGGGGGTAGGCGAAGGTGACGTGGCGGAGTTCGATGCCGCCACGGACAGTGTGAGGATCAAGCGTGATGGTGGCAGGGATGCCGGCGAACTCGGGTGGTTCCTGTTCGAGATCGAGAATGCGGTCAAACGCGGCGAGGTTGGTCTGGATATTGGCGGCGGTGGAGGTGAGAAGTTCGAGTGGACCCAGCAGCATGAGGAGATACGCGGTGAACATGAAGAGATCACCGAGCGTGAGAGAGCCATCGAGAATGGCGTACCCCGCGTAGATGGTGACTGCGCCGGAAGCGAGGGGAATAAGAACGCCCCAGGCGACTTCAAGAATGCGCGACCACCACCAGACGAGCATTTCCTTACGGATCATGAGGTGCTGGCCGGTGGTGAAGCGGGTGGATTCGGCGCGGGTGCGATCGAAACTGCGGACGACGCGCACGCCGCCAAAGACTTCCGTCGTGTGGGCATCGACATTGGTGCGCTGCACGCGGATGTCTTTGTAGATGGGGCGGATGCGGGTGATCCAGGTGCGGTGAGTGATGAAGACGACGGGGATGATGAGGATGCCGCCGACGAGCATGCGCCAGTCGGTGAGGCCGAGGATGATGAGGGTGACGAGGAGTTGGATGATGCTTTTGAAGGGGTTGTAGATCATGCTGAAGACAAGTTCACCGGCCTGGCCGGCGTCTTCGCGAAGGATGCTGGAGATGCCGCCGGATTTGTAGAACTGGATGCGATGGAGGGGAAGGTGTGCCGCGTGATCGAATGCGCGGCGGCGGATGAGTGCGGAGATGCGCTTGGTGAGGCGCGTGGCGTGGTAGCGGCCCCAGGTGGCGATGATGAGGGAGACGAAGCTGATGGCGAGGATGGAAAGGGAGATGGACCAGAGGAGTGGCTTTGGCTCGCGCGGGCCGGGGACCCAGTCGGGGATGCCAGCGATACCGGGAGTTGGGGAGAGGATGTAATCGATGATGAGCTTGGTGCTGGCGGGAAGGGCCATGATGGCCAGCGTGGAAAGGGTGACGGTGATGAGTGCGATGGCGAGGGTGTGGTAGTGGCCTTTCATCAATTTCAGAAAGGCACCGAGAAGATCCATGAAGGAACGGGCGCGTTTGCGCTTGGCGTCTTTGGCATCACCCGACTCTCCAGCCCCATCCGCTGTCCCTTGTTTGGCAAGGGCTTGCTTTCGTCGGGTCAGGTACGCGGCGTAGCGGCGGCGACTGGCTCGAATCCGTGGGTCGAGCTTGAACGTGGGGGAATCTGTGAGTGATGGAGGTGGGGGATTAGTCATGGTGGGAAAGGCTGCCGCATTATTCGATGCTGAAACCCGGTGTGCAGATGCAGCGATGCAGGCCTTGGCGGGGATCAGAAAGTGGGTATTCTCTGAGGCATGAATCTGGATACTCACCGCCGCGGCAATATCGGTATCGGCCTGCTGGTGCTGCTGATTGTCATTGCCATCGCCCTGTACCTGATGTTTGGGATTCAGGGCAAGGGAACGGTGGGCGCGGCGGCTCAGTCGCGGGCGACGGCGCAGGCGGCGGTCTTCAACATCAATACGCAGCAGTTGACGATCTTGATCAGCGACTATCGGCAGCAGCACGACAACAAGCTTCCCAAGACGGCGGAGGATTTGGAAGCGCCGCCGGGGACGTTCAAGGATCCGTGGGGCGGAGTGATCACGTTTGAGTTCAAGGAGGACCCGGTGAAGGGAACGCTGGTGACGTTTCGCTCCATGGGTAAGGATGGGCAGAAGGGGACAGCGGATGATGTGGTGTCGACGGCACCGTTGCCGTACTAAGAAGTACTGAGTGCTGAGAGTTTAAAGTCGAAAGTGAAAAGCAAGAGTTTGATATCTGGAGGTTTCATGGCTGGTTCAAAGGTGTGGATGTTGGCGTTGGTTTGTGGCATGGCGATGTCGAGTTCGGCGGGGGCGTGGCAGGATGCCGCGACTTCTGCGGCCAAGGTTGATGACAAGACAGATGCCAAGGCGGATGATAAATCCGACGCCAAGCCGGAAGCCGGTACGGCAAAGAAAGACGACGCAGGCAAGAAGAAAGAGCCGAAGCAGGCGACCAAGTCAACGTTTGCCGCGATCTCGGCTCGGAGTATCGGCCCTGGTTTTCCCAGCGGCCGCATCAGCGATCTGGTGGTGAACCCGGCCAATCACAGCGAGTGGTACATCGCGGTGGCGAGTGGCAACGTGTGGAAGACCAGCAACGGTGGCCTGACGTTTCGTCCGATTTTTGAGGGGTACGGGTCGTACAGCATCGGGTGTCTGCGCATGGACCCGAGCAACCCGGCGACGATCTGGGTTGGCAGTGGCGAAAACAACAGTCAACGCAGCGTGGGGTATGGCGATGGTGTGTATCTGTCGCGCGATGGGGGCAAATCGTTCACCAACATGGGGCTCAAGGAATCCGAGCACATCGGGATGATTCAGGTCGATCCGCGCGATTCCAACACGGTGTATGTCGCGGCGCAAGGGCCACTGTGGAAGCCGGGTGGTGATCGCGGCTTGTACAAATCCATCAATGGCGGCACGACATGGCGGCCGATTCTGCAGATTTCGGAGAACACCGGCATCAACGAGGTGCATCTTGATCCGCGTGATCCCGAGACGATCTATGCGGTGAGCTATCAGCGGCGGCGGCATGTGTGGACGCTGATCAATGGCGGGCCGGAGACCGCGATCTATAAGTCCATCAATGGCGGCGAGAGTTGGCGAAAGTTGACCAACGGAATTCCCGCAGGCGATAAGGGGAAGATTGGTCTTGCCATCGCGCCAGCGCAACCCGACACCATCTACGCCATCATCGAAGCAGCTGAAGGTGAAAGTGGCGTCTTCCGCTCCACGGATCGAGGTGAGACGTGGACGAAGCGCAGTTCGTATGTGTCGGGAAGCCCGCAGTATTACAACGAACTGATTCCGGATCCGAAGAATCCAGAGCGTGTCTACTCGATGGACACCTTCATGAACGTGTCGGATGACGGTGGCGCGACCTTCAAGCCCGTGGGCGAGCGCGACAAGCACGTCGACAATCACGCCCTGTGGATCAACCCCAACAACACGGATCACCTGCTTGTGGGGTGCGATGGAGGGTTGTACGACTCCTTTGATCGAGGTCAGTACTGGCGGCACTATCCGCATCTTCCTGTCGTGCAGTATTATCGCGTGGCAGTGGATAACAGCGAGCCGTTTTACTATGTCTATGGTGGAACGCAGGACAATAACACGCATGGCGGACCCAGCCGCACGACGGATCGGATTGGCATTGCGAATGAGGATTGGTTTGTAACGACGGGTGGCGATGGGTTTGAAGTGCAGGTTGATCCGACTGATCCCAACATCGTGTACACGGAATCACAGGATGGCGGCCTTGTGCGGTTTGACCGGGCCAGTGGTGAAGAGGTAGACATCAAGCCCAAAGAGAAGAAGGGGCAGGAGCCGTTTGTCTTCAACTGGGACACGCCGATCCTGATCAGCCCTCACAAGAGCACACGCCTGTACATGGCGGGGAATTACCTCCTCAAGAGCGACGATCGTGGCGATTCATGGACGGTGATCTCACCCAACTTGACGCGCGGCCTCGACCGAAACCAACTCAAGGTCATGGGCGTGATTCAAAAGCCCGAGGCCGTTGCCAAGCACATGTCCACCAGCATTTTCGGCAATGCGGTTTCGCTCAGCGAATCACCCAAGGTGGAGGGGCTCTTGTATGTGGGCACCGATGATGGTTTGCTGCACGTCTCTGAAGATGGCGGGACAAATTGGCGGAAGGTCGAGAATTTCCCCATTGTTCCTGAGATGACCTACATCTCTGATCTGGAAGCCGGTCAGCACAGCGCCGATACGGTGTTCGCCGCGTTTGAGAATCACAAGATGGGTGATTTCACGCCATACCTCCTGCGTTCGGACGATCGTGGCCGCACGTGGAAGTCGATCGCTGGTGACCTGCCTGCGCGTGGTGAGGTGCTGACCATCGCCGAGGACCATGTGAATCCCAAGCTGCTTTTTGTGGGCACCGAGTTTGGTGCGTATTACACGCTGGATGGCGGTCAGAAGTGGTTCAAGTTCTCCGGCCTGCCCACCATCGCCGTGCGTGATCTGGAGATTCAACGCCGCGAAGGAGACCTGGCCATGGCCACCTTTGGTCGCGGCTTCTACATCGTCGATGACTACTCACCGTTGCGCAACTTTGCTCCCGAAGTGCTTGACAAAGACGCGCACATCTTTCCCATCAAGCCGGCGGTGGCGTACGTGGAAGAATCGCGGCTGGGAGGAACTTCAGGGCGTGGTTATTCGGGCGCGACCAACTATGCCGCCAAGAACCCGCCATTGGGGGCGACGATCACGTACTTCCTCAAAGACAGTCACAAGTCACTCAAGGAAAAGCGTAAAGAGGCGATGAAGGGTGAGAACTGGAAGTATCCCACCATCGACGAATTCCGCGCTGAAGACCGCGAGGACAAGGCCGAGGCGTATCTGACCATTCGTGATGGCAGCGGGGCGGTGGCGCGGCGGATGGCGGTGAGTGGTGAGGCGGGCGTGCATCGCACCACATGGAACCTGCGTTATCCCGAAACCTCACCGATCCGTATCGGTGGGAGCGAGAAAATGCCGTGGGAATTGAATGATGCGGGTGTGCTCGCTCCGCCGGGCACCTACTCAGCGCAGGTCGCGACACTCATCGATGGTGTGTGGAAGGATCTGGGCGAGCCGGTTCAGTTTGAGGTGAAGGATCTGAACCTGGCCACACTTGCCGCCAAAGACGCGGCTCGTCAGGACAAGTTTACCTTTGAGCGCAAGTTGACCAACCTGACTCGGGCTATCGCTGGTGCCTCGCGCGTGCTGGGTGAGGTGGAGGGGCGGATTCGGTTCCTACGTGCGGCGGTCCTGGAAACCCCGACGGCTGATGTGGCACTGCTCAAGGAGATCGACAGCTTCAAGGACAAGGTGCAGGCGATTCGCGATGCCCTCAGTGGTGATCCCACCTTTGGCAAGCGCATGGTCGCCGAGACTCCCTCAATCTCAGAGCGGGTCATGGGCGCGGTGAGTGGGTTGGCCTATACCACACAACCTCCGACGGGCACCCAGCGCGAGCAATATGAGATCGCGGCGGCGGACTTTGAGGCGCAGTTGGCTGCGCTCAAGAGTGTGATCGAGACGGAGTTGCCAGCGATTGAGCGGAAGCTGGAGCAGGCCGGTGCGCCATGGACACCGGGAAGATTGCCGGAGTGGAAGAAGTGACGACGAAGGTGTGATTTGCGGCCGATCCATTGCACAACTGCACCGCTTCGACAGCGGTGCGGTTTTTCGCATTCAGATTTAACACATACTGGTCGGAGATCAACTACCGGCAGATGTGGCACCTTCGGCCTTGCCTTTTTCGATGGCATCTTCGTTGTATTTCTTGATGTTCTCGTATTCTGTGGCCTGCTCGGCAGTGACCTGCGTGCCGCCGACTTGCGGGGCACCCTCGGGGATTTTGGTTTCAAGCAGGGAATCGAACGCTCCGAGGAACCAGCCCATGACGAGGCCAGCGACGACGAGAGCACCGACGGCGATGCCCAGCTTGGCCTTGTCGTTTTTGCCCATGGCTCCGCCAGAGGATTTGGCAGGTGCGGATTTCTTTGAGCCGCCGCCCAGATCAACGCGTCCAGTTGCCATGTGAGGTCCCTTTCAAATCATCGAGAACTCGATGCGAAACCATTGTAGTAGCGAGTGCAACGGTCTGTACGTACGCGGCGTCCAGGAGGTTTGTTTGTAAAGGGTACGGTATTTTATTGGATGGCGCGTCGGAAGCCGGGCCTGAAAGTGTGGCTGGTTTGTGGTGGGTGTGCCAGCTGTAGAGTGGATTACGCGGCTTGAAATTTTGCGGGGGGCGGGGCGTATACTTCCCCCCGCGACTGGCAACAGCCGCGATTTGCCCTCCTAGCTCAGTTGGTAGAGCAGCTGACTCTTAATCAGCGGGTCGAAGGTTCGAGTCCTTCGGGGGGCACTTTCAAGATCAACCCGTGAATCACGGACTCTGCGGCGGGTCGGATCATCCGGCCCGCCGGGTGTGTTTTTGGGTCGGGGCTACCCCGGTGCTACTCCGGCGGCATGATCGGGGGTGCGGCCCCCGGCGGGGGCCTTGACGACGGATCGCACACGCCCCGCCCCGACAATCCGACTCGACCCGACCATTTACAATGCACGCATGAGGTACGTCGTCACCGGCACCGATCAGGAGACAGGTCAGCCCATCGAACTCACCGTGGAGGCGGCGGACGTGCCGTCGGCGGCGGCGATGGGTGCTAAGAAGGGCGTGGCCGTCGCCGGTGTTCGTGCCGTGACGCAGGCGGCACCACCGCCCATGCCGCACACGCAAGCCCCGCCGATGATGCCGACGCGGACAGCCGCCGTTGCACCGGCACTCCCGCCAACGAAGAAGAAGGGCGTTCGGCTCTGGCTCTCGCTCGTGCTGATCGTCGCGGCGTTCCTCGCCCCGGCGGTCCCCGGCGTTCCGCTTTGGGCGGGCATCGTGGTTCTCTCACTCGTCGGCCTCTACATGCTCCCGCCGCTTCGCCGTGTGGTCGGCGGCTTCCTGCGGGTTTCGCCGGATCGCCCCGCATGGCGCGTGTTCAAGTTGACGGCGTTCGTGCTGATCGGGGCATCGCTCATCGGCCTCTCCGTCGCCGGGCGTGGTGTCGTGCGGGATCGCCAAGCCGCCGAAGCGAAGCGGCAGGCGGACGTGCTGGCGAAGGCACAGGCGGACGCCGAAGCATCCGCGAAGTTGGCGGGACTCGTGGACGATGCGAAGAAGTCGCTCGACGCCGGGGACGTGGCGAAGGCGGAGGTGTTGCTTGACGAAGCACTCAACGGTTCGGCCCCGAATCGCGGGCTCGCCCAATCGCTCCGCACGAAGATTCGCAACTCCGCCGATGCCGAGTGGGTGACGACAACGCTCGTGTCCGCGTCGGACGAAGAGTTCGCCCGCTTCCGTGACGGTGGCACGCCGCCGAAGGCACTCGACTTCGGCCATGCGGTGCTGACGGATCGTGCGGTCGCTCTGGCCCGTCCGCAGATCACGGCGGTGACGGGGAAGCGTGAAGAGGCGAAGCGGCAGGCCGAGGCCGCAGCGGAAGCAGCACGGAAGGCGGCGGAGGAACAAGCCGCCGCCGCGAGGCAAGCGGCTGCGGACAAAGCGGCGGCGAAGGCCGCTGCCGAGGCCGCTGAACGAGCGAAGGTCGAGAAGGCTCAGGGCGAGACGATTCACATCGGATACACGTCGTACTGTGCGTGGGACTCGCACTGGTCGCAACGCCTGTCCACCAATCAGTTCTTGGACAAGCGGGCGAACGCCAACTGGCTCTTCGTGAGAATGACGGTGCGGAACGACGACAAGAAGGCCCGCATGGTGCCGCCGATCAAGTTGATCGACGAGGAGGGGCGTGAGTACCAGAGTTCCGCCGAGGGGACGATGATCGAGAACTCCATCGGCGTGTTGGAGACGCTGAACCCGGACGTGTCGAAGCAGGGCTACGTCGTCTTCGACGTGCCGAAGGGTCGGACGTACAAGTTGAAACTATCGGGTGGTTACTTCTCCGGCGACATCGGGTACATCCGGTTGGAGCCCACGGAGAAGTAGCGAAGAGTCCCGCTCGTCACTTCAGTCCGCCCGAGTCCGCCCCACTCGTCCCGAGTCGTCCCGAGTCGGCCCCTACACAAATGACAACGAATACCGCGAGCCGTTAGATGGGGCATGGCGACTCCCACCCAACGCGACACGGCACCCACGACCGACGGCCCCGACCCGCTCCAACTGCTCGATGAGCGGGAAGTCGCCGAGTTGCTTCGCATCCCGCTTCAGACGTTGCGGAACCACCGAAGCCAGCGGCGGGGCATCCCGTTCGTGCGGCTCGGTCGGGCCGTCCGCTACAAGCGTGCGGACGTGCTGGCGTACATCGACGCGGGGGCGGTGGCGATGTCGGCAACCGGGGAGGGCAACACCCGTGCCTGAACCCGCCGCCCATGTTGATCCGGTGATGAACGGGCACGCCGCCGCGTTCACGGACGCGGACTCCGTTCCGACGCGGCCCCGGCTCGCCGAGCCGGACGGGAAGCCGTGGGTGCATCTCCCCGAGGACGATCATCAATACCGAGACATGGTGGGCGACGTGGCGTCGGAGATGCGGGAGATCGGCTGGCTCGTGCAAGGCGACTCCATCGTCACGCTCGACACTGACCGCTTCCGCGCCATCAATCGCCACGATGAACAACCCATCCTCAAAAGCGAGCAATGCCGTGCCCACGGCCTCTTCAACCGGCGGCGGTGGCGGCACCTCACGTGCTTCCGGGCGTATTGCTCCCGCACGCGCCCCATCATCGATCTGTTGCGGCGTCAGCACCCGATCCAGCCGCCGCTCCTCCCGCCGCGCTGCATACCCAGCCACGTCCGTCGCGACGATCTTGGAGATCAGATCGCGCAACGTGATCCCCTCCCCTCCACCGAAGTCATCAGGAGGAAGTGATAGCGACCAATCTGACAGCAGTGGTCGTCGTGATCCGAGTTGCTTAACGGAGATGGTCAGAGACATGCCCGGGCATTCTACCGAATGATCCCAGAAGCGCCAGCTGAATCTAAGGGTACGAGCGGGCTACACGCGCGTGATCTTGGGTTGTTTTATGGTGCGGCGTGTTGTTTAGCTTCGGCCTGCTGGCACGTCGTGCACCACAGCACGGGACGCGAAAGGTCAAACGCGCGTCCGCCTTCGTTGGCTGGGACGAGTGCCGCCCCCTGCCGCGGCGTCTGCTGCGCGGGTTGAGTTGGTGTGCGGCGCGGTGGCAATTGCTGACCGCCTTGCTGAGGTGTGCCTTGCTGCGGAGTCTTCCCTCGCTGTTGAAGATTCTGCCCGGCAGGCGCCTGCTTCTTGGGCGCAGGCGGATTGATCGAAGCAGCGCGGCTGAGGAACTGATTGCGATACCGCTCCTCATTCAGCACATACTGCGGATTGTTCTGCGTGTACGCAAACTCGCCACGCAGCAAGCGTTCGATATCTTCGATGCGTGTCTCGGGATAGGGATGCGTGGCGAAAATCTCCGCTTGGCGCCCACCCTTACTCGCATCGCGAAGCACTTCCATCACCGACTTCTGGCCGATCGGGTTGTACCCCGCCTTGGTCATGTAGCGCATGCCGAGGTAGTCCGCCTCCGACTCCTGTTTGCGGCTGAACTTGAGCAACACCAGCTCGCCGCTCTGGTTGATGATGCGACCTGCCGATTCATCGCCGACGGCGACGCCAGCGACTGCCGCGCCGATGCCGATCAAGACACTGTCGCCAGCTCGCTCGTTGCCGTGCCGCGCGGTGACGTGACCGATCTCGTGACCCAATACGCCAGCCATCTCGGCTTCATTCTTCAGTAGCTTGGCCAGACCGATGGTGATGTGCACTTTGCCACCCGGAAGTGCAAAGGCGTTAATCTCGGGGGAGTTCAGAAGGGCGAAGGTCCAGGGGAGGGATTTTTGCTCCGGAGTCTCCACCTGCTCCTTGAGCTTCATCCCCAATTCGGTCACATACGCCTTGAGCGCGGCATCGTTCACTTCGCCACCGGACTGCGATACAAATTGCGGCCCATACTGCTGGCCGATGGCGATCTCCTGATCGTGGGAGTAGATCTCCAGCCCACTCCGTCCCGTCGTCGGGTTGGTATAGCAGCCGCCCAGGATCGCCGCGGCACCCAGCAGCCCGACGGCAATCACCCCGCGGTAGCGACTCACACTCTTAACTTGCCCACCCATCAGACACCTCCGCGTATCTACATATACATCTGGTCAGAATATACTTCTGGTCAGACGACCCTTCGCCCAGATTGTTCGCACCGCCCCACATGTCGGCCCCAACCCCCATCACCCCCAAATCGGGCACCACCACCATACCATCGACGTGCCCATGGCCAACCCAACAGGACAACCCGCCCCCTCCGCCGATACCCCCCTCTGGGCCGGAAGCGATCTGGCCAACCCCCATCAGAAATCCGACAAAGCCGCTCGCGTCAAAGGGATGTTCAGCGCGATCGCTCCTTCCTACGACCTCAACAACCGGCTTCACTCTTTTGGCCGCGACCAGGCCTGGCGAAAGCGGGCGGTTCAACTCGCCCAGGTTCAGCCCGGCGACACGGTTCTCGACATCGCCTGCGGCACGGGTGACCTGACCGAGCAGTTCGCGGCTACTTCCGCCTCGCGCGTCATCGGCATCGATTTCACCCCCGCAATGCTGGATATCGCCCGCGATAAGGTCAAACCCCGTCCCTACGCCCCCAAAGTTGAATATCGCGAGGGGGATGCGATGAACCTCGACGTCGCGGACGCATCAGCCGATGTGCTGTCGATCGCCTTCGGAATTCGCAATGTGGCCCAGCCGAGCCGCGCCTTTGCCGAGTTTTTCAGGGTCTTGAAGCCCGGCGGCCGTGTGGTCGTGCTGGAGTTTGATCGCCCACGCACACCCCCGATGTCTTGGGGGTATGACCTGTACTGCGGCTGGATCATGCCCAGAACCGCCACCTTGATCAGTGGCGACCGCTCCGGGGCCTACAAGTACCTCCCTGCCAGCGTCGATTCTTTCTTCACACGCGACCAGTTGCAGCAGGAATTGCGCAAGGTTGGTTTCTTGGATGTGACGGCCACGCCTTTGACATTCGGCATTTGCGTGTGTTATCGGGCCATCAAGCCGCGATAACGCCCTATAACTGAATTTTGCTCTCCGGCAGGGATCGGTTATCGGCCTTGCGCATCTCCCCGCGATTTTGGCCCGGGCGGAAATGTGTGCATGCACGCGGGGTGGCTCGATAGGCAGAACGCGACGAGATTGCCGCGGCTTCGGGGATCACAGAGAACGTGCACTCCCCGGAACGTGCGGTCTTCGCGTCGCGTGGGTGGATCCGGAGCGATCCGCCAATCTGAACATCGAGGCCGTTGCCAGCGGAGATGGCAAGACCTGCACGCGGCGTGAGCGACCACTTGGTGCGGACGCCAGCGAAGGGGACAGACATGAGTCAGCAGATTGTGCTGGAACGGTTCTTTGAGTCTTTGATCAATGGCGACCGTCCGGCAGCACGCCAGATTGTCAATGAGTGCGAGGCGCAGGGCATCGACCCTCGCCACGTGATGACGGATCTCTTCTGGCCGACGTACGAGACCATTGAAAAGCTATGGAAGCAGGACCAGCTCACCAGCATGAGCTATCACTTCGCAACGCGTTTGCTGCGAGTGCTGATTGATCAATCAGCGATGAAGCTCAACCTGAGCAGCGCAGGCACGGGCCGCACGATTCTCGCGGCATGCGGCACGAGCCAGTCGGAAGAACTCGGCGCCCAGATGGCCATCGACCTTCTGGAAGATTCTGGCTACAGCGTCCGCTTCATGGGTGGCGGTGTGTCGCCGGATGAGATCATGGCTCAGGTGCAGGAAGTTCGTCCGGATGTGCTCCTGATGTTCTGCTCGGCAGCGAGCGACCTCCCCGGCATCCGCTTCATCATCGACAACATGCGCGAGATCGGCGGCAACGACAAGACCCAGATTGTGGTTGGCGGCGGCGTCTTCAATCGCGCGGAGGGCCTGGCCGAAGAAATCGGTGCAGACCTCTGGGCGGCTGACCCGCTGGAATTGGTCGATAGCTTGACCAACGAGGCGGCTCGTCGCGCCACAGCGAATCAGCGCACGGTGGGCAAGACCCGCGTGAATGCTCCGGTGGCCAAGCCCGCGAACCAGACGCAGCAAGCCAAGAACAAGACCCGCGCCGCGGCATAAGACCGCAACCAATCTCTATCAACAACGCCGCCCTTCCGAGTCACACACCACTGTGGCTCGAAAGGGCGGCTGAGTTTTTCAATCTGATGTTGCAGATCAGATTGCTTCGAGGAGATTCTTTAGAAGCGGCTGAAGATGACCAGGAAGTCCAGGTAGTCAAAGAAGTCGATGGCAAAGTCGTTGTTGAAGTCAGCGGTGGGGTCGTTGGCTGCGAACGCGGCGACAAAGTCGAGGTAGTCAAAGAGATCGACGACGGCATCGCTGTTGAAGTCAGCCAGAGAGGAGTAGGCGAAGGAGTAGAAAGTGGGGGAGATGAGGAAGAAATTCTTGCCATCGGGGCCCGGCGGGAGCTGATTGATGGTGGAGAAGTCGCCGCTGATGGTGCGGTTGCCGGGGACGGTGATGAGATCAAAGCGGGAAACGATCGGGATGGTGACGTTGTTGGGAATGGTCAGGTTGAGTGTGCCATCCAGTTGAATGTTGGCAGAAGTGGATTGAATGCGCCCGTACTGAGTGACGGCGGGCCCGCCCAATGTGACATTGACCACGCCGCTGGCACCGTTGGCAAAGCCAGCGGTTCCATTGACTCGGAGCAAGCCCCCCGGCCCCAGGTCAATGGTGCCGGTGTTGATGAACTGTGCTGTGACGTTCATGTCGACCGTGCCACCGCTCGCACGGAGCGTGGCGTTGTTGGTGAAGTTGGGCATGTTGATGTTGAACGAGCGGCCAACGGCTTCGCTGGAGATCAAGCCGTTATTCACGATGGCTGTGACCGTCGATGATTGTGAGAAGTTCACGCCGCCACCGGAACCAGCGAGAATGCGAATGCTGCCGCTAGGGCCGATGGTGAATGAGCCGGTGGCGCCGTAGGCGGCGATCACGTTGCGTGAGCCAGTGCTGGCGCCCTCGATAGTGACAGGCGAATTGAGCGTTGCGCCAGGTGGGAAGTAGACGCCACTGCTGTTGCCAGTCAGACGCAGCGCGGTAAAGGCCGTAGTGCCACCGACAAGCACAGAGGCGGAACTGGTCACCACGATATCACCATTGACAGTGACGTTGTTCAACGTTGAGAAGCCGGATGGAAGATTCAGAGTGGTGCCATTGAGAAGTGAGACTGAGCCGCCATTGATGATTGCGCTGGTGAGATTGAAAGATCCGGAGGCACTGTTGGTGGTGATGGTGTTGCCGGTGTTGTTGACTGTGCCGGCGATATTCACCACGCCTGCGGCGGTATTGAATACCCCCAAGCCACCAGTGGCGTTTATGTTGCTGTCGAGCACAACTGTCGCTCCGCCAGTGGCAGTCACAGTGCCGAGATTGATGAAGCCGCCGCTGATGCTCGTGCGGAGTGTTCCCGCAAGAGAGTTCAGTGATCCATCCGCGTTGTTGGTGAAGTTGGTGCCAGAGATGTTCAGTGTGCGACCCGGTGCCTCAGACGAAATCACGCCAGAGTTGAAGTAATTGCTCGAGGAGCTTTGGGAGATGTTCAGGTCAGCACCCAGCCCGGCGACGTTGCGAATTGAGCCGGTGGGGGCGATCGTGATGGCGCCGCTACCGCCGTAGTTCATGACGATTGAGCGTGCACCTGTCGCAGCACCTTCGGCGAAGATTGGCGAAGCGATCGTCGTGCCCGGCTCGACGTACAACTGAGAGTTGCTCGCCGACAGGCGGAACGCCGTGAAGGTGGTAGTGCCTCCGATGCCCAGGTTGGTGTTGGCGACGTTGAGATTCAATTCGCCAGTAATGGCCACGCTGCGAAGGAAGCCGAGCGATGTGCTGCCCAGCACGGCCGAGCCATTGGCAAAGGTCATGGCGCCGTTGACGATCGCGCCTGAGCGCAGAACAAGCGATCCGGTGGCGGTGTTCAATTCAAAGGTGTTCCCGGTATTGGTGATGGTGCCATCGATGAAGAAAGTGCCGCCACTGTTGCTGAGCGTACCTTCACCGGCGGTTGTGTTCCAGTTTCCGTTGAGTTGAATGAATGCTGCGGGAGAAACCTGGAGCGATCCAGCGTTGGTCCAGTTGGTTGCGTTGATATTGATGTTGCCGACGCTGGAACGGACGATGCCACCGGCGTTGTTCGTGAAGGTCCCCGGCTGAATCAAGAGAGTGCGGCCAGTGGCCTGGATTGTGATGAGGCCGTTGTTTACTAATGTTCCCACCGAAGATTGCAGAATGCGGAGATCTGCGCCGCTGCCACTGGCAGAAGTCATACTGCCGGTGGATGTGATCGTGGTCGTGCCCGTGCCGCCGTAGGCGACGTAGATGTCGCGTGTGCCGGTAGCGGCTCCTTCGGCGATGATGGGGCTGGAAAGCGTGTAGCCGGGTGCGGTGTAGAGGATGCTGTTGCCGCCGCTCATGCGCAAGGCGGTGAACGAGGTGGTGCCAGAGAGAATCAACTGTGCGCTGCTCACTCCAAGAATCACTTCGCCTGTGATAGCCACGCTGGCGAGCGTGCCGCCGGAGGAGGTGGTATTGAGAGTGACGCCGCTCAGGATTAGTGAACCGCCGCTGATTGTGCCAACGGACATGGTCCAATCGCCGGTGGTCGAATTGAGCGTGATGGTGTTGCCGACGTTGTTGATGGTCCCGGTGACAAAGACTTCGCCGGCAGCGGTGTTGAAGGTACCGATGCCACCGGCAGTGTTGAATGTTCCACCGACGTTAATGGATGAACCGGCGACATTCTCGATTGTGCCGGCATTGGTCCACGATGCTGCACCGATGTTCACCGTTCCCGCAGCCGCTCTGACGATTCCCGTGGCGGCATTGGTGAATGTGGCGGGGTTTTGAATGTTCAGGGTGCGGCCAGTCGCCTGATTGACGATCAGTCCGTTGTTGGTGACATTGGCTGCCGACGACTGCTGGATTCGCAGATCAGCACCCAGGCCACTGGCGGCGGTGATGCTGCCAGTCGAAGCGATCGTCATCGAGCCAGTGCCACCATAGGCCACATAGATATCGCGAGAACCAGTGGCAGCTCCTTCGGCGATGATGGGACTGTTGAGCGTGTACCCCGGCACCAGATACAAGGTGACATTGCTGCCTGTCATGCGCAGTGCAGTGAATGTGGTAGAGCCACTCAACTGCAATTGCGAACTTGAGGTGGCCATGATGACTTCGCCGGTGATGGCGACGTTGTGAAGCGTGCTGAAGGCAGTGGTGGTGGTGAGGAGATTTCCTGCATACGCCATCGAGCCACCGGAGATGGTTCCACCCTGCAGTGCCCAGTCACCTGTGGTGGCATTAAGGTTGATGTTGCCACCCACGTTGTTGATGGTGCCGGTCACCACAACACTGCCCGGCTCGGTGTTGAACGTACCAATGCCGCCCGCCGTGCTGAATGTGCCAGCGAGGATGATGCTCGAACCAAGCACATTCTCAATCGTGCCGGCGTTAGTCCAGTTTGTGGCAGATGCACCGATTGTCACGCTACCAGCCGAGGCGCGGACGATGCCTGTGGCACTGTTGGTGAAGGTTGCAGGGTTGTAGATCTGCAGATTGCGTCCGGCCGCCTGATTGACAATCAGGCCATTGTTGATCAGCGTGGCGGTTGAGGATTGCAGGATGCGCACATCGGCACCAATGCCACTGGCTGCGGTCACACTGCCACCTGATGCGATGGTCATGGTGCCAGCACCGCCGAAGGCGACGTAGACGTCGCGCAAGCCTGTTGCGGCGCCTTCGCCAATAATGGGATTGTTGAGTGTGTATCCAGGGGCCAGATACAGGGTGGTGTTGCCAGCGCTCATACGCAGAGTAGTGAATGTCGTTGTGCCCGTCAGGAGCAACTGTCCGTTAACGACATTCATCAGTAAGTCGCCGGTCACCGCGAGGTTGGTGAGCGTGCTTAATGCATTTGAGGTGTTCAGGGCAAAGCCGGTTGTGTTCAGCGTGCCGCCACTGATGGTGCCGCCGGACATGGTCCAGTCACCGGTGGAGGCGTTGAGCGTGATTGAGCCACCGGCGTTATTGACTGTGCCGGTCACCAGCACGTTGCCCGGCTCAGTACTAAACGTGCCGATGCCGCCAGAGGTATTGAACGTTCCTGCCAGCGCAATGGTTGATCCGGCAGTGTTCTCGATGGTGCCCGCATTTGTCCAGTTGTTGGCGCCGATACTGACGGTGCCTGCGGTCGCCCTCACGATGCCAGTTGCGGCATTGGTAAACGTGTTCAGACTGGTAATCTGGATCGTGCGACCCGCGGCCTGATTCACGATCAGGCCGTTGTTCACCAGCGTGCCCACCGAGGATTGCAACAGCCGCACACCTGCGCCCACACCGCTTGCGGCGGTGATGCTGCCGGTGCTGGAGATGGTGACAGTGCCGGCACCGCCGAAGGCGACGTAGACATCGCGCGTGCCTGTTGCGGCGCCTTCGCCGATGATTGGATTGGAAAGTGTGAACCCAGGGGCCAGATTGACCGTGGTATTGCCGGCACTCATGCGCACGGCGGTGAATGTGGTACTTCCGGAAAGCGTGATCTGAACACTGGTAGCGCCAAGAGTGACTTCGCCAGCGATCGCCACGCTGTTGAGAGTGCCGTTGCTGACGGATCCAAGGATTGTTGCACCGCTGGTGGCATTCACAAACCCGTTGTTGATTGTGCCCCCGACAATGCGCAGGTTGCCGGTGGTGGTCGGGGAGAGGTCAAACGTGTTGCCGGTATTGGTGAGCGTGCCGGTGAGATTCAATTGCCCGGCAAAGGTCGCAAATGTGCCTTCGCCACTGGTGGCGTTGAACGTGCCGCCAAGATTGACGATGCCTGCCGCGGCGGCCTCAATGGTGCCCGTGTTCAGCCATCCGCCGGTTGAGCTGACCGTGAGGTTGCCCGTTGTGGCGCGAAGCGTGCCCGCGTTGGTGAATGCCGGAACGTTGATAGTGAGGGTCTGAGAGGCGTTCTCGTTGACGATCAGGCCGTTGTTGATCAGCGTTGCCACGCTGGATTGCTGCAGAATCAGTCCGGACCCGGAGCTGATGCCCAGAGTGATGGTCGACGATGGCGCGATGGTGACCGTTCCAGCGCCGCCCGAAGCCGTGGTGATGGATCGGGTGCTGCTGCCAGCGCCTTCCGCGATTACGTTGGAGTTGAGCGTGAAGCCGGGGGCAAGATTCAGGTTGGTGTTGTTGCCAGAGAGGCGAATATTGCCTGTCGTGGTGGTGCCGCTGAGCGTGATGCCAGCGCTTTGCACGCCGATATTGAGCTCGGCAGTGGTTGTCAGATTGGCGAGGGTGCCGCCGGATGTGGTGAAACTGAATTGACCAAACCCGCTCAGATTCCAAATGCCTCCGTTCAGCGTGCCGCCTTGCATACGCAAAACTGCAGTGATTGTGTTGGTGCCGCTGGTCACGAGCGAGCCGCCGTTGAACGAGATGTCGCGGCTCGTCTCCAGGTTTGTGATCGTCCGCGTTCCCGATGTGAACGTGATGGTGTTCCCCGCCGTGTTGATCACGGCCGTGTCGGCCGGACCTGGCAGCACATCACCCACCCAATTGGCCGCAGTGTTGAAATCCGTTGCTGTACCGGTCGGTCCACCATCCCACACGACCACCGCCAACATCTGGCGAGATTCCAGGGCTTCAAGAGCTGGCGAGGCCACACCTCGCGCTTCACCAGCGCGGCGTGTGGTCGACGAGGCGGAACGGGAAGAATTGATAGCCAAACCGAAAAAACGGTTGACGAATGAACGCATGGCAGAGCCTCTCCGTGGACCGATCGTGACGAAGGCACGACCGGGAACCAGAAGATAACGATGAATGCCAGCCAGAATCAACGCCGCAAACTTCAGATTGCCCAAAGTTTTCGCGCCCAAGGGGGAAAACCCATGAATGGGGTCATCTAGGCCCTATAACGCGAACACCCGAATCGGCCGATTCGGGTGCGCGTGTCTCTCATCGAACGGGCTCTGCCAGCACGAGGTGGCGGCAGGGCGGAACGAAACAGGGTGAATCAGCAGCCAGCGCTGAAATCGGCGACAAAGTCCAGATAGTCAAAGAAGTCGATCACGGTGTCGACGTTGTAGTCGGCGCTGGGGCTGTTGTCGCTGAAGGCAGCGACAAAGTCCAGATAATCAAAGAAGTCGAGTGTGCCATCGTTGTTGAAGTCGGCGCGGCATGGGGGCACGCAAGCGTCGGCTCGACCATCACCGTTGGCATCCACGCAATTGGTACCGGGTCCGGCCCACGTGCCACCAGCACCCAGGCACTGATCTTGACGCAGAACCAGGCAGCCACCGGTTGAGAAGCAGCAGCCGCCAAGAGGTTGTGGGCAGTTGGCAGTGGAGCAGCTGGTGTTATTGCCGCGATACGTGCCATCCTGGGCCTGGCACTGTGCTGGGGTTGCAGTGATGCATGAACCATCGGGGAGGCAGCACGCGCCGGTTGGGCAGGTGCTGTTGGAATTGCACTGCGAGCCAACGCCCTGGAACGTGCCGCCGGCACCGATGCACTGGGCTTCGGTGAGGTTGCTGATGCAGAACCCGGTGCTGAAGCAGCATGCGCCGGTGGGCTGCGGGCAGGAAACGGTCGAGCAGTCAGTAAAATCACCCTGGAAGACACCACCCTGAGTGGAGCAATCACCGGAAGTTGTCACCACGCAATTGCCGTTGGGAAGGCAACAGGCACCGATACCGGGCTGGCAAGCGACGCTGGACCAGGTCGTGCGGCTGACCCAGTCGCCACTGGGGCGACACCCAGAGACAAGGGAGCTGAACTTGGCCCAGCCACCGTTGGGAGGACAGCCGAACGAGCCGCAATTCAGACCAAAGAGCCAGTTGGCGCCTGCCTGCGAGAGACCAGAGGTATCGGTGCAGGGGAAGGCATTGCTGTTGCTGGGAGGAGCAAAGAAGCAGGGATTCTGTGTCTGATTGTGATGGCGATCGATGCGGAAAGCCACGGTGAATTTGTTGGTGCCGTTGTTGTTGATGATGATCTGCTCGGGGTCGCCCGGATCCACCGAGAACTGCAGGTTGACGCCGTTGGTGCCCGCAGGAATGGAGATGTGGGGTAAGAGGTCGCCATCGGAGCTGGCTTGGAAAATCAAATTGCCAGTATTGGGCTCACCCTCCCAGATCAGGATTGACCATTGCGTCGTCGTGTTCTGATTTGTGTTGCTGGTGGCGACGATGATCTCGGTGAGGTTGTGCTTAAGGGGGAAATCAGCGGGGTTGATGGTGTAGGTGGCCGCGAACATTTCCTGCTGAGCAAACCCCGCTTGGACCACGAAGTTGCCACCGCCAAAGTTCGCATCGGTATGACTGCTGGTGAAATTGCACGCGGCGATCCCGTAATCGGAATCCACGGGAGGGCGCACGCCCCGTGGTGTCACATGCATGCGGTCAATGCGATTGAGAGTGATGGGAATATTGACGATGGGGCGCGCCTCGATCTGGCCTTCAGCGGGAAGAGGCGTGGGACCACTGACCTGGGCCAGTGCCGCGGGCACTCCCGCCAGACTGAATAGGGCGAGTGCACACACTGTCTTCAAAGTTGAACGCATGATCGACTTTCTTTGGCGAAGGGTTCCCGAACCACCGATGACCAGATCCAGTGTACCACACTCTGCAAGACGCCGAATCACTCCTCGAAACCAGTTCTAGGACGCAACTCGCGACGGCCACTGTCGGTGGCAACGATCAGGGCGAATGCCCCAGTCACATGACCATTCGGCACGATCCACCCCCGGGTTCCGACCATCGCCTCGGATCGTGGCATATGGCGACACCCTCGCTGTCGTTGGGCTGTTGCTTGCCTTGTGTTCCACTGGTGTGCTCGCTTACGCGAACCTCAGCGGCGCCTCACTCCCCGGTTGCGGCGGGGCGGCCCAAGGCACGTCGCTGGCTCCGGCTGGCTGGGGTGGATGTGCTGAGGCCGGGGCTTCGGCATGGGGACAGGTGTCGTTTGGCGGGTTCACCCTCTCGACGGCGCTCGTTGGCTTGGCGACGTACTGCGGCGCACTCGTGCTGATGAAGTTGGCGGGCGCTGGCAGTCGCAGCACTCGTTGGAGTATGCGCGTGCTGCTCGCAATGTCGATCTTCTTCATCGCTGTCGCCATCAAGTATCAAGTCTGGTGTCCCTATTGCTTGGCGGCGCACGTGGGTGTGCTGCTGGCATGGATCGGAACGGAAATCGCGGCGTCTGACGAGCCAGCACAAAACAAGGCGTGGTTGGCCGCCGTCGCGACTCTGGCACTTGTCGTTGTCACCGGGGGCGTGATCGAGAGTTCCGCCGCGCGCAAGCGATCTGAGTCCGCCAGTGCCGCTGCTGCGTCGGTGATCATGCAGAAGAATCGTCTCAGCGAGCCAACGGCTGACCGTTTGACGGCTCCTGTGCCAACTCCAGTTCAAGCAGCGGTAATTCTTCCCCATGCTTCCGAGCCCGAAGTGGCAGCACGTTTCACCGGTCGATACCAGCAGGGTTCCAAGACTCCCAAAGTGCGCATCGTGGTGATCAGTGATTTTCAATGTGCAGATTGCCAGAAACTCGAGCGCGAGCTGGTTCAAGTCGCAGCGTTGCCCAACGTGTCGCTGTCGATGAAGCACTTTCCATTCTGTCGTGACTGCAATCCCAATGTGCCACGGACCCTGCACGCCAATGCCTGCTGGGCTGCTCGGGCAGCCGAAGCCGGGGGAATCGTCGCTGGCGAGAGTGGCTTCTGGCTGATGCACCACTGGCTTTTTGCCAAAGGTGGTTCATTCACCGAAGCGGAGTTGCGCTCTGGGGTTGCTGAGATGGGTCTGCCAGTCGATCAGTTCATGGCTGCATTCACTGGTCGCGAATCTCTCGATCGCGTAAAGGCCGATGTTGCAGAGGCGATGTCGCTGGGCATCAGCCGCACACCGATGGTGTTTGTCAATGGTGTGGAATGTACCGGATGGGAGAGTCCTGGCACGGTGTCGCGCATCGTGACAGCGGTGCTTCAAGCCACCGCAAACACGTCATGGGACCAGTCATGGACCGATCAACCTCCACGCGCGTTGGAGAAGTATGTATCGATGTGGCGAAGTGCGCCTGTTCAGATGAACACGCAGAATGTTCGCCGACGTGGCGATGGTCTGGCGAAAATCGATCTTGTTGGCGACTATCAGGAATCAGGCACGCGTGAAATGCATGCCATCATCGCTGAGATTCTCGCCGAGGGATGGTCCGCTTCATTTGCATTTCATCACTACCCCGCAGATCCGGCATGCAATCCTTCCATCCCACGCAAGATGAACGATCGCGCATGCGAACTGGCCAAGGGTGTGATCGCAGCAGGGCTCATTGGCGGTGACGCGGCGTACTGGAAAGCGCACGATCAAGCCATCGCACTGGGTGCCATGAATCCGATTCCAGCAGATATCATCAGGCCCCTCGCCACCGCCGCGCAGGTGGATCTCGGCCAGATTCAAGACCCTCTCACGACCAACGGCGTGAACTTGCGCTTGAGCCAGTGTGTCGCTTCGGCCTCGACCCTCTCCATCACTGAGTTGCCGACACTCTTTGTCAATGGCCGGCGTGTGGCACGCTGGAAAGGGGGTGTCGATTCCAGGGAACTCATCCGCAAGGTCATCATCGAAGCGTGCGGCAATGTCAAAGGCATCCCCAGTCCAGCGCCTTGATTCATGCGCTGATGTGCCGATAAGTCGTCCGAACGCAGATGCCAGGGTGTCGTCAATCCGGAATTGTGAAGATTCACTTGCAACCCATCACCACTATTCAGCGGAGAGTGGGGGGAGTCCCCCGGTGTCGCTCGGCATCGAGGGGCTTGATCTGCACTCGCGGCGTGTGTGTGCCGCTTCTTGTGAGGAGACGTTCGCCCGAATCAACCAACGTGCATGCCTATGCCATGTGATTCAATGTGGTGATCACAGTGCAGAGTCATGGCACAAGACGACCCGCCGATGGTGTGGAACAGCGTGCCGCCTGACGATGCGAAAGGGGTATCGATCAGCGGCAATCGGGGCCGTTTGTTGGGGTTGAGCGACCTGTGAACTCAGGTGGCAGCAGGGGGCTTTCGGGCCGGGCCAAGGGGCTGAGGGATTTGGGGACTGGGCCAGCATGCGTGTCGTTCATCGCGGCCCGCATTCCGGCCCGGTGCTTTTCTGTGACTTGTGTTATCGGGCTGAACTTCCGGAATCAAGTTTGGTTTGACGACGCAGTTGTGGTAACTTCCGCACTTCTCAGTAAGGGTCCAGTGCCGCGCATTGCGTGACGGCCTGGTTTGGTCGATCCAAGTTTCGTCTCTGTTCAATTTGAAAGGGTGCCGCGCGTGCTGAATCACTCCAAGGTGTGTGGGTTGTCTTTGTCCAGGTCCTCGCTGGCTGTGGTCCTTGTCGCTGGAGCCGCGGCAAACGCTCAGGTGGTTCGTCAGTTTGAGGGGCACGACTGCCGCATCGGCACGATTCCTGCAGCCAACACAATTCTGCCTCCTTTGCCTCCGGGTCACCCCGGTGGTGGTGACGACTGCGCTGGTGGCGATCACACCGGTTGTGGCAAGGCCTCAATGTACAAGGCGCTTCTGGCTCGGCTCGCTGAGAAGGGTCAGAGAGAGGATGAACAACTTCTCGAACCCGCCGAGAACCTTGGTGACACCGATCTGATCGACAACAACTTTGATGTGGATATCGATCCCAACGCCGTGACCATCGCGGGCTCCAACACCATGACCCTGCGCAGCATGGTGAATGGACTCACTGAGTTCACGTTTCGCCTCCGCAGCAACGGTGGCAGCATCACCAACGGGTACACCATCTCCAGCGTGGTGATCAATGGCACGACCACCATCCCCGGATCATCGGTGGTTGTTGCGGGCACGTACGGCCGGCGCATCACCCTTGATCGCGCGTACAACAGCGGTGAGATCTTTACAGTCAAGGTGAATTACAGCGGCACCCCCCGCAGCGTGGGGCTGGGCAGTTTCTCAATCGGCGCCACCACACTGAACAATCTTCCTTTTGCAGGTTCGCTTGCTGAGCCCTACTACGCCGCCAGCATCTGGCCCGTGAAAGATGGTGAGAATGGCCAGCCCGGCGACAACGCCGACAAGAGCACGGCGACGATCAGTCTCACCGTTCCCAACGGCTTGCGTGGCGTCGCCAACGGCATACTGCAGAGCACCACACCCGTCGGCACCACCAAGACCAAGTACACCTGGCGCACCAATCTTCCCACGGCCACCTATCTCTACGCATTCGGCATCCACGCCTACAACGTGTATGACTACACCTACAACTATCCGCTGTCGGGTGGCGGAACGGGCGCCATGCCTTTCCAGATCAACATTTCACCACCCAGCGACACCGCCAACAACCGCAATGTCTGGGCACAGTCGTTGCAGATGCTGGAGACCTTCCGCCCCGTTTTTGGCCTGTACCCATTTGCCAGCGAGAAGTACGGCATTTACCAGTTCACCTTCGGTGGTGGCATGGAGCATCAGACCATTACCGGCATGGGTGGCACCTTCTCTGAAAGCGTGACCGCGCACGAGCTCGGCCACCAGTGGTGGGGTGATGATGTCACCTGTCGCACGTGGAACGATATCTGGGTCAATGAGGGATTTGCAACGTATTCCGAGGCATTGTGGTATGAGCGCAAGCCGGGCTCAGCAGGCATCAGCGCATTGCATTCTTCGATGGCTGCGCGCCGTCCCTCCAACCTGACGGCCACAACCGGCTCAAGTGCCTATTGCTTTGATGTCACCAGCCCAAACAACATCTTCAGTTCCAACAATTCCTACCGCAAGGGTGGGTGGGCTTTGCACCAGCTTCGCAAGATCGTCGGCGACACTACGTTCTTCCAGATTCTCGCCAACTATCGTGCAGCGTTCAGCGGCACGGGCGCAACCACGCAGAACTTCTCCGACATCGCTTCCTCAACGCATGGTTCCTCTCTGCAGTGGTACATCGATCAGAGCGTGCTTGGCCAAGGCACTCCTGCCTATCTCTACGGTTCCCAGGCCGTCACGGTGAATGGGCAGCACTACCTGAAACTGCACATTCGCCAGACTCAATCCACCGCGATGGGTGCCAACAACAAGTTCACGTTCCCGATTGACATCCGCGTGGACCGCACCGGTGGCAACACCACCTATGTGGTCTGGAATGATGAGCGTCAGGAACATTTTGTGATTCCTCTTACCGCTCCAGCGACCGGCATGGGCTTTGACGAATTCAACTGGATTCTCTCCAGCAGCCGCGCCAGCGAGGCGTACATCAATGGCCCCGCCAAGGTGGTGCAGACACTTCCCGCCCCCGGCTCCACCGCAGCCAGTGGCACCACACAAGTACGCATGACATTCTCTGAGCCCGTTACCGCCTCCTTGGGCCAGTTCACCATCACTGGCCCCGGTGGCGCAGTTCCTTTCACTTTCTCATACGACGCGCCAACCAACACCGCTGTGCTGACCGCCAATTCTGCGTTCGCTGGTGGCACGTACACCGTGACCGCGCTCGACACCATCACCACCGTCGCTTCCGGTCAACGCATCGATGGCGAGATGAGCGCCCCGTCTTCCGCAGGCAGTCTCCCTTCTGGCGATGGCCTGGCTCTGGGCAACGCCGTATTCACCTTCACGGTCGATGGGTGCGTTGCGGACTTCAACGGCGACGCGACTGTCGACTTCTTTGACTATCTTGATTTTGTAGCCGCCTTCAGCAGCAATGCTTCGAACGCGGACTTCAACGCCGATACTTCCATCGATTTCTTCGACTATCTGGACTTTGTCGCTGCGTTCAGCGCCGGTTGCCCATAACTGGCGAGCATTGTGCATCTCTCAAGGCCCGCTCCTCGGCGGGCCTTTTTCATGCCCCGGAGCCATCACCTTCTGGGGTGGAAACCCCATGCACATCCCATATTCACGCGAGATTCCCGCTACGGGTTTGCTGAGAATCAGTCAATTAGCCATTGCAGCGCTCACCCCGCCGCTGGTATTCTCCGCGTCTCGGGGCTCCTGGTTCAATTGAGGTGAAAATGCAACAGTCACTCTCTCGCGCCTGCGGCTTGATGTCCTTGATCGCTTGCGTCGGTCTTGCCTCTGCCCAGTGGCAACCGCAGGCGACCGAAACCCGCCGCGCCGTCACTGACGCATGGGGTGCTCGCATCGAAACCGTGCGATCCACTGGCACGGCCGGTGATCTCTTCCCCGAGGGCGTCTTGTGGACGTATCGCAATACCTTTGCCGCGATCTCGTCTTCGGTGTCCTTTGGCGCTGGCGACGGTTCCGGGCGCGTGATCTGGGCGGGTCAATCTCTGAATGGCGAGCGCATTCAGACCTTCGCAGTCCCCGGCAACGGCACCGTGCTGAATGAGTACTCGGTTCAGGTGAATAGTCCGGTGGGCGTCTCTGCATCGCCCGATGTCGATCGCGTCGCAGTGATTGATGGTGTTGAGTACAACGGGCCATTCGTGGTTCGTGGCCTGAATTCAGCCGGGCCCCTCTGGTCGTTCCCGATTCCCGCGCCTTACAGCGTGTACTACGCCTCGCGCTGCATCAAGATCTCTCGCGATGGTTCCACCGTGGTTGCCGGGTTCAATTACTACGACCAGAACACCCAGCAATCCTTCGCTCGCGCCTACATCATCAACGCAGCAGACGGCACGCAGCGTTCGGTGTGGAATGGTTCAGGTGGCATCACCGCGGTGGACATTTCGGATGATGGCTCGACCGCCCTCATCACCAACGATTTCAACGGCCGCGTGATCGATACCGCCACCGGTACCCAGACCTTTAACGCCACCGGCGCGGGTTCCGGCGGCTGGTACGTCATCTCCGGCAATGGCAACACCATCGTCGTCGGTGGGTTTGATATGCGGGTTTTCAAAAGGGTGGGAACCTCGTGGAGCAACGTCATCAACTTCTCAGCGCCCAATCAGTGGTTCGCCTGGGGCTTTGCCGTCTCGCGTGATGGCAACACAGTTGTCTCGATGTCTCACATGTATCTGACGTACTTGGAAACTCACACCCGCGCGTGGGATGTTCCCACTGGCGCTCTGCTGGGCACGTATTCCACCACCGCCGGCGGCGCGCTCCAGAGTTCCATCTCCGGCGCCGCATGCTCTGATGACGGCTCGTCCTTTGCCGTTTCCTCCTGGGGCAGCGAAGACAACGCCCATCCCGAAGTGCACATCTTCGATCGCAACGTCAACCTCATCGGCAGCATCGACACCTTCGGCTCGGTCTTTGCTCTCAGCATGAGCACTGATGGTCGCTATGTGACCAGCGGCTCCAAAGCGGCGCATGCCAACAACTTTGGCAACGGTGGCGATGTTGCTCTTTGGGAGGGAGACCCCCTCTGCGAGGCCGATTACAACGGCGACACCGTCGTGGACTTCTTCGATTATCTGGACTTCGTCTCCGTCTTTGCCGCCGGTGGGCCGGATGCGGACTACAACGGCGACACGGTGGTTGATCTCTTTGATTACCTGGATTTCGTCGCGGTCTTTGCCTTTGGCTGCGAATAACCACATCGGACCTGGAATCCCCGGGCCCCGGTTGCATACACACGGGGCTTGACGCCGATGCAACAATGTGCGTTCTGCGGCCCGATTTTGAGAATCCGGATGTTGAGAGACCAGATGATGAACCGCACTCCCGCCGCATTCCGGAATCCGCTTCCCCTGTTGGTCGCCAGTGGCGTGCTCATGTCATTGTGCGCGGCGGCACTCGCCGCACCCGAATACCCCGAAACCGCCATGACCCCCAAGGGGCTCACCCTCGCCGAGCGCCAGTGGTTGCAACAGAATCCGCTACTTCCACCAGCTGCGGTCACGCCACCGCCCAGTGGCCCAGTGCGCTGCGCCAGTGAATATGAACCCATGGAAGGGATCATCCTGGCTTGGGAAGGCCCGACCTCGTGGACTGACATTGTCGCGCAGATGGCTGCCGCCATCACCACCAGTGGAAATGCCCTCGCATATGTCGGCATCGATGCCGTGGGAGAGAACACCACCTGCAACAGCCGTGTGTCTTCCTTCGGCGGCAACACCGCAAACATCCGTTACGTCAGTGGTGCCAATGACACCATCTGGATACGCGACTACGGCCCTCGCTACATCTTTGAGGGGGACAGCGCCCGCCCCGTCCGCGGCATCGTCGACCACAGCTACAACCGCCCCCGCCCCAATGACGACAACTGGGACTCTACCTGGTCCACCTATCGCAAGCACAAGTATTACGAACTGCCGCTGATCCACGGCGGTGGCAACATGCACCTCAATGGCATCGGCGCGGCATTTGCCACTCAATTGATCGTCAATGAGAATCCCGGCCGCACCGCTGCGCAGATCATCGACATCTGGCGGCAATACCAGAATATCAACACCTCCATCACTCTACCTTTTCCCACCAACGTCGATATCACCCAGCACATCGATATGTGGATGTACATCTCAGCCGATGATGCTGTGCTGATCAGTGATTGGGATCAGAATCGAGGCAGTACACAAGACACCATCTGCAACTCTCAGGCCGCCAGCATGGCTGGCAGTGGTTACCGCGTCGTCCGAGTTCCCGCTCGCTCCATCGGCGGCACTCATTACACCTATACCAATGCCGTGATGTGCAACGACATCGTGCTAGTGCCCAAGTATCCGACGACTTTGGGCGCAACCCTGGATAATCTTGCCCTCGCTGCGTGGCAGAACCTCTGCCCCGGCAAAACCATCATTCAGATCAATTGCGAAGCCATCGTGACGTCGGCCGGTGTCATGCACTGCATCTGCATGCATGTGCCCAAGCACAAAGGGCGAGTCGATGGCACCGGCTTGGCTCCCACCGTCTACCAGCGCACCCTGCGAGGGGGTCAGATCATTCCCCGCGGCGGCACCCAGAACATCGACTGGACTGCTGATGATGATCAGGCAGTCTCAAATGTCACAGTCTCCCTTTCTCTGGATGGTGGCTCAACCTGGAGCAACCTCGCCACAAACATCGCTGATTCCGGCCGCTACGTGTGGACCGTGCCCACTTCCGGTCCCAACGTTCCCAACGCACGCATCCGCGTCACCGCTCGCGATGCAGGCAATCGCACCGACTGGGACCCCGGTGTGACCAATTTCTTCCTGGGCACTCCTTGCGTGGCCGACATCAACCTCGATGACACTGTCGATTTCTTTGATTATCTGGACTTTGTCCAGCTCTTTGCCACGGGGTCTGCGGCAGCAGATTTCAACGCCGACACAGTCATCGATTTCTTTGATTATCTCGACTTTGTCAGTGCTTTTGCCGGTCCATGCCAACCGTAACCAGTACGTCCGAAAACGCGGCGGCACACTCACTACCAACCGAATAAAACCCCGAAACTCTCCCGAACCGCCGACAACTTCCACACGAATGTGGTCTTGGGTGCGGGTATCTGGTAACTTCTAGCGTCCCGAGGCGCAATCGCGCCACATTCAGGAATTGGAGAGAATCGATGATCAACGTCCGCCCAACCGGCTCGGTAGTCGCTTTGCTCGTCGCCGCAGGATCCGCTTGCGCAGCCGATGCCGTCTCCGGCCTCACACTCGCTGCGAATGAAACCATGCCCGCTCAGCGCGGCGTGATTGGCTCCTTCTGGTCTGGTCAATCATCACTCACTCGCGCGGTCGCTCCCTGGGAAGAATGGGCCGACGTCGCGTCGCCCTTCAGCGCCACCGCTCCTGCCGCGGCGTGCTATGCCCCCGATACTGATCCCAACGTGATCTCGCAAACCGAGGCCTATCTCGGTCGCGTCTGGGGCAGCCGTTTCTACGCCGGTGGCTCTTGGAATGCCGGCGGCGTGGTCAACACGCCCGTCACCGTCACATGGAGTCTTGTACCCGATGGGCTTTCCATCGGCAGCGGCGTGGGCGAGCCCGTCGCTAACAGCGATCTCTTTGCCCGCATGGATGCGCAGTTTGCAACGCTCGGCGGCCGCGCCACGTGGATTGCCAAGATCACCGCCACATTCAACCGCTGGCAGGCCCTCACCGGAGTCAATTACACTCGAGTCACCAACGGCACCAACGACTGGGACGACGGCGGCGCATGGGGTGCTGATGCAAGTGCAACTCGCGGCATGGTTCGCATCTCCATGAAGAACATCGATGGTGGCAATGGCATCCTCGCCTACAACGCGTTCCCGGGTGCCGGTGGTGGTGGTGACATGGTCTTGGATCGCAGCGAAGGGTGGAACGACAGTTTCGGAGACTACCGCTTTCTCCGCAACACCGTCGGTCACGAACACGGCCACGGTCTGGGCCTGAATCACGTTTGCCCCATCGCCAATACAAAGCTGATGGAGCCCTTCCTCTCCACAGCGTTCGATGGCCCGCAACAGGATGAAGTTCGCGGCGGGCAGTATGTCTATGGCGATATCTACGAGCCAAACGCCAGCAGTGCGTCCTCAACTCTGCTCGGTGCGCTCAACAGCAGCGCCACGATCACAGTGGGCAACGTCCCCTTGCCAAACACCAACAACGCCGCGACGGTGAGTATCGCCAACACTCTCGACAGCGACTGGTACGAATTCTCTCTGGCCAGCAATCGTGTCGTCACTGTGACGGCCACACCCATCGGCAGCAACTACGACGACAGCCCTCAGAACGGCAGCTTGCAGGGCAATTGTTCCAACAACAACTTCACCAACGCGCTGGCACTGGGCAACCTCAGTCTGCAGCTCTGGTCCGAAGCCAGCGGCACCCAGCTGGTTTCGGTCAACACTGCCGCTGCCGGTTCGGCCGAAGTGATTTCTCAGTACCTTCTTTCACCACCCGGCAATTACCAGATCAAGGTGAATTGCTCCACACTTCCCTCTGGAGAGTCTCAGCTCTACAAGCTCACCATCGTCTCCAACCTGAATATCAACTTCACCGCCTCCGACGGCACATTCAATGACAAGGTCCGCCTCGATTGGACCAACACACCCAACGCCACCGGCTACCGCATTTATCGTGGCACCACGTCAAGCTTCGGCTCCGCCACCCAGATCGCCTCGGTCGGATTCTCTGGCGGCACTCCCCCCTTCACCTACGACGACACCACCGCCACACCCGGTCAGACCTTCCACTACTGGATTCGCGCTGGCTTCCCCAATGGCGCTTCAACCCGCTTCCAGGATCTTGCTGGCCCCGAGACCGGCTTCCGCACCGCACCTCCTTGCCAGGCCGACTTCAACGCCGACACGTCGGTCGACTTCTTTGACTATTTGGATTTCGTCGCTGCCTTCAGCGCCAATGAACCTTCCGCCGACTTTAACGCCGACACCGCCATCGACTTCTTTGACTATCTCGACTTCGTCGCCGCCTTCAGCGCGGGCTGCTGATTAGTCATTCACGTGAAGACACTCAGGCCGGGCCCTGCGCCCGGCCTTTTCATTTGTCTGGCGATGATGCCCCTCGCTGCAACGCGTACAGGCGAAACTCAAAAGGTCGCGAACTCGGCCCTATGCGATCGGTGTAGTCTGTGGGTTGCAGGACCAGCATCTTCAGATCATTTTCCAGTCGCTGTGCTTCGCTGCTGCGGTCATCGATTCGAATCAATGCGTGTGTGGGTTCTGGCCAGGTCTGCGCTCGACCCTTTTCAAGAGCGTACAGCGACGCAGGTGTCCACACAATTCGCACCGTGTTGCCACGCTGCAATGCCCCCTGCCGGGCATACCACAGCACTTCCGGTCGCGCTTCGATCAGGTCATCCGCGATCACCACTGCCCCGTGTGGCAGTTGATCCGCCAGCCGAATTCCGGCGCTCTTGCCGCTGCTCAAGCCCCTTCCGCGCTCGCTGATCACTGTGTAGAGAACCGATCCCACCAGCAGCACCGGAATCGTCGCAAGTGCCACGCCGCGACCGATGAGCGCAGCAGATCTCAACTTCGGCCCGGCAATCAGGCCGTGCAGCGCCAATCCCGCAACCGGGGACAGAATCGCCCCCACCGGCAGCAGATACCGCGGGTTTGAAACTCCAGCCAACGCAAACAGTGCTACGCCGATTACTGCCGTCACCACGATGAGTCGCGTTGCATCATCCGCTGAGCTTTCACATGACGGCTTCGCAGCGCATCCGGTTCCTCTCCACGCCCACCACGCCAGCACACTCAAGGGCAAGGCCGAGAACACCACCGTCACTGGCATGACCGCGATCTTCCCCACCCGATCCCATGACCACAGAAACTCCGTCACACTCTGCGTGATCGGGGCCACGGTTCCCGCATGACTACGCTGCCAGATCATCCAGCCAAGCCCCCCAAGCAGGGCCAAGGCGCCCGCAAACGCCACGCCCATTCGCCCCGCGCGCAAGCGCACTCCCACGGGCTTGATGATCCACACCGCCGCCGCCAGCGCGATCAGCAGCAACACCGCAGCCGGACCTTTGGCCAGACCCGCAATACACACGCCAAGAAAAAATGCCATGAGCGACATCATTTGCCGCTGACGACCACTCATCACACACTGATCAATCAACCCCCAGATCGCCAGCACCACTCCCAGGTTGTGCAGTGCCTCGATCTCTGCCGCGCGGCCACTCTCCCAGAACCAAGGCGTCAACAAGTGCAGTGCACCCGCACCAAACGCCACATCCCGACCAAACCAGCGCGAGGCAAACCACGCCGAGGCGAGCGCCGCCAGCAGCATCGACACGGCGGACACTGACCTTGCGGCAAGCTCCGTCTGTCCCATCATGCTCGAGAATGCCGCGATCGCCCACGGCATCCCCGGTGGTTTGCGCAGGTATGGCTGCTCAAACATCGTCGGCGAAAACCAGTTCCCCTTTTCCATCATCTCCCACGCCGGAATCGCGCGATGCCCCTCACTCATCGAGAGGCCCGTCGAACCCGCCATCCATTCATACACCAGCCACGCCAGGCACGTCAGCCCGATCACCCGAGGAGCCCAGAACATCGCTGCGTTGTGTTTGTCAAGTCGCGGCAGGTTCACCGCTTTGTCTCCGGCACCGATTGAATCGTCGTCGGTGCCGGGTTCGCCACCGTCTCAGCGTGAGGCGTGGTTCTCTCCACCAGCGCCGTTCCACTCTTCATCGCCTTGGCGATCGGCTCGCGCCATTGATCCAGCATCTGCTTCACCATCACATGCTTCTCGGGAAGGTAATCAAACTCCTCGGCCTCACGCAAAGACGCCTGATAGTCCTTGCCTTGCACAATCGTGCGATACAGAACAACCGCACACCCTGTGCGATGCGTTCCCGCCCCGCAATGCACCAGCACGGGCTGGTTCGCCGGGTCGTTGATCAACCGCAGGGCCTGCAAGTATTCATTCGGATCGCCACTGGCATCCCCATACAGATGAAACGAATACCGCGTCACACCCAGCGCCGTCGCGGCTTTGGCCATTCGCGCCTCACCCGCCGGGTCATCGCGAAATGTGCCCAGATCCACCTCAGTGCGAATCCCCCGCTCGCGCACAATCTTGCTCAGCGAAGCAGGAGTCAATTCGCCACTACGATACACCTTGCCCTCTTCCACCACTCCAAAGCGCTTGATCACGGTTGCCGGCTTCACCAGATCGTCCCAGGCCCAGAAGCCCAGTCCCGCGGCAACAACTCCACCCACCAACCACACCCACAGTGGGCGTTTCGATGTCGCCATCTTTCTCTGCGCTACTGAATGTACCGCTGGTGTCGCCATCTCCGAAAATCATAGGGCTTCGCCACTCACACCAGCCGCGTGCGAACCGCAGTGATCCCCGGTATCGGCTCAGTCGGCGTGTTTAACGTGAACGCCGTGCCTCCACTCCCTGAAAGCAGCACCGGCCCGCAGCGACGTGCGCTGGCATGCATCGCCTTGTTTAGCGCGGGATTCACTTCGCACGCTGCGGACGTGAGCTGGTTGAAGAGCAATTCTTTCTTCACGCGTCCCTCGGCGATCGATTCTTCCATCGCGCGGCGCGCTGGGCCCTCTGCAAAGATCGTCGATTTCAACTGATCAAACTTGGCATACACGTGAGGCGTTGGACACACGCAGCCCGTCAGCAGCAGCGTCATCTCGTCGCGCAGCCGTGCTACCCGTTCCACCAAATCGCCAAAGCCCTGCACAAACGCCGGTCGAGGTGGCTCATCCAGAGCTACCTCATCCAAAAAGAACTCCACATCACTTCCCAGCGTGCGCCCGATCGACACCAAATCTGCGTGAGGCACGCCCAGCCCCAGCAGTTGATTCACGCCCCTCAGCACCGCCGCCGCGTTACTAGATCCGCCACCTAAGCCACCGCCAGCCGGAATCCGTTTGCGAACCTGCACGTGCACCGGCAGCTCGCGCCCCATCCGGGCTTCCAGTGCCTTGACAGCGCGATAGCCCAAGTCCTTCTCCATGGGCCAATCCACCGCCGCGCCCGGCACCGATGCATCAAACGTCACATTCACCCGCGCCGGACCGTCAACGCGGACGATCTGCACCTCATCCCACACATCAATCGCATGAAACCACGACGCAATGCGATGCCACCCTGCCTTGGGGGCAGTGGGGGGCTCCGGTGGCGACACCGCCAGAGTCAGGTTGATCTTCGCATACGCCCGCACGAGCATGACAGCCAGAGCATACCACACCAATCTACCCTTGCCAGTAACAAGGAGTCCCCCGTGCACGTTCACGCCCTCGTCGCCGCCCTCGAATCCATCGCCCCCCTCAACCTCGCCGAATCGTGGGACAAAGTCGGTCTCCTCGTCGGCGATCTCGCACAAGAGTTCTCAGGCCCCATTCTTCTGGCCATCGATCTCTCCGAAGACGTTCTTGACGAAGCCATCGATCTGGGCGCCGGCGCGATCATCGCCTATCACCCTCCCATCTGGGAACCTCTGAAGCGTCTCACCGCTTCCAGCGCTACCGAACGCATTATCCTCCGCGCCGCCCGCGCTGGCATCATCATCTACTCCCCACACACCGCTCTCGATGCCTGCACCGGTGGCATCAATGACTGGCTCTGCGAGGGGTTTGCCCCGGTGGCTAAGTCCTCCAAGTCCGCCCCAGTCGCCGGAGACTGCCGCGCCCTCACTCCTCACGCCGAACTCGCCTCCACCCAGGAACTCAAGATTGTCACCTTCGTCCCCGAGGCCGATGCGAATCGCATTCGTCAGGGGCTCGCCACCGCAGGAGCCGGCATCATCGGTGGGTATCAGGTCTGTTCCTTTGCCGCGCCCGGCACAGGCACCTTCCTCGCCACCGAAGGAACCAACCCCCGCATTGGCCAGCGCAACCACCTCGAACACGTTCCCGAGGTGCGCCTGGAGATGGTCGTTTCCGCCGCCGGTCTGGCCCTGGCCCTTGAGACTCTGCGGCAGTTCCATCCCTACGAAGAGCCCGCCATCGACGTCTACACCCTGCATGCGAAGCCCCAGCGATCTGTCGGCCCAGGTCGTCGCCTGGTCCTAGATCGTCCCGCCACTATCAACACCCTCGCCGAGCGCATCCGCTCGTTTTTGGGAGTCGAGCATGTGCTCGTCGCCACACCCCGGGATTGGTCCGCATCCAAACAGATCGAACGCATTGGTATCTGCGCCGGCGCCGGTGCCTCACTCGTTCCGCTGGCTCATCACGAAGGATGCGAGATTTTCTTCACCGGCGAACTCAAACACCACGAAGTCATGGATTGCCTGCGGCGAGGCCTGGGTGTCATCCTTGCCGGACACACCAATACCGAGCGTGGATATCTGCCCCGCCTGGCTCAGAAGCTCAAGAGTGCTCTTCCGGGCTGCAAAACCCTCGTCAGCCGCACGGATAAAGACCCGTTGCGTGTGGTCTGATTCACTTCACCGGCTCTTCCACCTTTGCGTCATCCTTCTTTGCAGCATCCGCCGGTGCGGGTGGCTCCGCCGAAGTGGGCGCCGGATCGGCAATCACCGCGGCCGCCTGATCGATTTCTCCGGAGAATGAAAAACTCACACTCGGGCGATAGATCTCTTCGTCATACATCACCTTCCAGAACTTCCTGGCAGGCAGATAAACCACTTCACCACTGATGGAGTACGTTTTCGCGCCCGGCCCCGCAGGCACCGGCAGTTCCAGTGTCTGCGTCGAAAGCGAGTGCACCGTTGCCAGTGCCGAACGCGTCACCGCGATGGGTGCTCCTCCATCCACACTCACGGTGTAGTCCACGCGCCGCAGGGGCATCGGTGCTTCAGTCCGGTTCGCCGCCGCGATCGGAATCACCACTTGTCCACCTGATTGCACGCCTCGTCCGGCACTCAATTCCGGCCCGCTGCTCATGCAACCGCCCAATCCCGCTGCCACAGCGAAAAGGGCAATCAGACTTCCACGCCACGCAGGTTGTGCAGTATTCATCACAAGACCAGTGTACCGGTCCGTCCACCGTCACGCATGCCTATCGACATGGGCGGCAGCATCGCTCGTCGCCATTAATCGGCACCAATTTCGACCCAGCTTCCCGCCTCGACATTCGCCAGTGTGTGCAGAGCCGGAGTCAGTTCCACCATCGCATGGTTGTAATCCACCCAGCGAATCGTGAGCCACAAGAGCCCAACCATTCCTGCCCAGCACGCGAGCTCGCCCACGCGCGTCGCCCGCACCTTGAACAGCAAAAACGTGGCGATGCCAACCGTGGCCAACTTGAACAGGATAATTGGCACGTGCGAATCGCCCCGCATCAAGGCACGCGCCAGGGGATTCATCTCAATCATCCCCACCTGCGAGGCGTACGTCACCGTCATGTACAGGTCCCCCATGCTCATGGCAAAAATCGCCACCAGCAAGGTCACGACCCGAATTCGTCTGGCCTTGTCACTCAGGACTCGGGAGACCCACGTCAGGTGCGCTTCGGCTGCACGCCCCAGCACGTCGGTTGCTGCCACCCCGCCTGCAATCGCAGGAGTCGCTGCACCAGCATGGCTCAGTCCATTTTCTGCCATGACCCCGTCCTTCATGGTCCTATCGGCTGTTACACAGCCCCGATTTACCCCTAAGCCCGGACTTCCATACATTCCCTTCACTCGCATCGAATCTGCAACGCAAGGCACGCCCCCTGCGGATCGATACGTGAGGAGTGGGGCGCGGTTTCCCGGACGAACCGGGTTTTCGGGCCTTGACTTGCTCAGCCGGGGCGTCGCGCCCAAACATCGCGAGCAGCCCCATCAGCCGGACCGCCTCAGATGATCAATCGCTGTGCAACTCGATCTCTCTTCCAACGCGCCCGCCGCCGAGTCGCGCCTCTGTACCTCGCCATCGCCCTCGTGTCCGCCGCGACCTCCACTGTCCCGAGCGCCTTGGCCCAGCAATCCACCCCCGTCTACGTCGATGACTCCGTCGCAGCACGCGAATCACTTGCTCGCGTCGAAGACCTCGTCTCCACCGGCAATCTCGCCGAAGCTGCCCGCATTCTTCAGGCCGTCCTCGATACCGAGTCCGACCGCGTCCTCGAATCTCAGCAGGACTCTGAGCTCTTCCTCTCCGTCCGCGAACTCGTCCACCGCCGCCTGCGCGCTACTCCCGCGCTCCTGGATCGTTACCGCCTCAGCGAGGGCCCTCGCGCCCAGCGAGCGCTGGATTCAGGTGATGCTGAATCAACCGAGCGCGCCCGCCTTTTCACCACCGCTGGCTTTGATGCCGCCCTGACGCTCGCTCGCGCCCGCCTCCTCGAAGGACGCTTCGAAGCGTCGCGGCTCGTGCTCGCCCAACTCGAACTGCACCCGGATCGCAGCGGTGAACGTGCTGTCACCGCCGCGGCGCTTGCCGTGCAGATCGCTCGCTATCTTCCCCGCGATGAGGTCCGTCAATGGGCTTCCCAGTGGACCACCGCTGCGGGCAAACCCGCTCCCACATCCGCAGACTTCACACCCGCCACTGTCCCTGCTCGCGCCCAGCGTGTTCAGCGATCACCCATGTCGCAGCAGGATGCCCCGCCCCCCTGGACCGGCGAATCCACCATCAAGCCCCTTGTCAGCACCCTCGTCGGCACCCAGTTCAACACACCTCGTGACGATTGGGAAGTCGCACTCGCCGACATGCCGCAACGCTCGGAAGATCGCGGCAACGCATGGCTCTTCCCCACCATCTCCGGCGATGTCGTCTACACCAATGACGGTGTCGAAATCACCGCCTACGACCGCATCACCCTTTCCATCCTCTGGCGCTCCCGTCCCCCCAACCTCCTCTTTGATGATTCCAGTTATGAGGAGCGTCGTGGCCGCGTCTATCGCCCCGACTACGTTCTCGATGATGTTTCTTCCGTCGCCGTCAGCTCCGGTGTGATCGTCGGTACTTCGGGCCTGGCAATGGGCTCATCTCGCCGCGGCGACCCTCGTGTGCACGCCTACTCCTCCGATGGTCAGTGGCTCTGGTCTGTCGATATCGAATCCCTCTCTCCCCAGTTCGAATCCTCCAGCGTTCGCGGCGAGATCATTATCGATGGCGACACCGCCGTCGTTCCCATCCGCAAGCGTGCCACATCACGGCGCATCTCCAGTGCCTACATGGTTGCTCTCGATCTCTACACCGGTCAGATGAAATGGTCGCGTCTCTTGGGTTCCGCCGGCTCACTTCCCAGCGCTGCGCGTGATCGCATCGCCGATTCACCCCTTCTCCATCAAGGTCTCATCATCCACACCGATGGCCTGGGTGTCATCTCAGCCATCGAAGCCGCCAACGGCCGCGTCGCCTGGGCGCGCCGCTTTCGTGGCGAGCCTGTCTATCGCAGCTCCTTGATGGGAGAGTTCACTCCCGTCTGGTGTGTGAATCGCCCCATCGCTGATGGCTCCGGCGTCATCGCCATTCAACCCGGTGGCGAGAATCTTCTCCGACTGGATCTTTCCAGTGGCACGGTCACACACACTCGCCCTCTGGCCTTCGTCGGTGATCCGCGCTGCGCTTTCCGCGTTGGTCAATGGCTCTGCTTCCCCGCCGCGCAGCGCATGACCTTCATTCCTGCTGCCAACATTCAGGAGGGCGAGGCCACATCATCTCTGGAGTTTGCTCCCGGCACCCTCAAGGGCCGACCCATCGCCACCGATCGCCAGCTCATGGTCCCCACGGCCAGTGGCATCGCCGTCATCGATCCTGCTTCCCCCAAAGAATCCCAGCTCATCCCCATCGCCGCCGCTGGCAATGTCGTCATCACTGATGGCACCATCATCGCCGCCGATCAGACTCGCCTGCACCTCTTTGTCGAGGCTGATCGCGCCATGCAGACGTTGCAGGCCCGCGCCACCCGCAATCCTGATGCGCCATTGCCTCAGATCGAGCTTGTTGATCTGGCTTTCCGCGCCACGCGCTACGAGCAGATCATCGCCCCCGCCGATCGCGCCCTTCAACTCCTGGCAGCACTCCCCGCCGCCGAGGCCGCGCCCCTGCGTCATCGCCTCTTCACCTCCCTTTCCGGTATTGTCCGGCGAGCACTGGGTGAGACTGGTTCACTCCCCTCGGCCGCTGCGCCCATCAAGCCACGCACACCAGTCGGTCTTGAACCGCCCATGAACATCGCGCTCGTCGCCGCTATCGTCGAGCGTCTGGGCACCTGCGCCAGCACACCTAACGAACTTGTCGAGCATCTTTTCCTTGCCGCTCGCGCCGATGAAAGTCGCACCGCCGGCGCCTCTGCCATGGCTCGGTACCAGACCATCCTTTCCGATCCCGCGCTTGCCGCCGTCTCTATGCCCGGCCCCGACTACACCCTCACTCCCGCCGGAACCCTCGCCGCCGAACGCATGTTCAATGTCCTCGCTCGTTTCGGTGCCTCCTCCTACACCACTCAAGACACCACCGCCGCCGAAGAGTTCTCGCGCCTCTCTGCCGGCTCACCCACTCCAGCGGCACTCGCGACCCTCGCCTCGCGCTACCCCGTCGCTTCGGTCACGCCTCGCATCTGGCAAACCCTCTCGACGCTGCGAACCCAGAACAATGATCCTCTCGGGGGCATTCACGCCCTCGCCAACGCCACTCGCATCGCTCGCACCGGAGTTACCGCCGGGCGCGTCGATCAGGCCGACCTTGCCACCCAGCTTTCACTCGATCTTGCTGCGGCACTTGCTGCCCAGGGCCGCCCCGCTCAGGCCCTTGCCACCTTTGCCACCATCGATGCCTCTGCCGGTCAGGGGCCGCTCGCCACGCGATACTCCGCCGTCCGCACAGAGATCGACGCTGCCCTGGCTCGCCCCTCGCGTGCCCCCGCCATTGGTGATCGACCCGCCGACGGTGTCCAGGTCCTCGCCGGATGGGTCCTCGTCGACACCTTCCCCACCATGCACAATCCCGGTGGCCCAAGCATCGAGCATGTCGTCCTCTTCAACGACACCCTCATGCGCATCGGCCTCTTCTCCATCACTCCTCGCGGCACATTCGAACTCCTCTGGGACAAACCCTACGAAGGCATCCGCCCCTCACTCCTCCGCCTCGATCATCGCCACGTCCTCATCTTTGCCCCATCACCCACCGGCGGCATCATCGAGTGCATCGACGCCTCGCGAGGCAGCACAAGCTGGAAGAGCACCGACGTCGCCACTTGGTTCGATGGTCTCGAACCTCGCCGCACCCAAGGCGAAGGTCCCGCGCAGATCCTCACGCCCCTGGATGGTCCCACCCGCCCCGTCGATGCCCTCTTCTTTGCCGCCGACAACATCCTCGTCATGGCCCAGCGAGGTGGCCGCCTCGCCGCCATCGATCTCACCACTGGTCAACGCATGTGGGCCGCATGGCCCCGCTTGGACATGATCTACGACGCTGCTGTGGTTCCCAGTGGCAAAGACCACACCCTCGTTGCCATTGGCCGTCGTCGCGGCGTGGATCGTGGCTCCGATCCCGTCAGCGCCCTCGCCGTCCTCGATGCCCGCAGCGGCGCAATATTGCACGAAGTCGATGAGCGCACCGGCTGGTTCCATCGTGAACAGAACAAGTCCGATCCCGGCGACATTCGCTGGGCTCGCCCCGTCTCCGGCGGCCGCGTCGTCCTGGGAATGGCCGGTGGCATCCTCTGTGTCGATCCGCGTGCTGGTGCCGAACTCTGGAGCATCAACGAAGAAGCCCTCAATCAATCCACCGATGCGACGGTGCTTGGCGATTCCATGGTCGTCCTCGCCCGAGATCGTGGCCTCTGGCTCATCAATCTCGTCACGGGAAGTGTCAGAGAAAAAACCCTCGAACGTCGCGGCAAGCTCGCCGAAAACAGCATCTTCTCCATCTATCCCCTCCCTGCATCCGCCAACACTCCTGCCAACTCCCCGGTCGGCTTCACCGTCGCTACCGAGCACGGCATCCTCTGCTACGACCACACCGGCGAACTCGTCGGTGCCGATGCCCTCGATGGCGAAACTTCGATGCTCATTCCCGCCGTCAGCGCCCAGCGCATCATCGCTGTCAACTCTCAGCGCGAAGAACTCGCCGAGCCCGGCATCGCCAGCGAGGAAACCCGCGAGGCCTCACGCATCTACTTCTATGAAATCCCCTCGCTGCGCTTGAAGGCCCAACCCATGCTCGTCATGTACGACGACCCCCGCGCCATGCACCTTCTCGATGGCAAACTCCTCGTCTCCACCGGCTCTCTCACTCTGGTCGTCTCCTTGCCGCCGAGTCAGAAGTGATGAGTTGATGACGCCAAGCGTGTGATGTGCCCGCCAGATGCCAGATGCCAGATGCCTCATGCTTTGCCTTTCAACATCCGCTCGAAAACGCCGCCACAAAATCCAGGTAATCAAAGAAATCGATCACGGTGTCACCATTAAAATCCGCCGCCGCGCTGTTGCTGCTGAATCCTGCAACAAAATCCAGATAGTCAAAGAAGTCCAGCGTGGTGTCCCCATTGAAATCCGCCGGGCAGCAACCCGCAGTGGTCAGTGAACACAGTGGAATCGTTACAAAGTCCGTCGGATTCAGATTCGCATTCCCATCGCTGCTCACCGGCACACCAAAGTTGAACGCCAGCGCACTTCCGTTCGCCGTCGGATACAGCGCCACCGCCGCCGCGATCGACTCCGGCACCGTTCCAAATTGCGCTGCCAGATCAATCACGCCCTCAAGCACTCCACCATTCGCTCCCGTCGCCGCCTGCACATTCGCTGTCGTGCTGCTTCCTGCCGCATTGAACCACGACTCATAGTCGTTGTCATTCTCATCCGCAAGGAACAGATCCCACCGCGCCACCTGTCCACCCTTGCCCCAGAATGCGCTTTGCATCGGCCCAGGATTCGTCGGCGGTCTTCCCACCACGACAAAGTGATCGTTCCCTTCTCCTGCATCAGGACAAGCCAGATACAGCTTGCCATTGCGGAGCGCCGCTCGCAGCCACATTCCCCCGTTCTGCGCAATCAATGTCGTCCCACTGTCCAGCACCCCATCCATCACAAAGTTCGGCCCCGGCTGCCCACCCGTCACCGCAAAGTGCCAGTCCCCGCCGCCGTTGTTATCCCACGTCCCACTCCCGTTGTTGAATGCCAGATCCAGCGCCGTCGCACTCTGCGGCACGGTCACGGTGCACGACCACTTCCCATTCGCCAGCGTCATCGCCGGGTCCGGGCTCACCACTGTGCTCCACGCGTTGTACCCCACGTGCGCGAGCACGCTCGTCGCGCTGGCGAGCACGCGACCCGCCGGGTCATAGGTGATCGTCACCGGTTGCCCCGCCACTGGCGTCGTCGGATTCACCGTCACCACCGGCCCACCCGGGCTACCGCCACTTCCATCGCCCACGTACACGTGCTGAATCGGGCTCTTGCGCACATTGCCGCGCGTGTCCACCGCCTCGATGTAGTAATCCACCAGTTTCGAACGAATCCCGATCAACTGCGTGTGGTACTGCGTCGCCATCTGCTGCGGCAGCTCAAAGAAATCAATCGTCGGGTTGTTGTACACATTCCCCGTCGGAAAGGCCCGCGCCGTCATGCTCACACTCTGCCACGCCCCCACGCCCGCGCCGCCCGCGTATGTGTCGTTCGCCGCGCTGTTCAATCCTCGCACGCCATCATCATCAAGTCGATACTTCAGCGTCACGCTTCCCATTCCCGACACATCGTGGGCAAAGGTCCAGATCCAGAAATCTCCGTTGTTCACCCTCTGCTGGTATCCATGCAGGGGACCAAAGTTCACACTCCCCGGGTTCCACGGATATCTCTGAGGAATCCAGATTGTCGGCGATGTATTGTCCGTTCCAGAATTCACCACCGGCATCGCGCAGCGAATCGCCTCGTTGCATGCGATCGTCGGCTTCACTTCAAAATCCTCGGCAGTCCCGTAGTACATGTATCCCGAGTTCAAACTCGCCAGAAAATAGTGCCACGCCCGCTCCGTCCCCGTCGTGTTTCCATCCGGGTTCAGCACCCGGCTCATCACCACCGGTTGACCCTGACCCACAGAAATCTGTTCTGCCGTGTCCACCACGTTCTGCGCCGCCGTGATCACCCCCCAGTTGCGAATGTCCTCAGCCCACCCATTGGGGATATCCACCACGCCCGTGCTGCTCACCGGCGGCCAGTTCCAATTCAGCATCTGGGGCGAGCCGAAATCCCCATCCGCATTCACCCACGCCCCATCCTCAACATGCACCACGTCGTTGCCGGGCACCGGATGATCCGTCAGATACTGCTCCACCGTCGTCGCCACATACCCCGCGCCACTTGCCTGCGACACCAGATTCGGCGTCGCCTCCTGGTAATACGAATATCCGCCGCCCCACGCATTGTCCCCATCATGCGCCAGCACCAGCAGCATCGGCCGCGCGTTGTCATTCCTCGTCTGCAGCGCGTTGAAATCACTCAGCCCCAGCGGCGCATACCCATCCTTCCATCCCAAGCTCTGCGAGCACGGCACCACGATGATCTGGCTCACCGCTCCCGTCTCAGGATTCACATACTGCGCACGCCTGGGCGTCAACGAAAATGGATACGCCTCTGCCGGTGCGCACCCGCGGCTGATCGACACTCTGTAATACCCGCCCGCGCCCTGCGCCGGGTTCAATTGATCTGCCCTATTCGGTGGATCGCAGTTCACTCCACCCGATCCAAACACCACCGGGAAATCCGCACACGCCCGGCTCAATTTCTCCGCGCTCACAAAGCTCCACGCAATCCCCTCACTCGCCAGCACCGGAATCATCCGCGTGCTGAACGCCATCTCACTGGGAAAGAACCCGCGTGATTGCCCCGGCGACGTGCCCCACACGCCTCCATAAGCCGCCTTATACAGCTGCACGCTCTTGCGCATCGTGCTCTCATCAAGTAGCGGCATCAGCGGATGGTGAAATCCAAACACCACAATGTCCAGCCGTGGCTTCCCACTCGCCGTGGTCCAGTTCCGCGCCTCGCGAAATGGATTCATCCACCCGCCGCCATAGCCCAGTTGCCCTGCATTTCCCAGCGATGTGATGTTCTCAATCAACCCACCCGAATACGACACCTGCGCCCCACCCCGCGCTGTCCACCGTATCGCATTGACCGCATCCCGCGGCCGATACTGATACGCCGCCACGCGATCCGCCAACCCGAAAATGTCACGCAAGTTGTTGGTCGGGTGAAACGCCCCGCCATCTTTCCGCACGATCGACTCCCACGCGCGCTCTGTCCGATCTGCACCACTCACCAGCCGGTCCGGCCAGTAGATCGGCTGCTCGAGGTGCCACAGATACGTGAAGTTCAATGGCTCCGCCACCGCCCATCCCGCGGCAGCCACCAAACCCATCACCGATGCCAGAACCCGACCATCCTTCGTGTTGCGCATCCGCCGAGCATAAAGAAAAACCCCACGCTGTCAACAGTCGTGGGGTGGTGTTCGTTTCATTTTCGCAAGATCTCGTGCTTCACTGCCCTACTTAGCAATTTGGTCATGAGGACCTTTGCCTATTTTTGATCGCGGTCATCCGCGATCAAGATCCGCCGCCCACGATGATGTCATCAAAATCAACCAGCACATCGATTGACTTGGGATACGAGTAATTATCGATCCGCTTGAAGTTTGCACCAAAGGGCAACGGTGCGGTCCTAGCACCCGCATGAATTCCCATTCCTTTGTCAGACGCACCGAGGAAAATACCGTCTGCACCAGCGGATTGAATCACAAACTTTCCACCACGAGCTGCCGCTGGAATAATCAAATTGCGTTGACCTGCCGGGCTAAGTTCGTTGGGATTGGCCACTGCGGAAGGATTCCCCAGCAACGCTCTCATATTCGTCAACTTGTTGGTTGTGTCGCTCAGAATTGAACCCGTAACCTGATCCTTCTGCAACTTGCCCAATGCCGGAGCATTCAGGAAGCACGCATTCTGATTCCAGTAAAAGCGTGAGACGCCGTTTCCCGCACCATCGGACGCAACGCGGGCAAAGTCCGCCGCCGTCGTCACCGGCCCGATCGCGCCCTCATCAATCGTCCACGCCAGCAAGGGCTGGCCAAAATCATCCACCAGATCCTTCAACTGCACATCACCTTCAGTCGCTCCCGCGTGCGCCACATCACCGATCTGCCCGCGCCCGCTGATCTGTGCCACGTAGTTCTTGGCCGGTGGCGCGAAATAGATATTGTTCGAGTTCGTCTTCACACCGATCACCGCGGTGTCCACCTTTAATTGCTTGCTCGCCGCGCTGAATGGCCCTACTGAGATCACCGTCGTCTCCGTCGTCGTCGATCCCACCACGCCCCCGGCCAGGTCCAGCATCATGTTCTCCATGCCAGACATTCCGCGTGTCGCATTCTCAGTCGCGCCCATGTCGCGAGCGCTAAACGCACCCGGCACGCGCCGCTCATCAGTCTGGAATTGCATCGCACCCTGACCCACCTGATTGATCAGTGCCTGCGTGCTCGTCTTGCGTGCCACCGTCCGCGCCGCTCCCAGCGCCGGAATCACAATCGCCACCACCAGCCCGATGATGAAAAGCACCACCAGCAGTTCGATCAACGAAAAGCCCGCGCGCGATTGACGATACATACATCCCTGAGCCATTGGCTGCACCCTCCGGTGTCACAAGATTTCTTACACCCATTCGCCCCGCAACGTTCCGGCGCGAACACAACCCCGGCGGCAGAACGCCGCCTCCCTGAGCCATCATCAGTTTATTCGCATACGCACTCCCCCGTGTTGCCAACCCCGCACTTCCTCACCCCAGATCGTCCTTCAACCTTGATTTCGTACAGTAAAGTCCGATAATGCACGGCCTGGGCACCATTCAACACTATCCGACATCAAACCAACTCCCTCAGTATCGTGCTCCTATGCCCAGCGGCAGTCCCTCCAACTCCCCAGAGGTCCACCTCCTCTTCGTCTGCACAGGCAACACATGCCGCAGCCCCATGGCCCACGCCATCGCCCAAGACCTCCTCATCCGCACTCCACCCAAAGGTCTCCGCGTCCACATCGATTCCGCCGGCACCGGTGCCGAGGTCGGCTCCCCTCCCAGCCGCGAAACCGCCGAGGCCCTCGCCTCCGTCGGTGCCGAGCCCATCCGCCATCGCGCCCAGCAGGTCACCCGCGCCATGCTCGAATCCGCCACCGCCGTCTACGCCATGACCGCCTCACACCGCAAGGTTCTCCTCTCCCTCGCCCCAGACCTTGCTTCCAAGATTCACCTTGTCGATCCCCAGGGCAAGGATGTCGCTGACCCCATCGGTCGCGGCGTCGAGGTCTATCGTCACACCGCCGCCGCGCTCCGCGACATGGTGTCACAGCGGCTCAACGAAGTCCTTTCCGCACAGACCACCGGAGGTCCAGCATGAAAGTTGTACTCAGCAGTGATCACCGCGGCGCCGCCGCCATCCGCGGCCTCGCCGAACGCCTCCGCCAGGAAGGGCACGACGCCGAAGTCATGGGCGATTGCGAACTCGCCACCGTCGATTATCCCGAACGCGCCTTCGATGTCGCCCAGGCCGTCGCCTCTGGCAAGGCCGACAAAGGCGTTCTCATCTGCGGCACCGGCATCGGCATGAGCATCGCCGCCAACAAGGTCAAAGGCGCCCGCGCCGCCGTCTGCCACGATGAACTCACCGCCCAGCTCTCCCGCAGCCACAACGATGCCAACATCGTCTGCCTCTCTGCCGATCTTCTCGGCCAGCGCCTCATCGAAAAGATCGCCGAGATCTTCATCAAGACCCCCTTCGAAGGCGGCCGCCACGCCCGCCGCGTGCGCAAGATCGGTGCCATCGAGAATGGCTTGCTCCCCAGCAGTGTCAAAGAGTGAGCGACGTCACAATCAATAGATGTATGGAGGAACCCTGAGCGCGAGCTCAGGGCCTGTTGTCCTTTGGTATTCCTCCGACCACCAAGTGCGTCTACCCGTTGAACCGGCGTTCAGCACCCAGACGCAAACTCCGCGACAAAATCCAGATAGTCAAAGAAATCCACCACCGTGTCTGCGTTGAAGTCCGCGCCCGCGCCGCCATCCGCAAACACGCTCACAAAGTCCAGATAGTCAAAGAAATCAACCACGCCGTCGGCGTTGAAATCTGCAGCGCACGGTGCCGTCGTCGCCGTCACGCACGCCGAGAACTCCGACGTATATCCCGTCGCCACATCCGTCGCAGTCGCAGTCAGCACTTCCCCCGCGCTCGCCACCGCGTTCACTGTCGTCGTGATCGCCGCGATGCCCGCCCCATCCGTCGTCACATGCACGCTTCCCAGGTATCGCGCGCCTTCTCCATACCCGCTCGCATCGCACCCGCTGCTGGCAAACAACTCCACCACATACGCGCGGCTCACCATCGAACGCAGTTCTCCCGCCACTTCCACACTCGCGCCGCGCACCGTCGCGCTCGTCAGCACCGGATAGTTCTGCAACCCATTCGGTCCCGCATCCCCATCCATCGCGTCATTGGCCTGCACGCCCATCACATCCAGATCAATTCCCAGTCCGCCATTCTCACGAATCGAGTTCCGCGTGACCCTCGCGCTTCCTGCGTACAGAATGCGCACGCCACTCGTCTCATTCCGGGCGATCACATTTCCATCGATCAGGGTGTTGCTGGGTGTGCTATTGGGGTCACTGAGCACCGTGATCCCCTGCACGTTCAAGATGGGAGTTAATCCATCAACCGCCACGCCAATCCGATTTCCTCGGATCACTGATCCGCTCGCCGATGCCGCCACTGTAATCGCCACTCCAAACCGCACCCCCTGATAGTGATTTGATCCGGTTCGCTCAATCCCACCCACAATGTTGTCCATCACCATCGTTCCCGCCGCCCCGATGCCGATCCCTATCCCGGTCGCTCCTGTCCGCCCCGCATACCGCGCCAGCCCGTCATTCGTCGTCCCTACCTTGTTGTTCTGGATCAGCGTGTTCCGCGCGTGATAGATTTCCAGTTCGGTTCCCGTGGGCAGGCCTTCCTGTCCTGTGGTGCTCCGCCCGGCAAACACATTTCCTTCAGCTGCCGTGGCCCCACCAAAGACGTTGTTGTCGCACGTTCCATTCAACGTGTCGCCGCTGAGTCGAAATCCCCAGCGAAACACATTCCCCTTCACCAGGTTTCCGTGCGCACGCGACAGAATGTTCACCGCACCCGTGAATACATTCCCCTCTCCCACGCCCGCTCCACCAATCAGGTTCCGCTCGCCACCACCGAAATCTCCACGAATCGTCAAACCCGTCGTCGTGCACCCAATCACGCGGCAGTCGTTCCCCGTCACCCACAACCTCTGCTCAAAATTGTTCCCAAGAAAACGATCCGCACCCTTCACCGTGATCCGGTTTCCCGCCAACCACAGATTCGGAATCGATGAAGGTGCGCCCGCGTAATACAAACCCACTTCATTTCCGTTCGGGTTCGTGTCCCCCGTAAACGTCGTCTGCGTCGTGAAGTCGATTGTCGTGTCATCGCCACTCACATAGTGCATGTTGCTGTGATAGAACATGCACACCTGCGTTCCAAACAGTGTCGACCACACGTTCTGAGGCACGTTGAACGCGATCGTCTGTGCACCTGCTGTGTTGTTCGCCGCGATCACCGCCTCCGCAAGCGTCACATGCCCATCCGGCCCCGGCAGATTCGCCACCGTCTGCGGCATGGCAAAATCGACACCGTCATCCTGCGACCAATTCACGGTGATCGTCTGACCGCGTGCCTCCGCCGCCATCGCCACGCCACACGCCGCAGCCAGCCACATCGCACGCTTCATGGTCAACACTCCTGCCGCCCACCGGCCCCTCTCTACGATAGAGTGTTTCTGGAAACACTTTCTGCGTCAATATCTATCGCCAGAATCCTCAAAATACCATGGCAAACACCGGCTTGGACGCTGCGTTCCTTCGTTGGCTGTCCTCCTGTTTTCCCCTGGGTGGCCGGTGTCTCATGCCGAGTGCCAGTGTCCTTTTCCCCAAAAACAAGACCGGCCCCATCGCTGAGGCCGGTGCGAAGCAGACTTGTTTCTCATCCTTTTTTACTTGTCATACCCAAGCGCATCAAACAGCGTGATATCGCTCGTCCTGAAGAAGTTGGGGTAAAACGTCTCCCCAGACGAGAACGCCGGGTCCATGATGCCGATCGCCGGCACACCTTCGCGGAAGTGGCTCGCCTGATAGGGTGATCCGTCCGACAGGCGATACTCCGCCGCACCGATCACATCCAGATTGTGATCATCGTTGTAGTTGAAGACGCCCATCCGCGGGCGAACGCCAAACTCCGCCGCCGTGTCCGGGTTGTAGTCCGCCGTGCCATCGGTCCTTTGGAAGCGGAAGACATCCAGCACTTCGATATCACTGGCGCGGAAATCCAATCCGCTCGTGCATCCCAGCGCATGCCCGGTCTCGTGAATGATCACATCCTGTAACGAAATCGTGTTCGCCGTCACACCGTTCGAAGGGTCAAAGTCAAACGGGAACGCCGTGGAATACTGCATGCTCGCATCATTCCCCGTCACGCTGCCGCCGTTGGCCTTGAAATTTGCAAATGTCCAGAACACCCGATCCTCATTGGTCGTGCGATTCGTGCGATAGCGCACTGGAATAGTGGTTCCCGCCGGCAGCGAAGCCATGATGCCATCGCTGGCATCCGCGCCTGCCTGCAGCGTGCTGCGGGTACTCGCCCACGTCAGTGAGCCATAACTGCTGCCGGTGCCGCCGATCACGCCAGATTGCAACTGCGCCCACGACACCGGAATCGTCACCGTCATCGTGTCGGCAGGAAACTGCGACTCCAGATACGCCTCAGCCGTCGCAAACGCCGCAACCGCAGCAGCAGGCACGTTGCCGCCCAGTTGGAACACAATGTCCAATCCTGCCGCAGGCGCGCCGCCATTGCTCTGGCGATCCACGATGATGATCCGCTCCCCCGGCGCAAACGCCTTGGCGTGTGTCTCTGCCATCGTCTTCAGATCCTGTTCAGTCAACTCCGCACGATTCGCACACGCGCCCTTCCACACCCGTTCCCCGTTCATCTGCACCTGCTGGCCGCCCGGCAGCGTGGCCGTCTGCACGCCCAGCCCCTCGACAAATCTTGCCTTGCCAAACGCCCCGCCAAAATTCGGCGGCGCAACATCCTTGGGTTCACCAACCACAACCTGACCCTGCGCCACACCAGCGCACACCACCACCAACCAGGCGAGCGAGCGAGATCCACGCATGTTCGGAACTCCTGATTGCGGGTCCGCCACACACAAATCCGCAGCACGGATGCACGAATGGCACCCATCATGCCGCTAATCACGAATCACTGCAAACCCGCGACCCGCCCAATCTACCAACCGCGCGCCCCCGATGCAACACCAACTCCGCACATCCACTCACAATCCCGCTCCGCATTCAGCCCCACGATGCCAATCCCCGGGGTTTTGTCCTGCAAACTCCCCCTTTCAGTCACCTGAATCCACTCGCTCGAGCACTACTTCTCCAACTTCCAATCCGCCTCATGTTTCTTCCCCGTCACTAAATCCTTCACTTCTACCGTAATCACATCACCCGGTGCCCATCGCGAGGCCGGAAACTGCACCAGGTAATACGTCCCCATCACGCCTGCTCGGTACATCTCTCTCACCTGATCTGCATCAAATCGCAGTGCGCGCAGTGGCCCTTTGGTCACGCCCGCGCTGATCTCTGCCGCCACCGGCACAAACCGTCCCCGCCCATCCAGCGTCTTCACCAAAAGGTCCACCGTCGTTCCATCCTTTGATGGTCCTGAAAGATCCCCGATCTCAATTCGCGTGCACACCGGCAACGTCGCGATCTCTTTCCGCGATCCCTCAAGCTTCGCCCTCAATTCCGCCGCCTCACCCTCAGCCCGTGCCGCTTTCTCCTTCAATGCCGCATTCTCCGCGCGCAATTGGTTCAGCGCTGTCTCCGTCGACATGCTCCCACCCAGGCGGCAGCCACCCGTCGCCACACTCAACGCCGCCAATGCCCCCAACGCCATGATCACCTTGCGACTTCCCATGCCCACACTGTAAACCGCACCCCATTCCCGGTATGGCACATGGCTTGCGTTTAACTTTGCGCTCATGCCAGTCGATGCAACTCCCATGCTCCAGCTTCCCAATGGTGCCAACCAGGCCCGCGCCCTTGAGGTTCCCGTCATTGTCCGTCTCGGCCAATGCACCATGAACCTTCGCAAGGTCCTCGATCTCGTCCCCGGCTCCATCATCGAGCTTGCTGCCCCCGCCGATTCCGAACTTCACCTCCTGGTCAATAACAAGCACATCGGCTTTGGCAATGCCGTCAAAGTGGGCGAGAACTTCGGCATCCGCATCACCTATATCGGGGATATCGCCAAGCGACCAGCCCTCGCCGTCGCCACTGGCGAAGCCGCCGAAAATCCCGTTGGTTCAGACGCCGCCGCCCTAGCCGAGGCCCTCCTGGCCGGCCAGACCTGATCTCCCAATCACACGAAGTTCGTGCTGTTTCACCACTTCACGTTCACGCCAGGTCAGGGTCCCCTCCATACCGTCCGATGAAAGGATGCCAGAGCAGCCGTCGGTGCGGACTGTTCGGCACATATTGCGCTCCCACGCGCCAATTCAGCGGCACCCCCATGGCCAGAGACATCCCCGTCGGCAACGGCTCCCTCCTCGTCACCTTCGACTCGAAATACCGGGTCCGCGATGTCTATTACCCCCACGTCGGCCGCTTCAATCACACCGATGGCCACATCCAGCGCTTCGGCGTCTGGGTCGATGGCCGCATGAGCTGGATCGAAGAAGCCACCTGGACCCGCGAACTCCGCTACCGCCCCGACACCCTCGTCACCGATGTCACCCTCACCAATCGCGAGCTCGGCATCGAAGTCCGCTGCTCTGATTGTGTCGACGCCACCGACCCCGTCTTCTTCCGCAAGGCCACCGTCCGCGATCTCTTCGGTCGCCAGCGCGATGTTCGTCTCTTCTACCACTGGGACATGTCCATCGGCGGCAGCCCCGTCGGCGACACCGCCAACTACGACCCCATCACCAGCGGCGTCGTCATGTACAAAGACGACATCTACTTCCTCTTCTCCGCCTGCGAATCCACCAAGACCGGCATCGACTCCTGGTCCATCGGCACCAAGCGCGTCGGCGGCGCCGAAGGCACATGGCGCGATGCCGAGGACGGCCAACTCGGCCGCAACGCCATCAGCCAGGGCAGCGTCGATTGCACCGTCGGCTTCAATCTCCAACTCGAACCCAATGGTGAGGCCTCCGTCGTCTCATGGCTCGCCTGCGGCAAGTCCTATGGCGATGTCAAATCTCTGAATCGCCGCATTCTCGAAACCGGTGCCGATCGCATGATCGACCGCACCGATTCCTACTGGCGCCTCTGGTGCCGCAAGGAACCCGTCGACGCCAAGACCCTTCCTCCCGCCTGCCGCGACATGTTCTATCGCTCGCAACTCGTGATGCGCACGCAGATCGACAACGGCGGAGCCATCATCGCCGCCAACGACAGCGACATCACGCAGTTCGGTGGCGATCACTATTCCTACTGCTGGCCCCGCGATGGTGCCCTCGTCGCTCACTCTCTCGTCGCCAGCGGTCAGAACGAACTCTCCCGCAATTTCTTCCGCTTCGCCGCTCGCTGCATCGAAGAGGACGGCTACTTCCTCCATAAGTACACACCTGCCGGCAAGCTCGCCTCTTCCTGGCATCCCTGGATGCTCGAGGGCCAGCGCATTCTCCCCATTCAGCAGGATGAAACCGCCCTGGTTCTCTGGGCCTTGCGTCGCCACTTCGACCGTTTCCGCGATGTCGAGTTTGCCAAGAGCGTCTACACCCAATTGGTCGTCAAGCCCGCCGAGTGGATGCTCAAGTATCGCGATGCAAATGGCTTGCCTCTCCCATCATGGGATCTCTGGGAAGAGCGTCGCGGCATCCACACCTTCACCGTCGCCAGTGTCATCGGTGCCTTCGATGCCGCCGCCGATTTTGCCGCCGATTTCGGCGAGCCCGATCGCGCCACTCGTTATCGCGATGCCGCCATCTCGATGCGCGCTGCCATGCGCAAGCACCTCTGGAGCAACGAACAGAAACGCTTCGCACGCCTCGCCGTCTCGCAATCCGATGGCACCTATCGCCTCGATATGACCGCCGACAGCGCCAACTACGCCATCTGGGCTTTCGGCGCCCTCGATGTCCACGATGAACTCGTGCAGCATGAGATGAAAGCCCTCCGCGAACGCCTCTGGGTCAAAACCCATATCGGCGGCTGCGCCCGCTACGAGCGCGACTACTACCACCAGATCGAACGCGAAAAGACTGACCTGGTCCCCGGCAATCCCTGGATCATCTGCACACTCTGGCAGGCCCAGTATCTCATCGCCCGCGCCAAGACCGTCGACGAACTCTCCGAAGCGGTGCCATATCTCGAATGGGCTGTCAAGCGTGCGGCACCCTCGGGCGTCCTCGCTGAACAACTCAATCCCTACACCGCCGAACCACTTTCAGTCAGTCCGCTGACATGGAGCCACGCCACCTACGTCATCGTGGTGATGGAGTATCTCGCCAAGCTCGAGCGGCTCCCTTCTTCTTCACGTCGCATGATGGATGTCGCCGCCAACGCCGCCGCCGAAAAGCGCGGCCCTTATCACCTGCCACCCGATGTCATCGCCGTCCCCGGCGTCCCGGCGTAGCACGTTGCAGACGCAACGTGCAAACAGCCAAGAGTCCAAATCTCCAAATGGCCAAATCAAGGCACATCGTCACCCGACGCTGCGCCTGGTGTCTTTGGTCACCTGATACGAATATCGCATTGATTTCGGGCATGAGATGTTGTCACACCGTTCCCCCTCGCAACGTCTCCGCCCGTGAAACGGGCGAGTGTTGGTAGCCAGACGTGAAACGTCTGGTTGAGTGTTCTCGCTCCATCCGCTTTAAACCTTGTGCACCACCCATGAACATGGGTGGGCGACTTCTTCATGACGACTGGCACTCAGTACTCATCGCTCAGCACTCAGCACTTTGTACTCGCCGCTTCGCGGCGGAACGGTGGGGGGGGGATTCGAACCCCCGTGTGACTGTTGCCACAACCAGATTTCAAGTCTGGCGCATTCAACCGCTCTGCCACCCCACCAGGGATGCGGCCCATTCTAGTTCGCAAAATCTACGCCGTCGCCAGCACGATAAACCTGTGCACCTGCACCTGCACCCCGTACTGCTTAGCGATCCGGTCTCGCAGCGCCTCTAACTCCGGCACGTGCAGCGCGATCACCTCGCGCGTATCCATCCGAACCAAAAGTTCCGAAGGCGCGCGCCCAAACACGCAGTGATACACCGCGCCCTCCGCATCCAGCGGCACGCGCTGAATAATCCCCGCCTCCACCAGCAGCTTGATCGTCCGATACACCGTCGCCTTGCTCACCCGGATGCCCGTCTTCTTCACCTCGCTCACGATCTGATCGGGTTCAAACAGGGTCGTCTGCCGCACGATCGCATCCAGCACCTGGGCCCGCTCCGGTGTGTACTTCAATCCCTCGGACTTCAACTTTCGTCGAAACACCGCGCACACCGGCTCGATGATCGCCATCGCGTCGATCTCTTCCACTCCCGATTTGGCCGATGTGGCTCCCTTTCGCGGCATCCCGTACTCTATCTATCCACTCACCGGGGAATCTCACCATTCACACCTATTCATCCACAACCCCCTCGCCCCAAGACCTCTCGCGCCCGCCATCGCAAGATGCTGGCATCCGCCTCGGCATCATCGCTGTCGCCACGCTCCTCTCCATCGCCATCTTCTCATCCCTCGGCACACCCGCCGGTGTCTCTGCCGCGACGCCTCTCGTCACCATCATCTTGAACGGGTGGGGCTCATTTCTCCTCTCCACCCTCTTCATCGCTGGCTGCATCGGGCTGGCGATTCCTCTTCGCAAGTTCTGGTCCGCATCAAGTGAATCCGCCGCCATCACCGCCGCCGTCGGCCTCTCTCTCGGTCTGACGCTGAATCACATCATCGGCCAGTGCGGCTTCTTCCGCATCGGTGCCATCCCGATCGGCGCGATGCTCATTCCCGCCATCGGTCTCACCACGCTTCTGTGGGGATGTGCTGCACTCTTCCAGCGCGTCCGCTCCGGTCTCATTCCTCGCCCCTCCTATCAATACCTCTTCTGGGCCCCCGCCCTCGGCATCCTCTTTGTCGCGGCATCCAGCCCCCCCGGCTGGCTCTGGGATACCGAGTTCGGTGGCTTTGATGCATTGTCTTACCACCTTCAACTGCCGCAAGAGTGGTTCGTCGCCAACCGCATCGACCCCGTCCGCCACAACGTCTACTCCTACCTCCCCAGTTACATGGAGGCCGTCTTCACTTCCTTCGCGCACTTTGGCCGCCTCCCACCGCGTGAAGCCACAGGGTTTGGCAATGGCTTCGGCCTCCTCACGCCCGATGCCACTGGCCAGAATGCATGGCTGGCTCTCGCGTGTCAACACGTGCACGCACTGATCACCGTTCTCGGCGCATGGATCATCGCCGCGCTGTGCCGCACGATGGGTACATCACGGCCCACTTCCCTGGTCATCGGCGCGTGCGCCCTCGCCACCCCGTGGCTGATCGTCACCGGGTCACTGGCGTACAACGAAGGCGCGGTCATCACCCTCTTTGCCGGAGCCATGCTCATCGCGGCTCAGCGTGATCTCTCTTCCACACTCCGCGGCATCCTCTGTGCCTTTATCATCGGTGTCGCCTGTGGCTGCAAACCCACCGCGATTCTCTTTTGTGCCCCACCGGTTGCCATCCTGCTCTTAGGGACCACTCCGGTTCGCACATGGCCCAAACTTGCCGCCGCTGGAATCACTGTCGGCCTCATCTCTCTTTCCCCTTGGCTGCTGCGAAACTTCCTCAACAGCGGCAACCCAATCTTCCCCTATCTCCACACCCTCTTTGGTGATGCTCACTGGACCAGCGAGCAGTTCAGCCGCTATGCCGGTGCGCACCACGCCACTGAGCCGCTGCTGCAACGCTTGACTCTCTTTCTCTTCGCCGATAACTCCAATCCTGCATCTCCGCAGCATCGCGGCCTCATGCATCCGCAGTTCGGCTGGCTCTCACTCATCCTCGTGGCCAGCAGCGCGTACGTGTTGTTCGCTTCGCACACCCGCCGCTTTGGCACGCTGCTGGTGCTGGGCCTCCTCTCGCAAATCGCGGCATGGGTCTTCTTCACCCACATCCAATCCCGATTCCTTCTGCCGCTGCTGGTTCCCGCCGCCGCGCTCTTTGCCCTCGCCCTCTCACCACGCCCGCGCGATATCACAGCATCCGCTACGTGGGAAAGTGCCGACCGTGCTTCTCGCATCACCTTCTGGATTGCCGCGCTGATGACGGCCCTGCAGATCTTCACGCTCGGCAACATCTTCGGTTCGCAGCGCCGCGGCGATCCCAACGGCCTGCTGCTCCTTGGCCCCGGCATGCTCAGTGGCGAACTGGCACTCGTCGAATGGAACGTGCTGAACCCGACCGAAAGAGCTCAACTGGAATCCAACCTCTCTGCCGCGGCATGGATGAACCTCAAAAGTATCGGCGGCTCCTCGCTGCTGTTGATCGGCGACTCAACACCGTTCTACTTTGGTGGGCGATTAGGCGACCCTGGAAACGAGATTGGTGATGGCCTGCCGCGTTACAACGTGACGTGGGATCGCTCGATCATCACCGCCGCGCTCGCGGGTGTGGCCAATGAGCCGGTGGCTCAGGATGCCGCGATTTCGAAGGCGATCAAAGATGCGGGCATCACCCACATCCTCATCAACTCCGCCGAACTGTCACGCCTCGCCCGCTCTGGCTGGCTCGATCCATTGCTGACACCTGCGGTGTTGCAACGCTGGCTGGCTGCGAATGCGACACCTGTCCGCGAGTGGCAGGGTGAGGGAAGAGTGTTGTATCAGGTGAAGTAGTGTTGTTTTTGCATTGTGCTCCTTCTACCATCGCCAGTGAGTGAAGTGAATTCGACATCTTCTGAGCCCGAACCTGCTGCTTCCAAGCGGTCGCGGTTGCCGGCCAATCTGTTTGTGCAGATTGCCGGATTCATGATCGGGCTCGCACTTCTCTATTGGTGCATCACAGTCGCACTGACACCTGAGAATCAGCAGCAACTGGCGACGTTGCGGCACGCTTCTATCACCAGCATCGTCGAACTCGTCCTGCTCACGCTCAGCAGTCTGGTGCTCAATGGCCTCATCTTCTGGGCAACGCTCTACCCAGTGAAAAAGCTCTCACCACTCGACCTCATCGCCACCAACGCCGTCGCATCACTCCTGGCGTTTCTCCCCTTCAAGCTCTCCATCATCTTCCGATTCCTGATTCACCGCCGCAAGGATGAAGTGCCACTGCTCACCATCGGCGCATGGTTCGCGGCAGTTGCCGGCGGCATGCTGATGATCCTGGGGCCGTTGGCAGCACTCTCGCTGTGGCGTCGGGCGATTGATGCGGTGTGGATGATCGGCGCGGCGATCAGCATTCCTTTGCTGGCCATCATCGTGATTTCCATGGCTCGCTTCGCGGCGGGCGAAGCCGGTTTGGCTCGCGTTCACGGGGTGGTAGATCGCATCAGGATCAATCCGCTTTCGAAGGCCGTTCGCTCCAACTGGTTCGCCAAGCTGCATTCCATCTGCGCCATGGTCGGCAATCCCTACTGGTTCGGGCTGGCGCTCGCCCTGCGATTGATGGATACAGCGGTGTGGGCCTTGCGCTTTCACGATGTGTCTAAGTTGTTGGGTAAACCACTCGGCTGGGACACTTCGGTGATGATTTCCAGCACGTATTTCCTCGCCGGGATCTTGGTTCCCAGCGGCACGTTGGGTGCCCGCGAGGCGGCTGCCCTTGCCCTAGCTCGCAAGCTGGCAGTGCAGGATGCGGATTCGGTGGCCGTGGTGGCGCTGGTGGTGACGGCGTTTGAGGCGGCGACGCTGCTGGGTGCTGCCGCGTTGGGATTGATCTGGCTGCGGCCGGATCGGCTGCTGCGCAAGCGATGAGCAGGGTGTGAATCCGATCGCTAAGGTTCATGCGCATGAAACTGGCTTTGGCGCAAGTGAATCCGACGGTGGGTGCGATTGAAACCAATGTGGCGATGATTCGCCGCGCAGTCGCGGAAGCGGTGTCGCGCGGAGCTGAGTGTGTGGTGCTTCCGGAACTGGCGATCTGCGGCTATCCGCCGCGAGATCTGGTGTTGTCGGCGAGCTTTGTGCGGGCGTGCGAAGCGGCGGCGAGCGACTTGGCCAAGGTTGTGGAGCCGGGTGTGACGGTGATTGTGGGTACGCCGCGAGCGATTGGGACGGGCGGTGTGGCGAACTCGTTGGCCGTGCTGCGCGGTGGCACGATCACGCGCTGGTATGACAAGCGGCTCTTGCCGACGTATGACGTGTTTGATGAAGATCGGTACTTTCGGCCGGGCGATCAGGCGGTGGTCGTGGATGTGCCGACAGCCAAGGGGTCGGTGCGGATCGGGCTTTCGATCTGCGAAGATCTGTGGAAGGGGCAGGAGCACGGATTCAACTGGCGCTATGAGGGGCGAGCTGACCCGGTGCCGGAGTTGGTGGCCAACGGCGCGACGATCATTGTGAATCCTTCGGCGAGTCCCTTCGGCCTGGGCAAGGGTGCGCGGCATCGCGAGATCATGCGGATGCACGCGACGCGGCACAAGGTGATGGTGGCGGCGGTGAATCAGGTGGGTGCGAACGACGAGTTGATTTTCGATGGGCACGCTGCAGTGATTGATGCGGCAGGGCGATTGGTGTGCGCGGGTCCGGGATTTGCTGAAGCGGTAACCGTGTTCGACACGGATGCGATGCACGGAGAGGTGAATGATCCGCTATTGAGCGCAGCGCGGGAAGAGGTGGCGTTTCGGGCCTTATCACTGGGGATTCGCGATTACTTGCACAAGACCGGCTTTTCGAAAGTGATCATCGGGCTTTCGGGCGGGATCGATTCGGCGCTGACGGCGGTGTTGGCGGTGCATGCCTTGGGCGCGGCGAACGTGCTGGGAGTCGCGCTGCCGGGGCCATATTCGAGCGAACATTCCAAGAGCGATGCGTATGACCTGGCGAAGCGACTGGGAATCGCGTGCCCGACGATCAGCATTTCGGAACCGGTGGAGGCGTTTGCGGATGTGATAAATCCGGTATTTCTCCAGCAGAAGCAGGCCGAGCTAGGTGCGACATTGCCGGACTTGGCTGAGGAGAATCTGCAGAGTCGCTGCCGCGGAACGACGCTGATGGCTTTGTCCAATCGCACCGGTGCGATGGTGCTGACCACGGGGAACAAGAGCGAGATGGCGGTGGGGTATTGCACGCTGTATGGAGATATGAATGGTGGATTGGCGGTTTTGAGCGACGTGCCCAAGACGCTGGTGTATGCGATTTCGCGGTGGGTGAATCGGGAGTGGAAGGCGTGCGGATTTGGTTGTGAACCGATTCCGCATTCGAGCATTGAGAAGGCGCCGAGTGCGGAGCTGCGGCCGAACCAGACTGATCAGGACTCACTGCCGGAGTATGAGGTGCTGGACTGGGTGGTGGAAGCGCGAGTGGAAGAGCGGCGGAGTGTGGATGAGATTGTGGCGGCGACAGGGTTTGAGCACGCGCTGGTGGCGCGGGTGTGCCGCATGATTGATATTGCGGAGTACAAGCGGCGCCAGGCGGCGGTGGGATTGAAGATCACTTCGGTGGCGTTTGGTTCGGGGCGAAGGATGCCGATTGCGCAGAAGTGGCGGGGCTAGGCAAACGCTCATACTCGGACTCGGGTTTCACATAAGTTGTCAACATCGTGTGAAGAAGTCGTAAGAACTCAATCAACTCCAACCTGAACGGCTTGGAGGTTCATTGCGGCATGGCACAATCTGCCGATGAGGATCACCGGAAGGCGTGCGTTATTCCGCTGACCTTTGCTGCTGGTCATTCACGGGGCAAGGAGTGCGCATGACCTTGGAGTATCGGACAGTCTTCATCAGTGATACCCATCTGGGCACGCGCGGCGTGCAGGTCGAGGAACTCTCGATCTTCCTCAAGAACATCCGCTGTGAGCGGCTGTATCTCGTCGGCGACATCGTGGACTTGTGGGCGTTGCGGTCCAAGGTTCACTGGCCGACTTCGCACAACCAGATCATCCGCCGCGTACTCAAGCACGCCAAGCGCGGCACGCACGTCGTGCTCATCCCTGGCAACCACGATGACGCGCTGAGGCAATACGTCGGGTTGGACCTGGGTGGCGTGCGAATCGCCATGCGGGCTGTGCATCGCACTGCCGACGGCAAATCCATGCTGGTGACGCACGGCGATGAGTATGACTTGGTGGTGCAGAACGGGCGGTTCATTTCGATCTTGGGGGGTTGGGCGTATGACCGGTTGGTGATGCTGAATCGCGTGGTGAACTTTGCCCGCCAGAGCGTGGGTCTGAAGAAGTGGAGTTTCAGCCAGGCGATCAAGCGCAAAGTCAAGGGTGCGTGCACGTTTATGTCCAACTTTGAAGAGGCGCTAATGGGTGAGGCCAAACGCCGCGAGCTGGACGGCGTGGTGTGCGGGCACATTCACCAGCCAGCACTGCGCGAGGTGGATGGGCTGATATACGCAAATTGCGGCGACTGGATCGAGCGGAGCAGCGCGTTGGTGGAACACGCTGACGGGCGGTTAGAATTGCTGGATGTGGAGCGAGTGCTGGCCCAGCACGGGCTGGAAGTGAAATACGCGAGCCAGGAAGAGGTGGCTTTGGAAGAGTCGCCCATGAATGGCATGCTCACATTTGAGGTGATGGGCTGATATGGGCAAGCGGGTCACGTTGTGTACGGTGGCGGTGGGATGCGGGCATTCGATGGCGGCCAAGGCGATCATGAGTGCGCTGCGCGAGCGCGATGCAACGCTTGAGGTGGAGTTGATCGAGGCGCTGGATTTGGCGCCGCGTTGGTTTGCGGTGCCGTATCGCGACGGGTATCTGCGGATGATTCGCCACGCGCCGAAACTGACGGGGAAGTTGTATGACTTCTCGGATGTGTTTGAGCCAACGCGCGGCATGGGGCACCGGATCGAGTCGCACGTGATGCGCGACCTAGTGCGGCATCCGTTGATCCAGAGCGCGGATATGGTGATCACTACGCACTTTCTGTGTGGGCGGGTGCTGAGCTGGGCGCGGATGGATGGAACGATGAAGCCGCCCTTGGCGGTGTGTGTGACGGATCAGCATCCGCACGGGTTGTGGCTGACGCCGCACGCGGATCTGACGCTGGTGGCTTCGGACGAAGCCAAGTGCACGGCGGTGCAGGCGGGTGTGCGTGAAGGGCGGGTGGAGGTGACTGGTATTCCGATTCACACTCGCTTTGCGAATATTGATGGCGGGGCGGCGCGGCGCGAACTTGGTGTGCAGCATGAGCGGGCGGTGATTCTGGTGTCGGGTGGCGGATTGGGATTGGGTGGATTGGGTGAAGTGGTGCGCGAGTTGATGGCACAGCCAGCAGGTCAGGCGGGCGAGGCGCATGTGGTGGTGGTGTGCGGGAATAACGCGGCGTTGAAGGAAGAGATGATGCCCTTGGAGCGGACGCCGCAGAGTGGGATGATGTCGTGTCAGGTGCTTGGGTATACGACGCAGATGGCGGAGTGGATGAGCATCGCGAGCGTGCTCATCAGCAAGCCGGGGGGGTTGACGACGGCGGAGGCGTGCGCGGTTGGCTTGCCGATGGTGCTTGTGAAGCCGATTCCGGGGCAGGAAGAGCGGAATGCTGAGCGATTGGTGAGCGCGGGGGCGGCCGAACTGGAGTATGACGGCGTGAAGGCGGCGCGGGGGGCGCGGGCGATTGCGCTGAGTGCGGAGCGCCGGGCGAAGATGAGTGCCGCGGCAAAGGGATTGGGCGATGTGAGAGCGGCGCAGCGAGTGGTGGAAGCGAGTTTGAAGATGTTAGAGAAGAGTGGGTATGCGGCGGATGGCAGTTTTTCACCTGGGGCGATGAAGGCAGTTTCGAGCATGGATGGAGAGCCGTGCCGGGCTTAGGAAGTTCTGCGTGCTGAGTACTGAGCGCTAAGAAATACCCACCAGTCGGGAGACTGGTGCCACCCCAAGGCAGATTCATCAGCCGCATCAAGCACCGGCGGGAATCGGCGCGGCGTGATCGCGCTGACTTGCGTTGGTGTAGTGCGCCTGCTCGAGTGCGCGATGACGAGCTTGCGTGAGAGCATCGTCGAGTTGGTGTGCGATGGGTGACGTGAGAGATGGATTGGATTCGGTGGGCTCGGCGGAGTCTGGGCCGGAGTTGGAAGTTGTGCTGGCGGTGGAGTCGGGTGTTGAGTGAGGTTTGCGGCGTGAAGCGCGGGGTGATTTAGGAGCGACGGCTTGGAGGCCGGCCTTGATGGCAGCGCTCACGAGTTGGCGACCTTCGCGGATGGTGGCGAGGGCGCGAGTGGTGGAGGTGAGGAGTGCTTTGGCGGCGGGAGAGTCGGGCGCTGGCGCGTTGGCGTTGTGGGCGGGGTCGAGCGTCTGCTGCGTGCGGACGATGGAAAGGGCGGCGGCGACGAGGGTTTCGATGGATTTGTGGAGTTCATTTTCGCGGAGCTGGGTGGCGTAGGCATCAGCGCGTTTGAAGGCAGCGACTACGGCATCGCAGGCAGCGCGGATGTGGGGCTGATCGAACCAGGCGATGAGGGTGCAGAGGGTGCGCTGGGCCTGATGGCCATCGCAGACGACGAGGGAGGGAAGATCGAATTTCGCGAAGACCGCGCGTTGGAGGAGGGCGCGGTCATCATCGGCGAGGGAGAGGGTGGGGTAGGGGTCGACGGGCTGTGGTTGGGCGGGGAGGGAAGTGGGGATGCACACCATGGAGGACTCCTTGTGAGTATGATTTGTGCGGAGTATGTACGGATATTGTAGAGAAATGTTTGGTGTGCGACAAGTGATTGAGTGGATTTTGTTTGGTAAATGTTGTAAGTGGTGAAGGGGAAGGGGGTTGCGTTTTGGACCGATTCATCAAGGGTGGAAAATTGGCCACAGTGTCGGACTTTCGATTTCGCAGGTCACTTTTCTTGATTGACTGGTAATCATCGCGTGCCAGCGGAACGAGCTGCGGTGAACAATGAGTGCGGTGAAACTCTTCTCGTTTCTTTTCCGGTCACGTTCCAAGCCCCCTGTGATCCCAACGTCGAACCCCGAGTCTGCCGGGAAGGGGTTGCGGCAGATAATGCTTGCAAGTGCTCCCGCAGCGTTTGGTGCAGAGCCGACGGATGAATTCCCACGGCTTTATGCCGTTTTGATGGAGTGGCCCATCGGTGATCACACTGCGACCGTGCTCAGCAGTTCATCTGGAAGTGCCAGTCTTTATACAACATCCACCTTTGGCATCATCGGCGGTGAGGGCCACGAAAACGTGCGAGCCGCAGCGATCCGTTTTGTGCGTGCCGCTGATGGGGTATTCGATGCGTCGAGCCCAACGACGGAGTTTCCGTATCCCGCACAAGGAAGAGTTCGCTTCTATCTGCTCACGTTCAAAGGTGTTCGCTTTATCGACTGCGACATTGCATCAATTGAGAACGGTACGAGCGCGTATGCCAAGTTGTTTGATCTTGGCCAATCGGTTCTGACTGAATTGCGGGTCGCGACCATGATGTCCAAGTGATTCTGGAGCCGTTGGAGTTGAAGCCCGTTGAAACGGGCTGTTGAGTGTCATGGTGTCGCCTTACCGCCGCTGAAGCGGCGGCGCAAGAGCGAGCAAGGCTGCAGAAGCGGTGACCACTCGATGGCATGGCGCGATGGAAACGAGCGCCACAACTCCTCCGCCCCTGCCGGGGCGGGTTTGTGAAACATCTTGTTCACCACGGGTTGCGCGGCGGTCCGCTGCGCGGTCGCGCTGCTTCACCCGTGGCTACAGCCCGCCGCCCCGTTGGGGCGAAGTGGGAGGGCGTGCAAATGAACATGCCGCGGTGCGTGTCAAGGTGAAGAGATGCGGACACGAAAAGAACACGCCGCGGTGAGGCACCAGCGGCGTGGAAAGGGAACGAAGTTGGAGGGGGCTCAGCGCTTGCGGCGGAGGGCGACGAGGCCCAAGAGTCCGGCGGCGGTAGTGGGTGCGGGGATGATGGTGAAGGACGCGGTGAAGTAGGCGAAGCCCTGTGCGTATTGGGGGGCCCAGATGAATTGAGCGCCGGGCTGATTGGCGAAGAAGCCCCAGGGGCTGATGCCGTTGGCGCCGATGACGATGGGGGCGGTGGTGTTGTCGCCGAAGCCGGTGTTGCTGACGACCCAGTCGGTGGCGTTGGTGAGGAGTTCCTGGGTGCCGTTGGCGAAGGTGCTTGCGCCGGAGAGGGTGAAGCGACCAATGAACATTTCGGGGCGGCCGAGGTCCTGGGCCTGCACGTGCAGGAACTAGGTGCCGGGGTCGGTGAGCTGGATGGTGCCGGAGTAGTTGGTCGGCCAACTGGTGCCGCTGAACCATGTGGTGCCGGCGGAGGTGGCGGAAGTGCTGATGGAGGCGGTGAAGCGATCGTCGACATTGATCCAACCGTTGAGGTTGACCTGCGCGTTGGCGGCGGCGGCGAGGGTGAGGGCGGCGGCAACAGCGATAGGGGCGAGGGTGGAGCGAATCATGGGGTTCTCTCTGATTCCAAAAAGGGTGAGGGGACGTGATCGCGCCCCACAGTGAGAGGGGTGAAGTTAAAGGTGACACAGATCTGAGGGTGTGCCCATAAATCCGGCGTGATTGGGGCGAGAATTCGCACTTTTCCCGGGCGTGGGGCAGGGTTGACTGGGGCGGGTGTAGCCCAATAAAAACACAGCCGCCCGGGAGAACGGCCCCGGGCAGCTATGTGAAAGTGTGGACGGAAGATGAGAGAGGAACCTAGAAAGTGAAGGAGTCGAGTCGTGGGGGTGTTTAGAAGGTGTAGATGATGGAGAAGGTGAAGCGCGTGCCGAAGAGGTCGGACTTGTTGGAGCTGAGGGGGATCTCGTAGGCAGCGCGGAGGGCGGTGTTTTCGCCAGCGCGGAATTCGCAACCCAGAGCACCGGTGACGGTGGGGTCAGCGTCTTTGGCACCGAGATTTAGAACGTCGGCACCGTTGAGGGCGATGCCGGAATCGCTGTCGCTGACGACGTGGTAGCCGTTGAATTCAACAACGGGGCTGAACCAATCGGTGAGGCGGTAGTCGGCGTGCAGGTGCCAGGAGAAGATATCGCTGTTGCCGTTGTCTTTGTTCTTGCCGCTGGTCGTGGCGCGGTAGTTGATGTTGAGTCCGGTGTGGAATTTTCCAAAGCCCTTATCGAGTGAGGCCCAGAAGCGGGCTTCGCTGTCATTCTGCAGGACTTTGCTCTCTCCGGTGCGGAATTCGTAACCAGCGCCGACAGCGGCGAAAAACTGGGTTTTGTCATCGCGATACCACTGCCATTTGAGGCCAGCGGCGAGGTCGTTCCAACCACTGTCTTTGACAGCGCCGTTGAGATCGAGGTAGCCGTCTTTGTAAGCGACGAGCTGGAGGCGATCGGTGAGGGCGACGCGGATCTGGGCGGCGAGATCGGTGGCGTGAGAATCGGGGAGAGCATCGGAATTGAACTTGTGGTAGACGAACCAGCCGCGAACGTCGGTGGTGATGAAGGAGTTTTCGTTGTAGTACGGGGCGGTGACGGGCATGACGAAGCGAGCGTTGGCATCGAGGGGCTCGATGGTGCCGCCGAAAATGGGCTTGAGATCGGCGGAGGCAATGCCTGCGGCGAGCGCGAGGTAGAGGGCTGGAGCGACGACGAAACGAGCGTTCATGTGGCCTCCTAAATGAGTTGCTGACCAACAACTCTGCTATTTAGACATTCTTATCGTCGCGGAACGAAGTGTCAAGCACAGAAAGGGCGAAATATGTGCAGAGGTGAGGCGTCGAGTTCGCGTAATGCGAACAACAAGCGAACTTTATAAACGATGCATGTGTCGTGTATTCGGCCTGTTGTGTCGAGTCAGGCGTCGACTTTTTCGAACTCGATGTGCCCATCCACAAGGCGTGCGAAATAGGCATCGATGTGTTCGAGGCCAGTGACGCGGTGGGTGTAGGCGGCAGCGCGAACCAGGTCGGCGCGTTGGACGAGTTCGAGGCGGGGTTCTTTGAGTTCGAGCCGCGTGGTGTAGAAGGCGCAGGACTGATGGGCGATGAGGACGACGCGGCGGAGGCGGTGGACCTCGACAAGGAATTTGAGTTCATCGGCGACGCCGACTTCCTCGAGGTGGGCCTGGGGGTGGCCGGCGAGACAGGCGGGGCCGCCGGGGAGCGTGACGCGGTCGTAGCGGGGGAGGTTGAGGCCATTTTGCAGGAAGTCGTCGAAGTGCTCGCCGAGGCGGCCGTCGGAGCAGTAGATGGCGGCGGCGTGGATGCGGGCGAGCTCGTATTTGAGTGTGGACTTGTAGCAGCAACTGCAGCCGGGCAGCGTGGCGGGGGCAGCGCCGGGGATGGTGGAATCAGAGGATTGTGCGGAGTCAGGGCTGGGGGCGTGGACCTTGACCGGATGTGTGGAGCGGGTGGTGGCCATGGGGGGAGGGTACGCGGAAGTGGGAAGTGGAGGAGGTGTCAAGGTGTCAAGGTGTCAAGATGTCAAGGTGTCAAGATGGAGGGATGGGGAAGACTGGTAGAGTGGGATGATGAGTGGTGAGATTTCAGAGAAGTTGTGGCGCGAGGCGAGGGCGGTGGAGGCGCTGGTGTTCGAGGCGTTCAAGGGCGTGACGCGCGAGGGGGGCGTGTCGTGGCATGAGGCGTATGCGATTGATTTCAGTTTGACTGATGAAGAAAGCGATCTTGAGCGAGCGAAGGACAGGGAACAGAGCTGGGAAGAACTGTTGAATGATGTGAAGTGGAGGGATCAGGTTGGAGATTGGTACTGGCCCTTCTTTGATGCGATTGGATTCAGTTATTACTTGGCCCCGGCACTGATTCACAGTTTGAGGGGAGGAGGCGATGAGTTTTTTATCTATGCGCTCGGAATTGGCAAGGGTGGATATCAAACCGGGTGGTTTGAGTTGTGCACGCCGCAACAGAGGCATGTGGTTGCAAGATTCTTGAGGTGGCAGTTGGTGTGCAATGCTGAGTTGCCACGCTGGGGAGTTGAGCGGCAGCAGTTGATGATTGCGTATCGAAGTGGATGGGATGAGTGGGATTTGGGTGGGGGAGAGATGGAAGAGTTGATGCCCAAGAGGCGTCGGAACGGCGGATGAATTGAGCTGTGGCGATGAATTCCGAAAGCGGTATTGGAGAAATGGCACCTAAGCGTTTGATTTCATGCCGCGATTCCCGTGGCACAATGTGAAGGAAGGGTGGGGCTCTGAGTCAGAATCCCATAATTCCTTTTGAGCGGATTGGGTGGATTTCGCCAATTGCGAGTATGGCGATGAAGATGAGGAACGCGGTGATGAGACCGACGATGAGACTCGTGATGCCGTTCTTGAGTGTGGAATTGCGACGCAGAGCTGCATCCAGTTGACGATCGGCGCGAGTCCAAGCCACCCAAGTGATGAGCCAGTTCGCGAGACCAGCAAGAGGAATCAGTGGGATCGCATACACAAAGAAGACGATCGAGCTCTGTTGAAATAAGACTGTCAATGCAAGAATGCTCAACGCAAGGAAGATCTAGATGCCGAAGACGAGTGCAGGTGTTGTGAGAATCCAGTGGCTCGTGCGATAAGGAGTGGGCTGGCACGCATTGCCACATTCGGGGCATGCGGAAGTGGTTTGCGGCAGGCCGGAAAGGTCGTAGCCGCAATGCGTGCAGTTCGGGGTCGGCATGAAGCAGAGTAGGTTGAGGCAGTGTGTTGCGACCGGAAGGGCGGTGCCACCCGAGGAAAAGACATAGAAGGCAAGTACAGCACTGACCTCAAAGCAGGTCAGTGGCACAACAGAACATCACTGCCTCGCGACGATGATGACGATGTAGTCGGGCTTGAGTTCGGCGGGGTCGGTGATGGGAATGGGTGTGTGGCCGGGGGGGATGTTGCAATCGACGTAGATTTCGGTGGAAGAGAAGCCGGCTTCAAGGAGGGCTTCGCGGAGTTCGGCGATGGACCAGAGGCGCCAGTGGTAGATGAAGGCGCGGGGATGATCGTGGGTGATGCCAGCAGAATCGGTGACGCGGAAGGAAATGGAATTGGTGACGCGGGCGGTGAGGGGGTCGGCGTGCTCGTGCATCCATTGATAGAGGACGCGTTCGCCATTGGGGCCGGTGTAGTGCCGTTCGAGGCCGCCGATGGTGTAGGCGGATGTGCCGCCGTAGATATCGCAGCAGAAGATGCCGCCACCGAAGCCGGCGTTGCCTTGTGAGAGGCGGGCGTGACAGGCGCGGAAGTAGTTGATGAGGGTGGGGCGGTCGGAGATGTAACCGATGGAGAAATTGCCGACGAAGATGATGTCGGGAGGTGGCGCGGAGACGGGGTCGGTGGCGGTGAGGCAGTCTTGGTGAAGGAGGGTGAGGTGTGGGAGGGCGTTGGTGGATTGTGCAGCGGTGCGGGCGCGGGTGAGAGAAGTTTCATCGAGATCGACGGCGACGGCGTGCCAGGGTTCGTTGCGGCGGAGGCCTTCTTCGATCCAGCGAAGGGAGATGGTGGCGGAGCCGGAAAAATCTTCGCGGAGGATGCGGGGCTGATTGGCGTGGGCGGCGATGAGGAAGTTGACGACATGCCGCGGAGACTGGACGCAGAGTTCGTAGAGATCGAGATGGGAGAGGGGGAGAGTCAGTTACGGGTTCCATTCCGGGAGTGCCGCCGGGGTGCGTGAATCGCGGAGAAGTTGCGTGCCGCGGGCGACGAGATCTGGGCGCGTTGCTGCGAGGTTTGTGGTTTCGTTGGGATCTGTTTCGAGATCGAAGATCTGGATGGGTGCGTTGGGGTTTTTGCGAACGCCGGTACGGACAGCTTTGAAGTTATCGAAGCGGACGGCCTGAGACCAGCCACTGCTGGGGTATTCCCAATACATGACCGTGCGAGGAGCGAGAGAGCCGCGACCGGTGAGTGCCGGGGTGAGATCGATGCCGTCATGATCTGGAGTGTCGAGTTGGGCGGCGGTGGCGATGGTGGGGAAGAGGTCCCAGACAGCGCAGGGTGTGGAGGAGGTTGTGCCGCGAGATCCGGCAGGAGAGCGGATGAGGAGTGGGACGCGGATGCCGCCTTCGTAGATTTCGCACTTCAAGCCACGACGACCTTGGGCGGAGGAGAAGAAGGTGGAGTCGGTGCCACCGTTGAAGGTGGGGCCGTTGTCACTGGTGAAGATGATGAGGGTGTTGTCGAGGAGGTTGCGCTCGCGGAGCTTGGTGATGACGGCTCCGAAGTCACGATCCATGCGTGTGACCATGGCGGCGTATGTGGCGCGCGGGTGCTGGGTTTTGAGGTATCCCTTTTTGCCGTCATAGGGAGGATCGTGGAACTGGTTGGCGTATTCGGCGATGTCGGCTTCGGGGGCTTGGAGCGCGGCGTGGGGAATAGTGGTGGCGAAAAGGAGGAAGAAGGGCCTTTCGCCTGAGCGTTCGATGAAGGAGAGGGCTTGATCGCGGAAGAGGTCAGGGGCGTAGATGGGGCCGCTCTCTTCGGAAGTGGAGTACTTGGCGGAGTTGCCGGGGAGATCGATGCGTTCGCGATCGTTGTAGAGCCAGGCGGGGCAGTGATTGTGGGCGTGGCGCTGGCAGTTGTAACCGAAGAAGTGATCAAAGCCGTGAGAGAAGGGATCGCCGGATGAACCGGGAGGACCGAGGCCCCATTTGCCGATGGCCATGGTGGAGTAGCCAGCGCTTCGAAGGAGTGAGGCGATGGTGGTTTCGGTGGAGGGGAGTGGTTGCTGGCCTTCGGGTTGGATTTCCTTGTTGTCGCGTATGGCAGCGTGTCCGGTGTGATAGCCGGTGAGGAGGCAGCAGCGCGAGGGAGCGCAGACTGGACTGCCGGAATACGCCTGAGTGAAGAGGACGCTGTCTGCGGCAAAGGCATCGAGGTGTGGTGTACGGATGATCTTCTGGCCGTAGCAGCCGAGTTCGCCGACGCCCAGATCGTCAGTGAGAAAGACGATGACGTTCGGCTTGCGCTGCGATGGAGTGGCGCAGCCAACGAGCGAGAGGAGAGTGAGGAGAAGAGGGATCAGAAGTACGAAGCGCATGGCTGAGCGTACCGAGATGTTCGTCCGGGTGCGGTGGCGGTGAGACTCAGCTATTGCTCAGCACTGCGCGATGCCGCGGGAGAGGCGAGCCAAGGTGCTGGGCTTGCCGAGTACGGCGAGGGTTACGCCGAGTGGTGGGCTGACTGTGGAGCCGGTGATGGCGATGCGGAGGGGCTGGGCGACATCGCCCATTTTCAGGGCTTTGGATTCGGCGTAGGAGTGGATGAGGGCGTCGATCGCGGCGGGCGAGAAGTCCTCGAGAGATTCGAGGCCGGACTTCATGTCGGTGAGTATGGTGAGGGCGGAGGGTTGGCCTTCCTTTGGCGCGGCTTTGAGGACTTTGGCGACGGCAGCGGGATCAAAGGTGTAGTCGTTGTCGCCGACGAGGGCGAAACTGGCGACGTTGACGATGTCGCTGAGGACCTTGCAGCGCGGCTTGAGTGCCGCGGCGAGCATGGTGAGCTGGTCATCGCTGAGCTTTCTGGTGACCTCGGGGCGGAACTCAGCGCACCAGGTTTTGAGGCGTTTGACGAGTTCGGCATCGCTCATTTCGGCGATGAGCTGGGCATCAAAGCTGGCGAGTTTGACGCGATCGAACTTGGCGTTGGTCTTGCCGATGCGCTCGATGGCGAAATTCTGGGAGAGGAAGCCGATGTCGAAACGCTCGAGGTCTTTGCCATCGGCGGATTTGACGCCGGGGGACCAGCCCAGGAGCGAGATGAAGTTGGTGATGGCTTCGGGGAGATAGCCGGCCTGACGGAAATCGGCGACTTCGATTTCGGGAAGGTTGATCTTGAAGACGCGGGCCACGGCCTCGGCGATGTCGAGGCGGTCGTTCTCGGCGGCGAGGAAATCCGCGACCGCTGGCTCTTCGATGGAGAGTTTGGTGGCGAGGGCGGCGGGGGTAAGAGAGGCATCTTTCTGGATGGCGTTCTTGAGCGTGAGGCGCGCGACCTTGGCCTTATCGCGTTTGCTCATCTTGCTGGCATCCATATTGAAGATGAGGGGCATGTGGGCGTAGGCAGGTGTGCGGAAGGAGAGGGCCTGCTGGAGCGCGACGTGCCGCGGCGTGTTGTAGAGGTGCTCCTGGGCGCGCATGACGTGGGTGATGCCCATGGTCTCATCATCGACGACGACGGCGAAGTGGTAGGTGGGAAAGCCATCGGCCTTGCGGATGACGAAGTCGTCGAGTTCGCCGGCGGGGATTTTGATGTCGCCGAGGACCTGATCGGGGACGATGAGTTCGTGTGATGGGGCGAGGAAGCGGAGGACGTGGGGCTCGCCACTGTCCATGCGCTTGAGGCGCTCGGCGGGGGTGGGGATGGCGTGGTAAGCGGCGCGGTCGTAGCGGTAGGTCTGCTTGGCGGCGACAGCGATTTTGCGCTTGGCTTCGAGCTCTTCAGAAGATTCGAAGGCGGGGTAGGCGCGGCCGATCTCGACGAGTTTGCGGAGGTACTGGTTATAGAGGTGCACGCGGCGGGCCTGAAAGAAGGGGCCGACGTTGCGTGGGTCGCCACCTATGGTGCGTCCGTTGTAGACGTGGGTGGGGCCTTCGTCCCATTCGATGCCGAGCCAGGCGAGGTCTTCCATGATGCCGCGAGCGGACTCATCGCTGCTGCGGGCCTGATCGGTGTCTTCGATGCGGAGGGTGAAGTGGCCGCCCATGCGGCGGGCGTAGGCCCAGCAGAAGAGGGCGGTGCGTGCGCCGCCGATGTGGAGATGGCCAGTGGGTGAGGGGGCGAAGCGTGTGATGACGGGGGGGGCAGAGGTCATTGGCGTGAGGGTAGGAAAGCAAGGCACTAGCCACTAGGCACTCGGCACTAGGGACGAGCGTGCAAGTGGGTCACAGAGAATCGATGCGACCTACGCGATGCGTCATTGATTTACTTTGTGGCAGCCGCGGAGGGAACGGTTGTGGCAGATGGAGCAACGAGTATCGACTCGGGGAGTTTTTCGGGGATGGGTTTGGCGGTGATGTCGGGTGCGGGCTCGGGGGCGGCCTGCCACTCCACTTTTGCGGCTCCGAGGAGTGTGCCGGTGGCGAAGGCGAGATCGACCTGGGCGACCTGGTAATCGGTGATGGCGCGGATCTCGGCGAGCTGGCTTTCGGCGAGGCGCGTCGCGGCATCGAGGACGTTGGTGCTGGTGGATTGGCCGACGTTGAATTGGCGCTGCTCGGCCTGCAGGGTGCGGGTGTTGAGGGCGGTGGCGGTGCGGGCGGCGAAGATGCGCTGCCAGCCACTATCGAGTTCATCGATGGCGTTGAGGACTTCCTGGCGGATGGCGAGTTCGCGGGCTTCTTTGGTGGCGAGGCGTTGGAGACGGCTGAGGATGGCGCGGCGGACGCGGCTCTTGGCGGCTTCGTTGCCCAGAGGCACTTCGAGATTCAGACCGAGTTGCCAATCCTCGAACTTGTTGCGTTCCAGTGTGTGGAAGGCGTCTTGTGTGCTGCCGCCGAGACCGTTGATGCGGTAGGTGTAGTCGAGGGTGAGGAGGGGAAGAGCGCGGTTCTTTTCGAGATTGATGGTGGCGACATCGGCGGCGAGGCGGAGCTCGAGTTCGAGCATCTCCATGCGGGTGGCGAGGGCCTTATCGAGGAGTTCGTTGCGCTCGAAGAGATATTCGACGGGGTCGGGCTCGGATTTGAGGACGAGGCGAGTCTGTGTATCGACGGTGAGACCGGGGGTATTCATGACGCGCTTGAACTCGCGCTGCTGGGTTTGCAGAGAGTTCTGAGCGACGATGATGGATTCGACGCGGCTGGCGACACCGGCTTCAGCGCGGATGACCTCGATTTCGGCGGCGGCGCCGGATTTGACCTGACGCTTGGCGGAATCGAGTTGGGTTTGCGCCAGTTGCTGTTGCTGCATGGCGACATCGAGTTCGCGCTGGGCGCGATAGAGACGCCAGTAGGCGCGATCGATGGCGGCGAGCTGGCGGATGGCTTCGAGCTTGGCCTGAGATTCGGAGACTTGCTGGTTGTATTTGGCGATGCGGATGCCGGCGGTGGCGTTGCGGCGTCCAGCGTTGCGGAGGAGTGGCTGTGAGTAGGAGAGTTCCAGATCAGCGGAGTAGGCGGGGTTGAGGGTGCTGAAGGAGTTGTCGCTGGTACTGCGGCCAAAGGGGAGGCGTGCGGAAACGTTGCCACCAGTTTCGAGGGGTTTGGAGATGCCAGGGGTGATGGAGAGGTTGGTGGATTGGGCGCTGTTGAGCTGGGAGGCGGTGGGTTGATCGCTGCTGTTGTAGGTGGCGCGGGTGGTGAATATGGCTTCGAAGCGGGATTCTTCTTCGCGGACGGATTGTGCCGCGATGGTGGGATTCATGAAGGCGACTTTGAGATCGAGGTTGTGCTCGAGGACGCTGGCGCGGGCTGTTTCGAGGGTGACGTCGTAGGTGGTGAGGGCATCGAACTTGGCTTTGAGGGCGGCGGTGTCGATGGTGGCGGCGGCGGTGTCCGTGGGTTTGCGGTAGCGATCGAGGGAGAGCTTTTCGACAGCGCGGAGACGCTCGGTGGAGACTTTGGTGTGGCGTGGCGAATCGTCGAAGAAGGGGTGATTCTGGGCGCAGCCCGAGAGAAGAAGAGAGCAGAGCAGGAGAGAGGAGAGAGGAAGAAAAGAAGACAAAGGCACACCGGTCCGGAGACCGGTGCCACCAAAGACAGACTGAGAAGAGCGGTTTGTCATTCGTGACGCAGTGCCTCGATGGGGTCCAGACGTGAGGCCTTCATCGCGGGGCCCATGCCGAAGATGAGGCCGGTGCCAGCGCAGAAGGCGAGGGAGAGGATGACGGCCCAGAAGGGGACGTTGACATCCTCGAGTGGTGAGTTGGGGATGAACTTGATGCCGTAGACGATGGTGTACGAGAAGAGGAGGCCGATGATGCCGCCAGTGATACAGAGGACGACGGCCTCGACAAGGAACTGGGTGAGGATGACTTCGGGGCGGGCGCCCACGGCTTTACGGAGGCCGATTTCGCGGGTGCGCTCGCTGACGGAGACGAGCATGATGTTCATGATGCCGATGCCGCCGACGAGGAGAGAGATGCTGACGAGGGCTCCGGCGATGATGGTGAAGAAGGCGCCGATTTTCTTGAACTGCTCGACGTACTGCTCGATGGCCTCGACGCCGAAGCTGTCGGGATCGCCGGGAGCGAGTTCGCGCATGCGACGCATGTAGGCACGAATCTCGGCCTTGGCGTCTTCGTAGAGCTCTGGTTGTTTGGTGGTGGCCATGATGTAGAGGCCTTGATCGATGCGCATGGTGCGGGCGGTCTCGAAGGGGATGAAGACTTCGGTCTGGGCCTCGCCGCCACCGAACATGGGAGAGACGGCCTTGGTCTCTACGACGCCGACGATGAGAAAGCGGCGCTTGTCGACGAGGATGTAGGTGCCGACGGGATTGGTATCCATGCGGAGTTCGGCGATGGCCTTGTCGTTGACGTAGCAGACCTGACGGCGCTCCTCTTCGTCTATGGAAGAGAGTTGGCGGCCCTGGGTGACGAGGCGATTCTCGATGTCGTGCCAAGCAGGGCGGACGCCCTGAATCTGCACGGTTTTTTCCACACGATCGCCGAACTGGACCTCAGCACCGAAGCCGAGGACGGGTGTGAGGGCTTGCAGGGAGGGGCATGCGGCGAGCATGCCATCGGCCTCGCGGGGGACCATGCGGATCTTGCGCCAGGTGTAGCGTCCGGGTGCTTCGCGGGGCATGCGCGGAAAGACCCAGACGCGATTGGCACCGATGGAGGTGAATTGCTTGAGGACGGAGCTTTTGAGACCATCGACGGCGGCGACGGTGATGATGATGGAGCCGACGGCGATGATGATGCCCAGGGTGGTGAGCGCGGAGCGCATCTTGTTCACCCAGATCTGGCCGAGGGCGAGGACGACGGTTTGGAGGAGGAGGCGGATGATGATCATGCCGGACCTCCTGTCGGTGTGGTCGAGGCGGAGGCCTTCGTCAGTTCAGCTTTTTCCTGGGCTTCGGTGGTGCGGGCCTGAGTCGCGGCCTCGAAGGCGGTCTGGGCGACGCTGAGCATGGATTGCAGGTACTGCTGATGAATGGGGTCGCGATCGGTGGGATGATCAGACCAGACCAGACCATCGCGAAGTCGGATGATGCGTTTGGCGTGACCGGCGATGTCTTCCTCGTGGGTGACGATGACGATGGTCTGCCCTTCGTTGTGCAGGGCTTTGAAGAGGTCGATGATCTCAAGACTGGTGCGGGTGTCGAGGTTGCCGGTGGGCTCGTCGGCGAGAACGAGTGAGGGTTCGTTGACGAGGGCACGGGCGATGGCGACGCGCTGGCGCTGACCGCCGGAGAGCTGGTTGGGCTTGTGATCCATGCGATTGGCCAGACCGACGCGTTCGAGGGCTTTGGCAGCGCGCTTGCGGGCCCCGAACCAATTGCGGGGAGAGTAAATCAGGGGGAGCATGACGTTATCGAGTGCGGTGGCGCGATTGAGGAGTTCGAAGGATTGGAAGACAAAGCCGATCTGGGTGTTACGGACGGCGGCGAGTTGTCCGGCGTCCATTTTGTGGGTGGGGAAGTTGTTGAGGTTGTAGCTGCCGCTGGTTGGGCGATCGAGGCAGCCGAGGATGTTCATAAGGGTGGATTTGCCGGAGCCGGACTGGCCCATGATGGCGACGAAGTCGTTTTTGGCGATGTCGAGATCGACGCCGCTAAGAGCGTGGACGCGCTCGGTGCCGACGCGGTAGATCTTCTGGAGTTGGCGGATGGAGATGAGGGACATGTGTGAAGCGTGAGGGAGCTTGGGCCAGCGTGGAGTTGGTTAGTTCTGGCCGGGTGCGTCTGGTTCGGTTTCGGCTTTGGGTTTGGAGCCATCGGCGGGTTTCTTATCGCTCATGATTTTGGCAGTCTGGCCGTCTTTGATGGCGATGAGAACCTTGGCGGGGCCGGTGATGACGTTGTCCTGATCGGTGAGCCCAGCGAGGATGACGGTGGTAGTGAGGTCGCTGGCGCCGACAGCGACGGGGACGCTCTTGACCTTGCCGCCATCGAGCATGTAGACGACGCGGGCGAACTTCTTGGCACGATCGATGTGTGGTGAACCATCGACGACGGCCCTGGGGAGTTCATCGATGGCGCGATCGACGATGGCCTGGCTGGGGACCTTGATGACGTCTTTGAGGGTTTGCACGGCGATGTCGGCGTTGGAGGTGAGGCCTTGCTTGAGGGCGACGCCCTCGGGGATGGTGACGGCGATCTCGACCTCGAAGAAGGCGGTTCCATCGCGCTCGACCTGGCGTTGCGGGATGATGCGTCGGACGGTGCCGGCAAACTCGCGATTGGGGAAGGCGTTGATGAAGATCTTTGCAGTCTGACCGAGTTCGATGGGAGAGATGTTGCTCTCATCGACGCGGGCTTTCATGAGCATGTTGGAAAGGTCGGCGATTTCCATGATGACGCTGGCGGCGTTGTTCATGGTGCCGACGAGGACGAGTTCGCCCACTTCGGCTGAGACCTTGGTGACGGTGCCATCAAAGGGGGCGTAAACGGTGCAGTTCTCGAGGTCACGCTCGGCGCGGCGGATGCGGGCCTGAGCGGCTTCGATGCCTGCCTCGCTGCTCTTGACGTTGGCCTGGGCGCGAAGGAAATCCGCCTCGGCCTGATCCAAGACCATTTTGGCGACATCGTTGGTGCTGAAGAGCTCGCGCTTGCGGCCCAGATCAATGGCGGCGTTGGCGAGGGTGGCCTTGGCACCATCGAGGCGGGCCTGCTCGCCGGTGAGATCAGCACGGGATTGATCGAGTGCGGCTTTGAGGTCGCGGTCATCCATGCGGACGACGAGGGTGCCTTTTTTGACGAGTTCGCCACCCTTGAAAGGGAGTTCGGTGATGCGGGCGGAGACCTGGCTGGAGATCTGGACTTTGATGTCGGGTTCGATCTGGCCTGGGGCAGAGACGGTGCGGACCAGATCACCCTTGATGGTGGGTTCGGTGCGGACCTCGGTGACCTTGGCCGAGGGATCGAACTTTTCGCGCAGTTGTTGGATTTTGCCAGTGTCGTAGGCCCAGAAGGCCCCTCCGGCGCAGGAGAGGAAGAGGATGATGCCGATGCCGAGAAGCCATTTCCACACGGTGAGAACCTCGGTGCTGGAGCGTGGACACAGAGACGGGTTAGCGAGGATAGTTCGGAAATTGGGCGGGAGGATTTCAGCCCGGGTCGAATCAGGTCGTTTGAATACCAAGAAGCAAGGCCGGGTGTCGCAGAACGTGACTCGTGTTGATAATGAGACTGTGTATCAACAGCGTGGAGGGAAGAGATCGGCTGTTACGCACGGGGCGCTTCGAACCGCAATGATCTGGTCATGAACTACTACAACATGTGGGTGAACCTGAAGGATTCGCGGCGGGATGTGGAGTGGGCCGGACACGTCAAGGCGTATCTGGATCACCTGAAGGATCAGGGGAAGATCGAGGGGTGGCGATTGACGCGGCGGAAGTTTGGCTTTGGCCCGGCGGGATTGGGTGAATTCAACGTGTGCGTGTGGTGCAAAGACCTAGCGCAACTGGATGCGGCATTTTCGCTGGTGGCGACGCGGACGGGTGAGGTGGAGCGATTGCACGCGCCGGTGTACGCGATGGTGACGGATTTTGTGAGTGGATTGACACGGGACTTTCCGGATCCGGAGCGGGTGGTGTGAAGACCGCTGCGGCACCAGCGTGTTGGACCATGTGGCTCTGCCGCGGCGCTGCGGTGGGGTTGATTGTTGCGTGGGTGACGACGCGGCTGGGTTGGGCGCAGTATTACGTTCGAGCGTTTTTATACTGGTCGCTGGAGCAGGCAGGGTGGATGGACAAGACCAAAGGGCTGGGCGGGCAGATCGCGGGGTACAACTACTGGCGTGAGCCGATTTGGCTGCGCGAGGTGGCAAACCTAGTGTGCCATCTGATCGTGACCGCGCCGTTGCTGCTGGTGGTGCTGTATCTGTGGGAACGGCGGAGCGGTGAGTGGAATCGAACGCTTTGCGGCAGTTGCGGCGGCGGCAAGTGGAATGACAAAGGAATGTGCGCAGGGTGTGGCACCGGGCCAGTGGCAGTTGATGCGACATCGTCAGGGCGCAAGTGGTTCACGCCTGCTGGTGGTGTGCTTTTACGGGCGGGGGTGTGGAGCGCGAGCGCGGCTGGCGCGACGTTGTGGCTGATGCAACTGTTGGACTTGGATGCGTGGCTGCGGCACAGCGTGTTTTTGAAGCTTGGGCAGATGTTGGGAGGGCAGGTTTCATTCGTGGGTGTGATGGTGGTGGGAAGAAATGGTCCATTTCTCGGGGATGGGATAGGAGTGTGGATGCTGAATCTGGGGTACATGGCCGGGGCGGAGATTGTCTTGCTGGCTGCCGCGGCGTGCATGACGGTGATGGGGGAGCGGGTGCTGGTGAGCCGTGGCGTGGTGAAGTATCGAGGATAGCTGATGTGCGGCGGGTGCGGATACTCCCTTGTGGGAGTGCCGGGCGTGACATGCCCGGAGTGTGGCATGAATCGGAGCGAGTTGTCACGGAAGCGCACGTCAGCAGATTCCTGCTGAGTTTGCGCGTGTGATCCTGGGCGGCGATTTAGCGGCGCGGCGTTGAGTGCTCTTGCGTGGTCTCACGGACAAGGAACGGAAAAGGCAGAGACAAAGTCGAGATAGTCAAAGAAGTCCACCACTTGATCGTGGTTGACATCCGCGGGGCAATCTGCGACGAAGCTGAGGTTGAGCGTGCCTGAGCCGGTTGCGCCGTTGTATCCGCCGAGGCGGACGTAGAAGAGAGAACCAGAGCCGACTCGCATGGTGATGCTCGACCTCAGACCGACGGCATCATCGTTGAATGCCACGGGATTCTGATTGGAGAAGGGGCATGACCCAAAAGTGTTGTCATAGACGGCGAGGACAGTGTCGAAGGTTGTGGTGGGATCGACGGTTGAGAAGACCACTGTGCCGGTCTCTGGAGCGATCCAGCGGTACCAGATATCGCGATTCGCGGGAAAATTGGGATTGCCCGGAGGAAACCAGTTGATGAGATCGGCCCCCGTGTGGATGGTTGAGAAGGGATGGGGGATCGTGAAGCCGGGAGTGTAATTCATCAACGGTGCGGCGACGCAGTGATCGGCATCGGGCATATTGACGGCATCACCGATGACGACATCGTCCACACACTCAAATCCGGAATCCGCGTTGACGGTGAGCTGAGAAAATGCGGTTCGGGTCGTGAAGGCAAGGTATGTGCCTTCAATCGGTACATTCAAGGTGTAATAATCGCCGTTGGTATCGGTGGAGACAGTCACTGTGCCGGCGATCGGGTTCTACTGGATGTTCAAGACAAAGACCTTCATCGCGGCTGCGGTTGCCAAACGAGGTCCTGTGCTGATGAATGTAGAAGTCAGCGATGAAGCGGCACCAATTCCGTTGTTTGTAAGGAAGAGTGCGGTCGTGCCGCCAATCGGGGTCGTGACGTCGACATTCCAGCCGTTCAGTGTTCGCGAGTATGGGGAGGAGGAGTACTGGCCCGTGAATGACCGGTAGGTGTGACTGAACGCGTCGCCGCGAACGCCGCGAAGCAATGAGACACGATCCGGATAGACGTCGTAGAACGCGGGAGCTGTTGAAGTCAGTGCGGTCAATGCCAGCAGGGTTGCGGTTCTGATTGTTCGTGTCATGGTGTATCTCTCTGGAGTGGGTGGATGCCCGAACTCGGATTCATGCTACCAAAGTGATGAGTGTCTGCCAACATCATTTTCGAGCTTCTGGCTTGATTAGATCGTCAAGTGGGGTGTTGTTGCGATGAGCATGAAAAGCCCCACGCGAAGGTGGGGCTTGGGGTGATCTTGAATGTTGAACTGGGTTACTTGGTGGGGTCTTCGGGGGCACGGCCGCGACCGGGGCCGCGATTCCCACCACCCATGCCCATCGCACCAATCATTTTCTGCTGGAATTGAGCGGCCAAGGTCTGCATGTCAGGAATTGAACCATCTTCGACGCCCTTTAAGAGGTCGTTCATGACGGTGCCCATGGCACCCATCATCTGAGCGGCGGGGCCCTGAGTTAGCATCGCGCCCATGGCGCCGAAAGAGATTTTCCAGTCGCCGCCGTCTTTGACGGCTGAGAGAGGCATGGGCACGCCGGGGAGAGAGAATGAGCCCATGTCGGGGGTGGCCATCTTGATGTTGAGGTCTTTGGCGGTGAGGTTGTTGTACTTGGAGCTGTCGAGGCCTGTAGCTGCCTGCGCCATGGGGGACTTGGCGAGGGCTTCGCTGAACTTGGCGTTGAATTTCTTCTGGCATGTAGCATCGAGCTTGATCATCGTGCCCTGCATATTGAAGATGCCCTCGATGGCTTTCTTCTCTGCATCGTTGTTGGCTTTGAGCATGCCCATCAGCGCGGCGGTGTCGCCGTCCTTGCTGGCCTTGAGCCAGGTGTCCATGGCGGCAAGGAGGTCAGCGGGCACCGCAATGTCGGCTGCCGCTGCGGGCGCGGAGGAAGGAGCGGGAGTGTTGGTTGGAGCCGGCGCATCCGATGCCTTGGGAGCAGGCGGAGTCACGCGGCTGCGGATGGTCATATCACCGAGCGAGTCGAGTGATTCGCCACCAACGACACCGGCGATGAGACCGATGCGGTCGCTGAGCTTCTGCAGGCGTTCCTTGATGTCTGAAGCGCCGGGGCCCTTGACGGGGACAGACTTGAAGGCATCGCGAGAGGCCTCGTAGGCAGCCTTTGCCGCGTCAAGGGCTTCTTTCTCCTGCTTGGCGACGTTCTGGGCCTCGCTGGCGAAGGCATCTTTGTTGGCGAGGGCGGGCTCGGCCTTGGAGAGAGCATCGAGCGTGCCCAGATACATCGAGGCCTCGATTGCGCGCGACCAGTGCACATCGCCGATGGATTGCTGAATGGTGCCGACGGCGAGCTTGGCCTGGCCGGGGGAATCGGTGTTGGCCTTTTGTGCGCTGGCGAGGGAGGATTTGAGATTGGCGATGGCTTCGTCGGTGGTCTTGGTGAAGCGATCAGCACGCAGCGTGCGAATCTCACCCATCTGGCGTTCGATGGATGCCGCGGCTTTGTCGGCGGCGGCGCGGCTGGTGGTGACGGTGGCAGAATTGCTGGCTTGCTTGGCCAAGAGGTCGGCCTTGCTGGCTTCCAGGGATTTCTTCTGCGAGTTGAATTGATCAACGAGCAGATTGAGTTCTGGGAGCTGCGCCTTCAGAGCGTCGATGCCGTGCTGAATGTCGGCGGCATCGAGGCGGAACTTGTCCGCCTTGCGCTTGGCGACGGTGGCTTGCTCGATGACGGCGACGGCATCGGTCGCTTTCATGGAGAGGGCCTGCTGGCGGAGAGCACCTGCCTCGTCATCGGCTTTCTTGGCGCTGTTGAGTTGCTGCGTGACGAGCGACTGCTTGTCGGCGATCTGCTTGTTCAGGTCGGCTTGGGCGGCTTTGCGATCAGCGATGGATTTCTCGACGTTGGCGATAGCCGCGTCCATGCCGGCGACGGCTTCGGCGGGGTTGAACTTTGCGGCGGCGGCAGCCACGGCGTGCTGATCCAGGTATTCGTTGAGCGAGCTGCGCACCAGCGCGAGGCGATTGGAGACGCCGGACTCGACGAGCTTGTATGCCTCGATGTCGGCACCGCGGCCGTCAAACATGGGACCGCGCTCGATAAGGCCTGCGCTGCCAGAGGGGACGATGGACTTGCCCTGCATGGCAGTGGATGAGATGAGGGCCGCGGCGCTTTCGTGGGCCTTGGAGCCGGCGGGGGCTTTGGAGGCCTGATCGAGACCGGCTGAGAGCTTGGTCTGGCGCTCGGCACGATCGACGGTCATGGTGGAAGACTGGACGCTGCGAGCGGCGGTCTTGATGGCGCGATCGGCAGAATCATCGCGCTGGCAACCGGGAACGCTGGCGGCAAGACCGACAACACAGATAAGACCAACGGACAGCGAACGCGCCATGCACGTGACTCCAGAGATTGAGCCGGCCACCCGAGTCGGCGGCAGGCAGTGAACCCAGACTGTACCACAGGATGGGGTCGGTGGTTCAGCCAGGTGTATCAACGTATGTCAGCGACTTCTGACGCGGGTGATCGGGTTCGGTTCCCGTTCACCGCCGCGCAACGCGGCCCTGCATGCGCTTGGGGGGGAGCATGACAGGGACGATGCCACCTGGGAACTTGGCTGGGTCGGGCTTGGCGACGACGACGGGTGCCGGGGCGGGTGCCGGGGAGGCGGAGTCGGTCGTGCCACCCGCGGAACTGGCCGGTTGGCGTACGAAGCTGGTGCGGGGTTCTTCCGGCGGTGGGGCCGCTTCGGTTTGAGGCCGCATGCGGGGCGTGCCGTCGGCATCGCGCCAGCCATCGGGCTTGGGAGAAGGGGTGAAATCCGGGTATTCGAGCTTGGGGACCTCGGTGTTGGTGAGCATCTCGACCTGGGTCAGGAGCTCGCCATCGGCAGGGGTGACAAGTGACCAGGCGACACCTTCGCGCCCGGCGCGGGCGGTGCGACCGATGCGGTGAACGTAGAGCTCAGGATCGAGGGGCAGGTCAAAGTTGATGACGTGGGAGATGCCTTCGACATCGATGCCGCGAGAGGCGAGATCGGAGCAGACCAGGACGGAAAGCTGGCCTTCGCGGAGACGCTCCATGGTCTTGTTGCGCTTGCGCTGGGGATGATCGCCGTGGATGCTGTGGGCCTCGATGCCACGCTTTGAGAGACCCGTGGCGATTTCATCGACGGTGCGCTTCTGATTGCAGAAGATGAGAGTGAGAGCGGGCTCTTCGTGTCGGAGGAGGTGCAGAAGGAGTTTCTTCTTATCCCACGGGTTGACGGGGAGGTGGTACTGCTTGACCTGGCTGACGACGAGGGATTTGCCGATGACGACGATCTTCTCAGGGTCCTTCATCTGCTTACGAGCGAGGCGCTCGATGTCATCGGAGATGGTGGCGGAGACCATGACGGTCTGGCGCTCGCCGGGGGGCGGGCACTGATCGAGGATCTTCTTGATGTCGTCGCGGAAGCCGATGTCGAGCATGCGATCGACTTCGTCGAGGACGGCGTACTTGACGTTTTTGAAGTGGATGTTGCCGCGCTCGGCGAAATCCATGACGCGGCCGGGTGTGCCGACGAGAATCTGCGGGCCACTCTTGAGCTCTTCGAGCTGGGAACGGATGTTGTCACCACCGTAGATGGCGCAGGCCTTAATGGGGGTGTTTTTGCCGAGTTCATCGATCTCAGCGCAGATCTGAATGGCGAGTTCGCGCGTGGGGCAGAGGATGAGGGCCTGACCGGCGAGTTCTTTGTTGCAGAGGTGGAGGAGGGGAAGGCCGAAGGAGGCGGTCTTACCACTACCGGTTTTGGCCTGGCCCATCACGTCTTTGCCGGCGAGGATGGCGGGAATGAGCTTGCCCTGAACGAGCGTGGGGTGCTTGAAGCCAGCTTCGGTGACGCCCTTCAAGACGCTGTTGCGCAGTCCGAGAGATTCGAATGTGTTGGCGGTGTCGAAGAGGTCTGAGGCGGCTGCACCGGAACCGGCGATCTCGCGCGGTTCAGACAGGGTTGGACTTTGGACTTCAGGCCCACCGAGAGATTCGGCGGGGACGGGGGAATCTGTAGACATGGGGGTACTTTCCGCGCGAGCGGCGGGTCTGGGCTGCGCATCTTGAACTGGACCGGAGAAGTGGACCGGTGCTCAACCGACCAAACGGGGGAGCACGTGTGCCGGGCGTGAGGGGTGAATCTCTCGCGAGCGGGGGAACCGCGTACAGGGCCAGCCGGGACCACTCTTGATTAGAGGGCGGGCGAAGCCAGGGGCACAAGTTCAAGCGAGCCCGGCATGTGCCGCGAACGCTGGAAACATTGTAGACCGGGCGAATCAGGGGAAAGTCCCTAAAAGTTGAGGTGGTGTGTGAAATTGGGTGAGGTGGGGAGCATGGTGGCGTTTGCTATAGAGAGGCCTGCATCGGGTGTGATGCGATGGGCTTTGATTAGTGAAGGGAGCGGATATGAAGACTGCGATGATGTTGGCGGCGTGCGGCATGATGGTGAGCGCGAGCAGCGTGGTGAACGCGGTGCCGGTGACATGGCAGACGCACGTGGGGATCGCGCCCACAGACATCATCAACGGCACATGCACGACGCGCGATGGCGGGTCGATTCACGTCGGACAGCGCAACAACGCGGGAGCATCGCCGGATATCTGGGTGGTGAAGCTGGATTACAAGGGAGATGTGCAGTGGCAGCGCACCATTGGCACAGCGAATTCGGAGGTTGGGTACAGCGTCGTCGAGACTGCGGATGGTGGTTTTGCCATCAGTGGTGAGGCGACGGGCGTGGGTGCGGGCCTGGGCACCGTGATCCTGAAGCTCAATGGTGCGGGAATGACCATGTGGGCGCGAGTGTACTTTGGCAATCCACTGGTGAATCTGGAGCGTCCTTCGCGGATTATCGAAATGCCCAATCGCGATCTGGTGGCGGTGGGGTGCTATCGCACAACGGGGCAGTTTCTGGCAGTGATTCGCCTGAATTCTGCGGGTGTGCAGCAGTGGGCGTGGGGATATGTGGATCCGCGCTATGGCAACGCGACCAACTCGGCGTTGTGCGATGTGCATTCGTATCGCGATCCTGCGGGGACGAACAATGGTGGTTTGCTGGTGTGTGGATGGACGGGGCAATCCAGCACGCTGAAGGAGCCACTGGTGATGTGGCTGGATTCGACGGGCGCTTTTGTCTCGGCCAGTGTGTACGGAACTCCTGCGAGCAATCGGTACGCCAATGGCTTGGATGTGAACACAGCGACATCGGATTCAACGTACACGCTGGTTTCGGTCCCGGCGATGGATACGCAGGTGCTGCGTCTGGATGCCGCCTTGAACCCGATCTTCCGTGTGAGGGTGGACAACATTTACGCGGCGAACGCGACGATTGTGAACCCGGCACCGGAGATCGTGTTTGGCGGCACGAGTGTGAACCCGGCAAATGCATCGCGCGACATGAGCATTTTCAAGTTTGATTCCGCGGCGGGTGTGGCGTTCATGCGGCTCTACGGCGGCATTCTCACTGAGGAAGGGCGGGGCATGAGTCCGGTGGGGACCGGTTTCCACCTTGCAGGGTGGTCACGGACGTTCACCTTTGGCGGCGAGGATGGGTACTTTGTGCGCACGGATAACAACCTGGACTCGGGTTGCAATCAGCTTTTGCAGTCGGTGACGCCTGCCGCGCAGGTGCCCGATCGCATTCAGTTGCAATTCCCGCGTCAGGGTTTGCAGTTTGTGCAGTGGACACCGGCGAACACCTTAATCACGACGGGGCAGAACATTCTGTGCCGTCAGTGTCCGGCGGATATCAATGGCGATGGAATCGTCGACTTCTTTGACTATCTGGATTACGTCGCGGCATTTTCAGGTGGCTTGCCGATTGCGGATTTCAATGGCGATGGCGTGATTGACTTCTTTGACTACCTGGACTTCGTGGCGGCGTTCAGCAGCGGGTGCTGAAACGGATGTGAATTCGGACTATCACGCCCTGTTTCGCCCATAAATAACGACAATTTCATTCCCCGGCCCTTTGCAGGGTCGGGGATTTTTCTTAGACTGATTCCAGTGTCTTTGGACTGCGAAACTCCATAGGCGGAGACGTTGCCATGCATTCAGGAACGTGGCGCTCCGTTGCGTTGTGCTTCACTGCCGCTGTCTGGCTTCTCGCCACCGGGCCTGCTGCTGCTCAGTGCCCTGCGTGGTCCCCGCCGACCACGATGGAACCGTTGAATGCAGGCACGCAGAGTTTCGCAATATTTCACAACCGCTTGATCATCACCGGCGGTTTTACATCCATCGGCGGAGTGGCGACAGGTGGGCCGGTCGCGTTTGATGGTTCAACATTTACGCCGATGACCTTGGGCCGCGTGGGCGGTGGCGGCGGGCAACTTGCCGTGCATCAGTCACAGTTGTACATCACCGGCGGCATCGCAGGAACTGCCGGACAGATCTGGAGCGGAAGTTCATGGGTCACCTGGCCCGGTACGGGCACGTTGACCGGCAGCACTCAGATCGCCCGCAGCATTCATGGCGCACCGAGCTTGGGAGTCTTTGCCGAAGGGGGCTTTGTCTTTCCTGGTGGTGTGATTGTGCGACACGCCTTCTGGGAAAGCGGAGCGTGGCGTCCAGCTTCAACGCAGTGGGGGCCGAATGTCGAGGGGAACAACGCATTTGCCAACGTTCGTGATGTGGAGGAATACGAGGGGTTTCTGTATGTTGCAGGAGATTTCGCTTCAATCGCGCGCGGCTCCGCTTTCAATCAGAACACAGTGCAATCTCAGGGTGCCTGCATCTATGACGGCTCGCAATGGTTTCCCATGCCGCGTGGTGGATTGAACGGCACAGTGCGCGACATGGTGATTTTTCAGGATCAGTTGTACCTGGCGGGAGATTTCACGGCGACGCGGGATGCCGCGATCACGTTGAATCGTGTTGCTCGGTTTGACGGTACAAACTACTTCCCCGTCGGAACTGGAAGCGGTGTGGCCATCTCATCACTGTGCGTTGCCGATGATGGGACCGGCGAGAAACTCTTTCTGACGGCCAGCACTGGAGCGTTGCTGAGATCGGATGGTGGAACGCCTGCATTTCTGCCGACGCTGTTTGGATCTCCGCTGATCTCCGCCGCGTTTGATCCTGGATTTGGCATGAAGGTGTATGTCGGCGGCAGTGGGCTGCGGACCAACCTTCAGACGCAGAACGGGAGCGGCCTCATCGCGTGGGGGCCTGCGACGACTTCGACCATTGACACAGATGGCGATGGATTGCCGGATTCGTGGGAGATCAATGGAATCGACGGCGATTGCAACGGAACGATTGATCTGAATCTGGCGGCTCTGGGTGCGAATCCGAACCACAAGGATCTGTTCGTTGAAGTGGATTCGATGCAGGGAAGAGCACCACTTGCCGGAGTGATGGCGAGTGTGCAGGCGGCGTTTGCCAACGCGCCGGTATCGAACCCGGATGGGGTGCAGGGGATCAACCTGCGCATCATTCAGGACGCCGGTGATCAAACGTCCCACTGCAGGACTTTCCACTGATTTGGAGCAACTTTCATCCTCTCAAGGCACAGTTGTTCGGCAACCCGGCGGATCGTGCCAGCCCGAATCGCAATGCGATACTGAGTGCCAAGCGGCGGGCCTTTCGGTATTGCATGTTTGCTAATACGTATGGAGGCACTACTTCTTCCGGTGTCGCGGAACTCCCCGGCAATGACTTCATGGTGACGCTCGGTGGCTTTGATCCGCCCGGTGGGACGGCCAACGAGCAGGCGGCGACGTTCATGCATGAGATGGGGCACACGCTGGGTCTGTATCACGGTGGACACCAGATCGAGTGGAGCAATGATCGGCGGTACAACTACAAGCCAAACTATCGCAGCATCATGAATTACTCGTGGCAGCTTGCCGATACGCGTCCGGGCTGGGCTCTGGATTACTCCCGCAGTGCGCTGCCAAGTTTGAATGAAGCACAGCTGGATGAGATTGCCGGAATCGGAGGCGCCCTGAACACAGTGGTATTGGTAGGGCCAGTGCCAGCGCGCGAAGCGTTCGAGATCGGCGGAGTGGATTGGAGCCGCAACGGAACAATTGACACCACGTTGATCGCGGCAGATGCCAATCACCTGTATCCCAGCGATCCTGCGAGCGATGGTGATGTGCTGGAAGGCAGCGAGGATTGGTCACACTTGTTGTATAACTTCCGCTCCAGCCCCAATTATGCCAGCGGCAGCAGCCCGGAGAGCACGATTGATCAGGTGGAGATGACTGCGGAACTCGATGACTTCATCGATTCCTTGTACACCGGCGGATGCGCGGCGGATTTCAACGCAGACACCACGCTCGATTTCTTTGACTATCTGGACTTCGTCGATGTCTTCGCGGCGAGCGCGTCGAATGCCGACTTCAATGCTGACACGGTGGTGGATTTCTTTGATTATCTGGATTTCGTCGCCGCGTTTGCCGCGGGGTGTTGAGCGTTCTGCCATTTCTCTAGACCAGAATCGTCACGTGTCGTGTGCACCGGTTATTTGGTGCCGCGTGCCGCGGCGATCAGGCCTTCGGCGATGGAGCGGTCGGTTGCGTGCTGCAGTGATGCTTCAGCACAGGCGATTCCATCCTGGACACTCTGGGCGCGCCCGAGTTTGGTGTTGAGGGCAGCGATGGCGGCACAGAAGACCGCGCGGCGGGGGTGATTGGCAGGGGCGAGTTGGTCACGCTCGTTCCACAAGCGATCCAGCATGACATCGATGGTCAGCGATGAGTCAACTGGTGCAAAGTCCCGATTGAGTCGTTGAAGCGTCTGCACCGTGCCATCCAGCTCGGCGGCCTTGGTGGTCATGAGGTGCAGGCGGGCCCGGCGGATGGTCCACTGCTGCAGTTGCGGGATGTGTCCGGGCCAGCGGGCGTAGTTGTTCCTGATCAGCCGCATGGATTGGTCTGTAGCCCAATTGAATTCATCAAATGCAGCGCAAAAAGCTTCGTACGCCTTCAGGCCGATTCGCTCCGCTTCTTCAAATCGGCCTGCCTTGGAAAGTGCCGCCGCAGCGGAGAGGGAGCTGTACCCGCGCCCGGGATGGCCTGCCGGAAATGTTCTTTCTGCCAGTTCGGGAAGCGTCGCGGCGAGTTCGGCAGCTTCTTCAGTGCGATTGGCTCTCAGCAGTTCAGCGACCAGATTGCTCTTGGCGGCCACCGTCTGCTCGTGCACCATACCCCTGAGAGTGACCACACGATCAGCAATCTGACGCGTCAATTCCAGCACATCGTTGGTTTCTCCTTTGGCCCTCTTTGCAGCGACGAGCCAGTTGAGCAGAATCAAAGAGTTGCCAGTCGCGACCTGGTCAGATTCGGGAAAGGTCGCGGCGTGCTTGAGTCCCTGCTGCAGGATGTCGATCGCCTCGTCGTGCCGATTCGCCCTGGAGAGCGATCCTCCATATTCACTGAAATACGCCAGCATTTCAGCAGTGACTGTCTTGCGCTCAAGCTGTGCGTTTGTGAAGGCGCTGGTTGCAACTTGCAGCGATTGCTCTGGTTCGTGCAGTTGCCCGTGTATCGCCGCGATGTTGAATTCGGTTGAGACTGATTTGTGATCATGCGGCCCCACCAACGCGTGGAGCAATTCGAGCTGTCGTCGGCTCTGTTCCAATCCTTCGCGCAGTCTGCCCAGTTTCATCAGAACTGATGCCAGATCGCCACGTACTTGTGCTTCTACTTCCGGAAAGTCCTTGAAACGCTCATGCAGACCGTCAGATGCTTTGGTGAGCACATCGAGCATCTTCACGTCATATCCCATGCGCTCGGGCATGGCCGAGAGGAGCAGCCCCTCAATCATGTAGTCGCGCACGGCGGTCGAAAGGGCGGCTTCGCGGGCCGCTTCGCGCCGCGATTTCTGTTCGCGCAGGAACAATGTCGTGCTGACCGTCAGGCCGGCAATCAACACAAGAACTAGGACTACTGCACCCGCCGCGAGGGATCGATTGCGTTTGACAAATCGTGAAAGTCGATACGTCGTAGTGGGGGAGCGGGCCACCACCGGCTCACCCAGCAGGTACCGCTGCAGATCGTCCGCAAATGCCGCGGCGGTGGCGTACCGCCGCTCTTTCTCCTTGGCCATCGCCATGCTCACAATGGCCGCCAGATCACGATCCAAAGACTCAACTCCCGCAACCGGAGTCAACGAGTTCAGCGGGACCGGCTCTTCATCACGAATCACGCGCGCCGCTTCGGCAATTGATTTCTTCTGCACATCGTGCGGCAGTCGACCCGTGAGAAGCTCGTACAGAATCACGCCCATCGCATACACATCTGATCGGGTATCGACAGACAAATGATCATCGCCCAATTGCTCCGGGCTCATGCAGGCGATTGTGCCAACGAACAATCCCGTCTCCGTGATGGCGGTGGCCTGGGCATCGGATTCCAGGAGTCGTGCGACTCCGAAATCCAAAACCTTTGGTTGGTCGTGTGTTTTGCCGTCGAGCGAAGAGCTGGTCGCTGCGTGTGACTGATCCTTTGGAGCTTCTGCAACCAGAATGTTCGCAGGTTTCAGGTCGCGATGGATCACTCCCTGCGTGTGCGCGTGCTGCACCGCTTCAGCGACTTTGATCATGAGTCGAACCCGCGCCGCGGCGTTCAGAGTGTGCACGGATGCAAATCGAGTGATGCGTTCGCCGCGCACATATTCCATCGAGAAGTACGCAATACCTCCGCCTGGTCGGGATTCAGACCCCGCCTCGTACAGCCGCGCAATGCCGGGATGTTCCAGTCTTCCCAGCACGCTGATCTCGCGTGCAAAGCGGCTGCGTAGTGAGGCCGATCCAGGACCATCACGCAACACTTTCAATGCAACCTCGCGGCTCGGATTGCTTTGCGTCGCCAGATACACAACGCCCATTCCGCCTCGACCGATCAGGCGTTGAATGGAAAAGTGGCCGATCTGCTTCGGAAACGACGCCGAATCCTGTTCTTCGCAGACGGCGGGCGATCCCAGCACGCCGCGATCCGGATCCAGATCTGCCGCAGGATGAATGGTGCCACGCAGCAGTTCGAGCGCCGCCCGAGCGACGAGTTCATCATCGCCGCTGGAGTTCGCAACGCTTGCCTCCCATCGTTCGGCGGGCATGTCCACGCATTCATCAAAGATCTCACGCACCCTGCGGAATTGGGCAGGCGTCAGGTCGGGTTGGTGACGCGGGGCACTCACGCCTGCAACTCCCTTTGCAGCCAGGCGCGGATGAACTGGCAATCACGCTCAACAGTGCGCAGTGGCTTGCCACTGACTTGGGCTGTTTGCTCCACCGTCAGCCCCGCCAGAAAGCGAAGTTCAAACGTTGAAGCGAGCTCCTCGTCGTTGGTTGCCAGTTTTGTAAGCGTGTCATCCAGCGCGACCAGATCGATACCACCTGCAGGTACTCCCTGATCGATCGAATCCAGCGAGACGCGCCGGACGTCTCCGCCGCGCTTGTGAGCCCGCTTGGCCCGCGCGTGGTCGGTGAGCAGGTTTCGCATCGCCTTGGCGGCACTTCTGAAAAAGTGATTGCGGTCCTCCCAAGCCAGCGACCCCGGCTTCGCGTTCAGCATCCGCAGGCAGAGCTCATTCACCAGCGCGGTCGGCTGCAAGGTGTGGCCGGTGTTCTCATCGCGGAAAATCACCTCCGCCAGGGCCCGCAACTCCTTGTACGCCTCGTTCAGCAGCTCCGTCGTCGCAGTGTCATCACCCGCCTTGACGCGGCTCAGCAGGTCATCCAGAGATTGATTGCCGAAAGTGGTCATGCCGAGAGTGGCCCGAGGAATCAATGGTACACGGAAATGGGAAAAACTGTCACATGGTTTGGCGGGTCAGGGCCTGAAAGTGCGCTGGGTCCATAGCGAGAGCAGCACCCGCCCCTTTCGTCTGGCATGTGCCAATCGCTCAAGGAGAATACTCATGAATCGCTCTCACGTTCGAGCCACGCTGATCGCCATGGGTTGTGTGTGCGGCATGGCATCTGCTCAGTGGCAAGGCCCCCTCGCCCCCAATCAGCGCATGGTTTACAACAACGGCCCCGTCTTCGTCGGCCCCGGCTCCCTTGGAACCACGCTCTTCGATGTGCAGGAAAACGCCACCGGCTCCCGCGTCATCGGTCTGCACGCCTTCGTGGGCACTCCCACCAACGGTGCCCGCACAACCGCTCTCTGGGGCGAAACCAACAACCCCAAAGGACGCGCACTGCAAGGGTTCAATTTCGCCACAACAGCCAGCGGCGACAGCAACAATCCGGCAACCGGAATCTGGGCCGAAACAGCGTCGCCCACTGGTCAGGGCCTTCGAGCCCGCGCCACCGCTGCGACAGGGAATTCTCACGCCGCATACTTCGACGCGGCGAGCACGTCCGCGACCGCCGTCTTTGCAGACGCGACGGCCTCCAGCGGCACCACCCGTGGCGTATGGGGCAATGTCGAAAGCCCAGACGGCTTCGCTGGATATTTCACCGGTGGACGAAACTACTTCGAAGGCAAAGTCGGAATCGGATGGAACCTCCCAAGCGACTTCTTGGTTCACCTCGCTTCGAACTACGACACCGAGTTGGCGCTGACATCTGGACCTGCTGTTGGCGGTTCGATTCCCGCTCGAACGTGGAGTCTGCAATCGTCCACGGTTGAAATCGCAAGCACAAACCCCTTGTGCGGGTCGTTTCAGATTATCGATCGCACTGGCGGACTTTCCAGATTTCTCATCACCACTGGTGGTCAGGTAGGCATCGGCACGAACGCGCCTTCTGGCAATAGCAAGTTGACAGTCTCCGGCAACATCAGCGCAACGACCATCGATTCTGCGTTGAAGTTCTTCAAGATCGATCATCCCGCCGATCCCAACAACAAGTATCTCTATCACGCCAGTATCGAATCTTCGGAGATGCTCAATCTCTACACCGGCAATACACAGACTGGTCCCGATGGTTACGCCGTCGTCACGCTCCCTGCCTGGTTCGAGGCGCTGAACACTGACTTCCGTTATCAGTTGACCATCGTCGATGAATCCGATGCCGGTTGGATTCTCGCCAAGGTCGTTTCCAAAATCCGCGACGGCCAGTTCACTATTCGCACCAGTTCTCCCAACACAGAAGTCTCATGGCAGGTGACGGGCGTGCGTCATGATGCCTGGGCGCAGAAGAACCCCATGCAGGTTGAAAAGGACAAAGAGTCGCAGAACCGTGGCAAGATGCTATATCCCGAGGCATACGGCCTGCCAGCCAACGCCGGTATCACGCCCCCTGCTGAGAAAATGCCTCCTTCGCCCGCCGCGCTCCCCAAGAAGACGCCGCAACTTTCGTCTTCTGCTCCTGCACCATCCGGTCCTGCCCCGCTGGTCCCCGCCATCAATGGCGGCCGGTAATCCGGCACAGAACACCACTCACGCCAGGGGGCAACTCGTGGCGTGTTTCGTTTCTCGGGTGGTTTTCTGTGTCGGCGTCTACGGCAGGTAATACTCAGGAATCGTCGCCGTCCCCGTGTTGTATGTTCGCTGGCGATACCTGCTCACCTGCTGGTAGTTCGTCGGCGGCTGCTCATACGTATCCAAATACATCTTGATCAGTGGTTCGCCGGTCTTTTGAAACGAAGCGTGCCCATCCACAAAGGCCACGTTATAACCCTTCGTGCCGTGGTTGTTCCAGGGGTCCGGATAGTTGTTGATTCCATCCGGGCGGCCGATGTTGGGAAAGGCCGACTGATCGTTGTCGTTGTCAATCGCCAGATAGCACCGATCCGGAAAGTTGACCTTCACCTGCGTCTTCAGCACGTTGCGGCTGTCGAGGTTGAAGAGTTCCGGCAGGTCTGACCGCCGCCATTGCAATTGATCGCCGATGGAGATTCCCGGCGGCGTATAGATCACAGTCCCATCCGGATAGCGTCCGGCGTAAAACCACGCGCGGATTTCGTACGAGTGCCCACCCCGGTCGTCATCTTTGTCCCGTGCTGCCCAGAACGTGTCACGCACAAAATCGCGCCCGTACAACGCCAGCACGTCCGGATCCTCATCGCTGACATTTGGCGAAGAGCGGATCTTGTTCCGCGTGCTTGGGCAAATCGCGATGTTGTAGTCGCTGACGTATTCAGGAAACAGCCAGCCGATGTTGTCTTCCCAGTCAAAGAACGCGGGAATGAAAACACCCGCTTTATTCTCGTTGGAATACATCGTGCACGCCAGCGTCATCTGGCGGCAGTTGGAAAGGCACCGCGCCTGCCGTCCTGATTCACGCGCTGAGGCAAGTGATGGGAGGAGAATCGAGATCAAGAGCGCGATGATGGCGATCACGACCAGTAGTTCGATCAGCGTAAAGCCGCGGCGGGTTGCAATCGGTCGGGTCGCCATGAGACAAGTCTATCAGGGGTGGCAAGTGAGGATCATGCCGATAATCCAAGGAAAAAAGAGGGATCGATGGCAAAGAAGGTCAACAAGGTCAAGACAAGAGCCGCATCCCCGCCACAGCCACGAGGCAAGGCACCTCGGTTCGCCTCTCCCGAAGCGTCCATTGCCGATGACGCGGTCGCAGCCATGTTGAGTTCATACGACGCGAAGACTCGTGCTGTGGTCAAGGCAATCCATAAGGATGTGGCCGCCATCAAGGGCGTGGATGTCGGTGTGAAATGGAACAGCGTGAGCTTTCGTGTCGGTGACACGTGGTTCGGCACCGTGAACGTGCGAGCCAAGGAAGGCATCCTGTTGGTCCTGCATACCGGGGCAGAGAGAAAGAGTGATATCAAAGGGCAAGTGGGTGAGATGAAGGGGGCCGCCGAACTGAAATGGCTGGGAGTGGAGCGTGCAGTGGTTGGCGTGGAGAGTGCCAGTGTTTGGAAGCGGAAGTGGAAAGTGTTGCGGGGCGTGGTGAGTGAGTGGGTGATGAATGTACAGCCCTAGTGCCAACGTCCGATATCCGCACCGCCCTCCCGATTGTCCATCTTTCCAAAGTGAGAAAAAATGTCGCAGAATATCAAAAGGGGCCTGAAAAGCAGACTGTTTCCTCGCACTTGAAACATTCCGCTTGGCGCGCGAATCACTTCATGGGAGAATACCCACACTATTCAAAAGTCAGGTTTCAGAAAGTGAGGTCTCCCCATGTCCAAGTTCATCACGATGTGCATCTTCGTGCTCGCCAGTCTCGCCCAAGTCACGCAAGCCCAGCTCCTCTTCTCCGACAACTTTGAAGACTCGCGCGGCGCCTCACTCCTCTGGGGCAATCAGCGCGGCCAGTGGCAGGTCGAAAGTGCCCTCAACGCCACTGGCAAGGCCTACGGCGCAGGTCAGCCCAACAACAATCCCCTCACCTTCAGCACGCTTCCCTACACCGTCGGCAATTGTGTCGTCGAAATGGATGTCCGCGCTGCCGATGACGGCGGAGTCTGGTTACACGCCGATGATGCCGGACAGAATGGTGTCCTCTTTGTCATTGCTCGCGGCATCCTCTATTGGCACCACGTCACCAACGGCAACGCCGGTGCCATCATCAATCCCACCGGCACCGTCTTCGCTGTAGGCCAAACCCTTCGTGTGCGGCTGGTGGTCGATGGGAACAACTACTACGCATTTGTGAATGGATCGTTCATGCCAATGACGCAATACAACACTGCCGCGTTTCCTACTGGCAGAATAGCTCTGTACGACTTCCGCGCTACCAATCATCAATACGACAACGTCACGCTTTCAGGTACTTGCGATACAGGCGTGTGCTGCCCGGCGTTTGCCTGGCAACCGGCGGATGTGACAACGTGCCCCGGTTCGGCTGCTGTGGTGAGTGCACCCTTGGCGGGCAATGTCACGCAGACTGCAGCACAGTGGTATTGGACACCCGACGATATCGGTATGTCCCAGCTGGTGGTTGAGGGGTTGAATGTGAATGGTCAGAACCAGCCAGCGTTCATCGCGCAGGGCGCGAACACGACAACCCTTTCCATTTCGCTCGCTCCTGGCGCGCAGCAGACGGTTTTCGAGAACTTTGAATGCCGCGTGAATGGTCCCTGCGGCTCGCTTGTCAGCACATCTGCCGATATCCATTTCTGCGCTGCCGATTTCAATTGCGACAGTGTCATCGATTTCTTTGATTATCTTGACTTCGTCGCTGCCTTCAGCGCCAATGAACCAAGTGCCGATTTCAACGCCGACACCGTGATCGATTTCTTTGATTATCTGGACTTCGTCGCCTCATTTGCCAGCGGGTGCTGATGCCGGCTCAGCAGTGGCTGGCACGTCCGCTTCGATTTCCGCAGGCGCCTGAGTCGTCGACAGCGGATACTTCCTGAAAAGGAAAATCGCCAGCACCAACGCCACGATGCAGAGCACACTGCTCAGCAGAAACGGTGCTCCCGGAAGCGCGATTGGTGCCTTGGCACTGATGAAAAATGCAAAGAGGGTTGTGGCCGTGATCGGCGCACCAATCTGTACGAGGGAGCTGAGGGAGTTCAATCCACCCTGCAATCCCCCCTGTTCGTTGGCAGGGATGGACTTGGAAAGAATCCCCTGAAGCGCCGGGCTGGCAATGCCGCTGATGCTGGCGCACACGATGATCGTGTAGATCATCCAGCCGTGCGTCGCCAGGCCGTACCCGATGTAGGCGAAGATCGCGATGACAAGTCCAAAAAGCAGCGAGCGGGTTTCGCCCAGAACCGGAATGAGTTTGCGTGCCAGCAGTCCCTGCACGATGGCGGTGGTGACGCCGACGGTGGAGAGCGACGCCGCAGTTTGCACTTCATCCCACTGGTAGCGATGCGCTGTGTAAAGAACCCACACGGATTGCAGACCAAAATGGGCGAAATTGATGAGGATCATCGCCGCCGCAAGGCCGGTCACCAATGGCGCTCGCAGCAGAATCGAGAGGGTGCCGATGGGGTTGGCGCGTTTCCAACTGAACGGGCGCTTGTTCTGTGGTGCCAGGGATTCAGGAAGTACAAAGTAGCCATAGAGCCAATTGAGAAGTGTGAGTGCCGCGGCAGCGTAGAAGGGATAACGAATGTCGATCTTGCCTAGAAAGCCACCGATCAGAGGTCCGATGATGAAGCCCAGTCCGAATGCCGCGCCGATCAGGCCGAACCCTGCCGCGCGTCTCTCCGGCGGAGTGACATCGGCGATGTACGCTCCCGCGACAGAGAAACTGGCACCAGAGATGCCGTTGATCGCACGAGTGATGAAGAGAAACGTGAGTGATGGGGCCAAGGCCTGTGCCAGATAATCAATGCCACTGCCCAGAAGCGCGAGCAGGATGATGGGGCGGCGACCGAAGGAATCCGAAAGTGAGCCCCAGATGGGAGCGAAGACAAAGGACATCAGGGCATAGATGGCCATGAGGTAGCCGACGATGTGCGCCGCGTCCCCTTCTGATCCACCTTGCAGTTGCTGCACCAGCCGCGGCGCGATGGGAATGAGGAGGCCAAAGCCCAGCACATCGACGAGCATGGTGATGAAGATGAAACCGAGCGCGGGTTTGCGCTTGGAAGGGGGCTCAGGATGCACGACTGGGGTGACGGAAGAACTCACAGGGCGATGGTAGAGATGTTGGAGCAGCCAATGTCAGCGCTGTGGAGAAGAAGTGCCCGTCACCGGCTGCGCACCGGGGCGCTTGCCTTCGGGGGGTGTGTAGGTGATGGGGTACGTCGGGCGGGGCTGAACCATGGATTCAATCCACTTCACCGCCGCGATGAACTTGGGATCTTCGCGATTGAGAAAAATCGGCTTCCACCCCTTCAGGCCCGCACCAGCGCCCGGGTGCGGATTGCTGCTGTCCGATGGAGGCAGCCCGAACGTGAGCAGAGGGCTCTCCGCCGGTTTGCTGTAGTCAATCAGCGGCACGGTGGTGGGTGCAGCAGGATCTGCCTTGGCCGAGCGAAACGCTGGCTTGATGCGGAAGCGATCGAGAATGACCAGATTGGTAAGTGCCGCTTGGTCGGTGGAGGGGCGTTCATCGGTCAGGCGAAGTCGCCCGGCCTCTTCACCACCGTGGCACGCGGTCGTGGCGCAGGAGTTCACCAGCCACGTGCGATTCACATCATCGCGGAATCGTTTGAGAGATTGCGGCAGGTCGGCGACCTTGATCATGGGATAGAGATCGCGGGCCTGAGCGCGGAACATGATGTCGAGGATCGCCGCGGGCTCTGCCTTGTACAGCGCATCGCGCCCTTCGCGTGTCTGCGGCACGGCCGGGTTGCTGCCGTACTTGTCGAAGAGCGCATCAATCGCATCGCGCGGCACGATGAGGCGGCCCGGGTTGGTGAGATCAATCTCGTAGACCTTGAGGAGCCCGATATCGCGATCAGAAAGAAGGGGGAAAGCAGCACGTTTCGTCGCGGGTGCAGCAGAGGAGCTGGTTGTCGCGGCGGCCTTGCTGGCAAGATCCTGCTGGGCGAGGATGATGACCTTGAGCCGCTTTGCCGCGGCATGCTCGGCATCGAGTGTGAGCGCGCGGCTCACTTCCTCGAGCGCGAGCGCATAGCGCTGACGAATGCGGAGCCAATCCGCGAGATTGACGATGCGGTCGGTGTCGTGTTCATCGATGGCGGCGCGGAGTTCGCGGTAGCGATCTTCGACGGCGGGGAGGACTTTGGTCTCTTTGACTTCCTCGCGATCAAAGGAGGTCTCGATGCCACTGACCAGAAGGGTTATGACGCGATCATCTTTGCGGATGAGGAGGCCATCCCACGAGACCCCGGTCTTGAGAGTGACGCGGATTTCAGGGGGTGGGGGCGGCGTAGTTGGGGGTGTGGCGGGGGCGCTGGGCGCGGGTGCAGTGTTCGATGGGGGCGATTGAGCCGGATTGGCCGAGTCAGAAGTCGGAGAGGGCGTCGAGGCGGGCTGTGCCGCGATGGATGTGGCAATAAGTATGAAAAGGCCAGGCGGCAGCATGCCCCGATGGTAGTGGCGAGGGTGGCTTGTGGATGCGAGGCGGGATGCTCACGCCGCCTTGCGCGCTGCGGGTTTGGCCAGGGCATCTTTGACGCGTTGGCGGAGGAGGTCAGGGGTGAAGGGCTTGACGACGTAGTTATTGACCCCTGCCTCAACGGCCTCCACGACCGACGCGCGGTCAGACTTGGTGCTGATGAGGACGACGGGGGTGTTGCGATCGGTCTGGCGAAGGGCGCGGACGAAATCCAACCCGTTCATCTTGGGCATGTCGCTATCGCACAGGATGAGTTGGGGTTTGCAGGCGATGACCTTGGATGTGGCATCCACACCATCGTGGGCTTCCACGATGTCAAGCTTGCCCATCGGCTGCAACGCAGCACGCATGATGGCACGCATGGACTTGGAATCATCGATCAGCAAGACGCGCATGTGATCTCCTGAGCCATAGATCGGCTGGTTGCAGGAGCAAAGTCACGCAGGTTTCTGGGCCGGGGCGGAAGCTGGGGAACTCATGCCGCGAATGGCGCGGAATACCGGACCGGTAACAACGCGGCGGGATCGATCATGGCGACGGTGGTGCCTTCCTGGTCAAAAAACCCGAGGAGCCATCCGGAGGGGATAAGTTCCTGAGGATCGGCCAGGGAAGAGAGGTTGAGATTGTGCGTGGACAACAGGCGATCGGCACCGATGCGCGCCTTCACGCCACTGATTGAGAGGATGATGTCGCGGGTGGAATCATTCAGTGGTGCGAGAGGTGATGGGAGTTTGAGATCGGGGATGTGGCCGCGGAGATGACTGCTGTTCCACAGGCGCGGCTCGATGGATTCGACGAGGTTGAGGTTGATGGCAAAGAGTCGGCCGCCACGTTCGAAGACGAGCACGCGAGGGCAGGCGTTGTGCGTCAGTCGAGCGAATGCGCCTTTTGCAATGGCGGCAGTGGTCTCGGTGCTGAGCACACGAACGGACGAGGCCGCCTGCGGAGGCAGAATGTGTGGGGTGGTGTTGGGTTGCATCCGTGCAATCCGATCGCCGCGCGAGTTGTGTGAACGCGGGGGGAAATCCCGCGTTGTCTTTAGAGTTATCGTCGGAGTTCGTTGCGGGGTTGAGGGGCAGAGGGAGAGGTAAACACCCCGAACTGGCCGCGCTGAGGCCCAGATTAAAGCTGCTGGGTCTGCGGCCAAACAACGAACCGAATGCCCAGGAGAGGACTTGAACCTCCATGCCCTTGCGGGCGCTACCACCTCAAGGTAGTGCGTCTGCCAATTTCGCCACCTGGGCGGTGGGGGGGAAGGATACGCGCGCCCGGTGGGGAAGGTCGAGCGTTTGCGCTGGATCGTGTGCAACGCGGTTTGGGCGCAGAAATGACCCGAATCAGGGGTGTGGGAGGGGTGAACAGCGGAATTGTCGGATCAGGGGTGTTCGAAGAGGGGATAAAAGGGGGCAAAATCCTGATCCTGCGGCATACTGTGAGCGGTTATCAGTCGTCACATGGACGCGACGACCGGACCTGATGCCGCGATTGCGGGGTTTGGGGTTCCGGGGTGGTTGTATCGGCTGTGCATTGGAAGGGAGCAGGCGTGGCGCTGGGTGCGATTCATCATGGCGAGGTTCCGATCGCGGCGCGAACGCTGGCGTCACATGTGCGCAGCCGCGTGGAGGGGATGGGGGTCTTTGGACCGATCGCGGATGGGGAAGGGCTGACCTTGCTGGTGGCACTGGCCAAAGAGGCGGCGGCTCCGGCGGAGTATCGCCTGGAATGGGATGAGCGGAAGAAGGGTGTGTTCGTGTCGCTGGTGATGGCGGATCGGTGGCTTTCAGAATCGATCGAGAGTCATCTGGTGGAGCACGGCGACAAGATGGAAGAACTGCTGGATGATGAGTTGGTGGAGGTGGGGTATTTCGATCTTGGCGGCGCGGCGATCGAGCACATCGAGCATTTCCGCTCGGATGACCGGTTGTTCACGTTCCGCGCGCTGGTGCCCTTGGGTGAGCAGATGGACAATGCGGAAGCGGTGGACCTGACGACGCGGCTGATGTTGGGATTTGAAGCGTGCTTCCGGCAACTCGGTGATATGGAAGGCGGCGAGGGAGAGGAATGAGCAGGGAGCGTGTGACACGTTCGGTTGAGTGTGCAGTGCCCGCGGCATGGCCAGCGGCATGGCTATCGGCATGGGGAGTTTGCTCATGCGCGTGCTGATGCTGGGATGGGAATTTCCTCCGTTCATCGCTGGTGGCCTGGGCGTGGCGTGTTATGGATTGACCAAGTCGCTGGACCGGATGGGTCACAGCGTGCTGTTTACGCTGCCCAAGACGGTGGATCGCTCGCAGGGTTCGCATGTGAAATTGCTGAGCCCGGGGCGCGTTGATGCAGAGACGGCAGCGGCGATGGCCGGTGCTATGGGTGGGGCATCGGCAGCGCTGGTTGAGAAACTGCGCGCGGGTGAGCAAGATCTTTCCGGTGGCACGGGGTATGACTTTCAGAACGCGGTTTTCCGCGGCGTGCCTGCGACTTTTGACAATCCCTATCAGAGTTTTGAGCCAGCGCGAACCCAAGAGTGGTTTCCGATCAGTGGCGAAGTGCCTTTGGATCGGACGATGGATGCGCGGTTTCACGCGATCGCGAGTGCCACCGGCACCGACAAGAGTGTGGACAAAGGCGCAGTGGAAACGGCAGGAACGATGCTGGCGAGCTTGCTGCCTCAGGTGGGGCAGGGTGGGAGCAAGGCCGGCGCGATGTATGGATCAGATCTGGTGGGAGACAGCGAGCGGTATGCGACGCTGGTGGTGGCGATGGCACGGGGCGAAGATTTCGATGTGATCCACGCGCACGACTGGCTGACGTATCCGGCGGGTGTGGCGCTGGCGAAGGTGACGGGAAAGCCCCTGGTGGTGCATGTGCACTCGACGGAGTTTGACCGCGCTGGAAGCAATGTGAATCAGCGGGTGTATGACATCGAGCGGGCGGGGATGCAGGCGGCGGATCAGGTGATCGCCGTGAGCCAATTGACGCGGACGATCTGCGTGAGCCGCTACGGCGTGGCGATGAACAAGGTGCACGTGGTGCACAATGGTGTTGATCGTGAAGAGAGTCAGCCGGCGGGTGATGTGAAGATCGAATCCGGTGACAAGCTGGTGTTGTTCCTTGGGCGCATCACGATGCAGAAGGGGCCGGAATATTTCATCGCGGCGGCCAAGCGCGTGCTGGAGAAGGTGCAGAACGTCAAGTTTGTGCTGGCGGGTTCGGGAGATATGGCCGAGCGGATGATCGAACTTGCGGCGAACATCGGCATCGGTCACAAGGTGATTTTTACCGGCTTTCTGCGCGGTAAGGATGTGCAGCGGGTTTTCGATATGGCAGATTGCTATGTGATGCCGAGTGTGAGTGAGCCGTTTGGAATTGCAGCGCTTGAGGCGATTCACCATGATGTGCCGGTGATTCTGAGTAAGCAGAGTGGCGCGGCGGAAGTCCTGACGCATGCGCTTAAGGTGGATTTCTGGGACATCGATGAGATGGCGAACAAGATCGTGGCGGTGCTGCGGCATCCGCCGCTTTCGCAAACGCTGCGCGAGCATGGGGAGTTTGAATTGCGGCGGTTGACGTGGGATGGCGCGGCGGCCAAGTGCATCGAGGTGTATGAGACGGCGATCAGCCAGAAGCAGGCGACCAAACCAGCGCGCAGTGCGTGAATTGCGGCAATCCGTGTGGCTTTGGGCCTGTGGTACACTGCACGAATGGCCGCACAGACGGGAACTCACACTCAGGGTCGATCGGGGGCGAAAGCCGCCACGATGCGTTGTGTCGTGTGGTGTGCGCAGGGTGTCGCGCTGGATGGGCAATTGCAGGCAGCGCTTGATGCGCGGCAGGAGTTGCGGGCCTGTGTGGTGACGTCATGCTTTGCCGCGCTGGCGGAGCTCTTGATCGGTGGCGCGGATGGCGAGCCACGCGTGCTGGTGCTGCAGGAGCCAAGGACATTGGCGGGCGCGGCGGAGGTGTTGGCGCGACTCGAGCGCTATTTGCCGAGCGTGAAGGTGTGGGTGTTTACTTCGCAGCCCAAGCCGACGCTGCGGGGATTGCAATCGAGTGATCTGGCAGCAGCGCGACCAGTGGTTGGAGTGGCAGCGGTGAAAGGCGTGCCGCAAGGTGGGTTTTCAGTTGCTCCCAAGGTTGTGCCCAAAGTTGTTGTAGTACCTGGGATCGCGGCGAAACTGCGGGGTGATGTGAGTGAGTGGACACCTCGGGTGGTGGGGGAGGTTGACTCGGGGGTCAAAGGTCCGGAAACACAGTCGGCAAGAAATGACGTGCCGGATAACTCAACGCCGCTGGCGCAGCCACCGGCGACGGGAAATCCGTCCGGGAGTTCCGTGGGGAGTACGCGGCCGGCATCCCTGTTGACTGATGAGGAACTTTCGATGTTGCTGGCGAATGACCAGGACAGAGAACACAATTAGAGTGGGGTCGTAGAAAAGCGGCGGATTCTCGAAGTCTGCCTGCGTGAGTTGGTTGAGGGAGCTTTTCGTGGCGAGTGGCGTACCAGAGAGAAACGAGCGATTGCGCCTGGCAGGGACCGGGCCGGCTCGGGGTGCGCACGAGTCCAACTTCGCATCGAAGTATGCATCGAGAGTGGTGCTGGTCGGGCGGACGGGTTTGGATGAAGCTGCGCGGAGTGCGCCGGGCGCGGAAGTGCTGAGAGCGCCGACGCTGCTCGATGGTGTGGCCGAGGCGGCAGTGCTCTTGGGGCCAGATTCGCCGCAGGCGTGCGTGGTGCTGGTGGCGGATGATGCGATTGAAGAGGGGGAGAGATTGGCGGGCACGGGTGCGGTGCGCGAGTTTGTGGCGTCGGTGAAGAGGGCTGTGCCGCGGGCGAAGGTGTATCGCGTGGGCTCAGTGATGGATGGTGCGTTTGATGGAAACGTGCCATCGCGTGGTGATACGGCGTTGATTGAGCGATTGATGGCAGAGGCGGTGGGGGCGATTGCGGCGGTGAGCACACCGCCGCCAGTGCCAACCGTTGCGAAAGCTGCCGGAACGGCATCGCCTGAGACTGCGGCACGGGATGATCGCGAGATTGAAGACCTGATGGCGGTGATGCTGGATGATGTGCCGGCGGCGAGTGCTGTGAATAGTGCAGCGAGAGGCGCGGAGACGACCGCCGCGACTGCGGTGTGGACGGATGAGACGCTGGTGCAACGGATGTCCAAGGGGCACGGCGTGTGGGGCGAGGTGGAGCGTTTGCTGCGGGTGCGCAGTGGTGATGAAGGGTTGCGCTTGGCGAGAGCGAGCGATGTGACGCAGGATGGGCGCATCATTGATGTGGTGTCGGCAGGGCGCGTGCTGGCGCGGATGATTCTGACGGACGCGCACGCTTTGGTGTTGGAGCGGGCGCGGGGGCTGGCGAGCTGGGCGGCACATTGGCTGATGTTGGATGAGCAGTTGAAGGCGCTGCGCGAGGCGGCGTTCAAGGATCCCTTGACGGGGGCGTGGAACCGTCGGTATTTTGAGAAGTTTTTGCCTGCCGCGATCGAGCGGGCGAAGGAAGCCAAGCGGTTTGTGACGGTGCTGCTCTTTGATATTGATGATTTCAAGGGGTGGAATGACCGCTATGGGCACACAGCGGGTGATGATGTGCTGCGCGAGACGGTGAAATTGATGGAGAGCGCGGTGCGGCCGACGGATCGCGTGTGCCGTATTGGTGGTGATGAGTTTGCGGTGATCTTCCATGAACCGGAAGGGCCGCGTGAGGTGGGAAGCAAGCATCCTGAGGATGTGACATCGATCGCGTCGCGATTCTCGGCATTGATCCGGGCGAAGAGATTTCCGAAGCTGGGCGATGATGCGCCGGGGCGACTGGGCGTATCGGGGGGATTGGCGACGTATCCATGGGATGGACGCGATATGCATGAATTGCTGAAAGTGGCGGATGAGCGTGCGCTCACGTGCAAGCGGAATGGCAAGAACGCGATCGTCTTTGGCGACGGCGCGGGGGACAGCCGCTGAGTGTGGTGAATGAGTTTGCGGATTCCTACCCTTGCAGCGAATGAGCGCAAGCGCGAGAAAGTATGACCTGATTGCCCTGGACCTGGATGGGACGGTGTTGAACTCGCGCAGTGTGATTTCGGAGGAGAATCGTGGCGCGATTGCGCGGGCGCGTGCAGCGGGGTATCACGTCACGCTGTGCACGGGGCGAGGGTTGCGCGAGTGCCGCAGGTATGTCGATGAGTTGCTGCAGCAGGACCCGGTGGTGGTGGCGGGGGGCTCGATCATTGCGGAGCCAAGCAGTGGTGCGACGTTGCACCGATTTGGGTTGGAAGAGGAGTTGGTGCGGCAGGCGGCTGCAGCGCTGTTACGACATGGCTTTCCTGCGCTGGTGCTGAAGGATCCGGCGGTGTCGCCGATTGACTACCTGGTGGTGATCGGGAAAGAGCGGCTGGCACTGGACCCGGTGACGGAGTGGTGGTTCAGAGAGATGGGTGTGCGGGCCAAGTTTGTGGAATCGATTGATGATGATGAGCATCCTGAGCACACGGTGCGATTTGGCGCGTGCGGCATGGCGCGCGACATGGCGGTGATCGCATCAGATCTGCAGAACACTTTTGCGGAGAGCGTGCACATGCACCACTTTCCGGCGGTGGTGGCGCCGGATGCCGCGAAGAAGACTGACGAAGGGGAGATTCTGCACGTGCTCGAAGTCTTTTCCAAGGACGGGAACAAAGCCTCGGCATTGTCGTGGGTTGCCGGGAAGCAGGGGATCGCGCTGGAGCGATGCGTGGCGATGGGAGACCAGATCAACGATGTGCAGATGTTGTCGTCGGTTGGATTGGGGATCGCGATGGGGAATGCGGTGCCGCAGGTGAAGTCGCTGGCGAGCAGGCACACGCTGCATCATGATGAGCATGGTGTGGCGCATGCGATTGAGATGGTTTTGAGTGGTCAATGGTGAGAAGAGGTGTGAGTGGCGCAAACGCTGACTGAGATTCGCAGGATTCTGGAGGAGCGTGGACTGAAGCCCAAGCACGCGCTGGGGCAGAACTTTCTGATTGATCAGAATCTGGTGCGAAAGCTGGTAGATGATGCGGGAGTGGGCGCGGGGGATGTGGTATTGGAGATCGGGCCGGGGACGGGGACGTTGACGGATGAGTTAGTGGCGCGGGGATGTGTTGTGATCGCGTGTGAATTGGATGCGAATCTGGCAGCGCACTTGCGCGAGCGGTTTGCGGGTGCGGGGAACTTCACATTGATCGAGGGGGATTGTCTGGCCCGTAAGAAGGAACTTGAGCCGCGGGTGATTGAGGCGATCGGGGGTCGGGGCTTTTCGCTGGTGGCGAACTTGCCTTACGGAGCCGGCACACCAGTGATGATGAACTTGATGACGGGCTTTCCGGCGTGCCGCGGCATGTGGGTGACGATTCAGAAGGAGGTGGGGGATCGCATGTTGGCGCGCCCTGAGACCGGGGGGGGCGACATGGGGCCGCTGGCTGTGGTGGCGCAGTTACTGGGAACGCCCGCGCTGGTGGCCAAACTGGGCCCAGAGTGTTTCTGGCCCAGGCCGGAGATTGACAGCGTGATGCTGCGTTGGGTGCGAGATGACTCTCTCGGAATCCAGAGACCGCGCGAGTTTGTGGAGTTTGTAACGGAACTGTTCTCACAGCGGCGGAAGCAGCTGGGGGGTGCGTTGAAGCGGCTGAGTATTGATGCCGCGAGAGCGAGTGAGGTGGTTGACCCAACGATGCGGGCGGAGCAGTTGACGGTGAAGCAGTTTGCCGACCTTTGGAAGATCAGCACCCTGCGCTGAAGGCGTCGACGAAATCCAGATAGTCAAAGAAGTCGATGACGTTGTCGCGGTTGAAATCACCGGCCCAGCGATTGGCGGCAAAGTCAGAGACGAAATCCAGATAGTCAAAGAAGTCGCCGATCCCATCTGCGTTGAAATCTGCGGGGCAGGTGATGGTGATGGTGGAGATCGCCGAGACCACCGGCACGGTGGAACTGGTGGGACGGAAGTTGAGCTTGACGGCAAGCGTGGGGCCGAGCGTTTGCGTGGAGGGGCGGACCTGCACAAGGCCGGAATCTGAAGCGCCGGAATCAAAGACAAAGGTATTGACCACGCGGGTTGCACCTGCTGAATCGACGTTCCAGCCACTCCGCATGGCGCACGACCACGCACCATTCCAACGTACCAGCAGAGCAGAGTTGTTGGAGGATGTGACGCCGGGACCGGCGAGACGCACCGGCACCACGAGGTCGCCTCGATCAGAGAGGATCGGCTCGCCGATTTGAGCAACCGTCAATCCGCTGAGCGTGCCCGAAAGAGCATCGCCGGTGCGCAAGAAGATTCTGTGCGAAAGGCCGCCAAGCTTGTAAACGATCGCGGTTTCTGGAGTGCTGCCACCGATCAGCGATGTGCGAAAGGCGATCGCACCTGCCGCATTCACGGCGAGTTGGCGCGAGAATGAACCAAAGGTTCGATCCGCAGTCGCGGCATCCCCTTCGCGAAGCACCACACCCGCGCCATCCACATCTTGGATCACGATCACGCCGTCGTTAGCGCTGGTGATATTGGTGCCTTGCACGCGCCCCCATGCCAGTAGCGCCGTTCCGGTCATTGGCGTGATGATCGTCGGGTCACCAATCTCGGCGATGGTGGCATCGGCGATGTCCGGAGCAGCATCGCCAGCGACCAGGTGCGTGCGCAGGAACCCGCCGATCGTGGAGAAATTGCCCCAGCGACGTGCGGAGGTGGTGTCTGGAGCGACGCTGGCTTTGAAGGCGACCATGCCATCGCGTTGATGAGGCGTGCGAAAGACGCGGAAGCGTTGATCTGCCGCGAGGCCGGGAATCAAAGTCGTGTTATCAAACGAAGTACCGAAGTTGCTCACCAGACGCGGCTCATCGGGGAAAATCGGGTTCTGGGCCCACGCACTGCGGCCTGAGGGATCGATGGGAAGCAGTGAGGGGGCGAGCCAATCCAGATTGGTGTCCGCGGCGAGGAGCGTAAAGCCGGTGGGAGATTCCGCGAAAGCGAATCCCGTGCCTTGTGCAGGACGGTTGCCAGGGAGGAGTGTGGCGGTGAAAGCGAGTTTGTTGTCTGAGGAGATCTGGACTGAGGAAAGGCCGCCGATCGTGCCTTCGGGGAGGGCTTGCGATTCGCGAAGTCGGAGAGTGAAGATGCCGGAGCCGTTGAGGTCCGAGAACATGGCGTAGTCGTTGGCGGTGGTGACACCAGTCCCGGCCAGACGGGCCATGAATCCCAAGCCAGTCGGGGTGAAACGCGGGTCGCCGATGTCGACAAAGGTGACGCCGGTCAGGCCAGGCGCGGGTTGGCTACTGGTGGCGATGATGCGAATGGAAGGGGAAGCTGAGGTGGCGGCACAAAGCCCGGCGAGGACGAGCGTACATGTGGTGGAATGGGCCATGGCAGCTCCCCGGGTGATAGGTTGCGCTCAGACAGCAGAGACAGATCCGGAATCGAATCTATGAGGAATACAGGCGACAGTCCCTTGGGTTGCAGGTCGCCTGTCGATGATCTACACACTGCGTCAAAGAGTGCAACCCGAGTTCGTCTGGCCGGTTGAAACATCGCACCGCATTCGCGGGTGTGAAGGGGTACGTCATGAAGAGTGATTCGCAGGGCCGGGCCTTTGCGCTCGCTGATCTGGTGATGCTGACGGCCTTTGTGCTTGTGGTCTTGGCGCTGGTCAGCGTCATGCTGCCGCGACAACGTCGGGCTGCGCAGCTTTTTGAATCCATGTCGCAGATGAAGGAACTGCACACCGGGTATCAGCAGTATGGGTTGGACTATGCGGACGCGGTTGCGACATTTACATGGCGAGCGCAGGTGACGAACAACTCGCAATGGGGGGATCTGAGATTCGCAAGTGATGAATTGAGTGCTGCGGCGAATCAGGCGACTGATCTGGTTCGGAGGCGATTCAACCCATCCTTTCCGCTGACTCAAAGTTGGATTCCGCACATCTTGTATTCATTCCTGATTCTTGGCGATTACATGGACAAACCGTTGCCGTGGCGAGTGCTGGCTTCGCCTGCGGATTCGGCATTGATGCAGTGGCAGTCCGATCCGACGCAGTGGGCGGCGTTTGGCTTGCCGGCCCAGAGATGGTGTTTCAGCAGTTCGTATGAGCTCGGAACGGCGTTCTGGTGCAAAGATACCACGAATTCGACCAATGGTGGCGCAGCGCCAGCAAGCACGCACAACACCTACACCGTTCTGCAATCCACAAGTCCAACCACCAATCCAGCATTCGGTACGCGGCGGTTGAGTGAAGTGGTGTATCCAGCGCAGAAAGCCATGATCTATGACCGCTATCAGCGACACTTTGGCTCGCGTGTCGCCTTCTTTGGCTTTCAAGAGGCCAAGGTACCGATCATGGCGGCAGATGGCGCGGCCCAGGTGCGGACGACAGAGCTGACCAATCGAGGGTTCAACCCGCAGAATCCCACGGCTCTCACATACGCCACTTACACCTACTCACAGCTGAACTATGAGCCGCCAGTCCCTGCGGGAGTTGGCAGCGTCGTCTTTGGCCAATACCGCTGGACCCGCTCGGGCCTTCGCGGCATTGATTTTGAAGGTGCCGAGATTCCGTGGCAGTGACTTAAGCGTCGATCAGGCCTTGGCACCGACACCAACTCCCGTCGATCCGAAACCGCCCGCACCACGGGCGGTGTCATCTAGTTCATCCACGACCTCAACCTGTGCATGACTCACCGGCGCGATGACCAGTTGGGCGATACGCATGCCGTTTTCAACTGTGAAGGGGGCTCGGCCCAGATTGATCAGGGCAATCCGCAACTCGCCTCGGTAATCACAGTCGATCGTTCCGGGAGCATTTGGCACGCTAATGCCGTGTTTGGTGGAAAGCCCTGAGCGGGGGCGAACCTGCCCCTCGTACCCCTTTTCAATGGCGATGGCCCAGCCGGTGGGGATGACGGCGATGTCGCCGGGTTGCATCACAACGGGCTGGTCGACTCGGGCGGAAACGTCCATCCCTGCCGCGCCTGGGGTCTGGTAGGCGGGAACCGGGGCGGGATTGGGTGTCACGGCCTTGAAACGGACGATGGGTTGAGGAACGACTGACATGCTGCGAGCGTACACCCAGTAAGGGGGGAAAGGGCTCATTCCAACCGGGGGGCAAATGGGCCGATACCTCTATATTGATACATGTTCGGGACCATGGTCCTGATAAAGTGTGACTGAGAGAGTGATGAACCAAACCGACCAAGCCAATCAGCTGATGGACCTGCGATCGCTAGAAGAGGCGTTGCGGCGGGCTCGACGCATCGGGCGATTGATGCTGGTGGTGCAGGCGGTGGGGATTGTCGGCGCGTGGGTGCTGGCGGCGTTGCTGGTGGTTGGGTTGCTGGATTTTGCTTTGCGGCTGCCGTGGTTTGTGCGCTGTGTGCTGGTGGGTGGCGCGGCGATGGTGGGAGTGTGGCACGCGTGGAGATTGCTGAAGCACGCCGCGACGTTTCGACCCTCGTTGGTTGAGGTTGCGCTGCGATTGGAGGGGACGGCGGCGGGTGCGCAGGCAGGATTGAAGGGGCGACTGGCCTCAGCGGTAGAACTCGCGCATGACGCGACTCCCACCGGGATGGGTGTGGAGATGGTCTCGAGGTTGGTCAAGGAGATGGCCACTGCGGCAGCACAGGTGCCGGTGGTGTCGTCGTTGATCTCGCCAAGGCAGACAGCGGAGCGATTGGGATTGCTGGCTCTGGCGTGCGTGCCACTGCTGGCGCTCGGAGTGAAATCGCCAGAGCATCTATCGATCGGATTGCAACGGGTGCTCACGCCGTGGTCAGAGGCATCATGGCCGAATCGCTACATGCTGGTGGATGCCACGCAGGGCGTGGCCCATTCGGTGCATGCTGCGCTGCCGATTCGTGCGGTGGTGACACGTACGCCGCGCGAGGCAGGTCAAACGGATGTGCTGGCGGAGTTGCGGGTGATTCGCGGTTCGGAGAAGGGTGATTGGAAGCGGGTGTTGCTGACAGGCCAGGGCAAGGTGGATGAGGCAACGAGTGCTTCGCTGGCCGGAGTGCGGGGAGAGTTGTTTGAACGATTGATTGAGCCGGCGGGTGTGGATGGATCTCTGGATGGAGCTCTGGATGGCGGGCAAGAGGTGAAGTTGGAGTATCGGCTCAGTGCCGGCGATAGCCAGTTGGAGTCGCGGACCTTGATCCTGTCGCGCCCGCCGCGAGTGGTCGGGGCGGCGTTGAGTGTGACGGGTCCGGAGTATGCCAGGGAGAAACTGGCGGGAACGCGCTTTGTGCATGGGGCCGAGACGGATATGGGGCCGGGAATGGATCAGAGACGGATTGCCGGACCGGTGCTGGCGGGGTCGGAAGTGACGGTGAGGTTGAAGTTTGATGGAGCGACTCCCCCGGTGGCGCCGCCAGAGAGTGGTGCGGAGGTGTCGGCCTTCATTGGCCGCTCACTCCCCGGTTTCCCGGTGGAATCGAGCCAGGTGAAAGAGGTCGAGCCCGGCGTGTGGGAGATTCGCGCGGTAGCAACGAGCACGCTGGCGTGGAAGGTGGCCGCCCAGGATCGCTTCGGCCTTGGTGTGGTCGAGGATGTGTCGTACAAGATTGAGGTGGTCGAGGATGCGTCCCCCTTGGCGACGGTGCTCGACCCTGCTCAGGATGAACAGATGCTGGCGACAGCACGATTGATCGTCAAGGGCGAAGCGACGGATGATGTGGCGCTTAACTCTGCAAACCTGGCGACGCAGGTGTGGAGCGTGCCGACGGGGAGCGAAGCACGGGTGCTGGAAGCGCGGGGTGAGCCAACTCGACTTGAGGGGAACAGCGAGAATACCAATGAACGCAGCATGACATTGACTGCGGATCTTTCTCTGGGGACGGCCGCGGGTGAATATGCGCTGGTGGCCGGTGATGAAGTGTGGGTGATGGTGGAGGCGCTGGATGGATTTCGGCGTGGCGATCAGCGCCATGATCTGGTGCGTTCGGCCCCACGCAAACTGCGGATCATCACACCCAGCACGCTGATCGAGCAGATCAAGAACGAACTTTCGGCGGTGCGGCAGACGGCGCAGCGCCTGAATCAGGACCAGCAGGCAGCAGCCGGAAAGTTGCGCGAGGCATCTGACCCCAGCCGCGACGCACAGCAGCAGGCATCGAGCAGCGGGGAAGTGCAACGTCGGCAGGAGAGCATCAGTGAGCGGCTTGGCCCGCAGGGTGAACTGCTGTCGCGCGTGGCGCAGCGGATCGAGCGGAATGCGATGGGTGACGCGACGCTGCAGCAGTTGGTGCAGGATGCCCAGCAGGCGGTGCAGCGTGCCCAGGCAGAGAGCGAGGTGGCCAAGGAGCACGCCGCAGCCGCTGCGGCACAAAAGATTGAGGATGCGGCTTCGCGTCAGGAAGCCAGCGCTCGCCGGGATGCTGCAGCGCAAGCACAGAAGAATGTCACACGCGAGTTGGATCGACTGGCCGACATGCTGGGACAGAGCCAGGATGCCTGGGCAGCGAGGCGAAACGTCGAGCAGATGCTCGCGGATCAGAAGCAACTCAGTGCGCAGACGCGCGAGGTCGCGCAGGAGACGGCAGGAAAGTCGCCGGAGCAGCTGACGGATGAACAGCGACAGGAATTGTCGCGATTGGCTCAGGAACAGCGCGATCTGGCAGGAAAGGTGAACGCGGCGATCGAGCAGATGAGTGATCAGGCCCAGAAGCTGGCGCAATCCAGCCCGGCCCAGGCAGAGGCGATGAAGGCCTCGGCTCAGGAAGGCCGCCGCAACCAGACAAGTGATACCCAGCGTCAGGCCGCAGATCAGATCGAGCGGAATCAGAATCAATCTGCAAATCAGTTGCAGCAGCAGGCCGAGAAGTCGCTGGAGCAGATGCTCAACGAACTAGAGAAAGGTGAACAGAAGCGAGATGAGGCATTGCGGCGGGTGTTGGCGGAGATTTCCCAGATACTTGACGGGTTGATTCAACGCCAGCAGAGCGCGATTGATGCTCTGGCGGCGGCGGTGCGGGCGAGCTCGTTTGTGGGATTGGATACGCCCATGCTGAAGCTGCACACCGACACGCTCGCGGTGACAGACGACGTGCGTGCCAATCGCGAACTGGCGGCGCTGGTGGAATATCTCGAAGCGGCGGCATCGGCGCAGGAGCGCGCGGTGACAGCGCTGCGGGCCACGCCGGTGAATGCGGCGGGAGCAGATGCGCAGGAACGCACCAGCTTGCAGAGGTTGATGGAAGCCAAGGATCGCGCTGCCAAGTTGCAGGAGCAGGCGACCGATCGGGATATGGATCGCCAGCGTGAGGAACTCGCCAAGGCGTACACCGATCTGCTCGCCAAGCAGACGGAATTGCGCAACGCCACGCAGCCCCTGATCGGCAAGGAAATGAATCGGCGCGATCGGCAGAGAGTGCTTGGACTCGGGCAGAAGCAGGGTGAGATTCGTCAGGAAGCGGCGAACCTTCGCTCCAAGACTGAGTTTCTTGCTGAAGTCAAAGTCTTTGACTTTGCTCATCGACGCTTGGACACGGTGATGACGGCGGCGGCGGATGCGCTCTCTGGCGGCTCGACGGTCAAGAGCGTGCAGCGCGATCAGGATGCCGCGATTCGCACGCTGGCGGGGTTGGTGGAATCATTGAAGAACTCCAAGAAAAAGAAGAATGATGATTTTCGTGATGCGCCCGGTGGTGGCGGCGGGGGTGGTGGTGGGGGTGGGGGAGACCAGAGGCCCAAGCCCGTGCCGCCACTGGCGGAGTTGCGGATGATCCGCTCGATGCAACAAGAGATCGCCGAGCGTACCAAAGAGCTGGCTGACAGCGGCGCAGCCAAGGCCGAGCTTGAGCAACTGGGCGCATTTCAGCGTGAACTGGCCGAGCAGGCCCGCGAGTTGATTGAACGGATGAAAGAGGATGAGGGTGGAGGTGGGTCATGATTGCAGCCGCGTGCGTCGTGCTTGCGCTGTTGGCGCAAGCCGCGCCGATTGAAACTGGATCGAGCACGCCGCCATCCCCGGCGGATAGTCCCTTTTCGGAGTTGAAGTCACTGGACGAGCTTCTGGGTCTGCCCTCGGCTGGCGATGTGCGCGGAGCAGATGCCGCGGATTTGCAGCAGGCCCTTTCGCGCGAGCAGCTAGATGATCTACTGGCGCAAGCGGCGGAACTGATGAATCGCTCAGGCGACCGATTGGCCAGCGCGGCGGATGCGGGTTTGCCGACGCAGCGCATGCATACCGAAGCGATCACCAAGCTGGATCAATTGATCAAAGAGATTGAGAATCAGCAGCAACAGCAGAGCCAGCCCAAACCCAAGCCAAAGCCACAGCAAGGTCAGCAGCAACAACAGAATCAGCCCAATCAGCAGCAGCAACAGCAGCAGGTTCAAGTTCAGCAGCAGGGCAATCAGGCAGCGACAAAGGACAACCCAGGGCCGGCTTCACAGGATGGAGCACTCAATCCGGTGCAGACGGCGGGCGCGGCCAACTGGGGCAACCTGCCTCCTCATCTGCGTGATGCCTTGCGTCAGGGGCTTTCCGATAAATTCAGCAGCATGTACCAGCAGTTGACCGAGCAGTATTACAAGCGTCTCGCAGAGGAACCAAAGAAGTGAAGCGATCAACGATGGCCAACCTGATGGTCGCCTGCTGCGTGTGCAGTGTGATCGCGCAGCCCGTGATCGCTCCTCCCGATCCCAATCGCCCGCCGGACCCGCTCAGCCAGCAGCCGGTAACGAGTGATCCTGCGCCCGAGGAGGCGACCAAGCGGTCGATTCCCGGTGGCATACATGTCAGCGCGCAGAACAAGCCCTTGCCCGGCGAAGTGACTCCCGAGCTCGACGCGGCAGTTGCCAAGGGCTTGACGGCTCTGGTGGCAATGCAGAATCCGGATGGCAGCTTTGGCGATTCGCGCTGGGGTCGCAGCGTCGCCATCACCAGTCTCTCTTGTCTGGCACTGATGGCGGATGGGCACATTCCCGGGCGCGGCTTGTATGGCGAGCATGTCCTCAAGGGGCTTCGGTTTGTGCTTTCCAATGCGGGCGAAAATGGTCTGATCGCCGCTGAATCGGCCAATGGACCGATGTACGGACATGGCTTTGCGACACTCTTTCTGGGCGAGATCTATGGCATGACGGGGGCATCCAGTGGCGTCATTGCTGACGATGCCGAACTTGCATCCAAGACGCACGAGGCATTGGTCAAGGCGGTGCGCCTGATCCAATCCACGCAGAATGAGGAGGGTGGCTGGCGTTACAACCCTGTGCCGTATGACGCCGATGTGTCGGTGACGATCTGCCAGGTCATGGGCCTGCGGGCCGCGCGCAACGCAGGGCTGGAAGTGAGTAAGGATGTGATCGACAAAGCGGTGGGGTATGCCAAGCGATGCCAGAATGCGGATGGGGGCTTTCGCTATCAGGCCCCGGGCGGGCAATCGGCGTGGGAACGCAGTGCCGCTGGTGTGGCCAGTTTGCTGTATGCCGGTCGGTACGAGGATCAATCGATCGAATCAGGACTTGAGTATCTGGTCAACGTGGCGTTGCCGGAGAATCGCTCCACGCGCCGCTCGCACTATTTCTACGGTCACTATTACGCGGTGCAGTGCATGTTTCTGGCGGGGGGTGAGCTCTGGGCCCTGTGGTGGCCGCAGATTCGTGAGGAATTGATCCGCACGCAGCAGCCAGATGGAATGTGGAATGACCCTTCGGTGGGAAATGCGTACGGAACAGCGATGTCGCTGATCATTCTGCAGATGCCCAAGCGCTATCTGCCGATCTTTCAGAAGTGATGGAGTGCATGAACCTCTCGGCTCTCTTAGCGTGCGCGATTTCTCAGGTGCTGGACCCGGCCCCAGCGCCTGTACCAGTCTCAATCCCTCCGGTGGTATTTGAGTGGATCAGCACCAACGGAGAGGCGCGCGAAGCAGCGCTGGTTTCATTGGAATCTCAAGGGGGAAAGGGCACCGCACAGATTCGCGATGCTCGTGGCGGCGTTTCGATGCTTGCGCTGTCAGATATCGCCAGCGCCTGGCGGGTGTCGCGCAAAACCCCGCAGATTGTGAGCCCCGCCACAGATTCAGAGTCGTCAGAGGTCGCGGCGGCCCCGATTGCTCCCTTGTTGTGGACGGTACAACTCACCGATGGTCAGCAGTTTCTTGGCACCCTGGTGCCTGCGCCCAATGTCGATTCGGTAACATTGGCGATACCTGCGACACTGTTGGCAGAAACCGCAACCACCAACGCCATCACGCTTCCGCTCGAGCGCATCTCGCGGGCATGGAAAGGTGCTGGGTGGCCAAAGGGGGCTCTGCGCGCTCCTTCAGAATCCAGCCGCGATGTGCTTTGGCTGGCCAATGGAGATGTCATGTCCGGCTTTCTTGCCGAGTTTGGCCCGGTGATCAAGATAGAACCGCAGACCTCGTCCACCGCAACCAAAGCGCAGGAAGTAGCGATGGATGCTGCTGCCGCGCTGTGGCTGACCAATCCAGCGACACCGGTGTCTGGAATGCGGATCGGCTGGCAGGATGGATCGGTGATGACTTCGGCGTCGTGTATAGTGCAGGAGCGCGTGTGCCGCGTGTCGCTGACTGCTGCCAAGGGTGTGGATGTGCAGTACGCACTGGATGAAGTGCAGTGGATTCTGCCCGACGCGGCGAGCTGGCGGACGTTGTCAGCCGAAGGATCTGGTTCGATCGTAGTTGCGAACGCCGAAGGGGTTCTGCTGCGTGAGCCGGGGACGGTGTCGTGGCCTGTCAAGCCGGGTGAGAGTCACTTTGTCGCGCAGGTCTCACTTCCCCCTTCGTGCTTTGACTGGGGCGATTGCACGCTGATTGTGCGCGTGCTCGGAAGTTCGCCCAAGGAAGTGGCACGTGTGCATCTGGATGCGGAGACACCAAGGCATCGGCTGCACGTTTCGCTTGCGGGCGCAACGGCGATTGAGTGCACGATTGATCCTGGTCCTTCCGGTCCCGTACAGGATCGCGTGCAGTTCTCTCGTGCCGGGTTTGTGACTGCTCCCAAGTGATTGGCTTTCGGAAAGCTGCTTTGCCGGTTTCGCGTTATCTGCGCTTCCTTGCGTTGTCGGGACCGGATCCAAACCAGAACACAGTGGCCGTGCGGCGCATCAGAAGATCGGAAAGAGACGAGTGTCCCCCATACGCTTGTGATGGGGGCGGTCCCCGATCAACCTTCAGGAGACTGGCATGGCTTCACAATCCTCTTCAAGCAAGAAATCAATCAAGAAGAAGCTCGCCATCGGGGGTGGCATTTCAGTGGTCGGATTGCTGGTGCTCGCCGGGGCAGCACCCACGATCGCTGGTTCATTTGCTCCGGGGTTGATTGAAAGCACCGCTTCCAAAACCATCGCCGGTTCGATCAAAGTGCAATCGGTTTCGCTGTCATGGTTTGGCCCGCAGTCGGTCTCTGGCCTGGTGCTGCGCGATGCCGGTTCCAGGCAGATTGCGTCGGTGGACCTTTCTTCAGATGCTGGCCTGATGTCGTTGATCAGAGGATCCATGAATCTGGGTGTGGTCCGACTCGGCGGCACGGTCAACATTCAGCGCAACGCCGACGGCACGACCAATCTGCAACAGGCCCTTGCTCCGGCCGCTGGCTCGCCGCGCGCTTCGGCGCCTGGGACAACTTCTTCACCTGCTCCGGCGGCCTCGTCTCAGCCCATCCGCGTTCCTGATTCGCTGCGCGCCAATCTCGAACTCGCCAATCTCTCCGCCAGCATCTTTGACGTCGCTGGCGGTGACGGCACACACCATGGCGTCTTTCTGCCTGATGTGCAGGCCGACATTCTGGTCGGTGCTGGCGTCGCCACTGCCGCCAAGATCAACTCTCCGGTGGTGATGGCGCTATCCAAGGATGGAAAGATCACCCCGATGCCAGGTTCGGGCAGCTTCAAGGTTGACGGCAGCATTGACAACCTGATCGGCGCTGACGGCACCGTGCACCCCGATCAGGCCAAAGCCAATGTGATGATTCGCGGCACATCGATTCCCACTGCGCTCCTCGATCTGCTTTCCAATCAAGGTGGTCGATTGACCGCAGCACTGGGCGAGACCGCCGAACTTGCTGCAGAGGTGAAGGGAGATTACTCAGTTGGCCAAGCGACCTTCACCCTGACCACGGCCCAGAGTGGCACACCCAAAGCCGCCATCAGTGGCACTCTGGACTTGAAAAACGGCGTCCTCTCCAATTCCGCTCCAATCACAGCCGCGATCCCTGGTCAGGCCTTGCTCGCCTTTGCTGGTGACCCAAAGGGCGTGGCCGGGCCGAGCTTTGAACTCAGCACCTACCCCGATCTGACGGTGGTGATCGAGACCTTGCGTGTGAATCTGCCCAAGTCCGGCGCTGCGATGTCTTTCTCTGGTGCAGCAATTGATGCCCGAGTGCAGACTGCCCCTCTTGCTGGCGTGCTGAAAGTCGAGGGCCAGGCCCCCAAGCAGGCGAGTGTCACCGGGCTGAACCTTTCCGTCACGACCACCGATCTGGCACAAGATGTGCGCATCAGGGCGACAGGGAGCGCAACGCTGGATCGCGCTTCGGCTGGTGTCATCGATGCGGATGTCGTCGCTGGTGGGCTGTTGAATGCTGCGGGCGCGTTCGCCGGTGGCATGCCCGGCAAACTCGATGGCAAGGTGGCGATCAAGGGAATCAATACCGCCATTATCGAGCCCTTCGTCGCTGGCCAGAAACTCGTTCCCGCTCAGGACATTGGCCCCACGCTGGATGTGGAACTCATCGCGCGCACGCCCACCGATGCCAGCCGCGCCGGCGCGGGAAAGTACGATGTGCAGGCCAAGATCGGCAGTGCCCGCATCGCGCTCGATGGCACCTTTGCTGTCACTCCCACCGAGATTCGCGGCATTGATCGCCCCTTTTCTTCGAGAATCCTTTCGGCTGGCGCTATCGCTCATCGCATGATGCCCGCAGGTGGCTGGACCCTGCGCCCCACCGGCGGCATGGATGTGTCGCTCAACGGCCTGGTGCTGCCCATCACCACTGATGCCAAGACGGGCTCGCGCGCGGTGAATCTGTCTCAAGCCGCTGCGACCGGACGAGTGACCCTCTTTGGCATGGAACTTGCCAACCCTGCCGACTCTGCAACGCGTCCCATCGCGCTGAACAAGGTTGATACTGATCTGGTGCTGACTCCCGGGGCAGCACCCGTCATCACGCTCGCGGGCGATTTGCGTGCAGGTAACGAGCCCTGCGGCTTCAGTGGCACGCTCACACTCAACAGCCTGTTTGAGAACGGTGCGATCAACGCCAAGGGATTGGCGCCCACGGGGAACCTGAATTTCTCATCCTTGCCGGTGTCGCTGGCTGGCATGTTCACTTCGCCCGCCGCGCCGGGGGAAAAGCCCCTCGATCTGGCGGCACTCGCCACCGACATACTTGGTCCCAAGCTCAACGGCACCATCACCCTCGCGAAAGCCGCGAACGGCACCGATGGCAAACTTGCGTTGTCATCCGCGACCAGCACCACCAACATCGATGCGCTTCTCGTTGGCCCGCTGGCCCAACTCACGCAAGTGGAAGTGCGGCAGTTCAGCAGTCAGGTAACTCTCACACCCAATTCTGCGTCGACGCTGATTCGCACGTTCATGCCCGATGTCACATCTGGAGTAGCGCTCGCCAACCCCTCGACGATCAAAGTCGCGGTGGCCCCCGTCACTATTCCCCTGGCCCAGGGTGTCGCCCTGAGCAAAGTGGGAGAGATCAAGGCCACGGTCGAACTTCCCGGGCAGACGCTGATTCAAGGACTGACGCGCCAGGATGCGCAGGGACGTCCTATCGCCGTACGTCCGTTCGGAGTTGAGAATCTCAATCTGACGCTGGATGCACCCGCCTCGATCATGGCCTCTGGCGGCACCGCCAATGTCACGTTCACTGGGAAGGCGCTCAGCCAGGATGCTCCCGGTGGCACGCTCGCGGCGATGCGTGGCACAGCCCAGGCCGAGCTTGCCCCAGCGGATGCGAAGAACCCCAATGCCTCGCGCCTCAAGCGGCTGACCGCAAGCACATCCATGACCGAAATCGGCACCGCTGGCCTCGATGCCATTCTCGCCAAGCCCGGCATGGTCTCTGGGCTGCTTGGTCCCACGGCATCGCTGGAGGCAAGCGTCGCTTCCGTGCAGGCCAAGGACGGATTGTCCACCACCATCACCCTTGCGCCAAAGTCGCAGCGCGTCAACACTGAAAAACCTCTGAAGTTCGCCATCCTCCCCGATCGTTTCAGCATGACTGAGCCGGCGCGGATTACCGCCCAACTCGACCCGGCATTTGTCAATGCACATGTCTTTACCACACAGACCACAGGACCAAATGCCGGAAAGGCCGCCGCAGCATTGACGGCGCCCACTTCGGCCACGATGGTGATCAATCGCCTCACACTGAGCAAAGACCCGACCGGTCAGGGCAAGGTTGGCCCCTTGAAGCCCGGCATCTTTGAGTTGGGCTCCACGGTTGAGATTCCCTCAGCAGTGATCGATCTGGCCGATGGTCAGACATTGTCGCTGGGTAAGACCACAGTGCTTGCCAATGCCGATAAGGGTGGTGGCCCCCTCACCTTCAGCATCGAGGTTGCCAGCAGTCAGGTGCAGACCAAGGGGCAGCCGCCCCAGCCCGTGCAGAAACTGGGGTTGAGTGGTTCGGCGACCAATCTGGCAGATGCCTCTGGGCAGGTAAGTCTGCAGAACGCGGTGGTGAATGCCGCTGCGAATGTGCCTGCGTTTCCCACCGTGGTCCTCGATGCGCTGGGGAGACAGAATGGGCTTCTCGTCGAGGCCCTCGGCCCAGTTGTGCAGGCGGATCTGAAAGCCGAACGAGTGCACTTTGTCTCGGGTGGCAATCACGCACCCGGCGTGCTCGAAGCCAGCATGACAAGTCAGCGTGCCACCATGTCCATGAAAGGGACGGTCAACAACGGTACGTTCATCGCCTCGCAGCCAGTCGATCTCACCATCAGCGAGATCACACCCGGCCTCTCTGAGAAGGTCAGTAAGAACATTCCCTTCATCGGCGCGATCTCCAAGAGCAAGGAACTCAAGCCAGGTGTGATCAAAGCGACCAACTTCACGCTCCCCCTCGATGGCGACATGCGCAAGCTCTCTGGCGACGTCGTCGTCGATGTGGGTGAGGCTCTCATCGCTCCTGGTGGTTTGGTCAACAAGCTGCTCAAGGTGCAGTTTCTCAATCCGGTGCTCGATAAGACCGGGCTGTCTGAAGCCAAGAAGGTTGGCCAGCGTTTGAAGCCCGTTCCCATCAACATCCGCGAGGGTGTGATGCGCTACACCGCCTTCAAGCTCCCTCTCGGTGAGTTTGAAATCGAGAACGAAGGCACTGTCGATCTTGTCAAACGCCAGACAGACATGGTCGTGTGGATTCCCCTCGGGCGGCTCGCAGGCGAGGCCGTCCCCGGCTTGAATTCCACCGTGGACAAGATTCCCGTCATCGGCGACATCGCCAAAGGCAGTTTCAACGAGCTCACCATGATCCCCTTCCAGGTGCGTGGACCCCTCGATGGTGAACTCTCGCGCGACTTTTCTCCTCGCCTCTTTGCCGATCGCGTCGGTAAGACACTCAACCCCGCCGACAGCATCGATGGAGTGATCAAGGGGATTGGTGATCTCTTCAAGAAGAAAGAGCCCGAAAAGAAATAACTGATATCGAGGGAACCAGACAAAGGGCTTTCCCTCGCCTCTCAACGCCCGACCAACGCCCGAGAAGTGGGGGACTTGCCCCTCCTGATACGCTGCTGGCATGATCCGATCCCTCGCCGCTGCCGCCACGCTCACATTGATCGCCGGGTCCGCGAGCGCGACGTGGTCCATCGTCCTGATCAACACTCGCACCGGCGAGGTTGGTGTCGCCAGCGCGACTTGTCTGGAGAATTTTGACCTGCGTGCCAACACGCCGGTGCTGCTCAGCGGCGTGGGTGCCGCGACTGCGCAGTCCTTCGTCGATGCCACTGGGCAGAACCGCGTTCTCATCCGTGATCGCCTGCTGGGTCGAGTCGATCCAGCTCAGATTCTCAATGAACTCTCCACGTTTGACTCCGGCCACCAGACTCGTCAGTACGGCATCGCCGATGTCCGCGGTCGCACCGCCACATTCAGCGGCACGGGGGCCAACGCCTGGGCCGGTGGCCGCACCGGCCGCACCGGCGATTTCGTGTACGCCGTGCAAGGCAACATCCTCACCGGCGCGCCGGTGGTTGATCTCGCGGTGGATGCCATCATCTCCACACCCGGCGATCTGCCTGCCAAATTGATGGCTTCCATGGAAGCTGCGCGCCTCATGGGTGGTGATGGCCGCTGCTCCTGCTCCTCCGGCCCCACAAACTGCGGCAGCCCGCCGCCGACCTTTACCAAGTCCGCCCATATCGCCTATCTGATGGTTTCTCGCTTTGGTGATCTGGATACTTCTCTTGGTATTTATCGCGCTGGCACGCAGAACGCTGCGGTTGGCATCGTCCCCGGCACTTCCACCGCCAGCGCTCGCGTGATTGCAGGTGGCAACGGTGCCGCGGCATACACAGGTCTACTCGCGGGTTCAAACGCCGTGTTGCCTGTGCTCAGTGCACAATCGTGGCCATTCAGTTCCTTTGGTGCGCACCTTTCCATGCAATCCGCAGACGTCAATGGCGATGGCAGCACGGATCTGCTTCTGTTACAGCGCAGCCCTGTAAACGGCAACCCGGATCAACTCCAGGTGATGCGTTTCGATGCCACTGGCTCGCCGACCACGCCGACAGTCATCCCCGTTCCGGCCAATGCGCAGGGCATTGCCATCGGCGACGTCTCCGGAGATGGCGTCTCCGACGTGGTTCTTGGCTCTCGCGCCTCCAACACCATCACCATACTTCGCAATACTTCTTCGGGCAATGTGATTTCCTTCGCCTCGCCCGTGAGCGTCGCTGTTCCCGTCCAGCCCCGCGCGCTTGCGATTGCACGCTTGACCAGTTCAGGTCGAAACGACATTGTTGTGGGTGATTACAACTCATCTGTTGCGTACCCGATCATCAATCAGGGAAATCTCACCTTCTCTGCCGGTGCTTCCGTCGCCACACCCGGTCGCGTGACTTCGCTTGTCGCCTCTGATCTGGATGCCAACGGCTTTGATGATGTCATCATCGGCACTGATGCCGTCAACACCGTCCGTGTCCTCCGCGCTCCCGGTGATGGCACGCTGCAGATTCAGCAGTCGATCACGCTGCTGGCCACGCCGCGCGCGGTCGCTGTCGGCCCCATCAACGCCGATGCCTCACCAGACATCTTCGTGGCCGGGAGCAATCGCATCGCCATGCTCCGCTGGACCGGGACGCAATTCAGCACCGATCGCGTGTACTCCTATTCCGATGGTGTCTTTTCTCCTGATTTCACCGATGCCAAGCTCGGCGATCTCGATGGTGATGGAGATCTGGACGCCGCCATGGCCACCAGCAACTTCGGCCTGGTGATCGCGCACAACATAGGTAGTCCTGCAGGTGGCGCACCTCCCGTCGTCACAGCCGGCCGCTTTCAGGATCGCACCGGCACCGGCGCTGGCGACTACTTCCTCAATCTCAACGTCGCCAACCAGGTGCAATCCGATCCGGATCCCGTCATCACCCTGCGCAACCAGTTCAACTCCTGGCGCACCACCACGCAGAATTGGCCCGACGCGATCAGTTCAACAGTCACGGCATCTGCGCCGTGCCTCCCCAGCCGCGCAGGCGAATCACTCACCCTGTCCATCCAACTGCGTAACGCTGCCGGCAATCCCGTCAACAGCCCGGTTCGCATGATCAAGGATGCCAACGACGGCCGCTTTAACCTCAGCACCGTCACTGCCCTCGGTAACGGCCTCTATCAGGTCACAGTCAGCACCAGCCAGCAGGCGTTCATCGGCCACGGTCCTGCGACGCTCCGCATCATCACCAACGAATCCGTCCGCCCCGTCGAGCTCATGCCCCGCACCATCATCCAGATCGGGCAACGCGCCGACTACAACCTCGATGGCATTGTTGACTTCTTTGACTACCTCGATTTCGTCGCCGTCTTCGCCACCGGCGACCTCGATTTCAACCAGGATGGCGTCACCGACTTCTTTGATTATCTGGACTTCATCGCCATTTTCGCAGATCAATCCTGCTGATCTGCGCCGTCTGGAGGGGCACCTCCCCGGTTTCAGAGCCGCGAGTTGCCATGGCCCAACGCAACCTCGCGTCCGCATTCACCGATGAAACCATCGATGGCTTCCGGTCTTTCCAGCACCTCGGCCATGATCGGCCTTCGCATGTTCAGCGAGGCCTCGCGTGCTGCCAATCGCGCCATGGAGCGTCTCTCCACCGGCAAACGCATCAATCGCGCCAGTGATGACCCCGCCGGTGCGATCGCAGCCACAAACCTGAAAAAGCAGGAATGCGCCGTCGCCGATCTCATCAAGGGTGCCGAACGCGAGATCACTCGCCAGGCCTCCATCGATGGCTCCTCCAGCGTCGTCGTCGACCTCGTCGGTGAACTGCAGACCCTGCTCACGCAGGCCTCAAGCCAAACCGGCACGACCGACGAAGAACGCCGCGCCTATCAGATGCAGGCCGACAGCATCCTGCAATCCATCGACCACATCGCCCGCACCACCATGTTCAATCGCGAGCAGATCCTCGGCGGTCTCGACACCCGCGCTCTGGGCCGATCCAGCGGCATCGGCACCCTCGCCGAATTCATCTCAGGCGAAAAATACAACCTTGTCGATGGTGATCTGGAAAAAGCCCAGGTCATCCTCGACAACGCGCGCGAGCATGCCATCGGTGTGCAGGCCGGTGCAGGTATACGCACCAATCAGTTGCAAAGCCAGATCCGCTCATGGAACTCTGAACTGGAAAACACTGGCAGTGCCCGCTCGATGATCGAGGATGCCGACTTTGCCAAAGAGAGCGCCGCGCTGGCTCGCGCTCAGGTCCTTCAGCAGGCCTCGCTCTTTGCCCTCAAGCTCATGGGCGAATCCGAGAATTCCACCGTGCTCTCGCTCCTCTCTCCCAAGCCCTTGAAGTAACTCCTCTGAACCGCACTCGCGCTAAGACCTTGTAAAGGTCTGGTTCAGGCCTGCGCTCGCGGCAACCATTCGCCCATGCTGCTCGCCGCCACTCTCGCCACATTTGTCACGTTCACCTCCGAGCCCTCGCCTCTCCCTGAGGGTGTCTCGCTGCTGGCTGAGATCACCATCCCTGCCAACACGCTCGATCGATCCAACCAGACCGGTGAGATGGGTGCCAACAACATTCCCCGCAACACCATCGGTGGTCACGGCTCCGCCATCACATGGCTCGGTGCCAAAGTCGGCAAGGGCGATGAGTACTTGATGCTCAGTGATCGCGGCCCCGGCGACGGTGGCGTTGCGTACCCCTGCCGCTGGCATCGTCTGCGCCTCACTTGGAGCAGCTCTCCCGCCGACTCACGTTTCGAAGTCCTCGACACCGTCATGCTCACCGATGAATCCGGCCAGACCCTCATCGGCAACTCCGGTGCGTATTCCACCAACCCTGCCGCGAATCTGCGATATGACCCCGAAGGTCTTGCCGTCGGCCCAAATGGCACGGTGTATATCTCCGAGGAGTATGGTCCCTCTGTCGATGCCTTTGATCCCAAGGGCAAGCGCACCAAACGCTTCCCCATTCCAGCCGCCTTCTCGATCGCTCACCCAGATGGTGTCAGCGACAACGAACTTCCCCCGGCCAATGCCAGCGGCCGTCAATCCAATCGAGGTTTCGAAGGTCTCACCATCACTCCCGATGGCTCCATCCTCTTCACGATTCTGCAAAGCCCGTTGATTCAGGATGGTGGCTTGGACCGCCGCAACAAGCGTGTCGGTGAGAACATCCGCATTCTCGCCATCACGCTTGCGACCGGCGCGATGCGTCAATACGTATATCCGTTGGAAAGTTCCAGTTACGGTGTCTCTGAGATTCTCGCACTCTCTCCCACCACTCTGCTCGTCCTCGAGCGCGATGGCAAAGCCGGTCTCGAAGCCGAAGCCAAACTCATCACCCGCATTGATCTCTCTGCCGCGACCGATGTCACCTCGATCGCATCCCTTCCCCGAAGCGGTTTGCCTGATGGCGTTCGCGCTGTGAGCAAGTCAATCCTCATCGACCTCCTCTCGCCAGCCCTCGCCCGCCGCTCCGCCACGCTCAAGCACGATCAGATTCCTGAAAAGTTCGAGGGCCTCACCCTCGGCCCAGCCAACAGCGGCACCCCCACACTCCTCGTCAGCGTCGACAACGACTTCAAGCCCGATCAGCCCTCCCTCATCTACATCCTCGGCATCACCGGCGTGAAGTGATCGGCCAATTCAAAAAGAACAACGCCGCCGAAAGCATCCATGCTGAAGGCGGCGGTGCCATGGGGTTTTCAGTTCAGACCTGAATTACGCGGCCTTGCGGAACCATGTGGTGCTGGTCCGGTTCGTGGTCTTGGCAAAGGGCTTGAAGGTCTTGTTCCACGTGTTGGCGGTGGTCTTCTTGGCCTTCACGCTCTTGCGTGTTGCCTTCTTGGTCACGTTCTTCTTGGCGGCGGCCTTCTTTGCAGTCTTGGTCGCCTTCTTCCACGTCGAGCTCTTCTTGGTGCCGGTGGTGCTCCAAGTGCCGCCGGTCCAGTTGCTCTTCTTGTTCCAGGTCTTGTTCCACGACTTGGTCGTGGTCTTGCGAGCTGTCTTGTTGGCCGCCTTGCGAGCCGTCGCGCGTTTCGTGGTCTTGCGACCGCGGAAGGTGCTGGTGGTGCGGTTGTTCTTGCGTGAAGTGGTGCGAGCCATTGTTCGTTCCTTATCTCGTGTGTGTCATACCGGGGGAATCACTTCCCACCAAGCCGACCCGAGCCCCACATGGGGTCGATAACTCGGCCATGAAAGTCCCATCGACGGTTACAGAGGGGCACTTGAGCTTCAGTTCACACAATCTGATCGTGATGTACAAGCGACGAAACGCCACTTTCAACACAAAGACATCCGCACTCATCTTGCCAACGATTGCCGTGGTGTGCAGCGTGCATTGTGCCGATCTCATCCCCACGTTCATGGCAGACAAATTCGAAACATCCTCACCCTGGTCCCCCCTCTCCTGGCAGTCGCGCCCCGAGGCCCAGAAGGTCGACTATCCCGACTCCGCTGCCACCGCTTCGGCCGTCGCATCTCTTCGCGCACTCCCTCCCCTCGTCACCAGTTGGGAGATCGAACGCCTCAAATCCCAACTCGCCGAAGCCCAGGAAGGCAAGCGCTTCCTTCTTCACGGTGGCGATTGCGCCGAACGCATCGAAGAGTGCACTCCCGAGTCCCTCTCTGCCAAACTCAAAATCCTCCTTCAAATGTCGCTGGTACTCATCCAAGGTGCCAAGCGCCCCGTCATTCGCGTCGGCCGCTTCGCCGGTCAATACGCCAAGCCCCGCTCCAGTCCCGTCGAAACCCGCGAAGTCGGTGGCACATCCCTTTCCCTTCCCAGCTACTTCGGCGATCTTTACAACCGTCCCGAGTTCACTGCCGCCGCACGTTGCCCAGACCCCATGCTCATGCTTCGCGGCTACGAACGCGCCGCCGCCACGCTGAACTTCATCCGATCCCTCTCCGCCGGCGGCTTTGCCGACCTGCACCACCCCGAGTACTGGAACCTCGCCTTCTTCAAACACGCCTCCCTCACGCCCCAGCGCCGTCTTCAGTATGAGCAGATGGTCCGCGATATCGCCGCCGCCATGGAGTTCATGGAAGCGGTTGGGGAGCAGCACATTTCCGATTTCTCCCGCGTCGAGTTCTACACCAGCCATGAAGGACTCAATCTTCTCTACGAATCCGCGCAGACCCGCACCGTCCCCCGCCGCGATGGATACTACAACCTCACCACGCACTTGCCGTGGATCGGTGAGCGCACTCGCCAGCTCACGGGTGCTCACATCGAGTATTTCCGAGGCATCTCCAATCCTGTCGGCGTCAAGATCGGCCCCAAGTGCACTCCTGATGAGCTCCTCTCACTCGCCAACACGTTGAACCCCGCCAAGGAAAAGGGCAAGCTTGTCCTCATCCTGCGGCTTGGTGCTGGCAAGGCCGCAATCGTTCTGCCCCCCCTCGTCGCTGCGATTCAGGACTCGGCTCACCCCGTCCTCTGGGTCAGTGACCCCATGCACGGCAATGGCATCACTGCGGCCAACGGAATCAAGACCCGCTCCTTCGACACCATCGCCCAGGAACTCGAAGAGGTCGCCAGCACACTTACAACCTCAGCCGCCCGGCTTGGCGGCGTGCACTTCGAGCTCACCGGCGATGACGTCACCGAATGTGTCGGCGGGGCCAGCGGTATCACCGAAGCCCACCTTTCCACCAACTACGCAAGCGTCTGCGATCCGCGGCTGAACTACGCGCAGGCCTTGGAAATCGCCTTCATGCTCGCCAGCCGCTTGGCGGCCGAATCCTCCAAACGTGGCAAATAACGTCCTATAACTATAATTCGTGACCATCTTTCCAAAATACGAAACAAACACGAACCTATACCTAATATATAGGCGTATCATTCCAACCAGCCGAGCGCACCAGCGCTACTCGCGAACAATCTACAGCCGATCAATCTTGCTCGGCACTCTTGCCTCTCTCGAATCAACGGACCAATTCACGGACCAATTCACGGACCAATTCACGGACCAAATTTACGGAGTAGAAAGATCATGTCACACCAAGTTCTGCGTCGCTGTGCACTCTCAGCCCTCGCCCTCGTTCTCTCAGCCGGCACCGTCGCCCACGCGCAGGAAGTGGACAAAGGCCTGGCCCCCGTCGGCGGCTTGCTGGCTCCAAACTCTCCTGAAATCACCTTTGAGATCAAAGATGTTGATTTCGGCGCCATCATGAATCATGAGATCCAGCATCAGGTCTTCAAGTTCAAGAACACCGGTGGTGGTCCCCTCAAGATCCTCAACGTCACCGCCTCCTGCGGCTGCACCCTCCCCAAGCTCGATGGCGAAAAGCGCGATTACCAACCCGGCGACACCGGCACCATCACGGTCGATTTCAACCCCAAGTCCAAGATGGGTGCCGCCCACAGCAGCATCACTGTCACCACGAACGATCCGGCTCGTCCCTCAATCACCCTCAATCTTTCTGCGGTGGTCAAGAAACTCGTCTTCACCGAGCCCGCCCTCGCCCAAATCGGTCAGGTCGCCAAGGGCGATATTAAATCCTTTGAGGTCAAGGTCATCGGTCGCAGCAAGGATTTCAAGTGCACCTTCGCCAGCGTCGCTCCCGACGCCTCCGCATTCGAGGCCGCCATCGTCGGCGAACCCACCGAGATCGACTACCAGGGCGAAAAGCTCATCGCCCAGACTGTCAAGGTCGCCATTAAGAAAGACACCAAGGTCGGCTACTACAACCACGTCGTCAACGTTCGCACCAATGATGAGCGCGAGCCCGTCGCCTCATTCAGCGTCTTTGCCAATGTGATGGGCGATCTCGAAGCCAACCCCGCCGCGGTCTCGCTGGGCATGCTCGAAGCCGGCAAGCCATACAGCGGCGAGTTCAAAATCTACACCAAGAGCCGCGTTCCCTTCAAGCTCACTGGCACCGAAAAGCTCTTCCCCGATGTCAAGGGTGACTTCAAGGCCACATTTGAGCCTGCCACCGCCCCCTCGCTCCCTTCTTATGGACCTGATGGAAAGCCCATCACTCGCGTCGAAGCCAAGCCCGGCGACGGTCCCAACTGCTACCTCGTCAAGTTCAGCGGCACCGCCCCCGAAACCGAAGGCCCCTTCACCGGTCAGATCAAGATTCTCTCCGATGTGCAACTCGAAGATGCCATGAGCGTCTCCTTCCATGCCAACGTCCGCCGCCAAGTCGTGCGTCCTTCGGCTCCCAAGCCCGCAGTGACTGCGCCTGTCGGCACACCAGCCGCGACTCCCGCTGTCGCGCCCGGCACAACTCCTACTCCGGCTTCTACCCCGGCAGCAGTTCCCGCTCCTGACAAGAAGTAACCCTTCGCAGCCGCGCGTCAGCGCGTGCGGCTGCATTTTTCTCCGGCCACCCCGCATGCTTAAGACCACTCTTCTTCGTGTCGCCATCATCGTCGCCTGCGCAGCCGGACTCGGGTTGGCAGATCAGTGGCGCCGCCCCGTCAAGCTTGCTCTCGATCCCAACACTCCTGTTGTTCCGGTCGCTCCACCTTCCACAACGCCCTCCAATTCGCAGAACACATCTGGCTCCAACACGTCAGCAACCGGCAATCCCGCGACGACATCGAATCAGAACTCCACGCCACCAGCGAACAGCGCGAACCCGGAGACTCCGCCCAAACCCCAAGGGCCCAACGTCACGCTGGCGCAGGCCTACGACTTCTGGAATCAGGGTGTCACATTTCTCGACGCCCGCACTAAGGCCGAGTATCTCACCGGTCACATTCGTGGTGCCAAACTCCTCGACCCCAACGAGTTCACCTCTGACGAATCCCGCGCCATCATCGCCACCTTGCATCCCTCTCTTCCACTCGTCATCTACTGCGGCGGCGGCGACTGCCACGCCTCAGAGAATCTCGCCATCTTCCTTCAGCAAGCCGGATATCAACAACTCCACATCCTCCATGAGGGCTACCCCGCGTGGAAGAATGCCGGCTACGACATCACCGCCGGAGAACAGCCATGAGTAATCGCGATGGCTCCGCTGTTGGCTCCTCCGCCGCGCTGCTCTTGGTTCGCGTCGCTGTTGCCGCCGCCTTCGGTTTCAGCGCCTGGCAAAAGCTGAAACCCGGAATTCCGCCGGTCACCGGTCCTCAGACCTTCGCCCTGAGCGTCAAGAGTTACCAGATTCTTCCCGAAGCACTGGTCTCTCCCGCCGCCTTCACCATTGCCTGGGTCGAGGCCATCTGCGCTCTCCTCATCCTCACCGGCCTTTGGACTCGCGCTGCCGCCACGACACTCGGCCTCGCCGTCGTCGCCTTCACCCTCGGCGTCATTTCCGTAATCATGCGCGGCATCGACATCACCTGTGGCTGCTTTGGCAAATTCAAATTCATCTGCACAGGCCCCGTGAGCTGGTGCAAGGTGGGGGAAAACTCCATCTTTCTCGCCACCATTCTTGTTCTAGTCATGTTTGGTGCTGGAAGGTGGGCCTTGGACGCCAGATCCGCCGCTGCCCCGCCAAAGCCCGCCTGATCGACCTTTCGCCTCCTCCCGCCTACTATCTCTTCCTGATCTTTCCCGTCGTCCGGCCCCTGCCCCAGTCGGGCGGGTTGACCCGGGCCCAACCCATGACGGAGTTCTCATGAGCAAGTTCCAGCGTTTCGCCGGTCCCATCCAGAAGCCCAAGATCGTCAACAAGAGCGGCAAGGGCAAGCACTTCGTCGACTACAAGGACATCGAAAACCTCCGCCGCCTCATGAGCCCCAACGGCAAGATCCTCGGCCGCAAGCGCGTCGGCGCTTCTGCCACCGAGCAGCGCATGCTCTCCCAGGCCATCAAGCGGGCCCGTTTCATGGCCCTCCTCCCCTACACCAGCGCCACTGTCTGAGAGCCGGAATAAACCACACATCTTCACACAAAAGGCCCGCTCGTCGGGCCTTTTTCATGCACCTCGGCCACACGATTCGTACAGATTCACATGTGCAGAGGGCCCTCTTGCACCCCGTGCTATCCTTTGTCAGCACGCGGCTCGTGAGGTCGACGTGTGTGGGATTGAGTTCCGCCTTTCCCAAGGATCGCCATGACCTCTTCGACGAATGCTCCCGGTACTGCGCCGGTTTCTGTTCCGGCTGTCCCCGCCAACCCGTCTGGCAACCCTCCGCATGCGCCTGTCGGTGGATTCCGCCGCGACTATGTCTCGGTGCTCGCCTGCGCACAGGTGGACCGCGAAGTGCGCATGAAGCGGACCGTCGACATGCTGTGGGAAGCGTTCAATCACCACGGCCTCTCCTGGATCGGCTTTTACGTTTTTGATTCCGATGCTGAGGCGGGGCAGGAGTTGGTGCTCGAAGAGTGCCGCAACAAGCCCGCATGTTCACCCATCGGGCTGCACGGTTGCTGCGGTCGGTCCTTAACGGAGCGTCGCCCGCTGATTGTGAGGGACGTGCGCACGCTAGGTCCGAACTACATCGCCTGTGACCCTGCGGATATGAGTGAGGCGGTCGTGCCCCTTTTCAATCCTGATGGAACGGTCTGGGGTGTCCTCGATGCCGACAGTCATCACATCGGCGCGTTTGAACCCGCCGATATCGATGGCTTCATCAAGGTGTTGGAGATGATGGGCCTCTCCGCCCCTCGCGCGGCAAACCCCGCCGACACCATCGTCTTGTGATGCATTGAAACTCGTTCCGGCTGCTGGCCAATACTTCACCTATGAGCCCGCGCACGGTGATGTACATGGCCATTGGCTCGATCGTGCTCTCGCTCGGCGTGGTGCTCGTGATCTATTGGTTGGCTCGGCGCATTCATCACGCCGCGCCCCAGTCGCGCGAAGCGTCTTGGTTTCGCCGGGTGCGCGCTTCCCCTTATGCCATTCTCTTCTCAGCCGTGGTCATTCCCGTGCTGTTTCTGGCTGGCACAGCTTTGGTTGGCGGGCTGATCAGTGGTGGCAGTCTGCTGGTGCGAGTGCTTGATAATCTGCCCATGGCCGGAGTCTTCGTGGCACTGCCTCTGATCAGCCGCGCCAAGGTGGCTACCGGCGGTCTGCTCTGCGCCAAATGCAAGTACAACGTGGAATCGCTTTCGCCGCCTACTCCAGAAGGTCAGGCCAAGCCAGCGGTGCACGATATGGTCTGCCCCGAATGCGGCAGTCAGTTCGGCTGGCCCGGCGGCACCATCAGTGAGTATCATGAATGGCGAAAGTCGCGCATGGTGTGGCCTGCCATTTTTCTGCTTCCCCTGCTGATTCAGTTTGGCAGCATTCCCTTTGCCGGTGTGCTGTGGTGGAAGAGTGCCCTGCTTCGCCTCGTGCCGACATCGTCATTGATCGAGGACGTCACCACCAGCCGCTCTTTCACCATGGCTGTATGGGATGAGATCGGCAAGCGCGAGATCAGTGCTGATGAGTGCCGCGAGATTTCCGTGGCCTTGCTCTCTCCCCCGCCGCGGCAGTACTTCAGTCCAGACGAGCGCCGCTGGCTGAGTGCCTCGATTGCTGCGGGATCTGTACCTGCCGAATTGGTTGAGCCGTGGTTGTCACGGCTCGTTCTGGTCAACACACTGCTCACTCCTCAGAGCCGAGATGTCGCGATCAAATTCGATACCGCGGTCCTCGCGCCTGTGGAAGGGACGCACGTGTCGCTGGTGGTCGAGTCAGATGCGCCGGATCAGGTGCGTGCGCCGGTGATCGTGCCTCTGCTGGGAACTCCAGCGTTTAGTACACACAAGTTGGCTCCTGTGCCAGTAGGGGTCAAGCGTGCCTGGGTGCTCGCGGTGTTGCATGCGCCGGGTGAGACGGTGATCACCACCGATCCGCGCGATATGCCGCAGAAACACCCCAAGGCGTTGTATGTGGTGCGCGTGCCGATTCCGGGTATCGCGGGGCCAGCAGGAGAATCGCAGCAGAACGAGCTGCAATCATCATCGCCCGGCGTGCCGATCAACGTGCCGCAACCGAACCGCTGAGCGAGTCATGCGTATGATTGAGCGTGCCTTTGGGCACGTTCTTTGACATCTGGGGCCGAATTGGATTCGACCGAAAAGACCTTGATGGAATGTGGCGCGTCCAGGAGCATGCGTTGCCTGGTAAAAAGTATGCACAATTTTGATTGCCAACGAACGTCAGTTCGCTCTCGCTGCCTAACTAGGCGGTGACGATCCCGTCTTGATGCCCGGTAGGGGCGGGATCGACGATTTCGGGCTGGTCGTTGCGTGCTGTCTGCGGGCGCAACGATGAGACAACTCTGTGGGCTGGACCAAAGGGAAGGTTGTCGACCACCGTCCCGCGGTTGAGACTAAATAATCGAATACACGCGTAGATGCACCCATGAAGCTTTTTGGCACGGGGGTTCAATTCCCCCCGGCTCCATTTTGATTCGACGCGGGCGGCCACGCTCATGGCAGGCCATTTGTGGTTGAATCGCGGTTTGCTCTTTCCGACTGAATCTGTTGGATGTGCGTACTGAAGAAAGGTGCGGACTCCTTCCCAGGGCGAAAATCCCTATTGGCGGGATCTTTCTGCTTTTATTAAATCACCTCAAACACCCTCTCAAACCGCTTCTCAACACCCTTGAACACTTCCACCAGTTCTGGATCAAACTGAGTGCCCGCGCATCGGTAGATGCCGCGGGTTGCGGCGTCGTGTGACATGCTGCCGCGATAGCTGCGGCTGCTACGCATGCCGTCGTAGGCATCGCAGATGGCGACAATGCGGGCGGAAAGGGGGATATCGGCACCGGCGAGTCCTGTTGGGTAGCCGCTGCCATCCCAGCGTTCGTGGTGAGAGAGGGCGATCTCGCTGGCGAGAATCGCGATGGGGCTGGTCTGACACTCGGTGGCGAGGATCGCGCTGCCATGGAGGGTGTGGCGTTTCACCGCATCGAATTGGAGGGGATCGAGGATTCCGGCTGCATGGAGCACTTCGTGAGGAACGGCGGCGTTGCCGACATCGTGAAAGCAGCAGGCGCTGGCCATGTCGTCGATGAAGGTGGGGAGGAGGCAGTAGCCGCGATGGGGGAGGGCTTCGGCGATGGCGCGGACGTAGAGGGACATGCGCTGGGCATGTGAGGTGCACCAGGTCGACGCGGCATCGTGGCGGGTGGACAGGATGGAGCCAAGGGCGGTTACGCGACGGTTGACGGAACGCAGGTTGGTGTTGGTGGCGACGTCGTTTCGCGGCAGTGGGAGGGCGGCGAGGGAGATGGCGGTATCCACGCGATTCCAGGGCGTGTCGAGGTGATCATCCACGCCGCACTGCTGGGCGAGGTGACGTGCGGATGACGTGGGATCGGAGCAACCGACGATAAAGAGCGAGTGCTCGGCGCTGCGCTGAGTGCGATGGACGTGTTCGCAGAGATCGGGGGCGAGGGATGAGTCGTCGAAGGTGGTAAGAAGGCAGTTGAGATCGGGTGTTTGAAGGAGACGGATGGCACGGTCGATGCCGCTGCAGACGGCGGTGTCGTGCCCTTCATCGTGGAGGAAACGCGTGAGATCAGACGCGGCCTGGGCATCTGCCGAAGCGATCAGGATGTTCAAAAGGTAAACCCCGCGAGAAGATCCGACGCGAGAAAGAGATCGGGAGGATGGGGCGACGGGATTGGAGTGGCGAGCTCGGATGAGAGGCATGTGGCCCAAGGTTGTGGGGGATACCGGTATGGCTGGCGTAGACCCGACGGTCGATAACTCAGAGATGTTCAAACCGAGAATCTCGGACGCGAAATCTGCGGTACTCTTGGCTCATGTTGAAGCCATCGCCCGCCGCGTTGATCTCTCTCGCCTGCCTTGCCGCGAGCTCGCTCGCATCATTTGACGATCCCAAGCCAGCAGTGGAGCCGGTGAAGTCAGCGGCCCCTGCCGCGCCCGCGACTCCTGCGACACCGGCCAAGCCCGCCGCGCCGAAGGTTGAATTACCTGAGCCGTCCAAACGTGAGGTGAAGAAACTCCACACCGGGTTCCGCTTCACCGAGGGGCCGACGGTGGCGGCGGATGGAAGCGTGTATTTCAGCGATCTGGGGACAGCCAAGATCCACAGGTTGGCGATGGATGGGACGCTGACGGAGTGGGCGGATAAGACCAACGGCGCGGATGGTTTGGCGACGGATGGTTTAGGTCGACTGATCTCGTGCCAGTTTGGGGGCGGGAAGCTCGCGGCGTATTCGCTGGCGGATAAGACCATGACGATCCTGGCTGAGGAGTTTGAGGGGAAGAAGCTCGGCCAGCCCAACGATGTGTGTGTCGATGGGTCCAACAACATCTATTTCACGGACACGTGGTACCGTGCCGGGACGCCGCCACAGGGGACCGAGGGCGTGTACTTCCTAGCGATCAACAAGGATGGCACGCCGCGAAAGATGACACGACTGATCAGTGATCTGAAGAAGCCGAATGGTGTGCGGCTCAGCAAGGATGGGAAATCGCTGTTTGTGGTGCCTGCGGGTGCGCCGGTGCTGCGCAAGTATGCGGTGAGTGCGCCGGGTGTGATCGATGCGGGCGTCGATGTGTGCGTGCTGCCGGGGGCATCGGATGGATTCTGCCTGGATCAGGCGGGGAATGCGATTGTGTGCATTCCCGGTGGCAAGATGATCGTGGTGGTGGATGCGAGTGGCAAGATCGTGGAACGGATCGATATGCCGGAGCGACCGATCAATTGCTGCCTTGGCGGCAAGGATTTCAAGACGTTGTACATCACCGCCAGTACGTCGCTGTATTCGGTGGAGATGGATACGGCTGGGTGGACGGCGGCCAAATAGCACAAGGCCAAGTAGCGGAAAGGCAAGGCACTAGCCACTTGGTACTGGGGGAATACCGACCGACTCATGAATGGGTGATTTGATTGGAACATTCGGCCATTTGAGCCGCTGCGGCTCTACCCTCGGTTCATGCATCAGATCACACCGGACCGGCTGGCCCATCTTCGTACTTTGGCGGGGCAGTTTCAGACGGCGGACGCCGCGATTGCCGAGGCGGCGGTTTTGCGGGCGATGCTCGGCCTGCCGCGAGGTGTGGTGCATGTGATCAGCGATGTGCATGGTGAAGATGCAAAGCTGAGGCACGTGATCAATAACGCTTCAGGGGCTCTGCGGCAGTTGGTGGATCAGGTGCTGGGAGAGAGGTTGACGGCGGAGGAGAAGGCGCGGTTTCTGGCGGTGCTGTACTACCCGCGCGAGGCGATCAACGCATTCAGCCAGGAGATTGTGGCCAAGGGCGACCGGGTGGAGTGGGTGTACCGCACGCTCTCAATGCAGTTTGAGATTGTGCGGGCGTTGCGTGTGACATACCGACGTGATCGACTGGTGAAGCTGATTCCCTTGATGTTCCGCGAGTTGTTTCTGGATCTAGCGAGTGGGTTGCGGCCGGAATATGTGAAAGAGATGATCGCGGGATTGGCGCGGCATGATCGTGATTGGGCGGCGGTGCGGGCGGGGGCGCGGCTGATCCGGAATTTGAGTTGCGATGAGTTGCTGGTGATCGGCGATCTTGGAGATCGTGGTCCTCGGATTGACCGGGTGATTGATACGTTGATGAGGCAGCCGCGGTGTAATGTGTTGTGGGGAAACCATGACACGATCTGGCTGGGTGCGTCGCTGGGGCACGAGGCGTGCTTGCTGACAACGCTGAGGTTCAGTGCGCGATATCGGCAGGCGGCACAGCTCGAGGAGGGGTATGGCATTCTGACGACGCCCCTGGAGCAGTTGGTGCGCGAGGTGTATGGGGATGACCCGGCGGAGAAATTCAAGCCCAAAGGGACGGGGCATCGTGAACCACTGATGGTGGCGCGGATGCAAAAGGCTCTGGCGATCATGCAATTCAAGAGCGAGGGACAGTTGATCGCGCGGCACCCGGAGTGGGATCTGGATCACCGGCGGCTGCTGCACAAGATTCGCTTTGAAAACGGCAAGGCGGTGAGCGTGACGATTGATGGGGTGGAACATGCGATGCTGGATGGCAATCTGCCGACGATTGACCCGGCGGATCCGTACGCGTTCTCGGCGGCGGAACGGGCGTGCCTAGATCGCCTGAAAGAGAGCTTTGTGCGCTCCATGAAACTGCGCGAGCACATGGAGTGGATGGTGCGCCGCGGCGGGATGTGGACGACGCGCGATGAAGTGCTGATGTTCCACGCCTGCGTGCCGGTGAATAAGGATGGGTCATTGCAGTATCTGAAGGTGGATGGCAAAGAGGTGGCGGGGCGCGAGTTGATGGATGCGCTGGGGAGCGTGGTGCGGCGCGCGGTGCGGAAGAAGTGGTTTGGCGTGGATGATGACGCGGACTGGTTGTGGTATCTGTGGTGTGGTCCCAAGAGCCCGCTCTTTGGCAAGGACAAGATGACGACGTTTGAGACGCACTTTGTCGCGGACAAGGATGCGCACAAGGAACCGAAGAACGCGTACTTTGATCTGATGCATGATGCCGCGTTTATCCGCAAGATTGGCGCGATGTTTGGGTGCGGCGAGGATGTGCTGGTGGTGAATGGGCACGTGCCGGTGAAAGCCGAGAAAGGTGAAGACCCGGTAAAGCGGGGCGGGAATGCCATCACGATCGATGGGGCGTTCAGCCAGGCGTATGGGGATCGCGGTTACACGCTGGTGATCAAACCGGATCGGATTGACTTGGCCGAGCATGCACCGTTCACGGGTGTGGCTGAGGTGGTGCGCAGTGGCGCGGACATTGTGCCCAAGATCACGACGATTCGCAAGGAACAGATGCCGCGAACGATTGCGAGGACGCAGGAAGGGGCGATGCTACAGCGGCGGATTGATGATCTGGATGCGCTGGTGCGGGCGTTTGATGAAGGAGTGGTGGTGGAAGGGGGAAGGTAACGGCGCGCCGTCAAATCGCCAAATAGCAAGTGAAAGATTGGATTGCCGCTACGAGGGAAGCGAGTTGGTACAGCGACTGGATGTGGCTCACACCATTTCGGCTTGCAAGCTGAGAGCGTGTGCCGCGGTGATGCGGGCGGGGATGATGGTGCCGACGAGAGATGCAGCGCGGCGGGCGGGAACATCGATCATGACGATCTGATCACCATCGGTGCGGCAGGAGAGTTGGACGGTGGCGTTGTCAGATTCGTCGAGTGCCTCGGTCGGCGTGATGGTGGATGTGCCCGTTGAGCAGGACGAGCCAGACTCCGCTTCGGCAGCATCACCAAGAGTCGAGGGGTCGATGTTGCGACCACCGATGGTGATGGCGATGGTGCCGGCCTGACGCATCTGGCCACCGGAGAGGCCCATTTTCCTCAGTGTGCGGCGGCTGAACCCCTCGACCATGACTTCGAACGTGCGACCGATCTGCTCGCGGCTGATCTCATCGCTGATGGTGTTCTGCAGGGCGAGAAGTTCGTTGTTGCGACGGCGTTTGACTTCATCGGTGACATCGTCCTGGAGTTTGTCAAAGGCGATGGTGCCGGGGCGCGGGGAGTATTTGAAGATGAAGGCGTTTTTGTAACGCGCCTTGGTGAGCAGATCGCGGGTGGCCTGGAAGTCCTCTTCGGTTTCGGTGGGGAAGCCGACGATGAAATCGCCACTGAGCATGAGTGGGCGGCCCTTGGCGGGCTCATCGAGGAAGGTGCGGCAGCGGTCGAGGAACTCAAGGTACTCGGCGACGGTGTAGCCGCGATTCATCATCTTGAGCATGCGATCGGAGCCGGATTGAGCGGGGACGTGGATGTAGCGGCAGAGGCGGTGGTGATCGCGGATGACTTCGAGGACATCATCACCGAAATCTCGAGGGTAGCTGGTGACGAAGCGGAGACGTTGAATCGCGGGGACTTCATCGTGGATGCGGCGGAGGAGATCTGCGAAGGTGGTGACGTTGCTGCCAGCGAGGGGATCGCGGCGGTGGCCACCTGTGAAGGAACGACCCTTCTGCGGCTGGGTCAAGCCATTGACCATGACGGCCGCGCCGTGTTCGAAGCGGTAGTGATTGACAGTCTGGCCCAGGAGCGTGATCTCGATGACGCCGGCATCGGCGAGTTTCTTGCACTCATCGATGATGTGTTCGGGAGGACGGTGGATTTCAGCGCCGCGGGTGAAGGGGACGACGCAGTAGGTGCAGAATTTGTTGCAGCCACGGGTGATGCGGACGTAGGCGGAAGCGCGAGGTTTGTCGGGATCGGCATCGAGGGGAGAGATGGCGCGGGAGAGATCGAGGAGTTCGAGGGAATCTTCGGCGGCGGCGAGCGTGGAGGAGCGGCGGCTGGCCGAGCCCTGGAGCGCGACCTGATTGGCGGAGACGAGGCGGACTTTGTCGGGATTGATGAGGTCTTCAGCGCGAGTGGTGGTCAGGGCTTCGCGAGCCATTTGAGCCAGGCCTGCGCGAGTGGTGATGGCGCTGGCGACGAGAGAGGGGAGCTTGTCAAGTTCGCCTGGACCACAGAGGAGATCGACTTGAGGCATGCGCTTGAGGAGCGCGGTGCCATCGCGTTCGGCCATGCAACCCAACACGCCGACGACGAGATCGGGCTCATCTTTCTTGCGGATGGCGAGTTCGCCCAGACGCGACCAGACTTTCTGCTCTGCGTGTTCACGAACGGAGCAGGTGTTGTAAAGGACGACTTTGGCGTCGTTTGGTTCGGCGACAAAGCGATAGCCGAGTGCCCGCAGCGAGCCAGCAACCAGCTCAGAATCGAGCTCGTTCATCTGGCAGCCAAAGGTTTCGAGATAGACGGTCTTGTCGCCGGTGGCGGCAGGCATGAGCTCAATCGTATGCGAGAAGACTCAGATCGCGGGCTGAGTTTCAGTGGCAGTTTGGGGATTGTCCGGATTGGACTCGTTCTGTGATTCGCTCAGCTGAGCGCGAATGGCAGGGGTGTGGCCTACGAGACTGGCGCGGAAACGGGCTTCGGCCCGCCGCTCGGCGAGATTCGGAGCGTGAGCTTCGTCGGGCGCGAAGGGAAGCAGGAGCGTGAAGATGGAGCCGACACCTTCGGCGGAATCAGCGCTGACCTCACCTTGCAGGAGCGTGGCGAGTTCTCGCGAGATGGCTAGACCAAGACCGGTGCCGGCGTGTTCCTTGGAGATGGAGGAATCGACCTGATAGAACTTGTCGAAGACCTTGGGAAGTTTTTCGGCGGGGATGCCGCGACCTGTGTCGATGACGCTGATACGGATGGCATCGCGACCGTCGGTGAGGCAGATGGGCGTGCGCTCAGTGGAGACGGCGACATCGAGTGTGACGACGGCGGGGCGACCGGAGCGTTCGGGAGGGTCGGTGAACTTAACGGCGTTGGAGAGAAAGTTGAAGACGACTTGTTGGAACTTTTTGACATCAGTAGTGATGAGCGGGATATCAGCGGGGGTATCGAGGTTGACCGTGATGTTCTTCTTTTCGGCCAGTGGCGCGATCAGGGCAATCAGCCCCTCGCAGGCATCGCGCATGCTCATCGGCTCGTTTTTCACTTCGACCTTGCCTGCTTCAAGTTTGGCCATTTCCAGCAGCGAATTGATCATCTCCAGAAGGTTGCGGCCGGCATTGACGATGTTCTCGAGATAGCGGATGCGCTTGGCGACTGGACCGGCGGCTGCGGGGACAGCCGCGACCGGCTCGCCGTTGGTGGGTTGCAGAGCAGGGGTGAGGGTCTGGGCGGCCTGTTCGGCTCGGGCGATATCCAGCAGCAGTTCGGCAAAGCCGATGATGGAGTTCAGAGGAGTGCGAAGTTCGTGGCTGACGCTGGCGAGGAATTCGCCTTTGAGTTTGGCGGCTTCGTAAAGAGCATCGTTGGATTGCGCGAGCTCGTGCAGCTTGAGATCGAGGGCGTTGTTAATGGCGCGGAGCTGATCCTGATTGGATTGCAGATCCGAAAGCATGAGATTGAAGGACTCGGCGAGTTCCTGGAATTCGTCGCCGGTGCGGATGGAAGAGCGCGTGGCAATGTCACCATCGCGGACCTTCTGGGCGGTGTCCTTGAGATCGCGGACGGGGCGGAGAATGAGCCGGTGGGTGATCTGATAAAAGAGGATGAGGGAGAGGGCGAGGACGACGATGAAGGCTTCGACGAGGAAGACGAAGTTAAGGAGGATGAGGCCGGTGGCGGGGAGAGAGCGGCGGTCGAGGATGACGATGGATTCGAGCTTTGGTTCCTGGGTGGTGGTGCGATAGGCCTTGGCGTAGCGGTATTCGAGCGAGCCGCGTTTGAGGGTGGAGGTTTGATAGTCGAGGCGTTCGGGATCGGAGCGGAAGCGATCAAGAGCGGAGCGGAGAAAGGCGTCGTCTTTGGCAAGGCCATCGGCCTGTTCGACAGAGAGGCGTCGAGCGTTGACGCCGGCGTACTCGGCTGGATCGCCGGGTGCGGGGCCGAAGCCCCCTTGCAGCGAAGGGTCGGTCTGAAACCGTTCGTCCAGCTTTTCCCACATGGCGACCATCTGACGGGAAATCTCGAGTTGGCCGTCGTCGACGAGGGCAGACATACGGAAGTAGGGGGCCGTGAGCGCGGCCAAAAGGATGGCGACGATGGCACCACCAAACAGCAGAAGGCACTTGTTGGCTAGAGAGAGTCTCCTGAGCACAAGGTGAGTTTACGGTGCCGAGGAGAGAGATGCCTTGACCAAGGTGTTGAAGGTCCGAAAAGCACCGGTGGGCATGGTGCTCCAGGAGGTGGAGAGGCCATGCCCAACGGGTGTGTGCCCAGGAATGCGGCAGAATCAGCAAGAGGCAGAGAATGCAGCTACGAAGTCGAGGTAATCAAAGAAATCGATGACGCCATCGGAGTTGAAATCTGCACGCGGATCGGCGGCACTAAAATCGGCCACAAAGTTGAGGTAGTCGAAGAAGTCGGCTGAACCGTCGGAATTGAAATCTGCGAGGCAGAAGACGGCATCAACACCACCGGCGGAATATCGCAAAGACCATCCGGGCGGAGCGATCAGATTGGAGAAGGCACCGTCGAAGATGAAGCCGCCGCCGACGGTCATGAAGCGGACGGTGTCGCCATTGTTCGGTGAATAATTGATGCGAAGGCGGAGGGTGCCGTTCAGGTTGCCGCCACCCATGAGATTGAGGACATCGAAGGTTCCAGCGTTGAGGCCATCGACATCGATGACCAGTTCGCCGGTTTGATTGTTCAGAGACTGGTTGTAGAAGTTGCGGAGAGAGAGTGCCTGTGCGATCGGTCTCGTCGAGGCCAGGGGAAATGACTCCGGATGATCGAAGAGAGGAATGGTAGATACCTGTGCCGCGGAGAATGTGCGGCGTGCTTCCGGTTCGACCCAGCGTTGAAAAGGGGCAGGTGATGAGGAGTGACGCATTGCGGAGGGTGGTGCGGGTTCCGAGCGCGATGGTATCGGAATCAACCAGATCAATGAAACCGGAAACATCAAGTTCGCCGCCCAAGATGATGCCGTCAGAGGTGTTCGTGCCGATGGTGCTGGCACCAGAGAGCGAGATGATTGACCCCGGATCGGTGTGCAGACGAGTGGCGCTGTCGATATTCCAGCCCAGGAAGCTCGAGGTGCCGGCGAAGTGGAGTCGCGTGCCAGTGAACGTGCGATCTGCCGCTGCAACCTGGCCGTTGAATGTCAGGCCAGATGTGCCACTCGGGGCGAGTGTGCCAAAGACGTTGATATCAGGAATGATGGTGCCGAAGCCGGAGATAGTGGCAGTGGAATGGACTTCCAGCGAAGTGTTGGCGTTGATACTGCCACCGGCGATGGACGTGTTGCCGAGAACTGCGACGGAGCCATCGCGCAGATCGAGTTGGTGGGGACCAACCGCGAACTGGGTGCGGTCAATTGCGTTGTTGCTGATGTTGCCAGCCACAAGATCGCCGTTGAGTGTGAGTGGTATGGTGTTGATGATGCGGGCATTGATGGTGCGTTGGGCGGTGGCACTGGCGTAGAGCTCGACGAGGGACGCGTTGACAACGCCCCCAAGGTGGACTGGTCCACGAGCGAGGATGCCTCCCGGGGAGTTGATTGTGGCGTCCACGCATTGAATTCCGCCCGTGGGCGTGACGACGAGGGGCTTGCTTGGAGAGGTATTGAGAACTGCGTTGGAATTGATGAAGAGATCGCCGTTGCCGCCAGTAGCGAAGCCGCCGCCGCCAGTTGGAGAGCCACCGAATACACAATCATCTAGGACTGTCAGGGTTGATTCTGCGATGATGATGTGCGCGTCGGCTGAGGCGGTTGTGCCCACCTCCAGATCACGCACGGTGCCGGTGGTTTGATCATCCAAAACCACGCTCACGGTGCCGGCAACACCGACACGCATAACAGTATCGACAGTGAATGATGAGTTGTACATGTAGAACTCACCAATCGAGCCTGTGTCTAATCCAATTAAGAGGGCTCCGGTTGATTGAATGAACGTTGAGCCGCCATCGAGCAGGAGTGTGCCGCCGGTGTTAGGTGCCTGCCCCAGCACTGTGGTGTTGGTAGCGGTGTAGGCACTGCCATTTCGCAGCCAAAGTGTTCCGTTGGTTGGAGCAGGGCCGCTGATATTGAGAACGAATCCGCTGGGAGCGGTGACCGGGTTATTGAGAACGGAGAAAATGCCATGTTGAATGTCGAGTGCGCCACCGATTCCGATGTTCAGGCCATTGCATCTGATCAGCGCGTTCTCGTTTGCGAGGCGGATGAGGCCAGTGCCGCCCTCGGGGTCATTACCGAGATTGATCACATCATTCACGTTGACCACGCCACCTTGTTCGACAATCAATGAGCCCGAACCGGCCGCGGCAGTGGAGACGTTGCGCCCGAGCGAAAGCGAGCCATCGATGGAGAGCTGCGACGAGCCGCCTCCATTTGCGCGAACGGTGATTGAGGATGCGGAAGCCGCGCCGTTGGCGACGATCAGATTGCCACCAAAATTGACTCGGCCGCGTTCGTCGATCACCATGCTGACATCGCCACCTGCGCCGATCCGAGAGTCGGAGATGCCCTGTACGTCGAGAGTGGAACTGCGCCCATTCACTTCGCCAGAGATGAGAACATTGACCGTAGAAGTACTGTTACTGCCTGCGAGGAACTGATCGCCGACGTTGAAGTGTCCTCCGCCAAGAACACGGAGTGTGGCGTTTCCCGCATTGCCAATCAGAGCGTCGGCCCCTGCTGCAATGGTGAGGGTTGTCTGAGTGCCGCTGACTTCGAGCGTTCCATTTGATGTGCTCGCGTCGCCGACCGTGATATTCCCGTTGGACGTGAACGTGCCAGACGTCACCTTGGTAATGGCTGTGTCAGCTGCGAGATCAGCGACAATCATGGATCCGGTTGTGTGAGGTGTTGTGGATATGAGTGAAACCGTACCTCTTTTGTAGACATGACTGAGCGAACTTGGGGCATTTGAGGTGTAGGTGACGGTGAAGGTGTTCGACAAGTTGAATTGCAACTGGCTGCTCGCTGAAGGCATCTGAGCGGGCGACCAGTTGGTTGGAGTGCTGGCAAAGCCGCCGGAGGAGTTTGCCCAAGACAGGACTTGGCCTGGTGCGATGGAGCAAAGCGAGCCGGAAGCGAGAGCGATGAGTGTGCTGTGTGCGAGACGCATTGAAGTGTCCTTGGAATGAGTGTGAGCGAATCCGGATCAGCAACCTGTGGAGAAGGCGGCGACGAAATCCAGATAGTCAAAGAAGTCGATGACACCATCGACATTGAAGTCGGCATCGGTGTCGTTACTGCTGAATGCGGCGACGAAATCGAGGTAATCAAAGAAATCAACGATTCCATCTGAGTTGAAATCGGCAGCGCAGAAGACGGCATCCGTGTGATTCTGGAAGTACTCAATGTGCCAGCCGCGCGGTGCAATCAGGGTGTCGAATTGCTCGGAGATTTCTCGCGGTGTGGTGATGAATGAGAAGCGGTCGCCATTGGAGGGGGTGTAGCCATTGAATGGGCGGATGGTGACGGTCCCGCCGAGAATGACGAATTGTGAGCAAGGGAGAATGTCGAACTGACCATTTGACGTGCCTTCGACATCGATGATGATGTTGCCTTCGGCGCCGACGACAGAATCGGTGATGAATGTCCGTGTGAAGGCGATGGCGCTGGTGCGGTCGCCTGTGTCGGAGCCAGGGCTGATGGTTCCGGTGTTGGACAGCGAGGTGGCGATTGTGCCGTTGCCGACCATGGTGCTCGTGATGGACGGATTGCCGAACACGGCTTGAGTAGAGCTACTGATGGTGCCGTTGTTCAATCGAACATCAGGCCCGAGGTTAAATCCGTTGGAATCGACGATGGTGAGGGTGCTATCGACGGCGAGGCGACCGGCGTGCAGGAAGCCGTCGATGGTGTTGGTTCCCAGCGAACTCGGGCTTTGGATATGAATCTGTGAAGCGGTCTTGCCATCGATGGCGACGTTGCAGGAGCCACCACCTTGCAACAGCGTGTTGGTGGCAAGTTCAAGGCGGGTGCCGGAGATGCTTCCGCCGGTCAGAGATATGGAGCCGCTGATGAGTCGCAATCCGGTCGCTCCGCCCGGGTTGATGGTGCCGCCATTCAGGTTAAGGTTGCCTGAGAAAGTGCCTGAGCCGGAAAGGGTGAAGCCGACGGGAAGAAATGGCTGGCCAAGGGCAGTCAGCGTGCCCCCGAGCATCGTCGTGTTTCCGAGGTCATATCCAACGGTGTTGTTCAAGGTGACAGCGTGGGGTCCGACATTGAGAGGAGTGCGATGCAGACCGGATCCGACACCATCGTTGAGTGTGAGCGGTCCATTCGCGGTGATCGCGGCAGTGCCGTTGAGAATCTGTGCATTGATCAAGCCCGATGCGGAGACGGGTGCTGAAACCACCATGCTGAGAGCGTGCACTGTGGCGTTGGTGAGCGTGATGGGATTGCGCACGATGAAGGACTGGGACAACTGCAGAGTCGAATTGTTGACTGTGAGGGAGCCGGTCGTCGGATAGACATCAAGGGTGCGAGCGTTGATCTGGGAAGTATTGAAGACATTCAGAATGCCAGCGCCACCGGAAGTTGGGCCGGATCCACCGATGAAGATATCGGAATCCAACACAATGTTGCCATGATCGACATTGACCGTGCCACTGGAGCCGGCGAACTTGGCGATGGACAGACTTTGACAATCCAGCAGCGCGGAGTTCTGGATAGTGAGCGTGCCAGGACCGTTGGAACCCACGACGGTGGCGAACGATTGGGCGGTGGAGTTCAATCCATCAATAGTCATGGTGCTGACATCACCGGGGTTGACTCCCAGAGAAAGGCCTGATGTGCCGGTGCTGAGACGTGAGCCTGATTCGATGCGGATGCTCATGGAACCGGCCGCACCGACAGAGACGAGTGCGAGGCGGTCATAGGTTGCACCGTTGGCCAGAATGAAGACAGCGGGATTTGCCGGATCGGTACTGCCATCGAATTCCATGAGCGCCTGGTCATGAAGACTGACTATGCCGCCATTGATCTTCAGCGTGCCGCCAGTGTGAGTGATGCTTGCGCCAGAGCCGGTGGTGAGGGCGTTGCAGGTGAGGGACGAGGCAGGGTCGGTGAGAGTGAGTTCGCCTGTTCCGCCGAGAGTATCACCGGCGATGAAGAGTGTTCCATTCACGATTGCAGTTCCGCGATGAAGGACATGAAGCCGACCATTGCCCGCCGCTGTGCCGGCGGAGAGATTTCGGCCGAGATAGAGATTGCCGCCGACGAAAAAACGCGAAGGCGTGCTGAGCAAAGTAGTTCCTCGAACCTCGACCGTGGAAAAGGAAGCAGAGCCGTTGGCGACGATGAGATCAGATGCGAAATCGGCACGGGCGCCGTTGACAATGTTGAAAAGAATATCGCCGCCCGAGCCGATGCGTGATGCGGTTGCACCGTTGACGATGAGCTGAGTGCGAACATTGGGATTGATCGTACTTCCACCAGAGATGGTGGCCGTGACTGATGAAGTGCCGTTCTCTCCGAAGACGGCGTTGCCGCTGATTGTGGCCGAGGATGAACTGCTCATATTCAGCGTGGCAGCGCCGTTGCGACCGACAATGAGACCCGCCGTGCCGGTTGTGGCCAAGGTTCCGAGCTGATTGACCATGTTGAGTGTGCCTGTCGATCCGGAGTCATCAGCAACAACAACGTTGGCGGTGGATATGAGGTCGCCGGTGGAGAGGGTGGCGGTGGCGATATCGCCAGAGGTGTCGCCAAGGATGATGCCGGATGCGCCGACGGTGTGCGGCGAACCGATGGCAAGTGTGACGGTGCCACGCTTATACACGTGGCCGAGAGAGGCAACAGTGGCGTTGTTGTAAGAAACTGTGAACGTGTTCGGGAGATCGAATTGAAGTGTGTGCGAAGCCCCGGGGATGACAACCGGGTTCCAGTTGCTGGCGGTGGAGGCGCTGCCGCCGCTGATGTTCGTCCAGTTCAGAAGTTGGGCTGAAGCGACAGTGGATACTGAACCGGCAACGAGAGCGATAAAGACAGGAGAGAGACGCGACATGAAAGGTCCTTTCGGCACGGCAAGCAGATCGGGAGAAAGAGTGGTTGGCAGTGAGAACGAGATCAGCAGCCGCTCGAGAACGCAGCGACAAAGTCGAGATAATCAAAGAAGTCAATGACGCCGTCGAAGTTGAAATCAGCATCCGTGTCGTTATTGCTGAAGGCGGCGACAAAGTCGAGGTAGTCGAAGAAATCGATGATGCCGTCGGAGTTGAAATCGGCAGCGCAAAAAACGGCTTCGGTGCGGTTCTGGGAGTACTCGATGTGCCAGCCGCGGGGAGCAGCGACCGTGTCAAAGTGACCGGTGATGGAGCCAGGGGTGGTGATGAAAGAGATGCGATCACCGTTGGCGGGCACATAGCCATCGATTGGTTCAATCACGACTTCGCCCTCAAGTGTGACAGACTGAGAGCACGCGATCCTGTCATGCTGGGTGGTGGTGGTGCCTTGGGCTTGAATCACAATGCGCCCAACCTGGTTCGGGACGCTGCGATTCTGGAAGAGCTGCGAAATGTTGATGATCCCGATCCGAAGTCCAGTAGCCCGGCCAGGGGAGATCGTACCAAGATTCTCGAGTGAAGTGTTGATTGTGCCGGAACCGATCAGAGTGCACGCAGTGTTCGGCACTCCGAGAATGGCCGGTGCCGTGCTGTGAAGCGTGCCCCCATTGAGCGTGATGAGCGTGCCGAGGTTGAAGCCGTTTGAGTCAACGATTGTGAGATTGCCTGAGATCGCGAGTTCGCCGGCGTTGGTGAATCCTGCGACCGTGTTGTTGCCAAGCGAGGTTGTGCCGTAGACATTTGTGCGGGAGCCCAGTTGAGCGTTGTATGCGGCATCGACACTTCCCGTGCCGTTCAAGCTTGAGTTGACACCAATCTCCAAGCGCGTGCCGCTGACGCTACCGCCACTGAGCGTCATCGGTCCATCGATAACAAGCCCGATTGGACCGGTCGGGTGAATCGTCCCACCTTGGACATCAAGCACCCCCCTGATTGTGCCAGTGCCACTTAGGGTGAAGCCCGTGTCAAGCTGTGCTCGTGGGGTGACACCAAGAGTTCCACCGTTGATGGTGGTGTTGCCAAAGTAGATTGGATTCACATCTATGAACTCGACGGTGTGAATGCCAGCATTCAGGGGCGTGTGGTAGAAGCGTGGCACACCCGGAGTATTGATAATGAGCGGTCCATTGGCGTTGATTGGCGCGGTGCCATTCTCGATGTTGGCATTGATGGTGCCCGATGCACTGAGTGGGGCGTGAACTTGGAGATCGACTGCGCTGATGGTGGCATTGGTAAACGTCGCAGGATTGTTGATGTGGATCGTTCCGGTGACGCTGAGTTCTGAGTCAGTCACCGAGAGTGAACCCGCACCAGCGTGGTTGAACAGATCGTTTGCTGTGACCACTGCCCCATTCGTGAGAGTGAGAGTGCCTGGGCCACCTGGGACTGCTCCCTCCCCTCCAACGGCGATAGTGTCTTGAATTGTGGCAATCCCATTGTCGACGGTCCACGTGCCAGTTCCCCCGGATAGACGGGCGATGTCCACGAATTCCGCGGTCAGTCGTCCGCCATCAGATACTTGAAGGCTTCCGTCTCCGCCGCTCCCTATGAGTGCTTTGATGCAGCTCAGCACTGAACCGGTGCCATCAACGATCGTCGATCCCTTGCTGGGTGCGGAGATACCCATGGCAAAGACGGCTGTTGGGTGATTCCACTGGGAGCCAGATTCGATACGGAGCGTCGCGTAGCCAAAGGTCCCTAATTGGGTCGGCCCATTGCTGGCGTATGTCGCGCCATTCTGCAGAACAGTAGTTGCGGGAAATGAAGGATCAGGTCCACCGGAGAAATCAAAGTTGGCTCTGGGAGCATGGGTGAATGCACCGCCGTCGACCCGGAGAGTGCCAGACGTGTGGTGAATGGTGCCACCCGAGCCAATATCGAGAGTTCTGCATGTCAGTGACGCCGAGGAAGCCAGAATGTTCAGTTCGCCCGTCCCGCCAAGTGTGTCACCCGCGATGAAGAGCGTACCTCCAACATCCACGGTGCCACCGGCATTGACCGTCAGCGTTCCATTGCCTGCGGCCGTGCCCGCCGAGAGATTGCGACCCAGATAGAGATGTGCTCCTACCGAAAGGAGCGAACTGAACGCGTTGGATGTCTGGACTGTGATACTTGAAGTGGAGGCGGATCCATTTGCAACGATCAGATCTGAAGCAAAGTCGGCACGACCACCGTTGGTGATGGTCAAGTTGGCGTCGCCACCCGACCCAATGCGAGATGCAGTAGGCCCATTCACGTTCAAGGTGGATCGAGGAAAGGGCGGGGCCAAGCTGGCTCCAGAGATGGTGGCCGCAGCGACGGAAGCAGAGCCATCGCCGACAATCAGGTTACTTGCGACGTTGCAAGAAGCAAAATTGGTGATGTTTATGGTTCCCGCGCCGTTGCGCCCGACGATGAGTTGGCCGGTACCAGTTGTCGAGAGAGCGGCGGCTTGTCCCGTCACGTTGAGCGTACCCGTAGAGCCTGCATCATCGGCAATTGCAATAGTGGCTGGTGAGGCGAGGGAACCGCTGGATAATGTGGTGATCGCAGTGTCACCGGACGTGTCGCCGACGATGATTCCCGAAGTGCCTGCAGTGTGCGGACTGGTGATCGAGAGTGTGACGGTTCCTCGTTTGTAAATGTGGCCAAGCGATGCGCTGGTCGAGGAGTTGAAGGTGACGCCAAAGGTATTGGCAAGGTTGAATTGCAACGTATTGGCTGCGCCGGGGACGGCAGCGGGGGACCAGTTGCCACTGACCGAGGCAGTGCCACCGGAGGTGTTGGTCCAGTTCAGGAGTTGACCGGAAGAGAGAGAGGCGGTGGATCCGGCGAGAAGAACGAAGAGTAATGACGAGAGACGAGGCATATGGCGACCATTCAGGAATGGCGAGGGTGGCGACTGTGTGTGGCTGAGCAAGAACCGCTGATCAACAACCGCTGGAGAATGCGGCGACAAAGTCGAGATAATCGAAGAAGTCGATGACACCGTCGACGTTGAAATCAGCCCGAGCGTCTCCGCTGCTGAAATCGGCTACGAAATCCAAATAGTCAAAGAAGTCGCTGATTCCGTCGGCGTTGAAGTCTGAGGCGCAGTACACGGCGTCAATGCTGTCTGCGCGATAGTCCAGCGACCAGCCGACGGGGGCGATGAGCTGGTCAAAGATGCCGGTCAGGATGGTGTTGTTTCCGCCGCGAGTGACGATCGGGATGCGGTGCCCATTCAGCGGCGAGTACCCGACGCGAAGCCGAAGAACACCGTCGACCGCGCCGCCGCCGTTGAGCACAAGTGTGTCGTGCAGCAAGGTGGTCGTGCCATCCAGATCCATGATTAGTTCGCCGGTGTCACCAGCGACGGATTGGGAATAGAAGGCACCCATCGTGAGCGTGCCGGTTCGATCTGCTTCATCCAATCCTGGTGAAATGGTTCCAGAAGAGTTGAACACAGCCGTGATGGTGCCTGTGCCGCGGAGAATGTGGCGGTTTGATCCCGTCCGGTTCAACGTCGTCGTGCCTTGGATTGAGGTGAAGCCGTCACCTCGGATGGTGGTGTTCGGAGGCATGGCGAATCCGCCGGTGTCGTTGAGGAAAAGAGAGCCCTGGATGTCAAGATTGCCTGCAAAGGCGACGGCATCAGTGGAACTGTCACCAATAGAGGAGGTGCCTGCGGTGAAGGTGAGTGTGGACCCGGCATCAGAGTGCCACTTGGTTCCTGCCGACACATTTCGGCCTGTGTACGTCGAACCGGAGGCAAAGTGGATTCGAGTGCCTCCGAGCTGCCCTGAAGTGCTCACGACATTTCCGGTGAACGTGATGCCCGCCGTGGTGTTCGAGGTGACCGTTCCGAGGTTGTCGAAGTCGCTGTTGATGGTGCCGAATCCCGAGAGAATGTCACCACCGAACAAGCGGAGGCCATTGGTCGCGTTGATGACGCCCCCTGCAATAGTGGTGTCTGCAAGCACGGCAACATCGGGATCAATGCAGGTCAGTGTGTGAGGGCCGACGTTCATGAGGATGCGATCGACGGAGTTGGTGGCCGTATTACCGATCGTGAGCGGGCCTTCGAGGGTGAAGGCAGAGTCAGAAAAGAACCGTGCGTTGATGGTGCCGGAGCCGGAGCAGGTGTTGTAACACTCGATAAATGGAGAGTTGATGGTGCCATTGATGAGCGAAAGTGTTCCTACGCACAAGACGTTTCCGCTCGCGTTGAGGGTGGAGTGGTCGACAGTCAGACGGCCTGTGCTGGTGACAGAGGCAATGCGATTGGCTGAAGTGTTGACAGTGCCACCATTCGAGATGGTGAGAAAGCCACTGCCCCCGATGTTGAAACCGCCAGAACCATTAGATGAGCCACCGACGACGAGGTCCTCGGTCACGGTGATGGTTGAGCCATTTACAATGGTGTTGCCAATGCTCCCGGCACTTGCAGCAATATCCAAGTCGCGACAAGTGACTTGTGCAGCATTTGTGAGGTTGAGCTGCGCGCTTCCGGATTGTCCGGCACGAAGCAGGCCAGCGGTATTCAGCGTGCCGCCGCCAATGAGAACAGTGCCGCTGGAACCAGCTTGGGCTCCGATGATCATCGAGCCAGTCGCTTGAGTAAACACCGCGCCGGCGTTGATCCGCAGCACGGCATTGGAGTCCGGGGCGTTGGCGATGAAAGTCGTGTTGGTGGCATTGTGCGTTGCACCATTGATGAAGCGAAGCGACGCAAGCGTACCGCCTGCCGAAGGTGAGAGGTTGAGCTGAAACCCTGCCGGAGTAATGAGTGATCCGCCATCCACGGTCAACGTGCTCGCCATGTACTCGATGGTGCCGGAACTTCCAAGGATCACGGTGTGGGCTTCGACATCACCAGCTCCATTACCATCACCAAGGCGAAGCAGTCCGGTTCCGCCATCAGGATCGTTGCCGATGTTCAACGTGCCTTGGATCGTTGCGCGAGAGACTCTGCCAGCGGTGAGTGTGCCATTTCCCGCAGCAGCGGTGGAGGTGTTGCGACCCAGCGAAAGATCACCAGTGATATTGAGCGAAGTCACGACATTATTTGGACTCTGCAACGTGATCGACGAGGTGGAAGCTGAACCGTTTGCGACGATCACGTTACCGGCAAAGTTGGCAACTCCACCCGCATCCAGGAGCATGGTCACATCACCGCCCGCACCAATGCGCGAATCGCCGGTTCCAGAAACATTCAGCGTCGCACGCTGGCCATCGGTATCACGTCCTAGCATCGTGATCGTGGATGTGGATGATGCGTTTGAGCCCGCCAGGAACTGATCGGCGACATTCAGTGTGCCACCATTAAATATCTCCAGGTTGCCATTGCCGCCCACACCGATGTTGGTGTCGCCCGTGCCGCTCTGCGTCAGCACCGATCCGCTCCCGATGATCTCCAGCGTGCCAATCGATGTTGATGCATTTCCAACCGTGATGATGCCAGCGGTGTTATACAAACCGCCAACCAGCCGTGCCTGCGCATTTTCCGCGGCGAGATCGCCGACCACAATGTTCCCCGTGCTATGGGGCGAGGTCATGTTCAATGACACCGTTCCACGCCTGAAGGTGTGGTTGAGCGAGCTGGTGGTGAAGTTATTGAACGTCGTCGTGTAGGTGTTGTTGAGGTTCCACACCAGCGCGTTCGCGGAGTTGGGCACTGCCGCCGGTGACCAGTTGCCACTGATCGATGCGGCTCCGCCCAAGGTATTTGCCCAATTGAGTGTTTGTGCGAGAGCTTGAGACGAAAGAAGTGTGCCGCAGACGGCGAGAAGGGTGGGAATTGTGGTTTTGGGTGCGCTGGCGGTGCGTGGCATGACTGATTTCCCGGCCGAAAGATCTGCCGCGCACACATCGCGGCTTCCCAAACGGCAAGTTGCATCAGACACGCACTGTTTATGGTCTCAGTGGCTCATTGATTAGCAGGAATCTGAGCGGAAAGAGAGATTCATTGCTCAGGAGCAGGGGAAGCTGTTCCTGGGGCCTTTGTAGACTTGATATTATCGGTCTTTTTGGTCTTCGCCTTGGCGGTCGCCTCGGGGGATGAAGGTGCTCCGGCAGCGATGAACTCGGCCCAAAGCTCGTCCACCGTCATGCCTGTGAACTCCTTGAACATCGCGGCTTCGCCTTTGCCCGCCCGCAGACGGGCGTTGAGCTTGGTGACGAGTGTGGTGTCGTAGGTGTGGCACGCCCATGCCAAGAACGCGGCGGTGGTGCGATAGGCATCGCGGTATGAGGCCTTCTCAATATTGATCTGGCGTTGCTTGGTCTGGGGTTCATACTTCCAGAAGCGGATGTAGTCGGCGATCCCCTCAGTCAGCCAGCCGAGATTTTCCTTCTGACCCGGGTAGGCCTGCGCGATGTGAACGAGCTCGTGCACCATCATGCCCAGGTCGCCGGGGTTGCGGCGGACGTGTTCGGCGTTGACCATGATGCGCCCACCTGCTGCGGCAGCTGGGACGTTGTAGTTCTTTTTGAATTCGATGAGCAGGTCTTCGCGGGGCTTGAAACCATCGCTGGGAAGCTCGGCGAGAATCTTGGGCCACCATTCTGTGCAGATGGTCTTGGCCTTGTCTCCCCATTCGGCAAGGTCGGGGGCCTGCTCGGTGGACACGGTGATGGTGAGGGAGGGGGCTGATACGGGCGCAGCGGCCGGCGTGGGTGTTTGTGCTGTGGTGAGGGCGGGGGTTGCAGGCGGCTCGGTGTTAAGGCCCAACGCGAGCGTGATCATGAGAATTGGTGTGTGCATGAAAGTCGTTCCAAAATCAGTTCAAGGTCTTATCCCAAGAAGCGGGATCGGTGAGAAGACGCTCGCGCAGCAGGCGGACCTGCGGCATGCCGTATCGCAGCACGGTGTTGTGAAACTCCTTGGTGGAGTATGAGTTCCCTTGCTGGGCTTTCAAATCGTCGCGCAGTTTGAAGAATTGCAATTTGCCCAGGGTGTAGAGGAGGTATCCGGGGTCGTATGTGCCGCGATTTGCCTCGGAGCGGGCCGGAGCTTCGGGGTAGTAGCAGTTGGCGCTGAAGAACGCGGTGGCCTGATCAATGGACCACCCTTGCGTGTGCATTTTGATGCTGGCGATCAGACGGCAGACGCGGAGGAGCGCCTCACTGCACATGGCCATGCGATACTTGGCGGCGGCGTGAGGCGAGGTGCTGAGAGATGCAGGCGGGAACCCCTCATCAATCGCCATTTCCTCGCAGTAGTGGGCCCATCCCTCGCTGTAGGCATACGAGCCGATGTATGCGAATGCGCCTGTGATGCCGTACGTCGGGCCGTGAGCCTGCAAATGCATCGCCTGCTCAAAGTGGCCTGGATACGCCTCGTGTATTGACACGACATCGGTGGTGTAGTAGTTGAAGGCGGTCAACCACTCATTGGTCTTGGCGGCATCCCAGGTGGGCTCTGGTGGTGTGACGTAATAAAAGGATTCGGTGGCGACTCTTTCGAATGGTCCGGGTGTATCCATGCTGGCGAACGAAGTGGCCCGCAGGAATCCGGGCGTTTCATCCACCAACACACGACGTTCGCGCGGGAAGGAGATCAGGTCTTTGTCCACCAGAAACTTGCGGATCTCCTCCAGATGCTTGCGGGTGTCGGGGATCAGTGATGCGGCGGTCGGGTGATCATTCTGCACCGCCAACCACACTTCCGTCGCGGGCTTGGTGGGGTCGATCTCTTTGGCGGCGGCGTTGAAGATGGCGGTGAGCCGAGCGAGCTCACGCTCGCCGATGGCGAGGATCTCTTCGGGAGATTCGCTGATCAGTTCCTGCTCGGCGAGCATTTGCACATACGCGGCCCGACCGATCGCGAAAGTGTTGGTGCCGCGAGGCAGCCGCTCGCGCGTGAGCCAGGCGGAGTAATCACGCATCGCGGCGGCAGCTTTGTCAGCGCTGATGCGGAGTCGGGCTTTGGCAGCGGCATCGGGCGAAGCATCAAACCCCTTGACCAGATCGCCAGCGATGAACTCCGCCTGACCATCGGCGATGACGACGGCGGTTTCGATGAAGATTCGGGGCAGGGCGGGTTCGAGATTGGCTTTGGCGGCGGCGATAACTGCGGGAACGCTTTCGAGGACGGCGGTGGCACCGGCGAGGCGGTCGGATAGGGGTGCAAAATCCCGCTTGGCGTAACTGCTGACATCGGCCGCGGAGGCGTAGAACATCGGGTTGGTGTACGGCTTGCGCTGGATGTTCAACGTGAAGAGCTCACCATCGATGGCCGCGCGCAGCATGCGGGCCTTGATGGATGAGTCGCGGTCGAGATTGGTGGCAAGGAGTGCATCAAGTTCCCGGCGTTGTTGCGTGAGTTGATCCGAGTATCTGCGCAGCGCGCCAGCGGAGTAATCCAGCGCACGACCGTCATACTCGCGCAGCCCGGCATTGGTGCCGTCGATCGGGTTGGCCGCAAAGTGGGTAGAGAGGTACGCATCACCTGCGGCCTGCACCTTGGGATGAGTCGACGCGGCACAGCCGGAGAGGAGGGTGAGGGCGGCGGCGGTCAGAATGCAGAGTGAGGAGAAGGCGGTTCGCTTCATGATGACATGACTGTACCGGAAAGAAAAACCCCCGGCACGGGCCGGGGGCTGGGATGATCAAGTTGGATAAGTGGTCGACAGAGGTTATTCGGGAAGCGGGCAGGAGCCGCCGTGCTTCTCGTGATAGTCCTGGTGGTATTCCTCGGCGGGATAAAACTTGCCAACTTCGGCGACTTTGGCGACCTGGGTTACGATTTTTCGCGATTTGAACTTGTCGCTCTTGGCCTGCTCGGCGATGAAGGCCTGAGCCGCCTTAAGCTGCTCATCATCGGTGGCGAAGATGGCGGAGCGATACTGCGTGCCAAAGTCTGGCCCTTGGCGGTTCAATTGCGTGGGGTCGTGGAACTTGAAAAACTTCTCCAACAGCTGCGTGTAGGTGATCTTGGTCGGATCAAAGTCGATCTTCACGGTCTCGGCGTGGTCGGTCGTTCCGGTGCACACCAGTTTGTAATCCGGGTCCTTGACCTTGCCACCCTGATAGCCACTGACCGCGCTGATCACGCCGGGAAGCTGCTGAAAGCGATCTTCCACACCCCAGAAGCAACCGCCGGCAAAGTACGCAGTCTGCATCTTGATCGGCTGCGCATCTCCAGTAAACGGAATGTTGCCATCCTTGTCCCGCTCGGAGAAAGTCAACGAGGCGGAATTGAGGCAATAGCGCAGGCCAGTCGGACGCGGTCCATCATCAAAGACGTGGCCGAGGTGTCCATCGCAGCGGGTGCAGTTGATCTCAACTCGCTCCATGCCCAAAGTGGAGTCCTTGTGATAGGCGATGTGGTCCTTGTCATACGGTTGAAAGAATGATGGCCAGCCGGTGCCACTATCAAACTTGGCATCGCTGGAAAACAGCGGCAGCCCGCAGAGTTTGCATAAGTACGCGCCTTTGAGTTTGTTGTCCAGCAGGTTGCCGCAGAAGGCGCGTTCGGTCCCCTTACCCAAAAGCACCCGCGAATCCTCTGCGGAGAGTGGCGCGGCAAGTGTGTTGATCCGCTCCTGCGACAAGCGCGTGATATCAAAGCCAGCGCGAGAGATGGTGCTCTTCTTTTCCTTGGTTGCGGTCATGGGCTCGGCCTTCCTGGTTGAATCCATCAGTGAATCAAGTGTGCTGGCCGGGGGCTGGGGATCATCACTCCGCAGCATGAAAGCCGCGGCGGCGAGGGCGACGCCTGAGACAGTGGCCAGCAATGCGAGAGAGTTCATAAGAGTGCCTTTCATGCGCGTCCATAAGGCCCCGAAAGGAGCGTCTATCAGATGCCGGAACCTGTTAGAGGTTACACGAGTTGCTCAGTGGATTCGCTCCGACCTTGACTCTGGATGTACGTTCCGAGAACACCCAGGGTTGGATGCGCTGCCGAGAAATCAGGCCCAAAGTCGCTACTTCTCGTCCTGATATCGCGACTGCGCGCGGCGTTTGGCTGCCTGCAAGGGCGACTCGTTCGCGGCTGGTTCGGGGGCTTTGGCCGACGAATCCGCTGCAGGGGGCTCTGGTGCAACCAGCACGCCGGAGGGTGGCAAGTCCGCATTTGGTGCTGCCTGCGCTGTGGCGAATGACGACAGTCGCGCGGCACGTCTGGCATCCCGAGCACGAGAACGCAGAGCCTCGCCGTCGGATTCCCCTAATGCTCTTTCGCCGCCTGCCGCGATGGAGGAGACAGCGGCCTTAAGTGTGTCCAGTCGCGCCGTGGTGGGCAGTGTCGTCGCGAGAGGTGCGCCCCAGCGATCCCACGCGATGCGCCGAGAGGCAATATCCAGCAAAGTGAGCAGGAGCAACGCCGCCACGATCGACGGCCACAGTCCGGTCCATGATTCGCGCGGCACGATCCGCGCTCGATCAAACAGGTTCCAAGATTGTGGAGATTGGGGATCGAGCACGCGCCCACCACTGGCCTGTGCGATCGAAGTTAGAAGGGCAAGATTTGAACGCAATGTGGCGAGTTCGCTGCTGCGGCCGCGCATGACGCCTGCGATGGATGCGGGGATGGGCTTGCCATCGCGTGTGGCACGGGCGACAGCGATAAATGCGCCGGGGGTGCTGGTGGCAAATGTGCTGATGTACTCACCAGGAGCCGCAGCGGAAAGAGGCACTTCAACCGGATCGCCTTGCGGCGGGTAGAGCGTCACGCTCGCCTGTAACGATGTGGATTCCGGAGCCGAATCAACCAGACGCAACTGCAGCCCGCTCGAAGTGGATGTGGCAGACAAGGTGATCGGTGACGCGTTGCCACTGCGCGACAGCGTGCGAGCCATCTGCGACCAGAAGCGTTGTGACAGACCGGAAGCTGCCCAGTTTCGAGACCAGTTGGAGGTGTTGCTGGTGAACGCTGCGACGCGGCCAAGGCCAACCTGCCAATGCGCCAGCAACGGCTCACCTTGATCGGTCAGGAGTGGGGTATCGATGAGTGGTGAGGGGCGAACCCGCGTGAGAGTGACGCCGTCCAGCTTGTCGTCGAATGTGAACCCAGCGACCAGCGGCGAGCCAGCACTCACCAGCCGCGGGGTGAATGGAGTCTCTCTAACCAGTGGTGCGCGCATGATGCGGATGGCGCGAAGAAAGACCCGCGGCAGCACCGCCGGGTTCAATACGGCGTAGTGCTTGCCTCGCCCTTTCTGGGCCATCTCCTCCATGGTGGCAAAGTCAGCATCATCGCCGACCGAGATGGTGGAGATCTGAATCCCCTTTTCCGCCGCAGCGACTGAGGACGGCACTAATGTCTCTGAGCCCATCGACCGCCCATCAGACAGCACGATGATGTGCCGCGCTTTGGCATTGCTGGTGCTGAGCATCTCCACGGCTTGGGCCAGCGCCGGAGGCAGATTGGTCCCACCGTCGGCTGAGATGGATTCGATTTCCGACGCGGTTTGGGCTGGCGTGGTGTTTGGACCCAGCGGGCGGACAGTGCGCGGACGCGAATTGAACTCGATCACACCAACTTGATCGCGCTTATCCAGAGTCCGCACGGCCGCCGCCGCGGCCTCGGTGGCGACATCCATCTGGCTGCGCGTGCTCCCCATCACAAAGCGATTCATGCTGCCACTGGAATCCAGCACGAGCACCAGAGCCAATTCCGGTTGGATCACCGAGTCCGGCAGATCCAGGCGAACGGGCAGGATTGGTTCGATCGCTGAGCCGCGCCAGCCCCCTGCGCCGAAACTGGAGGTGCCGCCAGACACGATGAGCCCCGCGCCAAAGTCCCTGACGTGTGAAACCAACGTCTCTTGCTGCCGCGTGGAGAGAGCATCGGCAGGAACATCATCGAGCACAATCAGATCGGCGGATTGCAGATCAAGAGGATCGGTGGCCAGCGCCGCAGGTGTGATGGTTTCGACCTGCAGATTGGAACCGCGGAGTGAGGCGACCAGCGAGGACTCCCCCTCGCTCACGATGAGAATGCTCCCCTTGCCGGGTGAAAGCGTGAAAGTAGAAGCGGTGTTGTTGCTGGCAATAGTGTCGCTGGCCGTGCCATCGGGCATAGCCACCGGCTCAAACGTGGCCACGACGCGGTGCACGCGACGTTCACCCAGCGTGATCGGGATCGTGACGACGCTTGTGCCCGGAGGAACTTCTACGCTTCGAGCTGGGGATGAGGGTCCTCCCTCAACGCGAACCGTGATGTTGCCGCGTGCTGGCGCCGCGGATGTGAGCGTTACTCGAACATTGACTGTGTCGTTGGCGACAGCCCGAGGAGGCACATCGACCGATTCCACCGCGACTTCGTGCCTGATGTCATAAGCAAGGGGCAACACATCTATGGGAACCGGCCCAAGGTCGGCAGTGCCCGTGCTGCGTCTGGCGGCGGCAGCGCGTGCCACGGCGAGGGCATCGCCTTCGGTTTGATTGCCATCAGAAATCAGCAGGATGCGTGCTGCGGCGGACGGGGGAACGCTCGACAGTGCCGCGTTGATCGCTGCGGCAATGTCTGTGCGGTCGCTGCTCGGAGAGGGATCAGGCACGGTCCAATCAACAGTGCCAGCTCTCGGTGTGCGCATCAGGCGAGGCAAGCCATCAAAGGTGATCACCCCAGTCAAGTCAGCCGGCGACGGCGAAGCGAGCACCGGAGCAAGTCGCGTCGGCAGGGCGGAAACGTCGGCGTAGTTGCGGGCCGAATCTGAAGTGTCGATCAGCGCGATGACCGCAAGATCATCGGTGCGTTGCACACGCGTGGGTTCGGCCAGCGCGATCGCCACAGCCACAATGAGCAGCGTGCGCAGGATGAGAGCCACAACTTTGCGAGATGTCGAGAGCGTGGAGAAGGTAAACCACCCGATGAGCACGATGGGAATGGCGGCAGCACTCACCCACAGCCACAGCGGCTGATCAAAGCGAATAGTGGTGAAGTCGATGAACGCCATGCGTGGAGTTACTTGGGGGGCTGAGGTGATGCGGGCGCCGCATCCGGCGAGAGTGGGGCAGAATCGGGCGGAGTGGTGCTCCCAGTCGCCGGTGAAACCGGGGCCCGGTTTTCATATCGACGAAAGACGCGGCGGATGAGATCCTGATACTCGCGCGGAATCGTCTGACCTTCGATGGCGCGATCGGCCTGACGTTTGGCTGCCGAAACGGATTCGCCAAGCGTCGGCGTGCCGCGAGCGGTGGTGTTGGAGTTCGGCAAGCCCGGCAACTCGGCGATCACTCGATCAGAGGAGGCAGAGTTGTTCGGTGCGTTGGCAGGGTTGAATTCGACCGTCTGCGATGCCCCCGCCTGACGCGTGCGGGGCGAGTTCGAGGCATTGCCCTCAGTCGCGCGTCCGGATGGGTTGGATGGTGCGCTGCCCCAGGTGTCGGATCCTGAGCGTGCCGAAGGTGTGGGATTCGCACTCGCAACGTCCTCAGAAGTGCGCGGCTGGTTGCTCCCGCGTTCTGATTGACGCTGATTCTGCGCTGGTGGATTCTGAGGCGACTCACCTTGCGATTGGTTCTGCGGATCAGTGCGGGCCAGCAGTTCCTGGGCCTTCTGGCGAAGATTTTGTGCTGGACTCTCTTGCGACTGGCGAGCCCGATCCACCGAGCGCAGCTTCTGTGCCAGTTCACTCAACGCGTTTGGCTTGTCGGTCGGCTCGCGTTGCCCGGTGCGTGGGTCGGTGGTCTGATCGGACGGGCGCGATGTCGGCGGGCCCAGCGGAGTCGATGTTTCTTGTTGCGATGGGCTTTGTTCCTTCGCCTGGTCTTGTGTCCGGTCCCGCGTTTGGTCTGGATTCTGATTCTGTGTTTGCGCCTGGGTCGTGGGGTTCTCAGTCGGGCGACCGGTGCGAGGCGTGGCGGCGTCGTTACCAGGCGACTTTGAGGGTTGATTCTGGCGATCAGCCGCGGAATTCTTGGATTCAGTCGGATCGCCACTCTTCCCGTCACGAGTTTGGGCGGCGGAGCTTTGATCGTTGGGCCCCGGCTTGGCGGCTGGATCCTCGCGGCCCTGACTCGTGTCGCCGGTCTGCTTCTCGCCGGGGTTTGGCCGGCTTTGCGATGATCCACCCTGAGGATTGGTTTGCTCGCGCTGCGCGCTGGGCTTCTGCTGCGACTGCGGAGTGCCATTGGGGGATTCCGCAGAGTCTTCTTTTCCGGAACGCGATGAATCATATTGGCGTGAGTTCTGGTCGCTGCCCTTGCGATCACCTGTGGGGTTTTGCTGCGATTTCTGATCTGGCTGGTTCTGACCACTCGACTGGTCGTTCTGCCTGCCGCGCTGTGTTTCACCGTCGCTTTGCGGCTGGCGATTCGACTCACCCTGCTTTGCCTGGTTGCCCTGTTCGCCCGACTCGCGCGATGGCTGATCTTGTGATGTGCCGTTCCGGGTTTGCTGTTGATTCTCTTGGCGTTCTTTACCTTGTGAGCTCTGCTCTTTGGCTTCAGAAGTCGCATTCCTGTTCGCTGACTCCCGTTGCGAATTCTTCTGGCCCGCATCGCGTGAAACATCCGAACTCGCGGCATCGCGATTTGCCGAGCGAGCTGCCTGCTGATCAGTTTGCTCTGATTGATTCCTTAACTGTTCCGCAGCTCGCCGCAGAGCACTGGCAATGTCCTGCTGCGGCCGCTCGTCGCGATCTTCGCGAGGGGGTGTAGTTTGAGGGTCTTGTGATGGCGAAGACCCCTTCGCCGCATCAGTTGGCTTCTGAGTGTTGGGGGCCGCATCGGCAGGCGGTGGTGCAGAAGAAGAGGCAGACGTTGAAGCCGGTGTGGAAGCTGGTACAGATGCTGTTTTGTTCGCATCTCGCGGCGACTCATGACCTTGATTCTGAGCAGTTTCTGCTCGCGCAGATTCCTGCATGGCCTCAGCCAATGCCTGCAATTCATCCGCCAGCGCCTGACGTTGTTCCTCGCTCAGTTGCCCCGGTTGCCTCGCAAGTTCTTCTGCCCGCGCTGCTGCACGCGTCAGTTCCGCGCGAGCCAGCGCTTCGGTCAGATCATCAGTCGATCCGCCTTCAGCGCGGTCAGCCAGAGAACTCGCCGCCTGTGTCACTTTCTCCGCCGCACGATCGGCTTGGGCCTGCGCGGACCGGGTCTCAGCATCCATCGATTCCGCAGCGCCCTCCAAGGCCCTCGCCGCCTGCAACGCGGCATCATCCGGGCTCACTTTCCCTTGCCGCAGTTCCTGCTCAATAGCATCCAGTTCCGCTCTCGCCCGAGCCGCGATCGCGTCTTCGCGAACAGGTTCCGAGGTGACCGACTCAGGAGAAAGCGGTGCCACTACCTCCGCCGCTTGTTCAATCAGCTGCTCGGCCTGATTCTGCGTCAGTGTCCCCTCGTTGAATCTTTCATTCGGCATCCACCACCACACCGCAGCCGCACCGGCAAGCGAAATCGAACACACGCCGATAGACACGACCGATCGCATCGCCGAACCAAATCGCAGCGGCACAACCTTGGCCCGATCAGGTGAATGAAGTGTGCGTGCCTCCGCCTCACCCGACTGCACAGCCACTTGCGCAAAGGGCGAGGACTCCGACCGCAATTGCCACGCATTCGAGAGTGCGCTGTTCAGCCGCAAGGTCTGATCTGCGTGCATCAGCAGCGTCAATTCCGTCCGCGCACGCGACCAGCCGTAGTACGCCGCTGCGAACAAGGACATTCCTCCCAGAAACCCGGCAAACGCCCACTGCGGCATCGGCGAATTTTCCCAGCGGCACAGTGCCACCGCACCCGTCCAGACCAGCGTGCTGCACGTCAGCGATACGGGCAAAGCCGTCAGAAACCGGGACGCGATGTCGCGCCGCCGCAGGGCCCTCGCCAGCGCAGCGGTCGCCGGGGCCGAGCCGGGTTCTGACCGTGATGGGGGCATCGCGAAGGTCATCTGTAGATAGTAGTGACGCGTCACTCGGCACATAGGATCCACCAATGTCCACACCCGGTCCACAATCTGGATCACAGGCAGTTGCCGACCCCGGTGCCATCCACGCCGCGCTGGCGGAACTGGTGGCAGGCCGAAGTCTCTCCGAGCAGCAATCCGCCGAGATCTTTGAGCGGTTGTTGACGGGTGCCCTGGATGCAGCTCAGATCGGTGCGATTTTGGCTCTTTTGCAGGTGCGATTGCCCACCGTGGATGAGGTGACCGGGGCCGCCCGCGTCATGCGTCGCCACGTCACCACGGTGACGTTGCCATCCACAGTGAACATCGACAGTGTCGTGGATACTTGCGGCACGGGCGGCACGGCCAAGTTTCTCAACGTCTCGACTCTGGCCGCGATTGTGACCGCAGCCGCATCTGGCGGGCGCGTGCGCGTGGCCAAGCACGGCAATCGCTCACGCAGTGGCCGCGGCTCGGCAGAAATTCTGTCTGCCCTGGGTGTGAACGTCGACGCCGATGCCGCCACTCAAGCTCGCTGCTTGGAGCAAGTGGGCATCAGCTTCTCGTTCGCTATTCACCATCACCCAGCGATGAAGTTTGCTGGTCCTGCTCGCCGCGCTGTCGGCTTTCCCACCATTTTCAATCTTCTCGGCCCGCTCACCAATCCAGCGGGTGCCAAGCGCCAGTTGATCGGCGTCTATCGACCCGAGTTGGTCAGCATCGTGGCCGGGGCCTTGTCGCGGCTGGGTGTCACTCGCGTGCTGGTGGTGCATGGTGAGGCGGGCGAACAGTGCTGCGATGAGTTGTCGATCATGGGCCGCACCGTCGGAGCCATCATCGAGGATGGCTCCGTCAAGGGATGGGATATCGAGCCCGAAGCCGCCGGGGTGCAGCGTGGCGATCTGGGCCAATATGCAGGTCTTGACTTGGCCGGTGCGACCGATCTGGCCAGGCAGGTGTTGCGGGGAGAACCTAGCCCAGCTTTGGAGATGGTGGTGCTCAACGCGGGTGCCGCCCTGTGGGTAGGCGGTGTGGCGACGAGTATCCGCGAGGGCGTGGATATGGCACGGCACGCGATCAGCACGGGCGCAGCTCAGCGCACCCTTGATCAGTGGGCTCAAACGTCACGCATGTAGATTCAACCCGTCGCGATCACTCTTCATCGCGATTGGCGGCAAGCTTGTGCACCGGCATCTTGCGGAGCACCTGGTCAATGAGGCCGTAATCGAGCATTTCCTGCTCATCCAGCCACTTGTTACGGTCGCAGTCCTTAGCGATTTTGTCAAAGTTCTGCCCGGTCTGCTCAGAATAAATGTTGTACAGACGGTCGCGGATGCGCAGCATCTCGCGGGCTTCGATCTCCAGGTCAGTCGCCTGACCCTCCATCACGCCGCCAAGCAGCGGCTGGTGCATCAGGTTGCGGCTGTTGGGCAGCGTGAATCGCTTCCCCTTGGTGCCGGCGCAGGCAAGCACCGAGCCCATGCTCGCTGCTTGCCCGATGATGTACGTCGCGATGTCGCACTGGATGTAGCGCATGGTGTCGAGCATGCCGAGCCCGGCCGAAACGCTGCCACCTGGTGAGTTGATGTACATATGGATGTCGGACTTGGAATCCTCGTTGGCCAGAAAGAGCAACTGGGCAACTACGACATTGGCCATTTCATCGGTGACGGGTCCGCCGACGAAGATGATGCGGTCTTTCAGCAGACGCGAGTAGATGTCGTAAGCCCGCTCGCCGCGGCTGGAACGCTCGATGACCATGGGAATGAGGTAAGACATAGTTGCTCCGAGAGAGTCGTTTGCGGTTTTCTGGAAGTTGCTCGAATCAGTTGCAGGTGAAAGTCAACGCCTAATCAGCGATTGCCGCCAAAGGCCAGGCGGCTGTCCTTGGGGGCCTCGTTCAGGACTTCGTCAACGAGGCCATACTTCACAGCTTCCTCAGCGCTGAAGTACTTGTCACGCTCGGCATCACGAAGAATGTTCTCCACCGGCTGGCCGGTGCAGTGAGAGAGGATGCGATTGAGTTCGGCCTTCATCTTGCCAATCTGCTCGGCCTGAATGCGGATGTCTTCAGCCTGACCGGTGATGCCGCCGTAGGGCTGGTGGATCATCACTTTGGCGTGGGGCAGGATGTAGCGTTTGCCCTTGGTGCCGGCGGTCAAGAGAACCGCGCCGCCGGAGTACGCGCGACCCAGGCAATACGTGCTCACCGGGCTGCTCATGAAGCGCATGGTGTCATACAGGGCCAGAGTGTCATCCACGGCGCCGCCGGGAGAATTGATATAGAAGTTGATCTCCTGACCACGCTTCATGTTTTCCAGATACAGCATCTGCATCATCACCCGCGCGGCAGACGACTGGTTGATCTCGCCGATCAGGAAGACAATGCGATTCTCGAGCAAGAGCTCATCGATGGTCATTTCGCGAGTGCGCTGGTAGCTGACGCTGGCTGAGGCCATAGAGGATCCTTTTCTGGGAATTGCCGCACGTTCACCCGGCAAACAGCAGGTCCACACCCCCAAAATGGGGAGTTCAGACCACGCCGGACGCCGTCCGGTACCCTTTCTGTCCGGTCCGCAAGGAGGTCCAAAAGGGCTCCTTGTGAATCGGCAGATTGAGGCATGGACAATCGTGCAATTTGGATGCCCAAAGTCGGCGAATTGGTGCGAATGTGTAAATCGCGGTTGCAACGCGGTTTACGCGGCAGGATCCTTGGGTGAGGAAGGTTCCTTGGGCGTTGCAACCTGCCCCGGGTGTCGCTAAAGTTGAGATCGGTCAGGTATGGCTTGCCAATCCGGCAGTCGGCTGGCGTGCAAGCGGCGTGCGTGTTCTATCGAGGTCTCCAGGTGCCTACAGCGGTTATTTCAGACGTACATGCCAATGGTGAGGCCCTCCGGACCGTTTTGGCGGATATCGAAGCCCGGGGTGTCCAGCGCATCATTTGCCTGGGTGACACCGTCGGCTATGGCCCCGATCCGCTGGAATGCGTCGATCTGGTTCGCGCCAAGTGCGCCTGGTCGCTGATGGGGAACCATGACTTCGGTGTGCTGTACGAACCCACCAACTTCAATCCCGGGGCCGAGTCCGCGGCATTCTGGACGCGCGACCAGTTTGACCGCGAAGAGAATGATGCCCTGCGTGCCGAACGCTACGACTTTCTGGGCAAATTGAAGGTGCGGATGGTGGAGCAGATGCCCCAGGGCGCGGAGCCAGCAACCGTCGAGTCCATTCTCGCGGTACACGGCTCACCTCGCCGCCCAATCAATGAGTACATCTTCCCCGATGATGCCAGCACCAGCCCTGACAAGATTGAATCGATCCTCGGGCGCGTCAAACACATCTGCATCGTGGGCCACACCCACGTCCCCGGCGTCTTCACCAGCGAGCCGGACTTTTATCCCCCCAGCGAACTGGGCGAAATGACCTACAAGTTCTCCAAGGGGGAAAAGGCCGTGATTAATGTGGGGAGCGTGGGGCAGCCCCGCGATTTTGACCCCCGCGCCTCGTACGCGATTCTGCACCCCGATCGCGTGCAGTTTGTGCGTGTGGAGTACGACATCGCCAAGACCGCGAGCAAGATCAAGGCCATTCCGCAGCTGAATAACTGGCTCGGCGATCGCTTGTTTGAGGGCCGCTGAGCAGTCGCGGCGTGCAAGCCGACAGGGCGTTTTCACAACCAGATCACCCCGAGGCGTACCTATCGTTGCCGCTGGTTCGGTTTTCCATGGGTTCCTCCTCATCGAATGAGATTTCATGCCTCCTAAGAAGAACACCACATTGCGGATTCTGGTTCCCTTGGTCACGCTCCTCTTCGCGGTGGGGGTGGCGATCGCCGTGTGGATGAACACGGGCAAGCAGGTGAAGAAAGAGATCGCCCCGCCGCCCGCGGCCACCCCGACCGTGGCGACGACGCCCACTGCGCCGACGACGTCCACTCCGACAAATCCGGCACCCTCGCCTTCTGCTTCCAACGACTCCAAGCCCGCATCGACCCCTCCTGTCACTTCGGAGGCCGCCGCAGCCAACAACGCCTCAAACATTGCGGTTGAGTTGTCCGGGCTCAAGGTGTTGACGCAAAGCGGAGTCGGGACTTTCTCCTCGTTGGGTTCCTTGGCAGCCGATGGCCCCGGCGCTGAAATTGCTTTCTCGCCTCAGGGTGCTGGCATTGCCTCCCTGAAGCTTGCCAAAGATTTTGTCACCGTCTCGCGCGCTCAGCATGTGGAGTTGCAGCGGGTCCTCTTTCTGCCGCGGATTGATTCGAGCGGCATGTTGCTCTCCAACGTGGGCGACACCATTGTGCCATTTTCCGCAGCAGCGCTGGAGATCAATGGAGCGGTGGTCCCTTTGCAGTCGGGCACCAGCGATTCAAACTGGAAGGAACTTGCTCCCGGGCGCTTCGAAGCGTTTGTGGTGAACGCCACCGATCAGAAGGTGGTGCGGATCGAAAGACGCTTTACGCTGGTCGCGGGCGAATCGAAGCTGCGCGTCGCCACCACGATCGAGAACCTGACTAATTTACCCCTGCGCACGCGCCTCTTTACTTTTGGCCCTGTGGATATGGGGCCTGAAGCGTCATACGGCGATCTGGCTTCCACTTACGGAGGCGACAACCGCCGCATCCGCTATGGATACTTGCTCAGCCCTGAAAAAGACCCCGCCCAGACATTTGTCTTGAGCGATGAGTATCGCTTTGCCCGCAGCGCTGCACTGGGCTCGCGCGTCAACGGGCTGTTCCCGGTAGAACCCGTCTCTGCCAGCGAGCAGGCAGTGGGGTGGCCTAACCCGGTCAGCACCAAAGAAAATCACCGACTGGTGTGGGCGGGCTTTTCCAATCGCTATTACGGCGTAGTGGTGCACTCGCTGTTTGACCCTGGTGCCAAGGGCGCCGCGGGTGACAAGCGGCTTACCAGTGTTGATCGCATCGATCGCATCGTGATGGATCGTGGTGAGGCCTGGGAGAAGGCCGACAATCCCATTCATCCCGAGATGGCGCTGCGTTTCACCACCCCCGTGACCGAGATCGGCCCCAAGCAATCTGTGTCCAGCGAGGTCGGAGTCTTTGCCGGTCCCCTTTCCAAGGGTGCGCTGAAGAAAGATGAACTCACCAGCGCCCTACGCCTCGAAGGTCTCGTGGTCTTCAAGAACCTCATTGGGCCGTGCATCTACTGCTCGTATGAAGTGCTGGGCAACACGATCTTCGGCCTTATGCACTTCCTGCATGATTCGATCTTCCGTGATTGGTCCCTCGCCATCATCTTCATGGTGGTGGTCGTGCGCACCGTGCTGCACCCAGTGACGCGCTGGTCGCAGATTCGCATGCAGCGTTTCGGCAAGCAGATGCAGGAAATGCAACCCAAGATCGCCAAGATTCAGGAACGCTTCAAGGACGACAAGGCCCAGTTGCAGCGCGAGACCGCCAAGCTCTGGCAGGAGGAGGGCGTGTCGCCACTGGGCATGCTCGGCTGTTTGCCCATGATTCTGGTGACGCCGGTGTGGCTGGCGGTGTACAGCGTGATTTTCTACGCCGTCGAACTGCGCCACGAGGGCGCGTTCTATGGCCTCTTTCAGGCTGCCACGGCTGGCAAATGGCACTTCCTGGCCGATCTTGCCTCGCCGGACAACGCTCTGAGCTTTGGCACCAGCTTCAAGATCCCGTTGATTTCCGCCATGCTGGGGCCGATCTCATCTCTCAACATTCTGCCCCTGATTCTGGGCGCGGTCTTCTTTGTGCACCAGAAGTATCTCACGCCCCCGTCCACGGTGCAGTTGACTCCCGAGCAGGAGCAGCAGCAGAAAATCGTCAAGTGGATGAGCGTGATCATGTTCCCCCTCTTCATGTACAACTCGCCAGCCGGGCTTTCTCTTTACTTCATCACCAACTCCACGCTTGCTATTTTCGAATCCAAGTGGATTCGCGCTCATGCTGAAAAGCACGGCCTGCTCGATCTGGAAAAGATGAGGCAAGAGCGCCAGAAGAATGGCAAGGGTGCTTCGGGCGGCGGCTTCATGGCCAAGGTCATGGCAGCCGCTGAAAAGAAGCGTCAGGAAATGGAGCAAGGCAAGCGCAAGTGATTCCTGGGAACTAGTGATTTCCAGGAACAAGCGATTCCTGGGAAAGAGCGAGTCGTAGGAACCAATGAGCCGGCAGGTTCAGGAGGGCGACAGTGTCAGCTCTCAGGTCTCAACGTGAGAACGCATTTGGCGAAGGCATGACCATCGTCGCGCTGGCGACCACCCTGGGTGCGCACGGTGCAGGGCAACGCGCGCTGATTCGACTTTCCGGCCCCGTGGTCATTCAAGGTCTTGCCGGAATCATCGATCCTGTGCCATCACACAGGTGCGCGTGCGCCACCACATTGACGCTGAGCAACGCCGGTGCACCCTTTGTGATTCCGGTCCTGGTGATGCGAGGTGTTGCCCCTCACACCTACACGGGTCAAGAAACGCTGGAGATTCTCCTCCCCGCTCAGCCGCACCTCGTGCAGATGGTTTTGCAGCGACTGATGGATCTGCCCGGCATCCGCGCTGCACTCCCCGGTGAGTTCGCTGCGCGCGCATTTCTGGCTGGCAAACTGTCTCTCGACCAAGCCCAGCACATCGCGGCACTCATTTCCGCCGCACGTGATGAAGACCTCTTCGCCGCAGATCTGGTCCGCCAAGGTGAGCCAGGTCAGCGCGCCGTGCAATGGGCCCAGGAAATCGCCGAAGTCCTCGCCCTCATCGAAGCGGGCATCGACTTTGCTGATCAGGATGATGTTGTGGCCATCAGCGTGCAGGAGAGAGAATCGCGATTGCGCGCCTTATTGATGCAGATCGAACATCAGACTGATGTCGGTGACGATGCCGCGCGTTCCGGTCTTGCCCGAGTGGTCCTCTGGGGCGCGCCAAATGCGGGAAAGTCCACCCTTTTCAACGCCCTGCTGGGCAAGACTCGTGCAGTCGCCTCTCCCCTGGCCGGCACCACCCGCGATGTACTCGAAGAGGAGTGGGAGCCCGCACTCGGCGATCATGTGACGTTGGTGGATGTCGCGGGCATCGCAGAGATTGATCCCCGCGATGACGGCGATGCTCTCACCGCCGCAGCCCAGGAGGCCGCCCGGCGCGCTCTCACAGGCGCAGACGTCGTGCTGTGGTGTGACCCGACGGGGTGCTTTTCAACCAGCGGGCGACCACCAGTCGATGATCGCGACCGCGTGCTGAAAATTCGCACCATGGCGGATTTGCCACACGCCACTGGGGAGTCGCGTCACGCGCTGGCAGTCTGCGCGCTTGATGGGTGGCACTTGGATCTGGTCGCCAAAGGCGTGCACGAGTTGATCGCAAGTCAGGGTGATTCCGGTTTCGAATCCCGCCATGCCGCCCAACTTCGTCTGGTTCCCCGTCACCGCGCTGCGGTGAAAAACACCGTCCGGCGATTGAATGAGGCACTGGCCGCCGCGCATTCAGATGAAGTCTGCGCCACCGCATTGCGCCAAGCCCTCAATGCACTCGGTGAAATGACTGGACATATCTCCGCGGACGAGGTGTTGGGGCGCGTTTTTGCCCGCTTCTGCATCGGCAAGTGAACATCACGCTGCCTCAATCGCCTGCTTCAGAAACGTTGTCAGATATCGATCGCAAAAGGCATCCACACTCGCGGCGGTCTCTGCGGGGGTCACTCCCCAGCACGACGCAACCAGCGATGTCCACTGCGGATCCAGTTGCACCAGAACCCTGTCTTTGATTGCAAACGCGCTGGGCAATTTGTCCGCCAGATATGCCCCCAGCGCATTGGAGTCCGGTCCGCCGATGGAAATGGTGGGGCGGGTGCGCAGTGCATCCTGATTCAAGTACCACACGTCCGTACAGGTGATCGGCCGAATCGGCCATTTCGCGGCATCAGGCCCAAACCTCGCCCCCAAACGCTCATGAATCTGCCCGATCAACCTTGCCGCCATCGGCCGGTGGTGCCACTCGGCTCGCAAGTGAGCACCAACCACGACAAACAGCAGCCCCCGAGGGTCCAGCTCGGACTCTGCTTTGGCCTTTGCCAGATGCGGAAAAGAATGAGAGTCACTGGGGTCCGGTGTCGGCACGAATCCAGCGTACCCCTCCCCCCGGCCCAGTGCGGATTCTCGGGCGTGCAACTCTGGAAAATCACCCGCAAGTGCCGCTGGCCCCGGAGGTTGTGGCTGCGAACAATCCATGCATGGAAACGCCCGACCTTCCCACCCCGACGAATTCGACCGCAGGTGGTTCTGGTGTGCCGCAGGGTCCGGAAACTGACTTGGGGATAGGCGCAACGATGGAGGCCAAGCCTCTCCCTCGCAAGCCCAGGGTTGAGTCACTTCCTCCATATCGCGTCTTGCTGCACGATGATGACATCAACACAGATGTCTTTGTCATGCAGACGCTGATGGAGTTGACGCCGCTGAATCAGACCGCCGCGTTTGATATCACGGAACTTGCTCAGAAGCAGGGCGTGGCGCAGGTGCTTGTGACCCATAAAGAACGCGCTGAGTTGTATCAGGAGCAGTTTCAGTCCAAGAACCTGACGGTCACGATTGAACCCGCGGCGTGAAGTGGTCCTGTAACGCTCTTGATTTTGACTCCAAGTTCCGAGAAGTGGGGCGATTGGCGCCTTCCACCATTTCGATTCTTCAAGTGCCAACTGAACCAGTCAGAATTTCTGCGTGCATCGCGGCGTGATTGCGCCACGCGTGATCACAGGTGTCATCGCTATCAGAGGATTCCCCGCCGCTGAATCTGGCACGCAATGTGCACCAACGCACAGCCCCGGCACTTGCTCGCCGATCTCAATCGCGTCGCGAGCGTGGGTTGGATGCTCACGCCGCGACGCATGGGGATGCGTGTATGACAATGCGCTTGGGTGATGTGTTGGTTCGTCAGGGTGTGATCACTGCAGATCAGCGTGATGTGATTGTCGCGGAACAGGCGGTCAGTCACCGCCCTTTCGGCTGGCTTGCTGAGCGCATGTTCGGCGTCTCCCCTTTGGTGGTTGAATCCGCCTGGGCCGAGCAATATCGAACCCTTACTCGCGTCATCGACCCGCGTAAGGAACTGATTGATCCCGTTGCGATATCACGCATCTCGCGTCGCCAGGCGTGGCAGTTCGGCGTGCTGCCGATCCGTCACGATGGCGATGAACTGATGGTCGCCACTACCCAGGACAACATCGGCCGCGCCCTGCGCTTCCTGAACTGGAGCGTCTCCGATCGCTGTTTCATCGTGCTGGCTGGCGAACGCGAGTTGGAAGAGGTCATGGTCGCGCGTTATGGGGACTTCACCGCCGTTGCTGAGGTGATGGGCCGCCGGGCTTCGTAACCGCTGATCGCACTATGATCCGGGGTGAAAGCCAAAGGTTCCGCCACCAAGTCCTCCAAGCCCAAGCCGTCGCGTCAGCGCGAGTCGGCTGCTCCCTCCATCGAGTCCGTTTCGCTGGTCAGTTTGGGCTGCCCCAAGAACCTCGTGGACAGCGAGAAAATGCTCGGCCTGCTCGCGGAGAGCGGCCTGGCTCCGATCTCCTTTGACGGTGAGTCATTCGGCGGCGCGGATGCCGTCGTGGTCAACACCTGCGGCTTCCTCGAAGCCAGCAAGGATGAATCCCTCGGCGTCATCAAGGAAGCCATCGAGGCCAAGGAGCGCGGCGAGGTGAAGCGCGTCGTGGTCGCCGGCTGCCTCGTGCAGCGCCATCGCGCTGCCATGCTCGAATGGGCCCCCGGCATCGATGCCATGATCGGCGTCTTTGACCGTGACAAGATCGTCGAGGCTGTCACCGGCCAGACGCCCACCCGCGAAAAGGTCGATGCCGCCGATGGTCCCAAGTACTGGATCGCGGCCAACGCGCTGGTCGCGGCCAAGCAGCGCGGCGTCGAAACCACCGGCCTCACCGTCAACGGCAAGGACGGTAAGGGCATCGGGTATTTCGAGGATGATTCGGCCCGCCTTCGCCTCACGCCGCGGCACTACGCGTATCTACGCATCAGCGAGGGGTGCAACCAGAACTGCGCCTTCTGCACCATCCCCAGCATTCGCGGCAAGATGCGCTCCAAGCCCATCGACCGCATCGTGCAGGAGACCCGCGAACTCGTCAACGATGGCGCGTTCGAGATTCTCCTCATCGGCCAGGACACCACCAGCTACGGCGATGACATCGGCACCGGGTTGAAGGTGAAGTCTGCAACTGGCGCTGCGGACTTTTCCGAGTACGGCGGTTTGCCCACCTTGCTGCAAGGAATCTCTGACGCGATGGACGATGCGGGCAGCCAGGGGTGGCTGCGCCTGATGTACGCGTATCCGTCAAACTTCTCTGAGCCGATCATCGAGGCCTTCGCCGGATTGGTCAAGCGCGGCCGCTTGCTGCCGTATCTCGACATTCCTTTGCAGCACGCTTCCGATCGCGTGCTGGCGCTGATGAAGAGGCACGTCACCAGCCAGAAGCAAGCGGATGTCCTGCATCGCCTGCGCGACAGGATTCCCGGCTTTGCCGTGCGCACCACATTTATCTCCGGCTTCCCCGGCGAGACCGAGGCGGATCACCAGGAGCTCCTCAAGTTCGTGGATGAGATGAAGTTTGAGGCAGTCGGTGTCTTCGAGTATTCGCATGAGGCGGGCACCGTCGCCGGCACGATGGAAGAGGATCCCAAGCTCGCGGTTCCCGCAGACATCAAGGCCCGCCGCCGCGGCGAGGTGATGGAACTCCAGCAGAAGATCGCCTTTGCCCGCCAGAAGGATCGCGCCAGTTCCTTCAATGAATCCAAACCCTCAGGCACTGGCCTGCGTCTGAATGTGCTCATCGATCAGCCGCTGCGCATGAGCAGCACCGCCACCACCGGCGTCACCGGCGGGGGCAAGTTGTACGCTGGACGCACCACCTTCCAGGCCCCGCAGATCGACAGCGTCACCTACGTGCAGAGTAAGAACAAGCTCATCTCTGGTGAGTTGGTCCCCTGCGTCATCGTCGGTCACGATGGCTATGACCTGATTGCGCGGCCTGTGAATGAAGTCGAAAAGCGCGTCGGCCTCAGCGTCCTGCGCAGTTGATTGCCGTCGAAGCCGTGACACATCACTCCTTCGGCATCACCTTGATCTCCTTCCCATTCACCGTCACGGTCGCCGTCCGTGCCGGGTGACCCATCCATGTGTTGTTCTTGCCGTCGTACGCCGCGTCGAGCAGATCCGTCACATCCTTCATGGTCCCATTCGCCGGCACCCATACATTCGCATCCGGGAAATCGATCTTGCAGTTCTCGCACTTCTTGTCGTGATAGAAGCGGATCGGGCAATAGAAGCTCTCGATGTTCCGCAGCATCTCCGTCCCCAGCGACCACACACCCGTCATCCAGTCGCAATACAGGCACCAGATCAGATCGTGCCCGACCAGCCCATCAAACTTCTGCCGCGAGCAGTTCACCCATTCCCCTTCGTTGTATCTGGGCATGTTGCAAATGCGACTGATGAGTGGCCACGTCAAAATTTCGCACGCGCGCACGATCCAGAAGACCGGCACTGCCACACTCATCACCCAAAGCCCGACATGATTGCGCACGCGGCCGATCTTCTGATTCAGCACACCCACAATTCGCGGTCCACGCAGTTTCTCACGATTCGCCGCCTCGTGTATCCAGCTCCACAACACAATCGCCGTCAGCTGCCCGATGTACGCGCCCAGAAATCCAAACAACCCGGCGTACTCCACATCGCTCACCCGCGCTGTGACGATCGGCCCCGCGATCAATGGCAGCATGGTGAAGTAGGTCACCATCGCATCCAGCCCCGGTGCGCGACACAGCCGCTCCGACATCGCCCGCCCCGGTGAACCCAGCCGTGGCAACAGGTGCAAGATCGCAGTGCCGATCAGAAGTGCCGGAATCGTCGCCGCGAAGATCATCAGAAATGGATGCATATCGCGCAGCATAACTGCGATTGGCCATGCGCATCGGCTTGCACCGTTCTTCGCGACTTTTCTACACAAAGGGCTTGATTCTGCCGAAGGCTCCGGTAGTATCTTCCTCAGCCCGATTCGGGCAGAAAGGAGTTCCCATGTCTGTTGTTACCCGTCAAACCAAGAACTCCGTCACGATCGTCGCACTGGCGTAATGACGTTGAGTCATGCCCCGACGGTGAAAAAGCCCGCGAAACCCTGAAAATCCAGGCCTTTTCACACCTCCATCTCTGTGATGTTCCGCGTCCATGTCGTGTCGCGTTTCCATCGCAGGCCGAGCCATCGTGCGGAGTCTCACTCATCAGTCCACGCAACGCGAGTTTCGCAGCGTCGCTCTCCATGCGCGCAGTGAACCGAGTGTGATGTACTGATCCAACCTGTCAATCTCAATGTGTGATCCACCCGGATCACAGCGCGATCGCCGCGCTCATGCCGGATCGAGTGCTGGCACAACCGCAGCAGTAGTAGCCGCCATAGGCGGATTCAGCGGTCAAGGGAAAGAAGTATGAAATCGTTTCGAAATGATGAACTGTGTGATCAATGCACACAGATACAGGAAGGTGACGGAATCAATCCTCGCGAAGAGTCGCTCAAAGAGCGGCAGAAGGAGAACCGCGAACGTGCCGAGCGCACCAACTATCGCGATCAGGCCTTGGCCAAACAAGCCGCCCGCGTGATCGACCAGGAACTCGCCAGCCGCGCTTCCAGCATCGGCTGCGATCTCGGTGTCTCACACATCGAGGTCAGTGCCAGCGGTGCGCATGTGCGCGCATGGGTGTCATCGCTTCAGCACCCCGACGACCCATCCAGTGTCGAACGCTGGTTGCAGGCCTTCGCGCCTTTCCTGCGTGTCCGCCTCGGTGCCGTCCTCGCACGCAAGCGTGTCCCCACCTTGAAGCTCGTCTTCGCAGCAGATGCGCCAGCAATCGAGCGCCAATCGCAAGGCCAGACAGATAGCCCAGTTGGAGAACACCAATGAGTTCGTGGAAATGGAATCCAGATCAAGATCATGATGCAGACCCTGTCCTGCCGCGGCGGGAGCGGCGCGCCCTGAAAACCCAGCGCAGCAGCCAATCCCGCAACGAGATGCAGCACGCCCTCGAGGCCGACGCTCGCGTCGCCATGTGGCTCGCCAGCCCGCTGGATGTGCACACCGCCCAGGCCCTGATCCGTCTGCAATCTTTGCCAGATCTGCAGCGCATGGCCATCATGCCCGATGTGCATCCCGCGGCAGATGTCTGTGTCGGCTGCGTTCTCGGCACCGCCGAAATCGTCTATCCCGCCGCCATTGGCGGCGATATCGGCTGCGGCATGAGTGCCATCGCCATCGCCGATACCGATGAACCAAGTCTCGCTGATCGCGAAGCGATACTCAAGGAGTTCAATCGGTCCATCGATGTGGCTCGCCGCTCGCACAAACGCGATGCCGTGCAAGCGGCAGACATGCCCGATCCTCAAGATCTCGTGCAACCCCATCTGCGCAAACTTGCCACAGGCGATGGCGTCGGACAGCTCGGCACACTCGGTCGAGGCAATCACTTTGTGGAGTTGCAACGCGATGAATCTGGCACGCTCTGGCTCATGGTGCACAGCGGCTCGCGCTTCATGGGTCAAGCCGTTGCTGGTTACTACGACCGAGTCGCCAAGGCCGAAGGCGTGCGGTCCATGATCGCCGGTCTCCGCCGCGATTCAGAAGCAGCAGTGGGGTACCTGGCTGATCAAACCTGGTGCGTGCGCTATGCCACCGCCAATCGCATGCAGATGCTCGCCGCCGGGGCAGAGGCAGTGCAAAAGGTCATTGGTGGCCGTATCTCGTGGAAAGGCACTCTTGATGTGCCACACAATTTCATCGCCATCGAGGGGCACAACGGCTCGGACCTGGTCATTCATCGCAAAGGTGCAGCGCCCGCCCACGCCGGGTCTGTCGGCCTCATCCCCGGCTCGGCTGGGACCATGAGCGTGCACGTTGTGGGCAAAGGCGAATCCGCATCGCTCGCATCAAGTTCACATGGCGCGGGGCGCACCCGCTCCCGCTCTGATGCGCGGCACCACGTCTCTGAGACAGATGTCCGCCAGCAAATGAAGGATGTCACGTTCGACGAAGCTCGATCCAGAGCCATGCGGGACGAAGCCCCAAGCGTCTATCGCGATCTGCGCATCGTCATGGAAGCCCAGCGCGACCTCGTCACCATCACACGCATTCTGAAACCGCTGGTGTCATTCAAGGCGACGGGGGAGTGACTCATGCGACGCGTTGCGCATGATCGCAAAAAACACAACCGCGACCGGAATGCACCGATCGCGGCTGCAATTGCTGAATCAACGAAGTTGGGCGTTTACGCCACCGTCACGCTCTTATCCAAATACACATCCTGGATCGCGTGCAACAGCGAAGCCCCTTCCTTCATCGGCTTCTGGAAGGCTTTGCGGCCGCTGATCAGGCCCATGCCACCAGCCCGCTTGTTCACCACCGCGGTGTAGATCGCCTCCTGCAGGTCGCCTGCGCCCTTGGATTCGCCGCCGCTGTTGATCAGCGGAGCCCGGCCCATGTAGCAGTTCACCACCTGATAGCGGCACAGGTCGATCGGATGTCCACCCTTCCCCGCCTCATCGCTGCCGCACAAGTTGGTGTACACCCGCTTATCCCACTTGCCGTACGCGCTGCCGCCGCTGTTCAACGCGGCATACCCGCCGTTGTTAGTGGGCAGCTTCTGCTTGATGATGTCGGCCTTGATCGTCACGCCCATGTGGTTGGCCTGACCCGTCAGGTCCGCGCTGGAGTGGTAATCCACGCTCTTGCCATCCGCGCCCGTCACCTTGAACTTGTTGTTGCGGGTGTAGCACCACAGTACCGTCACCATGCCGTAGGAGTGCGCCTCCTCAAACATGTCGCTGACGTACTTGATCTCATCACGCGCCGAGTCGTTGCCGAAGTAGATCGTCGCACCCACCGCCGCCGCGCCCATCTCGTAACACTGCTTCACGCTGCCGAAATACGACTGCTTGAAGATGTTGGGATACGTCAGCATCTCGTTGTGGTTGAACTTGACCAGGAAGGGGATCTTGTGGGCATACTTGCGGCTCACCGATGCCAGCACACCCATCGTGCTCGCCACCGCGTTGCACCCACCTTCGATCGCCAGCTTCACGATGTTCTCGGGGTCAAAGTACTCCGGATTCGGAGCAAAGCTCGCGCCCGCCGAGTGCTCGATTCCCTGGTCCACCGGCAAGATGCTCACAAAGCCCGTGCCCGCCAGACGTCCCGTGTTCAAAATCTGCTGATAGCTGCGCAGCACCTGCGGCGAGCGATCGCTCTGTGCCACCACGCGGTCCACAAAGTCCGGACCCGGCAGGTGCAGCTGCCCCTTCGACACCGTCTTGCTCTCGTAAGAAAGCAGAGCGGCACCCTCCGCACCCAGGATCTCACGAATGTTGGTAGACGGGGTGGCGGCGGTCACTGTCACGGGAAATCTCCGTTAGTTATCGGTCTTTGGTTGCTTATTTCAACACGCAGGGTGGTTCCCCCCTACTGCAGCCGATGATACGCCCTTTGCTCATGTCGCTTGCTTGGTTTGCCTGAGAGACATCCCCCATTCCAGTCCATTCCTGCCAACTTTTTTGGGTCGTGTCAAGACTTTTTTCCAGAATTGGTGGCCAATCACGCGATTGTGTGTCATGTTTATGGCGTCAGGCGTGCATTTCGCCGCCAGACCCAAAATGTGCCTGTTCTACACCACCGGCGGGTTTGGGAGTCTCTTCCAGACCCGTCGTTTCTTTTACACTTTTGCGACTTTCGCCCTCTGTCGGCGGAACCCACACAGAACCCAAGCGTCCTTCCTTCTGAGATGAACCCTACCGGGTCTCACGCTCGTATCAGATGGGGCCCGGCTTGGGCCCCGCGAAGGCACGCCGCGGCGGCCCTGCGAATGATTCTGCATCCCCTCGCTGTGAAAGGACACCTGTGAACCACAAACTCGCCATCGCCTGCATTCTCGCCGCCACTGGCTGCCTCGCCGTTTCGACCTCCATGGGCATCCAGCCCGCAGCGGGTCCCGCTGGCAAGGACAAAGCCAAAGCCCCCGCCGCGGCTGCGCCGCAGGGCGATGCCAAGGCCCTCGCGCTCCTGGATTCAGCACGCAAGGCCATTGCCGATACCAAAGTCATCTCCTTCAAAGCAACGCTTGCTGGAACCGGAACCGCTACCAGCACCGCAACGGTTTCTCTCGCTCGCGCGCAGGTTGGTGGCTGGAAGGTGACGGCCAAGGGTGAGAATCTCATGCCACCCTCTCACTCCAAGCCCGCCCCCGGCAAGAAGGAAGTCAAAGACGGTGTCGGCATCGAAAAGCCCGCCAACGACGCCCTCAAGGCAACTCCGTTCGATATCGCCTTCGATGGCGTCACTGCACGCTCCGTGCGCGAAGCCGAAAAGGAAGTCATCGAAGGCGTCATCAAGGATGATGCCGGTCTCCAGAATTTCTTCGCCAGCCAGCGCGCTGGTGGCATCCTCCCTTGGGAGATGCTCAACGTACAACCCTTCCAACTTGCTTCCACCACCACTATCTCCATCGACGGCACCGTCGAAGTTGGCGGCGTGAAGTGCAACGTCCTGAAGGTTGAAACCAAGGCCCCGCCTGCAAAGGGTGGCGTTCGCTCTCATGGCGGCGCAGTGGTGAAATATGCCTTCGGCGAGCAGGACAATCTCCTCCGCAGCGTTGAGCGCACCGTCGCTCCCATTCCCGGCGCGGCTGGCGATGCCAAGGCCCCCGGCATGACGCTCACGTTGACTGAGTTCCGCATCAACGGTGCCGCAGCGATCGGCAACTTCTCCCCTGCCGTTCCCGATGGCTTTGTGGTCAAGCCCATCGGCATGAAGTCCAATGACACACCCGAAGGCATGCCAGCCAAGCCCGATCAGGCCACGGCTCCCACCAAGCCCGCAAAGCCAAATGATGCCGCCAAGCCCGGCGTGGATAAGAGTGGCCTGCTCGCCGTCGGATCCGATGCTCCCGATTGGACTCTGATGGACAAGGACGGCAACGAGGTCAAGCTCTCTTCTCTTCGGGGCAACATTGTCATGATGGATTTCTGGGCCACCTGGTGTGGCCCCTGCAAGGCCGCCATGCCGGGCGTGCAGAAGATGCACGAGAAGTTCGCCGACAAGAACGTCAAGATCTACGGCGTCAACATGGCCGAACGCGACGATGGCACCAAGGCCAGAAAGTACTTCGCTGATAATAAGTTCACCTATGGCCTCTTGATGGGTGGCGACAACGTCGCCAACCAATACAAAGTCCGCGGCATTCCGACCTTCTACCTCATTGGCAAGGATGGGAAGATCCTCTTCTCCGGCTCTGGCTTCAGCAGCAAGACTGAGAAGGAACTTGAAACCATCATCGAGAAGCAATCAAGCTGATCAAGCCGCACCCCGTGCTGCGTATGGATCAATCTGGGCTCTTTACTCGTCGACTGACAGTCGTCACGGCGTTTTGTTAATTTGGGAAAGATGAGATACGTGCACATCCTGAGTAACTTTGGGCCATCCACTTGTGGTATCTGGGGTGGTTTTGCTAGCACGGATTGGATTGCATTCCAGTCTGCCTAACCTTGGAGAAGGGTGATGTTGTGCAAACAGTCGTCCTCGATCCGTCTGCGCGTGGTGTCATCGGTTGTCGGCTCGTGGGTTTCAGCAGCGGCATTCGCACAATGTGCTCCCGCTCCCGCCACGTTGCAGCAGGCCACGTCTACCTACTCGCAAGTCTGCGGTGCCGGATATCCCATCTCTCTCGCCGTCGACAATAACTTCGGTACAGGGTGGGCAATCTACCAAGGCTCAAACTGTTCTGGTGGCGAGTTCACCTTTGATCAAACCGCTGCGTTCGAAATTGCGGGCTACTTTGGTGAATCAACTCCAGGCGAACCCTATCGCATCGTGATTTCCACTCTCAGTGGTGGATTCTGGGGTAGTGGAACCATTCACTCGCTCGGACTCTTCCGCCTTTCCGTCACAGGCGACGATCGTTCTACATTTGCTGATGGACTATCCGCGGGTGGCGATGTCACCGCGAACTGGATTGTGCTGGTTCCAGACTCGATGCGCGCTATTCCCATCAATAACACCACTGGAGCTGATGTGACGGGTGCTGCGAGCACTCTCACAGTTCGTCCAAACGGGTCCATTCTCGCATCAGCAACCAATCCTGAACACGTTCGATACGAGATTATCGCTACCAGCCCGATTCCTGTGGTGACAGGCGTTCGCCTCTAAGTCCTCGATTCTAACGGAACATCCAATGTCACGGATCTAGGGCTCCCCACCGGCGGGCCTGGACGTGCAACCAACGGCAACTTTGTATTGCGAGAGTTTCGAGTAGGGCGCGCGCCTTGCTTAGAGATTTGCACCCAGCCCGCTTCAGCCTACACAGGTCGCGGTGGCACGACCGGCGCCACTGTCAGTGGATCAGGCGTTGGCACCCTCGGGTACTCGTGGCAAGTTGCTGATCCAAACGCACCAGGCGGCTGGCGTGTGCTCACCGACGGAGGCCTCACCATCGGAGCGGATCATATCGGAACGATTACCGGTTCAAACTCCGCGCAGATCAATGCTCAGTTCGATCCTGACTTCATACAATCAATCTCAGTGCGCTGTTCTGTCAGCAATACCTGTGGTAGCGTGAACAGTGATGCCGCCACGCTTAGCGTTTGTTTCGCTGACTTTAACAACGACGGAACGACCGATTTCTTTGACTATCTCGACTTCGTGGCAGCCTTCTCTTCGAACAACCCGAGCGCGGACTTCAATCTCGATCAGGTCATCGATTTCTTTGACTACCTCGACTTCGTCGCCGAATTCAGCGTCGGCTGCTGAATGTGTCTCGTTGTGTAGCTTCTGACCTTGGCGACTTCTCCTCATGCCTCGGCATTTCAGAGCAGGTGGGATAAGGAACTCGCTTCTTTCTCTGCCCCAACGGGGCATCGGGATGTAGCCACGTGGTGGGGCGATGCGCAGCATCGCGCAACCCGTGGAAAGATCCACCTCACTCCGCCCATCAGCACCAATGTCAAATCTGTCAACGGATAGCTCGATTCCACCGGGCTCTGCGGCAACATCCACGCCAATGCATGCTGATCCACACTTGAGTTTGAGCCGTTGTTGAGTGCTGCAAATCGCACTTCGGCCAAAGCTTGGCCCTTCGAGTCAGTCTATCAAAGCCACCTAAGGGATTTGAACCCTTGACCTATGCTTTACGAAAGCATCGCTCTACCGCTGAGCTAAGGTGGCCAAAGCCGTCCGATTACCCTTCGCAAGGTCCGCGAACTTGGGAAGAATCATACGCCTTCGGGTGATTGTGGTCACTTTCTATTGACATGTCTTCCACTAAATCTGGACTGATTCGCGGGGGTTCACGGGGGACTCCGACGTGGGGCAGATTGTGCGGTATTTCAGGCCGTTCCGGGCACTTTCGCCGGATCGGCGAGGTGTTATTTTCATGAATGGCCTGAATCGATTTGTCTTCCTTTCTTGTGCGCTCCTGCGCCTCCTGTGCTGCACACCCATCGCTGCCGCCGACATCGCCCCTGATGCGAACACGCGTGCTGAACTCCGACAGTGGTCTGATCTGTATTGGCAAGGCGTGAACACCGGCCAACCTGCACCCGCCGCCTCCACCTTCACATTCACCGATGCACGCTTTAACTCCCCTCTGGTCTCCCCTGTCCGCGGCGCCATCCGCTCTCTCCAACGTCTCACTCCCGCCGTGCGTTATTCACCCGACGATCCCGCGCTCGGCACCACCGGCGGCATCCTCTGGACCGAGGTCCGCGACTACATGCGTTGCGGCTGGCTCGCCAGCGACATGGTCGCCAATCCTGATCGTGCCTGGAATCACATCCTCGTCGCCTACCAGGAAGGCAACCCCGAATCGCTGGAGTTCAACGGTTCCGAAGTGCATTCCACCATTCTTTACCCAACACCCGTCGAGCCCGATCCCGGTGCCAACATCACCCCACCCGCAGTCGATGCAGCCGAGGCCGCGCTCCTCACCTCGCTTGTGCCGCACGCCACTGCCATCGCCGCCAATATCGACACATCCTCAAACCGCATGCGCGATCCCCTCCTCCGCGTCACTCCCTACTGGGACGAATTCGCTCTCGCGTTGCACGCCCATATCGCCCGCACCCCGACAACACTCCCCACCAAAGTCTCTTATGTCGAAGCTGCCTTCGGCGACAATGTCTTTGCCCTGATCACCATCTGCGTCCAGGCCGGACGTGCCTACGCGCTCTTTGATCCTCTCACCGGTCAGATGGCTGGACCCTTCCACGAGCTCGCGCCCGTCAACGCCCGCCCCATTCTCGCGGCCCACACCCAGCATTACTCCAGCACTGATCGCGTCGAGTACATCGGTGAAGGTGGCGCGGTCATGGTGTATGTCCGCCCCATCGGCGGCCCGAACCCCTACCCCGCCGCCTCCGGAGGCGTCAGCGTCTCCTGCTATGGCTGCATCGCCTGCCTCTCCGCCGTCACCTCCGGCTGCGCGGTCCTGTGTGCCGAGCAACCCTGGTGGGATACCCCCGGCGAGGGGTTTGCCAACTGCATGGGTAAGTGCATGCTCTCCACCCTGGGCATCCCTACCACCCTTTGGCCCCCTATCCGCGACGGGGGGCCCATCGACCCCGGCCAACTCACCCTCACACTTTGCGATATCGTGTGTGTCGGCTGTGGCAGCGAGGTCATCGGGTTTATCAGGCGGCTCACATGGTTGCCGCCGAAAGGAAACCTGGGCCCCGCTCCCGGTTGGGCGGGTGGTGTCAGTTCGTGTGCATGACTTCATGAGAGACGCTCCTGACTCTGCCCGTTGATCCCTCGCCGCACTTCAAGGCAGGGCTCAATTTCAAAGCAGGATCAGGTGCGTCGTATGCAGACCTCTTCTGAAACTCCCCGCGACACTTCAATCTCCACTGCCGGCTATCAGCGATGGGAACGCGCGCCTGACCCCTCCCCCGAGGCGTCGCACTCTTCACCTCTTCCTTTCGAGGGAATGATGGTGACTGAGCTCTTACGTCGCTTTGGTGACCGTCGCGCCTACATGTATCGCTCCACTCGTGAGGGCCTTGTACACGTGGTCCGCGCTCGCTATTGGCGCATCTGCGCGTATCTCTTCCTTTCCACCATCGTGTGGTTGACATTGGTCAGTGCCTGCATCATCGGTGTCTTTGCCGTTCTCGATGCCAAGCGCAACGCGACTTCCTTCGTCTTGATCACCTTTCTGGTCTGTGTCGCTGTGTCGCCACTGCTGCACGCCGTAGAAAGGGCCCTCTGTTCTGGCTGGGTCCTGGGCTTGCGTTCCCGCCCCCAGGCGACGGTGCCAGCCGAGGCCCCGGCCTCGCACGCTGCCTCTCAGCCCCTCTCCCGCGATAAGGCGGCATAACTCGGCAGCGGGTCCGCAACCCCTCACCCGCTTTCCCCAAGGATTTCGACATGACACAAGCACAAAGTGGTGACGTGGCAGGAGTGGTCAGTATTGGAGCGGCACAATCCCTTGCCGCTCCCCTCAGCCCGGTGCAAGCAGCCGAACGCGTCGGCTCCGTCGATGTCGTGCGTGGCTTTGCCCTTCTGGGCATCCTCGCCATGAACATCACCGCCTTTGCCCTCCCCAGCTCCGCATACATGTCCGCCAGTTCGCCAGCACTGGAAACCTACATCGGGCCATTCACCGGTGGCAACAAACTCGTGTGGCACATCACCCACCTTCTCTTTGCCGAAAAGATGATGGGCATCTTCTCCATGCTCTTTGGTGCCGGACTCATTCTCATGGATAGCCGCAGCACCGGCGGTGCCGACCCTGCGACCTCGCGCCGCGCTGGCTTTGCCGGTGTCTACTACCGTCGCCTCGCCGTGCTCCTGGGCATTGGCATCATCCACGCCTTCTGCATCTGGTACGGCGACATTCTCATTTCTTACGCACTCTGCGGCACGCTCCTCTACCCCATGCGTAAGCTCGCGCCAAAGTGGCTCATCACTCTCGCCATCGCTTTCCTCGCCATCGGCACACTGCTTAACATGGGCATGGGCGGCATGCTGACGTGGATGGAAACCCAATCCAACGCCGCTCAGGTCAAGCTCGATGCCGGTCAGACTCCCACTCCCGAAGAAAAGCAGATGTTTGATGTCTGGACTGGGCCTCAGGGTCCCAACGCCGCCACCCGCCCCGAGGCGATCAATGCGGAAGTGGATGCTCATCGTGGGGGCTTTGCCACGTCCTTCATGCAGAATCTCAAGAGTGCTTTCTTCCTGGTCCTCTTTCTCTTTCCCATGTGGATGTTGTGGAAGGGCACCGGGCTGATGCTCTTGGGCATGGCCTTGATGAAGATGGGTTACTTCAAGTCGTCGATGCCAGTGCGCACCATCGGCATCGTCATGGCATTGGGATACCTGATAGGTCTTCCTCTCTGCCTTCTCTCTGGTGAAGACCTGATGAAATCAGATTTCAGCATGGGCCGCATGTTCTTGGTCGGTGGCCCGCTGAATTGGTGGGGCTCAGTGGGTGTGGCTCTCGGCCACCTCTCACTCGTGCTGCTCCTCTTACGCATGAATGTCCTGGGTTGGCTCGGCCGCTCTCTCGCTGCCGTCGGCCGCATGGCCTTCACCAACTACCTCATGCACTCCATCGTCATGACATTCATCTTCTATGGCTGGGGCTTGGGCATGTTTGCCAAGTTCGACCGCGTCGAACTCCTCGGCTTCGTGGTTGGCATGTGGATCTTCCAACTCATCATCAGCCCCCTCTCGTTCACCCGCTTCCAATTCGGCCCTGCCGAGTGGCTCTGGCGCACCTTGACCTATGGCAAGATTCAGCCCTTCCTCAAGCCCGCCGCAGCGTGAGCTCTTGCTTGGACATCACCGCACTTCGTGTGGACAGCATCTTGATTTGCCCCTGATGGGGCCAATGAAGTTTGCCAGATGTTGAGGAGCCCGCTTCGACCGATGCCACCTCTGAAGCTCACTCACCCAACCACATCAATCGTCGTGTACTGATCCAGATTGCACACCACGAGTTCGCCATCGGTCTTCTTCAATTCCACGCGATCCAGCCAAAGTTTCCCGTCCTTGGCATGCGCATACCACGATCCGGTCTTGGATTGCCCAAAGCGAATCACCGTTCCCTCAACCGTGTTGAGGAGGTCTCCCGTCAGACGGGGGTGCTGATGCGTGATCTTGACGCGCTGGCCGGGGAGGATGTCTTGGATGGTCGCCATGGGAAGAGAGTGTAGTGGCCAACTAGCGCTTGGGGAAAATCGGCCGTTCCTTTTGCGCTGCCAAGGTCCAAGTGAAGGCCAGCATGGCGTCCGGTGGTGGCGGGGGCACAAAGAGGGGTCGCGTTGTGCCGCACTCTGGGCAGCGTTTCAAGGCCTTTTCGTTCGTGGCGTCGGCAAAGGTGCTCAGGTCATACTCGCAAGCTGGGCAGAGAGGAGTTGAGAGCGTTCGCTTCAAGCGATTCAGAAAGCGTTGCCGGGCCACGCGAGCCATGACGTAATAGGCGATCGCGACGCCAGCGCAGACGAGGAACCATGATAGAAAATCCCACCCCGGAATGACCTTTGGACGATCCAGCATGACCATTGTCACACAAAGTGCCACGAGCCGAACCATCATCCACATCCAATAGGTTGACCACATCGGAGCGCCAGCGAAGGAAGTTCGCACTTCTTGCCGCGAGAGTGCCTCAAATCAATCAGCCCTCCGCTGGGAGAGTGGAGTCGAAGGTCGTTTGGAGCGCAGCCGCCGTGTCGCGGTTCGCAATCGCAACATGGTGGGATGCGACATCGGGCCGATGAACTGAAGCAGCATGAACATCCAAAGTGCAAGACTCATGCCGAACCGACCAGACTGCTGCATGACATCAAAAAGAACGAAAGGCAGCAATGCCAAGAAGGGAAGTACAGTGAATAGTGAGTCTGGGTATACAAAGATCAAAGATCGCGCCCACTCCGGCAACCAACTGTAGCGCATCCGTGGCGAACCACCCAGCCGCGGCCAATCCTTCACGGGCTCGGTGCTCAGCGCAACGAACGCCAGCCAGTCAAAGAGATGTGGTGCCCTGTTTCGCCGCACGCAGAGAGGATAACTGCTTCTCAATCTCGCGGAGTTCAGCGGGTGTCGGTGGCGGCACGAGCGGCCAGTGGCTGCCGCACTCCGGGCAGCGGCGGGGGCCGGCAGTGTGATTCTCACCCATCAATGGCGTGAGGTCGTGGCGGCATTGCCGGCAATGCCCGTGCAACATGCCGAAAATGCGGGCTTTCCAGCGGTGTTCGAGCCACACGAGCGGCAATGCATTGATCGCCACAGCAACTACCATGCTCACAAGCATGCAGACCGGGAACACCCAGAACTCTCGACTTTCAACAAGCAGATACAGACCAGCGAAAATGGGGAAGGAGATGATCGCCCAGACAGGTGCAAACAAAGACAATGGAACCTCGATTGGAATGAGCGTTCGCCAGCGCGGCGATGAGCATGGAGCCGATCGAATGAAGCCGATAGCCACACGCGGCGGTTCACCTTTGCGACGACGAGGCACTTTGCCCTGAGTGCGCTCCAGCTCACGAATGATGTGGCGGTGTTCTTCGAGCACTTCACGATTGGATGCCGCGAGATCAGGAGTGCGGAACGGGCGACAGCGTGCGCGGCGGAGCCAGATGAGACGTTTGAAGAGATGGCGATCGAGGAGGATATTTCCAAACCAGACCAGTATGGCCCAGATGCCGCACGCCGCCAGCAAGGCCAGCCACCATGGAAGAACGTCTCTAAATGTGACGTAGCTCAAAGCCGCAATGAGCGTGGCGTGTATGAATGGCGGCGCGACATACGCCGTGACTTTCACCCAGATACGCCACGCGGAACGTGGCTGAGTGCCGACACCCTGCCGCACAGGAATGCGGCGAATGGTTGACCCAAACAACTGCGTGAAGCGCGTGGGTGGTTCGCGTTCCCAGTTGGCGAGTGCACCATACGTCAACATGTCAGCCGGGCTGTGGCGGTACACCCGCAAAGGATAACTGACTCTTGATCGTCGCGCGAGTCATGCCTGCCGCTTGCTCACCACGTCCACACACATATGGCAATGTGGACCTGTGACATCTTGGCCATTTGGCGGCGGCTTCGCCGCCTACGCCTTCCCCTGCGCATGCCGCATCAGCGTCTCAAACGTGCCAAGCGCTGCCGGAGAATTCGGGTCGGCATCCGGCGGCGGCATGGAGCGCACGTATGAGCCGTCGGACGTGAGATCCCACGCTGTGCGGCGGTCAGCGAGCATGACATCCACCACGTGCTGCAGACGGCCGCGTGCAACAGGATCGCGCACCGGCGTGATGCACTCGACGCGATCGTTGAGGTTGCGATACATCCAGTCGGCGGAGCCGATGAACCACTCCCCTTCGATTGGGTCTGTCTGCCCAGCGCCGAAGTGGAAAATCCGCGAGTGTTCCAGGAATCGCCCGACCACCGAGCGCACGTTGATATTCTCAGACAATCCCGGCACACCCGGGCGAATGCAGCAGAATCCACGCACAATCAGTGTGATCCGCACGCCCGCTTGGCTTGCCTCATACAGCCGTGCGGCAATCTTCTGATCTTCCATCGAATTGATCTTGGCGATGATGCGACCGCCCGGCATGTCTGCCGCGCCGGGTGCATTCGCCGCCACCGCCGCCGCTTTGGCCTTGGCGAATTCGATCTCCTGATCGATGAACTCATTGAATCGCGAGCGCATGTTGAATGGCGCGATCAACAGCGAGTCATACTTCTGCGCCACACCCAGACCAGTCAGGTAATTGAACAGATTGACCAGATCTCCAGTCAGAATCGGATCACACGTGAGCAATCCCAGATCCGTGTACAACTGCGCGGTCTTGGGGTGATAATTACCAGTCCCGATGTGCGCATAGCAGCGCAGGCCCTGCTTCTCCTTACGCACCACCAGCGAAATCTTGCTGTGCGTCTTCAGGCCAAGAACGCCGTATGCCACGTGCACGCCCGCGCGCTGCAACTGCCTCACAAACTTCACGTTGCGCTGTTCATCAAAGCGGGCGCGAACCTCCACCAGACACGCCACCTGCTTACCACTCTCCGCCGCGCGAACCAGCGAAGCAATGAACGGCGAATCCGGACTGGTGCGGTACAGCGTCTGCTTGATCGTCAGCACATCCGGGTCTGCCGCTGCTTCGGCGATAAATCGCTCCACCGAGTGCTCAAACGACTCGTACGGATGGTGAACCAGAATGTCCTGCTTGCGGATGCACCCGAAGATCTCCCGCCCCTTGTCAGCTGTCAGTCGCGCCGGAATCGCCGGCTTGTATCTTGGCGTCTTGAGCGCGGCAATATCAAGGTCCGCAATATCCGCCAGTCCCATGTAGTCAATCGGCCCCTGACGCTCATACACATCCGCCGGGTCCAGATTCAATTTGTCCACCAGTTGCCTCAGCAACTGTGCCGAAGGATCAGGGTGGCACTCCAGCCGGATCGCCTTGGCAAAACGCCGCTGCTTCAATTCATTCTCAATCGATTCCAGCACATCCTGTTCGCGCGGCGACTTATCGTCATACTGCAAGCCGCTCGATCGCGTCACGCGAAAGTGCAAATGCTCCTTGATCGTCACACCCGGAAAAATCTGATCCAGGTTGTTGCTGATGATGTCCGCCAGCGCCACAAATCTCCGTGGCTGCCCCGATGCGCCGGGCAATTCCACATACCGCTTGATATTCGCCGGCACCTTCACCCGTGCTAGGTGCAGTTCGCGGCTCTGCCCCTCCAGCAACCCCATGATCGCGATGTTGTCGCTCAGGTTGCTGATAAAGGGAAACCGGTGCGATGGGTCAACCGCAAGAGGAGTGAGCGCCGGAAACACATTCACCCGGTACCACTCATCAATCCAACGCTGCTCGCGCTCATTCAGTGTCGTGTACTCCACCGGCGCGATGTTCGCCGCCAGCAGCGCGGGCAGTAATTGCTTCTCATAAATGTTCGCCTGATGCTCCTGCAGTTCCAGCACGCTCGCCCGCACCGCCGCCAGGTGATCGCGCGGCTTCAGGCCATCCGGACCCGTGCGCTGGTCATTGGTGTTCACCAGACGCCGCAACATCGCGACGCGCTTCATGAAAAACTCATCGAGGTTGCCGGTGAAGATGACGAGGAAGCGAACGCGATCGAGGAGTGGGAGTGAGGTGTCTTCGGCCTGGGCGAGGACGCGGCGGTTGAACTCCAGCCAGGAGAGATCGCGATTGAAGAAGCGGGGTTCGGCGACATCCGTGTGTTCCCGAATCACATCGACAATGCTGCGACGCACAGCCAAGCGGGCAGGCCGCGCTGCGTCTTTGGTGTGTCCGTTCTTCTGGGGCTTGGAAGGCATGGGCAGGGGAGTTGTACGGAGCGGGGCGGGTGCGAGTTGGATTCACGTGTGCGGGTGGTGGACAAGGAATCGTAAGTGCTTGACTGTTCAGGATTTGTCAAGGATGTGTGAAGAGGGGTGCCCGGGCTGGCATTCTCTCCCCCAACCAGATCGGCGAGATATCGGGCCTAGTTTGGCGAAAGTGATGAGAACCCGGAAAGAGGGACAGTTGGTTGAATCTGGGCTCAATCGCGCTGAAACGACGTCAGATGCACGATCCTGTTCAGGTTCTTCATGCGGCAGATAGCGAAGTGACCCAGAATCACAGTGATCCCCGGATTGAATGTTGGCACACCATTCCCGATCACCACCTCTTCGCCCGTGGAACGGGCGCGTGTTGGTAGCCAGTGGTGGAGCGATGCGCAGCATCGCGCAACCTCTGGCACAGGCCCCATCTCCTCTATCTCCAATCTGTTTCGTTGCTCCACCCATGAACATGGGTGGGCGAGTGCTTCTTGACAACAACACACATCTGATGTCTTCGTCAATGTGTCATCGATCGCGTTCAACCACGGCTCCCAACCGCACTCAATCCCGCCGGTACGTCGCCACACACCCCGGTGCTTCGGTGATGCTCACCCACGCAACCCGCGCTGCCGGCGCGAGAGATTCACCCAGCCGCGTGTGGAGCTCATCGGCAAGGTACTTGGCGATGTTCTCAGCACTGGGGTTCAGCTTGTCAAATGGTGGAGTGGCGTTGAGGTTGGCGTTGATGAAGGGCTCGATGATTTCCTGCAGGAAAGATTCCACGGTGTGAAAATCACACAAAAGTCCGTCCCCGTCCAGCCCTGGTCCCTCCACACACGCCGTCACACGAAAGTTGTGCCCGTGCATCACCTCACGCTGGCCAGCGATGATGAGGGCATGGGCAGCGCAGAACTCGGTGGTGACAGTGAGGGAGAACATGGAGGATGGTAAGTGACATGATCACCGCCGCTCTTTGGCAATCAGCGCCGCCCCAAACACACCCGCATTATCACGCAACTTGCTCTCCACCACCTTCACCGCCTTGCACCGATCCGGGAACGCATGCTTGCGCACGCTCCGCTCCACCCGTTGCACAAAGGGTGCGCCGATCGCCTCAGTCAATCCGCCGCCAAGCACCACCAGCGGCAGCGAAAGCACCGTGACATAGTTCGAAATCGCAATTCCCAGCAAATCCGCCGCCGTGTCGATCACTTCCATCGTCAGCGCATCCTTCTCGGCATACGCCCGCCCCAGCGTCTTGGAACGCACCTTCTCCACTTCCCCATCCGCCAGACGCGTCAGCGACGACTTGTGATTCGCCTTGATCAGCGCGGCAATGCGATGCACCACATTCGTCCGCGAACACAGGTTCTCCACCGTCCGCTCACCCAGCGGCGCACCTGGATACAGAATCGTGTGCCCGATTTCTCCCGCGGTTTTGAAGCCACCATAAAACAGCTCGCCATTCAGGATCAACCCGCCGCCGATTCCCGTTCCTGCCCACACACCCAGCACATCCGGCGCGCCCTTGGCCGCGCCCATGCGCTGCTCACCCAGCACCGCAACATTCACATCGTTATCCAGAAAGACTGGCGTGCGCAAACGAGTCGACAGAATCCGCGCCAGTTTGTAATCCGTCCAGTTCAGATTTACCGCTTCCAGCACCACGCCACTCTCCGGGTCAATCGCCCCCGGAGCGCCGATCCCCACCGCCGCCACTTGCGAGGTCGCAATCCCCGCCTCATCACACGCCTCTTGCACGCCCCGAGCCAGGCGATCGATCACCGCCGCCGAACCTTCCTCTGCCCGCGTCTTCTTGCGCGATGCTCCGCGCAGTTTGAAACTCGCATCCACCACCCCAATCTGCATGTTGGTCCCACCCAAGTCGATGCCGACGAAGAAGGACTTGCCCCGGCGCGAGTTCGCGGCAGGGTTTCGAGCCGCACCGCGTTTCGCAGCACGAGTGCCGGATCGGTGAGCAGTGCCTTTGACCGGGCGCGTGCCCGTGAATTTGCCCGAAAGTTTGCCGGAAGTCATCGAATGTTTCCAAAGAGCGTGCACGTACAAGAGAGCCGACAGGGTAGATCGGCGTGTTTGCGATCGCAGATCGGTCCCCCTCAAACCCACCATCTGAACGGTGTGTGTACGGATGGGCCGGCGAGAAAAACCCCCCATTTCAGGGAGTTTGCACTGAACGATGTGAGTTTGGGGGCATTGCGGGTGAAATGCAGCACAGTGGCTTCATAACATCGGGGTCCATGGCAGAGGTGTCGGACAACGTGGTTCAAGGTAACGCCGCCGGTGATGAGCCAGCCGCCGAACGCATGAGCGTGCTGGCAGTGGTGGCCTTGGTGCTGGGTGTCCTCAGCGTCTTTTCCTGCCCTGTGCCGGTGCTGGGCTTGTCACTGGGTCTCTTTGCCGGGGTGCTGGGTTTGCTTGCCCTGTGGCGCGTCTCCAGGTCCAAAGAAAAAATGCGGGGGAAAACCCCCGCCATCGTCGGCACGGTGCTGGGCACCCTCGCCTTCCTCTTTGGCGTGGTGATGATCGTCGGGATCACCATGTTCGTCAAAGCGGCATATCGCTACGCCGAGCCCATGCTCGCCCTGCAGTCTGGAAAGGTCGAAGAAGCCCGCGTCGTCTTTGCCCAAGCCGCTTCTGCGCAACTCACCGACGAAGTGAGTAAGGACTTTCTCACCCGCGTCGAAGCCCAACTCGGCAAGTACAAAGGTGGTCCCACCGATCTCATCGATTTCGCCAAGCAGGCCTACGACCGCGTTTCCGTGCAGGGTGCGGCACTCAGCAACGTCCCCAGCACCACCAATGAGGTCCCCTATCCCCTGCCCGTCGACTTTGAAAAAGGCGAAGCTCTGCTCATCGTCATCCTCGATCAGCGCGAAGCAAACGCCCAGTTCCAATACGGCAAGATCACCAACATCGGTGTCACCCGCGTCGGTGTCGCCGACATCGTCTGGCTCTTTCCCATCGACAGCGCCAAGAAGAATGGTGGAGCAGGCCCGACGCTGATCCCTGAGAGCGGCGGGAAGTTCTGAACACAAAGCGCATCATCGCAGATTGCTGAGCACTTCGCACTTCAACAGCTTGTGCTGAAACTTGCCACATAATCCAGGTAGTCAAAGAAGTCGATCACGGTATCAGCGTTGAAATCCGCTGCCGCGGTGTTGCTGCTGAATGCCGCGACAAAGTCGAGGTAGTCAAAGAAATCAGTGGCGCCATCGTGGTTGAAATCGGCAGCGCAGCCGAGTTGAATGTGTGAAGCGATGAACGCCGCGGATTGCTGCCCCTGCGCAGTCATCAGGCAGCCGATGTCGTGCCCGCACGTGGTCTCGACATAATCAGCTGGCCACTGCAATGTGGTGAGGTGATCGCGAAACTGGCGATTGCCTCCAACGAGTTGGCCAACCACCATGCGAATCGGCGGGTGTTGCCGCAGTGTCGCTGCACTCGCGCCGGTCCAGTACCACGCTGAATACTGGTTGTAGACGTTCACATCGTTATTGAAAATCTCGGCGGCAAGAGAGGCGTGCGCCGTCTGCATCGTCTGCCACGTCGCCAGCGCTCCGTCGTACTCCACACAGCAGGCAAAGAGATCCGGAAACTTGGTGTAGAACTTCGTCGCACCAAACCCGCCCATCGAGAATCCTTCAATGACCCGCGAGTCACGAGAGGCGAAGGTACGAAACGTGCCATCCACATGCGGTATCAGCGCGTTGATCACATCGCTCTCAGCGGGCTTGTATGAGTTCGCACTGTTGGCCCACCACGCATCGGTGTAGCCATTGGGAAAGACAATGATCACCGGGCCGATGATGCCGGAAGATCGCGCGGCTTCAAAAGCCCGAGGAACAACCGTGTTCTGCACGCCCCCTTGATTACCGCCAATGCCGTGCAGGTGAAAGATCACCGGATATCGCTGCGTGGAACTGTCGTACCCCTCGGGCAAATAGATATTGAATGAGACGGTGTGCCCCATCGTCGGGTGAGTCGTCGTGCGTGCCTCAACACGACCGCGAAGGGGCTGCGCCACCGCCGCCGCGGTAAACACCAGAGAAATCAGGATCGCAAAGCTGGCACGATTCAGCAAGTGCATATGGAACTCCGGTAGTGCACAGGCTCAACGCACGAGAAACGGTACCATTGCAGGGCGAATTGGAAATTTCTTTCTTTGGCAATTTGCGGCGCAGCCGCTCAGCACCCGCCACTGAAACCGGCCACAAAGTCCAGATAATCAAAGAAGTCAATCACCGTGTCGGCGTTGAAATCCGCCGTCGGGTCATTGCTGCTGAATGCCGCTACAAAGTCGAGGTAATCAAAGAAATCCACCACGGTGTCGGCGTTGAAATCCGCCGCACATCCCGCCGGCTTCAGATGCACAATGCCCCGCCACGAGGGGCCACCCAGCGCCGCAATCTGCGTGTCCGTCATCGCCTCATCGCTGTACGCCATGTTCGCGACATAAATCGATTCGCCCCGACCCAGAAGATCAGAGAAAAGGCAGATCGTCGCCGCCATCGGCGCAGCCGCGGCGTTCGGGCTCTTGGCCCAAGGGCTGGGGAACTGGCCCCAGCCGCTCCACGTCGCGGGCGCAACCGGTGTCCCCGCCAGATTCGTGCTAGAGACATCACCCCAGCGCGGGTCCGTGCTCTTGCAACTGGCATACACCCAGTCACCCCCCGTGGTGCCGACGAACGAGCCGTTGACAAACACGCGCCCCTGCTTGGTGCGATACCCATCGCTTGAGATCGCCAGCCGGAACCACTGACCCGCGCTCACACCCGGCAGCGTCGCATACGCACTCGTCGCCACTTGATATCCAAACGTCAACGCGGCACCGTTTTTCCGCAAAAACGCATCCGCATCACTGTCGTTGTTGTGATTGTCCTGAATGAGGGGCGATGGGTACTCCGCGTTCCACGCCGCCGCCGGAATCAGAATGTCCCACACCATCGTCCACTGGCCGTTCCGATCCTCCGGCCAGAAATCCCGCGAGTTTGGCCACAGCGCCAACCCAATCCCGCGCGACTTCGCGCTGTTGGTGGGGTCAGCAAGATTCCGCGGCGGGCTAGTGCGATACACCACATCATCCCCGCCTCCCAGCGCCGGCAACCCAAACGATGCCGCCGTCCCAAACGACGATTGCGCCTGCGTCACTCCCGTCGGCGTGGGCGGGTTTGGATAGTTCAATTCATCGCCAACTCCACCCAAAATCGGCCCAAACGCCGCATCATCCAGATACCTCATCCGCGCCGGGCCACTCGATGGTGCCAATCCCGATTGCTGCACCGATGCCAGCGAACCATCAAAGTGCCACTCACTCACCTTTGCCGCCGGCGGTGTCCACGTCGCCACATTCAATCCGCCACTCTCAACTCTCAAGCCCAGTCCAAACGGCTTCTGAATGTTGCGAATCGCAACCTCCGCCCGCCGATCCGCTCTCACTTTGTAATCCAGCGTCAGCGCGATATCGATGCCGCTGAATGAGCCACCTACCACCTCAATATCCAGATTCACCGGCACACCCGCCCCAGGGTTCCGCACCGCGCCATACAGAATGCGATGCTGCCCGGACACAAACGAATTGAGCACATCCCCCAGCGGAATGTTGCTGCCGACAAACCCACCCAGAAAACCCGTACCACTCACCACCGGGTTGAAGTTGAAGGTGTATCCCCCATTCGCATCAATCGTCGTCGTTCCCGTCCGCACCACATCCGCTGGATTGGTCTGCAAGGAGGAAATACTCACGCCGGCAGTGTCCACAAACGTCGTCGCCTGCCCCATCGCGGCAGTCCCGACGCACAATCCAGCCAACAGCGCAACCCGAGATGAAAGTGAAATCATGGCAAATCCTCCACGCCCAATGTAGCAGAAGTGGGGGATTCGCCCAAGCCCGATTTTGGTGTGAAACTGGTGAAGATTGCTCACTCAATCACTGCAAACTCACGGCGTCGCCGCACCCGGGGCCGCCGCGCCCCGTTCAATAATCAACGTCCACCGTTGCATCACCTCATCCGTCATCGCCTTGAACGCGGCACGCTCCGCATTCTTCCGCGAGCGATCAATCACACTCCCGCCATCTGCACTGCCTGCGTTCAAAAACGCTTTCCCCGTCCCCTGTGCCTGCCCCATGATCCGCCCCGAGCGCACATCCACCAGCACACCATTCGCCGTCGTCTGCACATGCGCCGCCGGGTCCGCCACCAACGCCAGTTTCACTTGCTCGCCATACTCCACCCGATTGGGCACAAAGAACTGAGTATCAAGTGTGTAAACCAGCAGCACATCCGCCCCAGTTTCCGCTGCCGCCTTGCGCAGGTCCGCCTCCGTCGAAACTGAATCGGGCAGAACGAGCTTGTTCAACCCGAGCGTGCCCCGAATCGCATACATCCTGCCCAGCTTGGCAATGTCCGCGGGGTCTTCCGAGTCCATCTGCGTCACGATTGACACCGGCCCCTTGGTCGTGCTCCCTCCCGTGAATGTCGCAAACCCGGGTGCCTGCACCCGCGCGATGCCGAGCAGCGTGGACACAGTCGCTCGTTGCTGAGGAACCAGAGAACCGCTGATGGAGCCATCCGGCTGGGCGAATCCCATGGAGCGCAGGTTGGCAGGCCCGCCCGGGGCTGGGTACGCCTGGCAGCCGACAAGTGCGGAAGAAAGAATCAGGAGTGAGGTGGCAAGAAGACTGCGCATGAGGGCTCCGGTGTTGTGCGTTCAGGAGCGTATGGGATTCGCGTGCGCGGCCCAGGTTCCCGGCAACCGGGGATGTGTTGCCGACAGGGAATCGCCCTATCCTCAACCCCGATTTGGGCCCAATCGACACCCCGATTCGGGCTGCAAATCCCCTCTAAACCAGTTTTTGGGTCTGGTTTGGAAATGGGCTGAAGCGAATTCCCAACAAGGTCAAAAACGCCCCCCGGAGGCATTCTTCGCCGGGCTGGCATCAAGGAACGTATGGACATGCTCACCGCAACTCGTCGTACTGACTCTCGCGTCTTCTCCCGTCCGGCTGGCCTGATGGCCGCGGCGTTTGTCGCCCTCGCCGGTCTGTGTGCTGTGGCCGGCGCGGCAGTCCCCAGCGCCCTGGATCGTGTTCCCGCCGACGCCGCCATGGCCGGTGGGGTCGCCAACCTCACCACTTTCCACAACAACTTCAACGCCATGGGCAGCGCCCTCAAGCTTGAGTCTCTCGACGCCCTAAAGAAGATGGATGCCCTCTTCCAGGCCCAAGGCATCAAGAAAGACGGCTCCGCCGCCGTCGCGATTCTCGAAGTGCCTCAGGATGGTGGCGACGGCATGCCCGGCGAAGGCATGCGTAACGCCCCCATGGTCATCATCGTCCCCGTCACCGATTACAAGGCTTTCGTCACCGGCCTCGGTGGCGACGCCGCATCGCCCATCGCAGAGCTCAAAGGCCAGCAGACCATGTTCGCCAAGGACATCGGTGGTGGCTATGCCGCACTCAGCCCCAAGCGTGAGTTGACCGAAAGCTTCGAAGGCAAGGGTGGCAATCTCGAGGCCCACACCAAGGCCCTCGGCGCTGTCGGCACTCGCGTCGCCGATAAGAGCGATGTCGTCCTCGTCGCCAACGTCAGCAAACTCGCCCCCAAGATCAAAGACGGCATCAAAGACATGAAGGAACAAGCCGAGATGGTCGGCCAGATGGGTGGCGGCAATGCTCCCAACACCAAGATCCTCGAGATCATCGCCGAAAATTGGGTCCGCGATGCTCAGACCGGCGTCATCGGGCTGAATTTCTCCGCCGAAAACATCTCCATCGATGTCGCCAGCCAGTTCAAGCCCGGTTCCGAATTGGCCGGCCTCTTCAATAGCGACGGTAACTCCGCCGGCCTTTTGAACAGCGTCCCCAACAAGCCCTTCCTCTTCGCCATCGCGATGGATACCAGCAGCGCCAGCATGAAGAAAATGCTCAAGGGCATGTTCGATACGTCCAAAGACATGGCCAAGCCCGGCGAAAAGAACGCCGTCGCCGAAGCCAGCGGCATGTGGGAGGCCCTCCTCGCCAAGCCGGAAGGTTTCGATGGCGCTGCCTTCACCGTCGGCTATTCACCCGCAGGCCTTTCCGCCGGCCTCCTCAGTCAGACTGTTGGTTTTATCAAGACCAATAAGAGCAGCGATTACCTCAAGCTCACCGGCGATGTCATGACCAAGATGAATGGCACCAAGGTCGATGGCATGCAGTACACCACCGAGTACAAGGCCGCAGCGGTCGACGTCAGCGGCGTCAAGGCCGATTCATGGTCCATGGCCATGACTCCGTCTGACCCCAACGACCCCATGGCGATGCAGGTGCAGATGATGATGGGCTTCATCACAGGCCCCGCCGGAAAGTTCCAAGGCCTCAGCGCTCCCACTGACAAGGGCGTGGTCATGACCTACGGCCAGTACGCACCTTTCATGGATGAGGCTCTCAAGGCCGCCAAGAACGGCGAAGGCCTGGGTAAGTCTCTCGCCGAGGCCTCCAAGCTCCTCCCCGCAAACCGCAACTTTGAAATGTGGATCGGCTCCAAGTCTCTCATCGACACCCTTGGCGGCTTCGCCGCCATGATGGGTGGCCCCGCCGTCTCGGCTCCGGCCGATCTTCCCCCGGTCGCGATGGCCGCCACCGGTGACGCCAGCGGCGCACAGCTCCGCATCGTCGTCCCCACCAAGGTCATCACCACCGTCCAGGAAATCGGTAAGAAGGTCCAGAGCGAAATGGGCGGCGGCGACCCCATGGATGATCAGGGCGCCCCCGAAGAGAAGAAAGACGGCGGCAAGCCGAAGTTCTAAAAGCAAGGCACTGGGCATCAGGCACTAGGGTCAGAACAACCAAAGCCGCCCCGAGCAATCGGGGCGGTTTTTTCTAACCGATGCACACGCTTCCTGCTTTGGTTCTTCATGCCGCAGGCATGGGGGTCAATAGCCAGTGGTCGCCGCGTAGCGGCACCACTGGTCGCGCCCCCACACCATCTGCACGGTCTCTTGATGCACCGATTTTCGACTCAACATCCTCGCCCGTTTAGGGCGAACGAGAATTGCCGGGGTGCGCAGATCGCCCGCAGGGCGATCCAGCCCCCGGAAAGCAAGTCCCCCACATACCACACGCCCCCACCCTCTCTGCCTCAGAAAAAAAGCCGCGGAACGCGGCTGAAATCATCTGATTTCGCTCGTCTTACCCTTCCACTCACCCCATGCCCTCCCCCACCTGGACATTCCGCACCGCTTCGCTCACACTCGATCAAGCCCGCATCATCGCCATCATCAACCTCACTCCAGATTCCTTTTATGACGGCGGCTCGGCAGGCGATTCCGCATCAGATTCCGGGCCAGCGCTGCATGCCGCAGCCCGCGCCGTCGCCGATGGCGCACACATCCTCGATTTAGGCGCCGAATCCACTCGCCCCGGCGCATCATCCGTGGATGAATCCACCCAACTCGCCCGCCTCCTCCCCGTCATCCGCGCCATCCGCGCATCCCGCGACACCGCCCTCTCCAACATCCCCATCTCCATCGACACCACCCGCGCCGCTGTCGCCCGCGCTGCCATCGATGCCGGTGCCGATATCATCAACGATGTCTCGGCAGGCACCGATGATGCACAGATGCTGAGTGTGATGGCCGCATCTCAACCCGGCGTGATCCTCATGCATCGCCTTGTGAAGCCAGCGCAGGATCGCTTCTCAGATCAGTATGCCCAGCCGCCGCAATATCAAGACGTCGTGGCGGAGGTGGGCGACTATCTGCGCCAGCGCGTCCGCGCGGCACTGGATGCAGGCGTGCGGGCCGACTCCATCCTCATCGATCCCGGCCTTGGATTCGGAAAATCCGTCGAAGACAATCTGGCCCTGATCCGTGGCACATCGCGCCTGCTCGATATCGCGCGTCAGGCGGCTCCCGTCGCAGGTCTGCTCTCCGCACTCTCGCGCAAAAGCTTCGTCGGCCGCGTCTCACTGGGGCGCGATTCCCAACCTTCCGAACGCCTCCCCGGAACGCTCGCACTCTCCCTGCAACACCTCTCTCGCGGCGCCCGCATCTTCCGCGTCCACGATGTCAAAGCGCATGTCGCAATCCTTCAGCCCGCAGGGCTGGAATGAAGTAGGCAGGGGCAACGCCCCTGATTTGAACCGCGATTCACGCAGCGACCCTGCAAGGGTCGAACTACTTCCCAGCCGCACCACCCCGACCCACACATCTCAATCCGGCGTAAGTGCCGCCTTCAACGCGCGCGCCCGAGCAAGTTCATTACCTGCTTGCTGATGAATATATATGCGATTCACCTGCAGCCAACCAACCTGCGTGTACGGCAGCCGCTGCATGAACGTGCTCAACTCACTCTCTTCGCGCCGGCTGTTGTCCTCTATCAACATGATCCGTGGCGCATGAATCGCAAAGTTCAACCCCTGCAACGCCGCAATCTCATACCCCTCCACATCCAGAATCAGCGCATCAATCGGTCCGCACTGCGAGCCCAGCACCTCAGACAACGTTCGCGCCGGAACCGAAACCGGCGTCACGCTCGCCTTGTGATACTCCACCATCTTCCGCTGCGTCTCGGTCATCTGCACATGACTCAGCATGCCGCCGAGCGCATCGCCAGTGACCGACAGTGTGATATGGCTCGGCGCGTTCGGCGCAGCCAATGCACACGCCTCTACGCGCGCATTCGGTCTATTCCGCCGCGCCCGTTCCGCCATCTCAGGAATCGGCTCGATCAACAGCGTCTTCCACCCCATCGCATCAAAGCAATTCGACACTGAGTAATGCTTGCCGTCAAACGCCCCCGCCTCGATCATCATGCCGCGCGGCTCATGCCCCAAGAGGTCATACAGCAGCATGTCCTCGCCATACTGCGACACAAACTCAATCCGCTCTCGCGGCGTCCGCCCCGACGAGCGCAGCGCCTCAGCCGCTTCTAGCCCATACACCCGCTGCCGCGTGCGCAGCAGTAGCTGCTCCTGATCAGCCGCCAACTTGGCCAACTGCCGCAGCACATCAAATTGATTGGGTCGCCCCGCTTCGTGAAATACCGCTGGCACATCTATCTCCGTAGGTCATCCCCAAAAGTGGGGATGTTCGATGCTCACCCTCCATCGGTGTATCGGTACATCGCGCCATCGCGGGTGAATGTGCACGATCCGACAGGGCATTGCTCCCACCAACCCCAATCTCCAGCCAGCCAATTCAACCCGTCGATACTCCCTGCACATGTCCGCGACCACGGCTCCACATCCCCAACAAACCTCCATCACCCGCGAGTCCCTCATCGCCCTCGCACGCGAGCCAAAGCCCTGGAAGGCCCTCGCCCTCTTCGCCGCCATCGCCGATCAGATTGAATCGGACTGGGAACTCCGCTTTCACGGCATCGCGGCACTCGCCAAGCTCGGCCTCCGCGAGCTGGCTCATGCCGAGTTGGCAACCTTGCCAAAAGAGGTTCAGAACGCACAGCAGTTTCAGCAGTTGGCCACCGCCATCGCCGCGCTCCCCACGGCCGAACTCCCGGCCCGCCACACCCTCGACACCAATCTCAACGCCCTCCTCGCTCGTGGCAGCATCACCCCCGATCTCGCAACCTCCCTCCGCGGCATCGCCGATGCCCACTCTCTCCGCTGGTTCGCCGCCGTCGATGGCAACGTCGTCTGCTCGCAGGCACACTCCGGCAGTTCCATCCTGCCCGCCCTCCACATGCTCACCGATGAGCGCACAGCTGCGACGCAGACCGTCGCCGGCCTGAACGAAGCCCCCGAGTCCTGCCCCGCTCCGCTGCCAATCGATGGTCTGGCAACGCCGTGGTTGCTGATCGACGCCTGCCGCGCATATCCGCGCACTTCCCTCGGTTATCGCCGCCCCATCTGGGTTGTCGAGCCGAATCTTCCTGCCCTCGCCGCTGGCCTGGGCATGTGCGATCTCCGCGAGATCATCGCCGACGATCGCATCCACTGGTTCCTGGGCACAAGTGCCGAAGCAAACCTCACCACTTTCCTTTCCTCGCGGCAGGATCGCCAACTCCCCCTCCGCGCCATCGGCAAACTCCAACCCGGCAACTTTCTGAAGCCAGTCATCGAGCGTGCCGCCGCAGCCCAATCCAGCGCGTGCTTCACACTCCGGCAAAGTGTTGAGGCCAAGTACGCGGCTCGAGATGCTGCACACTGGAAAGGCATCTTCGCCCACGCCGCACTTGGCAATCGCACCCTGCGCGTCCTCATCCCCACTTGCCGCTACAGCACCTTCATCCAACACTCCAGTGCCGACATCGCCGAAGGTTTGCGTTCCCTCGGCCATGATGCCCAAGTCCTCATAGAGCCCGATGACCAGTCCATTCTCAGTGCCAACGCCTACTGGCACGCCTTCGCTGAGTTCGAGCCCGATCTGGTCATCCTCATCAACTACCCCCGCTGCGCTCGCCCCAATATCGCGCCGAAGAACGTGCCGTGGGTCACGTGGTTGCAGGATGCCATGCCGCACCTCTTCACCCCCGAATCCGCGACAGGCCAAACCGCACTGGATTACTCGGTCGGGTATCTCTTCAGTGAGCTCTTCGATCGCGCCAGCGGCTGGCCGCGTGAGCGAGCCATGCACGCGCCGGTGCTGGCCAGTGAGAAAAAGTTCTTTGTCGAGCGCTTGCCCAAAGACTCGCGATACTCCTGCGACATCGCATTCGTCAGTCATCACCACGAAACGCCCGAGCAGATGCGTGATCGTCTGATCCAGACCATGGGCGGCTCGGGCTTCGCCCCCATCGGTCAGGCGCTCTATGCAGAAACCCAGCGCATCGTCGCCTCGTCGCACCGCGTCGAAGTGCGTGCCGAGCTGCGAGAGATGATCCGCAATGTGGTGCCCGCCTTCAACGCCACATGCACCGCCGCGCAGTGTGATCAGTTGCTGCACATGTATTGCTCCCCCCTGGCCGGGCAGATCTTCCGCCATCAGGCGCTCGAGTGGGCCGCCGATGCCTGCACACGACGCGGCTGGACCATGCACCTCTATGGCAAGGGATGGGAAAAACACCCGACTTTGGGCAAGTGGGCCAAAGGCCCACTCGCCCACGGGGCCGAGTTGCGGCAGGCCTACGCCGCAGCACGGGTGCAGTTGCACCTGGATGTCAACACGCTGACGCATCAGAGAATAATCGAGTGCGCCCTCAGTGGCGGGTTTGTCGCCGCGCGATTCGTGGCCGATGCGTTGGTGCCGATGCGGAATCTGGCCGAGATCGCGGCGGCGGATCAGCCGGTGGATGTGGAACCGCGCGCAACGATGCCCTTGGGCGCGTGGAAGGTGGACAAGCACGCGCCACTCCGAAAGTATGAAGAGTTGCGGCGTGATTTGGGATTGAGCCCGACATACCCGAGTGGTGTGTGGCCGCGCACGCTGGAACGTGTGACGCAGCGCGAGCAGGATGATCTGGAGCAGTGGCAAGGCATGGACCCGGCATGGCTGTGGGGTGGGTTGGATGAACAGTTCTTTACTTCGCCAATGGCGATGGAGAAGTTGATCGAGAGGGCGATTGGTGATGAGCCATGGCGGAGTGCGCGAGCGGAATCGATGCGGCAGCGGTGCCTGGAACAGATGACGTATGCGACGACGTGCCGCAGGATGATGGGGATGCTGGCTTCAGCAACGCCGCAGTGAGAATCAGCGCTTGCTCGCACCGCTGGCGACGGCGGTGAACTGAATCACGAGACGTTCGAGGATGCGGTCGGGATCGCCCAGGCCGACGCGAGTGCGGTGCGCGCCTTCGACGCAGGTCTTCACGAGGCGGCGGGCACGATCGGGGTCGATGCGTGGGGCCATGGCCTCGAGCGCGAATTTGGAAGGGTCCCAGAGTTTGAGCTGGCCGGAGACGGAGGCGAGATTTTCGCGTGCCGCGGCGGCGGCGGAAAGACCGTGAAGTTTGCGCGCCAGGTCGAGAATCGCGAAGAAGAGGAGCTCGGTGGGTTGACGGACGACATCGCGCATGTGGCGAAGCTGCGTGACTGCGGTGGAGCGATCAGCGCGGAGGAGGGTGTCCTGAATGGCCCAGAATTCCTCGTCGTAGCGCATGCCGACCATCTGCTGGACAACTTCGATGGTGATGAGAGGAATTGCTTTGCTGTCGGGGTCGGTGATGGCGGCGCAGGCGAGTTTGCCCAGTTCGCTATCGATGTTGCCGGCATCAGCGCCGAGACGCTCGATGAGAAGTTCCGCGGCATCGCGATCGAGTGAGGCGCGGTGGGCCTTCTTAGCGCGGTCGATGGCAAAGCCCACGGCCTGCTCGGGGGAGATGCCGTCGCACTTTTCAACGGTGACGAGTTTGTCGAACTTTGGTGATTGCCACTTACCTTGGTTGCGGAGAACGAGGGTGGCAGATTCGCACGGGGCGGTGGCGTACGCCTCCCAGTGCGGACGCGTGTCTTCCTTAAAGAGGGCCTCGGCGGCATCGACGATGACGAGCTTGTGCGTCACCATCAGGCCGAAGCTGCGGCACTCATCCAGCACCGCGCCGGTGGTGGTGTCGGGCCCGTGGAATGAGACGATTTCGATTTCGCCGTGTGCTTTGATCAGAGCATCGCGGAGTTGTTCAGTCTTCTGCTTCTTGATGAAGCCATCAGAGCCCACGAGAAGAAGGACGGAAGGGAGGGCGGCTTTGGCAGGAGTAGGAGATGTCGCGGCTTTTTTGGCCATGGCCAAAGGTAGCAGAGACCACTCGCTCCAGGGGCTATTTCAAACGCGATGCAAAGCCACCAGAAGGACTTGCGAGCCCACGCCAAGACCTGTCTCGAACGAACTTCCTTCCAGTTCACCCTGTTTTGGATCGCCTAAACACCTGCCAATCCGTAACTTGCAACAATTCCGAACAAAAACCGCTCAACCCTCTTGTGGTGCACCGCACAAATCCCTATTCTGTGTTCATGAATACCACACAAAATCCGTCCAATGCCCTCCACTAGATCGGCAGGACCGCGCTCTCCTCGAGCTTCTGCAAACCGAGCGGTACAACATCCAAGCTCTGCTCAACAAGCAAAGTCCTTTTCATCCCGCCCAAACTTCCATCCTCGATCTCCTCGATTGGGTCAGCCGGCCCGACATCGATCGTGCCATCCAGTACATCAACCAATTGCACAACGCCCTGTCTGCCAACGCCGACAAAGAGGCACACTTCATCGCCAAAAAGTCCCTCTCGCGCGCTCTCGCCGTCGCCGCCTCCATGATCCATCACTTCGACACATGTCCCGAAAATCCCGATGATCCTCAGGCCGCCGAACGTTTCGCCAAACACACAGAAACCCTCATTCGCGAGACGCGCCTTCTCGCGCGCACGCTCCTCAAACTCTCTCCTCCACCCGCTCCGCCGCGCCGCTCTCGCACCAACGCCACCAATACCACCAGCGCCAGCGAACTCGACTCGAACACCAAACTCGAAAACGACTCTGCCGCTGCGGATGCCGGATCAACTTCAGCAACCAACTCCACCGACTCCACTGAATCCGCTTCCGCTGGCACATCTCGTGCCAAGCATGCCTCACGCCTCAACCGCAATTCTCGCAAACCCGCCTTCTCCCCCGCCGAGGTTGCCGAAATCCTCTCCGCTCTCCTCGATCATGAGGCAGACATTGCAGCACCCAACTCTCCGACCACCACTCCACCAACATCATCCAATGTCCAAAGTTCTTCCGACGCACCGAACTCACTGCGCCCATAAGTCTCATTCGTCCTATCCGACCTATTTCCCTTCTTCCTCGCTCCGCAAACCCGGCCTTCTCACTCTCGCTCCGTCGCGGCGGGATACAACAGGCCCCAAGGGCCGCCCGTGATGAGCCCGGGACGTGAGTCCCGGGAAAGGAGGTGTTGAAATGAACGGAGCCGCGACGCGGCGACACTCAGTGCCGGTATGTGCCTCTTCTTCGGTGCTCATAGGAGCGGAGAAGAGAGAAGTGGGTGGGGCTCTCTACCCGGGGTTACACCCCGGGCTCGTCACTGTCGCCGCGTTGCGGCGGGGACATTCAGCCCTGCTTCAACCACATTTGATCCAGCGGCTTTGCACCAAGCGCCACGCGTTTGCGACTTACCACCGCCGCGTGGTGTTCGACATGCCCGATGTAGCCGCTCACCAACATCACAAGAGTTTTCACACCCGTGAGAGAATGGACACCGTGACGGGCGAAGGACTCTGGCGCAAGCCCGCGCAGGAACTGGGCGGTGAGTTGGCGATTGATTGCAAAACCATCGGCGGCAAGAGTGGCGGATTGAGCGTGATAGGAAAGGGCGCGGACGAAGGAGGTCTCATCGTAATTCATGAGCAGGGGAGTCTCCATGCTGGCGACGCGCTTCATGCGGTCGCTGCCTTGGACATCGCTATCCCAGAGGTGGATGACATTCTCGTGGATGGTCCATGAGCCATCGGCGGGGCGGGCGAGGAGTTGCGCGGGTGTGAGATCAGCCAGGAAGGCGTGAGCCAGACCGGCGAGAGATTCGTAACGCGTGATGAGCGAAGAGAGTTCGGTGGGAGAGAGAGGAGCGGGGGTGGGGCTTGCCATGCGGCATGTTATGGGGTGGATGTCCTGCCGCATCCCGCAGGGAGTCTCATCCGTACTCTTTTGCGTGCTTGTTCTATCCGTCATTCAGGGGCCTGACAAAGGGAAGCGTTTCGAGCTGCCCCCGCATGAGCCGCAGCTCATCGGGCGTTCCAGCGAGGCATTGCCGATGAGTGATACCACGGTGTCGCGGCGGCATGCGGAATTGACACCTGCCGATGGGCTGTGGTATCTGCGCGATCTTGGCAGCCAGAATGGGACATGGGTGAATGGTGTGCGGCTGAGTGAGCGCACTCGCCTGCGCCCCGGCGATCAGATCAGGTGTGGCAGCACCCTGTTTGTCTTTGGCGCGACAGAGACCAAGGACCAGGAGACGGTGAAACTTGTCGGTGACAAGGTGATCGATGCGACGGTGGAGAGGGGTTTGCGTGCGCCCGAGATGGCGGTGATCGATTCGTCGGATTCGGTGGTGCTGGCCGAACCAGCGGAGCCGCGAGCCGCAGCGATTGACCACTTGCGCGTGATCTATCGATTGACGACGCTTTTGACGCGCGGTGTGACGGATCGGGACGAACTGCTCGCGGGCGTGCTTGAGGTGGTGTTTGAAGAGTTCAGGCCTGAACGCGGCTTCATCGTGACGATGGACAACGTGACATCGGCGGGGTCGGCATCCAAGCCGAGTCTGGGAAGTTATCACGTCGCGGCGGTGAAGTATGCCGTGCCGCCAAAGGATCCTGGCGATGCCCGGATCGCGGTGTCGAGGACGATCTTGCAGCATGTGGTGAACACGAGCGAGGGGATTCTGTCATCAAACGCGATGCATGATCCGCGGTTCGCGGCGGGTGACAGTGTGCAGCAGATGCGGATCAGGTCGGCGATCTGCGCGCCGGTGAGGTATCGAGATCGCATGTTCGGCGCGGTGTATATCGATACGACGTTGGCGAATTATGCATTTACACCGGGGCAGTTGGCGCTATTGAATGCGATCGGTCAGCACGCGGGGCTGGCGCTGGCGAATCAGGAACTGGGCATGCAGCAGTTGCAAGCCCAGCGCCTCGCGGCGATCGGCGAGACGATCGCGGGTCTGTCGCACAGCATCAAGAACATTCTGCAGGGGTTGCATGGCGGCGCGGATGTCGTCGAGATGGGGTTGAAGCGCGATGATCTGAAGATCGCCAAGGGTGGCTGGGAGATTCTGAAGCGCAATCTGGATCGAATCATGTCGCTGTCCTTGAACATGCTGGCGTTTTCCAGCCAGAGGCAGATCGAAGTGGAACTGGTGAAGGTCGGAACGCTGATCGACGAGACGATTGAGCTTGTGCAGGGGGCGTGCAATCAGCGGCGGATTGTGGTGCTCGTCGAAATCGATAAGGACATGCCGCCGGTTCCGTTGGATGCTGGGTTGATGCATCAGGCATTGTTGAATCTGGTGACGAACGCGGTGGAGGCGGTGGAAGCGACCAAGGGCGTGATCAACATTCGCGCGGGATACCTGATGGGTGCTAAGGCGGGGGCGGCGATTCCGGGTTGCACGGCGGTGGCGGAGCTTTTGATTTCGGACAATGGTCCGGGAATCTCGCCGGATAAGCAGGCATGGGTCTTTGAACCATTCAACAGCACGAAGGGATTGAAGGGGACGGGATTGGGATTGGCGGTGACACGTCGCGTGGTGGAGGACCATGGCGGGCGGATTGAGGTGTGGTCGCAGGGGCATTGGTGGACGCCGGGATTGGGGCCTTCAGCCCAGCGGCGCGAGCGCGAGCAGGAGGGTGGCACGACGTTCAGGTTGCTCTTGCCAGCTGATGGAACGATCGATCCATCGGCAACGGCGGCAAGCCGCGAGAGGAGCACGGCTGAGCGCGTGGTGCGTGACGGGTGAGGTTTGCAGCTGTGGGCGTGCGTGTTTATGGGACGGCAAATCGTGTCAGAATGGCTTAGAGGGTGTGCTAGATTAGGGCAAGGAGGGTGTGATGAAGGCTTGTTTTGTGATCGTGCTGGGACTGGCTGCCGCGGGCGCGCAGGCGGATTTTCGCTATGGGTACTACCGCGCGGAGCGTTGGGGATTAACGGGTGAGAACGTGGGCGTGGGGAATTGCACGATCGAGGATTTCGAGGATGTGAACCTTGCCGCGGGATTGCAGGTGAAGGTGACGACGGGGAACACGACGTATGGGCCGACGAGCACGTTGCCTTCGGTGTATGTGACCAGCGTGGATAACTTTGGTTCTGCGTTTTTGAATTCGCATTACACAGGAACGGCGGGGTTGATCAACACGGGGACGAATCAGACGCGGTTTTACAATGATGGGAACAACTGGGGCGATGTGGAGTTGTTCTTTTCGCCACCGGTGAAGGTTGTGGCGTTTTCGATGTATCAGCGAGATGTGAATACGCCACTGTCGATCAACGGTGTGGTCGTTGGTGACCTGGGAACGCTCACGGGATTGCCGACAAGCAGCACGCGTGGCGGGTATGCGATCATCATCGGCGACGGGGAATGACACGATTTCTTCGTTGAAGCTGGATAATCAGGGTGGTGATGGATTTGTGATGGATTATCTGGCGTTTTCTGAAGTCCCGAGCCCTGAGATTGAGATTTCCGGATTCCCGGTGTGGCAGACGCCTGATTCGACGATTGGCTTGGAGCGAGCCGCGATCGAGACGTTTGAATCGGCGACGCTGAATCCGAGGGTGATGGTGGGGTGGGAAGCGCGAGCGGGATTCACAGCGGCATCCAACACGTTGCCTGCGCTTTTCAATCCGGTCACTGACGATCCGTTCGGCAACGCCTTTGACAGCGGAGTGTGGGATGGCGTGCGCGGCGTGGTGAGTGGGCGGAACAACACGACGTACAACTATCAGGACGGAACCAACTGGGGGGATATTTTCTTCCAGTTCAATCCGCCATTGAACACGCTGGGGATGAGCGTGCAGCAGATGGAGGGGAACTCGCGGATGGTGATTAACGGCCGGGATGTGGGGACATTCTCTGAGCGCACGTCGCTGTCTCCGGGTGCGGGTCGACAGGGATACATCAAGATCATCACGCCGGGTGTGGCGGGGATCGAGAGCATCCGCTTCAATAACTTCAGATTTGGCACGACGGGTGACGGTTATGTGTTTGACCACATGGCGATGCGCGGCTGTGGGGCGGACTTCAACAACGACGGGATTGTCGATTTCTTTGATTATCTTGATTTCGTCGCGGAGTTCTCTTCCAATGGGCCTACCGCGGATTACAACGCCGACACGGTGATCGACTTCTTTGATTACCTGGACTTTGTCGCGGCGTTCAGTTCGGATTGCTGAGTTACTCGACGCGAGCGGCGAGCACGGTCTGGTCATCGTCTGCAGCGCGGCCGGCGGCGAAGCGTTTGACGCTGGCTTCGATGGCGTCGACGATGACCTGGGCGCGATTGCCGCTGACGGCAAGGATTTCGTCCAGCCGCTTTTCGCCGAACATGTCGCCATTTACGGCAAAGGCCTCGGTGATGCCGTCGGTGTAGAGGAGGACCACGTCGCCTTTTTCAAGGTTGACCGTGCAATCTGTGTAGGGACCCATCTCCATCACGCCCAAGGGCAGCCCGCTGGACATGGCGAGGGGAAAGACGTTGTCGCTGCGGCGGATGCGGGGTGGGTTGTGGCCTGCGCAGGCGTAGACGAGTTCGCGCGTGCGCGGATCGAAGACGCCGTAGAAGGCGGTGACGAAGCTGCCGCCACCGTTGGTGTAATGCTTGAGAAGAAGAGAGTTGAGGCGTGTGAGCATCTGGCCGGGGGGAAGTTCGGATTCGGGCATGCTGTGGGCGATGGCGTGGGTGATGGCCATCATGACTGCGGCGGGTGTGCCGTGGCCGGAGACGTCGGCGATAAACAGGCCGAGGCGACCATCGTCGAGGGGAAAGAGGTCGTAGTAGTCGCCACCGGCGCGGGCGCTGGGGTGATAAGTGGCGGCGAGGTCCAAGCCGCGACAGCTGGGAAGTTCTTTAGGGAGAAGACTGCGTTGTATCTCGCCGACGACTTCGAGTTCGTGGTCGATGCGGGCGTAGGCCTCGGTGAGTTCTTTGCGCAGGACGAGCGTGTGCGTGGTGCGGCCGAAGAGATTGCCCTGCCACACCATATTGGGAATGCGGCTGTGATCGAGTGCGTATGGCTGGTCGTACATCAGCACGGCGACATTGAGGGCTTCGCCGTTGTCGTACTGAGGGATGGTCATGAGGGAACGGCGGTCCTTGAGATACTCCCACGCCGGGTCCTTGTCATTCAATCGGACATCGGCCTGCAGGTCGTCGATGATGACCGGTTCGCTGCTGTAGGCGAGCGTCTCGAGAAAGCCCCCCTTCAAAAGTGGAAGACGGTCTTTCTGCGTCCATGGATTGATGTCTTCACTCCAGGTGGTGGAGCGTGTGATGCGGTACCAGGGTGCCTCAAGTCCGCGCCGGCTGAGAGCGAGGAGGTGGCGCTCGGGCATGAGTTTCTCGATGCCCTCGCCGTAAATGCGGACCAATTCCTGAGGTTCGGTCTGGCGACTGACATCTTTCATCAGGTCCACGACCAGAGAGAGTTCGTTGCGCCAATCGCGTTTTGGCCAGGAGGAGTATTCGTGAACGGCGCTGGCAGATGCGATGGCAGGGGCGGGGGATGCTGAAGATGGGAGTGGATTGGGATCGCTGGTCGCCATGCATGACCCTCTCAGGCGGAACGGGCTCCGAAGCAGCCACGACGCTGTGACTCCGAGAGGATAGATTCCGACGGGTGGCTTCCGGTCACGTGGTTGCTGGTTGCTTGTGGGATTGAAGGGGCCTCAGCGGGGATCGTCGGGAGTTGATTCGTGCATGGCCTCGATGGAGGGGAGGTCCCAGGGGAGGATAACTTTGCCATTGATGCGGATGCTGCCGCGAGATTCGGCTTTGGGGAGAAGTGCCATGAGATGGTCGAAATCGTCGTCGGAGGCGATGGAGAAATCGCGTGAGGATGTAGTGAGCCAGTCGGGATCGGGTCGAGGGCCGATGAGCCAGTCTTGGGTGGGCGCGGCATCGGCGAGCCATGAGCCGGTGGCGGGTTGCGTGCTGATCCATGCCGGGGGTGAACTGGCGGCCTTGCGCGCGGCCTCTTCATCTTGAGCGGCGGCCCGTGCTGCTGCGGCCTGAGTTGCGGCGGCCTGAGTTGCTGCGGTTTGTGCCGCAGAAGCGGCGCTCTGGGCGGCAGCACGGGAGACGATGAGGCAACCGGCGAGGACGCTGGCGGCGACACCGGAGAGGAGCAGCAGCGTGCGCAGGCGAGAAGGAACTGGAGTGGTCGCGGGCATGGTCATTGGGGGTGTACTCCGTGGAAAGGCGCAGGGTTGAGTTTCTGCGACACTTTACCAACGACGCGGATCGGGGTGAGCAGCGGAAAGTGGATGAAAAATGTGAAAGATGCCCCAGATTCATGGTTCGGGGGAGAGGTTTCAGATTGGGGGCACGATTCAGGTGATCGTCAGGGTGACAAAGACGCGCTGTGACCAGAGGCCGAACTGGGTGCCACCGGGGCGGTTGGGGCTGCCTGTGTAACGGTCGCCGGCGGCGAGGACGAGGGTGTAGGTGCCAGCGGCGAGGTCTGAGGTGGTGATGGTGGTGATCCAGCGGCCGCTGTAGATGGAGCCGGTTTGCAGACCGGCGTAACCGATGCGATCGTTCGTATCGGGACCACCATTGTTGCCGATATCGATGAAGGCGTTGGCAGCGCGGATGCCGTCGCTATCGGCGATGTCCATGGTGAAGGTGAGATTGGTTCCTTGCGCGATGGTCATGTTGGCGACGTTGCTGATGACGGGTGCTTTGTAGAAGCGGTCGGTGATGGGAGAGGCGGGGGCGGACCAGGCGTCGTTGCCACGGCCGGATCGATCGCGAATGGATGCGGCGATGGCGATGAAGGGGAGATTGATCTCGGGAAGTGTGACGATGCGAGAGACGCTGCCGGAGGTCTGGCCGGCTTGAGCGACAAAGCCCAGGTCGATGTCAGTACCGGGGCTCCACAGGCCGTCGAAATCGCGATCGATGAAGAAGGTGACGAGATCAGCACCTAGGGGGGAGGAGTAGTCGGCGATCATCTCGATGCGAGCGCCCTTGCGCAGCGCGCCGGAGACGGGTGGTGAGACCTGATCGAGGAAGGTCATCTGAATGGAATCGATGCTGGGTCGGTTGGCCTGATCGGCATAGATGGGTGAGAAGCGGATGCGGGTGTTGGCGACGTTGTCGGCCATGCTGGTGGAGAGGGCATAGACAGCGGAGACAGCAAAGCGCGCGGGCGCGGTACCGGTGTAGGTGCCGGTAAATTCAAAGCGGCGCTGATTGCCGGTGGCGACGGTGGGGGTGGCGCTGGAGGCGATGAAGATGTCGCTGGTGTCGGCGAGTTTGTTGTTGTTCGTGTCGATGAAGACGCGGACGGCGGCGACGGCATTGAAGCCGGTGGGAGAATCGGTATCGACGACAAAGCGGTAGGAAGTCGGCGGGCCACTGAAGGCGGTGAAGCGGGTGATCTGAATGTGTCCGACGTCGAAGAGGGTGTACTGGACGGTGTTGGTGGTCCAAGTGCCCAGCACATCCACGGCATCGGCGACGACGGGGATGGAGTCCGCGCCGCGGAGGTCTTGCGTGGCGGGAATGTTGAAGTTGTAGTCGCCACCATTGGGGTAGCCGAAGATGGTGCCCAGGGAGATGTCGGTGTTGGGCGTCCAGCGCCCGTTGTTGTCAAAATCGAGGAAGGCGGTGGCGGCGCGGACAGCGGTGTCGCCGGTGACGGTCACGGTCAGTTCACGATTGCGAGTGCCGCCAGCGCTCGATTCGGCGTCGCCACTGATGCTGGTGACGCGTGCGGTGAGGGGGTTGATGGCGCGGGTGGTGATGGATTGTGAGACAGGAATGAGGGCCCAGCGGCCGTTGCTGTCGCGGACATCAGCACAGAGGGAGACAGAGGTGGGCCAGGCAGTGTTGGTGGTGATGACCTTGGTGAAGATGGTGTTGTTGCCACTGGGGGTGCCGTTGAAGATGTCGCCCAGGGAGGTGTCGGTGCCGGGAGTCCAGTAGCCGTCGTTGTTGATATCCAAGAAGAGTGAGGCGCCGGTGACGGCGGCATCGTCGCGGGCGGTGACGGAGACGGTGATGTTGCTGCCGCGCGGAATGTTGGCGGCGGGGTTGACGTTGAGGACGGAGATGGTGGGGAGTCGGTTGACGGTGAGATTGCGGGAGGAGGGGGCAGCGCACCACGCGCCGTTGGCGTCGACGACGTCGGCGCAGATGCGTGTATCGCGGGGCCAGGTGAGATCGGTGGCGACGGTCTTGTTGTAGAAGCTGCCGGTTGGCGTGAAGACCGCGCCAAGATCGATATCGGTGTTGGGGGTCCAGCGTCCGTTGCCGTCGATATCGCGGAAGAAGGTGACCGCGCGGACGGGATCAGCGGAAGCGGGGAGGACGGAGATGGTGACGCTGTCGCCGGGAGTGACGACGGAGGGAGAGACGCTGTGACTGAGGATGGCGGGGGCGAAGAGTTGGCGGATTTCAAGAGCTTCGAAGAGATCAGGCCGCGCGTGAGAAAGCGCAGCCCCGCGCAAAGTGAGAATGTGCTTGTTCATGCCCGCATTATACCAGAACAACCACCGACCACGCAAGGACTTTTGTAGGTTTGACGCGTCTGCGGATGCGGGTTGGCGTGGAGTTGTTCTTCCTATTATCGGATATGCGAGCAATTGTGACTGGTCAGATCGGGATGGAGAAGAAGCCCTATATCGATGCCGCGGCGAGATTTGCCGGGACTCAGGGTGAGGCGATGCACGTGTACCACGTGGGCGACCTGATGTACAAGGAGGGGCCGGATGTGCGCCCGGGGAAGATTCTGGATCTGCCGATTTCGCGGTTGAATTCGCTGCGTCGCGCGGCGTTCAAGGATGTGATCGCTGAATCACGTGATGCCAAGAACATGGTGGTGAATACGCACGCGACGTTTCGCTGGCGGCACGGGTTGTTCCCCGCATTTGATTACGATCAGATCACGAAGTTGCAGCCGGATACGTTCATCTGTCTGGTGGACAACATCGAGGTGGTGCATGATCGCCTGCACAAAGAGCATGAGATCGATGCGACGCTGAAGGATTGCATGGTGTGGCGCGAGGAGGAGATTCTGGCGACGGAGTTGATGAGCAGGGCGATTCCGGGGAGCCAGTTTTATATTTTGTCGCGTGGTCGGCATCAGATGACGACGCGGACGATGTTTCGATTGGTGTGCCGCCCGGGGATGCGGAAGGTGTATCCGAGCTTTCCCATGAGCCACGTGGTGGACATGCCCGACATTCTGGCGGAGATTGATGCGTTCCGTGCGGCATTGGCTGAGCACTTCATCACGTTTGATCCGGGTGATGTGGATGAGAAGCTGCTTTTGGAGCGGGCGATTGCGGCGGCGCGGGACGGGAAGGAGTTTCTGGAAGTGACGCCCCACAGCTATGGAGGCAGTGTGGCGAGCGATGCACCGCCGATCAAGGTGCGAGTGCGCGAGGTGCTGGATATCGCGGGCGATATCGATGGCCAGATCTACATGCGGGATTTCAAACTTGTGGATCAAAGTGACATGATCGTGAGTTACATTCCGGAACTTCCGGGCGGGATTCCGGGGCTTTCGAGTGGTGTGGAGCGCGAGCTGCACCATGCGTTTGAGCACACCAAAGAGGTGTACATCGTGTGGAAGCCCAAGAAGCATCCGTCGCCATTTATCACTGAGACGGCGACGAAGATCTTTGGAAGTACGCAGGAGGCGCTGGCGTATTTCGAGGCCGAGGGGATGTTTGCGGAGAAGAACCTGTTTGGGCATTGATCGCAGATCCCTCAAGAGCGAATCGTCACTTTGCGACGATTTTGCGTGAGTTCTGTGGGCATCCGGCGTTTCCCAAGTAGGGCCGCACTGTGTGTGGGCCCGACTGGAGCGTCCCATGTCACGCCACACCACATCTTTCGTGTCCGCTGCCGCGATGTTCTTGATGGCCGGAATGCCCTGTGTTTCGAGGGCAGATTTCACGGTCGAGCCCCCCCATGATGATCTCTGCGGGAGCAGTCAGCAATGCCGGAAACAGCGTCTATCTGCACACGTATTCCGGGCCTGATGTGGTGATTGGCTCCAGTTCGTTTGTCGGTGGGTTGTCGCCCTTGACTCCGGCGACGCTGGCTTCGGAAGCGCGGTTCAACCTGCGCAACACGAGGTTTGGCACGACGGGGAGCGTGAATGTGGTCATCAGCCGCACGGGCACGATGACGGGGACGGTGCTGATCGCGGCGACGCCCGGAGCGGCGATGATTCTGCGCGATGGGGATGTGCTGAGGTTGGAGAGTTATGACAGTTTCGATGATGCCGCGGGTGGCGATGCCGCGTGGACGGATGTGGAGTGGACGTTCCAGACGTCAACAGTGGTTGATCTGGGTCGGTTCACCAGCATCAGTGGCATGACCACCACCGGTGGCAGTGGATTTGGCACCGATACTGAATTGGCCATGTATTCCAGTACTGGTGTGCTGCTGCGCAGTAATGATGACTTCAACGGTGGTTCAGGAAGCGGGTTCAGCGGCATGACTCTTGCTGATGGCACGTACTACGTGCTGGTTGTGCCGTACAACGCTGGCTTTGCCAACGGTCTTTCATCACCCGGCATCGATGGCACGGGGCCGTTCACGCTTTCGTTTGATTCGGTTGCGGTGGCCAGTGGCACGTTGGGGGCCAACTCGGCTTTCTGGTATCGCTTCGAGATCGGCCCGGATTGCGCGGCGGATTTCAACGGCGACAACACCGTGGACTTCTTTGACTATCTTGACTTTGTCGCGGCGTTCAGTGGTGGCTCAACAACAGCCGACTTCAACGCCGACACGGTGGTTGATTTCTTTGATTACCTGGACTTTGTCGCGGCCTTCAGCACAGGATGTTGAACGGCAGTGAGTCAGACTCCGATTTCATCAGCGACGGATTCGAGAGTCTCGGGTCCGTCGCTTTGTTTGCGCGCGGCGAGGCCGGTGGAGAGCATCTCTATGGTGGGCGCGTTGGGAAGCGGCTTGCCGCTGGATTCTGTCAGCGCTTTGCCATCGAGTGTGCGGACGATGGGTGTGGGGTTGGCCTTCTCGTGTTTTTCCAGGATGTCGATGAGGTGCTTTTGGGTTTTCTCGTCGAGTTCGGTCCACTTGCCCCTGCCGCGACATTTGGGGAATCGTGAGCAGCCGAGCCAGGGGCCGCGAATGCCGTTGCGGAGGTTGAGAGGGCTCTTGCAGGTGGGACAGGGGAGGTCGGTTTGCGGCGGGGGCGGGCTCTTGGCGACGACTTTGTTTGCGTCTTTGCCTTTGCCCAGGTTGAGAATGCCATCGCAAGGATTGGCCTTGTCGTTGTAGCGCGAGCATCCCAGGAAGGGGCCGAAGCGTCCGGTGCGGAGGGTCATGGGCGCTGTGCACTTGGGGCAGGCGACCTGCGTGGTTTCGGCGGCTTGCTGGGGTTTGCCATCGCGATCGCAGGGCTGGGCAAATTTGCAGTTGGGATAATCTGAGCAGCTGAGGAAGCGACCGTTTTTGCCGAAGCGATAGACGAGGTCTTTCTGGCAGAGGCCGCAGCGATATTCCTTAGGTGCTGGTGTGGTTTCCGCTTTGGCGTGGCCGAGATTTTCTTCGGCGTGATCCAGCGCGTGCTTGAAGGGGCCGTAGAACTTGTGGAGCATGTCGATCCAGTCGAGGTGTTCCTCTTCGACTTTGTCGAGCTGTTCTTCCATGGCGCGGGTGTAACCCACGCTCATGATTTCGGGGAAGGCCTCGGTGAGTTTGTCGGTGACGACTTCGCCAAGGGATGTGGCGTAGAAACGCCGCTCGAGGGACTCGACGTACTTCTGATCCTGAATCTTCTGAATGATGTCGGCGTAGGTGCTGGGGCGGCCGATGCCTTCTGATTCGAGAGTCTTGATGAGCGATGCTTCGGTGAAGCGCGGCGGGGGATTGCTGAACTTCTGCGCCGGCTGCAATGCGAAGGGCGACAGGGGCTGCTTTTCCTTCAGGCCCGGCAGGGTTTGTTCTTCGCCGCCAGTGGGGACGCCGAGGACTTTGTAGAAACCGTCGAAGGCGAGCACACGGCCAGTGGCACGGAGAGAGCAGAGTTTCCTGGGATCTGTGCCGCCGGTGATGGTGATGGCGGTGGAATCCCACTCGGCTGCTTTCATCTGGCAGGCGACGAAGCGATCCCAGATGAGTGTGTAAAGGCGGAGTTGATCACTCGTCAGCGCGTTCTTGACACGTGATGGCGGGTAATCCATGCTCGTGGGGCGGATGGCTTCGTGGGCTTCCTGAGCATCTTTATTGCTGGAAGAGAAGAAGTTGGGTTTTTCGGGAAGGTACTTCTCGCCGTACTTCTTTCCGACGTAATCGCGGGCCATATTGATGGCATCGCCGGAGAGGTGCGTCGAGTCGGTACGCATGTAGCTGATGAGGCCGACGGGGCCTTCGCCGGGAATCTCGACACCTTGGTAGAGCTGCTGGGCTGCGGTCATTGTGCGACGGGCCGCGAAGCCGAGGGCGTTTGAGCCCGCCTGTTGCAGCGTGCTGGTGATGAAGGGCGGCGGTGGCCGGCTGGTGGTGCGCTTGGTCTCGATCGAAGTAATCGAGTAGGGAGTTTGGGGATCAACGGTTGCGTTGATGGTGCGCTGGAATTTTGCAGGGCCTTTGCCATCAGGATTTTCGGTGACGGTGGCGGAGACGGCGGACGCGCCGAGCAATTTGAGAATGTCGCTGGCCTTGGGGGTGAGGTCAGTGATCTTTCCGGGGGCGGAAAGATCGAACTTGTTGCCGCCGATTTCGACGAGTTCTGCCTTCAGGCAGTTGTTGTCAGAGAGCCAGCCGTTCTGGAGTTTCTGGCTGGGGGATTCGCCACGTTCATTGCGGCGAGCCATGTATTCGGCAAACTCTTTGGCGAGGGTGCTGCCTTTGGAAAGATCGGGGGTGAAGCAGGCGTGGATGGTCCAGGATTCATCGGGGATGAAGGCGCGGATCTCGCGTTCTCGCTCGACGATGAGGCGCACTGCCACGCTTTGCACTCGCCCGGCGGAGAGGCCACGAGCGACTTTTTTCCAGAGGAGCGGGGAGACCTGGTAGCCGACGATGCGGTCGACGATGCGGCGGGCCTGCTGCGCATTGACGCGGTCTTCATCGATGGCGTGGGGATGCTTGAAGGCCTTTTCGATGTCCGTCTTGGTGATGGCGGGGAAGATCACCCGCTTGGCCTGATTGCTCTTGATGCCGACGATCTGTGCCAGGTGCCACGCGATGGCCTCGCCTTCGCGATCCAAGTCGGTTGCGAACCAGACTTCGCGCCCGGAGCCGAGCGTTTCTTTGGCAGCGCGGCGGAGTTCATCGACAACTTTTTCTTTGTCGGGAAGGGACTCGTAGGTGGGTTTGAAGTCGTGCTCGAGATCGACGCCGGGGACGGGGCTTTTGACACCCTTGGGGTTTTTGCTCGGGAGGTCGCGAATGTGGCCGACGCTGGCGAGGACGAGGTAGTCGTTGCCGAGGTACTTGTTGATGGTCTTGGCTTTGGCGGGGGATTCGACGATGACGAGGTGTTTGTCTTTGGCTTTGCCGGCGGTGAACCCAGTGCCTCTGGGTGGTCCAAAGTTGCGGCGGCCCTTGCCACCCCTGCCTCCACCACCGGTTGCTCTTACGGCTGGCGCGACAGCAAGCGCTCCGGCTTCCGGTGCGGCGGCGGGGGCAGATTTTTTGCTGGGACGTTTAGCCATGAGGTTGGGCCATATAGATGATGCAGATCAGACGTTGGATCGAGGTGACTGGTTACGGTAGGCGTGCAAAGTACCCAAACTTTGTACGAACAGACACGCCCCGGGTTCGGATGAGCGAAGCGTGCATCGGACGGTTTGTCAACTTTGAGCCAAGATTCAGGTGTGAGCGACGGGTGTCTGCATGGCTCGGAGCGCGGAAACAACGCTAGGCCGTGTATTATCGGGCGTATTGCTGACTTCTTCTGGCATGGGTATCCAAAGTGAGTGCGGGGTGAGCCGCAGACGCTTCAGCCAGGTGCGCTGGTTTTTGCCAAAGCGGCGGGTCTCGATCTTGATGCGTTCCACGGCATCTTCCAAGGAGCATCGCCCTTCGAGGTGATCAATGATCTGCTTGTATCCCAAGGCCTCGCGGGCTTGAGAGCCAAGGCGGCCTGAGGAGTGGAGCTGTCGCACTTCGGCGAGAAGGCCTTGGTCCATCATGCCGCGGACGCGAGCATTGATCCGCCGATTGATGTCCTCAATCTCCCATACCAAGCCGATCAGCACGCGATCGGTGTGGGCGGTGGGGGTTGCCCATTGGGTTTGCTGTTGGCTGATGGAGGTGCCTGTCTGGTGGAGGACTTCGAGGGCGCGGATGGTGCGGCGTTCGTCGTTGGGGTGGATGCGGCTGGCGGCGAGGGGGTCTGATTTTTCGAGTTCCTGCCGCAGATCGGCGAGTGTGCGGCTGCGAAGGGAAGCGCGAAGGGCTTCGTCGGGTGGTGGGGCCTCAAATAGGCCGTCCAACAGGGCTTTGATGTAGAGGTGGGTGCCACCGACGACGATCGGCACGTTGCCGCGTTTTTGGATGTCGCTGATGGTGCGTGTCGCGGCAGTGAGCCAGTCGTGGACGGTGAAGGGGGCAGGGTTGGCCGGGTCGATGATGTCGAGCAGATGGTGAGGGAGAAGGGCTTGTTCGGCCTTGGTGGGTTTTGCGGTGCCGATGTCCAGCCCGGTGTAGATCTGGTAGGCATCGGCGGTGACGATTTCGCAGTGCGTGCCGGAATCCGCGAGTGCGGCGGCGATATCCAGGGCCAGCGCGGACTTTCCCCCGGCGGTGGGGCCGATGATGATGGGAAAGCGATGGATGGCGGGTGCGGTCACGTGAGGCGAGGGTATTCGGGGCGTGTGCGGTGTCTTAACAGGGTAGGGTTTTTCGCCCCTACCCTGCATGACTTATGCCTATGCCGCGGATTGCCATTGTGGGACGCCCGAATGCGGGAAAAAGCTCTCTTTTGAACATGATGGCGGGGGCCAAGGTGTCGATCGTTGATCCGACGCCGGGTGTGACGCGCGATCGGGTGGCGACGATTATTGAATTGGACCATCCGGATGGGAAAGAGAAGGGGCCGCGGAAGCCGGTCGAGTTGATCGACACGGGCGGCTTTGGTGTCTACACCGCCGAAGGTGCGCGGTACGACGAGGTGGGTGAGGACCTGGCGACGCTGACGGCGGATATCGAGACGCAGATTGCGGATGCGATCGAGTCGGCGGACATTGTGCTGTTTGCGGTGGATACACAGGCGGGGATCACGCCATATGACCGGGAGATCGCGACGCTGCTGCGCGAGGGGCGGTTGGGGCCGGCCGCGCGGAAGAGTCAGGGGAAGAAGGGTGCGGGGCAGGGGACGAGTCAGAAGGGGAAGGGAAGGCCGAAGGGATTGGCAAGCCGCGTGCGGATTGTGGCGACCAAGGTGGATGGTCCCAAGTGGGAAAGTCACGCGCAGGAACTTGCCGGGCTTGGCTTTGGCCAGCCGTTGATGTGCAGCGCCAAGAACAATTACATGCGGCGGGAGCTGCAGGACTCGCTCTATGAGATGCTCCCCAAGCCGGGGGAGCCGGAGAAGATTCATGCGGATCTGATGGTGGCGATCATCGGCAAGCGGAACGCGGGAAAGAGCACGCTGGTGAATGCGCTGGCGGGTGCGCCGCGGATGATCGTGAGCGAGATTGCAGGAACGACGCGGGATGCGGTGGATGTGCGCTTTGAGCAGGATGGGCGATCGGTTGTCGTCATCGATACGGCAGGTCTGCGGCGTAAGAAGAGCTTTCAATCGATGGTTGAGGTGTATGCCCTCGAACGCGCCAAGCGAGCCATTGATCGCGCGGATGTGGTGATGCTGATGATTGATGCCACGGTGAAGCTTAGCCAGGTGGATGAGCAATTGGCGATGATGTGCCAGAAGGAATTCAAGCCCGTCATCATCGTGGTGAACAAGTGGGACAGTGACGAGGGTGGCGCCCGCGGCAAGAAGAACAAGAAGGGTGAGAAGGTGTCACCGGCGGATTACGAGAACTATCTGCGTGATGAACTGGGCGGCCTGACGTATGCCCCGATCGCCTTCATGAGCGCCAAGACGGGATTGAATGTCAAAGAGACGCTGGATCTGGCTTTTGACATGCAGGAGCAGGCGAGGACGCGCGTGACCACGGGCGTATTGAATCGCACGGTGCGCAAGCTCTTTGAAGAGCGCCCGCCCAGCGATAAGCAGGGCGTGCGCGTCAAGGTGTATTACGTGGCGCAAGTCGGAACCAATCCGCCGGAGATCGCGCTGGTGGTGAATCGTCCGGCGGCGGTGGGGCAGGCGTATCAGCGGTATCTGATCAATCGCTTCCGCGAGGAGTTGCCATTTTCAGAAGTGCCGATCAAGTTGAATGTGAGAGCCCGCCGCGACGATGCCGATCCGAATGAGGCACCGATCGCCAAGAGCGGTGTGGTGAATAAGAAGCTTGCGGCCAAGCGCGGTGCCAAGAACGTGGGTTCGGCGACGCGCACGGGTGAGAAGCCCGAGGGCTTTGAGCCGGAGATGGATGAGAGCATGCTGGATGAGGCGTCGGAGTATTTTGACGACGAATAAGGCAAGGCACTAGCCACTTGGCACCAGGCACTAGGGAAGAACAAAGAGATAAGACCAATAGGTCGTATACGTCTCATGGGACGCATGGGACGTATTTGAATTGGCTGTTGTGAGCAGCACGCCTTACGAATTACCTTCAGTCACCCGCAGGATTTCCTGAATCGTGGTCATGCCCATCTGGGCTTTGCGGAGGCCATCGTTGCGGAGGGTGACCATGCCGCGTTCGATGCAAATGCGGCGGAATTCGGCGACGTTGGGGTTGCGGGCGACGATGTCGCGGACGCCATCATCGATGGTGAGGAGTTCGTAGAGACCGACGCGGCCAGCGTACCCCAGCTTGCGGCACTTGTCGCAACCCTTGGCGGCCCAGGTGGCATCGGTGGGCATGCCCTGCATGGTGAGGTATTCCAGCATGTCTTCGCTGGGGGCTTCCTGGAACTTGCATTCTTTGCAGAGGCGGCGGACGAGGCGCTGAGCGAGCACCGCGTTGACGGCAGCACCGACGAGGAAGGGTTCGAGGCCGATGTTGACCAGTCGCGTGATGGAACTGGGGGCGTCGTTGGTGTGCAGGGTGGAGAGGACCAAGTGGCCGGTGAGCGCGGCTTGAATGGCGGTGCTGGCGGTTTCCATGTCACGAATTTCGCCGAGCATGATGACATCGGGGTCCTGACGCAGGAGGGCCTTGAGCGCCAGGGCGAAGGTCATGCCGATCTTGTCGTGGGTCTGGGTCTGGGTGATGCCATCCAAGTGGTATTCCACGGGGTCTTCGACCGTGGAGATATTCATGGAGGTTTTGTCGAGCTGGCGCAGCGAGGCGTAGAGGGTGGTGGTCTTACCCGAGCCGGTGGGGCCGGTGACGAGGATGATGCCGTGGGGGCTTTCGATCTGGTTTTTCCAGATCGTGAGGGTGTCGACATCGAAGCCGAGCTGATCGAGTTCGACGTTGATGGAGCGGGTATCGAGAATACGCATGACCACTTTTTCCGTGCTGCCTGCGGTGGGGATGGTGGACATACGAAGGTCGAGCTTGCGACCGGCGACGACACAGCGGATGCGACCGTCCTGAGGGAGGCGACGCTCGGAGATGTCGAGGTTGGCCATGATCTTGAGACGTGAGACGATCGCCGCGGCCATGGCGGCGGGGGGGTTCATCATTTCGTAGAGTTCGCCGTCGATGCGGAAGCGAACTTTGAGCTTCTTTTCGCTGGGCTCGATGTGGATATCGCTGGCGCCTTCCTTGACGGCGGCCTGAATGATGTGGTTGACGTAGCGGATGACGGGAGAGCCCTGAGCTTCGCGCTCCAGGTCCACTTCTTCCTGTTGTTTCTTCTCGACCTGGACGTCGGCCTCTTCGACTTCGGAAAGCAGTTCGGCGACGTCGAGATTTTCCTGCGAGCCAAAGCCGACGATCTCCATCACACCTTTGACATCAAAGGAGGTGATGATGGCGAGTTTGATGCCGGAGACGCCCAGGCGGCGTTTGACTTCATCGACGATGAAGACGTCATCGGCACGGGTGCAGCCGATGACCACGCGCGACCCTTCGGTGCGCAGGGGAACGACGAGGTTCTCTTTGCAGAAATCCGGGCCAAGACGCTGCAGCATCTTGCCGTCAAAGCCGCCATCGAGGCCCTTGTTGAGGTCGATGCGTTCAAAGGAGAGGCCGGCGATTTCGGCAACGCCTGCCTGCACGGCGGCTTCGTCGATGCCGAGTTCGATGAGGGCTTCGGCGAGGCGTTTGCCGGGAGTGCCTTTCAGGACATTCTGGGCGTTGGTCAATTTGTCGTGTGTGAGGACGCCCTTGGAGACCAGATACTCACCAAGATCGTTACTGACGGGTGCGGCGCTGCCGGGATGAAAGAGCTCACTGAGCGCGGCGCCGATGGCGGCGGGGTTGGAAGGGTCTTGATTGGAGAGGGGCCCGCGCGCGGAGTTTGGCGGCTGGGTTGATGCATCGCCGAAGGAGTGCTGCCCACCGGGAGCACTGGGAAGAGGGCTGATGGCGTCGCCCTGACCGGGCTTGGCGGGTGTGCTGCCACGCTTGGGCTGAGGAGCGGTGTTTCCATCACCGTGGAGGCCCAGGTCGTTCATGATGTCGTCGTAGCGAGAGCGTCCCACGGTGTATTTTCCTGATCGAGTGAGGTTTACTGAGGTGGCAGGCGGCGGATCGAGCTCTTGCCGGGCTTGCCGTCTTTACCCTTTTCATGCTGCTCGAGCACGAAGGTGCTGTCTTGATGAGTCAGTTCGACGGTGCGCTGGGTTATGGCCTTGATGGTGAAGATCTCGCCAACCTTGTCGCCGATCTTGAAGAGTTCGCCGTTGATGCGGGCGACGGGGACGCGTCCCAGCGTGGTGCCGGAGAGTTCGAGCTTTTCAAACTCACTCTTGCGCTTGCTGGCGAGTTCGAGGCGGGCCTTTTCTGCGGGGTCCATCTGCTTGGGAGCGGGTGCAGCGGCGGAGACGGGATCGACCCTGCGCTCGCGCGTGAGCATGGGGGTGTACCCCAGCATCTTGGGATCGACGTTGAGAGTTGTCTGCGTGTTCTGCAAGCTGGCGAGCATGCGCTCCTGCTGGGCCTGACGCTTTGGGTCGATGTCGGGGCGGTCGTAGGAGATGGTTTCGGAGGCTTCGGCGGTGGCGATGGGGCGATTGAGCAAGCGCATGGAGGCGATGACGAGCACTGATGAGGTGATCATGCCCATGAAGATGATGTTGTAGGAGTTGATCTTCTTGCCCTTGCCGGACACTTCCTGGGCTTGGGGCTTGTCGGTGAGGGAGAACATCCCGGGGCCGGAGCGTTTGGCGAGATCAAGAGGGGCTTCGGGAACTGGACCACGTTGACTCATTTTGCACCTCCTGCGGCGGCGGTCTGATTGGCCGGATTGTCCTTGTCCTGGAAGTAGATGCTGAGGGTGAATGCCGCACGCATCTCGCTGGTCTCGTTATCTGAGGATTTCAGCGTGAGATCTGGGATGCGGGTGATGCGGGGGAGAGCTTCGAGATTGACCAGGAAGGAGTAGAAACCAGCGAAGTCTCCATCGAGGGTCATTTCCAGTGGCTGTTCCATGTAGAGGGCGGCCTTGACGGGCTTGGCGCTCTTGAGGCCGGGGGCATCGAGCCCTGCGGCAATGGCCAGGTCAGAGACCTGACGCACGACTGAGTCGATTTCCTTGCCACTGGGGAGGCGAGTTTCGATGGCCTCGATGGACTTCTTGATCTGATCATTGGCGCGAGCCAGATCGGCGTTGCGGGCGGTCTCTTCCTTGAGCTTTTCCAGCACGGAGCGCTGGAGTTCGATGTCCTGGCGGGTTTTGGCGATCCGCGTATTCTGCTCGCGGAAGACAAACCACCAGCTCGCGACCGGAAGCGCGATGAGCGTGGCGAGCAGGATGGATGATCGGGGAGTGAATCGCATCGTCGTGTCCTCTCAGGGTGCGGTCAGATTCGTTCGTGGCGAGAATTGCGGGTCATTCGCGGCCTGGGCTTACTCGTGTTCGGGCCTGCTGGCGGGCTGGTCATCCACCTTGGTCGTTGCTTTCTGGCCGCCGTTTGCGCGGTCTGCGGCGGCCTGCTTGAAGCGCTCTTCGATCGAGGGGGCCAGAGCGCGGCCATCGACATCGGTGCGGAGGATGCAGTTGACCTCAAACTGGCGGAGGGAACGTTCCATCACCATGGTTTCGCGGATGTACTGCAATTCGACGTTGGCAAACAGAGAGCACTCCTTGATGGCGCGCATGTAGTCGGCAATCTGGTTGTTGTTGCTGGCCGCGCCGATGATGGTGAGCTGGTGCTCAAATTTTGGAGGCGTGACGCGGTCCTTTTCGGCCTGCTCCTTGGCCTGCTCTTCCAGAGACTTCACCTTGACGGGGGCGAGGCCCTTGCCACCTGTGGTGTTGCTCACCGGTGGTGTGGCTTCGATGCGCTTGCTCTTGAGGGTTACTTCGGTGAGCTTGATCCCATCGGGCATGCGGAGCCAGAGTTCGCCCATGAGCACGGAGCGGGGAACATTTTCGACAAGTGAGGCCGTGACTTCGGCCTTCTCAAGCATGGAGAAGCGGGTCTTTTCCAACTGCTTCAACTGCTCGATGTTCTTGGCTTCGGCTGCGCATTCTTCATCGAGTGCCAGTTTCGACGTGGTGACGCGGGCTTCGACCTGCTTGGAGACCAGGAAGGCGCCAATCACGCCGGTCATCACCAGCACAAAGAGGCAGAGACAGATGAGGTTGGCGCGTTGCTCGGCCTTGCCCTTGATGTATTCCTCGGGAAGGAAGCTGCCGCTGGTGGTCTTGGCTTGAGGCGTGGCGTTGGACATGGAAACTCCTGACAAGATCGTCACGACTGTTAATCACGTGGTTCAGAGGTCTGCCGGTGCCAGGCACACGCCGATGGCGGCGGCCCATCCCGGTTGCGTTTCGCGGAAGTTCACACCGTGCACTCGCTCGGTGCCAGTGCGGGCGACGCGAGCCATGGGATCGGCGATCTGCGCTGGCATGCGCAGCACGCGCGCCACATGCTGACACAAGCCGCGATGGCGGGCCTCGCCACCGACAAAGATGGCGCGGTCGAGGCGGCGACCCGGGAAGATGGAGTCGTAGTAGCGCATGCACATGGCGATGTCGTCGGTGAGGGTTTCCAGGGGCTCGCGCAGGTCGAGGTTCGCACCCACCGAATCGGCGGCAGGGAAGGTTGCGCCCGGTGTCACCGATGCCGGAGTTGAAGCCGGTGCCGAGACGGTTGTGCCCGGAGGAGTGGAGGCAGCCGTGGGCTGCACGGCGGCGATGACGGCATTCTCGCGAGCCAATTCGCGATCGCGCTTGGTGAGGTACTCCATGGCCAGGCGTGTCTGCCGCGCTGCGGTCAGGTCCAGGCGGGTTTCCTGCGCGATGTATTCATCGAGGTGGCGACCACCGTGCTCAATGGCGCGGGCAAAGACCATCTGCCGTCCGTGGGCGATGATGACGGTCGTGGAGTTGTATCCCATGTCGAGATAGAGAGAGCTGAGACTGGCGTCTTCGGCGCGGCGTGTGAGATAATCAAAGGCGTGCAGCACGGCGAAGAACTCACTCTGCATGCCCACCGGTTCGAGCTTGGCCTGCTTGAGGGAGCGCATCAGGTCGTCGACAAAGTCGCGACCGACGGCCATGCCGATGACTTCGTGCTTGGCACCGCTGCCGACCGCGCCAACGTCGACGTGACGCATGACAAAGGACGAGGGGTCACACTCGAGCTGTGTGGCAAGAGCGGTTTCGGCCAACTCGCGCACATCCACCCCTTCGGTGCGTGGGAACTGCATCTGCTTGGTGTACGTCACCGAGGCAGGAAGCACACAGACGGCCTTGCGTCCTTTGAAGTTGCCGGCCTTCACAGCGTCGCCGAGCTGGGACAACTGCCAGAGAAAGCGCCGCTTGGGGTCATTGAGGAGTGGCTCAGGAGTTTCCACGCTCACGGCTGAAACCAGCGAGGGTGGTTCGCCGGGGCCGAGCTGAAGCACCTTCATGGCACTGGTGCCAAAATCGATGCCGATGGGAAAGGTCGTCGGCGTGAGAGTGCTCACGGTGCCGCCGAACCTCTCGTTCAGCCGCTCGCCGAGCGAACCGGAAAGTCCCGGAATGGACTTCAGTGTCAATTTGCTCAGCGAAAGACCCATGGCACATCTCCCGGCTCCGCGCAGGTATCGCGCGGTATGCTTAGGGTGTCATCGGCGTGCCAATCTGGTCCATTGATCCCCCGCATCGGCGGCACCAAAGACCGCGTTTGCCCACGCGGCATGATCGGAACAGTCGCGCTCGGTGTGACAGGGCCACCGTCCGGTAAGTGGCTGACCACTTGTCTGTTTCTCGCTTAGCGGTTATCTGCCACTCAACTTCTCTGCTGCAGCTTTGGCGATGACTGCCAACTGGGGCACCGCCTCCCTCACCTTCCACACCTGTTTGTCGCGATCGCCGGTGGTGTTGCTGATGATGCGGATTTCGGCCCATTCGCGGCGCAGGCGCTGAGCGACAAGCGCCACAGCTGCTCCTTCCATCCCTTCGGCGATGGCGTTGGTGCGGCGCACGATCTCTGCAGCACGGGCATCGGTGCCGGAACACTCGCTGACCGTGGCGATTCGCCCCTGATGTGTGGCGAGGGGTGCAAGGGTGTTCAGCAATCGCTTTGACGGCGCGAAGCAATCGTCCTTGCGGTTTTCGTCGAGGCCGAATCCCAGTGCGGCACAAGAGAGGAAGTTGCCAGGGGGTGTGGGAACGCCCTCGTCGGCGAAGATGGCCATGGTTCCGAGAACCACATCGCCGATCTGAGCCGGGCTGCCGGGGAGGGTGCCGCCAATTCCCAGGTTGAGGATGGTGGTGTGGCGAGGTTGGAGGCAGTGAGCAAGGGCAGCAGCGGCGTTGGCCTTGCTGACGCCTGTGATGAGCAGGTCGAGGCCCGGGTGCAATGGGATGAGCGACCAGTGTGGCAGCGTGCTGGCATCGCGAGCCACATTCCACGCTGTCAGCAGCGGGCGTGCTTCCAATTCGGTACTGACGACGATCAGGGTTTCGGACATGGAACCTCGGGGATACTCCCGCATCTATATCCGATGCTGGAGCGATACCATTGTTATCCCCAAGCCGCGTGGAAGGGTGACACGGCGTTGCAGGTGGGTTTTCCTCAAGGTGGATCACATGCTGAATAACTCCTTCCGAACGGCTCGCGTGGCGGCGTGCTCGGCTGCGTTTTGGATCATGACTGTTGCCGGGACAGCGTGCATGTTGCCCTTGGCAGGGTGCGATGATGCGGAGGCGCGCACGGGTGCGAACCTGACGGCTGATCGCGCGATGGCGCGGAAGCAGAGCTTCGAGATCACGACGGTGGCTTCGGGGCAATTGGAAGCCAAGGACGATCTGGAGATTCGCAGCAAGGTGGAAAGCCGGACCAGTATTGTGGAACTGGTGAAGGAAGGGACCAAGGTGAAGGCCGGTGATGTGCTGCTGGTGCTTTCGGCTGATCAGATCGACAAGCAGATTATTGATGAGACGGCGCGAGTGCAGAGCTCGCGGTCGGATCTGGTGAGTGCTGAGAATGCGGTGGCGATTCAGGAGATTGATAACGAGAGCCGTCTGCGCAAGGCGAAACTGAAGCGGGACCTGACGCGAGTGACGCTGGAACAGTGGAAAGAGGGTGATGTTGCGATCAAGCGTCTGTCGCTGTCTCTGGATCTTGAAAAGGCGGACCGCGAACTCAATCGCGCCAAGGACCGACTGGAGCGGAGTGAGAAGCTTTTTGCGCGTGAGTTTCTCTCCAGTGAGGAGTTAGAGAAGGACCGCATCGCGGTGATCGAATGGACCAAGGCGCTGGAAAAGGCCCAGAAGAACATCGAGGTGTACAACAGCTACGAGTATCCCAAGGACGAGCAGACCAAGCTTGGTGATGTGGCTGATGCCGAGGCGGAACTGCAACGAGTCGAACTGAACAACGAGAAGGAACTGGCGGTCAAGAAGGCGGATCTGGAGAACAAGAAGCAGCAACTTCGCTTGCGCGAAGAGAATCTGGCAAAGCTGAATCAGCAGAAGGAAAACACGGTCGTCAAAGCCCCTCGTGACGGGCTTGTGGTGTATGCCACAAGCATGGAGCGTGGCCGTTTTCAGGATGGTTCACTGCAAGTCGGCAAGGAAGTGACCAACAACGAGCAGTTGATGAGCTTGCCTGACACATCCGAAATGGTGGCGTCGGTCAAGGTCCATGAGTCTCTGGCCGGGCGGATTCGTGCCGGCATGCCCGCGTCCATCAAGGTCGAAGCGGCGGGCGGCAAGCTGTATCGTGGCGTGGTGGAGTCGATTGGAGTGCTGGCCGAGAGCAACGGTTGGCGTGATCCCAATCTGCGGGAATATACCGTGCGCGTGCACATCGACAAGGATGAGGACACATCACTTCTCAAGCCGTCGATGCGTGCGGAAGCCCAGATCATTCTGGGCCGCGTGACTGATTCGATTGCGGTTCCGGTGCAGGCAGTCTTCAACGATGGCGCGGTGCGCTTTGTATATACAGCGGATGGGAGCAAGTTCCGACGCGTGCCGGTGAAGGTGGGTCGTCGCTCTGACACGATGGCGGAGATCTCCGCGGGGCTGCCGGAATCCACGGCGGTGCTGCTGCGCGAGCCGACACCCGGCGAGGTGATCAACACCGGCTGGGAACTGAATGCGCTGAAGGCCACGGGATACAAGCTGGATGAAAATGGTCAGCCGATTGCCGAGGAAGAGGCAATGCCAATGACGCCACGGATGCCTGGCGAGGCGGGTCCGCGTTCGCGTCCGGAAGGTGGTGGTGGGGGTGGTGGTGGTGCGGGCGGAGGTGGGCGTAATCGGCAGAATCGTGGACCTGCAGGCGCTCAGCCCGGAGGAGCACCATCAGGTGGACCTTCAACTGGTTCTACACCTTCGGGCACGCCACCGACTGCTCCATCGCCGGGAAGCACATCACCGGCGGCGAATCCGCCAGCAGGTGGAGCACCGGCGCCGAAGCCCACGCTGTAACTTTCCGGTATTTCACGCCGATCGGCGGAAAGGTTGTTCTGCCTCATCGGCGTGAGAAGTGCCGGTCTCCGCCAATCGATAAAACGCGGAAAGATCGAATTCACTCTGTGAGCGGGCTTCAAAGTTATCTTTGCTGACATCCTGACCTTCGATGTGCGTTACCACCAGATTTCGCTCGCGTCGGAGATCGATGGTCTCGTTTCCCTCCTCGATCGAACCTCTGGAAAGATCACCGATGGGCTGCACGATGGGGCGGCAGGGATCGAGAGGTGACCAATCCACGACTACACAGCGGACGTCGCCAGTGATCGTGACCAGTGAACCGGGCGGATAAGGTGGCGCGACTGCCACCATGGCGCGGACGCAGACAGGGTCGAGGAGGTGCGCGAGGGGTGCTTCACGCATCATGCGGAGTACGCGCACCACCGGACGCGCGGGTTTGGCGGGTGCAACGCCATCGGCTGAGAAAGTTCCCCAGCGCAGGCGATCAAACCAATCAGCGACAGCCGCGATGCGGCTGAATACGTGAATCTTGGAACCTGCGGGAGCGTGCTCCCCCTGCTCGGCATCGGTGAGGAGTGGATAGCCACTGCCGTCAAAGTTCTGATGATGGTTGAGCACTACGGCGGCGGCGGAGGGTTCCACTTCGCCGCGCAAGAGGGCGTGCCCGATGGTGACGTGCTGGCGCCATTCCGGATCGGTGTCGTCGTGCGTGCGGTAGTAGCGTTCCAGCGCGGCGGGTGGAATCAGTTGTGCGCCAAGATCGGAAAGCAGTGCGCCCAACCCCAGCGGGGCCACATCGCGGGCAAAGCCGGGCTTCAGCCGGGGACGATCCTGGATCAGGTACGACTGCAACGAGATGCCCATCAGCGCGCTGAGGAACGCGACGTTGACCGCGCGGCGCAGCGCAGGTTGATCGGTCTGGCTGACCTCGTTGATGTAGAGAGCGGCCATGGGGTGATTGACCATGGATTCGACCATGTCGGCCACGGCGCGTCGGACAGGTTGGAACTCCAAACGAGCGTGAGCATCGTGGCGGACATGCTCAAAGACGCCAGCGAGTTTGCGGGTGGTTTCCACACACGCCTCGCGCATCACCGGGCTGACGTATGGGGCCAGGTATTTAAGCCCCGGGTAGTTGATCCGGATGTCGCTGATACCCAGTTCGCGCAGGTGCCCCAGAGCAAAGGAGTCAAGAGCAGCACCGGTGTTGAGGAGCAACATCTCCGGGCGCTTGGGGTGGTGAATCGGCATGGCCAGGGTCATGCCGGGACGAGCCATGATGGTTTGCACGAGGAGCACGCCAGAACATCAGCGCAGCGAACGAGCGAGTCGCAACCCGTCTGGCACTGCGCGATGTGGCGCAGCACGCGTGTGCACGTATGACGACAGTTCTGTCTGTGCGATCTGTGATGCGCGTCCGAAAACGCTTTACGTAGCCGCGGCGGCAGTGGCTGGGCCCGGCCCGACAGTCGAGGGAAGCGTGGCCCGCCAGATGCGCTTGCTCAGCACCAACCCCATGGTCGCCAGCGCGAGGAGGATCGCGCCGTTGCCCTGGTGCAATGTGCGGAAGATCACCTCGGTCGGGCGCAGTGACGTGGCGGTCGCGAGTTCTTCTGGCATGGGAATATTCCCTTTGGAATCGCCCGTGTGCACGAAGTAGAAGGCGAGCCATCCCAGCAGGAACTGCATGGCGACACACGCGACGGTGGCGATGCCGATGTGCCTCATCAGGCGATCGTGAGGTTGGTCGCCGGGGCGTGAGCGTGCGAACGTCGCGGCCATCACGCCAGCTCCCACCACGATGAGTGAAAAGAACATGTGTCCCCACATGGCATGATTGGCGCCGGGGGAATCGGCGTGCCGCAGGTGCCGATACGCAGCGCCCATGATCAATTGCAGGATTGTGGAGTGAAGCAGTGCGGATGCCAGGGCCTTGCGCTTGCGTGCATCCGGATCGGCAACGGCTGTCGCAGCGGTGTGATAGCTGGGGAGGAGCAGCATCATCACCAGGATCGCTGCGGCGAAGGTGAGTTGTCCGGTCACACCATGCAGCATGGACAGAAAGAGCGAATTCTCAGTGACACGAAAGCCACCGAGAGCACCTTGGATACAGACCAGAATAAGGAGGCCCACCACGCGCGCGCCGATGCCACCACCGACTTTGGCCAGCAGCACCCACGCAGTGAGCACGACGACAGCGAGGCCGACAAAGGTGCCAAAGAGGCGGTGGGAGTGTTCGAGAAAGACGGCTTGATGGCTGGTCATCAGCGAAATGGGGTAGAGGAACATGTTGGCGCCGAAGGAATCGGGCCAGCCACGCACGCTCATGCCGCTGCCAGTGGTGGTGACGAGTCCGCCGATGAGCAGCAAGGGAAGAAAGCAGATGGTGTTGATGATGGCAAAGCGAGAGAGCCAGTGTGAGGAAGAGTGCTGACGAGACACTCGCAAGGCGTTGCCCATTCCTCCGATTGCGCCCGAGATCACGCCCAGCGCCATGCATGCGATGAAAAATCCTCCCAAGGACATGAGAGATTCACCATGAAGGCCACTGGCACCACTAGCGGGAATGGTGGAGGCGGGGTCGGCGGTGGGGGGTTGCTTGACGATGAAGGCGCCGAGCAACAGCACGTTGACCAGTGCGCTGACAATGGCGGCGGCCAGACCTGCGAGCCAGCCGGGAGTGGCTGCTTGCTGCCGCGCGGCGAGAAACGCCCCGCCGCAGATACAGAGGATGAAGAGCGCGAAGCTGACCTGAGCGGGAATCGCCAGCGAGGGAAGGTGAGTGATGAAGAAGATCACCCACATGGCGACAGCCGTACCGAATCCGAACACAAGGGCGGATTGGAGGGTGGTGGTGAATGAGGGGCGGCGGGAGAGTGTTACCGCGACGACGCCGTCGATGGAAGCTGAAGGCGTGGATGGCGACATGGGAGGTGCCTCCTAGGTGATGCGCAGTATACCAGAAACCCTGCCATAATCCAAACGAGTTTTGGATGAGACTGGATCTCAATTAGCCAGAATGTGCTCTTCCGGCTTGACAGAGTACGCAGAGACCGTAGATTTTGCTGCCTTACAGGAAATTCGTCACGCCCGGTAACTCAAATGAGGTTTCCGGGGGTGGCGAAGTTTGCACGTACTCACAGAATTGCTCGGTTTTCGAGCGGTTTTTGGGGGTGCTGATGGTCTGTGTCTGAATGGTTTGGAGGTCAGCGTGGCTGGACTTTTTCCAAAGTGGTTCAACGCCTTTCCAACGGTGTCAGCGCTCGCGGCAGTTGGCGGGTTGACGACCGTGGTGGCGGGGTTTACGTATTTCGCGACGCCCAAGTTCTGGCGCGTTGGATACATGCCCAAGCAGCCGGGTGGTGGGTTTAACCATCAGATTCACGCGGGCAAGCTGGGCATGGACTGCCGCTATTGCCACACCAAGATTGAGGAATCGGCCGAGGCCAACATTCCGAATGTGGCGACGTGCTACGGCTGCCACGCGGAGGGACGTTTGGCGCTTTTCACCGCGCCAGAGGGTGTGCTGCATCGCGAGAAGACCGAATTCATCCGCACCGCGTTTGCTCAGGATAAATCCATTGAATGGCGGCGCGTGCACAAGACCCCTGACTACGTCCGCAACTTTCCCCATCATGTGCATGTGAACGCCGGCGTGTCGTGCTATTCGTGCCACGGACAGATCACGACGATGGAGACGGTGTATCAGGCAGAGCCGCAGAGCATGGGATGGTGTCTGGATTGCCATCGCGGCGTAAAGACAGAGCCGGAAAAGTATCTGGTGCCCAAAGACAAGGTGACGCAGTTGCAATGGGTGCAGACCGAGTGGCTCGCGGATTCCGAGAAGCACAAGGCCGAGGGACGCAAGTTGCTGGAGACGCTGAAGGAAGCGCCTCCGGAGAACTGCGGTGCATGTCACTACTAAGGCGACGAAGCCGACGATCGAGATGACGGATAGATGAGTTCTGTGACCGCACGAGTTTGGACAGCGACGAAAGTGAACGACGCATGAGCACGCTGGATCAATGCCATTCAACGACCGCCGAACACGCACACGGGCACGGCTCGGCAGTGCTGCCCTCCAAGCAGGAACTGGCGCGTTCGCCCCGTGAACTGACCCGCATCGCCGGTCGCAAGGCGTGGCGCAGCACGGACGAGATCGCTGACACTCCTGAGTTCCGCGATTTTGTCGAGCGTGAGTTTCCTGCCGGTATCACCGACATGCTCACCAGTTCGCGGCGCACGTTCCTGCAGTTGATGGGTGCATCGGTGGCGCTGGCTGGTGCCGCGACGCTGCCTGGCTGCCGCCGTCCGGACCACAAGATTCTGCCTTACTCGCGTGAGATCCCCGAAGATGTGGTGATCGGTAAGCCCCTTTTCTACGCCAGTGCCATGCCTCTCCCCGGCGGTGGTGCTGAGGGCCTCTTGATTGAGACGCATGAAGGTCGTCCTACCAAGGTGGAAGGCAATCCTCTGCACGCCGTCAATCAGGGGAAGAGCAGCATCTGGGCTCAGGCCAGTGTGCTTTCGCTGTATGACCCCGATCGCCTGAAGTTCCCCATGTACAAGAACCCGGCCCGTGGCCGGTTGGAAGCCACCTTTGAGGACTTCAAGGGTTGGTGGGGCCCCGAGGCCGAGCGATTGCTCGCGACGCGCGGCGCATCGGTTGCGATTCTGGTGGATAAGAAGACCAGCCCGACGCGCGATGCGATCAAGGCCGATCTGAAGAAGAAGTGGCCCGCAGCGACATGGATCGCCTATGACGCGACGCAAAACAGCAGCGCCATCGCTGGCTCACGCATCGCCTTTGGGAAGCCGATGCGCGAGGTGCTGGATGTGGCCAAGGCCAAGACCATCGTGTCGCTTGATCGCGACTTTGCCTCGGCATCAGGCCCCGGCTTTGAGCCTGGTGGTTTGATCAATGCGCGGGGCTTTGCCGCCAATCGCGCGGTGATGAAGACCAGCGACGACATGAGCCGCCTGTATGTGGTCGAGTGCCAGGCCAGCATCACTGGCGGCATGGCAGACCATCGCAAGCGCGTTGCCCCATCGGTGGTGACGCATTATGCCTTTGCTCTTGCGGCTGCTTTGGCCAAGCTGGGTGTGAGCGGCCTGGGCAACATCGCTCCCAAGGGCGTGATGGGCACGATCGACACCAAGTTTGTGGATGCCGCGGCGGAAGACCTTTTGGCCAATAAGGGCGCTTCACTGGTTCTGGCTGGCCCCTCGCAGCCCGCCGAAGTGCACGGCCTCGCGCACGCGATCAACGCAGCGCTGGGCAATGCTGGTAAGACGGTCGCCTATCGCACCATGAGTGAAGATGAGGCCAGTGATGGCCTTGCGGACATCGGCGCCCTCGCGGCACGCATGGGTAAGGGTGAGATCGACACGGTGATCTGCATCGGTGTGAACCCGGTGTATGACGCGCCGGGCGATCTGGGCTTTGCAGAGAAGTTTGCCAAGGTGAAGAACACGATCACCTGGAGCGTGGAATCCACCGAGACAGCCAACGAGAGCGTGTGGACCATTAACGGCGCGCACACGTTGGAGTCTTGGGGCGATGTCGAGGCAATCGATGGCACGCGCAGCGTGATTCAGCCGATGATCGCGCCTTTGTACTCCAAGCCCGATGATGCCAGCGGCCCTGCGGCACCGGTGTGGAGCGAAATCGAGTTCCTTGCCTTCGTGGGTGGCAATCTCAAGCCCGATGGGCTGGCACTGGTCAGAGGCGCTTGGGCTGGTGCGCTGGGCACCGGCGCGGAAAGTGAGAAGAAGTGGCGGCGGATTCTGCACGAAGGACGCACCGCGACTCCCGTTGCTCCTGCGGCACCGGGCCCATTGAAGATGGCTGATGTCGCGACCGCCGCGAGCGCGTTCACACTCCCCACTCCGCCGACACAGAATCGATTGGATGTGGTCTTTGAGAATGGCATGGTGGGTGATGGCCGCTTTGGCAATAACCCCTGGCTGCACGAGTTGCCTCAGCCCGGCACGCGCGTCGTGTGGGAGAATCCGGCTCTCATGAGCCCCAAGACCGCCGAGATGCTTGGTGTGGCTCCGATTTCGTACAACGACGGTGACCCCAACAAGATTTACACCGATCGCAAATTCCCCAAGGCGCGTCTGGCTGAGGTGACATTGAGTGGCCGCAAGGTCACAGTCGCATGCTGGATTTGCCCAGGCATGGCTGATGACACCGTGGTGCTGACGCTTGGCTACGGCCGCACATCCTGCGGCAGTGTGGGAGAGAATGTCGGCAGCAACGTTTATCCGCTGCGCGGCGCAGGCATCAGCCGCTTTGGCCAGGGTGCCACAGTGGCACTTGTCGAGGGAACACGTGAGGTTGCAAGCACCCAGAATCACTGGTCGCTGGAAGGGCGCACCACACTGGTTCGCGAGGTGGACCTGCCCGCGTGGAAGAAGCACGGCGACACCGTGAAGAACATGGTGGACAGCATTTACGGCAAGGAAGCCGAGCGGGTGAACTTTGCCGAGCAGCTGGGCGAACTGTCGCACACACCGCCGAACGTCAGCATCTACAACAACCCGTACAACCTGAGCGATCAGAATCCTGATCCGGCGAATAAGGGCGCGGTTGACCATCTGGGCAACCCGACCGCAGCGCAATACACCAAGCGTCAGCAGTGGGGCATGACCATCGACCTGGCTTCGTGCACGGGTTGCGGCACATGCACCATCGCCTGCCAGTCAGAGAACAACATTCCGGTTGTAGGTCGCGACGAAGTGGCCAAGGGTCGCGAGTTGACGTGGATTCGCGTCGATCGCTATTACACCGGCGAAGACATCAACGAGCCCGACAGCATGATGCACCAACCGGTGGGTTGCGTGCACTGTGAGAACGCTCCGTGCGAGACGGTGTGCCCTGTCAACGCCACGGTGCACGGCCCCGAAGGAATCAACTACCAGGTCTACAACCGTTGCATCGGCACGCGGTACTGCGCGAACAACTGTCCGTACAAGGTTCGTCGCTACAACTTCTTTGAGTTTGGTATCAGCAAGTTCAACGGTGGCTTCTATGGCAAGGAACTCGCTGACAAGGTCGGCGGCATTCCCAATGTGAACTGGATTCCGCCCCGCCTGCGTGAGAAGGTCGATGAAATCAGCCGCATGCAACGCAACCCCGATGTGTCGGTGCGTATGCGCGGCGTGATGGAAAAGTGCTCTTACTGCATCCAGCGCATCAACGCGGCTCGCGCAGAGATGAAGCTGGAGAATCTGCAGAACATCCCCGAAGGGTTTTTCCAGTCGGCCTGCCAGCAGGCGTGTCCCTCGAACGCGATTGTCTTTGGCGATATCAACGATCCGGAGAGCAAGGTCTCCAAGACGCGTGCCAATGGTCGTTCGTATCTGCTGCTGGGTTATCTCAACACCCGTCCTCGCACCAGCTATCTGATGGGTGTGAAGAACCCCAATCCCAAGCTGCGTGCGCCCGTTGCAGATCCGCAGGACCATCCTCACGGCGGTGATCACAAGGGGCACGGCCATTCCAGCGATCATCATGACCATGACGGTCATGACCACAAGAACGATGGCAAGGGTCACACGCACTTCATTGATCCGCGGAAGCGTTTCAAGGATGTGGGGTATGCCTTGTCTCTCTCGATCTTGTCGTAATCACGTTTGAGTTGGGATTGAGTTGGGGTTGGCTTGAGGTTGGATTCAAAACGAATTTCCTGTCAGGGAGTTTCCTGAAAATGACGACGCTTCATCCAGACAAGATCACGGCAGACCGGTTGGCCGGTCGTGCGCGTCCGGCGACGGAGTCGATGCACGATCCCGTGATCGGCGACGGAACATTGATTGATGATCCCGGTGTGCGCCCACCATTGGTCTTGAACGGCCGCACCTTTGGAGAGGTGACGGACATCGTCTGTGGCTACGCCGAGAACGCTCCGCCGCGCTGGTGGTTGCCGGCGTTCATGACGGCGTTTGGCATTGCCCAGTTGGGTGGTCTTTTCATTCTGTATCTGGTGATCACCGGCATCGGCACCTGGGGCTTGAACAACCAGGTCGACTGGGCGTGGGACATCACCAACTTTGTGTTCTGGATCGGTATCGGCCACGCCGGTACGCTGATCTCCGCGATTCTCTGCCTCTTCAAGCAGAAGTGGCGCACGGCGATCAATCGTTCGGCCGAGGCGATGACGATTTTCGCGGTGATCTGTGCGGCCACGTTCCCGGGCATTCACATCGGGCGCCAGTGGGCGGCGTGGATGCTCTTTCCGATTCCCAATGCCAATCAGATCTGGCCGAACTTCCGCTCGCCGTTGCTATGGGACGTCTTTGCGGTGAGCACGTACGCGACGGTGTCGCTGCTGTTCTGGTACATGGGCATGATTCCCGATCTGGCGACGCTGCGAGATCGTGCGGACCTGCGTCTGCGGAAAATGGCCAGTGGTCCGATTCTGCTTCCCATCGTTCCGGTTCGCGTCGATGCCATCAGGGCGTACGTCTACGGCTTCCTGTCTTTGGGATGGCGTTTCAGCGCTCGCCACTGGCACCGCTATGAAGTGGCCTATCTGGTGCTCGCGGGCATCTCGACACCTCTGGTGCTCAGCGTGCACTCGATCGTGTCCTTTGACTTTGCAACTTCGATTGTGCCCGGCTGGCACACCACGATCTTCCCGCCATATTTCGTCGCGGGCGCCATCTTCGGCGGCTTTGCCATGGTGCTCCTGCTTCTGATTCCCGCGCGCGCCCTCTACAAGAACTTTGCCGATTTCGTCACGCTTCGCCACATCGAGAACATGGCCAAGATCGTGCTCCTCACCGGCATGATGGTGGGTTTTGCCTACGCCATGGAGTTCTTCATCGCCTGGTACGGCGGCAACAAGTTTGAGCTTGATGTCTTCCTGCAGAACCGAGCCCAAGGTCCTTATGCCTGGGCGTATTGGACGATGATCTCGTGTAACGTCATCTCACCCCAGATCTTCTGGAGTAAGAAGATGCGCACCAGCACGATCGCGGTGTTTGTGGTGGCGTTCCTGGTCACCATCGGCATGTGGTTCGAGCGCTTCGTGATCATCGTCACTTCGCTGCACCGGGCGTACCTCCCCGGCGAGTGGCACATGTTCTGGCCGACCCCGGTGGACATCATGATCTTCGTGGGTTCCTTCGGAACATTCCTCACGCTCTTCCTCCTGTTCATGAAGTTCCTGCCGGTGTTTGCCATCAGCGAACTCAAGGCCGTGCTGCCCCAGGCCAGCCCCCACTGGGATGGATACGGGCATGGTCACGGACATGGCCACGGGCATTCGAATCACGATCACTCGCACGCCAACCACGCCAACAAGGAGGCACACTAAATGTCAGTTGCCCCTCTCTATGTCACTGAATCCGGCAGGCCCCTGCATGGCGTGCTTGCCGAGTTTGCGAATCCTGCCGATCTGGTGCACGCCGCCGAAAAGGTGCGCGATGCCGGCTACACCAAGTGGGATTGCCACTCACCATTCCCGGTCCACGGCATGGAAGATGCCATGGGCGTGAAGCGCACCAAGCTTCCCCTGATGGCGGCAGTCGTCGGCCTTTCCATGGCCTGCGCCGGTTTCGGCATGCAGGCGTGGATGAATATGGACTACCACATGGTGGTGCAGGGGAAGCCCTATGTCGCGTGGGAAGCGTTCGTCCCGATCACCTTTGAGATCGGCATTCTCTTCACTGCCTTCACGACGCTGATCGGCATGCTTGCGCTGAACGGGCTGCCCCGTCACAGCCATCCCCTCTTTTCCAAGGACCGTTTCCTGGCGTGCAGCGATGACGCCTTCTTCATCGCCATCGAAGCCACCGACAGGCGCTTTGACCCCGCCAAGACGCGCGAACTTCTTCGCGCTGCTGGTGCCAAGTCTGTCGAACTGGTTGAGGAGTAACCCTGTTCACTGGCACGCTCACTGGCACGCTCATTGGCACGCTCATTGGCCCGCCCACTGTTCTGGACACTTACTCATGACACGCACTTCAGTTTCATCTGCCTCACTGCTGACCCTCGCGGCACTCGCTGCCGCGACCGGGCTCACTGGTTGTCGCGGCGATCGCCACGATGAGCCACCTCGTCAGTTCTTTCAGGACATGAAAGACAGCCCGAAGTGGAAGTCGCAGGCCAAGACCGAGTTCTACTCGGACAGCCGCACCATGCGTCCGTCGGTGAAGGGCACTGTGGCCTTTGGCCGCACCAGCTTTGCTCCTGAGCAGATGGCCCCAAGCGCTACCACCCAGCCCGGTGTCGCCAGCGACAACTGGGCCAGAAAGTGGGAGGCCAAGCAGGCCGACCTCTTGCGTGAAGACGACCGCGTGTACACCGGCAAGGGTGCTGATGGTGCGTACCTCACCACCATTCCTGTCAAGGTCGATGCAGATTTGCTGGCTCGCGGCGAGAAGTGGTACAACATCACCTGCGCCACCTGCCACGGCTATGACGGCGACGGCAAGGGCATGGTCGGAAAGCAGTGGAGTGCGGTTCTTCCAAATTTCCACGATGCCAAGTACTTCGACACCAAGGCTGATCAGGGTAAAGACGGCTATCTCTTCCACACCGCCTTGGTCGGCGTGTGGGACACAGCCGGCAATCAGAAGATGCCGGGTTATGCACACGCTCTGTCGCCGATGGACGCTTGGGGCGTCGTCGCCTACATCCGCGTGCTGCAAGAGTCGCGCAAGGGCAACATCAACGATGTCCCGGCTGGTCAGCGTGATGAATTGATGCGGGTCAGACCGGCTCCGGCTTCTGCCCCTGCTCCGGCACCTGCTTCCACCCCGGCACCCAGCACAGGAGGTTCAAAGTGAGTAGTGCAACTTCCGGTCTGGATACCTCCAAGTTCGTTCCCGGCACCATTGTGTTGCCCGATGTCTCAAACGATCCTGCTCTAAAGCGTGAGAACATCACCATCAGCGGCAGCACACCCAGCACCATGCTGCTGGGTGTGGGTCTCATCGCTTTGGTTGCCACCATCGTCGGCGGCGCGGTCGTCTCCAAGCAGCACGCCCTCGCCAGTTTCCACGTCGGTGCCTGCACGGCACTGGCCATGTCTCTGGGTGGGCTCTTCTTCCTGCAGGCCACCTCTCTCACCAACGCCGGATGGAGCGCGACGATCCGCCGCCTGCTGGAGAACATGGCCTCTCTCGCCCCGATCTGCGGCGTCCTTGCCGCCATCACCCCCATCCTCGATTTCGTGGTCTTTAAGGGTTCACTCTTCACCTGGATGAACCCCGAATACTCGAGCGACTATCTCCTCAGCAAGAAAGCGATCTTCTTCACCCCCGTCTTCTTCTTTGGGCGCATGGGGCTGTATCTGGTCATCTGGTGGTACCTCAGCCGCGTGTATGTGGCACGCTCACTTGAGCAGGACCGCACCGGCGATCGCTCCCTCTCGGCCAAGACCCGCTTCACCGCCTCGTGGGGCATGATCCTCACTGCCCTTTCCATCGCCTTCTGTGCCTTTGACTGGCTGATGTCCTTTGACTTCCGCTTCTTCAGCACGATGTGGGGCGTCTACTACTTCGCCGGTTGTGCGTACAGCGGCATCGCCGCCCTCATCATCATCACGCAGGCCCTCCGCAACCGCGGCCTCCTGAAGGGTGTCGTGACGGACGAACACTACCACGACCTGGGCAAGCTCCAGTTCGCCTTCACCGTCTTCTGGGCGTACATCGCCTTCAGTCAGTACTTCCTGATCTGGTACTCCAACATTCCGGAAGAAACTGCCTGGTACGTCGCGCGTAAACAAGGCGGCTGGGAATACCTCTTCTACACGCTCTGCTTCGGACACTTCCTGGTGCCGTTCCTGGTCCTCATCTTCCGCGATGTGAAGCGTAAGGGTACTGCCCTCACCTTCATGGCTGGCTGGGCCATCACCATGCAGGTCTTGGACATGATCTTCATCGTCCGCCCCATGGCCGCGATCAACGAAGTCGAGGCCCAGATGGCGCTGACCAATAAGCACATCTGGATCGACGCTGCGGGCGCTATCGCTGGTATCGCGATCTTCTTCGGCCTCTTCTGGCGAGTCTGTGCTTCGCGGCCGCTGGTCGCAGTGCACGACCCCCGCATGGCAGAAGCACTGCACCACAAGAATTACGTCTGATCGGAATCAATTTCAGGGGATTCCCGCATTTTTGCCTAAAAGCACTTTCGAGAATCCGGCGTACTGCGAGACAAGAATAATTCTGATCTGACAGCATGTCTTCAGATCAGATGGGTTAGAAAGGGAAGTGCGATGGCAGGACACGGACACGCACACACATTGCCGGTCGAAGAAGCTCACGCCGACGCGTGGCACCATCATGAGGCGGTCGAAGGTCTGCCGCAGACCGAGCACGGTGCCGAAGCGAGCATGCTCTCCCTGGGTGCTTGGAGCGCAGCGCTGGTGGTAGCGGTGGTGGGCTCGATTGCGGTGATCTGGGTGTACTTCAACAGTTACTCCACGCAGGAGAAAGCCCGCAAGCAGGAAGTCTTCATGTCAGCCGAGGCGATGCAATACAAAGCACGCGTCACCGATCAGGAATTCAAGACCTTTGGCTGGGCCGACTCGGCCAGCAACACCGTTCGCATTCCGCTGTCTGCTGCCAAAGACAAGGTGATTTCCAAGTACAACACCGCCAAGTGATTTTCGCCATGTTCAGCATCACACGTTACAACCTCTTCACACGACCCGCGGCACTCGCTGCGGCGGTGATGCTGTTGCTGGGCTCGGGACTGGGCACGAGTCTGGCCCCTGCTCAGGTGTTGATGAATGAACTCCCCAAAGAGGCCAAAGATCTCGAAGTCGTCCCCCACCTTGGCGAAAAGCTCCCCATGCACGTGGAGTTCAAAAACTCCAAGGGTGAGCCCGTCAAACTCGGTGACTACTTCAAAGATGGCAAGCCCGTCATCATCGTGATGGCGTACTACCGCTGCCCCGTCATGTGCCCCGTCACCATCGACAAGATGGCCAAGGCCATGGACGAAATTGATTATGTGGTGGGGGACAAGTACAAGGCCCTCATTTTCAGCATCGACCACACCGAAGTGCCCCTTTCGGCTGAGAACAAGAAGTACCGCTACGTCACGGGCTACACCAAGCTCACCGAGGCCAATCGTGCGACGGTCGAGTCGGGCTTTGAGTTTCACGTCGGCACCGAGGTCGCGGCCAAGGAACTCTCCGATGCCCTGGGCTTCAAGTACAAATTGCTGGAAAATGGCGAATATTCGCATCCGTCACTGATGTTCGTCGTCACCCCCGACGGTCGCCTGGCGCGCTATGCCGGTGGCATCTCTTATACCGGGCGCGACCTCAAGCTCATGCTGCTGGAAGCCAGCCAAGGGAAGATCGCCGATGGTCTGGGTGACCTCTTTCTGCACTATTGCTACCGCTTTGATCCCAACAGTGGCAAATACGTTCTGGTTGCATGGCGCGTCATGCAGATTGGCGGCGTGGTCACCATGATCAGCGTCGGCACCCTCATCGGCCTCCTTTTTGCCGGCGAACGCATTCGCCGCCGCGCACGTCAGATTCCAGCTCCCGCAGTGACGAATTCCGAATCCTCGCCTCCACAACCTCCGCCCACCGTGGTGACTTCCTGACCCTGATGTTTGCGGATCACTCAACGTCAAGTTCACACCTCTCTCGCGACTCCGACCTTTGAACCCTGGATCCTCCGTATGACAAGCGACCTCATCAATCTCGCAGGCGGCACATTCGGAAACCTGCTCGCCAAAGCCCCGATCGATCAGCCCCTTCGCGACATTTGGTTCCGTTCGCGTCCTTCGGCGACGTATTCCGCCGCCGTGGATGATCTGTTCATGTGGATCTTCTGGTTCAGCGTGATCGCCTTTGTGATCCTGATGTACCTGATGTTCTATTGGACGTGGAAGTACCGGCGCAGCGCTGTCAAGAAGCCGATTCTTTCCACTTCACACAATACTCCATTGGAAATCGCGTGGACCGTTCTGCCCCTGATCCCGCTGGCGTACATCTTCTTCAAGGGCTTCCATGGCTACGCGGATGCCCTGATCGCCCCGCAGAACGCGATGGAACTCAAGGTTGAAGGCAAGAAGTGGAACTGGCTGGTCACCTATCCCAACGGCGAAGAGAGTCCGTTGTTCACCAGCAGCACCAATCCTGATAGCGATATAACGAACACCAGCACACTGGCATCGACTGACGTTCCCATTTACCCCGTTCCCGAAGGCCGCGCGATCAAGTTGCGGATGAATTCCCTCGATGTCATCCACGCCTTCTGGATTCCCGATTTCCGCATCAAGCAGGACGTGTTGCCCAATCGCTACACCTCGTACTGGTTCCAGAGTGAGAAGCTCACGGGGTCGGAGAAGCTTCCTGATGGCACCCCCAAGGCCGATCACTGGATCTTCTGTGCCGAATATTGTGGCCAGTCGCACTCTGAGATGATGGCCATTCTCCGCGTCGTTCCCGAGGCGCACTTCGACAAACTGATGGCCGATTGGGCTGGCAACAAGCCACCAGAGGTCATCGGCGAGCGCGTCTACAAGAGCCAGTGCGCCAGTTGTCACTCTGTCGATGGCAGCAAGAACACCGGGCCAACGTGGAAAGGCGCATTTGGCACGCAAGTGCCGCTGGAGAATGGCTCCACCGCTCTTTATGACGAGAACTACATCCGGGAGTCGATCCTGAACCCTCAGGCCAAGATCCACAAGGGGTACGGCCCATACTCACAGATGAACAGCTTCCAAGGTCAGCTCGATGAGAAGCGGATCGACGGCATCATCGCCTACATGAAGAAGCTCAATCCCGGCGCGGCCGGTGCTCCTGCTGCACCCGCCACTGATTCACCCACCAAGTAATCCCAACCAAGCTCCACTCAGGATTTTCTTATGTCAACACTCCATCCAACCAGCGGCAGCATCCCCGGCCACGCCGACGACCACCACGACCACCACGACCACCACGGTCCCTACTACCAGTCCAAGGGGTCATTCTGGACCAACGTCTGGGATTGGTGCACAACCGTCGATCACAAGAAGATCGGCGTGATGTACCTCATCGCCGTCCTCATCTTCTTCTTCATCGGTGGCGTGCTGGCTTTGGCGGTGCGCACTGAGCTTCTGGAGCCGGTGCGGACAGTCGCCGGACAGGTCACCGGCCAGTTCTTCAAGTCCGATGAAGGAATTGGCAAGGGCAACGAGATCTATAACCGCCTCTTCACCCTGCACGGCGCAGTGATGGTCTTCATGGTCATCATTCCCAGCGTCCCTGCGGCACTGGGCAACTTTCTGCTTCCCCTGATGCTCGGAGCCAAGGACGTCGCCTTCCCCCGCCTCAACCTTCTGTCCTGGTACATCTACTTCTTTGGTTCCATGTTCGCCGGCCTCTCCATTTACTTCGGTGGTGTCGACACCGGCTGGACCTTCTACACCCCGTACTCCACCACCACCGACCCGGATCAATCCCGCGTCATTCTGATGGTGCTCGGTGCCTTCATCATGGGTTTCAGTTCCATCCTCACCGGGCTGAACTTCATCGTTACCGTGCACAAGCTTCGCGCCCCCGGCATGGGCTGGTTTGATATGCCCCTTTTCATCTGGGCGATCTACGCGACCAGCATTATTCAGGTCCTCGCCACCCCCGTCATCGGCATCACGCTCCTGCTCCTCATCTTGGAGCGCGTCTTCCACATCGGCATCTTCGATCCTGGTCTCGGCGGCGACCCCGTCCTCTTCCAGCACTTCTTCTGGTTCTACAGCCACCCCGTGGTGTACGTGATGATTCTCCCCGGCATGGGAATTATCTCCGAGATCATCCCCGTGCACGCCCATAAGAAGATTTTCGGCTACCGCGCTATCGCCTTTGCCTCACTCGGTATCACCGCCGTCTCCTTCCTGGTGTGGGGCCACCACATGTTCTCCAGCTCGACAGAGCTGGCGGCCACCATCTTCTCAGCCCTCACCTTCCTGGTCGCTATTCCCACTGCCGTCAAGGTGTTCAACTGGATCCTGACCCTCTACAAGGGCTCGATCGCCATGAACACCCCCATGCTTTACGCCCTCATATTCCTCTTCCTCTTCAGCATCGGTGGCCTCACGGGTCTGCCCCTTGGGGCTCTTTCTACCGACCTGCACCTCACCGACTCATACTTCGTCGTCGCCCACTTCCACTACGTCATGATGGGCGGCACCATCATCGCCTTTGTCGGCGGTCTCCACCACTGGTGGCCCAAGATGACCGGCCGCATGTACAACGAGTTCTGGGGCATGACCGGCGCGATCCTGGTCTTCATCGGCTTTAACGTCACCTTCTTCACCCAGTTCATCATGGGTGTGCAGGGGATGCCTCGCCGCTACGCGACGTACGTCGATACGTTCCAGATCTGGCACGTCGTCTCCACCATCGGTTCCTACATCCTTCTCGTCGGCTTCCTGGTCCACCTCTTCAACTTCATTGCCTCGCTTCGTGGGCGCGTCGCTCCCGCCAACCCGTGGGGCGCACTCTCCTTGGAGTGGTACGCCGCCAGCCCACCGATTGAGCACAACTTCGAGCATGAGCCCATTGTCAAGCACGGCCCGTATGACTACGGCGAGGTCGTTCCCTTCCACTGCAGCGAAGAGGATTACCCGTTGGCTGATAAGCCCGCGGGCGCATCTGCCCACACTGTGCACTGATCATCCATTGAATCGTTCCTGATCCCCCTCACCAGTCACTCAGAAATCGGAACACGCATGAGCACCATCGACTTCAAGCCGGGATTGATTCAGGGTGGTAGAGCCCCCGGGTACGAAACCTACAAGCATGCCTCTCACTTCCGCACCAAGGACGAGGAGTTCGACGCATGCAAGACGGGCATGTGGCTCTTCCTCGCCACCGAAGTGCTCCTCTTCGCCGGCATATTCGTGTGGTACTCCATCTACCGCATGATGTACCCCGATGCCTTCCGCAACGGGTCTTCGTACCTCGACTGGCGATGGGGCGGCCTCAACACCGTCGTCCTCCTCATCTCCTCCTACACGATGGCCATGTCCATCAATCACTTCCAGCACAATCGCCAAAAGGAAGCCCGCCGCAACCTCGTCATCACCCTCGTCTGCGGAGCCCTCTTCGTCGCCATTAAGCTTCTCATGGAGTACATCCCCAAGATGACGGGATGGCACTTTGATCCCACCATGTCGCACGCCGGTGGTGAGGCCCTCACCAAGTTTGGCGGTCTCTTCTACTTCGAGCAGGGTTACGGCGGCAAGCTCCCCGGCATCCTCTTCTCGTATCCCTTCGCCACCGATCCACACGAGAACATGTGGTGGTCGCTCTATTACACCGGCACCGGTTTGCATGCCGCGCACGTTCTCATTGGCATGGCTCTCATTGCCCGCGTCTGGTGGTTCAGCCGCCCCGGCGTTGAGAATTACGGTCCCAAGCACTACACCGGCGTGGAAATGGCCGGCCTCTACTGGCACATCGTCGACCTGATCTGGATCTTCCTCTTCCCACTCCTCTATCTCATTCACTGATTCCTTGCTTTCCCTCTTTCTCCTCACTTCTTTCTTCTCTCTGACTTCTCACAACCGGAACCTCCGATGAATCACAACCAACCGCTTCGCTCTGCCCATGCCGCCGATGCCCACGGTCACGCGCCGGGTGGTTTCGACGAGACCAACCCGCACGGCACCGCTGCTGGACATCATGCCCATAAGCACGTCATCGTCTCCGCGTTCACCAATCGCGTTGTGTTGGCAGTGCTCCTCACCTTTACGGCACTCACCGTTGGCCTGGCCAATGCCGAAGTCTGGATTCAGCAGTATTTCGACATTCACTTCCCCACCTGGGTGAACGTCAGCGTGGCCATGTCCATCGCCACTGTCAAAGCCGCGCTCGTCGTGATGTACTTCATGCAGCTTCGCTACGACAACCCCATCAACACCGTCATCTTCCTCTTTTCACTGTTTGCTTTCGCCCTCTTCCTGGGCTTCACCACCATCGATCTGGATAATCGTGGCAAGGTCTACGCCTACAAAGGTGGCGAGGTACAGGTGGGTGGCAATCGCATCGTCGGAGCCAAGACTCTGGACAAGCCAATCGTTCAGCAGCGCCGCGAAGAGTTCTTGAAGAGCGTTCTGGCTGGCGATCAGGCCAAGTTTGACGCCATGAAGGCCGAGCTTTTCCACCATCGCCAGAACTATCACCCTCGCGTCGAACACTCCGTCAGCACCTCGGGCACTTCTCGTCCTCGTGGCGGCACCACCCCCGGCCTTTTTGAAGCCAAGGCCCCTGCAGATGATGGCCACGGCCACGGTGCCGATCACAAGCACGACTCCAATTCCGCCACCAAGCCCGCCAGTGGCTCAGGCCACTGACCCAAGGTCCGATCTGCACCATGCCTACCGCTCGACGTGTCAAGCTCGCCTGGGCTCTCGCCATTCTTTCGGTGGTGCTGCTGTTGATCAGTGGCTGGTTCATGGCCCAGCGCATCGCGGATTTTCATTCTGAGCATCGCCGCAATATCTTCCTCTTCAAAGAGGTGGACGACCGCTCTTTCACCTTTGCCAATCGCAAGGTGACCCTGACCGACGAGACGGATAAAGCCGGTGTCGATCACGTCAATATTGCATATGGCGATGAGAACCTCCGGCTGCGCGTCACCATCCCAGGCATGAAAGAGCTCCCCGGTCTGCGTCCGCACATGGATTGGCTCCGAGTGGTTCGCTTTCTTCCCATGAACAGTGGTGATGCGGTTGAGTCCGTCAAAGCCAGCTTCAATGGCGAGAATGTCGATCGCCTCGTCATCGTCACGCGCACGCCGCCGCCGGGTGCCGATCCCAAGACCTGGGGCAGTGTGTGGCGTAAGGACTGGGTTTTTGACTTCTACGAATTCAATCCCGCTGGCGGGTTCGCCCGCGAGCGGCTCAACTATCCGACCACCCGTCGCAGCGAACCGGAAAAGGCCGGCGAACTCGCCGAAAACACGTGGCAGATGCAGGCTGCTCTGCTCCTCATGCCCAAAGGCATGGGGCCAAACTACAAGCCCAAGAACGATGCCCTCTCCGCCGTCGGCTGGACCCTTCCCGCCGCCGGGTGCAGTGTGGCCCTATTGCTTGGCTCCATCCTCGTCGCGGCTGGCGGCGGAGATCCCAGCAAAGCCGCTAAAGCCCCGCCAAGATCAAGGCCGGGCGACAAGAAAATGGTCGTCGGCTCAAGCGATCAGTAGCATTCGCGTGGTCACTTGCTGCTTGCTATTTCTTCTCTGGGCGCGATTGCCCAGTCTGGTCTATTTCTTCAGCAGCGATTTGGCCTCTCCCGCCACATAAAACGAACCTGTAATCAGGATCAGGTCATCGCGTTGGGCTGCCCGCTTCGCCAATTCGATCGCATCGGCCACCGTCGCGCCCACTTGTGCGGCAGTCCCGGTCAACTGCTCATATTGCCGTGCCAGTTCCTTGGGGTCGGCACTCCGCGTGTTCCCCCTGGCCTTGGTGAAGATCACCTTGTCCGCGCCTCTGGCCAATTGGGCAATCATTCCGCTGACGTTCTTATCCGCAGCGCAGCCAAAGATGATGATCGTCGAATCCACCCGCAGGTGCAGGCCCACGGCACCCACCGCCCCCTTCACGCTCTCGGGAGTGTGGGCCCCATCCACCACGATGCGTGGTCGTTCTGCCACGATCTCAAATCGCCCGTAGTTCGGGGTCCGCTCTAACCCTGCCGCCACCAGCCGCGCCGGAGTCGCAAACTTGTGAGTGCTCAGACAATCCACCAATGCCAGTGCGAGCCCGCAATTGAAGGATTGATGTTCGCCTTTCAATGGCACCGCGAAGTGCTCAAAGGCGTTCTCCTTGGTCACCATACTCACGCGTGAGTGGGGGCCGTGTTCCTTGTCTGATTCGAAACGGTGCGAGAATTCCGTATCCTTGCCAAGCACAGTCAAGGTGGTTCCGGCGGAGATCGCTCGTTCAGCCAGCACGGACAGAATCGGCTCGGGTTGTTCAAAGGTGAAGGCAGGTACGCCTGGCTTGAAAATGCCCGCCTTTTCCGCGGCAATCTTTTCCAGCGTGTCACCCAAAAGATCTGTGTGCTCAAGTTGAATCGCCGTCACCGCCGTCGCCGCGATCGAGGATGGATGCAGCACGTTGGTCGCATCCAGGCGTCCACCCAGCCCCACCTCAATCACTGCCAGATCCACCGCCTCTTCGGCAAAGTGAATGAATGCCACTGCCGTCACGAGTTCAAAGAAGGTCGGTTCGCCGTGATCTTTGGCGATCTGCTCTCCCGCCTCGGCCGCGCGGCGCAATCTGACTGCAAAGTCGCGTTCGCTGATCTGCTCACGACCCAGTCGGATCCGCTCGCGCACACTGGTCAGGTGAGGGCTCATGTACACACCCGTCACGTAGCCGCACTCGCCCATGCAGCTCGCCACCATCTCGGTCACGCTGCCCTTGCCCTTGCTGCCGGCGATGTGCACGCTTTTGTAGGTGCGCTCCGGGTTTCCCAGCGCGGCCATCAAAGCGTGCATGCGATCGAGTTTGAAGACCCCCGGCGGCAAACGCGTGGAGCGCATCCGCTCGACATTCACCCGCTGGTCCAGATACGCCTCAGCCGATGCAAAGTCCGTGATATCCGCGCTGGTCAGCACGATCTCACCCGTTCCGGCACCCTCCACCAGACCATTCAGCCCGGGGGGTACATCCACTTTGTCCACTCGCGCGCTCGCCCCGGCACGTGTACTCGCCCCACCCACAGATCGCTCGCTGCTTGTCTTCATGTCCATCTTTTGTTCCACACACAGTGAAGGGTGACTATACCACTCGCGTCAAGTGCATCGGGTACTTCACACTCCTTCACCCTGACGCTTTGATCCCTGGTTTGACCGTCACTTTGCCACTTTCAACACTTTCCGTCTCACGGCAATCCCGCCCCCTTCCCGCCTAACATTCCCCCTTGCATCCCCGGCGGCATGCTGGCGGCGAATCGGGACCGAGGTCCGGCTCCGATCTCTCGACAGCGAAAGGACTTGCATCGTGCTTCAAGACGCGCTCACGCTTCCCTTTTCCACCCTCGCCTTTGTCTGGCCCCAATGGCTGGTCTCGGCCAGCATCATCCTGTTCCTGGTCATCTGCCTCCTCATGATCGCCGTCATCCTGCTGCAACGCCCCCAAGGCGGCGGCCTCGCCGGCGCATTCGGTGGTGGCCAAGGCGCAGGTCAGACCGCCTTTGGCACCAAAACCGGCGATGCCCTCACGTGGTTCACCGTCGGTGTCTTTGCCCTCTTCATCGTCATGGCCGTGCTACTGAACTACGCCTCACGCCCCTCCGTTGCGGAAGTGGATGCCGCCGCCGAAGCTGGCGCGACCTCCGCACCCGTTTCCACACCAGCCCCCGCTGGCACGGGGCCCGCGGCGCCGGCTGCGACTCCCGCGGCAACACCGGGCACTGGCTCCGCCGCACCTGCGGATACGACAACTCCACCTGCAACAACTCCGCCCGCCTCGACCCCGCCCGCAAGTTCTCCGACAACTTCGCCATCTGGCCAGCCGGGAACCACTCCTGCCCCGGTGAATCCAGTGCCGGCTAATCCTGCAGCGCCAGTTCCGCCGGCACCGGGCACGCAGCCCCCGGCCCAGAACAAGTAAACTTCACGTTTCCCTCGGGAGGTTCCACGCGTGATCCGCAGCATGACTGGCTTTGGTGAGGCCTCGTCTCAAAAAGACGGCATCCACTACTTCCTCGAAATCCGCTCCCTTAATAACAAGTACTTCAAGGCCGTCGTCCGCCTCTCCGAGGAACTTCAGTCCCTCGAGGCCGCGTTTGAATCCAAACTCCGCGAACGCATCTCCCGCGGCACAGTCACCGTCACCGCCTCCTGCAGCGATTACTCCCACTCCGCCGCCCACACCATCAATCAGAAGGCACTTTCTCACTACATCGATCAGTTGAAAGCCCTGCCTCAATCTGCCAGTGGCGAATTGAAGCTCGATCTCGGTGCCCTCTTGAATCTCCCCGGAGTGTTGCAACCTCCTGCAGATGAAGAATCGCGTCTCCGTGATGCCCGCGAAGTCTTCAGCAGCCTCCTCGATAAAGCCATCGATGGCCTCCTCGCCATGCGCGCCAAAGAAGGCCTGCTGCTTCTGGAGGATCTGCGCGATCAGTATGAATTGATCACCGAGCGTCTGGATCAGATCTCCAAGCGCGCTCCCGATGTCATCGCCGAATACGAGAAGCGTCTCCGCACTCGTATCGAGATGATGCTCAAGGAAAACGAAACCGCCATCGAGCCGGCGGATCTCATCCGCGAGATCGCCGTCTACGCCGAACGCACCGACATCGCCGAAGAGATCAAGCGTCTCGGCGGCCACATCGGCCAGTTCAAGGAACTCCTCGAATCCAAGGACCCCCGCGCCATCGGCCGCACCTTGGACTTCCTCGCTCAGGAAATGCTCCGCGAGGCTAACACGATCGCGAGCAAAAGCCCCGATGCCACCATCAGCCGCCTGACTGTTGAGATCAAGGGCGCGATTGATCGCATCAAAGAGCAAGCCGCGAATGTGGAGTGAGGGGTTGCCTGAGCCACTGACCCGTCTGCGGATCAGTGTGAAGGTGTTGACGTATTCACTGACCGCCCAGAGCGGCGGTGCAGTGGCACGATTCAGAGTGCGCTAGATCAGTGCCACCAGCCATTGCAAACCCACGCTTAGAAAAGACAACTAAGTAATTATTGATTTGGTTGAAGCCCTCGCTTGAATAACTCGTCGCGCATCCACTTGATGTATCCATCATCACGAGGGCTTCGCAACCGCGTATTCGACATCAGATGCGATTCAAGTGAATGGTCAGAGGATCCATTGCACCGATAGTAGTCAGCAAGCAGTTGCTCTTGAAGTGCGGCGAACTGGCTCGCCAGTTGCCAATTTCCACTGTTGGCCGCGTCTTCCAGATTTATCATGTTTCGTTCGATCTTGAACAAAATGCGAAGATGCCTTGGTTGCATCCGCTCCCGTATGAAATGTGTGATGACGATCCCGAGAAACAAACAGCCAAGAGCAACTAAGAAGTTCGTCATAGGGAAATCCTCCAGGATCAAACACAGCGGGTTCATTCCGACTCAATCTTCATACCACCTCTCCAAAACCCCGCTCCAATCCTCCATCCCCTTCACGCCGATGAACTCGCGCCGCACCTTCTCGCCATCCGGGTGATGCTCGGCGAATCGAATCCCGAATTTCCGCATTGTCAGTGCTGTCGCCTCTTCGCTGTGCTTCATCCGCTTGCCTGCCGCCAGCGCTAGCGTGAAATGCTCCAGCAGCACCTCGCGCTGTTCAGCAATAGTGGGGGCCCGCGGCGGCAGACCCGCCAGCATGTCCCGCGCCTGCCGGAATATCCACGGATTCCCAATACATCCGCGCGCCACCGACACACCCGTCACGCCTGTGTACGCCAACATTCTGAAAATGTCCGCCGCGTTCCAGATGTCACCACTGCCAAAGAACATCCGCTCCGGGTGCATCTCGCGCAGCGCTTTCAAAAACGCCCAGCGTGATGGCCCCACATACCTCTGCTCCACCGTCCGCGCGTGCACTGTCGTCCACGCATACCCCATCTCATACGCCGCATCGAATATTCTGTGAAAGTTCTCGATCATCTGGGGCGAGTCGTCATAACTCCGCCGCAATTTCACGGTGCACGGAATCTCCGCCGGCACCGCCTCGCGCACCGCTTCCAGAATCTCGATCGCGCCGTCTGGCTCTGTCAGCCAGTGACCGCCCCGCGCCTTCTTATCAATCTTCTTCACTGGACACGCCAGGTTCACATCGATCACTTCGAAGGTCTTGCCCTCATCTGGCATGGCACCGATGACGCTGCCTGCTTCGGCACCGGGCTTGAGGCCTTCGAGGGGGTTGTAAAAACCCACCTGCTGTCCACCCGGCAACCGCAAGTGCTGCCCCGCGCTCACATGCGTGCTCGGCAGCACCCCATCCACGGCATACGCCAGCGTCCGGTACGCCTTCTCGTTCCGCCGCCCCTGCTCGATCATCTTGATCGCCGCGGCGGCCATTTCGCGTGGCTCACTACCCATGATCTGGCCGGTAAGCGGGTGATCGAGTTCGCCCCCGGGGACGTTGTCTTCGACATCTCCGAGGTCGGCTTTGGCAAATCCGCGTCCGCCGGCGAGGAGGGTGCGGTCCAGGAGCGCCTCGGTCACGCACATCGGGCAGCCGTGCTTGCGGGCGACGAGGCGCATGGGAGCATCGGAATAGCCGCACAATCCGGCCTGAAAGAAGGGTGCATCGAAGCCGGGGACGAGGGCGGGCACGCGCGGGTCGATGGGGCCTTGGGGGCGGCTGCCCAGCATGCGGGCATAGGCAACGACGTCGATCCCTTCCGCCCCCGGCGCGATGGCCGGCGATGGGGCGGTGGCGTTATTGCCATGTTGATTGCTGTTGCTCTGGCACGACATCGTGCAGATAGTAGGGAATGATGAGCGACGCCCTGACCCTGAAATCCACCCGGTTTGGCACCCGTTTCCGCGTTGGGCTTTGTGTTGGCGCAGTCGCTTTGAGTGCGATGCTTGGTGGTATCGGGGGTTGTTCACGATCCAACTCCCTGGCGATTGTGGAGAACGCGGCGTATCCGGCGGAACTCACGCAGCGTGAAGTGCTGAACATTCACGTTATCAAGTATCCGACGGAGATCGAATTCACCAACACTTCTGAACGCACGCTGGGCCCTGGCACTTTGTGGCTGAATGGGCGATATGCCAAGCAGGTTGATGCGATTGAGTCCGGGGCAACAGTGCGGTACACGTTGATTGAGTTCAAGGATCAGTGGAACGACTCCTTCCGCCGCGGCGGGTTCTGGGCCAAAGAGAATCCTGAAGTGCTGTACCTGACGCAACTGGAGACGGGTGAAGGAGATGCGCGGACTCTAACGGGGTTTGTGACGGTGCGTGCGGAGGAGTGAAAGTTCGTGAACATTCTCGTCATCGGCCCCCATCCAGACGATCAGGAAATCGGCATGGGCGGCACCATCGTCGCGCTCGCCGAGCAGGGGCACAATGTGCTGATCTGCGACATGACTGATGGGTGTCCGACACCGGTGGGTGATCGTCCGACGCGGCTGGCTGAGGCCGAGGCTGCGCTGGCGTGTCTGCAACCGACGCGGCCGGGAACCACGCCGCTGCGTCGGGTGCTGATGGATTTTCCCAACCGCCGCGTGGAGCACACGTTGGAGGCGCGGCATCGGGTCGCGGGATTGATTCGTGCGCATCAGGCGCAGGTGGTGTTTCTGCCCCATGAAGAGGATGCGCATCCTGACCATCGCGAGGTGACGCGGATTGTGGAGGATGCGCGGTTTGATGCGAAGCTGACGAAGATCGAGATGCCCGTGCCGCCGGGATTCGCGAGTATTGGGCCGCCGATCTATCCCAAGTGGTTGATCTATTACTACTGCTCGCATCTGCGGCGCGTGCCCGATCCGACGTTCATCATGGATACTTCGGCGACGAGTGGGAAGAAGATTGCGGCGGTGGGGGCGTATCGCACGCAGTTTGAATTGAATCCGAAGAACGCGGGATTTCCGGAACGATTGGCGCATTGGGATTCCTATTTCGGTTCGCGGATCGGTGCGGCGGCGGGTGAACCGTTTTTCACCAAAGAGCCGCTGGGATTGAATGGGTTTGCGGGATTGGTGATGTGAGCGGGAAGGTGGCAAGGTGTCTAACGAAAGACGATTAATTTCCGCCTCGACGTCGGGCCAGATATCAGGACTTCGCGCTGCCAGGTCGCGGTGGTTGGATGAAAAAAGGACCGCTCGATGTGAGCAGCCCTCTCAAATACAAACGTGCAAAACGCGGCGGAATCAGCAACCGCTGGAGAATGCGGCGACGAAGTTGAGATAGGCAAAGAAGTCGATCACCCCGTCGTTGTTGAAGTCGGCAGGGCAATCAGCGGTGAAGAGGATGTTCAAGGGGCCTGTTCCAGTTGCGCCGTTGTAGCCGCCAATGCGAATGAAGCAATGCTGGCCAGCGTTCACCCGTGTCACGATTCGCGATGTTAATCCCGCCGAGTCGTCGTTGAAGTCCGTCGCCACTGTCGCGGCATTCGGACACGTCGTGGAGGCATACAGCGCCAGCGTCGTGTCAAAGCTTGCCCCCAGCGTCTTCACATCCACCGTACCGGTCTCGGGTGCAGTCCAGCGGAACCACACATCGCGACCCGCTGTGAAATTGGCATTCCCCGGTACACGCCATCCGAAAAGATCGTTCGCCGAATCCACGTTACTGAAGTTGGTTGTACCGTTGAAGACCGTGATCGCTCCCACACAGTTATCGGGATTCGGCATGTCCGCGGCATCGCCCACCACGATGTCGTCAATGCTTGCATACGCAAGCGATGATCTCACGGAAAACGAGTTGAAGGGAGCGTTGGTCGTGAACCCGATGATTCCACCCGTGTTGGCTGGCACCGCCGCGCTGAACGACTCACCCGTATCCGTTTGGATCGTGATGATCCCCGCATCGCGCGAGAGGCCCGAGGTCACTGCGTAGGCGCGTAAAGACGCGGCGGTCGCTGACCGCGAAACGATGACCACTTCGAGTCTGGTATTGGTCTGGTTCTGGATGATTCCATACCCCCAACGCGACATATCGGAACTGGACACGTTCACTGTCCAGCCAGAATTGGTACGACTATCAGAACCGATGAAAAACAACTGGTTCGGGTTCGCTGGCGGAGTTGTCGCGTAGGAGCCACCCACAAACATATCAGCACGTGCCGAGCGCTGCAGAGAGAGTCTGTCGGGATACAGCGCCGGCACCGCCAAAGACATCGTGGCAGTGACGGTCAAAGCAACAGCAGCGGCAATTTGCATTCCACCCTCCGGAACATGACGCGCAAGCAATCGATACACAGACCTCCCGCGCGGACGGTGAGCGAACCACGAGCCACAAGCCCTTCACGTCCATATTCCAGCACGTCGCAGAAACTGGACGAATTCGACCTGGAGCCATCCACAAACAGCCGATCCGTCTGCACCTGCCGCTGGCTCCTCAACCCCTCTAGAGTTTCACACTATGAAGAACACTTTCAGCCGTCGTTTGGGATCTGTGATCATGGTCGCTGGGCTTGCCGCGGCGATGTCGTGTGCACCGGTGAACGCGTCGACCGGGAGCGGGGTGGAATCGAGTGTGTTGGCAGCGCCGGCTGCGATGGATGCGGCGATCGTCAAGCAGACGGTTGAGCGATTCATGAAGGTGCGAGCACCATCGCGGCCTTCGTTTGATGCCGCGGGCAACCTGTATGTGGTTGATTTCCCGGATGGGACGAATCAGTTGTATCGGCTTGCGCCGGGTTCGGTCGCGGGTGATCCGGCGGCGAAGATGACCAAAGTGTCGTCGTTCAAGGACGGCATTTCGGGATATTCGATCGCCCCGGATGGGAAGACGATCGTGATGTCTGCCGGTGAAGGTGGCAATGAAAACACGTCGTTGTATCTGCTGGGTGAAGGCGACGCGACGACACCGCTGGTGGGTTCGGCGAAGGTGGTGACTTCACTTCAACAGTTTGCAGATGACTCCAAGGGCTTCTATTACTCCGCCAACGACAGCAGCCCCAGCGATTTCCACCTTTCGTACTTCGACATCGCATCCAGAAAGCCCACCAAACTCCTCGCCATGGAAGGCAGTTGGTCCGTCGGCGATGTCACGCCAGATGGTAAGAAGATGCTCGTGCAGCGCTTCTTCTCTGCATCCGATGGCCGCGTGTATGAAGTGGATATCAGCGACAAGAGTGCGGACCCCGCGAAGCGGAGTGTGAACGAGATCACCGTGAAGGGCGCTGGTGATGGCGCGACGGCCGATTGCGACATCGTCGGATACATGCCCGGCAACAAGGGCGTGCTCCTGCTGAGCGATATGGATGGGCAGAAGAAGTTGTATCTGCGTGGCAGCGACGGCAAAGTGACCAAGCCGATTTCGTCGCTGGAGGCATTTGAGATCGAGTCGGCGAGCATCAATCACGAACGCGATCTGCTCATCGTCAACACCAACGAAGACGGCTACGGCGTGGTTCATGCCTATTACCTGCCGACCTTTACCGAGGTGGTCCTGCCGCAGATTGAGAAGGGGGTGGTGTCTCCGGCGTCGCTGCGTGCTGGCACGCTGGTGTACACGGTTTCCAGTGCGCGTTCCCCCGGCATCTCGTATGCGACCAAACTCATGAAAGAAGGCGAGAAGGGTGTTCCCAAGGCCTATGCCGTGACCAAGGCGCAGGATCAAGGGCTGAATTTCGCGGCATTCCCCGAACCCAAGTTGATCAAGTACCGCTCGTTTGACGGAACGGAGATTCCCGCGTTCCTGTATCTGCCTCCGGATGTGGCACCTGGCACCGCCATCCCGTTCATCGTGCAGTATCACGGTGGGCCGGAGGGGCAATGGCGTCCGCAGTTTGATCGCACGGTGCAGTGCCTGAGCAAACTGGGCTTTGGCATCCTGCAGCCCAACGTCCGTGGCAGCACGGGCTATGGCCGCGCCTTCCACATGATGGATGATTACAAGAAGCGCTGGGACAGCGTTCGCGATGGTGTGGATGCGGCGAAGTGGCTGGTGACGAGTGGCTACGCCAAGCCCGGCAAGATCGCGACCTACGGCGGCTCTTACGGTGGCTTCATGTCGGTGGCGTGCCTGGTGGAGGATCAGGAGCGTCTGGAACGGGGCGAATCCAAAGAGCGGCTCTTCGGTGGCGGCTGCAATGTTGTCGGCATTGTGAATATGAAGACGTTCCTGGAGCAGACCAGCGGATACCGCCGCAAACTGCGTGAGGCCGAATATGGACCTCTGAGCGACCCGGAATTTCTTGCGAGCGTCAGCAGTATCAATCGCATCGACAAGATCAAGGTGCCCATGATGATCGCACACGGGCTGAATGACCCGCGCGTGCCTGTGGGTGAGGCGATGCAGCTGGCGGTGGGGTTGCAGGCCCGCGGCTTTGATCCGGAGCTCTTCTTTGCTCACGACGAGGGCCACGGCTTTGCCAAGCTTGGAAACCGCACGGTCTTCACCGAGCGTCTGGCGCGATTCATGCTGCGGACGATCGGTCCGGGGATGAACTGATTCGGCAAGATCGGCGGCGGTCGTTCGTTTGACAAGCGGAGGTGCACCATGATGCACGGGCAGTTGCGCACAGAGCGGTTTTTGCGTCTTGGTTGTGTCATGCTCAGTGCAGGAATATACGTGCTCATGCCCGCAGCACTGGCGAGCCAACCGGCGGCACCTGAATCAGAGAAGAATGTGCCTCAGGTGGGGCCGGTGGTGGCACCCGCGGCGGTGCCACAACCTGGCCGTGATCGAATCGGCGGTCGCCGCGGTTTTGAAACGCCCGTTGGGGTGAAGAAAATTGCGGATGTGGTGTATGCCACAGTGAAGGGCGCGGAAGGTGAGGATCTGCCCCTGAAGCTGGACGTGTACGTGCCGGAAAAGGTGGCGGAAGGAGAGCGTGCACGGCCGCTGGTGGTCTGGATTCACGGCGGTGGATGGCAAGGGGGAAGCAAGGACCGCTGTCCGGCCAACCGGCTAGTGCTGGATGGGTATGTGGTGGCGAGTATTCAGTATCGCTTGACGGATGTCGCGCCATGGCCAGCGCAGATTCAGGATTGCAAGGGCGCGATTCGCTGGTTGAAGGCCAATGCCGAGAAGTATGGAATCGATGCGTCGCGAGTGGGGGTGTGGGGGTCTTCGGCCGGTGGGCATCTGGCGGCGATGCTGGGCCTGACAACACCGAAAGATGACCTCATGCTCGAAGGGGAAGTCGGAGGCAACGCGGCACACTCATCGAGCGTGCAAGCAGTGGTGAATTGGTTCGGTCCGTCCGATCTCGTCAAGATGGTGGAAGGGATCGATCAGGAACGGGATGGAGAGCCGGGGCCGATGATGAAGCTGGCAGGAGGCAAACTGAGCGAGAAGATGGATGTGCTCAGGCAGGCGAGTCCCGTGATCTATGCGAGTAAGGATGATGCCCCGATGTTGATCATGCACGGAACAGAAGATCGCCTGGTGCCGATGGAGCAGAGCGTGATGCTGCGTGATGCGTTGCAGAAGGCAGGGGCGCGGGTGGAACTGATTGAAAAGGCGGATTCAGGGCATGGCAACGGGGGGTTTATGCGTCTGGCGACGTTGGCGGAAGTGAAGCAGTTTCTGGATGTTCAGTTGAAGACCGCGCCCGCCAAGTGAAGGTGACCAAATGAGTGTGATCAGTTTGTGGTGAATCCAACCGCCTGCGGCGACCGTAATCTTGGAGCATGCTCTTTGTCGCCCTGCGCATGCTCTTTGGGGATCGCACCAAGTACATCACGCTGGTGATGGGACTTGCCTTTGCCACGCTTCTTATCAATCAGCAAGCCGCGATCTTCATGGGCCTGTTGAAGCAATCCACCGGACCTTTGCAGAATGTCAACGAGCCGGATCTGTGGGTGGGCGATCCTGGCACCAAATGGATCGCCGAGTTCCGCTCGTTGGCAGATCAAAAGCTGGGGCGAGTGCGCAGCGTCGAGGGTGTGAAGTGGGCAGAGCCCTTCCTGACCAACTGGGCGGTGTGCGAGTTGGAGGATGGGGATTTTCAGAAGGTGCAGATCATGGGGATTCCGCGCTCCACGCTGGTGGGGCGGCCACCAGTGATGGCGCAGGGGAAGATAGAGGATCTGCGCATTCCCGACGCCATCGTGGTAGAGGAGGGCAGCCGCGAAAAGCTGGGGAATATTCAGATCGGCGGCGAGCTGAAGATCAACGACAAGCGTGCGGTTGTGGTGGGCTTCTGCAAAGCCAAGAAAGGATTTGAATCCAACTGCATCATCTACACCACCTATGAGAACGCGCTGGGATATGTGCCCCTGGGTAGCAAGCGCATGAGCTACATTCTGGTGAAGGTGGTTGATGGTGCCAAGGTGAATGAGGTGGCGGAGCGCATAGATGGACTTGGCGATGTCGTCGCACTGACGCATGGGCAGATGGTGGAGCGGACGATTCGATTCATCATCGTGGCGACGGGCATCGGGCTGAACTTTGCCATCACCATCGCGCTGGGGTTTGTGGTCGGCGCGCTCCTGAGCGCTGCCATCTTCTACCAGTTCACCTTGGAGAATCTCCGCCACTTCGCGGTGCTGAAGGCGCTGGGCACCACCGGGCCACGGCTGATCGGTATGGTGCTGGTGCAGGCGCTGGTGGTGGCGATGGTGGGGTACGGCATCGGCGTAGGTGTCGCCGGGGTCTTTACTCTCGCGACGCGTAAGGCCGAGAGCGAATTAAGTGTGTTCTTTCCCTGGCAACTAGCGGCAGCGAGTTTCGGGTGCACATTGCTTTGCATCGGGCTGGGAAGCGTCGTGTCAATCCGCCGCGTGGTGAAGGTCAGCCCGTCGATGGTCTTTGGCAGTTAGCAGAGTGGTGGGGCAGTTGGGAACAGTTGGCGTCACCATCGCCAGCGTCACTACACTCTCTCAACTTGAGATCGACACCCAACGTAAGAGGAGCACGAAATCTCCTTTGCGGCAGGCCCACTCACGCGCTCATCTCGAAAGCCGACCCCCTTGCCCTCCTCCATCCTCCAACTCCTCTCTTCCGACCCCGCAGTCATCGAACTCTCCCGCGCTCTCTCCGCGCGCCATCGCGTCGTCTGCTCCGGCTCCGCAGGCAGCTCCACCCATCTCGTCGCAGGCGCCGTCGCCCACCTCTCTTCCCGCCTCACACTCCTCGTCGTCGCTCATATCGATGAAGCTGATGATGCCGCCGATGAACTCACCGAGCACGGCATCCCCGCTCTCCGCTTCCCTGCTCTCGAAGTTCTCCCCGGCGAAACCAACGTCTCTCTCGATCTCTTTGCCGAACGCCTCAGCGCACTCCGCGACATCATCGCCGCGCCCGTCGATCAACCCCGCGTCATCATCGCCCCTATTCAGGCGCTGATGCAGCACGTCCCCATGCCCGCCCGCTTCGGCACGGTCATGCGACTCCTCAAGAAAGGTGACACCGTCGAGCCGCGCGAACTCGCCACCTGGCTCGATGCCGCTGGCTACCGCCGCGTCGAAGCCGTGGAAGAACCCGGCGATTTCTCTCTGCGCGGTGGCATTCTCGATGTCTTCCCCCCCGGCACGCCCTCGGCCCTCACTTCGGCGACTGCCAACGACTCTCCCGTGATCGCCGGTGTCCCCATCCGTCTGGATTTCTTCGGAGACACGCTCGATCGCATCAATGAGATCGACCTCAACACCATGGGCTCCGATCGAGTTCTGCCGCCCGGTGCGCAGGTCCAGCTCGTCTGCGCCGATGTCAAAGCCATTCAATCCGACATCGGAACCTGCTCGCCCCTCGATCTTTTCCCCAAGGGTGCGGCCGTCATTCTCGCCGAAACCTTCGAGATCGTCGAGCAGGCCCGCGGCTACTTCGAACGCATCCTCGATTCCCGTGGCATCGGCGCGCCCCCTTCCACCCTCAAGCTCCTCAACGAAACCTTCCACGCCCTCGCCGAGATCAACCAGTTCTCCGCTGGGGCAGCCGCCGCCGACACCCACATCGCACTCCCCATCGCGCCCCTTCACGCCTTCAGCAAGGATCTCAAAGAAGCCATCACCGAACTCGTCCAGCCACTCAAAGAAGATACCGATCGCCGCATAATCGTCAGTTGCCAGAACCCCGCCGAAGCTCAGCGCCTCGGTGAGCTCCTCACCGAAGCCGCACCAGATGTCCCGCCCTCCCTCTCTGCCCGCGTCGAATCACTCGTCGCCTACACACATCGCGGCATGATCTGGGGTGCAGATGGCGGCCGCTGCTGGATCGTCCCCTACCACGAAATCCTCAACCGCTTCACCACCCGCCGCGCCACGACCAAACTCCGCGCCGGCCGCGCCATGGACACCTTCCTGGATATCCAGCCAGGTGATTACGTCGTCCATGCTGATCACGGCGTCTCGCGCTTCATCGGCCTCACCCAGATGCCACCGCGCGCCCTCCCCGGTCGCGAACGCATGGCACAGACTGCGGCACTCGGCCAGCCCGCGGCACTCGGGCAGAACAAGAAAGCCCAGGGCATCTCACCCTCCGCTGCCGAACTCGAAGAATTCCTCACCCTCGAATTCGCCAACAACTCCAAACTCCACGTCCCCGCCGTCCAGATCGACAAGGTGCAGAAATACGTCGGCGGCTTCAAAGGCAAACCACCCCTCTCCGTCCTCGGCGGCGAAAAGTGGAAGAATCAAAAACAACGCGCCAGCGAATCCGCCCGCGACCTCGCTGGTGAACTCCTCCGCGTTCGCGCTGCCCGCGAACATCTTCCCGGCGTCGCCTTCCCCGGCGACACCTCCTGGCAGAAAGAGTTCGAGGACGAGTTTCCTTACGAAGAAACCGATGACCAGCTCGCCGCGCTTTCAGAAATCAAGCGCGACATGACCCGTCCCCGCCCCATGGATCGCCTGATCTGTGGCGATGTTGGCTTCGGCAAGACCGAACTTGCCATCCGCGCCGCCTTCAAGGCCTGTGAATTCGGCAAGCAGGTCGCCGTCCTCGTGCCCACCACCGTCCTCGCCGAACAGCACGAACGCACCTTCAAATCCAGATTCGCTGGCTACCCCTTCCGCGTCGAATCCCTCTCTCGCTTTAAGACCGATGCCGAGCAGAAAGCCATCCTCGAAGGGGTCCGCAAAGGCAGTGTCGATCTCGTCATCGGCACTCACCGCATCCTCTCCAAAGATGTTCACTTTGCCGACCTGGGCTTGGTCGTCATCGATGAAGAGCAACGCTTCGGTGTCGAACACAAAGATGAACTCCTGCGCCTTCGCCTCACCGTCGATGTGCTCACCCTCTCCGCCACGCCGATCCCGCGCACCCTCCACATGGCCCTTCTTGGCCTCCGCGATATCAGCAGTCTCACCGTCGCCCCCGCCGATCGCCGCGCCATCGTCACCGAAGTCATGGCCTGGAATTACAAGCGACTGCAACAAGCCATCGCCCGCGAATTGGCCCGCGATGGACAGGTCTATTTCGTTCACAACCGCGTCCACGACATCCAGTCCATCGCCGACAACGTGCAGAAGCTCGCCCCCGATGCCAAGATCGTCATCGGTCACGGCCAGATGGAGCCCAAGGAACTCGAAGAGGTCATCCTGAAGTTCGTCCGCGGCGATGCCGACATCCTCGTCGCCACCACCATCATCGAATCCGGCATCGACATCCCCACCGCCAACACCATGATCATCCACGAGGCTGATCGCTACGGCCTCGCCGATCTCCACCAGCTCCGCGGCCGCGTCGGCCGCAGCAAGCACCGCGCGTACTGCTATCTCGTCCTCCCCGAAAATCGCCAGCTCACCGATGTCGCCCGCAAGCGTCTCATGGCCATCGAACAGTTCAGCATGCTCGGCGCTGGCTTCAAGATCGCCATGCGCGATCTGGAGATTCGCGGCGCCGGCAACCTGCTCGGCGCTGAACAATCCGGCCACATCGCCACCGTCGGCTACGAGATGTATTGCCGTCTCCTCGAAGATGGTGTCAAAGAGCTCCAATCCGGCAAAAAGCACCAGCCCCCCGGCGAAATCACCATCGAGGTCGGCATCCTCGGCGTCATCCCCAAGACCTACATCCCCTCCGACCTCCGCCGCCTCGAGGCCTATCGCCGTCTCGCCACCGCGCACACCCTTGACGATGTCGCCAACTTCCGCCGCGATCTCGTCGCCGCCTACGGCGAGCCGCCCCGCCCCGCCGAACGGCTTCTGGAACTCACCCAGCTCCGTATCGCCTGCGCTGAGCTCGCCATCCGCGCTGTCGCCCTCCGCGAGCGCGATGTCCTCTTCTTCTGCCAGAGCGAAAAACGCGTCGCCGAAGGCCTGAATCGTGGCATGACTGTCGGCACCGGCACCTCCGCCGGCACCGTCACCGCCCTCCCTCCCAAATCCCCCAGCGCGCCCGCCGAGGTCTACCTCCGCCTCGATGAACGCCTCATGGAGCCCGACACCCTCATGGCCGTCCTCCGCCGTCGCCTCGGCCTCACCGCGACAACATCGACCGCTCCCGCACACGTCAAACCAAAACACACTTCAAAATCCGCATCCGGCAAGCCATCAAAGAAGTAACCCGCCACGCAACTCTCTTGCCCGACTCCCAATACATCACCTGTGCAGAAAATACCCTCTCAACCCGCTCTTCTCCGACCGCGCCTCGCCAACGCCATCGGTTTTCTCATCGCTTCCGCTGTCGCTCTGGTCTTTCTCGTCGTCACCATCGGTCTTACCCACCAGGTCTGGAATCGCATGCTCCAGCAGCGCGATGCCGCAGCTCGCTTTGTCCCCGTCCCCGCCACCATCCTCACCTCCGAAGTCATCAGGCAACGCAGTAAAAGCGGAAACTCCTATCGCAACGCCATCACTTACTCCTACACCGCCGATGGAAAAACCTACACCTCCGACCGCATCGCCTTTGATTACTCCAGCTCAAATTACGACGATGCCAAACAGATCGAAACGCAGAACCAACCCGGCGCTGCCACCACCGCCTACATCGATCCTCTGAATCCCTCCTCCGCCACCCTCTGGAAATCCAGCCGCGAATCTTCCACGCGCTCGTTCGGCATGATGCTGGTTTTTCTACTCCCTTGCCAAACCATCAGCATTGCGATCATCGCCGCCATCATCATCTACTTCCGTCCCGGCTGTCGCACGCACGATTCCGCCACCGCCAGTGGCTTCCTCCTCCGCCAAGATGACGCCATCGCCATCCTCCGCCTCTCTCAATTTCACCCGCTTCTCAAAGCACTCCTGACCATCGGCGGCACATCCTTTCTGTCCACCTTCATCCTCGCGCTGACCGCCCGCATGCAGCCCCCCTTCCCAGTGTCCATCGGTGTCGCCATCGCGTGTCTCACGCTCGGCACCATCGTCTATTTCTTCGCTCGCTTCCGCCGCGACAGTGGTCGCTACGACCTCATCATCGATCGTGAGCAACGCCTCCTCCTCTTGCCACCCAGCGTCTTGAAGCAGGCCGTAGCCGCCAGCGTCCCCTTCGATGATGTCACCGGCATCACCCGCACCTCAACCCGTGGCCGTCGCGGCGGCACGTACCACGCAGTTCGACTCACAGTTGGCATTTCACCTGATTCCAAACGCTACCAACTCGCCTCTTCCCTGCAGGCCCATCAGGCCCAGGCCCTCGTCGAGTTCCTCAAGCATGAAATCGGCGACGCTCCCTGTCTCACCATCCATGAATCTGCAGACACTGATTCGCCACTTTGACCGCTCTGTCGCATGTCTCACTCGGCACTACGAACCACCCTTGACCCCTTCCCCTCCCGTCCGAGAATGACTCCACACGCCCACTATCCCCTGCACTCTCCGCTCAGCATCTGCCGCCTCGCCGCTTCCACGACATCCCCGCCATTTCCCATCCGATGCTTTATTCATGCAGCCGCCGCAAACCGCTAAGCCAACCAACCGCTTCGGCGTCCCCATCGCCTTTCTCCTCATCTTCTCCTGCATCTGGCTCACCATCACCACCCTCGCCACCACACTGATGATCCGCGGTTTGTGGGGGCAGGCGGACGCACGGTCGCGATTCGTGGCGGTTCCGGCCACGATCACCTCGTCGACCATCAAAGAGCACGACGGCGAAGACAGCACGACGTACTCCAATGCCGTCACCTACACCTACACGCACCAAGGGCAGAACTATACAAGCGATCGCATCGCCTTTGACACCATGAGTGGTTCTTATCGCGGCGCGAGCCGCTGGGCCAAGGATCATCCTGCTGGTGCCACAGTTACCGCGTATGTTGATCCGCAATCCCCCGGCACGGCGGTCTTACGCACCGCCACCGGTCGCTCATCGTGGATGATGATGCTCTTTCTGCTTCCCTTTCAAGCCGTGGGGATTGGCTGCCTTGCGGCCCTTGGATCGGCCTTGCGTGATCGTCTTTCGCCCCCACACCTGCGTCACCCAATGCACGGCCTCATCGTCAAAGACGAACCACACCAAACTACCTTCCGTCTCGAAACCGTTTCCGCCATCAGTTCGGCGGTTGCTACCACAGGCCTGCTGGCATTCGTGAGTATCTTCGTCGTTGCCTTCTCCACGGGCATGAGCCCGCCCCCGGTTGTGGCCATCGGCACTGCGGCGACGTGCGTGGGGCTCGGCATCATCATGGGTTTCTGGCGGGCGTGGCGCATGCACAGCGGCTATCTGAATGTCACGATTGATCGCCATGGCTCAATGCTCCTTCTTCCACCTTCGGCCACGTCAGACACCCTCGATCCATCCCGCCCTGTCCCCTTCAACACCATCCGCCAAGTGCGCGTGCGTGAGACGCTGCCCTTTGCCCCTGTGTCGGCCAAGTCCGACTCCTCTCCGCCGCGGCTGTTCTCACTCGACATTCTCGTAGGGTCGGCCCCGAAAATCGCCACCGTCACATTGCACAAGACCATGCAGGAAGAGCAGGCCAACCGCATCGCCTGCTACTTGCGTGAACAGTGTGGGCTGGCACCGGAGCAGGGATTCCCGGCCAATTCCGCCGAATCGGCCTCCTTGCACGCCGCGGCGTAAGGGTTGGGTCGATGTCGCCATCTTCACACAACCCTCACAATCGACAGCACGACAGCAGTGGGGAGGCATCCCCCGTCGCGCTTAACATTCGGCACATGCCCCAGTCTCCTCAGCCCAACCCGGCCCCGGCCACTCCCACGCCTCACGTGCCCCTGACCATCGAGCGCCGTCTTGCCGCGCTCCGCCGCCGTCTGGTGCGTGAGGCCAGCATGGCGATCGACATGCTCGAAGAAGCGGTCGAGGCGTTAGCCCGTCATGACATCGATGCCGCTCGCGCTGTCCGCCGAGCTGATGATCGCGTCGATCTGGAAGAGGTCGCCATCGAAGAAGAGTGCTACGAAGTCATGACCCTCTTCCACCCCTTCGCCAAAGACTTCCGTGTGCTCGCCTTCATCCTGAAGGTGAACTCTGATATCGAGCGGGTTGCCGACCACGCCGCGAGTATCGCCAAGGTGGTCACCAAGGTGCACAACCACTATCCCCCCGGTGTCAATCCGCCGCCGCTGCCGACCGCCGTCGTCGAGCTCGGCGAGCGCGTCCCCATCATCTGCCACAAGCTGCTTCGCGCTGTGCTGGATGAAGATGCCGAGGCCGCCCGCCAGATTGTGGTTGAAGACGACATCATCGATAAATTGGACCGCCGCGTCTTTGACGAGGTGCAGGAGATCATGAAGCAGGGTGATGAGCACCTCAGCACCGGGCTGCTCTATGCCCGCGTCGGCCGCGAGCTGGAGCGCATCGGCGACCTCATGGCTGGCATCGCCGAGGATGTCGTCTACCTCACCACCGGCGAAATCATCCGCCACCAAGGCAAGCGCCGCCTTCGTGCCGGGCAATAAGCGCTCGGTTTGGATGACAGCAAACGCCCGTTCAAAAACCCCCAAACTCGGGGGCGGCTTTTGTCCGATAAAAGCCCCATGAGCGCCCTTTCCCCCATCCCCCTCTCTATGCCCGACATCTCCGACCTCGAAGAGGTCATGGTTCTCGAGACTCTTCGCTCCGGTCGCCTCTCGATCGGCCCCATGGTCGAAAAGTTCGAGTCCCTCGTCGCTCGCCGCGTCGGATGCCGCTTCGGCATCGCCGTCAACAGCGGCACCAGTGGCCTGCACCTGCTCATGGCTTCGCTGGGCATCGGCCCCGGTGATGAGGTCATCACCACTCCCTACTCCTTCATCGCCAGCAGCAACTGCATTCTCATGGTCGGCGCTCGCCCCGTCTTCGTCGATATCGATCCCGTCTCCTTCAACATGGATCCGGCCCAGCTCGAAGCCGCGATTACCCCCCGCACCAAGGCCATCATCGCTGTCTCCACCTTTGGCAACCCCGCCCACATGGATGTCTACGAGCGCATCGCCGACCATCATGGCATCCCACTCATCGAAGATTCTTGCGAAGCCCTCGGCGCCACGCTCAACGGCCGCGCTTCCGGCTCCTTCGGCACCGCCGGTGTCTTTGGCTTTTACCCCAACAAGCAGATCACCACCGGCGAAGGTGGCATGATCGTGACGGATGACAGTGGCATCGCCGAACTCTGCCGCAGCATGCGCAACCAGGGCCGCCCCATTCCCCGCCCCGGCGCTGCACATGTGCACACACACTCCGCTGGCGGACAGCACATGGGTTCGTGGCTCGCCCACGAGCGTCTCGGCTTTAACTTCCGTCTCAGTGAACTCAATGCCGCGCTTGGTGTCGGTCAGATGGAACGCCTCGATCACATTCTCGCTGCCCGCGACACCATCGCCAATCAATACCTGTCGCGCCTTGCTGGCAACACCTTCGCCACGCCAATTCAGGTGCCGCAGAATGCTCGCATGTCCTGGTTCGTCTTTGCCCTGCGCCTTGCCGATCGTTTCACACAGATGGATCGCGATGCCATCATCGCCGACCTGCGTGAAAATGGCATCGGCGCGGCGGACTACTTCCCCTGCATCCATCTGCAGCCCTTCTATCGCAACTTGCTCAATATCACAGCGGGGCAGTTCCCTCAGGCCGAGGCCCTCGCTCAACGCTCGATGGCGATTCCATTCCACAATCGCATGACGAGCAGCGAGATCGAGCGGGTGGTGAGCACTTTGGAGCGGGCGGTGGCTAAGCGCATGCCGCAACGCAAGGCGGCGTGATGTTCAGGGACGTGTTAAACAAGACCCCGTATCCGCTCGAGCACTGAATAACTGTGAAATGTCGCCTAGTTACTGCGCGGCACGCAGCTTGTGTCAACAATCCCTCATGGGCATTCAGGATCGCAGATACGACCAAAACGAATCCGGTGGCGGTGGTGGCGGGCTTGGCAGCCGCTTTGGCGCTGGCGGGTTCTTTGATTGGTCACTCCCCCTCTTTCGCGTGCCGCGAAACGTGCCCGGAATCGGCGGCATCGCCGTCCGCCTGCACATTCTCTACATCATCATCGCCATCTCCGAACTTTTCAGTGCCAACAAATACGGGCCGCAATGGCTGCAGTACTCCGCAGTGATGATGGGAGTGTTGTTCCTGCTGGTGCTGCTGCATGAGTTTGGTCACTGCCTGGCCTGCCGCGTGGTGGGGGGCTCGGCGGATCAGATTCTCATGTGGCCGCTGGGTGGCCTGGCGACGTGCAGCCCGCCCCACCGATGGAAAGCCGCGTTCATCACCACGATTGGCGGACCCGGTGTCAATGCCATTCTCGCGCCGGTCTTTGGTGTGGCGCTTCTGCTGGCGGGCGTCGGCTGGTCAGAGGTCATCTTCAACCCCTTTGCTCCCGGCGATGCCGCGCGGAATGTCCGCGAACTTGGCGGCATGAAGCTCATCTGGCTCTGGTCCGCCCACTACATGAACCTCATGCTCCTCGCTTTCAACGTGTTGTTGCCCATGTTCCCGATGGATGGTGGCCGCATCGTGCAGGAACTCCTGTGGTGGCGGATGGGCCATCGCCGCTCGATGACGATTTCGGTCAATCTCGGCCTGATCTGTGCCATCGTGGTGGGTGTGTACTCGATCGTCTCCGGCCAGATGCGACTGCTTGGCGTCGCGCTCTTTGCAGGGATCACCTGCTATGGCATGAAGCAGCAGGTGGCGATGATGCAGGATGAACCCGCGTGGGCCTACAACACCGACAAGGGGTACGGTGGTTTTCAGGATGAGCCATCAGAGCCATCGTGGTTCGAGAAACGCAAGATCAAGGCCGCCCAGCAGCGCAAGAGCGAATTGAACGCCGAAGTCGATCGCATTCTTGAGAAGATCCGCAAAGAAGGCATGGGCGCACTGACCTCCAAGGAACGCGCCATTCTGCAAGAGGCCAGCAAAAGTAATCGCTAGTGCGGGCTTGGGGCCAGTGCCGCCTGAACCGTTTGTTCAACCGGTGTGCCGCACTCCGGGCACTTTCCGCTCTTGATGCCATCCAAGGGGTAGCTGCAAGAGCAGCATTCCAACCGCGCGACTCGAACAATGACGAGCAGACCGCATTCCGGGCAACGGTCGCCACCCATTTTCAGCGTGTGCCGCGATTGGCAGCGTGGGCAGGCCAGATTCACTTCTGACGCGGTCTCGCCTTGCGACACAGGGCGAGAGACGGCCCGCGCGTTGAGCCGCTCCATCACCACCATCGCCAGCAATCCGCACACCGTCGCCAGTGCCGACGCCGCGGCAAACCTTCCCCAGGGATCCATGTTGAATCGCTGTGTCGAGCCGATGATGAGCGTGGCTCCGCACACTCCAGCACACGCCAGGGTGCCGATCCGCACCCAGCGCTGTCGCTCGGTCAGGTTGATCAGAAAGCTGCCGTTGCCCAGTGCCGCGTACGACACGCTGACGATCGCCGAGCACATGAGCACTTCATCAGGAGTGATGATCTTCCAGATGAGGGCGATCACAATCGATGTTGTGATCGGCAGCAGAATGATGCTGAACAGCCGCCACCAACGTGCCGGCTCCAAGCCGATGTTGCAGAATGCCAGAGGCGCCAGCGGCCACATCAACGCCAGGGCCGCCGCGAGCTGTGGCATCTGCCACTCGCTCTGGCCCCATTTCACCCAGATCGCCAGCATGCTGACGACGAACAGCACGCACAGCCACCCCGCGCCCACGATGCCAGCGTGCTTGTGCTTGGCGTTTGAGATCAGCCGCACCATCGCTGTCAACGCGATCGCAATCGGAACATATGCCAGCCCAGTCAGACCCAGTTTCTCATCCACCGTGGTTCGCCACAGCCACGTCGCGGCGGCACACAACACAAACCCGATCACCGCCAGCCACATGCCCAGCACGCCGGCACGTCGTCCGGCGTCATGAGTCATCATGCGTGCAGACACCATGCACGCTCCCAAAGCCATGCCGCCAAACAAGCACGTCAGCGCGATCTTTCCCGTGACATCAGTTGTTGCCGTGAAGATGGTGAAGATGCCACTTGCCGCAGCAAGCCCAATACACACCAGCATCCACCGCAAGAGACGGGTATGGAGAGTCATGCGCGAAGTGTAACGAAAACAGGCAAACCTCATGCCACTCTGCACCCATCTCGGCACCTGCCTGACATACTGCTGTCAGGTCGTCGCGCGCCAAGAGGGCAATCACCTCATTTTTCACTGTTCCACGCAAAAAGTGATGTTCCACGTGGAACAGGGGGTGTCACGCTTACTTGTCATCGCGCCTGTGATTGCCCTTGCGCTTGTCGCGCCCCTTGCTCTTGGCGCTGCGGCGTTGGCTGCCCGTCATTCCCGGTGAGTTCCAGCTCCCGCTGGACTTGGAAAGGCCTCCACCGATACCACCGAGGGTGAGCCCGCCCAGTTCCTTGCGTTTGCCTTGAGCCCGCGATTCGCCATCGGTTACAACCAGATCGAGTTGGCGTCGAGGCAGATCAATCCGCACGATGCTCACCTTGACCGAATCGCCCATGTTGTAACTGCGCCCCGAGCGTTCATCGACGAGCGCGCCGGAGCGTGGGTCAATCTTCCACATCGGCCGCAGGTTGTCGCGTGTCACATCGCCGGGAAGGTCCTCAGACTTCACAAACCCGTCGATCATGTACTTGTCGATCTGCACAAACGCGCCGCGGGGCGAGACGCCGGTGACCACGCCGTTAAACTCCTCACCGATCTTGGTCTCCAACAATTGCAGCACCAGGAACTTACGGAGTGAGGTTTCGGCATCCGCCGCGTTCACCTCGCGCACAGTCGCATGCCGCCCGATCTCGACAAGTTCGGATTCATCCAGACAATCCGGTTTGTCCGCCATCTTTCGTCCCAGCGCGCCCCATTCCTTGTCATCGCGCGGCCGGTTCTTGCCGTTATCCGTGAGTTTCAAGTATTGCGCCAAAGCACGGTGCACCGTCAAATCCGCATAACGCCGGATCGGGCTGGTGAAGTGCGCGTACGCGCTGCTGGCGAGAGCAAAGTGCCCAACCAGCGCAGGCGAATACTCGGCCTTAGTGAGCGTGCGCAGGACCGCCATGTGCACCGCTCTCGCGGCAGGGGTTCCGCGCGTGCTGTTGACCAATCCCTGCAATTCTTCGCGAGTCGGATTTTTAGGAATGCGGAACCCGGCCACCATGCTGGCCTTACGCAGTTCCTCGACATCGCCCGGAATCGGCTCGGGGTGGATTCGCCGCAACAGAGGCACGTTCATCTTTTCAAACAGCCGCGCCAGCACCTCGTTGGCCTCCACCATGAACATTTCGATCAGCGTGTGCGTGAAAGCATCGTCTTCCTTATCGGCATCGACCACTTTGCCACTTTCGTCATACACCAGCACGCAATCAGGAAGTTCCAGCGAGATCATGCCGTTGCGCTGGCGGCGACCCTGAATCGCCTTGGCACACCGGTTCATCTCTTGCAACGTCGCGATCAGCTTCTCTGTGTATTCCGGTGGGGTTTTGGCGTGCTTCTTGGCTTCCTCGATGTTCCCATCAATCAGTGCCTGCGCCTCCAAATACGTCAAGCGTTTGGTGCTCTTGATGAGCACCTGGGCCACGCCCTCGCCCTTGATGTTGCCATCGCGGTCGTACGTCATGTACGCGCTCTTGCAATAGCGCGGCACTGCCTCTTGCAATGAGCAGATGCCGTTCGAAAGCACCTCCGGCAACATGGGGATCACAAACCGAGGCAGATACACGCTGTTGGCACGATCCGCCGCCTCAATATCCAACGGACTGCCACGCGGAATGTAATGCGATACATCCGCAATGTGCACGGCCAGATCCCACCCACCGGGATACTTCTGGCTGGGGCGGATGCTGATGGCATCGTCATAGTCCTTGGCATCGGGAGGGTCGATGGTGATGACATACTCCGATGTCGTCACGTCGTTGCGCCCTGGCAGCGCGCTGGGGCCGTCCTTCTCGTATGCCGCGATCTCCTGCTTGAAGACTTCCGCGGCGTCGCGTGCCTGCTGAATGCAATCGTCGGCAAACTCTCCCGGCAGGTTGTACGCCGCGATGGTGGCCTCGGTCTCGACATCGGGACGGCCGGCCTCACCCAACACCTTGACGATCACGCCCTCGGCGAGCATTGACCCTTCTGGATACTGCGTGATCTCAATCACCACCTTGTCATCGGCTTTGGCGTTTTTTGCTTCGGCATCGCGGACGATGATGGGCTGGGTGAGTTCTTTGCCATCGGGGTGGACGACCCACTGGCTTCCCCGTTTGCTGAGTGTGCCGGTGAAGTTGCTGCGTTTGCGTTTGGAGATGTCGAGGATGTTGCCGATGAATTGCGGCCCGCCTCCACCGCCGCCGTAGCGCTCGCGCTTGTGATCGCGCACCACCTTCACCACCACAGTGTCCCCCGTCAACGCATCACCTACACCATCCTCAGGGATAAACACGGAACCTTCGCGAAACTTCTTGAAGGGCTCGACGAAGCCGAACCCGCGCAAGGCCTTGCGGAACGTCCCTTCGATTTCGCCACCAGCTTCGCCAAGCGAAGGCAACTGATAAAACCCCGATGGATTGACGGTGATGAGTCCTTCACGCACAAAGGTCTTGAGCGCGGCAAAGAACTCGTCGCGAGATTCATCATCGATCTTGAGTGATTCAGCCAGCGCTTGATCGCGCTCTCCGACGTAATCATCATGCGAAAGGTGAGCCAATAGACGGGATTTGAAACGTAGTGCCATGTGGCCAGAGAGTATGGAAGGGCCAACCTCTCAACAGGAGGGGGTTGGAAGGATTGGAGAAATGATGCGGGTCAGACCCGAACTCACGCCAATTGCGGGGCATACACCCGGAACGAATCCTTAAACCCGCGCGCCATGATCCCCAGATCCTGGCGCACCTTTCGGGTTTCACCCACCGAATCCTCACTTCCCATCATCGCCATCCCAAAGTCATACGGCAGCGCCTGTCCCGCTCGGATGAACTTGGCCGCAAACGCCAGTCCCGCCGCGAGGGGTGCAGGAATGCCAAAGGGCTGCAGATTGTCGCTGGTCCCCGGCGCGTTGTCGCGGATAAACCGCAGCATGTCCGGCCACGGCATTGCTTCACTCCCTAAGAGGTTGTAGATCTCTCCTCGGGCGTGTTCCCGCGCCAAAGCTGCAACCACCGACATTGCCACATCCTCAACATGCACCGGCTGAATCATCGGGTCCACCACATGGGCCGGACCCAAAGGCAGCGAATCATCCAGATCCCAGCGTTGGAAGTACGGAATAAAGAAGTAGGGGGGCGTCTCACCGCTCATCAGGTCCAGGAACGTGTCGATTCCCTCTGACCCGACACCGTGAATAAACCCAGGGCGGATGATCGTCCACGCCATCCCGCTCCGCCGCACCAGTTGCTCACCTTCCCACTTGCTTCGCTGATACTCGGCAATCCCATCAGGCCGCACGCCGAGTGCCGAAATCTGCACCACATGCTTCACACCCGCGGCACTCGCGGCAGTCACCAACTTCTCCGTCCCCTTCACATGAATCCGCTCAAAGGTCTGCACACCCTCTTCGCGGATGATCCCCACCGCATTCACTACGCCATGCGCCCCAGCACACAAGTTGCCAAGCGCCGTCGGCTCATCCAGCGTCCCCGGCACCAGCACCAGCCGGTCACCAGCGTTCGTGGGCAGAGTCGTCCGCGCTTTGGCGGCATCGCGCACCAATGCCCGCACCTTGGCTCCTCGCTCCAAAAGGGCCCGCACGATGTGCGACCCCACAAAGCCGGTCGCCCCGGCGACTGCCACCACCATGCCATTCAATTGATCCGACTGCGTGCTCGTGCTCATACGGTCCCGAGGGTATGCGGGTGTACGCTGAGTGCGATTCTGATGCTGGAGTGCCGCAACATCTCGGTCAGGTATGTCGGTTCGGGTGATCCCGAAGCGTCTGTGCTGCGCGATCTCTCACTGGGGTGCACTCCCGGTCAGATCACCGCCCTTCTGGGCCCCAACGGCAGTGGAAAGACCACGCTCCTGAGAACTCTGCTGGGGGTGCTCACTCCATCGCAGGGTCAGGTAATCCTGGGAAATCGCGAAGTCAACGGATGGTCCGCAGCAGATCGGGCCCGCCGCGTCGCGTACGCCCCGCAGATTCCCAGCCCAGCCCCCGGCTTCACCTCCCTCGAAGTGCTCAACTTCGCGGCAGTCGGGATCGACCTCTTTGACCAAGACTCGCTCATCCCCCATCGAAACGTCGTCGTCAGTGCACTGGAGCTCGGCCCCCTTCTTCACCAACCCTTCGACCACCTTTCCGCCGGGCAACGCCAGCGCCTCTCCTTGGCCCGCGCTGTGCTGCAATTGCTTGCCAGTCCTCTGCCACCGGTAGAAAAGACGCTCCTCGCCGACGAGCCAGGATCAGCCATGGACCCCCGGCACCTGCTCTTGGCCGAGGGACTCGTGCGTGATATTGCCAACTTGGGCATGAGCGTGCTGGTCGTGCTGCATGATCTTCCCGCCGCGGCACGCCTTGCTGATTTGGCGGCGATTCTGGGCGCCGATGGCACGCTGCAGGCCGACGGGCCAGCCGTCGCAACCCTCTCTCCGGAAATCCTCAGTCGAGTCTTTGCCACCCAATTTGTCATGACTCCCCAGGGGCCGATGTTGGTGCCTGCGCCCCGGGTGCCGCTGGGCTGAAGCGGATACGCTTTTGCGTCCATGCCCGCGACCAATCTCAAACTACTTCTCTTTGCCATTTTCATCGCTTTCTCGTTTTTCTCGTGGCTTTTCAAGGTCATCGCCAAGAAGCGGGCCGAGGCCGAGCAGCAGCGTCGCGTGCGTGCCGCTCAACTGGAAGAAATGCGTACCGGTCGAAGTGAAGACCCCAGCGCTGGCGGCAGGTCGTCACCATTTGAACAACCCATGCTCGCGTCTTCGGCGGCATCGCCCCAGCCACCTTCATCCCCCCTCGATGATCGCCAGCGCAAGCTCGCCGAACTTCGCCGCCGCGCTGCCCAACGTTCTTCCCAGCAATCTGGCGCACCGAAACCCGCCTCCGTGCCCTCTGCTCAGGTCCTTGCCCCGCAGGGAAGTGGCCCCCAAGTAGGAGGTCCGGGCGTCATTGTCCTCCCCGGCGGCGTGACGATCCGCGTCAATTCACCCCAAAGTGGCCAGGTCGCTTCCGCCCAGCCCGCTGGCCGATTCGCTGGTGCCCAAGCCAGCCAACCCAATCGCCAGCAAAAGCAGTCCAAGCAACCCAAGCAGCAGAAACAACCCCGACTCTCACCTGAGCAATTGGCCCAGCAGCAACGTCAGCAGGCGATGGCCCGCCAGCCCGTCCCCCGTCCTCCCGTATCGCGCACCCCGGTGAGTGACACCCCCGATGTCGAAGAGACCCAGCGCCTCAACGCAGACACCGAAGCACCCACGGTGACCGCTCGACCCGGCCGCAAGAGCCCGGTGCGCAATCTCGCGAATCTGTCTCAGCGCGACCTTCGCACCGCCTTTGTCCTCACTCAGGTTTTTGGCCAGCCCAAATGCATGCAGTAGGGGTGTCGGCAAGTGCTGGTTGTTCGAACTCGCGGCGTGTGGCAGTGCGTTACACTGCTCACATGCAGAATGGCTGGTGCATGAATCTCCGGGGCCGAATCGTTGATCACCGGATCAAACGCGCGGCATGTGGTGCTGGCTTGGCGGCGTTCATTGTCGTGCTTTCCGGCTGCCGCCTCGATACCAAAGGGCAGGATTCCATCCTCGCCGCATTCCAAGGCCCCTCTGTCGGCGATGCCGCACTTATGGCCGTCGATCCCTACAGCGCGGATAATCGCTACAAGGGCACTCTCATCATCGGCTCCCAGCCCTTCGCTGGCGAAGAGCTCTACATGCGTCTCTTCCTGGCAAATATCAACGATCCCGACCCCCGCGTCCGCATCGCCTCCATGCGTGCCATCGCCAATCACGGCCGTCCCGAACACGCGCCGTTGCTCATCAACGGCCTCTCTCATCCCGATGCTCTCGTCCGCATAGAAGCAGCGCGCGGCTTACAGCGTCTGTACAACGAAGATGCCATTGATCCCCTCGTGATCGCTTCCAAAGAACCGGACTTGGAAAAGCCCGAAGAGCCCGCCGAGACTTCTGCCGCCGTTCGCGTCGAAGCCGTCGATGCCCTGGGCCAATACGCCGACGATCGCTGCGTGCAGGCCCTCGTCGCCGCGCTCAATGATTCTGATCTGGCGGTCAATCGCGCTGCTCAGAATTCACTCCGCACGCTCACCGGGCAGGATTTCGGTCTCAGCCAGCGTCAATGGCTGGATTGGTACGAAGACACCAAGTCTCCATTCGCTAATCGCGCTGTTTACGAGTACAACGCATTCAGCCGGCCGAAGAAGTGGTATGAGCACATCCCCTTCGTTCCCCCGCCGCCGAATGAGCCCACCAGCAGCCCCAACGGCTACCCCCTTGGCGGCGTGAAGTAACGCCATCACAAGGGACGATGTGTGTGACTATTTCAGCCAATCCGGCAGGGCGCCCACTTTTCCATCGCGATCGACACAGGCCAGAGTCGTTGCCGCTGTGGCCAGCACGTCGCCCGTGTGTCGCGTGTGCGCGTGCTGGATATTTCCTTCGCCAGTGTGGCCGTCTCCCGCCTCGATCAGCACAACGTCGTACTCATGCTCCAGTTTCACGCGGCTGGTGCTTTCCACCACGCGCACGCGAATTTCGACGACGTCGTCATACTTCACCGGGCGTCGGTAATTCACCGCGAGCTTGGTGATCACCAGAAACGTTCCTGCCGCCTCCAGTGACGCATAGGTCATGCCGCGAGCACGCAGCAGTTCGGTTCGGGCGATCTCCAGCCACGGCGCGTATGCCGCGTGATGGGCTACGCCCATGGGGTCGCACTCGCAATACCGCACTCGGATTGACGTGGATCCTTTCAAGCCGGTCTTTCCCCCCACGGAATCCCCGCCAACCGCTCCGGCATCAAGGTTTTGTGAAACTCGTCCCGGCATGATCGGACAGAATAGTGTTCCTCTTCCCCCGGCGGCTTTCCGGCCTCAGCCGACTGCCGGCCGGCCTGTCTCAGAACCTGCATTGGAGTCCATGCGGAGCCATTTCGGAGTTTGAAAAGAATTGAAAGACGCCCAGTCATCTTCCACGCCGTCTTCCTCGCCCGCTTCCTCGGCCACACCGATTCAGGTCTCTCCCTGCGTGCCGCGTCCCATCGTGCGCCTGCGCACCATCGGCCCGCACGATTCCATCTCTGAAATCACCAAACTGCTCCACCGTGCATACAAGCCGCAGGTGGAAATGGGCTTGAAACCCCTCGCCGGTCGCCAGGGCGACGACATCACCGCCGATCGTGCCAAGCACTCCGAATGCTGGCTGGCTCTGGTTGATCGCCCTGCCGGTGAAAGTGGGACGCCTGACAAGATCGTCGGGATCATCCTCTTTGAGGAAATCGAAAAAGTCTCGTTCCCTCCCTTCTTCCTGAGGCCTGAGGTTGCCCACTTCGCCCAGTTCGCCGTCGATCCTGATCTGCAGGGGTGTGGCATCGGCCGCCTGCTTCTCGAAAAAGTCGAAGCCCGCGCGCGTGAGAACAAGGCCCACGAACTCGCTCTTTCCATGGCTGAGCCCGATCGCAAGCTGTTAGACTTCTACATCAATCGCGGATTCCGCCTTGTGGAATATTGGCAGTGGCCCTACACCAATTACCGTTCCTGCATCCTGAGCAAGGAACTCAAGTAGCAGCGTCACGCGTATCCTTATGTAGGCCGCGCGGGTAGCTCAGCTGGATAGAGCATCGGATTTCTAATCCGACGGTCGTGGGTTCGACTCCCACCCCGCGCGCTTCGCATTCGGGACCGATGGATCGGCCCAGTCGATGACACGGTACACGCGCCTTTGGTCGCGTTGCACCGCAGCATCACAATCCGCCAGTGTTGCCCAGGCACCACGTGGCGAGCACTCCAAAGACCACACACGGACGCGTGGATCTTCATCGTCCTCCGGCGTACTGCGCGGGCCGCGATCATGTCGCGTCACGCTCGGTATTCACGGACCTGCGTTCCGTCTGTATCAGGCATGCTGGTTGTAATGGAAGTCTTCCCATGTCGCGGCTTACGAGTTCCAATCTGTTATCGGCTCTCGTTTCGCCGACTCTGGTCAGGTCTGCAACGCTGCTGACTCTCGGGTGTGTCGTGGTGTACGCATCTGGGTGCTCGGCTCCTGTCGCACGCCGCTCTGCCGGAGTCTGGGCTGGCGATAGCGGTGTTTCTGCTGCGGTCTCATTTCTGCCCGATGGGCCTCGGAGCAACTCCGCGGCTGATGAATACTGGGCGGCTCAGGCGGATAACACCCGCCGCGATGCCGCACTCGGCAATATTTCGCAGTCGTATGAGCCGATGAGCATGTGGCCGGATCGCGATGCCCCGCAGATTGATCGCCCGTACTACATCAATACATGGCGATCGAGTGAGTCATATTTGATTTTCCGGCAGGGCTCGCGCGATGAGCGTGGCTACTGGCGATATCGCTGATTGACACGAACGAGCACCTCATCGGGCTCAGCACTCACTGATACTCACGGAAATCTGCACCGCCAGACCGCCCTCTGCGGTTTCTTTGTACTTCCCGTTCATGTCCTTGGCGGTTTCCCACATCGTCGCGATGACATCGTCGAGCGAGACTCGTGCTCGGGCCGGATCACTCTCAAGCGCGATATGCGCTGCCGTGATTGCCTTGATCGCCCCCATTGTGTTGCGCTCGATGCAGGGAATCTGCACCAGGCCTCCGATGGGGTCGCACGTCATTCCAAGGTGATGCTCCATTGCGATCTCTGCCGCCATGCACACCTGGCCGGGGCTGCCGCCCAGCGCTTGCGCCAAACCTCCCGCCGCCATCGCGCTCGACACGCCGATCTCTGCCTGGCACCCTCCCATCGCCGCCGAAATCGTCGCACCTTTCTTGAACAAACTCCCGATCTCTCCCGCCGTCAGGAGGAAATCAATCACTCCCTCGCGGCTGCTGCGGCAGAACATCTCGTAATACATCAGCACTGCCGGAATCACCCCCGCCGCGCCATTGGTCGGTGCAGTGACCACGCGCCCGAACGCCGCGTTCTCCTCATTGACCGCAAGTGCAAAGCACGACACCATCTTCAGAATGTTCTGAAAATCACCCGCGCTCGCCCTGATCACGTTCTTCCAACTCTCCAGATCGGTGTACATCTGGGCACCAAACAGCTTGTGGCTGATCGCCGCGCCGCGCCGCGTCACGTTCAATCCACCCGGCAATGTTCCCACTGTGGTGCAGCCCCGATACATGCACTCCTGCATCACCCGCCAGATGTTCAAAAGCCCCGCATCGATCTCGGTATCGCTTCGCCACACTTCTTCGTTGCACCGCACCACCTGCGGAATCGTCATCCCGTGCTCTTCGCAATACTCAAGCAGGTCATCGGCTTTCTCAGTCGGAAATGGCAGCAGCATGCACCGCGCCCCTTCGATCTCTTCCCGCTCTTGCACCACAAAGCCGCCACCAACGGAGTAGTACGTCTCCGACACTTCCGCACCACTCTCCAAACTCGCTGTGCATGTCATCCCGTTGGCGTGAAAAGCCAAGGCCCGATCCATGTGAAACACGATGTCGCGTTCGGGCACAAAGCCAACGCTCACTTCCCCACCCAGGATCAACTTTCCCGTTTCTTCCACCGCCCCAACCTGGGTCCCCAATTCCGAAGGATCACACGTCACCGGATCTTCACCCGATAATCCCAGGATCACCGCAAAATCCGTCCCGTGCCCTTTGCCCGTCTTGGCGAGCGATCCAAACAGATCCACCCGCACTTTTCGCACGTTTCCCAGCATTCCGCGGCTGCGCAGCACTCCCACAAACTTCTCCGCCGCCCGCCATGGCCCCATCGTGTGTGAACTCGACGGCCCCACACCAATCTTGAAAATGTCAAAAACGCTGATCGCTTCCATTTCCCAAGCGTACCACTATCGCCGAAGTCACCCCTCGCCGGATGTGAAACCGCGTTCCCCTCCCCGGCATCCAACCTCCGCCAGGGTGCGAATACTCCCCGGCACGGCCTCAAACGTCCCCAGCGCGTCCCACGGACGGGACTCCACAATCCGTTTTGCCTTCTTGTGCTCAGCCCAAGATTGGCCCGTCCCGCAAGGAACGTCCGCATGCGAACACTCGTCGCCATTCCAGTCTACAACGAAGCGGGCCACCTGCGCCACGTCTACGACCGCGTTCGCCCTTTCGCCCCCAACCTTCTCTTCATCGACGATGGCTCGACGGACAACACCTCCGCCATTCTCTCCACCCTTCCCGGTGTCAAGATCATCCGTCATCGCCGCAATCAGGGTTACGGCCGCTCTATCCGCGACGCCTTCCGCTTCGCCTGTGCCGAAAAGTTCGACTGGGTCATCACGCTCGATTGCGATGATCAGCACGAGCCAGAGCAACTTCCCGAGTTCCTCGCCGCCGCCGCGTCAAACTCCGCCGACATCATCAGCGGCAGCCGCTACATGTCCTCCGTCTTCGCCTCTACGTGGGTTCCCCCCGAGCGTCGCCGCATCAACCACATCCTCACCGGCGAGATCAACGAACGCCTCGGTCTCAATCTCACCGACTCCTTCTGCGGCTACAAGGCTCATCGCGTCGCCGCGATGAATCGCCTTCGCCTCTCCGAGTCTGGATACGCCTTCCCCATGCAGCTCTGGGTTCAGGCCGCCGCGGCGAAGCTCTCTATCACCGAGCTTCCCACCGCCCTCATCTATAACGACCCCAAACGCTCCTTCGGTGCGGTTTTGGATAACCCCGACACTCGCCTTGCCCATTATCGCAACATCCTCTATCGCGAAATTCGCCGCGTCGCCAACCAACTCCCCGCCGCCGCGACGGATGGCATTCCCGCCACTCCCTCCTACTTCACATCCATCGCCGCTCGCATCCACCCCGGCAAAGGCCCCGCCTGCAGCACCGCTATCACCAACGTTTGTGACAATGGCGGCGTAACGTGCCCCTGCCCGTGACACCAGCCAACGACGCCATCATCCTCCGCCCGCATCCTTCCACCTGGTCCACATTGGCCCAAGGCAACTTCGCCCGCGCCGCCGCTGACGCCGATATCCGCGCATTCCGTGCCGAACTCTCCATCGCCACCGATCGCCCCGTTCTCATTTCCGGCCATCAGGCAATGCTCTGGCACCCCGGCATTCTCGCCAAATGGCTCGCCATGAACGTCGCGGCGGATTCGATCGGCACCTGCGAAACAATCTGGCTCTCGGTAGATCAGGATGACAACGACGGCGCCTCCCTGCGTGCGCCCGTTCGCCGCGAGGGCACGCTTCGAGGTCTCGATATCAAGCTCGATTCTCCCCTGGCTGCTCCCGGTACACCCACCGGCTGTCGTCCCACAGCACGTTCTGGTCCATTGACCGCCGCCATACGCGATGATGACATCACTCCTCCAAGCGTCCGCGCTCACATTCCTTACCTTGCGCAAGCCCTCGATTACTTCTCTTCCACTTCATCGCTCGCCGAACAAATGACTCTCACCACGGCCAAGTTCCTCCGCTGGTTTGAGTTAGAACGCTCCACACCCGCCGAACTTCTCTTCTCTTCCGATCTTTCCAAGACCACCGCCTTCAAAGGCATCCTGTCCCGCATGATCAGCGATCCTGCCTCGTGCGTCGCCACATACAACCAGGCCGTGCTGCACGCCGCAGATGCCGACCTTCGCCCGCTCACCGTCAGCTCCACTCGCAATCGCTTCGAGCTTCCCCTCTGGCTGCTTCGCACAGGTGAACCACGCCGCAAGATCTACAGCGATGAACTCGCTTCCCTCTCCGAGTCCGATCGCGCACGCCTTGCCCCCCGCGCCCTGCTGATGACCGGCCTGATCCGTGCCTTCGGCTGCGATCTCTTCATTCACGGCACCGGAGGCGAAAAATACGATCTCGCCACCGAACGCTGGTTCGCCTCCTGGCTCGGTCTCACCCTAGCCCCCAAAGTCGCGGCATCCGCCACCCTCACCCTCCCCCTTGCCGATGGCCCGATTCCCACCCCTTCTCACGTCGCCAAAGCTGCGTGGCGTCTCCAGCACGCCCGCCACCATCCCGCCGCCCTCAATCTTCCTGATTTGCAGAAGCGAAAGGATTTCCTCGTCGTCGCGATCAATGACGCCAAATTGAATAAGCAAGACCCGCGTCCTCTCTACCGCGATCTTTCCGCACTCCTCGATCAGGCCCGCATCGATGGTGCTCCGGAGCTTTCCCGTCTTCAGCACCAATTCGCCTTGGCAAGGCAGGGATTGGCGGAGTCATCGCTCACCACCGATCGCACCTGGCCCTTCATGCTCTATTCGCGTGAGGCACTCACTGCCCTCAACGACTCCATCCGCGCTCAATTCCAATCTGCTCCCGCTCCATCACACTCCGCGTGAGCCATGCCACTCCGCATTCTCCATCTTCTGCTTCTTCTACCCTGCCTCGTTCTCATTTCCGCCTGTGATCGCTCCCCTCCGCCTCAGCACGCAGCACCCAGCACTCAGCACTCTTCACCTCGCATCGTCTGTCTCTCTCCCGCCCTCGCCGTCACACTCAAAGATCTCGGCTTCGAATCCTCCATCGTCGGCCGCCATGGCTACGACCTTGCCCTCTCCCCTTCGCTGCCCGTCGCCGGAGATCAACAAGGTCTGAACTACGAAACTCTGCTCACGCTCAATCCCTCTCACATCCTCCTGCAACTCGGCAGTGGTATTCCTTCCAAACTCTCCACCCTCGCCACGCAGCACAAGTGGACCGTCACCAACTACTCCATCCTCACTCTCGATGACATTCAACGAACCACGCGTGATCTTCACGCCACCTTCGCCCCTCTCGGCTCTCCATGCCCATTGGCAGATCGCATGGTCGCGACATGGCCCGCAAAAGGGTCGGCAACCGGCCCCGCAACAGGGCTGACGCCTGCAAATCCGGTCTTCAAGAGTGCTGGTCGCATTCTCCTCCTCGCCTCCATCTCTCCCCCCGCCGCCCTCGGCCCCGGCAGCTTTCATCACCAGATCCTCGAAGTGCTCGGTGCCACTCCCGCAATCTCTGCCGGCAGCCCTTTCATCGAGCTCGATGCCGAATCACTCCTGGCCCTCAAGCCCGATGGCATCATCCTCATCCTGCCGCGAGGTCGCAACGATTCTGTTCCACCACCATCCACACCCTCCCAACTCCGCGCTCGCCTCGGTGTCTTGGGTTCGCTCTCCCTCCCCGCTCTCGACACCACATCCCATCCCGAGCGCATCGCCCTGATCGACGATCCACTTGCGCACACTCCTTCATCTGCCATGCTCACCATCACCGATCAGATCCGCGGCATCATGATCGAGTGGTCCGCCGGAGCGCAACCGGTTCAACCGACCCATGATGGCACTGAATCTCAGAAGAGATGAGATTTCGTGGCATCGCCGCGCACAATCCTCGCCACAGCGCAGGGCGACTTCAACCTCAGCGTTGAGTACTCATTTCTTCCCCTACCATCTGCCGCGGCACACACGTTTCCACTTCTTCCGGAGTCCCACCCATGGCAGGTAAATCAGGCGGTAAAGGCGGCATTGGTCCCGTTCCCCCCGGCAATCGCGCTGGCGGCAACGACAAGGGTGGCCCTTCCGGCGGGCGCGGCCCCAGCGGCGGCTCCGCCCAGAAAGGCGCGGCAAAATCCATGCGCCGCAGCCAGAACAAAGGTGGCGGGCGGTAAGAGGTGATGGGGTGGCACTGGTCTCCAGACCAGTGCGGTTCTGTAACGGTGCTATGTCTTCGTGCCAAGGTCTTTGCTCTTGAAAGACCCTGTGTGTTCGTTGATCTACATACGGGTGTGTCGAACCAAACCCCTGTCACCCGTCACCGAAACAATTGGACGTAATCAGTATCTTCGCTTGGAGCAACTCGTCGACATTTGAAATACACCACAGAGTACTGTCCACTCGGGTAAATGCTCATGTCGATTGCTCTTCACCAGTGCGAAGAATCCCAGGACACCGATAAGCCAAGCGAGCAGCTTCCGGTTCAATTTAAAAGTCGTTTCATTCTCAATCCCGCGTCTTGTCATGTGTTTCTTGTTTGTGAATTTCATACTCATCCGAACAATTCATTTTCATAAACTAGCTCCCGCTTTGGGGGTTTAGTCCGTCCGGCTTGCCGCAGACGGTGGGGCAGGACGCACCGTGCGTCCCTTCTATTTATGTCGGAGTTGGGCTCAATCAGCTCAATTTCTCCGGATTTCGATACCGAAATTATCCGACCATAAACCTAATGTATGTCTGGAGGTATCTCCCGATTTGAATCAGATATCGCGATTTTGCAGATTTTGTGACGCTTCGGGATGCCGGACACACTCCCCCAAGAACCGCCCCTCCTCCCCTTCCCCACATTTCCTCCAATTCCCGCAACCTCCCCCTCCCCTCTCTGGTACACCATTCCAGGGGGGCTCCATCGTGCCCTCTCAGTACTCCGCACTCCGCACTCAGCACTCTGGATTCAGTCATGACCCGCGATGAGGAACAACGCATCATCCTCAAAGCCGCCGCTGGCAGCCGTGCTGCGGCATCGCAGCTCATCGATGCGCATCAGAAATCTCTCTACGCCTATCTCGTCCGTCTCACTGGTCGACCGCACGTCGCCGAAGACGTTGTGCAAGAGGCGTTCATTCGCGCGCTCACTCACTTGGATCGCTTCGATCCCAAGTTCCGTTTCTCCACCTGGCTCTTCACCATCGCCAAGCGTGTGTATCTGAATATGTCCGCCAAGATGTCGCCGCGCTTCAGCAGCGATGCGGTGGATATGGCGGCCAGTGGTGGCGAGCACGCCGGTGATCCCTGCCCCATCGTCCGCAGTGGCATCACACGCAGCGGACTCAGCGCAGATGAGAGCGAATGCAATAATCACCTCAAAGACGCGTTACAGCAGGCACTGATGCAACTGCCATTTGTTCAACGCGAAGTCCTGATTCTCTTTCACCAGCACGAATGGCCAATCTGGCTCATCGCGCAGCATCTTGATATCCCAGAGGGAACTGTCAAAAGCCATCTTCACCGCGCTCGCGGCAAGATGCGCGAGGTACTCACCAGCAGTCCCGAACTTTCCAAAGTCGTCGCGGAGGCGTGGTCATGAACACACCATCTTTCCAACCGGATCCTTCCAAAAAGACGTCCGACTATCGCACCAATCAGTTGCAGGATGCCGCCGCGCGCACAGTGCGCGTCGAGCGCGCTCGCCTGGAAAAACTCTGGAATCAGCACCTCGATGGCGAATTAGCCGCGGATTCCAAGGCCGAATTTGAATCTCTCTGCAAGCGCTACCCCGATCTGTCACGCGAACTCCGCACCACCGGCATGCTCCTCAGTGGCATGAATCTTCTCACCGCCGAGGTTCCCATCTCGCCGATTCCGGATCGTGATCGCAAAGCGGCCATTCTCGCCGCGGTGCAGGCCGAGCGCCCCTTCGTCTCCGCTGGCGAAGCCCGCGCCATCCGTCGTCAGCGCTGGATTCTCGTCGGATCCGCCGCCGCGTTGCTGATCTCGGTGGTCGCTGCGGATCGCTTCTTCCCCGGTTGGAAAGATCCCGCTGGCATGACCGTCGCCACTCGCTCTACCGCAGCACCGGCGCCGGTGTCTGCGCCTGCGATCGCTTCACCCGATCGTGCTGTCGCCGCTTCGATCCCGGCTGTGCCCGTGACCTCAGCGACTCCTCGCCGCGAAACGCTGAATGCTTCTGCACAGCTTTCTCTTGGCGGTGTTCGTCCAGAAGTGAATCTCTCCACGGATCTGATTCCCACCATGGCATCGCAAAGTGGCATCGCATCGCGTTCTGCCACCAGGTCTTTCGGTCTGCATGCGAACGAAGCGTGGCTGCTCAAGTCCATCTCCGCCGAGGCCACGCCAATCGAACCATTCATCGCTTCGGCCCGGTTGCGTCTGACCGATACCGCGCTTTCTTCGGTCTGGGCCGATTCCTTCACACGCCCCCAGGCCACCCGAGCCCCCATCTTTGATGGCAACTGGAAGGGTCTTTTGCCAGATGCCGATGAGCTGCGCCCCGCGCGCACCAGCCCCAAAACCAAGGCCGCTGACTCTTCTCGGTGAGCGACCTCACGTCCGATAGTTGCTATCCCGCGATTTCCTTTCAGATAATCGCACATCCAGGGCTACATGTTTGGTGTCGGGGCTTGCACCCGGTGGTAAGGTATCGTACCGAGTGGCACCAGACGCGTGTCCGGCTTACGGAGGGATTCAAATGAGAACTTCATGCATGGTCGCCGCACTCGCGGCAGGTGTGATTGCTTCCACAGTGTGGGGTCAGCAGATTGCCCCCTTCTATCAAGGGTGCTACACGATCCGCGACTTGGGGGCTCCTCCGGGTGTGCCGGCCAATCTGGGTGGCATCAACTTTCTCCCCGGCAATCCCAATGTGATGCTGATCGGAGGCGCGGCAAATGGCGGTACCGCCGAGTTGTTCACGATTGCCATCACGCGCGGCGCGGGGAATGTCATCACCGGCTTTTCGGGAAGTGCGGCTGTGTATTGCTCAGCGCCAAATCTGGATGGTGGACTTGCGATCGCACCGAACAACACGATCTTTGTGGCCACCTATCCCACCAACCTGATGCATCAGATTCTGCCGGGAAGTTCAGCACCGAACGTGACAACCTCGCTGAACACCATCGGCATCAGCGGCACCACGGGAACATGCCAATTTGTCCCGCCGGGGTTCCCCGGCGCAGGCCGCTTCAAGGTCGCGACCTATGGCGGCGGCGAGTGGTTTGATGTTCCCCTCACACCGGATGGCACGTCCGGACTGTTCACGCTTGGCACGGCTTCGCCGGGGATCTTTATCGGTGGCGGCCCGGAGGGAATTGTGTTTGTTGGTGCCGGCAACCCAGCGTTCCCCGTCGCCAGCACATTGGTCAGTGAGTATGGCTTCGGGCAAGTCGCGTCCTATCAGTTGGATAGCAATGGGGATCCGATTCCCAGCACGCGTCGAGCGTTTGTGACGGGCCTGGGCGGTGCGGAGGGCGGCGTGCGCGATCCGCTGACGGGCAATTTCCTCTTCTCGACATTCGGCGGCGGCAACCGCGTTCTGGTGGTGGAGGGGTTCAATCTGGATTGTCGCGCCAACATCAATGGCGACTGCGCTGTGGACTTCTTTGACTATCTGGACTTCGTCGCTTCGTTCAGTGCCAATGATCCTTCCGCAGACTACAACCGCGATGAGGTGATCGATTTCTTTGATTACCTGGACTTCGTGGCCGATTTCTCCAGCGGCTGCGTCTGAACGGTTACGCATTATGATTTTCCCAACCCGGACGCAGGTCCGGGTTTTTCGCTTTTGGCCGGGAGTGGGTCAGGTCCGATTCCGCTGCGGTGATGTCTGACCCTCTGTGGATACGCCTGCCGCCGCACCGCGGCAGGACCTGAGCCGGCCCCGGAGCACTCACCGGGGCCGGCTTTTTTGGCACCCCAGACCCGCTCCATGCCATCTCAATTCCAGCCGATAAAGTCATGCCCGGTTTCGGGTCTGTGGAACTGGTCAATCTTGGAGTCCCCCGTTCATGGCAAGTGCATCTTCACCGTTGGCTGGCAAGCGAGTCGTCGTGACAGGCGGAGCCGGATTTTTGGGCCGCGTGGTGTGCCAGAAGCTGCGCGAGCGTGGAGTGAAAGAGATCGTCATTCCTCGCAAGGCAGAGTGCGATCTGACCAGCGAGCCGGATGTGGCGAGGCTGATCCGCACGGCGTTTGCCCCTCACAAGGTCGATGCGGTGATCCATCTCGCGGCGGAGGTGGGGGGGATCGGCGCCAATCGCGCCAACCCGGGACGCTACTTCTTTGCCAATATGGCGATGGCCCTGCACCTGATCGAGCATGCGCGGCTGGATGGCCTGCATCAGCGTGGCGGCACGTTTGTGCAAGTGGGCACGATTTGCGCCTATCCCAAATTCACGCCCGTGCCATTCCGAGAGGATGAACTTTGGAACGGATATCCGGAAGAGACCAATGCGCCGTACGGCGTGGCGAAGAAAGCCGCGTGGCAGATGCTGGATGCGTACAAGTTGCAGTACGGATTCCGCAGCGCGTATGTACTGCCGGTGAATCTGTACGGCCCGCATGACAATTTCGACTTGAACTCCAGCCATGTGATCCCCGCGCTGATCCGCAAGTGCGTCGAGGCGCAGAAGCGTGGCGACAAGGAGATCGTGTGCTGGGGTACCGGCTCGGCCTCGCGCGAATTCCTGTATGTGGATGATGCAGGTGAAGGCATTGTCCGTGCGGCGGAGGCGATGGACAATCCAGACCCGATCAACCTGGGCGCGGGGTTTGAGATCAAGATCAAGGATCTGGTGGAGTTGATCGTGAAACTCACGGGATTCAAGGGCGGCATCGTGTGGGACAGCACCAAGCCGGACGGCCAGCCGCGACGGTGCCTGGCGACGGATAAGGCCGAGCGATTGCTGGGTTGGAAGGCGCAGGTCGGTTTTGAAGAAGGACTGAAGCGCACGATCGAGTGGTATCGGGCGAATTCATAAGTCGTCACCGAAGGAATGGGGTCGCATCGGTCATTTCTGAATGATGCGACCCATTTGCCTTTTCACTTCAATACAAACACTTTCACCAGTACATCGCCGATGCCGACGAGGGCGGCGCCGGCGATGATGCCTGCGCAGATGGGTTCGTGGGTCTGGATCCAGAGGAGGTTGCCGCGAGATTCCTTGAGGTTGTGGTAGAGCTTGTGCATGAGCGTAAAGAACGCGGCACCTGCGAACATGGCGAGTGAGGATTCGAAGGGAACCACGACACCCAGGCCGATGGCGAGGGGTGAGAGGGGGAACTTGTTCTTGGTGATGATGCGAGTGACCTCGAAGATGAGGCCGACGACGGCGGCGACGACCATCGAGATGATGATGGACTGGGTGAGGAGTGTGCCGCCGGTGCCGCCGAAAATGCTAGTGACGAGTTCGGAGACGCCCTTCCACTGCACGGCGGAGGGGAAGACGAACTGCTCGGTGACCATCGCGTTCTGAAGGTGATTGGGATCGGTGGCGGCGACGGCGGGGTTGTACCCCTTCATGAAGAGGGCGAAGAAGAGAGGTGTCGAAGCCAGTGAGCCGGCGACGATGCCGATGATGTGGCCGATGGCCTGATGGCGGGGCTTGCCGCCGAGCATGTAGCCGGGCTTGATATCCATCAGAAGGTTGCTGGCGTTGCTGGCGACTTCGACGCACATGACGCCGGTCATGAGGTTGGTGGGGGGGTGCTTGGGGTCAGCAGCACCGAAGATGAACTGAGGGATCTTGGAGAGAGAGCCGGTGGGAGTGATGCCGGTGAGGGCCGTGCTGCTGGCGGCGATGAGGGTGAGGACGATGATCATGGGGATAGCGAGAGCGCCGAAAATCCATGACACGCCGAACCACTCGTGCGCCATCCACACACCGATCGCGCCGACGATGGGCATGCCAGCCCAAGAGATCCACAGTGGCACTTCGATGTGGCGGACGGGGTCTTCCGCCGCGGCTTTCTTGCCACCGAAAAGACCTTTGAAGGCGGCGACGAAAATCTGGGGCTTTGCAAAGAGGGCAACCATGGAGGCGGTGACCATCATGGAAATGCCCCACCAGAGGGCCCAGGTATTGAGGATGTGGGCACGGCCGAAGACGGCGTTGCCCTCGGCGATGCTGCCAGACTTGGGGAGGATCTCGCCGATGGAGATCATCCAGGGGACGATGATGAAGAAATTGATGATGGCGCCGAGCATCATGGACCCGGCAGATCGGATGCCCATCAGGCCACCAGCGCCGAACATGGCGAGGTCGAGAGCGGGGTTGATAGCGAGTTGCTTGAACGTGACGTTTGCGATTTTCGGTTCGGCACCCTTGGTGGCAAGCCACGCATAGACGGGATCGAGATTGTGGGGAAGGTGCCAAGTGGAGGTGATGGCGTCTTTGGCGCTCTCGCAGGTCGCGATGAACCTGGTGCGGAGATTGAGAATCGTGTCGAAGAACCCGGTGCCGTATTTGAACGTGAGGATGAGGGCGTGCAGGGCCTTGAGATACGCCTCTCCGGAGATGAAGGAGACGAAACCGGCGATGAGGGCAGCGATGGCGAGGGCTTTGGCTTTGAAGATGCCGACGCTGGCGGAGGAGGTGTAGAGGGTGTCGAGGACGACGCCGCAGGCGCGGCCTTCGGGGAAGGGTTGTTGTTCATCGTTGATGAAGCGGCGCTTCATGGGGAAGGCGACCAGCACGCCCAGGACAGAGAGGACGACGTTGAACCAGAACATCTGCCACCAAGGCATGGGCTTATTTTCAATCCACATATAGGCGGCCATGCCTGAGATGAGGGGGCCGGTCATGTATCCGGCGGCGGTGGCGATGGATTGGCTGGCATTGTTTTCGAGGATGGTCATGTCGCGAGCGCCGAGGCGGGCCATGACGCGATAGACGGCGAAGGCGAGGATGACGGAGGTGAGGCCGACGCCGAGAGTCCAGCCTGTTTTGGCGCCGACGTACAGGTTGGTGGCAGAGAGGACACCTCCGAGGAGGAAGCCGGTGAGGGCGGAGCGGAGGGTGAGCTGGGGCATGTTGCCCCGGAAGACGTTCTTCAGCCACCACGTGTCCTTTTCCAGGCGCGACATGGATTGGACTTGTTCGTCGGTGAGTGTTGGAATGGCCATGATGTTGAGAACTCCGAATCAACACCGGTAGTCGACGCCGGTGGTTGGTGCAGGGGATTGTGAACTCGTGAAGATACAGGAGAACGTGAGGCGAGGTCGAGGTGAGGGATTTGTGCGTATGCTACCATAAACCGAATAGTGTGTCAAGTGGAGTGTTTGGTGAGTTACCGGGCCTAGCATTTGTGACGAACCCGTGCCGGTGTTGGCACGTTGTGTTTTGGGGGAAGGTACATGTGTGAGTGGGAGCTCCTCGATTCCGGGGGAGTCCAGACTCGGCTCGCGGCACGCAACCCCCATGCGGCCGCGAGTGGTGTCCATCTATGAAGGAGCTTGAAATGAAGAACGTTGCTGTACTCGCATTGCTTTCCGCTGGCCTGATCATCACCGGCTGCGAGGAGAAAAAGGATGTGTCCAAATCGCTGACCGACGCCGCCAAGAGCGTTGAGGGTGCGGCCAAGGACGCGGCGGCCAAGACGGCTGATGCAACCAAGGCGGCGGCGGATAAGGCCAAGGACGCCGCGGGTAAGGCGGTCGATGCGACGAAGGACGCAGCCGGCAAGGCGGCGGATGCGACCAAGGACATGGCCAAGGACGCAGCCAACAAGACGGGCGATGCCATGATTGCTGGCGGCGAGAAGCTGAAGGAAGTGGCTGGCGACATGATGGCCAAGGCCAAGGGCGCGGCGGGGTCTTATCCCACCGAGTTGACCAAGCTGACCGATTCCCTCAGCAACATCAAGAGCGTTGAGGACGCGACCAAGGCGATGCCGGCTCTGAAGGATCAGATGGCCAAGGTGAGCGGCTATGTCGCGACCCTGAGCGCTGCTCCGGCGGACATGAAGGCGAACCTGATGAAGGAATTCAAGCCCCAGATTGATGCCGCGGTGAGCAAGTTCAAGGCGCAGGCGGAGCGGATCACCAAGGATGGCGCTTTGTCGAAGGTGCCGGGCCTGGCGGATGCGATCAAGAACTTCAAGCTGTTTGAGTAAGTTCTGATTCATGACAATTTGAGATGATCCACACGCGTGCTTTCGGGCACGCGTGTGTGTTTTTGTGCTGGTGATGCACGAGTTGACTCTCCCGACTTATAGATGTATACTTGCACAAGTATGCAATCAATAAAACGAAGTAGCAGCAACAAGCAGTCAGGACGGAACAAAGCAACTCCTCCGGCAACGCCGTTACAGGCGGTTGGGCGCGTGTCGCGGTTGGATGCATTGCTTGTTCCTGAGTTGTTTCGCGCGCTCTCGGATGAGACACGGTTGCGGCTGTTGGCGTGTCTGGCCAAGTGCGCGAGGTCATGCAGTGTGAGCGAGATCGGTGAATGCTGTGATGTGGATCTTTCAGTGGTTTCGCGGCATCTGGCGATTCTGGAAGCGGCGGGCATCGTCGGGCTGGAGCGGCAGGGGAGGAGTCGCTTGTATCACGTGCGATTTGAGCATGTGAGCGGAGCACTGCGCGGCTTAGCTGATGCGCTGGATGAGTGTGCATCGAATGGGAGTGGGGGATGCTGCGCCGAGGGGTGCTGCGCATGATGAGTGCATCCGGACAAACTAGCGAGTTGCCCCGTGTGCTCTTTTTGTGCACGGGAAACTCGTGCCGCAGTCAGATGGCAGAAGGGTTTGGAAGAGTGCTGCTGGCAGGGGTGGCGAGCGTGGAATCTGCAGGCACGCAGCCGCACGGATTGAACCCATTGATGGTGCAGGTGATGAAAGAAGTGGGGATCGATGTGACTGGACAGCGGTCCAAGCACATCGATGAGTTTGCCGGTGTGAAGTTGGATCTGGTGGTGACGGTGTGCGATTCCGCGCATGAAGCGTGCCCGACTATGCCGGGGGCGTTGGTGATGCATCGGGGGTTTGATGACCCGCCGCGATTGGCGCGAGAGGCAAAGACGGAGGAAGAGGGGCTTGGGCACTATCGGCGAGTGCGAGATGAGATTCGCGATTTCATAGAGCACTGGCCTTCGTGGTTACCAGAAAAGAAGACACAACAAGACAAGGAGTGACGTATGAAGACCGAAGCAAACGGATCAAAGGTTGAGAGCAAAAGCGGGGCAAGCTGTGGACCAGATTGCTGCGCGCCAAAGGGTGAGAAGCAGGTGGCGAGTGACATGCGAGAGTTGGTAAGGCAGGGGTATGCGGCGATCGCGAATGTGGGTCTATTTACGACATCGGCGCATCAAGATGAGCAGGCCGGAATGCAGAAGCCGGCGCAGAGCGGCGGATGTTGTGGACCGAGTGCTGGAGGTGGTGGCGGAGGATGTTGTGGCGGATCGACGCTGACGGCGGAGCAGGTGGCGTTTGCGGTTGGTTATGCAGGTGAGGATCTGCATGCGCTGCCCGAGGGAGCGAACATGGGGTTGTCTTGCGGCAACCCGACTGCGATTGCAGCACTGAAGGTGGGTGAAGTGGTTGTGGATTTGGGGAGTGGTGGGGGATTTGACTGCTTTCTGGCAGGTCCTAAGGTGGGTGCGAGCGGGCGGGTCATTGGTGTCGATATGACGCCGGAGATGTTGAGCAAGGCGCGGCAGAATGTGGAGACGTATGCCGCGAGATCAGGGCTGCGGAATGTGGAGTTTCGATTGGGGGAGATCGAGAATCTGCCGCTGGCGGACGCTTCAGCGGATGTGGTGATTTCGAATTGCGTGTTGAATCTGAGCCCGGATAAGGAGCGGGTGTGGAAGGAGATTGCACGGGTGTTGAAGCCGGGAGGACGGGTGGCGGTGTCTGATCTGGCGCTGGTGCAGCCGCTGCCAGCGGAAGTGGTGGCGGATGTGGCGGCGTTGGTGGGGTGTGTGGCGGGGGCGGTGCTGGTCGAGGAGACGCGGGAGCAGATGATGGCGGCTGGATTGCGAGAGATTGTGCTGACGGCCAAGCCGGAGTATGTGAAGGCGATGACGGATTGGCAGGATCCGCTGTATAAGAAGATCGCGAGCAGTTTGCCAGCGGGAAAAACGATTTCAGATTATGTGACATCGCTGGATATCGCGGCCAGGAAGTAGGGCTGGAGGAACGATGCCGCAAGAACTCAACCGTACTTTGTTCTCACGATTTCTGGCTGAATGTGTGGGGACGTTTTTCCTGGTGCTGTTTGGGCCGGGGGCGGCGATTGTGTTTGTTGGTAACACCAAGTTTGAGCACGTCATGATCTCCCTTGTTTTTGGGGGCGTGGTAGCTGGCGCGTGTTCATTGCTGGGTCCGATTTCCGGTGGACACATCAATCCTGCGGCGACGTTGGCAGCGCGGCTGCGAGGTGAGGTCACGAATCTAGAAAGCGTGTTGTACGTCATCGCGCAACTTCTTGGCGGCGTGTTGGCTGCGCTCTTGCTGAAGTTGATCTTCCCAATGGATTGGCAGTTGAAGCATGTTCAGACACGACTTGATGCCGGAGTGCCGCTGACTGGAGGGGTGCTGCTTGAATTGAGCATGACGGCGGCGCTGCTCTTGTCCGTAATACTTGCGCCGGGAAAGTGGAAACCAGCTACTGCAGGACTCGTAGTATTCCTGGATGCCTTGGTGGGCGGTCCGGTAACGGGAGCTTCGATGAACCCGGCGCGTTCATTGGGACCGTTCTTCGCTTCGGGGTTTGTGGCGGAGTGGTGGATCTATGTCGCGGGTCCTCTGCTGGGCGCGGTGGTGGCGGTATTGATCGCGAAGGTATTGCGGCGTGTCGAAAGGAAGATGTAGCGTCAGTCTGTGCATCCGTCTGGCTTCGGCCTTGGAATAGGATGATGCAGCGATGACACGAGGCCAATCGGCCAACCCTGGTTTACGGACTGAGCAGCACCAGTTTCTGGCGCAGTTGTTGTGGTCGCGTCAGAAGGAATTGGGAGAGCGGGCGGCGTGGTATCTGGTGAAGCAGTTTTCGGAGGCGGCCAAGCGGTATGGACCTGTGCCGCAGGAGCATTGGCGCGAGCATCTGGCGGGGCGGATCGGGGAGTTGGCGGCGGCGGTCGATGCGGCGCAGCCGGAGATCTTTGCGAATCAGCTAGCTTGGGCGAAGATTGCTTTTGTGGCGCGGCAGGTGCCTGTGGCGGATCTGGAACATTCGTTGACGGCGCTTTGGGCGACGATCTTGCCAGAGGTTGATCCGCAGGATGCTCCGCTGGTGCAGGTCGCTCTGGAACTGGCGCGGCAGCGATTGCACACTGGACCAATCGAAGCGCCTTCGCGATTGACGGTGGAGTCGCGGCATCATCGGTTGGCGGCGGAGTATTTGCTGGCAATCTTGCAGGGGGATCGGGTGAGGGCGAGCCGAGTGGTGGTGGGTGCGGTGAGCGCGGGCCAGATCAGCGTGCCCGAGGCGTATACGGAAATCTTTGTGCCGGTGCAGAGAGAACTGGGTCGGATGTGGCACATGGGGGAGGTAAACGTCGCGGAGGAGCATTTTTCCACGGCGACGACGCTGATGGTGATGAGCCAGATTCTGCCGTTGGCGCAGGCGGCGCCTTCGAATGGGAGGGTGATGCTGGCGGCGAGCGTGGAAGAGAACACGCATGATCTGGGCTTGCGGATGGTGGCGGATTTCTTTGAGTTGGCGGGTTGGCGGGTGGTGTACCTGGGTGCGTCGGTGCCAGCGGAGGATCTGGCCATGGGGGTGAAAGATTTTCAGGCGGACCTGGTGGCGATCTCGGCGGCGTTGCCGGTGCATTTGCGCGCGGTGGAAGACACGATCGCGGTGTTGCGGGCGACGTGCGAGCGGTCGAGCCGCACGGGCAGACAGGTGAAGATCATAGTGGGTGGGAATGCGTTCTGGGATGCGCCGGAGGTGTGGAGATTGTTCGGGGCGGATGGATTTGCGCGGAATGCGGTAGAGGCGGTGAAGTTGGGTGAGCAGTTGGTGATGAGGTAGAGGTGGACACCGAACATCCAACGCGACGATTGCAGCGAAGTAGAGGGGTCGGGGGATCTTGAAGCACCTTCAGGAGGGGTTATGGCTGCGCGCGTGTGGCTCATCACTGGTTGTTCGTCGGGCTTTGGGTTGGAGTTGGTTCGTGCCGCGGCAGCCCGGGGGGATGTTGTTGTCGCGACGATGCGGAACCCGTCGGGGTTTGTGATGCCAGAGGGGATGGCGGGGAGTGTTTCCGTCATGGCGATGGATGTGACAGATGAAGCGCAGGTGAAGAGCGTGGTGGATGAGGTGGTGCGCGAGTGCGGGCGGATCGATGTGCTGGTGAACAACGCGGGGTATGGGTTGATCGGGTCGCTGGAGGAGTGTTCGACTGAGCAGATTCGGCGAAACATCGAAACGAATCTGATGGGGCCGATTCACACCATGCGGGCGGTGCTTCCGGTGATGAGAGCGCAGAAGAGTGGGCACATCATCAATATGTCTGCCGCAGCGGCGATTGAAAATTATGCGGGGTTCAGCGTGTACGGCGGGGCAAAGTATGGATTGGAAGGGGTGAGTGAGTCCGTCGCGGCAGAGGTGAAGCCGTTTGGAGTGCGGGTGATGCTGGTGCAGCCCGGACCGTTTCGCACGGATTTCATCGCGCGGTCGATGGATCGAGCAGCGGGGACGATTGCGGAGTATCAGCCGACGGTTGGGAAGTTCGCGGCGTTTCTGGATGGTGTGAATGGCAAGCAGCCGGGTGATCCGGCTAAAGCGGCGGCATTGATCGTGTCTCTGGTGGATCACGAGCGGCCGCCGTTGCGGCTGGCGCTTGGGAAGTATGCGATCGGCAAAGTGAGGCGGAAGCAGGCAAGTGTCTTGAGGGAGTTGGAAGCGTGGGAGGCACAGGGGGCGGCGACAGAGTTTTGATGGTGACTGGATGAGGTTGGCGACATCCAAAGGCCCTTATGACAAGTTCACCTATGAAGTTGCTTGAGCCGTTGACGCTGGGAAAGGTTGTGGCACCGAATCGTGTGATGATGGCACCGTTGACCAGGTGCCGCTCTGGCGAGGGATTTGTGCCGACGGAGTTGATGGCCGAGTATTACGCGCAGCGGGCGAGCGCGGGGCTGATCATTTCTGAGGCGACACCGGTGTCGCCGTTTGGCCATGGGTATCCGAACACGCCGGGGATTTACACATCGCGGCACGTGGCTGGATGGCGGCGCGTGACCGATGCGGTGCATGCGCGTGGCGGACGAATCGTGATGCAACTATGGCATGTGGGGCGAATTTCGCACTCGGAGTACCAGCCACAGGGTGTTGCACCGGTGGGGCCATCGGCGATCGCCAGTGATGGAACGGTGCATGTGCCGAGTGGGGGCCGAGTGGCGTATCCCGTGCCCAGGGCGCTAGAGACGGATGAAGTGGTGGGGATTGTGGAGCAGTTTCGGATTGGGGCGAGCAACGCGATGGATGCAGGGTTTGATGGTGTGGAGGTGCACGGGGCGAATGGGTATATCTTTGAGCAGTTTTTGAGGCAGGGGTCGAACCAGCGCAGCGATCGATATGGTGGAAGCGTGGAGAATCGAGCGAGGTTGCTGTTGGAGGCGTTGGAAGCTGTGGTGAAAGAGTGGGGGCCGGGGCGTGTCGGCGTGAGATTGTCGCCGAACGCCAACTACCACGGCATGCAGCCAGAGGGGGCCGAAGAGACCTTTTCATATGTGGTGGAGCGACTGAATGAGTTGCCCCTGATGTACGCACACATCATGCGGGCGCTGGAGCCGGAAGAGAGCAAGTTGCGGGTGAACACGCCGATTGCGCACTACAGGGGTTTGTACAAAGGGACATTGATTACGAACGGGCGGTTGTCACCGAAGGAAGCCGAGGGGTATCTGACGCGGGGTGAGGCGGATGCGGTGGCCTTTGGAAAGTTGTTTATTGCGAATCCGGATCTGCCGAACCGCATCAAACTTGGCGGGCCGTATAACGCGCCGGATGAATCGACGTTCTATTCCGCCGGGCCCAAGGGGTACACGGATTATCCGACATTGACCTGAGAGAACTCAAGAGGAGATGTTCATGGCGACGATTACGCTGATCACCGGAGCGAACAAGGGCATTGGCTTTGAAACTGCGCGGCAACTGGGGAAACTGGGGCACACGATTTTGATCGGGGCGCGACATGCTGGCAAGGGGAACGCGGCGGTGGATGCATTGCGCAAGTAAGGTGTGAACGCGCAGTGGATCGCGTTAGAAGTGACCGATACCAAGTCGATCGCGGCTGCGGCGGCCACAGTCGAGAAGCAGTTTGGCAAACTCGATGTGCTGGTGAATAACGCGGGTGTGATTTCGTATGAGGGGGATGGGGCGGCGAGCACTGTGGGGGAAGTCGCGATTCGCAGCACGTTTGAGGTGAACGTGATGGGATTGATCGCGGTGACGCAGGCGTTTCTGCCACTGGTGAAAAAGAGCAACGCGGGGCGGATCGTGAACTTGTCGAGCATTGTGGGAGTGTGGCCGAGCACGCCGATCCGAACTCGGGGATTTACAATTTCAAGTTCACGGCGTATGACATGAGCAAGGCCGCGGTGAATATGTACACCAATCACCTCGCTCACGAGCTACGCGGCACGAATGTGAAAGTGAATGCCGCGCATCCGGGATGGGTGAAGACGGATATGGGCGGGCCGGAAGCACCAATGGAACTGGTGGATGGGGCCAAGACCAGCGTGATGCTGGCGACGCTGCCTGCGGAGGGGCCGAGTGGCGGGTTCTATCACTTGGGTGTGCATATGCGGTGGTAAAAGCTCGGATTCGCCGGGTACCAACGGATGTGGTAATCTCTCCGACCGCGCTTGGCCTTCTCAGCGCGGCCGGAGGTTCGTGTATGCACACGTTGTTCTGGTCTTGCGTCGGGTTGTGCTGTGCCGCATTTCTTATGAGTGCGGCAGGGGGATGTGCCACGGGTGGACAGCGGGGGGCGACGAAGTCTTGGGCGCTGGCTATTCACGGTGGGGCGGGGACGCTTTCCAAGACGGCGGCCCCTGAGATGATTGCCGAGTATGAAGGCGCACTGCGCGTTGCGTTGGTCAGAGGCGTGAAGGTGCTGGAGGATGGTGGCTCTTCGCTGGATGCCTGCGAAACCGTGGTGCAAACCTTGGAAGAGCATCCGGGGTTTAATGCCGGTGTAGGCGCGGCGTTCACGGCCGATGGGACACATGAGCTGGATGCCTGTGTGATGGATGGAAGCAATCTGGCGTGCGGGGCGGTGGCGGGTGTAACGACGGTGAAGAGCCCTGTGGGCTTGGCACGATTAGTGATGACCAAGACGCGGCATGTGTTGTTGGCTGGGGCCGGGGCGGAAGAGTTTGCAACGTTGCAGGGTGTGCCCAGGGTGCCCAATTCGGCATTTGACACTGAGAAGCGGCGAAAGATGCTGGAGGAATGGCGGGCTGAGCAGAACGCAAAGACGAGTGCGGCGGCACCTGCCAGGGCATTGCACACATATGGCACGGTGGGGTGTGTGGCACTGGATCAGCATGGCAATCTGGCTGCAGCGACGAGTACGGGCGGCTTGACCGGCAAGCGTTGGGGACGGATCGGTGATGCGCCGATCGTGGGCGCGGGGACGTATGCCAACAACGCAACGTGCGCGGTGTCGTGTACGGGAACGGGTGAGCAATTCATTCGGCACGTGATCGCCAAGACGGTGTCGGATCGGATGGAATTGGCGGGTGAGTCTTTGGATGCCGCGACCAGGCATGTGGTCTTCCAGACGTTGAACCCGGATGATGGTGGATTGATTGCTGTTTCCAGGAGTGGCGAGATTGCGATGCCCTTCAACAGCGAGGGAATGTTTCGCGGCTGTGCGAATAGCAGCGGCAGGTTTGAAGTGGCGATCTGGGACAAGGTGAGCAAGGGGCGAGGCCTAGGAGTGACCAAGTGAAAAAGATGATGCTCGGCGTCATGGTGATGTGTGCACTGGTATTGGCTGGCTGCGGCGGGCAGCGCGGCACGTTGATCGCGGCTGGTGGTTCCATGCACGATGAGAACGGCGAGGTGCATCGTTACATACTGCAAGGAACTTCAGGCACGATCGGGGTTGTGACCACCGCGAGTGGTGATGGCGAAGGGGCGTTCACATCTAAGAAGGATGGGTTTGCCAAGTGGGCACCCGGTCGAGAGGTGGTGGATATCGGTTTGCGAGAAAATGCACCGGAACGGGCCGATGATCCGGCAGTGGTGGCCCTGATTGAACGCTGCGATGTGCTGTTTTTTACCGGTGGAGATCAGAAGCGGATTGTCGAAGTGTTTAGACCAAAGGCAGGGGAGGGTGAGAAGTCACGCCGCGACAGCGCGGCGTATCACGCGGTGATTCGATTGCTGAATCGTGGCGGCACGGTGGCTGGGACGAGCGCGGGCGCTGCCATGATGGGCGACGTGATGTTTCACTCTGGCCAGATTGAGCCGAGTGTGAAGTATTGGGGCGGCCTTGCTGATGTTCAGAAGGCGAATGTGCGTGAGAACTTTGCCACGACCGGGCTTTTCGATATTGCAGACAAGGGCACACTGAAACTTGGCACAGGGATGGGATTGGTTCACAACTGCATCGTGGATTCCCACTTTGCCGAGCGCAAGCGGCTTGGGCGGCTGGAAATCGCGTTGGATATCACAGGCCAGGATTGGGGTATCGGCGTGAATGAGAATCGCGCGGTAAAGATTGATCGTGCCACCGGGAAAGTTGAGACGATTGGCGGCATGGATGAGGTGGCCACTGCGGTGCGGCGCGATCCGCCAGCTTCGTGGAAGCTGCCGGGGCATGTGCATTTCACGCTTGGGCAGACACCAGTTGCAAAATGAGAACGGCCCACGCTCGGTGGTGACGAGCATGGGCCGGGTATCCAGTCAGTGTGATGTGCTTCAGCGGCGGCGACGAGCAGCACCGAGGGCGAGGATGCCAGCCAGTGCCGCGCTGCTGGGAGCGGGGATGGCGGTCCAGGAGAGATCATCGAGAACCATCGTGTCGGAGCCAGCGCCAGCGATAACAACATATGAAATGTTGCCTGTGAGGGCGAGCTCCTGCCATGCGAGATCAGCGCCGATGGTCACGTTGCCGACTTCGATGTTGTCATCATTGAAGGCGGTCATGGTGATGCGGGCGATAGCGCCATAGATGCTCACCGCGGAAGCGCCACCAGCAAAGGTGATGGTCTGCGGGCCGGACGCCGAGCCACCGTCGGAGAAGCTTGCGCCGGTGTTGAAGGCAAGGAAGTGTTCGCCGGAACGGGCGTTGAGGCCGAAGTTACTGGCCTGATTCAGGATGCCGCCACCATCGAGGGCGCCAGCCCCACTGAAGGTCACGCCCACGCCCGCGTATTGAGCTCGCAGTGCGGTGGTCTGGTTGAACAGGTCGGGCTGCACGCCGAGTTCTTCGAAGGTAATGAATTGAGCCGAAGCGACGCCGCCGATACCGGCGAGGAGGGTGAGGGCAACCGCTGCACGCGTCTTCATAATTCTGCTCCCAAGTCGTTATTGCCTGACAGACCTTTCCGGCGCGTGCCGGGTCTCTCCGAAGTCTGTTTGGCTACTTAAAGGTGACCCATGAATAACGGACGTGCCAGTGAGTTTTGAACTTGGGTCCGAAATTTCGGGAATTGGGGGGCGAAGGAAGGCGGTTTTGACCAGATCTAAACGCAGCAACGTGTTATCGGGCCTTGGCAGTGCGAGTATCAAGGCGGGCTGTCGAGTTCGGGGTAGGGGATTGCAGCTCGCGTCTAACATCTTTTCCCGCTTTCGGTGATCGGGCCGCGGCGTCACGGTCTTTCTTGGCCAACTGCACATTTAGGAACCAGCATGTCACTGACTGAATCCTCGCACCGCACGGCCTCCAGCATCATCGAGTCCAAGAGTTCAGGAAATTCTTCGCACCGCCCTGTTGAGGTTCACATGCCCCAATCCGTTGCCAGCGTGCTCAATCCTTCTGACACTTTCGTGCACCGTCACATCGGTCCCAATGAGCATGAGATTGCCGAGATGCTCGCGGCACTTGGATACTCAGATCTGGAGAAGTTTGCCGATGCGGTGGTTCCCGAGTCGATCCGCAATCGCAAGCCCATGAATCTGGAAGGGTTGCCCAACGGAACGCTGCCGGGAGAATCTGAGACGCTGACGCGATTGAAGTCGATGGCCGATCAGAATCGAGTGATGCGTTCGTGTATCGGGATGGGGTATTCGGATTGCATCACACCGCCGGTGATTCTGCGCAACATCATGGAGAATCCGGGGTGGTACACGCAGTACACGCCGTATCAGGCGGAGATCGCGCAGGGGCGTCTGGAAGCGTTGTTGAATTTCCAGACCATGGTGAGTGATCTTACTGGGCTGCCTCTGTCCGGGGCTTCGCTGCTGGATGAGGGGACGGCGGCGGCGGAAGCCATGGCGATGTGTCATGCGATTGCGGGTCCGAGCAAGAAGCGATTCGTCGTGGCCAGCGACTGCCACCCGCAGACGATTGCGGTGGTAAAGACTCGTGCGGAGGGATTGGGTCTCACGCTCACGGTCACAGCCCCGTCACACTTTGATCTTTCGACTGGCGATGTGTGCGGCGTGCTGTTGCAGTATCCGACCACCGACGGGCGCGTCGAGGATTATCGCGCAGTCATCGAAAAGGCGCACGCGGCTGGGGCGCAGGCGGTGGTCGCAGCAGACCTGCTGGCGTTGACGTTGCTGACCCCTCCGGGAGAGTTTGGCGCGGATATCTGCGTGGGGAGCGCACAGCGGTTTGGTGTGCCGATGGGATTTGGCGGGCCTCACGCAGCGTTTATTTCCACCAAGACCGAGCACGCTCGCAAATTGCCGGGGCGCATCATCGGTGTCTCTCGCGACATGCAGGGAAACATGGCTTTGCGCATGGCGATTCAGACGCGCGAGCAGCACATTCGGCGTGAGAAGGCGACGAGCAATATCTGCACGGCGCAGGCCCTGCTGGCGATCATGGCGAGCATGTATGGCGTGTATCATGGGCCGGACGGTCTGCGGCGGATTGCGCTGCGGGTTCGGGCCTTCACGCTGGCATTGGCCAATGGGCTGCGTAAGCAGGGGCATCAGGTCATCACGCCGACGTTCTTTGACACCATCAAGGTGAAGCCAAGGAGTGGCACTGCTGGTTCCTACCTGGTGGCGGCGGTGTCGCGAGGCATCAATCTGCGTGATTTTGGCGATGGCACGCTGGGCATTTCACTCGATGAGACGACCACTCGGGCAGATGTGCAAGAGTTGCTCGAGGTGTTTGTCCACGGCAAGAGTGTGTCGGACACGGCGGATTCTTTGCTGGCGGGTCAGTCACTGGATCTGCCACAGGCATTTGCACGCACCAGCGGGTACATGACGCATCCGGTCTTCAACACGCATCACAGCGAGACGGAGATGCTGCGTTACATCTTCAAGTTGATGGGTCGCGACTTGTCGCTGGCGCACAGCATGATTCCGCTGGGTTCGTGCACGATGAAATTGAATGCGACAAGCGAGATGATTCCGGTGACATGGCCGGAGTTTGGGCGGATGCACCCCTTTGCACCGGCAGATCAGACCAAGGGGTATCTGCGGATGTTCACTGAGCTGGAGGCGTGGCTGGCAGAGATCACGGGCTTTGCCGCGGTGTCTTTGCAGCCGAATGCGGGGTCACAGGGTGAGTATGCAGGGTTGATGGTGATCCGCGCGTATCACCATGCCAAAGGGCAGCCCCAGCGTGATGTGTGCCTGATTCCCGATTCGGCGCACGGCACGAATCCCGCTTCGGCGGTGATCGCCGGTTTCCGCGTGGTGGCGGTCAAGAATGATCCAAAGGGGAATATTGATCTTGCTGATCTGCGTGCCAAAGCGGCGGAGCATAAGGACAAGCTCGGCGCGTTGATGGTGACGTATCCGAGCACGTATGGTGTGTTTGAGGCGGATATCAAAGAGATCTGCAAGATCGTCCATGATCACGGCGGACAGGTGTATATGGACGGCGCGAATATGAATGCGCAGGTTGGTCTCACCAGCCCCGGCTTCATTGGCGCGGATGTGTGTCACTTGAATCTGCACAAGACATTCTGCATTCCCCACGGTGGTGGCGGTCCGGGTATGGGCCCCATCGGCGTCGCAGCACACTTGGCAGACTTTCTACCTGGGCACCCGGTCCGTCATCCCGATACGCAGAGGGATCACTCGATCGGGCCGATTTCTGCGGCTCCTTACGGCAGCCCAAGCATTCTGACCATTTCCTGGGTCTACATCGCGTTGATGACCGCGGCAGGATTGCGCAAGGCCACGCAAGTGGCGATCTTGAATGCCAACTACATGGCCAAGCGGCTGGAAGGGCACTACTCGATTCTTTTCAACGGTCAGAACGGGTTGTGCGCTCACGAGTTTATTTTGGACTGCCGCCCGTTTGATAAGTCGGCTCATGTGACGGTGGATGACATCGCCAAGCGTCTTCAGGATTACGGCTTCCATGGTCCGACGATGTCATGGCCGGTGCCGGGCACGCTCATGATCGAGCCGACGGAATCTGAGCCCAAGGCGGAGCTTGATCGCCTGTGTGATGCGCTGATTGCGATTCGGGCGGAGATCGCCAAGGTGGAGGCAGGAGTGTGGACGCAGGCGGACAACCCGCTGAAGTTTGCCCCGCACACGCAGAAAGCGATCACCGGCGAATGGAGCCATGCGTATTCGCGAGATGAGGCGGCGTATCCCGCCGCGTGGCTGCGCGATGCCAAGTTCTGGCCCAGTGTGGGTCGAGTGGATAATCCCTATGGCGATCGCAATCTTGTGTGCACATGTCCCAGCGTTGCCGAACTGGCAAGTTGAACAAGGCTGATGAGAAAAAGAATGCGACCCCGGTGTTGAGCCGGGGTCGCTTTGTTTGTGCAAGAAAGTGAGTCGATCAGGTGAGCGTGACGGAGATGGCAGTGCGTGTGGACCAGAGGCCTTGCACGCCGCCGGGGGCGTTGGTATCGCCGGTGTAGAAGTCTGTGCCAGCGACGTAGAAGGTGTAAGTTCCGGCGGAAAGACCTGTGGTGTTGATCGAGAGTCGCATGCGACCGCTAGTGCGGCTGCCGCTGATCAGCGAGTAGGTGGTGGCCGAGTAGGTGCTGTCGCTGCCATCCAAGAGGCCGTTGCCGTTGACATCGATAAAGCCGGACGCGGCGCGGATTTGGATCTCGTCGGCGATGTCGAACTCGACCTGAATGGTTGAGCCAGCGGCACCACCGGCGGAGGACCCGTTGCTGATGACAGGTGCTTTGAAGATCTGAGTAGAGCGGTCAGAGTATGTGCGGCCCCATTCGCCTCCGGAGTCCTTGACCGCGACGGTGAAGGCGCCGGTGGTTCCGCCCATGGCGGTGCGGACTGTGCCGTTCAGCGTGTAGGTGCCGCTGGTGCCGGTGACGGCGACGAAACCAAGGTCGGTGTCGGTGCCAGTATCCCAGCGACCATTGAGATTGGCATCCCAGAAGAGGGTGACAGCGACGCCGCCTGCAGCAGCATCCCAGTTACCGGTGATGGAGTAAGCACTGCCGGGAATCGCCAGAATGGTGGACGAGCCGACGGTGATGGACATGCTGGTGATGCGTGGCTCGTTGCTGGTGTCCTGGATGAGCGTTTCCACGCGGTAGGGGGACATGCGGTCGCTGGCATATGTCGACGATGTCGAGCCAGCGGTGACGAACGAGTAGAACTTGGCACCCGCAGCGCGGACGCTGTCGGCAACGACCACGCCGCTCTGGTTCAGTGCCGTACCTGCATCGCGCGTCGCGTTCAGCGAAGCAGTGGTCACGAGTGTGTCGGTGCCGTCATCAAAGCGGCCGTTGTTGTTGACATCCAGGAAGAGAACGCCGGTGCCCGACATGGCACTGCTGCGGGCAAAGTAGCTGGGTGCGGTGATCTCGGAGTAGATGTTGAATGTCGTGTTGCCGCCGCCAGAGCTGGCGGGGGCGACTTCGACAAAGCGGACCCAGGCACCATCGTTGGTGGCGGTGGCACTGACGCGGGCGTTGGACCAAAGGCCGTCGTGATCAACAGCGTCACCGACGATGGTGATCGTTTGCGAGCCGTTGAAATCGTGCGTGAATGTCACGGAGAACTGGTTGGGACCGCTGGCCGTGAAGGTCGTGCCCAGCGACTGATCGACATTGGGCGTCCAGGCGCCGTTGTTGTCGTTGTCGATGAAGAAAGTGGCGGCAAGGACCGCAGAATTGTCATTGGCGGTCACGGTCGCGGTCATGCGCTTGCCATCAAATGTGCGATCCTGAGTGATGGTCAGGCCCGAGACGGTTGGGCGGGCAGAGACACCACTGATGACGACCGTGCTGGACTGCTGATTGCCCGCCCAGTCTGTGTTGTTGTCCTGAACGTCGGTGACGATGTTGGCGTTGATCGGCCAGGAGGAATCCGGTGTCAAGGTGGCGGAGTAGGTGCTGCCACTACTGGGTGTAAAGGACGTAGCGAGGGAAGTATCGACCGATGAGCCATCCCATACGCCGTTGGAGTTGCGATCCAGGAACCAGGTGACCGCGCGAACGGTGCCGTCGGTGTCGGAAGCATCGGTTGAGACGCTGAAACCAACGCCACTACTGCCGGTGCTGGGGGCTGTGAAGGTGCCGGTGGTGGGGCGGATATTGACAGTGACACTGGTCGACTGGCGATTGCCAGACCAGTTATTGCTTGAACCAACGGCGTCGGCGACGAGATTGATCGTGCCGGTCCAGGTGCCGGGGACGGTGATGGTGCGGCGGTAGGTGTTGCCGGTTGCGGCGGAGAATGTCGCACCCAGATCCACATCGGTGCCCGAATCCCAGGATCCGTTGTTATTCACATCGCGGAAGAAACTCGCGGCACGGACGGTCTCACCCGTCGGCACCACGTCGACGCTCAGTGTCAGCGATTGTCCGGCCGCGACGATGGTGTCGTTGGTCGAGAAGTTGGACAAAGCCAGCGAGAGCAGGTTGCGCTGCTCCAACTGGTCAAAGAGGTTGCGGCTGGAAGTCGGATAGCCAGCGGTCTGGTTCATGCGGCGAAGACGATTCAGGTTCATTTCTGCAATTCCTCCCGAAAGAGCCACAATGGAGTGTGACACATATTTGTGTGAATGCACACCAAAAGAGGTATCAAACCTCTCAGTGTGTATTCCCCTGTTCCGCCTGTAGGGATCGGTGAAACCGCACAAAACCCGCCACTTTCCGCAAGTAAACTGGAGAGGGTGCGATGCTTAAGCAATAACGCATGGTGGACCTCACTCCCCGAAATGAGGGAGTTTCCCCATGAGCGTCCCATCACCTAAGCGAGGTTCAGGTGATGGTGATGGTGACAGCAACGCGCGGGCTCCAGAGGCCCGTGGTGGCACCGCCCGGAGCAGAGCTGGACCCACGATAAAAATCCTGCGCCGCCAGATAGATGGTGTACGTACCTGCCGCCAGAGAGGTGGTGGTCAGCGTGAGCGTCCAGCGACCGTTGGATGGTGTGCCGGAAAGAAGGGAGAAGGAACTAGCATTTGGATCGGTGGTGTCAAAACCGTTGTTGCGATTGCCATCGACAAAGGCCGAAACGGCGCGGACCCCGGAGAAATCGGAAGCGGTGAAAGAGATGGTCAGGGGGTTGCCGCGAGCGATGGTGGTGGGGGAGGTGATAGCAGAGATTGCAGGTGCGCCGTGAGTGGGAGTGATGCCGCGAGCCATGGAAGTGCCCCATGGCTCCACGCCCGTCTGCTGATCGGGAATGCTGGTGTCTTTCACGACGGCGGTGAATGCTCCGTACTGACTGAGCATCCCTGCGGTGATGGTGCGAGTGATCGAGACGCTGACGGTGGTCTGGCCAGCGGTGGGCCGGACAAATCCCAGATCGATATCCACACCCGCATCCCAGCGGCCGTTGTTGTCGCGATCGTAATAGAAACTGACTACGTCGATGCCGTTATTGGCACTGGCAGTGGCATTCAGCGTGACGGTGGCACCGGGGCTGAGGAACGCTGATGGGTTGTTGATCACGACATTCAGCGTGGTGATTACGGGGACATTGCCAAAGACGCGCGACTTAGAGAAGCGCAGAGGCCCCATCGCCCCGGTCCACTCGAATGTGGTGTTGGAGGGTAAGGGCACCGCAGCGCCGATCTTGCGCGGCAGCGGCCACGTCGAATCGATGGCGATGACCTTGGTGAACTCGCGGCCGACATCGAGATCACTGAAAGCGGTGGACAGACCCAAATCAGTATCGCCGTTGTCAAACTTGTCGTTGTTGTTTGCATCGTAGAAGAAGCGCACAACATCCACATCGACGGCTGGTTGATCGAAATACGCCGGACTCCAAGCACCTGCGGACAGTTTGAGCACACCCAGGCCGATGTTCTCTGCGGTCAGATACATGACCTGGTAGATGCGCTCGGCTGTTGCAGTGCCGGTGGTGGGCAATGTTGCCCACGTGCCGTCGACATCGACGGCATCGGCAGCAATGGGCAACGTCTGCATGCCGGCAAAGTCGCTGGCAATGGAGAAGGCAAAGCGCGTTGGTTGACCCGGCTTGGGGGCCGTGACAGTGCCCAAGCTCATGTCGGTCCCCGGTGACCAGCGCCCATCCTGGTTGAAATCGACCCAGAAGGTGACTGCACGCACAAGCGTGTTGTCTGTGGCGGTGACCTCGATGTTGATGATGGGGCTGGTGACACCCCGCGTGACGGTGGTGGTCAGGTTGGAAATGGTGGGAGGGGTCGGGTTACCGATGCGAACCACCTGGCTGCGGGGATTGCCACTCCAGAACCCGTCAAAATCAACAGCATCGGCGATGATGCGCGAGTTGAGGGGCCAGGATGAATCACTGACCGTGGTGATCTCGTATCGCCCTAGGCCATCAGGGGTGGTGTCTTCGCCCAGAGGTGAATCCAGTCCCGGGGTGAAGCGGCCGTTGTTGTCGCGATCGAGGAAGAAGGTCATTGCCCTCACGACCTGATCATCAGTTGCCGTCGCGATGACAGTCAGAGTCTGGAAGGGCTGGGACACCGTTGGTGTGACGTTGATCGAAGTCACGATCGGCACCACGTTGATGGTGCCATTTGCCGTTCGCAAGGCACCGGTCGTCCACGCCCCGTTGTTGTCCACCGCATCGACGGCGTAGCGGATACTCCTTCCCCAGATCGAAGGCGCGGCAAAGGAAATCTGATAAAAGCCCGTCGAAGTGTTGCGGCTGAAGGCATCACCCAACGCTTCATCCACACCGGGAGTCCAGCGCCCATCCAGATTGGCATCGCGGAAAAAGGACATGGCGCGGATGCCTGCGCCAGCACCTCCATCGGCCTGCAGGGTGATCGTCTGACCCGGGGAAACCGTCGTCGGAGTCACTTGGAAGAATGAAACTGTCGGCGACAGGAGGTCGCGGCTCTCCAAAGACTCGAACCATCGGGCCGAAACATCGCCCGATGAATCAAAGTGGTCGCGAGATGTCTTGCTGATTCGTGGTCTGAACATCGTGCCGCGACCCTTGCTTACCCCGCACGGCAGTGGGCGTGAGAGCTGGCTCTCGACGCATCCCTACGTACAGACGATTATCTCAGAGTTTCCTTGCGTTGCAAGCGAGGTTTGGATCTCAAAGCCCGGTTGTGACCTGCCGGTCACAACCAGGGGCGACGAAGCATCTTGTGTTATCGGACTATTTATCAGAAAGTCACCAACGTTGATCCCACGAAACTGGTCACAAAACCCTGGCCAAGGGCGCTCCCGTAGCTGGTTGCCTGCCAAGCCAGGCGAAATGTGCCGCTGGGAGAAGCAGCCAGTTCGATGCTCATCCGCCAGCGTCCGGTTTGAGCGGTACCGGAGATTCGCAGGCCTGAGACTTGAAGCTCGCCAGCATCACGAAGATTGTCTCCATCATCGTCAATCCAGCCGACGAGCGACTGGATGCGGGCGATGTCGGTTGCGTCCACTTCAAATTGAATGGTGTTGCCGATGGCTCCCGGTGCACCGGCGAGCACCGCCGTGGGGCGTTCGATCACCAGCTCGCGTCGAGCCGAAGTTGGCCAACTCCAGATGACCTCGCCGTTGAGAGCGGTTTTGCCGTACACCTGGGCGGTGAAACTGCCTCCGCGTTGCATGTTGGCGGTGAATGTACCATTCCGGATTTTTGTGTCATTGAATTCGGTGGAGATCTGTGATCCCAAGTTCACGTCCACGCCTGTGTCATATCGCCCGTGGTTGTCGTTGTCGTAGTAGAGCCAGTACGGAGCGCCAAAGTTGGCGCTGCCACTTGTTCCGTCGACGGTGACAGTCCAGGGTGTGTTGAGGGTGCAGGCGAAACCAGGTGTGCTCACCGCGATGGATCTGACGACCGGGCCGACGTTCACCATGTTGAAGCGGTGACCGATGCGCGTAGCGCCGTGGAAGGGGGCGCCACCATTGAGCTGGTGTACGCTGCGCGAGATCCAATTGAACGGTGTGTTTGGCACCATGCGCAAGTGGTCGGCAGTGAGTGTGAGTGCGATGCGTCGAGCAAATTGCCCAAGCGGGCTGGACCAAATCAGTGTGTCCGCAGGATCTATGAGATCGTTCTGGTTGGTATCGGCAAAGAGTTCAATGCCTGTGCGAATGCCCCCGGAAATCGGTGCTTGCTCGCCACGCTGCTGCACTTCCCAGCTCGCTCGCATGGTGTTGACATCATCAACGACAAAGGTGGTGATCTGTGCGGGCAAGATTGGAACGGCATTCACGTTGGGGCGAACCGGTGACCACACGCCGCGATCGTCCATCGCGTCGGCGACGATGGGGATGGATGATGTTTCAAGCATGTATGTCGTGCTTATGACTTCGAAACGGCTTCCCGAAGTCGGCGTCCGTGTTGTTCCAAGAGATGCATCGGTTCCCGGTGTCCACCGGCCATTGCGGTCGTGATCGATGAAAAAGGTGACTGCCGTGACCGCCACATCATCGGCCGCGTTCACGCTGAAGACGAACGTCTGCTCCAGCGTCGTTGCGTCGTTCATGCGCACGCTATACGCAAGATTACTGAGCGTTGGGCCGCTTGTGACAGAGAACACACCGGCAAGTCGCGGCTGGTTTGCCCAAGAATTGTTGTTGTCCACGACGTCGACATACACACTTCCCTGCCACCCCATTGCCTGAGTGATCGCAAATGTGATCTGGAATCTGCCAGTGATGGAATCTCGAGTGAAATCGTTGCCGAGAGCAATATCCGTGCCGTTGTCCCATCGGGCGTTGCCGTTCTGATCCAGGAAAGCTGATGCGGCGTGCACAGCGCGATCGTCGGTGGCATCGATTGTCACATTCATCGAGGCGCCGCGCTCCACAGTGTTTGTCGAGAGCTCGGCATGCGTGATGACTGGAGCTTCCTGAACAGTGACCGTGGTACCACGCGGCTGCGAACTCCATTCGCCAAAGATGTCGCGTGCGTTCGCGAAAATGCGGACCGTGTTTCCCCACTCGGGCCTGGGCGTGATGAAGCGTCGGAACTTTCCCCCCACGCTCGCCACCGGGATATCGCCCAATGCCTCATCTACGCCGACATTCCACTGACCGTTTCCGTTGACATCACGGAAGATGCTGACCACTGGCGCTCCAAAGGCCGCCACAGCGCCAACCTCGACAACAGCCTGTTGATGCAAAGTCATCGGGTTTGGCAGCACTCGTATGTCTGTGACCACGGCAGCAAATAGCTCGCGGCGTTCAAGGTGGTCAAAAATGACAACGCCACAACCCCCAACACGTCCATTCTTCATGATTTTCCCCTTAACCCAATAGTGACGCGAGAATACGCGTTGGGATCTTGAACCAAATTCTGTTCTGCTATGCAACAAACCTGCGTTGGCAAACGAACACTTTGTGGATAACGCGGATCTGACTGCGCGTGGTGCGGCGTGTTCTTTCAGAAAGAGTCGTGCTGGTGTGGCACGCACGAGCGGTGCAAGCGTGATGATGCTGGTTCGACGGCTTCGGCGTCGAAGTGCATTGACTGCGCGTGCTTCGGAAGCGAGGGCGTGGTGTGACGCATTACGTCGGACGAGTGAATCGCAAATCGCAGCGAGTGCGGTGCATCACGAGCGCAAGCGAACCAGCCAACGCGATCAAGCATTAAAAGTGACGTTTTGAACGGTCTCGGCGATGCCACTTCCGCCCAATGCCCGGCTGTAGTCGATCCCGCTCCAGGCAAGCGTGTAGGAGCCACTGGGAACGACACCCAGATTGATCGTCAATCTCCAGCGTCCGTTGGCACGCGAGCCCGAGATCAGTGACGCCACTGCGGCAGACTCTCCTTCATCACGAATGCCGTCATTGTTCAGATCGATCCAAGCATTGATAGTGCGGACTGAGAAGTCGTCGTTCGCATCAATCTCAAAGATGATGGAGTTGCCGCTGACAGTGGGGGATCCAACCAACCTTGTTGATGGTCCTGACACAATCACCTGCGGACGTGCTGAGCGCGTGGTGCTCCACGTGTCTGTAGAACCAGATCTCACCAACGCAGAAGCTGTGAATGCTCCGCCGCGACGCATGGCAGAGTTATACGTGCCAGTAAATGTCACCGTCCCCGGGTTTGATTCTGGAGCCAAGAAGCCCAGATCAACGTCAGTCCCGCTATCCCATTGTCCATTGAAGTTGGTGTCAAAGAACAGTGTGATGCCAGTTAGACTGCTTCCGGCAAAGCCGGTGACAGAGACGCTCCATTCATCGCCGGTCACGGCATGCGCTGCAGAGTTCACCACGACCCGCGTCACTGTTGGGGTTCCAATTGGCCAGCTCTTTGCCACTGCCATGCGGCCTGGGCTGAGCACAAAGTTCCCATCCCCTGTAGAAACCCGGGCGGCAGCAATCCACCCGAATCGACTGGTGGGTAAGTTCGCAATCTGAGTCGAGTTCAACCTCACCAGGTATCGCCATGCTCCGGTTGATTGCAAGGTGCCAGTGGTACCGGTAGCGACCAGTTGGTCACCTGAATCTATGAACCCGTTCAGATTGGTGTCTGCGTAGTAATCAACTCCGATCACCTGAACAGCGCTGGACGTGTCAGTCGGCGGTACCCAAGCTTCCGCCGCCAGCGAGTAACCGCTCGTGGTATCGACAAAGAAGCTCACGACCTGTGCACTGCGCAGTGGTGTCACCGTCGCAGAAGGACGCGATCCGGTCCACAGCCCCTGTGTATCCACCGCGTCCGCGACGATGGTCGCACTGTTCAACCCTGCCAGGTCGGTGTACACGGTGGCTGCATAGGTTGAACCGCTCGACGGAGCAAACACGTCTGCAAGTGATTGATCGACACCTGCAGTCCACGCTCCATTGTTATCTAGATCAAGGAAGAACGTGACGGCTCGAATTGCACCGTCATCACTGGCATTTACGCTCAACGTCAGTGCGTGCCGAGGCGTCGTAGGGGTGGCGTTTTCCCATCGTGCACTTAAGGTTCCAAGCACAGGTGGTGCATTGATTGTGAAGGTGCCGGCGTTGCGAGGTGCGTTGGTCCACGCGCCGTCTACATCCACCGCATCCACTCGTATCGAGCCACCGCTGCCCATTTCACTCGTGGTTGCAAACGAAATGGAGAACCGACCCGTGACCGAATCTCGCGTGTAGTCGTTTCCTAGTGCGCGGTCCACGCCGGGTGTCCAGACGCCATTGGTGTCCACATCCAGGAACGCTGTCACGGCGCGAACGCTGGTGTCATCACTGGCATCAATGTTGACAGTGATGCTTCCACCTCGAGCGACGGTCGAGGATGAAAGCGTGGCAAGAGTCGCGGTGGGGCGGGCATTGTTGGTGAACGTGATGACGCGGGGCGTGCCGGACCATTGGCCGAGATTGTCAACTGCATCAGCGACAATTCGAACCGTGCGTCCCCACCCTGCTTGAGGAACGATGTTTCTGCGGAATCGGCCATCGGAACTCGCCGCGAAGATATCTCCCAGCGATTGATCAACCCCCGCCGTCCAACGCCCATTTCCATCGACATCGCGAAAGATCGATACGGCTCGAACTCCGCTTGAAGCACTCGCTTCAACCACGACGCTAGCCACGACTCCCGTCGTTGCCGGGTCAGGTGTCAAACTCAGCGAGCTGACTGTGGTTGAAAGAAACGCGCGAGGCTCAAGCTGTTGAATGGCGGCATCGAAGTTCGTGCAGGTCATATCCGTGCGCATAGATGCTCCGTGATCGCGCTCATCGCGCGCTCCATCACATCGACACCATCGTGCACGTTTCCATCTGTTCCCTTTCCCGATGCCGGTTATCGGGGTGAAGCCCGCCTAAGGCGAACGCCCCTGCCGGTTTCGACGATCGTCGCGGCAGGGGCGGTCTCTCTCTACATGCTGTTCGTACGGTCTGCTCCGTCAGGAGCGAGAACTCGCGGTTTAGGTCAATGTGATATTGATCGCGTACCGCTCGCTCCACAATCCATTTGATCGACCTCCAGGAGAAGAATCATCTCCACGGTGATGGTCCGAAACCGCGAAATACACCCGATAAGTTCCCGCTGCCAGCCCGGCGGTATTGATGGACAACCTCATCGATCCCTCTGATCTGCTACCTCCGATGATCAGCGAAGTTGCTGCAACATATCCGCTGTCGGGTCCATCAAACAATCCGTTGCCATTTGCATCGATGAATGCAGTGGCCGCACGTGCGCTGGAGTCATCGCTGTAGTTCACATCAAATACGAGGGTTGATCCTCTCGGGGCCGTAAACGTGCTGCCGCCGACCGTGCGAACGGTCGGTGCAGCAAACACCTGCGTGACTTCCTCTGAAACCGGCTGACTCCACGACTCGGCGCCGCTCGTCACATCCTTTACCGCTGCGGCAAACGCACCAAAGCCAATCATGCTGCGCTGGACAATGCCGCTGAAAGTGAAACTGCCCGTCGTGCCGCTCACGCTGCGCGATCCAAGGTCAATGTCAGTCCCCGTATCCCAAATGCCGTTGAGGTTCTTGTCAAAGAAGAAGGACACCACGCTTGCGCCACTCGGTACTTCAAATGTCCCGCTCAGCACATACGTCGCTCCGACTCTGGCGTACTCGCTCGAACTGCCAACTTGATCATCCAAATCGGTGATGCGCGGCAGGTTCGGGTTGTTTGATCGCTGATCCGCATATCGAATGTTTGAGATGATGTTTGCTGCGAGGTTGCCGGATAAAGAGCTCGCCAGAGCAGTTCCATACCTGTTGTTGCTCGCCCACAATGCTCCCAAGGTCGGGCGCGGCCGAACTCGAATGTTCCCATCCAAATCCACCGGATCTGTACCTGATGCAATGACTGGGTCGTTGGCGCTGTCATAGAGACCGTCGCGTGCGGTATCGCGGAAAATAATCCATGAAGACGAAGTCGGTGCCGTTCTGCCGAAAATGCTGGGAAACGTGAACTTGGCTTCGAGCTCCACTTGTGTGCCAGAGTCCTGCTCAGCTTCAAATTCGCTGACAAAGCCCCAGCCATTTCGTGCAGTCCCGCTCAGCCGAGCACTCGCCCACGATCCGTCAAAATCCACGGCATCAGCGACGATCCGGATGTCGGGTCGGCCCGCAAAGTCTGTAAGTGTGGTCAGGGCAAACACGCCACCATTTGAGCTGCTACTGGTCCCGAGTGAATCATCAACGCCGGGTGTCCAGCGTCCATTGTCATCGTGATCGACAAAGAACGTCACAGCCCGCACCGCAGAGTTATCCAGTGCCGACACGCGAATCGTGATCCGCTTTCCATCCGTGCGCGCCCAATCCTGCGACACGGTGAGATTCGAAAGCGACGGAGCGGACGGTGTCCAGGAGTCATCAAACGTGTGCAGCCCGCCGCGGCGATCACGCGACCAGTCATTGTCATCATCAACCGCATCCGCCACAATCCGCGGATGGCGTGCCCATGAATCGTCTGGAGTGAATGAAACTCTGAATCGATCATCTCCTCCGCGTGCGAACGAAGTTCCAAGTGAAGTGTCCGTTCCTGCGTCCCACTTCCCGTTCTCGTTGCGATCCAGGAAGAACGTCATAGCACGCACACTCGAATCATCCGTTGCCTTGGCAAACACCGATGCGGGTGTACTTCCCGCACGCGGCGTGATACCGAACTCGGTCAACGTTGGCATCTGATTGATGCGAAGAGTCACTCCATTTCGCACGCTGGCCCAAGCTCCGCCATTCGTGACCGCATCCGCCATGATCCTCGCACTTCCATTCCAACCAGCACCGATCGTCAGCTGCTTCACAAACGTGTTGCCATTGCGGCTCGTGGTCGATCCAAGGTCAACATCAACGCCTGCATCCCATTGGCCGTTGCTGTTCATGTCTCGAAACAAGGTGGCTGCGGAGACTGCTGCGGCATCCGCGCCATTGACCTCAATGCTCACTGTGACAACCTGGCCCGGCGTCACCACCGCATCATCGCTCGTGACGTTGGCGATGCCATGAGACATCATCTGCCGTGATTCCAACTGCTCGATGTTCGAGGTCGTGTTCATCTGAAAATCGCTCCTTTGCGTTCACCCGCTCGTGTTCCCCAACCACACATCGATACGCACCGCTCGGCCAAATGTTTCTAGAAACATAATATCGGGCAGAAAGCAATGAAGTCAAGGGTGAAATATCCTATCAAAAAGCAAACAAATGATTGCTCGGGGGAACGTGCAATCCGACAGTGAAACTCATCCGCCCACCGCAAACCGCTCCAACATCGATCGCCATTCTCCGTACCGATAGGGAATTTCCCAACGCTCGTGAATGCCGCGGATCTCCTCCAGCATCTTCTCAGTCAGGTCTTCCTGCCATCCCTGCGCCTTCACATCGCAGAAATACACGCGGCACCCCAATGGCTTGATCGTCTGAATGCCGCACAACTTTCCATCTTGAAAGGGGCAACCTCCGCGCGCCCGCGCTTCTGCAATGGCATCGGCGTCGGCCTTGGCTCCTGCCGCAACCGCATACGCAGTTTCAAGTCCCGTGCAATACAACCGGTGCCCATACTCCTCAAAGTTGCAGCACTTGCCACTCGTCCAGCAAGTCGGTCCCCGTTCCGCAATCGCCTGCCTCACTCGCTCGTACACCACTTCCAGTTCATCCCGAACCGGTTGCAGCGCGATCGCCCGCAGCCAAACGCCTGCAAGCTCCTTCTCGTTCTCTTCGCCGCGTTTCATGACGACAAGATAGCCCATCCCCATCAGCAAACACCTGTACCCTCATCGCATGCACCACACCGTTGGCCCTGAGCCTGCACAACTTCACGGCCACTAGACGCCGCAACTTCGCCCAGTCCTCGAAGTGTCTTCTGGCGACACAGTCACGTTTTCCGTTCCCGATGTGAGTTGGGGCACCGCTCCCCCAAACCTCAGCCACTGCGCCGCGTGCCAGGGTCGAACCGCGCCTTCCGGGCCCATGTCTGGCTGGCCCCGTTGCCATTCGCGATGCCATGCCGGGTGACACGATTGAAGTTCGAATTCATCGCGTCATTCCCGCTCCATGGGGTTGGACGTACGCCGGCAAGGGCATGGGCAATGCCGCGCTCAACGCTGCCGCAGGCCTGAACCCCGACGAACTCACGCTCATCAATTGGGAAATCAACGCAGATTCCACAGGTCGCGGCACCGCCCACTCCTCTCTCGGCACATCCCTCCCCATCCGCCCTTTCCCCGGCACCATTGGCCTCGCACCCGCCCGCGCTGCGGACGAAACCGCCTGCGCCTGGACTCCCCGCGATTGCGGCGGGAATATGGATTGCCGCGAACTCATCGCTGGCTCCGTCCTGTATCTTCCCGTCATGGTTCCCGGCGCCTTTCTCTCCGCCGGTGACGGTCACGCCGCCCAAGGTGATGGCGAAATCAGCGGCACGGCCATCGAAACTCCTCTCTCCGCACTCGATCTCCAAGTCATCCTCCGCAAAGACCTCCGCATTTCCTCGCCCCGTATCTATTCCGGCAATGCCTGGATCACTCCCGCCTTTGCCCCCACGCTCGATCAGGCCGCCTATCTCGCTGCGACTCGCATGATCGCCTTGATCTCCGAACTTGAAGAGTGGTCTCTCGACGAGGCCGCGGCACTCGCCAGTTCCAGCGTGCAACTGCGCATCACCCAATTGGTCAATCCGCTTGTCGGGGTCCATGCGATTTGGCGGCACTGACATTGCCCGAACCAGATTGCGCACATTGACAGACCTTGAATCATATCGAACGAAATATCGCGTTTTCGTCTTCTTTTCAGAGGGCAGCGTTGTCATTTTGAGAGGTCTCGAAGGAGATTCATGATGCATTGCATTCCCGCCGTCCTTGCACTTTCACTCTGCGCTGGATTGGCCTCAGCCCAGTCCATCACTCGCGCCACCGTTGTCATGGCCAACGGTCAGTCGCTTCCCGGGACCACTGGGTTGACGTGCTCCGGACTGAACGACCCATACACCAATGCAGCGGGTCAGATTGGCTTTACTGGCAGTTCCAGCGGGGGTAACTTCGTGTGGTATGACTCGGCCGTGGTGTGGTTGAATTCGGACGGCTTGCCCTCGGTTCTGACCGGAGCCGAAGGCACGATGGGCGTGTCTAACTCTGGCGGGTTCTGCTATAGCCCGACGATTGATGGTGACGACGGCGCGTGGACGCAGCTCGGGGTACTGATCGTTGAAGACCAGCCTATTCCCACGCTGCCGGGCAAGCTCAGTGCATTTGCCTCGCGTCCGTCCATGAGCCCGGACGGCACAGCGTACTTCGTCGGTGATATTCGCGACGTCGCTGCTGGAACAACCACCAATCGCGCGTTCTTCCGTGTATCTGATCCGTCCAATCCTGTCTTCGATGTGCTGTGGATCGGCGGCGGCACGTACGGCGGTCTGACCATCACCACTGGTGCGTCCAACTTCCCGTACGACGTTTCGGACAACAATGCTCATCGCGTGCATGTGCTCACGGCGACGGGCTCAACGGCGACGGATTTGTTCGTTCACTACTCGGCAACTGACTCTGTGATCGCTCGCGAGGGTTCAACCGCGCCTGGTGGTGGCGAGAACTGGGTTGCCTTCCGCATTCCCAGCACCAACAACGCGGGCAGCTGGCTGGTTGCCGGTGATACCAACAACCCGACCACAAGCATTGATGAGATCGTGGCGTATAACAACACCATCATCGCCCGTGAAGGCAGCAGTTACGGAGGCAGGGTCTTTGCTGGTGCGATCGGCGCTTCTTCGTTGAACAATCGCGAGGAAGTGGCGTTCATTTCCGCCGGTACCACCGGCGTGGCTCCTTCAACGCTGTTCGTGGGTGCCGCGTCGTCTCTGTCCACATGCTTTACGATTGCTGTTGGTGATTCCATCGACACCGATGGTGATGGCAACTGCGACGCGATTATCTCTGATTTCAACGCATCCAACACCGTTGCTCCCGGCATTGATCTTGCCGAGGATGGCATGGTGTACGTCAACGTTGATTTGACCCCGTGTGCCGGTGGTACCGCCAACGAAACGATCATCGGCATCCGCTTCCGCTGTAAGGCCGATTTCAACGGCGACGGCACCTTGGACTTCTTTGATTATCTGGACTTTGTCGCGGCTTTCTCGCAATCAGCACCCAGCTCTGACTACAACGGGGATCTGACGACCGACTTCTTTGACGATCTCGACTTTGTTGCAGACTTCAGCAGCGGCTGCTGAGTTCTCAGGTGCACATTGTCGTCGTTTCTTGACACCCCACAGGATGGAAACACGTGGGGTGTTCTCATTTCGGCGAGAGGGGCCTGTCGCTGGCTGCGGTGGCTGCCATGCTGCGAGACCAGAATCTCCCAGTGACGGCGCGGGTATGGCGGCGATAACCTTTTGTTCATGGCGGAGATCGCTTCACTTCCAGTTTCGCTGGGTCTGTGCACATTCAATCGTGGCAGCGCAATTGTGCCGACATTGCGAGCGATCGCGGTCATGTGCAGCCACCCTGGTGTGGCATCACGTCTTGTTGAGTTTCTGGTCATTGACAATAACTGCACCGACAACACGCCCACGATTGTCGATGAGTTCGCTAACGCACACCCCCACCTGCGCGTGCGACGAATCGTCGAACCGGTGCAGGGGATTGCTCACGCCCGTGCTTGCTTTTTCCGGTCGTCCACTGCGCCGCTGATGGCGATGCTGGACGATGACACCCTGCCAGATCCTGATTGGCTGAATTCGATCCTCGTCCCGTTTGATTCTGACCCGCGTGCGGGCTGGGTTGGTGGTCGCATTGAACTTCAGTTTGCTTCTCCGCCCTCAGCGTTGGCACGTCGCTACGCCACCATGCTCGCGCAGCAGGATTTTGGCGCGATGCCAATGATGCTCACGCGCAGCGATCAAGGCATGGCCAGCGCCGCCTTTGCCATGCGTCGCGAGGCCCTGATCGCAACCGATTGGTTGAATACTCGTCTGTTGGGTGGACGCACCGGCGCTGCCCTCGAGTCTGGTGAGGATTACGAACTGTGTATCAGGATGCGACGACTCGGCTGGCATGTCCGCTACACCCCCGATGCCCACGTGCGGCATCTGATTCCTGATCGCCGCCAATCCATCGAATATCTCGAACGTCTGGCCCGCGGCGTCTCGCTCAGTAAGGCGCAACTCAAGTGGCTCGCCAGCGGTCAACCAGATGCCGATTGGGCACGCACTCATCTGAGGCGGGCCCAGTCGCGCTTGCTGCGTGCCAAGTGCCTGGAATGGCGCCCAGATCTGCGGCGATTGAAACTCGCCGAACATCACGCTCGGGTGGAAAGCTGGGAGAGGTTGCTGGAGACGCTTACTTCCTCTGATGTGGAGCAAGCTTCGCGTGGTCAGATACGCATGCCTTGAGCACGGTCAAGAGCGTGCCGCCGGCATCAGGGTCAAAGAGTTCCCACGCCCGATCTGCCGCGGCATCGCCCATCAACTGCCACGAATCACGCGCATTCCACATGCGTTCCAAGGCAGCGCGAACTTCAGCGGATTCCGGTCGGGCTGCAATCCAACCCTCAATTCCCTCTCGTACCCACGCGGCACAATCTCCCACATCCGTCACCAGGCACGGCCGCCCCGACAGCATCGCTTCAACCATCGCAAGTGGCGTGCCTTCACCTCGCGATGGCATGATCAGTGCGTGATGCTCGCGCCACACTTTGCGAATGTCGCTGGTCCGTCCGCAAAAATGCACCCGCTCAGCAATTCCCCCCAGCTGAGCAAGCTTACGAAAATTCGCCTCGTCCGGCCCCACTCCAAAGAGTGAAAGTTCCCAAGCGCGATCCTTCCACGCTGGTTCGCTCAGCACGCTCAGCAATGCATCCTGTCCCTTGGTCGCTGCGTGCAGGCGGGCGACGCTGGCGAATCGTCTCACGCCGGCACTGGTCGGCCATTCCAATCTGCTGGTGTCATTGAGATTCACCGGGTTGCGCACCACCGTGGCGCGCGGCACTTTCATCTCCAACACTCGCTCGGTCTGTGCGATGTTGCGCGCTGCGACGTAGCCATTGAATTGAGCGAGTTCGATGATTGCCTTGGCGTTTCTCTCACCCCGCGCGCTGGGCCTGGCCACATCGTCGTTGTATTGCACAACGCTTGCGCAGGGTGTTTGGCTGCGCGAAAGCCACTCAATCAGATCTGCTCCCCAAGATCTGCCAGCCAAGTCATACTCCTGTCCCTGACTGATACACACCACATCCGGCGCTCGCGCGATCAACTTCCTCATCCATCCGTAGCCCCACAAGGGCAGGCGCCGCGCCTTGAGGGGAATCCGGATCAACTCCGCCCCTGCCTGCTGTAACTCCTGCACCTTTGCGGCCGGTTCCGGCCAGGCAAAGACGCACACGATCACCTCGTGCTTCTCGCGCAGTGCCGTCTTCGCTGCCGCGGCCCACAGCTCCTCACTGCCACCCCATGGCAGACCTTTGTTCGCAGAGATGAATGCGAACCTCATGCGCGAACTCGCTTTCGCGCTATGGCGAGATTCGACAGATACAGCGGCCCGGAACCCGTGCCGCTCAACGTGACATGCTTGCGCACGGTCGTGCTACTGCACAGCGCGAAAGTGACTCGCCGCAACCACTTCACGATCCGCGTCAGCAGCCAGCCCCATGCCCCGCGTGTGGCCTGCTGGGGCTTGCACGCACCGGCGACGGTGCCTAGGACATCCCACCCATCACCAAGTCGCCGAATTTCCACCATGTCCAGTCCACTCGCTTCTGCCCAAGTCTTCACCGCGTGTGTCGTCGGTCGCCAGTAATCGTGTGGCTCCTCGTGCAAGGGATACACAAACGGGCACGTCACGATCAGCACTCCATCATCACTCAATAGCGAGGCCAGGTTCGCCCACGCCCTCGGCCAATCAGCCACATGCTCCAGCACTTCAGTGCACATGATCAGCCCGTACGGACCGCGCTCGCGGCAGTCAGGGGGAATCTCCTCATCCAACGCGCCAAGAAAGTCCGGCGTGACCCCAGGCGCAGCAATCACATCCAGCGACACATACCGCCAGCCGCGTGCTTCGATGTCTTTGCGCAGGGGCTGCCCGCCGCAACCCGCATCCAAGGCAGGGCGACCCTGCCCCGAGGAACCGTACCGATTCATGGAATCGGCAATCTCACGCTGCAAAAGAGGAACGATCCACTCTTCCTGCCGGGCTCGCGGCACATATTCCCGCCGCTCAAGATGCACCGGCCGCTCTCCCATGCCGCCAAGCATACCCCCAACCGCACTCCCGATGACCCGCCGACCTTGCCCACTTGGGGCCTACCCTCACGTGTTCATAAAAGGATGCACCGCATGGGCCTCGAAGCCGCACTTCCCGTCGATGGATTCATGACCACGCAGCTCCGCCGCGTGATCGGTTGGGCTCGCCGCAATTCCCTGTGGCCAATGCCCTTTGCCACGGCTTGCTGCGGCATCGAGCTGATGGCCACTGCCTGCTCACGCTTCGATCTCGCCCGCTTTGGCGCAGAGGTCATGCGGTTCAGCCCACGCCAGTCCGACTTGCTCATCGTCGCTGGCCGCATCTCTGCCAAGATGATGCCCGTCCTGCAACACACGTATGCCCAGATGCCCGAGCCCAAGTGGGTGATCTCGATGGGCGCGTGCGCCAGCACTGGCGGTGTCTTTGACACGTACGCCGTGGTCCAAGGGTGTGACCAGTTCATTCCCGTCGATGTCTACATCCCCGGTTGCCCGCCCCGCCCCGAACAGTTGATCGAAGGTGTGATGGCGATCCAGCGTCTGATTGATGAACAGGGCCTTCCGCCGCCGGGTGGTAAGCGCAAGCCCTTCGGCATCGTGCTGCAGCCCAACTTTGCTCCTCGCCCGCAGCCAGTCGGCCTGACGGTGAGTTGAGTCGACGGTGGCGCCAATTTTCAATTCGCAAGAAATGATCGAGAATCGTCGCGATCGACTCACGATTTGCGGCTGACTTCGACCTTTCCACCGGCGATGTCTTTGATGGCCAGTCCGCGTGCGGCGAGGGCGTCGCGGATCTCATCACTCTTTTTGAAATCCTTCGCGGCGCGGGCGTCGCGACGTTGGGCAAGGAGTGATTCGATCTCGTCGCTGGGAGTGACGCCGGGGGCGTAAGCGGCGATGGAGGTGGTTTGTGCCGCTGGGCGGGGCAGAGAGAGGATGGCGAGGGTGGATTCGCACCCGCGGAAGGTCTCGGCATCGCCCGTAGTGGGGTTGCTGATGGAGGAAGTGAATCCGTTGAGTTCCGCAAGTGCCAACGCAATGTTCAGATCATCGTGCATGGCAGCGGCGAAGCGGGCCTGCGATTCGAGCGCGGCCGGGGAAGCCGGGCCGGAAGTTGTGGCACTGTCGAGCCAGCGCCGCCAGCGATCGACCATGCGTTGGCAGTCAGCGAGGCCCTGCATGGTGAAGTTGGCGTTGGAGCGATAGTGCGTGCGGATGAGTTCCAGGCGCAGTGCCGCGGGCTCGATGCCCTTGGCAAAGAGGTCGCGGGCGGTGAAAAAATTGCCCTTGCTCTTGGCCATTTTCTGGCCTTCGACCATGAGGTGGCGGCCATGGAACCAGTGGCGGGCGAAGGTGTTGTGGGATGGAGTGGTGCAGAAGGCGCAGGCGGATTGGGCGATCTCGCACTCGTGATGGGGGAAGATGTTGTCTTCGCCACCACTGTGGAGGTCGATAAGCGCGGGGGATGTGTCGGGAGAGGCCAGACGTCTGGCGAATTCGCCCGGAGCCAAGAGTGATGCCGCGGACATCACCGTGCACTCGATGTGCCAGCCGGGGTACCCCTCGCCCCACGGGCTGGGCCACTTCATGATGTGCGAGGGGTCGGATTTCCAGAGGAGGAAATCGGCCGGGTGCTTTTTCTCACTCTGGTTGGCGGCGTTGACGCGGCCACCCTCGCCAGCGCGGAGGCCATCCAGCGTGTTGTTGCTGAGCGCGCCATAGGGAGCGAAACTGGGAACGTGAAAGTACACGGTTTGCTGACCAGCGGGTCCGACGGCGTAGGCGTGGCCGCGCGAGATCAGGGCGGCGATGACGGCGATCATGCCATCGATGTGCTGCGTAGCGCGGGGCATGAGAGTGGGTTTGGATTGGGCTTCGAGGGCGAGTTTAAGGCCGAGGGTGCGGGCATCTCCCTGAAAACGCGAGGCGTAGTACGCCGCGATGGCGTAGGGATCGCGGGGGTCGATGCTGACATCGGCCGGGAGTTTGCCGGATTTCTTGGCTTCGGCAAGCCGCTGACCGGCGACGGCCATGCGGTCCTGGCCATTTTCACCACCTTCGGCATCGTCGGTCATGTGGCCGACATCGGTGATGTTCATGACGTGGGTGACGGTGCGGGGGCCAGTATGAGGAGCGCCCGATGAAGTCGTTAGCGTGCACAGGGGCGATTCGAGGAAGCGGCGCAGCAGATCGGCGATGAGGAAGGAGCGGAAGTTTCCTATGTGGGCATCGTCGTAGACGGTGGGGCCGCAGGAATAGAAGGTGATGTGCGCAGGGTCGGCGGGCGTAAAGGGTTGCAGAGAGCGGGTCAGGGTGTTGTAGAGAGAGAGGGGCATATGGGCCAAGAGGGTATTAGCCCATCACGATGCGCGGCGTGTTCATACGGTGGGAGCGGTGGGGGGAGTGGACGACGGCTTGACAGCCGCTTTGGAACGCATGCGCATGCTGAGGAGTTCGACAGACAGGGAGAAGGCCATGGCGAAGTAGATATACCCCTTGTTGAACTTCTGCCCGCACCCTTCGGCGATGAGCATGACGCCGATGAGGACAAGGAATGAGAGTGCGAGCATCTTGATGGCCGGGTGACGATCGACAAAGCGGGAGATTGGACCGGCGGCAGAGATCATCACGACCGCGGACAGCAGCACAGCGATGACCATGACCCAGATGTTCTGCACCATGCCGACGGCGGTGATGACCGAATCGAGGGAGAAGACCAGATCGATGACCGCGATCTGGGCGATGGCGCTACCGAACGAAAGGCCGATAGCGGCGTGAGAAGTGGCGGGGTGCTCGCCAGGGCCTTCGACCTTGTGGTGAATCTCTTTGACACTCTTGAAGAGGAGGAAGAGACCACCGAAGAGGAGGACGAGATCTTTGCCACTGAAGCCCTTATCCATGACGGTGAAGAGGGGAGTGGTGAGTGTGGCGAGCCAGCCGAGGGAGAATAGGAGCAGCACGCGAAGGATCACACCAAGGGCCAGTCCGATCTTGCGGACGCGGTCACGATCCTCTGGCTTGGCGCGGCCGGCGATGATGGCAACGAAGACGACGTTGTCGATGCCCAGCACGATCTCCATCGCGCTCAGCGTGACGACGGCGATGAGGTTGGCGGTGGTGAAGAGTTCTTTGCTGCCGGCGGGGGCGCCTTCGGCGAAAGCTAAAGAAAGAGAGGGGACATTCAGAGCAAGATCCATGAGCATGGGGGAAAAGGTAGCAGAGATTGGTGGGGAATGAGAAAGCGGCTGGATTCCTCTGGGAGGAAGCCAGCCGCGTGAGGGAGGGGCTGAGAAATCGAGTGCAGCGGATCAGTTGCCGCGACGGGCTGGGGCCATCATCGTGGGCATTTCTGCGAGTTTGTCGAGGGCGGTGCGGAAGGTCCAAGCACGGTCTGATGCGTTGACCTGTTCGCGTCCGGCGGAAAGGGCCGAGGTAATCATGGTGCGGGCATCGCCGGGGAGACTCGGACGATCCAAAAGGGCGACGAGCGCGACTTCGTATATCGCGGCGCAGGCGGCGGGGTTGCCATCATTGAAGAGGGGTACACCACGTTCGATGGCGAGGTTAATGAGGTCGGTGCCACTGCCGCTGGAGGAGGCGGAGCCGATGGACGAACTTGACGAGGGGGTCGAGGCCAGCGCGGCGAGGTCGACACTCGGCGGAATAAGCACAGTGTCGATGATGTGGATCACGCCGTTGGAGGTGTCCATATCGGTGCGTGTGATGTTGGAGTCATTGATGCGCAGGCGACCGTTATTGAGAGCAAACTTCACTTCTTCTCCGGCGACGGTCGCGGCCTTGGAGAGGGATGCCGCGTCGGAGGCGTAGGCGCGACCAGCGACGACGTGGTATGTGAGGATCTTGGAAAGGGTTTCTTTGTTCTCTGGGAGGAGGAGCTTCTTGAGAATGTCCTTGGGGACCTTGGCGAAAGCTTCGTTGGTGGGGGCAAAGACGGTAAAAGGGCCCGGGCCCGAGAGCGTTTCAGCCAGGCCCGCGGCCTTGACTGCGGTAACCAGAGTCCGGAAATCATGCAGGTTTGAAGCCGCGCTCACAATGTCGTGCTTGGCGGGAATGAGGACGGAGTCGATGATGTGGATGACACCGTTGGAGCATTGGATGTCGGTGGCGGAGAACTTGGTGTCACCGATCGTGAGACGACCTTCATTAAGGGTGAGGTTGAGGCGTTGACCGTTGACGGTGTCGGCTGAACGGGTTTTGATGAGGTCCGCAGAGGAGATCCGCCCGGGAATGACGTGGTACGTGAGGATCTGGCGGAGGCGAGGCAGATTCTCGGGCTTCAAGAGATCGTTGACACTATTGCCGAGTTTGGCAAAGGCATCATCGGAAGGGGCGAGGACTGTGAAGGGGCCGGAACCACTGAGGGTGTTCAAGAGGCCGGCTTTCTCGATTGCCGCGGCGAGCGTGTTGAATTTACCAGCGCTGGTGGCGGTTTCGAGAATGGAGGGATTGGCAGTGTTGGCAAGGGCAGCCATCGACAAGGCAGTGGCAGAGGTGCCAGCGGATGTGGTGGCGTTGGATTGGGTTGCGAATGAGATGCCCAGACCACCCGCGGCGAGCGCGAGTGAGGACGCGAGGATGGAACGCAGCATGAGATTCTCCGAGTGATGCGTGGCGGGGTGATGTGTTCGCGGGCCACGTGACAGGAGGTCAGCGTGAAGCACGCAAAGTGCCACGACGGGAAACATTTCGCCGTGGAAAATCAGGCGGATTCGCGATGTACGAGAATGCGAGAGAATCCGGGAAGGACCGCGAATTGTGTATCAACTCAAAGGAAGTGAATCCATCGCGATGTGGGGTGCGACACGCGAGCGGGGAAGATCACTTGGCGGGGTCGGAGGGCATGCGCTCAGACCATTTCTTGATGGCCTCTGGATTCTGAGACGCCTTGGCAATGTTCACTGCTTCCTGCACGCACGAGACGCACTGCGGATGCGTGGACCCCAGCGCGCTGACAAGCCCGGCATACGCCTTTTCAAATGTATCGAGAGAGCGCGCGTGATCGCCGGACTTGCCGATGGCCTCAGCGAGAAAGGCCGTCGCGGCCTGCACCTTCCAGTGACTTGGTTCGAGAGTGACTTGCAAGTCTTTGACGACGCGCTGCAGGACAGGGACGGCCTCGGCGGGCTTCTTGCTGTCGATGAGAAAGAGGGCGAAATTGTTGCGTGCGGTGACCGTGTCCATATCAGTCGGACCAAGCAGCTTTTCATCACGCTCGATGATGGTGACGTACAGCCGACCGGCTTCGTCGAGTTGATTCGCCGCATGCAGCCGCTGTGCCAGATTGTTCATGTAGCGCAGCGTGCGCGGATTGTCGGAGCCGAAAGTGATGGTGGCGCGGGCGACGACATCTCGAGCGATGGCGATGGCCGCGTCGTTTTCGCGGAGATATGACTTGGCCTTGGCAAGAAGATCGAGCGTGGTGATGGTGAAGAAATGGTTTTTGCCCATGACACGCTCGCGGGCTTCGACCAGGCCGGTGAGTTCATCGACCGCCTCTTGATTGCGACGTAGATCAAGGAGGACGGCAGCGCGAATGCTGCGGGCTTCATGCGTACGGGGGTGATCGGGGCCGATGGAGGTGTTGGCGGCGGTGATGGTGCCATCGATGACGCGCAGTGCCTCATCGAGATTTCCCATCTGGTGCAAGAGGTCCGCGAGTCCGTTGCGGACGCTGATGGTGTCGCTGTGCTGAGGACCCTTGCTGCGTTCGTAGGCGCTGAGAATGTCGCGGGTGGTGGCCAGGGCTTTGTCGTATTCGCCGGTGTCCTTCTGCGCGATGGTGATGAAATCGAGCACTTTCAGCGTTTCGTCATGCTCTTTGCCAAACTCCTTGGTTCGCGCTGCAAGACCTTGCTGCAACAGGGGCATGGCTTCCTGAGGGCGCCCCTGACCCAGCAAAGTGACCGCGATGGCAATCTTGCAGGTGGTGGTATCGACGTGATCTTCACCGAGAGTCTGGATGCACAGATCCAGGGCACGCCGCAGGTTCTTCTCCGCGGCTGAAAGGTCACCCACTTGGTTGAGGGCGCGGCCAAGCGTGCCGCGGATCAGGGCCTCGGCAGCAGGAGTGGCTTTGGCGAGGGTGGTGGATTTGTCAGGGGCGGAGGCGAGAAGCTCGCGCACGGTGATCGCATTGCCCTGGGCGTTTTCAGGATCGGCACTGGAAAACATCTCATCGATGAAGGCCAGCGCGGTGGTGGCTTTATCGGCCTCGGCGACGGCGAGCGCGCGTTGCCTTTCGGCTCGGTCATAAAGGTACAGAGACGCGGCAAGGCCCCCGGCAAGGAGGATGACGATCGAAGTCGCGAACAGGACGCCACCCTTGTGGCGGATGATGAACTTGCGAGCGCGGTAGCCGACGCTGGGCGGGCCGGCGATGACGGGGTCATCGGCGAGGAAGCGTTTGACATCTTCTGCGAGCGCCTCGGCCGAGGCGTATCGCCGCGTCCGGTCCTTTTCCAGGGCCTTCATGACGACCCAATCCAGATCGCCACGCAGTTGCTTCAAGAGCGAACGGGTGCCCTGGGCCTCGACGGCGCTGCGGCTTTGCGATACGACTGCTTTGGGTTGTTCGAGCGTGGAAAGGAGCTTCTCCACGCGTGTGCTGGGTTTAGGGGGATCAACCTCTCGGATGATGCGCTGGATCTCGTGGATCGCGCCGCTGGCGAGCGTGGAATCCTCAAAGGGGAGTGCGCCGGTAAGAAGCTCATAAAGAAGGACACCCAGGGAGTAGATGTCGGTGCGGGTGTCGATGTCGCCAGCCGCGCTACCAGCTTGTTCGGGGCTCATGTAGGCGGGTGTGCCGACGATCTGGCCTTCGAGGGTCACGAGCGTGCGCTGGGAGAGGCCGGGGGTGATGGCCTTGGCTATGCCAAAGTCGATGACCTTGGGCTCTGGATGGCCATCGAGCAGGGTGACGAGGATGTTGGAGGGCTTGATATCGCGATGGATGATGCCCTTTTGATGGGCGTGCTGCACGGCTTCGCAGACTTTGATAAAGAGATTGAGGCGGTCGCGGGTGGCGAGCTTGGCATTGGCGCAGTAGTCGGTGATGCGCTGGCCCTGCACCAGTTCCATCACCAAGTACGGCAGGCCCCTCTCTGTGACGCCGGCATCGAGAATGCGGGCCACGCCAGGGTGATCCATCACCGCCAGTGACTGCCGTTCCTGCTCAAACCGGGCCAGGACCGAGGCAGAGTCCATGCCCGCCTTGAGAACCTTGATCGCGACGCGCTGGACAAAGGGTTCGCGGCGTTCACCCAGATAGACAATGCCAAAGCCCCCTTCACCCTAAACAGAGAGGATGCGATAAGGGCCGATGGAGTCGGGGCGACCCAGGACGGGCGCAGGGACACCCATCCCTGGTCCGGCTCCGACTCCGGGCATGGTGGCGCGGGTTGCATCCCCTTTGGGCTCGCTCATGTGAACAGGATAGAAGAGCCCCCTGTCGAATGCAGAGGTTGGGCGCGGTCCGTCGATAATCTCGCCCATGCTCCGCAGTTCTCATCTGGTCGCCCTTACTGCCATCGCCCTTCTCATGATCGGTGTGGTGATGGTCAATTCGGCCACGATGGCCGTCACCCCGGTGGCTGCGGATGCCACCATCGCCACCTCCGGCGTCTCCATCACCAGCGTCCTCTTTGGCCGCACCACCATCTACATGTTGATCGCCGTCATGGGCATGCTCATCTGCTGGCGTCTTCCCGTTCGAGAGCTTGCTCGTCGAGCCCACGCCGTCTCCGTGCCGTCCCACCAGATCCAACGCGGCCTTTTCTCCACCGAATTCAAAACCATCGCCTTCGCCGCGGCGTTCTTCATCTTCCTCCTCGGCCTTGCCTATGTCCCCGGCCTGCAGCGCGTCGTCAATGGCAGCCACCGCTGGATACAGCTTCCCATCCCCGGTCTGGGTGACGCTCTCAGCGTTCAGCCCAGCGAAATCGCCAAGTGGGGCATGGTCATTCTCCTTGCCTGGTTCGCCACCCGCCGCGCTCAGGTCATGCACCGCTTCCTCCCCGGCCTTCTCCCTGCCCTTGTCGTCCTGGGGTTGGTCTGCATCGCCGTCGTCGCGGCAGACCTCGGCACCGGCTTTCTCATCTTCTGCGCCGGCTGCATCCTTCTCATCGCCGCCGGAGCCCGCATCTGGCACTTCCTCGCCTTCATCCCCTTGGGCGCGATGGCCCTGCTGGCCGCCATCATGATGAGCCCCTACCGCGTCGCCCGCATCACCGCCTTCCTCGATCCCTACGCCGACCCCAAGGGCACCGGCTATCACATGATCCAATCCATGCTCGCCGTCATGAATGGCGAGGGCTTCGGCCGTGGCCTGGGCTTTGGCATCCAGAAATTCGGCTACCTCCCCGAAGATCAGACCGACTTCATCTTTGCCATCATCTGTGAAGAACTCGGAATCGGCGGCGCGTTTGTCGTCGCCTCTCTCTTCGGAGCCCTGATCTGGTTCGGCATCGGTATCGTCCGCCGCGAGAAGGATGGCTTCCTGCAGTTGGTCGCCCTGGGCATCATCACCACCATCGCGATTCAGGCCCTCATCAACCTCGCTGTCGTCACTGGCCTTGGCCCCACCAAGGGCATCGCTCTCCCCCTCATCTCCAATGGTGGCACGGGGTGGCTCCTCACCTCCATGTCCCTCGGCCTCCTCATGGCCATCGATCGCACCCAGGATCAACCCCTCGCCGAGCCCGAACTCGACACCCGCCCGCTGGTTGTTGGGTGAGTCGCCAGCCACTCAACGCCGCCGCCGCGAAGCAACCATCAACAAAGCACCAAGTACTCCCGCCGATCCCGGTGACGGGATGTAGTTGATCCGCGCTTCCAGCCGTGTGACGACGGGCAGCTTGGGACGTCGGGCATCGTCATAGATGCGGAGCACGCGGTCGGTCGTGTTTGCCCCTTGGGTGTTGATCAACCCATGAACTTCAGAGATGGTTCGCACGCCAAAGACACCATCCTGCATGTTGAGTGTGAAGCGAAAAAGTTCCACCGGATTGGCCAGCCATGGATCACTAACCGTGGGATCTTGTGCCGCGTAAATCCAACGACTGCCCATCCCGGGCAGAGCCGAATCAGTCGAATCGTCGATCTTCAGAATATTCCCAAAGCGAAACGGGGCGTACGTGCCGGGAACGGCGATGCGCTGAGCGATGCTGAAACCTGATGCGTTGTCTGCAACCTCGGCACCGGTCGACACCGTCGCGTCATACATCGTGAAGCCAAGGAATGAGGTCGCCGGACCATTCCAACTGGCCATCCGTCGCAATGTGACCGTGCTATTAGAGGTTGTCACGTCGCCGCTTTGCCAGCCATTTCCTGCGTCCACTTCCCACCAGAGAGTGGCGGTGAGTTGCCCGTGATCGACTTGGGTGCCGAGGGCTACCACGCAGGTCAAAAACGCGATGCTTCGCATCCTCAAATTGTGCGCCATCCCATGGAAAACGCCAAGTGATCCTGGCTGGATTCTTGCAAGTTCCGATGTGCCGCTGGCTTGCGTGTTTGGGGTGGGTTTCCCAGTTGATCGCATACCGCCGAAGTCGCGGTTTTGACGATACAGAGCGTTCATCCAAGGACACCCGGACACCCATGCCCCAACAAGTCTTCATCTTCGCCGGTGGCGGCACAGGCGGCCACATCTACCCCGCCCTCGCCATCGCCGAGCGTCTCCGAGAACGCGCTGGGCCCCTCGCCGCGTGCGTCTTCGTCGTCTCCAATCGCCCCCTCGATAAGCAGATACTCGATGCCGAAGGGAAGCCCGCCGTCATCAGCCCCGCCCAGCCCCTCGGCCTACACCCCACGCGGCTCACCCGCTTCCTCATCAATTACCCCAGGGCCCGCTCCGCTGCCAAAGCCCTCATCCGCCAGCCCGTCGGCCAGGGCAAACGCGTCCAGGTCGTCGCCATGGGCGGCTTTGTCGCCGCCCCCGCCGCCAGTGCCGGTTACGACCTCGGTGTGCCGGTGACCCTCGTGAATCTCGATGCCACACCCGGCCGCGCCAATCGCCTCATCGCTCGTCACGCCGGACGCATCTTCACCGCCGCCAAACTCGTCGAAAGCACCAATACGCCGTGGGATGAGGTTCGTCCCATCGTGCGTCAGGCCGCTCTCGCCCCTGATGATGCCGCCGGCTGCCGCCGCATCCTCGGCCTCGATCCGCAAAAGCCCACGCTCTTCGTGACCGGTGCCAGCCAAGGCGCATCAAGCATGAATCGCCTCATGATCGATCTGGTCAAGCGCGAGCCCCTCCTCTTTGAACAGTGGCAGGTCATTCACCAGACCGGCAAGTCCGACACCGCCGAATGTAAATCCGCCTACGAAGCCGCCGGTGTCCGCTCCATCGTCGAGCCCTTCATCCAGCGCATGGGTCCAGTCTGGGGCGCAGCAGACCTTGCCCTCAGCCGCGCTGGCGCAGGCAGCGTCGCCGAGGCCTGGGGCAACCGCGTTCCCACCATCTTCATGCCCTATCCCTACCACCGCGATCAGCATCAACGCAAAAACGCCGAGTTCCTCGAGCGTGCCGGTGCCTGCCTCATCGAGACCGATGCCATCGAGCCCGGCCTCAATGTGCCCACGGTGGGTCAGAAACTTCTGGATCTCATGCGCAACCCAACACAACAGCACTCCATGCGTCAAGCCCTCATCGGCCTCGGAGCTGTCGATGGTGCCGAAACCATCGCAGATGCCCTCCTCGCCTGACTCGATCTGTCCGCGCCCGCGGGCTAAGTGCTTGATCGGTCGGCGTTTGTGCCGTGAATCCGCACGCTCAGCCTGGCATCAAAGAGTGAGAACACCCGTCCACGCCAAAGATGACGTGGAAAAACCCGGTGCTAGCATCCCGACCCGATATTGGAAGAGGGTTCGGGGCAATCACGGGTTGGGTCAAATCGATCGGGCAAACCAATCGGGACCAACCAATTGGGATAAGACGAAAGGATTTTCACATGGCCGGAGCCAATGTTCACACCTTCACGGACGGCAACTTTGATTCTGAAGTCCTGCAGTCCTCCGTTCCCGTACTCGTCGATTTCTGGGCCGAGTGGTGCATGCCCTGCAAGATGCTCAGCCCCACAATCGATGCCCTCGGCAACGATTTCGCCGGCAAAGCCAAGGTCGGCAAGGTCGATACCGACACCAATCAGGGCGTCGCCGTGAAATACGGCATTACCGCCATTCCCACCGTCCTGGTCTTCAAGAATGGCCAGATGGTCAAGAAGTTCGTCGGCGTCTCCAAGAAGGACGACATGGCCGCGGCACTCAACGCCGCGATCGCTGGCTGAATTTCACTCATGAATGATCACGTAGCGGTTGGGCGCAGAGCGTGGGAGGCAGATGGCAACCAACTCAACTTCGGATACCCCCGTCGCATCAGGCAAGCGTTTGCGCTGCGGCGTGATCGGCGTGGGCCGAATGGGCCAGCACCACGCTCGGGTGTATCACCAGTTGTCCGAGTGTGAACTGATCGGCGTGGTGGATGCCAGTGAGTCGCGCCGCAACGAACTCGCCGCCAAATTCAGTTGCAAGGGGTTTGCCTCTGTTCAGGAACTCCTCGCCGCCGGTGTCGACGCCGTGTCTATTGCCGTTCCTACCACGGCTCACTACCCCGCGGCCGAGCCCCTCCTCAAGGCTGGCGTCGCCTGTCTCATCGAAAAGCCCTTGGCAGAAGACGTTGCCACCGCCCGTCGCCTCCGCGATCTGGCCGAAAGCACCAAGAGCACGCTCATGGTCGGCCACATCGAGCGTTTTAATCCCATCATGCGCGCCATGCAGCGTGCCACCGGCAGTGGGGCACCCGTCGTGCCCCGCTTCATCGAGGTCTCCCGCGTCAGCCCCATGAGCTTCCGTTCTGTCGACGTCTCCGTCATCATGGACATGATGATCCACGACCTCGATGTTGTCCTCATGCTCATGGGTGGCCGTGAGCCCGACGAAGTTCAAGCCAGCGGCGTGGCGGTGGTGACCGAGCATGAAGACATCTGCTCTGCCCGCCTCACCTGGCACGGGCCCCAGGGCACTTGCGTCGCCAACATCACGTCCAGTCGCCTCGCTCTCAAAACCGAACGCGTCACCCGCATCACCGGCGAAAACGCATACATCAAGATCGACTACGCCGCCAAAAAGGGCACCATGATCCGCCGGCTGGCCAATGAGGCCCAGCTCCGCGAAATGCGCGAACAGCTCCGCGCCGGTGTCGATCTTTCCAATCTCAAATGGCACGAACTCGTCAATATCGAGCCCATCACTATCGATGAAGATGAAGACGGCGAACCCATCGTCGCCGAGATCAAGGCATTTTTGGAGGCGGTGGTGACTGGAAATCGTCCCCCCATCGATGCCGAGGCAGGGTTTCAGGCGGTGCGGACAGCCCAGCGGATTATTGAGGCGAGCCGCAAATCAATGGGCCTGACCGGCAAAAACTGAACGCTGGCAGCGTGTCCCTTGGTGCGAATGTCCGATAAAGCACGATCCTAACGATTGTTCTAATTCTGGTAGGTATTGAGGAGAACTCCTTCACTCATGCTCACCGGTTGACTATCATGACTTCCGTCGCGTTCGCGATGGGCTCGCTGATTCTTCTCGGAACATCCGGGTTGAACCAGCCGCCACCACCACGCGATATGTGCAGCAGGTGTTGGCGGCGTGACAATCGGGGTTTTGGGCGGAAAGCGAGATGTTTGTGGATATGTGAACCGGCATTGGCGTGTCGCCAATGTTGGAATGGGCAGTATGCACGTCCGAGAAACGGAATGTGTACGCTGTCGAAAAGATTCATCCCTGTTCGGAGGCTGGACCCAGCCGCGGCGGGGGGGTTGAAATGTGTGGAAGGGGTCCGATTGTGAAGGAGTTGAACGTGAAGAACTGGGCTCTTTTGAGAATGGCTGTCATCGCTGGTTCGTGTATGACCCTCGGCACCCTCGTCGGTTGCCAGAGCACTGGCGGCGATGGGTCTTGGGATCCGGCCGCATCGACGGCAGACGACAAGGTGATCCCCTCTGAGCGCGCTGCCAAGCCCGCTCCCGCAGCGGAAACCAAGCCCGCCAAGATGGAGAGCAAGCCCGCCGCCGTTTCCAGCGGTCGCACCGCCTGCTCGGGCCCCGGCTCGGTCCGCATGGCGTTCCCCACCGGCAACGAGGCGACCAGCGCCGTTCTGCTCGAGCGCACCACTCCCGCCGAGGTCGTGGTTGGTCAGCAGGTCGAGTACAAGCTCTGCGTCTGCAACCTCACCAGCATGAAGCTCACCGGCGTCGTCGTCACCGACGAGTGCCTCGATAACTTCAAGATCTCTGAGAGCAGCCCCGGCGGCACCATGCGTGGCACCGCCACCAGCTGGAACCTCGGCGACCTCGCCGCCGGCGAGTGCAAGGTGATCACCGTCCGCGGCACGGCCCTCAAGGCCGGTACCTTCACCAGCTGCGCTGATGTGAAGTACAACTCGCTCCTGTGCACCACCACCAACGTCGTCCAGCCCGCGATCGCCATCACCAAGCAGATGACTCCTGAGTCGACGCTGAACTGTGGCTCGATTTCCGCGACCTTCGAGGTCAAGAACACCGGCACCGGCACCGCCAGCAACGTCCGCATCACGGACGCCCTCCCCGCTGGTCTGACCACCGAAAACGGCGCTACTTCACTCGACATCCCCGTCGGCAACCTGGCCGCTGGCCAGACCGCGACCAAGACCGTTGCCCTCAAGGCCGCCAAGACCGGCCGCTACGAGAACAACGCCAAGGCCATGGCTGATGGTGGTCTCACCGCCAACTCCAACACCGTCGCCACGGTTGTCAAGCAGGCCGTCCTGGCCGTTGACTGCAAGGCCGGCGGAAACGTCTACATCGGCCGCGACGCCTCCTTCGAGGTCACCGTCCGCAACACCGGCGATGCCGCCTGTGACAACGTCTCCCTCAACCTCAGCGGCGCTCCTGTCGCCAATCCTGTCGTCGCCATCGGCACCCTCGCCCCCGGCGCTTCGAAGACGATCACCGTCGCCGTCAAGGGCGGCAACGCTGGCGCGGTCAACCTCAACGCTTCGGCTTCCTGCCCCTGCGCTGCCCCCGCCCAGACGTCCTGCACCCTCAACGTCATCGGCGTGCCCGACATCGGCACCTCGATCTCTGACGATAACGGCGTCGTCACCGTTGGCGGCAACCACGTCTACACCTACACCGTTGTCAACCAGGGCCAGGTTGATCTCACCGGCGTCACCATGACCGCCACCCTCGACGAGGGCTCAGACTTTGTCGCCACCAGCTGGAGCCCCGCTCCCACTGCCAACGGCAAGGTCCTCACCTTCAACGTCGGCACCGTCAAGGTCGGCGAGCGCAAGACCTTCACCATCACCATCAAGGGCACGGCTGAGGGCGAGCGTGGCATCGACACCCTCACCAAGTGCAACGAGCTCAAGCGCACCGTCAACAACGACGAGCAGGTCACCTACATCAAGTAATTGGCATCAAGCAAGTGATTGATCCGCACCCGCGGATCGTGATCTGAAACTTTCCATGAGGCCGGCCTTCGGGTCGGCCTCATGTGTTTTTACCGCCAACGATCACTCCGTCACAAAGGAGAGTTCAGCATGTCACGCGATGTGGTGTATGGGTCAATCGATGAAGCTCGTGACATGGACGCCTTGGTGCGTCTCATCGGTTATGCATTCGCTTCCGAGCCCAAGGGCGCTCGCGAATGGCTCACCAAAGCGGGCGCGGGAAATTTGCGTGCCGCCCGGCGCAGCGGAGCCGCCGCCGCGGAAGCGTGCCTTCTGCGCATTCCCATGGGGCAGTATTTCGGCGGCAAAAGCGTCCCCATGAGCGGCATCGCTGGCGTTGCCGTGGGACCCGAATCGCGAGGTGGCGGCCTGGCGACCGCGATGATGACGGCATGCGTGCGCGAGATCGCGGCAGAGGGCATCGCGCTCTCCACGCTGTACGCCTCGACGCAGCACTTGTATCGCAAGGTCGGGTATGAAGTGGCGGGAATGGCTTACAACGCCACCGTTCCCGTGAGCGAGATCGCCAGGAACCTCATCGCGGCAGATGGCGGAGTCGGACTCACCGTCCGCGCTCTGACCGAATCTGATGAACCTGCGATCCGCGAAATCTATCGCCAGTGGGCGATGGCGACTCCCGGCACGCTCGATCGTGGCAATTACATTTGGAATCGCATCAAAGTCTGGCGCGAAGTGCCTCACTCTCCGTTCGGCATCGTCAATGAAGCGGGTCAGTTGCAGGCCTATGCGTACATTTCGCAGGATCGGCACTTGCCCACCGGCAAGCATGATGTCAAACTCAGCGACATCGCGTGGAATGACGCCTCCGCAGGTCGGGCACTGCTGGCGTTCCTTGGCGGCTTCACCACCATGGCCAACGATCTGAAATTCTCGGCATCGCCCACACATCCGGCGATCGGTCTCCTGGGTCACACCATCTACTCGATCTCCATGAAAGATCCTTGGATGGTGCGGATCTGCGATGCGGAGGCTGCCCTGCGCGAACGCGGCTACCCCCGCGGCGTGCGAGCTTCGCTGGCGATCGATCTCTATGACCCCCTCGTGACCGACAACAGCACCTGCTGGGCACTCGAAGTCGCCGGGGGGGATGGAAGGGTGCAGCGCGGTGCGCCGACCGGCAATGCCATTCGCTGCAGCGTGCAGACGCTGTCGCAGCTCTATTGCGGCTACCTCACCGCCAGCGACCTCTCGCGTCGTGGCTTGATTACCGGTTCCGCAGGCGCAATCGAGACCGCCGACATGGTTTTCGCCGGTGGTGCTCCATACATGACCGATTTCTTCTGAATCCCAGCGCGATGCTCAGGTGGCGTGTTCCACCTGCTGCACGACCTTGGCGATGAACTGGTTCACTTCCAGCGGATGCGAGAGGTTCAAAACGTGTGCTCCGCCACGGACAATGCTATCTGGAGGCCGCGACAGGCGACCAGCGGGAATCACGCGGTCAAAGGAACCGTGAATCTGATGGACGGGAGTGGTGACATGCTCGATGCCCGGCCATTCCATAATGGCACGGCCTGACCAACGCAGAAAAGGAACGTGGATATCGCTGAGCATTTCGCCAAGTTGGCGTCGATCAGCGCGTGGAACGCCCCCCTGTCCCAGGAATGGCGCGGCAAGCACTCTGCCAGCGGAAATCAGCCCCGACGGAACGGGACGAGAGACCTGCTCCATCGCACGCATGAAAGGGGCAACAGCGCGGCCACTGGTGCAACTGCCGATGAGGATGATGGCGGCGGCAGTGGTGAGGTGGCGGCTTAATTCCAGCGCGATCATGCCGCCCATCGAGACGCCACCGATGATGAGTGGGCGAGGGTCGGTGGGGTTGAGAGTGGCCGCAAAGCGTGTTGCGTAATCGCGGAGGGACTCGCGTTTGAGATGCGGAATCCACTGAGGCAGTTCCAAATTGGGAAAGGCGATCTTCTGCGCATAAAAGAGGCGGCTGTCTACACCCATGCCCGGAAGAAGAATAAGACGTGTGGCGCGACCCTTCGGCACGGGCGAACATGGTTCAGCAGATTGAATGAAAGCGGAATTCTCTCGGCTCACAACATTCTCGGCGGGAGAGGCGGACTTGCGTGGACAGACAGGTGGTAAAGCGGCTCGGTTCTCGAATGCTGTGACTCACTCAGGTGAATTCAGCTTCGATCGTTCACACAGACACGGTAACCACTTTTGCATCATGTGCAGGCAAGTTGCCACAAAGAATAGGAAAATAGTGACCTGTGACTCTAGAAATAAGTGTGTTGAGGCCGAATCTTCTGGCCAAAGTCCGAACAGACGCACATGCCGTTTTGCACGCGTGCTATTTGGGTGCAGCAAATCGCCTCTGGCAGAGGCATTCTGATCACCCAGCCGAGTTCGATACCAAGCGCACAACATCGTGCACGAAGGCGTTGACCTCTTGCGGGTGCGACAGGTTTAGCACGTGCGCTCCTTTGGGCACTAGCTTCGTCGGCGGCAGAGTCAACCGCGAATGCGGAATCACCCAGTCGTTGTCACCATGAATGTGATGCACTGGGGCTTTGCCCGTCGTTCCTTCCCAGGTCACGATGGCGCGGGCGCACCACTTGAGAAAATCCGCCGGGACATCCTGCAGCATGGCGATCAGATTCTGGCGATGCTCCTCCGGCACTCCACGCCCGAGGAACGGTGACGCCGCGGCCTTTCCCGTTCCGATGATGTTGGCGTTGATCGGACGCGAGACCTGCTCCAGAGCGTGCATCCACGGCCCAACGGCTTTGGCCGAGGTGCAACTGCCAATGAGTATGACCGCGGCAGCAGGCAGATGATGGCTGAGTTCCAGCGACATCATCCCACCCATCGAAACGCCACCGAGAATCAGCGGCCAGCTCGTGTCCCCGATCGCATCGGTTTCAACAAGGTGCTTGGCGTATCGCGCCGCATACTGCCGCATCGATTCTCCTTCAACGTGCGGAATCCACGACGGCGTGATGAGATCGGGAAAGGCAGTGCGCTGTGGGTCGTACAGCCGCACGTCGACGGCCATTCCGGGAAAGAAGACAAGACGAGGTTCACGAGTCATGCACTGGAATTGTTAGGAATCGCGATCCGCCAATGTCGCTGCGATTCATCGCAGGTTCCAGGTGGCGGAAGCCGCTATCAGCGCTGACCAGATTTTGGGCTCAGCCCGTTCCAGATCTTCGGAGAGAAGAGCGAGGGCCTCTTCTGAAACGGAACTGAAGGTATCAAGCTGGGCTTGCCGGGCGGCGTGATCCGCTGGCGGACCATCCTTGCCAAAAAGAGCCATCGCCTGCCGTAACGTCGATGCCGCGGCATGGCAATTCAGCCGGAGCAGGGTGAGTGCAGCACGAGGTGCCAACTCGCTGTAACTGTTGTAGAAATACTGCCACAACGCACCATTGGCATTCTCATTCAGTAGCGTGGTGATGGAGATGAAATCCTGCTCATCTTCAGTCAGCGTGGTGTGCGTCCCTGCGGCGATCCAGCGATCGACAACGCGCTTGTAGACAACACCGAACTTAGGGTCATCGGGCATCGGCATGCAGAATTATCTCGGCGCAGGAGGGAAAAGAGTCGAGAGGTATTGCGACCACACGCCCACCTCAGTGTGATACTGATACGCCATCGCTTTGCACATCTGCGATGTGTGATTCAGATCATGCACCACCCAGGTTGCAAGAAGTTGGCCAAGTGTGACTTTTCCCAGTGCTGGGTGCATGCCCGGCGTTGTCAGATCCTGTGGGGTCAGGTTCAACGCTCGAAACTCTGCAAGCTTGCTCACACGCTCAGTCGCGAAGATGTCCAGCAACTCCGCGACATCGTGCGTCTCCGCCAGCGGCTTGTGCCCATAACGATCAAACGGCGGCAGCTTCAGCGAATCACCATGCTTCAGAATGTGGTGTGCCCGCACCATCCAATCTGTGCGATCCGTATGAATCAGGTGCGCGACGATGTCGCGCGCCGACCATGTCGGCGATCCATCCGGATTGGTTCCGTATGGATGGTCAGTCCAATCAGATGGCAATTGCTCCAGCGCAGTCCGCAAGACCCGCGGCGTCCGTTCCAGAATCGGTAGCGCAGTGGCAAAGTCAAAGTGCATGAGCAGACATTACGCCGCTCACGCCTCTGGCTCACATTCCCAGCTTCTCACTCAGGAACTCGCTCACCTTGCTGATCGGGATCCGTTGCTGCGCACCGCTGTCGCGATCGCGGCACGTCACGGTCTGATCCGTCAGCGTGTCGCCATCGATGGTGAAGCAGAATGGGCAGCCACCCTCATCCATGCGGGCGTAACGCTTGCCGATGGATTGCTTCTCATCAAACTCGATGAAGCCCGAATGTCCAAACTTCCTGAACAGTTCAGCATGCAGCTTCTCACCCACCTCGGGCATGCCGTCCTTGGCAACCAGCGGGAAGACCGCGGCCTTGATGGGCGCGATTCGCGGATGAAGCTTGAGAAATTCCGGACTCGGGCGAGATTCGTCCTTGGTGTACCCCTCGCAGATGAGGGCCAGGGCGCCACGATCCAGACCTGCCGCGGGCTCGATGCAGTGGGGGATGTAGCGTTCACCCTTCTTGGCCCCGTTTGGCAAGAGCTCGCCCCGATCAGTGTCGAAGTATTCAAGCTTGGAACCGCTGTGCTTGGCGTGCTGAGTGAGGTCGTAGTTGCCGCGATGCGCGATGCCTTCAAGCTCGCCAAATCCTGGTGCGGTGAAGGGGAAGCGATATTCAACATCGCTGGTGCCCTGCGAATAGTGCGAGAGTTCGTTCTTATCGTGCTCGCGCAGAATGAGATTCTCACCAGCGAGGCCCATGGTCTTCCACCATTCCATGCGGAAGTCCCGCCAGAACTGGTACCAGGCGACGGATTCATCTGGGTGGCAGAAGAACTCGAGTTCCGCCTGCTCAAACTCGCGGCTGCGGAACGTGAAGTTGCGCGGTGTTACCTCGTTGCGGAAGCTGCGACCTGTGTTCCCGATACCGAAGGGAATCTTGACGCGCGACGTGTCGGCGACGTTCTTGAAATGCAGAAAGACGCCCTGCGCGGTTTCGGGACGTAGATACACCTTGTTGGATTCATCACGAATCGCGCCCGTAATCGTGTCGAACATCAGGTTGAACATACGCGGCTCGGTCAGCGTGCCAGGCTTATCAGCATCCGGTCCGATGACGCGCGTCCAGGGTTGCGGAATTGAAGAGAGCAGCACGCTCTTGATCGCGCCGAACGTCTTCTCCGCCTTCTTCTTCTGCTTGGCTTCGCTGGGCTGATCGCCGACGTAGGCAAAGACCGGTTTATCACTGGGATCACCAGATTCGGGCACATACACCTGCACGTGGTCGTAGCGATAGCGTCCCTTGGTTTCTTTGCAATCCACCATCGGGTCATTGAACCCACCCACGTGGCCACTTGCCTCCCACACCTTGGGATGCTGAATGATGCACGTCTCCAGCGGCACGCACTTCACGCGGTCACCATTTGGACCCTTGCGCCCCCAGCAGGGATTCAGGATCATGTCCTGCCACCACGCATCGCGCAGGTTCTTCTTCAACTGCGCGCCCAAGGGGCCGTAATCCCAAAAGCCGTTGATGCCGCCGTAGATGTCGCTGGCTTGAAAAATGAAGCCGCGACGCTTGCACAGCGCCATGATGGCATCCATGGACTTGGGACTAGAGGTAGACATGACGCAAACTCCTGTGACCAAAAGCCCGCAGAAACGGGTGTTTCCGGGCGGGCCAAGGGTAGGTCAACGCGATGAGATCAGCCAAAAATCCGAGTGTTTCACCGAGTGATCCACTTCCACACATCCCCCGCCGTGATCGCCCCTGCCTCCTTGGCCGTGTCCGATTCCACCGTCGAATATTCACGCACTTCCGGTGCAGCCGTCAGCACCGCTTCGCCTGTGGCCTTAGCCAATCCCAGTGATCCATCACCCGTCACCGTCACGATCCAGCGTCCCTCTCCCAGCGCGCGATACACCGCCTTCCCCACCGTAATCGGGCTCGCCGGGTCGCGCTTGGCCCACTCCACATCCGCGAGAGCCGGGTCAATCAGCACACCTTGGTCTGGAGGTGTCGAGGCGTCAAACACGCGGCGGATCCACAGTCGTCCATCCAAGACCACGAAGTCAACATAGATCTCGCTCGACGGCTTGAACGGTGTTGCGATCTCCTTCACCACCCCCGTGGTCGTACGGATCCGCACCGTCAGAGTGTCTCCTTTGGCCACAAGTTCCGTGACCGCTGTGCGCTGCACTGCTTGATTGAATGTGCCACGGAGTGCTTCATAATCCTGGGCAATCCGCACCATTTTGTCTTTGTAGATCGAAGCCGCGAGATTGGCCTTTCCCGCCTCAAACGCGAGATATCCGATCCCTCCCACCAGACAGCAGATTGCAAGGGTGTTGACAAAGCCAAAGAAGGTGAGGGGCTTACCTTGACGTTGCGGCGCGGTTCGACCAGATGAGGAGCGGGCGTTTTGCGATGGAAGCATGGGGGAGACTCCGAGCGGGGAGATGAGGAATGAGAATCATCGGCAGATTAAGGAGGATGCCGCGATTTGCCGGATCAGCGATAGAGATGTTGATCGGCGATGCATTGTTGATGTGGAGGAAAGTTGAGAATTGTCTGAAACCAGCGAACGGATCGCGGCATCGGAGAAGCACCCTTAAAGGAGAATGTTCATGTTGCGAGCCACCGTACCTGCCGTGCTGGTTGGGTTATCCCTTTGTCACTTTTCCGCCCTTGGGCAGCAAACACCGGCACAGGGTGCAAAACCGCCGTCAGCATCAGCCCCCGCAAGCACCTCACAGGCCTCCACACCCGATCCCCTCCTCGCTATCGATCAATGGAACATCAGCAAACGCAAACTGGCGATTGATGGCTACGACCCCGTTGCCTACTTCCCCGAAGGTGGCTCCAAGCCCACTCGCGGCATGGAATCTCTCGAAACAGAATACAAAACGGTCAAGTTCCGCTTCGCCACCGCCAAGAACAAAGAAGCCTTTCTCGCCAATCCTGAAAAATACATCCCCGCCCACGGCGGCTGGTGCTCCTGGGCCATGCGCGAGGGGGACAAGGTGGATGTCGATGTCAAATCATTCATCGTGAAGGATGGACGACTGTTCCTCTTCTATGACGGGCTGCTGGGCGACACCCGGGCAAAATGGCTTAAGGGTGATCACACCAAGGAAGCCGCAGAGGCCGATGGGCAATGGAAGAAAGTGAGTGGTGAATCGCCACGGCAAGTCGCCGCTCTTCCGATTGGTGCACAGAACGTCGTCGCCACCGCGCTCAAAGTCGGCGCCATCGCCCCCGATGCCAAGGTCCGCGATGTCAAGGGTGCCGAGGTATCACTCGCATCTCTGTGGGAAAAAGGCCCGGTGGTGATGACCTGGTATCGCGGCGGCTGGTGCCCATATTGCAACGTCCAGCTCAAGGAGTATCAGGCACGCCTGGCAGATTTCAATGCCGCTGGCGCAACTTTGGTGGCCATCTCACCCCAGTTGCCAGATGCGTCCCTCTCCACCGCCGAAAAGGACGGCCTCGCCTTTCCTGTCCTTTCCGATCAGGGCAATGCCGCGGCACACGCCTTCGGCTTGGCCTACGCACTGCCGGAAGAATTGGGCACCAAGTATCGCAAGATGATCGACTTTGCCAGGGTCAATGGCGATGAGATGAGTGGATTGCCCCTCGCCGCGACGTATGTCATCGACAAGGGTAGCAAAATCACCTACGCCTTCGTCGATGAGGATTTCCGCAAGCGTGCCCCGGTCCAGGAATTGGTCAACGCGGTGCAGGCCCTGCCCCGCCAGTAATCCTCCGACCCAGACCAAATCACAACAGCCGGCGACAGCTACCTGCGAATGCGTGGCTGCCGCCGGTGTGCGTTTTGCCCTCTTCACGCGTCCTTTCGGGATAGCCACTGGCCCCGAAAGCACTTGGGGAACCGGGGGGCGGAGGAGCGGCACAAGGCCGCCGAGTTGAGATGACTGGTTATGTGCCAGCGTACCAGATACAGAACAGGATCAGGGCCGCTGCAAAGAATACTAGACCGCCAACGGTGAACACGGCCCAGAATGAG
>JAGWZK010000014.1 GCA_018968885.1 Planctomycetota bacterium | reverse complement strand
CATCCACCTCGACACCTTGCCACCTTGACACCTCGACACCTTCTTCCTCTTCTCCACCCGCACCACTTCGTGGTGCCGAATCAATGGAAACATCCAACGGGGCGACCGCTACGCGGGTACCCCCGCCTACTCACCCCCAGCCCGCCGGGCTGGAAAACACAACATCTGTTCACGCTGCCGCCTCCGCCGCACTCCCCGATGCGTGACGCTGCATCTCCCTTTGACACCTTGTCACCTCGACACATTGCCACCTCGGCACCTTTCTTCCGAGGCGTTTTCCCTGCGCACCTCACGCGATCCCCCGCAACCCACCATGAATTCCCCATCAACCATCGAACCGCCAAGACCCTTCCATCGTCTACTACCATTCGTCATGCACAGTCGGCGTCCAACCCGTCAGATTCGTTTTGGTGATTCGCGCGTGGGCTTTGTCAGCGTGGGTGGAGGGAAGCCGCGTGCTGATGGCACACCGACCACGCCCGCGCCCGTCAGCGTCCAGACCATGACCAGTGGATACACCCATGATGTGGATGGGTGCGTCCGCGAGATCAACAAGCTCGCCGCGGCAGGCGCCGACATTGTGCGTGTCGCGGTTCCGGAGAAGAAGGACACGGATGCACTGAAAGAGATTCTGCCGCAGGTGAAGGTGCCGATCGTCGCCGATGTGCACTTTCACTTTCAGCGTGCGCTGGAGGCGGTCGAGGCGGGTGTGCACAAGATTCGGCTGAACCCCGGCAACATCAACGATCGCGCGCAGGTGATCGATGTGATTCAGGCGTGCAAGGCCAAGGGCTTGCCGATTCGCGTGGGTGTGAACGAGGGCTCGATCATCGAGCGCAAGGACAAGCAGAAGCGCATGAAGGAGCTGGGCGCGGTCTTCAGCGATCGCAAGCATGGGTACATGCTCGCCATCATGATCGCCAAGCTCGAGGAATATCTGGATATCTTTTACGAGCAGGATTTTTATGACATCGCGATCAGTGCCAAGAGTATGGATGCCGCGATGGTGGTGGATGCGTACACGGAAATTTCCAATCGCTTTGATCATCCGCTGCACCTGGGCGTGACCCACGCCGGGCCGAAGGAGACGGGGTGCATTCGCAGTATCGCCGCGCTGTCGGCATTGCTGTGCAACGGCATCGGCGACACGATTCGTATCAGTTATGCCAATGACCCGATATATGAAGTGCAGGACGGGCTGGAACTGCTATATTCACTCGGGCTGAAGACTCGTGTGGGAGTCGATCTCATTGCGTGCCCCACCTGTGGCCGCATTCAGGTTGACCTCTTCACGCTGATTCAGGATGTCCGCAAGGCCCTGGCCGAGAAGATTCAGTTGCCCATGAAGGTCGCGGTGATGGGGTGCATCGTCAACGGCCCCGGCGAGTGTGAAGGTGCCGATGTCGCTGTCTTTGCCGGCGATCGCCGCGGCATCATCTATGTGCAGGGACAGAAGGTCGCCAATGTTCCCGAAGAGCAGATCCTCTCCAAGCTTCTGGAAGAGTGCTTGTCCTTCCAAGACAAAGTGAATCGTGGCGAAGCCAAGCTTGGGGAGAAAGTGGTGGACATTGTGCCGCCAGACCCGATCGGCCAGACTGGCAGCGGCTGGGAGAAGATCGCCTCTGGGCTGGTCGACAAGGCCCCGACCACACTGACCATCGGCCGCACCTGATCAACTGAAAATCGACTTGAATCCGAACGACCGCCGCAGATCTGCGATTTGGCCGGTGTGGAATCCGTTGTGAAAGACCATGCGCAGGGCCAGCGACCAGACCGGAGTGGTCCCCGCGCCCCACGGCACTTCCTTGTCCAGCGCTGCATCATCCACGCCGCGGACTGCCGCGGCCATGCGGTCGCACGCGTTGTTGTAGATCACGATCGCGCGGGCCAAGGTCGGGTACATGTGTCCATCTGAACCGGGAGCAGAACCGAATGCAACGGATTCAAGACGAAAGGCCCCGTTTCGAACGGCATCTTGAGAATCGGACAAGTCCGAAGCGGAAATGCCCTTGCCATCAATCATGTTGCCCACGCGGTGCATGGTCAGGGCCAAGTGCCCCAGGTTCCAGATCACGTGATTGGGCAGGTTGGGTGTCTGATGCAATGCAGTCGATTCATCAAAGCCGACCAGATAGCGCGACAGCAGCATCTTGGTCGACAGCACACCCTCGGCCAGCACATCAGCGCGATTCATGGTCAATCTCCTTGTTTCGCGGAACCGTATCAGCACGCTATGCTGCATGCGTGACCACCAGCGCCACAACCTGGACGACCCGCACGCTGATTGCGTGGATGGCCGATGCCTTCAAGAAGAAAGGGCTGGATCGCCCACGCCTTCTGGCTGAAGACCTTCTGGCTCACGTCATCGGGTCGACACGATTGAAGCTGTATACCGACCCGGAGCGCATCGCTACGGAGGATGAACGAACTCAGCTTCGCGATCTGGTGCAGCGTGCTTTGAAGCATGAGCCGGTGCAGTATCTGGTTGGGCGTGAGCACTTCTTTGGCTTGCAGATGAAGGTGGATCGGCGTGTGCTGATTCCGCGGCCGTCGACCCAGACCATTGTGGAAGAAGTGCTGCAACATGCTCGCGCCGCCGCGCAGGCGAGTAAGGGTGAAGGGGCGTTGATTGCCGACATCTGCACAGGTTCAGGGTGCATTGCGATTGCGCTGTTGAAGAACCTGCCGGCAGCGCGTGCTGTGGCGGTGGATGTATCCGCAGATGCGCTGGCGGTGGCGCGTGAAAACGCGGCGACGCACGGGGTTGCGGATCGGCTGGACTTTCTGGAGGGTGATCTGCTGACGCCGCTGGTCTCGCATCCAGTAGCGCGCGGGCAGCAATCGCTGCGGTACCTGGTGAGCAATCCGCCCTACATACCCGATCACGAGTGGGATGCGATTGAACCCAATGTGAAGGATCATGAGCCGCATTTGGCACTGCGCGCCGGTGCGGATGGATTGGAGTTCATACGACCCATCATCGCGCAGGGAACGCCACTGCTGGAATCCGGTGGCATTTTGGCGATCGAGGTCGCCAGCAGTCATGCAGAGCAGGCCGCTTCGATCGCGAGCGAGCAGTCGCGGATGCGTGATGTGCGGATCATCGCGGATTGTGATGGGTTGCCGCGGGTGATCTGGGCGAGGGCGGAGTGAGTCAGCCGTGGACGGCGTCGACATAGTGACGCAGATCGGGGTGGATTTGGCCGTTTTCCTCCCACCAATCAATGGCGATGATGTCGATGCGGAGAGGTTTGCCGACCCAGCCGTTGCTGGCGGCAAGATGTTGAATGATGCGAATGAGAGTGCGCTGCTTGTCGGCATCCACCGCGTGTTCGGGTGCGATAGTGGCGGAGAGGAGCGGTTGGTTAGTTTTGCGCGATCGGGTTTTCACTTCGACCAGCACCATGGTGGTTTGGTCCGGTGATTCGGCGAGAATGTCGGCCTCGCCGAAGGTGAGCTTCACATTGCGGGCGATGATGCGATAACCCTGATCGATGAGGTAGCGGGTGGCGAGGTCTTCACCTTGTGCGCCCAGGGCTTTGGTCGCGGAGAGGTGTTGCGGTTTGCGCCGCAACCGATCCCACACGCGCTGGGCCCAACCCTTGTTCATTCATCATGCTCGATTGGAATGAGTTATTGTTTCTTGGGCGCCATGTTGGGCGAGGTGCTTTCAGACTCGACCGGGGCTGCGAGACCTTCGTCGAAACCGGGTTCGAAGTAGCGTTTGACTGAGAAGGCGGCCAGGGAATCGGTCATGTCGTCCAGACTCGTAAAGCTGGCGCGTTCCTTGAGGCGATCGATGTAGCGTTCGCGGGCGAGGTCGCCCTTGCGGCGGCGCAGCGCATCTTCGATCTTGAGTTGCAGGCCGTAGAGGTCGCTTGGTGCGATTTCAAGAGTTTCGAGGAAGACAAAGGCGACACCTCGACCGGCTTTGAGAGGGCCGGCCCATTCGCCGGGCTTGAGGGTGCGCGCCGCGGCATTGACATCGGGTGGGCCAAAGAGATCGGAATCGGCTTGTTTGGTCTTGAAGGTGCGTTCTTCGACGCCACCTTTGTCGACGAGGTAGGAGTTGATCTTGGGATCTTCGGCAAGGGTGGCGAAAGACTCGCCGGCCTTGAGGCGCGACTCGATGGATTCGGGTGTGGCGCCTTCGGCAGGAAGGATGAGACGGAAGGTCGCCCTTGGCGGCGGGGAGTAGAGCTCGGTGCGTTTGTCGTACTCGAGTTGGATATCACGCCAACTGATGTTGATGCGGCGGTAGACCTTGCGAGCGAGTTGGAAGCCGACAAGTTCGCGGAGTTCGCGATTTTTCAAGTATTCGTCAATCGTCTGCCCGTCCTCGGCGTTCAACTTCTCACCGGCGATGGAGCGGCTGCCGCGATTATCTGAGTATAGATCGCGCTGCACCGATTGCATGAAGTAGACGAAGCCCTGCTTCTGCTCAGGGGTGAAGCTGGCGGCGGCTTCGGCGCGAAGGAGTTCGGTTTCGAGTTCATTCTCAAGTTTGATCTTGATGATTTTCTTGACGAGTTCTTCCCAAGCGGCGCGCGCTTCGGCCCGAGATTCAATCGGGTTCATCCGCCGCGCCATGGTTTCTTTGCCAAACTCCATGGCCTGAGCGCGCATGCGGGCACCCATGTCTTCGAGGAATGCAGAGGCGTAGATGGCGCGGCCGTTGATGTCGCCAACTTTGCTGTCGATGACGGTGGCCAGTCCAACCGTGGTCACATCTGCTGCGGGGAGTGGGGGCGCTGGCGTGCCCGTTGTCACTGTGTAGCCATCGGCGCTGTTGCCACGCGCCGTGGCCTGCTGATCGAGCGCGGAAGTGTCGCGCAGGGGCATTGGTCGCGTGAGGGGCGCGGGTGCGGCGGCACCATCCTGGGCAAAATCGGCGGTGGTAAGTGACACGGCATTCTGACGCGCGGCACTCTTTCCGGATGAGCAGCCGGCCAAAGGTCCCAAACTGGATGCGAGCCCCACGCAGCCGCACAAGGCGGCACTGCATACATCAATCGCACGAATGGGTGTGGGCATATTCGCCTTGGGGTTTGCCTGCCAAACCGAGTGGTTCGCAAGCCGTGTCACATGGTTGGGTCCGGGTCAATCCTGCTAGAATGGCCCGTGTGCGAAAGTGGTGCTGTACCCCTTTCGAACATTGGCAATATATCTCACTGACGGAAGGGACGCGATGTCGATTATTCTTCCCGGATCTGGCTCCGGTTCAGGTGGAGCGGGGCCGTCCAATGCGAACACAGCGTCCAATGCGTCGCCAGCAGCCCCGAAGATTGTGGTGGATAGCGACTGGAAATCTCAGGCGCAGGCGGAAAAAGAGAAATTGAATGCCGAGGCCCAAGCGGCGGCGCAGGCCAAGGTCGCCGCGACACCGGCAGGTAAGAGCAAACCCGGAAGCGGCGAACCGGCGCAATTGACAGATCTGGTGAGCATGCTGGTGACCCAGGCCTTGATGTATATGGGGGGCATCCCCGACCCACGGACCGGGCAGGCTGTGGTCGCGCTGGATTACGCTAAGATCTACATCGACATGCTGGGCGTGCTCGAAGAAAAGACCAAGGGGAATCTGACTCCTGATGAGGAGAAGATGCTCAGTCAGACCGCCCACGAGCTCCGCATGGAGTTTGTCGAGGTGGGCGCGGCGATTGCTCAGGCCGTGAAGGAAGGGAAGATCAAGCCCCAGCAACTCGGCGGCAGTGCGGGCGCGATGGGACTGGGATCCACTTCCGGCGTCGTCAGCAGCGGGGGCGCTGGCGGCATCAGCGGCCCGGGACTTTCGTAAGCTGCGTTTGATTGGAATGGTGACGATTCGAGTTTTCCGCAATCCGCATTCAACTTCGAGGCCAATTCGTGGCGACCAAGCACACCGACTTTCCCAACCACTTTCTGCTCCGGCGACTTCACTCCCTCACGGGTGTGGTGCCTACGGGGATCTTTCTGATCACGCACCTGTTGACCAACTCCTCGGTGGCGTGGGGGAATCTGGATTCGCGTGCCAAGGAGTATGGTCATCCGGGCGTCGCCACCTTTCAGCATGAAGTGAATTTCATTCACTCCATTCCGTACCTCCTCATTGTCGAAGTTTTTGGGCTGTGGCTACCCATCGCCTTTCACTCCATCCTCGGCTTCTACTACGCACTGAGCGGGAAATCCAATGTCAGTGCGTATGCCTATCAGGACAACTGGCGCTACACGCTGCAACGCATCAGCGGTTATCTGGGCATCCTCTTTATCTTCTATCACATCGCGACGCTGCGGTGGGGATGGACGTTTCTGATTCCGGGGGGAACGCAGTGGGATCACAATTATGCAGCGTCGACCCTGGCGATGGCGCTGCAGGGTGGCGGAGATGGGATGACGGCGGCGGGGCTTGCGGTGTCGGCGTTTTACTTCATTGGCGTGTCGCTGCTGGTGTTCCACTTTGCCAACGGCTTGTGGACGGCAGCGATCACATGGGGGATCACGATCAGCGTGCCGGCACAGAAGCGGTGGGGCGTGATGTGCGCGGGATTGGGTGTTGCGCTGATGGCGATGGCGTGGGCGAGCGTGATTGGGTACGCCCGCTTGGATGTGACCGCCGCGCGGCAGACCGAGCAGCGCATGCTTGATGGCAAGTCCAAACCCGCATCATCTGCGGATAACCCCGCACAGACCTCGTCGGCTCTTCCGGCACGCTAGCGGTTGTATCGCGGGGTTTCCCGCGGACGAATCCTCATCCGCCGTTACCTCTCAGTCGAATCCCTCGCAACGAGAACCTCACTATGGCAGCAGCAGGAAATCAACGTGTCATCGTCGTCGGTGGTGGGCTTGCGGGTCTTGCCGCGACCGTGCGCATCGCCGAATCAGGCCTCGCCGTCGATCTCTTCTCAGTCGTCCCGGTGAAGCGCAGCCACAGCGTGTGCGCGCAGGGCGGCATCAACGCCTGCAACGAAGTGGCGAGGCAGCAGGGGTACAGCGAGTACGAGCACTTTGATGAGACGATCTATGGCGGCGACTTCCTCGCGGATCAGCACCCGGTGCTGGAGATGGCAAACTGGGCACCCAAGATCATCGACCTTCTGGATCGCATGGGTGTGCCGTTCAATCGCACCAGCGAGGGGTATCGCGACCTGCGGCTGTTTGGTGGATCGCTCTTTAAGCGCACGCACTTTGCGGGGGCGACGACGGGGCAGCAGTTGATCTATGCCCTGGATGAGCAGACCCGCCGCTACGAGAGTGAAGGCAAGGTTACCAAGTACGAATTCTGGGAGTTTCTGTGGCCGGTGATTGAAGACGGCCGCGCGGTGGGCATTGTCGCTCAGGACATGCGGACGATGCAGATTCGCGCATTCCGCGCTGATGCGGTGGTGATGGCGACGGGCGGTTGCGGCTTGGTCTACGGCAAATCCACGAACTCGATCATCTGTACAGGCGCTGCCGCGGCGCGTTGCTATCAGGCGGGTGTGCACTACGGCAATCCGGAGATGATTCAGGTGCACCCGACGGCGATTCCGGGCGCGGACAAGTTGCGGCTGATGTCGGAATCAGCGCGTGGTGAGGGTGGGCGTGTGTGGGTGCCGCGGAAGAAGGGGGACATGCGGGCTCCGCGGGATATTCCTGATGCGGAGCGGTACTACTTCCTTGAGGAGCGGTATCCCAAGTATGGAAACATCGTGCCGCGGGATATTGCGACGCGTGAGATTTTCAGCATCTGCGTGGATGATGGTTTGGGTGTTTCGGGTGAGAATCAGGTGTATCTGGACCTGACGCATCGCGATCCGGATTATCTGAAGCGCAAGCTGGAAGGCATCCTGGAGATCTATGAGAAGTTTGCGGGTGAAGATCCGTACCGCAACCCGATGAAGATTTTTCCGGCTGTGCACTACAGCATGGGTGGGTTGTGGACGACTTTCACGCCGGGTTCGTACAACCCGGCGCAAGCGCGGCACAAGCACAAGAGCGGTTCGCCGGCGCCGATTGATGCCAAGGTGGGTCAGGGGATGCAGCTGGGTGCGATCAATAACGCCATGACCAACATCGAAGGGTTGTATGCCTTCGGTGAAGTGAACTTTGCGTATCACGGTGCCAACCGCCTGGGTGCCAACGCGCTGTTGTCGTGCTTGTTTGACGGGCTTTTCTGCGGCGTGTCGGTGGCGAACTACGTGCGGAACGCCGCGCCCTCGAAGGCGCCAGCGGAATCGCTGCCTGCTGCGGCGTATGAGCGCGTCACGCAGCAGGAAGAGGCGAAGGTGAAGAACCTCCTCTCGACGGTCAATCAGGGGAACTACGACGAGAAGACGAATGCCTATGTGATCCACCGTGAACTGGGCGTCGAGATGACCACGGCGTGTACGGTGGTGAAGAGTGATGCCCGCCTGCGGCAGTGCCAGAGCAAACTCGGTGAACTCAAAGGTCGCTATGCGAACGTGAAGCTGGGTGATGCCGCGGGGTGGACCAACCAGTCATTGAGTTTCGCGCGAGCGGTGGGGGACATGCTGCTGGTGGCGGATGCGATTGCGCTGGGGTCACTGGAACGCAAGGAAAGCCGCGGTGCCCACTATCGCACCGATTACAAGGATCGCGATGATGCCAACTTTATGAAAACGACGCTGGCTTCATTGAAGCCAGAGACGCGTGATGTGTCGGTGCAATTTGTGCCGATCGATGCGTCGCTGATTCTGCCTGAGGCGCGGACCTACGGCAAGGTTGCGGCAGATGCGACCTCAGCCGCCAAGCAACCCGTCGCTGCGGGGGTGTGATTCCGCATTCGCAATTCGACTGACACCGAGAAACACATGATCGCCACTATCTCTGCCAACCCCACCCATGCCACACCGCCCACCAAACTCGGCCGCAAGGTGCGATTCCGCATCAAGCGTTGCGAGGGTCCGGGCAAACCCAGCACGTGGAACACGTACACCGTCACTATTGATCAGAAGGGCGCGAACGTGATCTCGTGCCTGCAGCAGATCGCTGCGAACCCCGTGACTGTGGAAGGGACGCGGACGACGCCGGTGGTGTGGGATTCGGGATGTCTGGAAGAGGTGTGCGGCGCGTGCACGATGGTGATCAACGGCAAGGTGCGGCAGTCGTGCTCGGCCCTGATCGATCACCTCGCGCCGAATGAAGGTGATGAGATTTCGCTGGAGCCGATGAGTAAGTTTCCGGTGATCCGCGACCTATCGGTTGATCGTCAGCGGATGTTCCACAACCTGGCGCGGCTGAAGGCGTGGGTGCCGATTGATGGGACGTACGCCCTGGGTGGCGGGCCGAAGGAATCGCCGGAGGCGCAGGAGACGCGCTATGCCCTGTCGACGTGCATGACGTGCGGTTGCTGCCTGGAGGCGTGCCCCCAGTTCAATCTGGAAACCGATGCCTCCAAGTGGGATTCGAGTTTCGTCGGTGCGCAGGCCATCAGTCAGGCGCGGCTTTTCAACATGCACGAGACGGGGAAAGAGCTTGCCCCGGCGCGTCTGGATGCCCTAATGGGCCCCGGCGGCGTCTCAGACTGCGGTAACTCGCAGAATTGCGTCAAGGTCTGTCCCAAGCACATTCCCCTCACGGAATCGATTGCGGCGGTGGGGCGGGCGGTGACGCTGCATGCGATTACCAAGTTCTTCAGGGGATGATTGCGATGGGGACACCTGCGGCATAAGCTCCCCACCCCATTCGGTCGAACAGATACCAGATATCTGCGAGACTTGGATGGAAGGGTTGATCAGCCAGTTCTGGAGAGATGTCCGAGAGGCTGAAGGAACGCGACTGGAAATCGCGTAAACGGGCAACCGTTTCGGGGGTTCGAATCCCCCTCTCTCCGCTTACACGCCGCGAGTCCTTTGGGGCTCGCGGTTGTGCTTTTGCGTGCCGCAGTTGCCGAGTTTGGCACCTACTTTCCCGTCCCATGGCTGCCGTACTTGTTGCTCGTGATATTTCGAAATCGTTTGCCGCCAGAACGCTGTTTACTGGCATTTCGTTGTCGTTGGAAGAGCGTGAGCGGCTGGCGCTGATCGGGCCGAACGGGAGTGGAAAGTCAACGCTCTTGAAGATTTTAGCGGGATTGCAGGATGCGGATGGGGGCGAGGTGAAACTGCCCAAGGGGCTGCGTGCGTCGTATGTGGCGCAGCAGGATGCTTTTCCTGAAGGATCCACGATTTTGTCGGCGGTGACGGATGCCTTGCATGAGAGTCGACGTGCGGGGCTGTTGCCACACCTGCATGATGATCATGAGGCGGATCTGGCGGCGGAGATGACGCTGGCGCGGCTGGAGTTTGATGACATCAATCAAGCGACGGCATCGCTGTCGGGTGGGCAGAGGAAGCGGCTGGCGATTGCGCGTGCGCTGGCGCATGAGCCGGATGTGCTGCTGCTGGATGAGCCGACGAACCACTTGGATGTGATGGGTATTGATTGGTTGGAAGGTGTGCTGCGGCGTGGACCGTTTGCGAGCATCGTGATCACGCACGATCGCGAGTTTCTGGAGACTGTGGCGACGCGGATTGTCGAGCTTTCGACGGCGTATCCATCGGGGACGTTCAGCGTGAAGGGGAATTACAGCGAGTTTTTGAGAAGGAAAGAGGAATTTCTGGATGGGCAAGCCAAGCAGGAGCAGGCGCTGGCGAACCAGGTGCGTGAGGACATCCGCTGGCTGAGCCGCGGGGCCAAGGCAAGACGGACCAAGAGCAAGAGCCGGATCGATGCGTCGTATGAGCGGATGGATGAATTAGCAGCGCTGAAGGCGCGGAATGCTCCGGCGCAGGCGACGACGATTGATTTCACGGCGACAGGACGGCAGACGCAGAAGCTGCTGATGGGACGGGCGTTGACCAAATCGTTGGGTGGGAAGCGGCTATTCACGGATGTGGATGTGCTGCTGACGCCGGGGAGTGTGCTTGGGTTGCTGGGGCCTAATGGCAGTGGCAAGTCAACGTTGATCAAGGTGCTGACGGGTGAGTTGGAGCCCGATCCACCGACGCCGGAGGCGATCAGGGCGGCGGCGGAGGCGATCGGTGTGCCGCCAAGCACGCCGGAGCCGGGGACGATTCGGCGGGCGGAGAAACTGCGGATTGTGCTTTTCTCTCAGCACCGACAGGAACTGGATCCGACGATCAAACTGCGCGAAGCGCTGAGCCCGCATGCGGATTCGGTGGTGTTTCGCGATCGGATGATCCATGTGAACGGGTGGGCGAGGAGGTTTTTGTTCACGCCACAACAACTGGATGCGCCGATCAAAACGCTGAGTGGTGGAGAGCAGGCGCGGATTCATATTGCACGGTTGATGCTGGAGCCGGCGGATGTGTTGATCTTGGATGAGCCGACGAACGACCTGGACATTCCGTCGCTGGAGGTGTTGGAGGATTCGCTGACGGATTTCCCGGGGGCGATTGTGCTGGTGACGCACGATCGTGCGATGCTGGCGGAATTGTCGACGCAGATTCTGGCGCTGGATGGTGAGGGGCGGGCGCGATACTTCACGGATTATGAGCAGTGGCAAAGGGCACAGAAGGAAGTGCCGGTAAAGGCGGCGAGCAAACCAGCGGCGGAGAGTGCAAACAGTGCGGCGCCCGCAACACCCGCGAAGAAGAAACTGTCGTACAAAGAGCAGCAGGAATTGACGCAGATTGAGCCCAAGATCGAGAAGATGGAGGCGGAGATCAAGGATTGGGAGACGCAGATGGCGGATCCCAAGGTGATTGCGGATCACAAGAAGTTTCAGGATCTGTGCATCAAGGTGAGCCAGATGCAGAACAAGGTGAGCAAGTTGTACGATCGATGGGCGGAATTGCAGCAGGGGCAGTGAGGAATCGCTAAGCCCGCTTCCACTCTTCGCCCTCTTCGGGAGGTGGCTTGCCCCAGAGAGTGGAGTGGAATTTGGATTGATGCCAGCTTTCCGTGAGGCGGCGGAGCTCGGCGGCGAAGCCGAGCGCTGCGACTTCGTCGCAGGCGAGGACGACTTCGACGGAGTCGTCGGAGACGTGGATGGCGAGAACGGGGACTCCGATGCGTTCGGCGATGGCATTGGCCGTTGAGATGACAGTGTTTCGGATCTTGGGATCGCCGAGCATGGGCCCGGCGTGACTGGTGAGACGAGCTGTGCTCGATTCGTCGTTGATGAAGTCGCTGGGCATGAAAGCGGGTCCTCGCGGGCCTTGACGACGGCATCCTAACGAGGCACGAATAGGGGTGCGGCGGGGGTGGTCGCTGCAAGGCCCGCAACAGGGGAGGGCACCTAGTATTGCCTCCTCGAAGTTTTCGCCCCCATCGGTCCGGAACGGTGTGGGCGTTTTGTATCTCCGGCGGCTTTTGGTCTCGCACTCTTATGCTTTTGTATTCGCCCGACTCCAACGTTCCTTCCGCTTCCTCCACCACTGACAGCGGCCTTTCCTCGGCCGATGCGGCGCAGGCAGATGCACTGCTGGATGCCGCGATGTCGGCACCTGCGGAGAAGAAGCCCGCCCAAGTCAAGCCGATCGGCGGGGTGAAGCCTGCGGCGGTGCGCGGTCCGCGGAAGGTGGAAGGCGGTCGCGAGCATCGCAACGGGCGAATCGTGTCGGTCTCTGACAACGATGTGTTCATTGAGCTTGGCCCGAAGGAGCTGGGGATTGTGCCGCGGGCGCAGTGGAAGGAAGGGGAGACGCCGACGGTTGGCGATCAGCTTGAGGTGGTGGTGCAGAAGGTTGAGAACGATGGCGTTTTCATCTGCACGCGCCCGGGCGTGGTGCAGAAGGCCGAGTGGGAATTCCTTGAGCCAGGTCAGGTTGTTGACGCGAAGGTGACGGGTGTTTCCAAGGGTGGCTTGGAGTGTGAGGTCGCCGGGCACCGCGCGTTCATTCCGGCCAGCCAGGTTTCGCTGGAGCGGATTGAGAACTTTGAACCCTTTGTGGGTGAGAAGCTGACATGCAAGGTGATCCGCGTGGATCGTTCGGGTGGTGGCAATATCGTGCTGAGCCGCCGCGAACTGTTGAATGAGGATCGCAAGAAGCAAGCCGAAGAGATCAAGAAGACGCTGGTCGAGAACCAGGTGGTCGAGGGTACGGTGCGGAAGATCATGCCCTTTGGCGCGTTCGTGGATATCGGCGGCGTGGATGGCCTGGTGCACCTGTCGGACATCACCTATGACCGGACGGGCTTTGGCGAGAAGTTTGTCGCCAAGTATCTTTCCGAGGGTCAGAAGGTCCGCGTGCAGATTCTCAAGCTGGATTGGGAGAATGACCGGATTTCACTGGGCTTGAAGCAGGTCGCGGGTGATCCCTTTGCCACGGCTGTGAACGATGTGAAGGAAGGCGCGGATGTCACGGGCCGCGTGGTGCGGATCGCGGAGTTTGGCGCGTTCATTGAACTAGCGCCGGGCGTCGAGGGTCTGGTGCACATCAGCGAGATCGACCACAAGCGGATTACGGCTGTGGCGGATGCGTTGAAGGTGGATGAGGTGGTGACGGCCAAGGTGCTAAAACTGGACCCCGGTCAGCGGCGGATTTCGCTGTCGATCAAGGCCACCAAGCCCCTGCCTGAGATTGCCATCGGCGGCGGTGACAAGGGTGGACCGGGTAAGGGCAAGAAGGGCCCACCGGCACGCACGGTGGAGCAGATCAACGAGGTCTCTCCGGCGATGCGTAGGGCTCGCGAGAAGGCCAAGCAGATGAAACTCAAGGGCGGCTTGATGTAAGTCGTCTGGTGATGGAAAAAGCAAATCGGGCACGCTCCTCCGGCGTGCCCGTTTGCGTTTTGTCGAAAGTGGAGAGGATTAGGCGGCGAGATCGATGTCGTCGATGTCGTCGCGCTCGCTGCCTTCGCTCGTGAAGGCAGAACCGGGCATGCCCCATTTCTCCTTGGGGAGGTGGCGGTGGTGGCAGTGAATGACGCGCGCCAACTGGCGGGCGAAGAGATCGCTGATGATGCGCATGAGTGGAGTGAGGTCTTCACCAAAGGGGCTGCGGCGGTCGCGGAAGAGGGCGATGATGGCCAGGCACTCTTCGGGCTGGCCGGGAGTGGCAGCGCGGCAGGGGGCGACCATAAGGGCCGAGTCGGAAATCCACTGAGCGTGATCGCCAAGTTTGCGAGTGAGATCGCTGGCGGTGTTGTAGGTGGAGATCATGCGCTCGCCGGCGAACTTAGGGGCGAGGGCATCGGCGAGATGATCGAAGAGGACTTCGGAAGTGTCTTTGGGGCAGTCGTAGTTGACGTATGCACCGAGGGTGTAATCACCACTGGAGGCAGGAAGGAAGATCGCGGCGTTGGTGGCACCGACCTTGGCAAGGACGTACTCGAGAACGGTCCGCAACAGATCTTCGAGGTCGAGTTCCTGGCGAACAATCGCTGAGAATTCGCTTGAGACGGTTGAGGTGACCATCTTTTCAGTGAGGTCGCGGTAGGCGCCGGCGAGGTCGTTGCAGAGTGAACCGACCTGGCGGGCGACTTCCTCACGGGCAGTGCTCAGATGGCGGCAGAGGCGGAGAAGGCGCTGGACGCGCTGACGGCTTCTTTCATCGCGAGCGCGAAGAAGAGATGTGCGTCGGAGGGCTTCGGCCAGACGGAGGACAAGATCAGTGCCGGTGAGCTTGGTATCGATGACATCGCACGCCCCGCTGCGCATGGCGACGGCGGCGAGTTCGAGTGTGGGGGTCTGCGTGCGCACGATGAGGGCGATCGAGGGATCGTGCTGCATCATCTGCCAGCTGAGCTCGACGGCGGAGGCATCAGGCAGGGTGTCGTCGATGATGACTGCGTCGAAGGAGGTGGAGGCGAGAGAGTCGAGTGCGTGACCAGCGGTGGCGGTGATGGTGGTCTGAGCGGCGCCGACGAGCTGGGCCGCGAGGCGTTCGCGATCGAGGCGCGAGGCACAGGCGACGAGCACCGTGGGCAGATCACCACCGGGATCGCTTCCCGCGGCGGGGTGCTGGTCATTGCGTGGGTCGCGAGGTGTGCGTGAAGCCATGACACTGCCCTGTTTGGGGTGTGCATAGGGGGAATCCACGTCCACCTATGCCACCGGAACCCTTCCTTCGGCGGTTCCGGGAGGGTGCTTTGGTCGAATGTCACTTTCCGTGTTATCTGGCGTGATAGGCGGGGTTTGCGTGCGCTTATGCCGCGGCTTGCTGATTCTTGGCCAGTGAGCGGAGGATGGAGAGACGGGCGACAGTGCCACCGGAGGGAGGTGAACTGAGCGTGATGCTGCCTCCGACGGATTCGATGAGGCGCTTGCAGCGAGCGAGGCCGAGGCCGCGCTGGCGACCTGCGGGTTTTTCGCTGAAGAAGGGATCGAATGCGTGTTTCTGGGCCTTGGGGGAGAGGCCGGGGCCAGCGTCGGTAAGAGTGAAGGTGACGTGGCCCTGTGCAAGTTCGACGGAGAGGAGTGCGCCGGCGTCAGGGGCGGCTTCGGCGGCATTGATGATGATCTCGGAGAGTGCGCGAGAGATGAGAGAGGCGTCGCTAAGGAGTTCGATGGACTTGGGCAGCTCGACCTCGAGGAGCGGGGCGCGCTTGAGTCGGGTGGTGGCGATTTCGATGGCCTGATCGACAATTTTGCGAGCGGTGGTGACGGCGATGGCGGGTGTGGGCGCGGCGGCGATGAGATTCAGCGAGGTGATGAGTTCGGAGAGGTCGGCCGCGGCATCCTGAATGGCGGTGGCGGTGGCCTTGTTGGTGGCATCGGTGATGGAGGCGGCGAGAATCTGAGCCCGGCCACTGATGACGGTGAGCGGGTTGTTCATTTCGTGGGCCGCACCTGCGGTCATCTGGCCCAGCCGTGCGAGAGATTCGGATTCGGTGAGTTTTTTCTGAGCGTCGACGAGTGCGCGGTTGACATCGACGAATTTCTCAGCGAGGAGTCGGGCCTTTTCAGTCTGACCAGCGGCCCGGACCATCGCCGCGAAGGAATTGATGAGCGCAGTTGGGATGCGTTGAAGGTGTTCGATCTGATCGGCGTAGTACAGGATGGCGGCGGGAGTAGAGATCGCAGAAGATCCAACGCGAGTGAGAGGCATGACGCGCAAGCGCCTGAGATTGGAGAACTGAGCGGAAGATCCCAGCGAAGTAAGCACCCACTCGGCGATGCTCCACAAAGGGGTGCCCGGCGCGGCGGAAGCGAGAGTCTTGGCGAGTGAACGCTCAGAGCCGTCGGGTACGGTGAGAATTGTCGCGCCACTCATGGAACCGTTGGCGGCGTAGTGCAGCAGCTCCCAGGGCTCCTGGGGCGACAGTTGAAACAGCGCTGCGTAGACACCCTCTCCCAGGCAAGCGTTGAAGGACTGAGAAACGTGGGTCAGAGTTGCCGTGAGCCCCACCGAGGTATCCACCTGAGATTCAAATTTCTCGATGGCCTGAAGAACATCGGTTGCGATGCGAGCGTTGCGGGCTTTTTCGGTGAGGGCAGCGGTTGCATGGGCAAGTTGGCGATTCGCCGCGGTGAGGGACTGCAGCAGAAGTTCAGGCGCAGTGGTATCGTCCAGTCCCAGGATGGCGAAGCGATCGACGACTGCCTCGTGCAAGGGGGCGGCAATCTGCGCCAGCACGTCGGCATCGATCTCGAATTGCATGGCAAGTCTGCGTGGGTCCGTGGGCGAATGAAAGTCGCCGGACCACCCCAAATGCAGTTCGCGGCACATCGCCTTGGCTGTGGAGACGATGCCGATGAGAGCGCGATGGGGAACCTCGGGGATCGTGGATGCGGGGGCAGAGTGCAGCCACATGACATCCTGGAGTTCGGCAGGAAGGCCCCACTGAGTGCCCATGCGTTTGCCAGCGGTGTGATGGTCGAGTCCGATGACTTCGCGTTCGATCTGCGAACTCGGCAGCGACCGGCGCTCTGCCAGGGCAATCACTCGGGCATAGGACTGTGGAAGAACAAGATCGAGGACGAGCTTTCCCAGATCGTGCAGGAGGCCAGCGACGAAGGCCTCATCGGCAGAGACATTGAGGTGTTTTTGTTTTTCAGCGATGAGTTGGCTGCAGCAGGCAACGGCCAGTGCGTGCTTCCAGAATCCGACTCGATCAAAGGCATTCTGCCGAAGTTCCTGGGCGACAGGGTCGGCATTGGCAAGGCGCTGATCCAGTTCGCTGCCTTGCTTACTGAAAAGGTCGTAGACATCGACGCTGAGAACCGCGGAGCGTACAGCATCGAGGCCGAGCATGGTGACTGCCCGCTTGACACTTGTGATCTTGTCGCCAAGTCCGGTGTTGGACTTGCGGCACATGCCCAGTATGCGGGTGGCCAGCGATGGGTCCATCTCGATGAGATTGCCGATTTCCATGAGGTCGGCATCTTCTGAAGATGTGATTGTCAAGAGTCTAGTTGCCACGGGCGACGGCGTGGGAAGTGAATCCACCTGCTGGAGGATCAGCTCCACTTGGCGCGAGCGGGCGATATCTGTGGCATCGTTCGACATGAGGAGAGCCATCCGGAGGGGTCAAGCATTGACTGAGGAGGCCTGTTCGATGCCGAGCAATTCATACACGCGACCGAGGAGGTGATGGATGTCAAAGGGTTTCTTGATGAAGTCGTCAGCACCGGCATCGCGGAGTGATTGAATCTCGGTCTGATCGACGACACCCGAGACACAGAGGATGCGAATGCCATTGAGCGCGGGGTTGGCACGCAAGCGAGAGCAGACAAGGTTGCCATTGATGTCGGGGAGCATGAAGTCGAGCAGCACCAGGTGAGGGCGGAAGGCCTCGGTCTGCACGCCAGCGTCGTAGCCGGTGGAGGCGGAGCGGGTTTCCAGGCGTGTGTCGCGGCTGAGCAGGTCCTGGAAAAGTTCGACGATGGCGGGATCGTCATCAACGATGAGGATGCGCTTGGTGCCCCGATCTTCGCTTGTTGCGGGATTGCGAAGGACGGGACCGGTGAGGATTTCGGTGGGGATGTCGTTGGCGCGCATGAAGCGGATGAGCTCTTCGCGCGGGATGCGGCGGAACTTGGAGCCGGGAACCTTAAAGCCATTGAGTCGGCCGTTGTCGAAGCAGCGGATGATGGTCTGCTGACTGACTTTGCAGAGCTCAGCGGCTTCGCCGGTGGTGAAGATGCGCTTTTCGGAGAGAGGAGCATCTCCGGACGCGTCGTTGCTCTGCGGCACCTTTGGGGTGGTCATGCGAGGATTCCGATCCAATCCCGAGTCGGGGTACGGGTTCCCTTAGCGCGATGGGCCTCCTTGCCCAGTCGTCACAATCGTGCATCGGAACCCATCTTTCCCAACTTCACCTGGGAGTGGGGTATGGATGCCAGTGTGGGATCGAACGTGGGAATCTGCGGGAGAATCACACAAAGAGGGGATGAAACAGTCAAAAATGTTGACCTGAGGGAGCTGGGATGGGATACTCGCCTCCTTGGATTTCGCGGCCCGGGATAACCCCGCCGGGCTGGATGATTCCAAGGCCCGACCCTGAGATGTTCAAGGTGTGTGCGGGTGTCGATTGCGCGGCACGCTGAGCAACGTGAAGGGATTCACATTCGCGGTGCAGGTGGGCGGCGTACGCTGGTGGGTCGTGTATTGACAAGGACTTGCGCTGTGCTGTGGCTCGGCGTTTGTCCATAACTTGTGTGGGCCGCCGGTTCCTGACCGGCGGGAGAGTGCGATGCCAACAGTCACGAAGAAAGAAATCATCGAGCGGATTTCGACCAAGTCGAAGATCAGCCGCAACGACGTCAAGACGACCGTGCAGGAGTTTTTGGATCAGGTGATCGTGGAATTGAAGCGGGGCAACCGGCTGGAGTTCCGCGATTTCGGGGTCTTTGAGGTGCGTCAGCGTGCCCAGCGGACAGCCCAGAATCCCAAGACCATGCAGCGGGTCGATGTGCCAGCGCGCAAGACGGTCAAATTCAAGGTGGGACGCCTGATGCGGGAATCGCTGGAACTGGCGGATGCCGCGGACCGCAAGAAGCAGGTTGCCGAGCGGAAGTAAGGCCACCGGCACGGCCTTGAGAATCGAACCTTGGACCCAGCAGCAGGATGCGACCATGGCACAGGTGGGAAGATCAGGTCGAGCGGGTGGTCGGGCAGGTGGCAGTGCAGTTCGCAATCGAAAGATGAGTAAGAAGGTCGGATCTGGTGGAAAGCCCACTCGCACCGCGAGTGAGGTTGTGGAATCGCCACAAGCCAACTCGAGCACACGAGCTGTCGTTGCGGCAACCCCGAGGCATCTGCTGCAATTGGAAGGGATGGATCGCGTCACGCTGACGCGGCTGCTGCGTCGCGCGACGATGCATGCAACGAAAGCGGAGGCGGGTGAGAACGCCGAGCAGACGCTGAGTGGTGTGACGGTGGCCAATCTCTTCTTTGAGGATTCGACGCGGACGCGGACAAGTTTCAGCATGGCGGCGTTCAACCTGGGCGCGCGAGTGCTGGAGTTTGGTGCGACGACATCGAGCGTGAGCAAGGGTGAGACGCTGATCGATACGGCTCGCAATGTCGAGGCGATGGGCGTGGGTGTGCTGGTGGTGCGAGCCAAGCAGAGCGGTGCGGCGGAGATGATCAGCAAAGACGCTGGCGCATCGATCGTGAATGCTGGCGATGGGCGGCACGAGCATCCGACCCAGGGCCTGCTCGACATGCTGACGGCAGCACAAGCGCTAGGTCGTGTCGAGACGCTGGATTTCTCTGATCTGCGCCTGGCGATCGTGGGTGATGCGGTGAGTTCGCGGGTGGCACGTTCGGCGATTCACGGGTTTACCACGCTGGGTGCGAAGGTCATGTGTATTGGCCCTTCGGCGATGGCACCGAAGTCACTGGAGACACTGGGGTGCACGGTGGAGCGCGATTTGGACGCGGTGCTGCCGGATGTGGATGCGGTGATGATGTTGCGCGTGCAGTTTGAACGGCACGGCGATGCTTCCGGTGCCAAGGCCAGCCCGCTGATCCCCAGCATCCGCGAGTATCGCGTGGGGTATGCCCTCACGCCCGACCGAGAATCCATGATGAAGCCGTCGGCGATCGTGATGCACCCGGGGCCGATGAATCGTGGGCTGGAGATCGATGCTGCTGTTGCGGATGGTGAGCGGTCGGTGATTCTGCAGCAGGCGCGGAACGGTGTGTTTGCGCGGATGGCAGCGCTGGAGTGGGTGGCGGCTGCGCCGCAAATTGCCAAATAGGCAAAGGGCAAAATGACCAAAATTTGAGGAAGCCCTTCTTGGAGAGTGGGGTACCCAAGAGCCACAAACAAAAACCCCGAGATCACTCTCGGGGTTTTTCACATTTCAGGATGGTGAAGCCAAATCACAGCGAATCACTGTCCGAGGTTGCGAACCGCGACGAGGTTCACCTCGATGGTGATCGGAACATTCTGCGGGCGCTTGGACATGGCCTGCGGTGGGGAGACGTTCATCTCCTTGGGGACGATGATCTTGCGGGTGCCGCCGACTTTCATGCCTTCGAGGCCGAAGTTGACGCCCTGGTGCTCACCGGGGAACCAGATGTAGAGGTCGTTGCCTGCCTTCTTCTCGATTTCCTTGCCATCCTTGTCCTTGATGGTGTGGGTGGTTACGGCGACGCACTGGCCCTTGGCCGCTTCGCCTTCGCCGACCTTGACATCTTCGACCTGCAGGGCATCGACGAGTTGGATGGTGAAGACCAGATCAGAATTCGGGGGAATGTCCTGGCCGGCGCCATTCTCGCCGTAGGCCATCTTGGAGGGGATGGTGAGCTTGCGGATGCCGCCGATCTTCATACCGGGGACGCCCTTGCTCCAACCCTGGATCACGCCGGTGAGGGGGAAAGCGACGGGTTCGCCGCGTGTGAAGGAGGAGTCAAAGACCTTGCCACCTTCTTTGAGCGTGCCGTGATAGTGAGCGACGACCGCGCCGCCGGCTTTGACTTCGTAGCCATCGCCGAGCTTGATGTCTTCGACGATGAGGCCACCCTCGAGCTCGGTCTTTTTGACGACCGGGCCCTCGGGAACAGGGAGGGCTTTGGGTGCCGCAGGAGCCGCGGGAGTTTCCACTGCGGGCGCAGCCGGTGTGGCGGCAGCCGGTGGCGGGGTCTTGGGGTCATCGATGCGAGCGACGGCGACTGCCGCGAAGCCAGCGAGGGCGATGAGTGCAAGAGTGGACAGGGTGCGCATGCGAACTCGATCCTTTCGATGGGCGGGGGTGCCCCGCATCTTTGGTGCAGGCCTGCCTGAAATCAGGCGAAAAGCCGAAGGGCGAGGGTAGGGGGTGAGGTTGGCCGTTGGGTGAGGAGGATCAAGGGGTTGTGACAGAGCCGGGGAGGGTGAGGGACTGGGGAGGTGGTGTGTGGCGGGTGGTACGAAGCGTGCGTTTGAGGTGAATCAGGCGGTTGAAAGCGGTGCCGTCGCTGGAAAGGCGAGCAGGAAGGGGTGGAGCAGGTTGGGTGATTCCCTCGATCATGGCGCGGCAGACAGCGAGATACCCGGCGGGGCGAAACCGAGCCAGGACCAGGGCGCGAGCGATACCCATGATGCAGCCGATGAAGCCACGAAGGCCGCGGGCGTGGCGGCGCGACATCCAGATCCAGTTGCGGGTGGAGAGGTGGAGCCAGCGGATGGATTTGACCGAGGCAAAGATGGAATCATGCCAAGCCAGCCAAGCTGGGTTGAAAGCGACATCGTGTCCGGCGGCTTTGAGTTTCAGGGCCAGATCGGTGTCGTTGCGATAGAGGAAGAATGACTCTTCATATCCGCCGACATTTTGCCAGCATTCGCGGCGGACGAGATTTGCGCAGCCAAAGTCCGGCCAATCGAGCTGCAGGCCGGAAAGAGGCAGGCCATCGGGGGGCCATTCGGGGTTGCCGGTGGCCGGGTGGCGACGATGCAGCATGATGCCGCCGAGAGGGGGTGTGGTGCGCAGGTGTGAGAGCGCGGAGTAAAGAGATTCAGGATCAGGCCAGGCATCGTCATCGAGAATGAGGATGATGTCTGAGGTGGCGTGTTGGGCAGCGCGATTGAAACCGGCGACACCGATGTTGTTTGGAAGGCGCAACAGGTGGACGTGTGGCCAGTGCGTGGCGACATGATCTGCCGAGCCGTCAGATGAGGCGTTATCGCACACGATGATCTCAAGTGCTCCGCCGAGGCGGATGGGGTCGAGCTTTGCGAGCTCGGTGAGGGTGCGCTGCAGTGCGGCGCGGCGATTGAAACTCAGAAGCGCGATGGAAAGGGCTGGGCGCGAATCCGGCGATGAGGTAGCGATCACACAACACCCGCAGGGGAAGCAGTTGGCCCGAGCGATGTCGGGGACAGTGATGGAGGCGTGACGCGTGGGATCTCAGAGAGTGAAGGTGAGCGAACGGTGAGGGCGACAACGTGGCGCATGCCGCGAAGGAGGATTTTGAGCGAGCGGAAGAAGTTTGGCCATGGCGAGCACTGCTTGACAAGGAAGCCGTCGGTGGCGACTTCGATCTGTACGCGGCCGCGGAACCAGCCGGTGGGCCAGCCGGTGGGGACGATGGCGATGTCGGCGAGCTTGCCACGCACGAGGCGAGCGGCAGCACCGAAGAGTTCGCGTTTGAGTTCCTGCCCCAGTGTGCGGCCGATCCAAGGTTCGACGGGGCCGGAATTGAGATTGAGCTCTTTGACTTGGCGGCGAAGCTCGTGCAATCCGGCGGCGGGCACGGTGAGATATGGGTGGACAAAGACGGGGCTCTTCAGTCCGGCTTCGCGCAATTCGTTGAGAACCGCAGGAAGTTCATGGAATGGACGCAAGGCCAGGCGTGGGAAGAGTCCGGCGGGTGCTGGTCCGCTGATGCGTCCGGCTGCGGCGTCTTCGAGTCCCTTGATGTGCAGTTCAGCGAGCTCATCAGCGCTCATGATGGTCTGAGCGCAGGCGCGATAGACCTCAAGCGTGCCGCGTTTGAAGATTGCTCTGCGGCTGAGCCCTAGACGCTTCATGGGTGAGAAGGAATTGCGCGCGATGAAGTAGCGCGCGGCGGTCTGAAATTTCCGCCACGGGTGATACACGACGGAAGCGGATGTCGCAGCGATGGCAAGGCCGGTGGTCTGGGCCACGTTCAGCGAAAGTTCGACATCATCGCCATTAAGAAAGACCTCCGGCATGATGCCAGCGCGTTCCAGCGCCTCGCGCCGATACAGGGCCGAACAGGCGGCAAGGTAATCGCAGGAGATGAGTGTGGTGGGATCGACGTGATAGCCGTGCGCGGCTGGGCGATAAAAGCCGGTGCCGCGATCAACGATGCCGCCAACTTCAAAGGTGATGCCCGTGAGTGGATCGCGGAGTGCTGAACCGAGGCCGGCGAGCTTGGGGTGCGAGGTCAAGCCTGCGACCAGCGCGCGCAGGGCCTGAGGCGTAATGCGGCAATCCGAATCAATGAGCCAGATGTAGTCGAAGGCCTCGCCGGTAAGCGTCGGGAGTGTCTCCAGCGCGTGGCGCATGCCGGCGTTGAATCCACCTGCCCCGCCACCGTTGATGGGTGAGCGATGAAAGATGACTTTGCACGCGACTTCGGGAGGCACAGGGATGGTGTTGAGGGGTTCGGTAGAGGCGTTATCGACGACGATGAAGGTGAGGTCGATGGGGGCGTGGGTGGTGCCGGCGGAAAGATCCAGAAAACGCAGATCGTTGAGGATGCACTCGATGTCCTTGCGGCGGTTGAAGCAGGGGCTGACAGCGGCTACTCGGATAGGACGAAGGCCCGGAGGGGTGGTGTTTGCAGGCATGGCGGACGTGCGAAAGGATGGCCGCGGCACGGATTGGGGGTGTTGGGGGGAACGTGGGGTTGACGGGGCGGCCGGAGAGTCGATCACGAGGAGATGTTATTGAGGTTGACCGTGTGGTGCATAGCCCGATAACAAGTGTTTGGATTTTGAGAGTACATTTGGGTTTCGAGATTGACGAGATTGCCTTAGTTTGGTATAAATAAGGTATATATTTGCACTGATGTCGTGAAGGGGAGAACCGCGCTGGGGAGAAAATCGAATAACATGAGGACCGAAGGATCAGGCGAAGAAGCCACGAAGATCGTGGTGGAGCCGGTCTGACACCTGCCGGTGGGGCGAGGAATGCGCTCTTGGGAGTGCAGGTGTTCAACTCAAGCCATGGAGACGGGACTGATGCTTGGTTTGTCAAGTGATGCCGCCACGGGTCTGGATCGCAAGGGCTTGTCGACGCTGGTTCGTCGACTGAGCAAGGTGCTGTTTGTCGAGGATCGGGCCGGGCGGGTGGCGAGCGCGAGCAATTCGTTTTTTGATCAACTGGAGAATCGCCAGTTGTTTGCCAATTCGGCGCTGCCGACGTTGAGTGCGCTGGAGAATCAGAACAATGCGGTGATCCGTATTGAGACGACGCTGGGCGATATCGACATTGAGCTGTTTTCCAGCCAGGCACCGATCACGGTGGCAAACTTCCTGAGTTATGTGAACAGCGGGCGATTTGCCGAGACCTTCTTCCATCGCGATGCGCAGAATGGCAGCAGCGCAGCGGCGGGGCAGCCCTTGCCCACGGGGAGCAACTTTGTGCTCCAGGGTGGCGGATACAAGTTCGGGCCGGATTCAACGGGTACCAATCGCCTGACGCAGATCACGACTGATCCATCGATCGTGCTGGAGAACACCGGACGCTCGAATCTGACGCGGACGCTGTCAATGGCGCGCACGAGCTCGCCGAATAGCGCGACGAGCCAGTTCTTCATCAACATGGCGGACAACACGTTCCTTGACCCCAGCAGTTCCAGCGATGGCTATGCCGTCTTTGGGCGCGTGGTGCAGGGATGGGATGTGGTGACGGCGATCAACGGCCTGACACGTTACAACCTGACGAACAACGCTGGCTTTATCCCGAACAATGGCGCAACAAACTACAGCAGCATCATGTCCGAAGTGCCGACGATCGGCTACACCGGCGGCACGGTGACTCGCTCCAACTTGGTGTACGTGGTCAATGCGGAATTGATCAAGAGCACCGACATGACGGGGTTCAATCAATACGCGCTCACGTTTGTGGATGGCTTCCGCTCGGGCTCTTCCACCGAGACGCTGCACCTGCACAATGAAGATGCTTCGACTCAGGCGTTTTATCAGGTGGTGGTGCGTTATGACCGCGATCAGCGCGACATGGTGATCGATCAAGGCGTCGTCGCAGCGGGGGCGAGCAAGACCATCCGGGTTTCTGACCGCACGGATGCGAACCTGAATCTGGTGCGTTGGAACGCGCCGTACTCGATCACGGTGAAATCGGCGCGTCCCAGCAACGCGGGCGCGAATGTGCCTCTGGTCGCCTCGTTTGCTCGCAGTGACTTTGGCGCAGCGACGCTGGAAAATGGAGTGGATTCGGCCCAGTACGGGCTTTCCAATTCTGAGCAGGAGCAGTTCAAGACCTGGAGCTTTGCACGCGTTGAACGCAATCTCAACTCGCGCGAATTCATCGTGTGGAGCAATCTCAGTGCCTCACCCGCCACAGTGACGATGACGGTATTAAATGATGCCGGGCAGACCGTGGCTTCGCGGACATACACCACCGGGGCATATCGCCGCGGCGGCATGGCGTTTGAGAATATCGGTATCCAGGTCGCCGGAAACTACGCGGTGCTCCTCTCCAGCGATCAGCCAATTGTCGCGCAGTTGTCGGATTGGGATCTGACCACGGGTGGTCAGACGCAGACTGGTGCGACTCCCGGTTGGACGGTCATCGGCACCAGCGGCGCACCTTCTCAGGGCGTCTTCAGCAGCGTGAGCGCAGAGACAACCAATACGCTGAATCTGCTCAGCTTTGTCAATTCGACGTTGTCGCAGCAAACGATCACGTTGACCACCGTGCGCAGCAGTGGCGCCACCACGCAGATCAATCGCACGATCGAGCCGCGCAGCCGCTTTGATCTGGTAGTGACCGATCTTGGCGTTCCTGCGGGCGAACAGTTCACAGTTCTGTATGCCTCGGCAGCAGGCGTTGCTGGCCAATACACCAGTATCGACATCACCAATCGCTACCAGGTGGGTGCCGCATCGCGCGATGGCATGAGCACGATGGCTGCGATGCAGAGTGGTGGCAAGGCCTTCATCACCGGGGCTGGCTTGAGTGATCCCAGCCGCGCTGGCTCGACATTGCATGAGACGATCAGTGTCTACAACCCGTTTGCGACGGGTGCACAGGGTGGCACTTTCAGCTTCTCACTGGCGTATCACTTTGCCGATGGCACCGTGATCAACAGCGGCACATTCACACCGGGCGCACGCTCACGCTTGGATGTCCGCACTAGCGATCTGTCGGCGGTAATGGCCAAGATCAATTCCAGCAGCGATTTCCGCACGTATTCGATCACGGTGCTGGGCACCGCAACCAACACGCCTGGCTTTGTCTCCGGGTTTGTTTCCTACTCACGTATCGATAGCGGCCTTGGCTCGCAGGTCTTGAGTGGTGCCAGCGTGGTGCGGAATGGCTCTGCCGGGATCCTGCGTGATTTGGCCGATCCCATCTTCTCGGTGTGATGCACCCGTGTGTATTGCGTGAGTCGCTCACCCTGATGGTGACGGTCCTGTGGTGCGCATAAAGTTGCGGCATGGACCCCTTCTGGGGCTTTGCCAAGCGCATGTTGCGATATCCGGGGCTGCTGACGGCGGCGGGCTTGTGCGCTCTGCTGTCGGGTGGCTCTCTTGGTGCCGGGTTGATCGGTGCCCAGCCCGTATTGAGTGCGATTTTGAGCCGCGAGGGGAAGGGGTTGCCGGAACTGGCAGCGGGTTGGAATGAGAAGGGGTTGCTGGCCGGCAAGATTCCGCAGAGCGTGATTGACGGATTGCCCTCAGGACCGTTCACCGCGCTGGTGTGGATCATGGTGACACTGGGCGCGCTCACGGTGGTCGGCGCTGCGACAAACTTTCTCCATGCGTACTTGTCGCTGACGGTGGTGAATCGCACGGTAACCGCGATTCGCCGCGAGGCCTTTCACCGCGTGCTGAGATTGCCGCTGGGATTGGTGCTGCAAGGTGGCGCTGGCCCGACGGGGGGCGGAGCCACGGATGCGATCAGCAGGATCATCAACGACACCGGGCAACTGGGTCAGGGTTTGACGGCGTTGATCTCCAAGGCGGTGTCGCAGATCGCCAAGGGTGTGGGCGCGATCATCGCAGCGCTGGTGGTGGATTGGCGATTGACGTGCATCGCGCTGTTGATCGCGCCGATTCTCTTCACGATCATCAGAAGGTTGGGAAAGAAGATAAGAAGGTACAGCAAGAAGGCGCTGGCCTCGCAAGGGGAGTTGTACCTGGCGGCGACCGAGAGTTTGCAGGGTCTGCGAGTGGTCAAGGTGCACAGCGCAGAGCGATTTGAGGCCGGTCGCTTTCACCGCATCAACACGCGTGCGATGTATGAATTGAACAAGGTGCGGACAGCGCGCGCACTGGCGAGTCCGCTGGTGGAGACTCTGTCCATCTTTGTGCTGGGTGCGCTGGTGCTGATCGCGGGCAAGACGATCATGGATAAGCACATGGAGCCAGACCAGTTCCTCGCGGCTCTGGTTGCGCTGGGAGCGGCGGGGGCAGCGCTGAAGCCCGTGACAGGCCTCATCAACGATGTGCAGCAGTCTGCCGCGGGGGCGGATCGGCTGCGCGATCTGATGGAGAGCCCTCCTGAGCCAGGGCACGATGCGCGATTGCCCAAACTGCCGGAGCATGGCCAGTCGATTGAGTTTCGTGATGTGACGCTGACGTATCCGCGGGCAGCGCGGGCCTCGCTGCAAGAGGTGAATCTGACGATTCGTCATGGCGAACGCGTCGCTGTGGTCGGGCCAAATGGATGCGGCAAGACCACGCTGCTTGCCCTGATTCCACGCCTGTTTGATCCTGATGTCGATGCCAGCAGTGGGGGCTCACCACGAGGGAGTGTGCTGATCGATGGCGTGGATATCCGCGGCGTGAACCTGCGGAGCTTGCGCCGCCAGGTGGGCGTGGTGACGCAGGAGACCGTGCTCTTCAAACGCAGCGTGCGTGGCAACATTACCTACGGGGCCAGTGGCGTGAGTGAAGAGCAGATGATCGCCGCGGCCAAACAGGCGCGAGCGCACGACTTCATCAGCAGATTGCCCCAGGGGTATGACACCGAGGTGGCAGAGCAGGGGACCAGTCTTTCCGGCGGGCAGCGCCAGCGCATCGCCATCGCGCGGGCGATTCTGCGTGATCCGGCGATCCTGATTCTGGATGAGGCGACGAGCATGATCGATGCCGAGAGTGAGGCGCAGATCAACGCGGCGATCAATGAATTCAGCCGCGGGCGCACTACGCTGATCGTGGCGCACAGGTTGAGCACGGTGCTGTCGGCGGATCGCATTGTGGTGATGGATCAGGGCCGCATCGTGGATAGTGGCACGCATGTCGATCTTTTGGGTCGCTGCGAGGTGTATCGTCAGTTGGCCCGGCATCAGTTGCTGGGGCAGAGTGAGCCAAGCGTGACCAGCGCGGCGAACGCAAGTTGAGGCCAGAGACATGCACGATCATGGCAAGGACGGGAATGAGTATTTCAAGTGCGACTTCTGCTGCCGCGGATGGGCGGAGGAGTTGCCCATGATCGAAGGGCACCGGGGGAGCTTGATCTGTGGCGAGTGTCTGACTCTTGCGTATAGCGCGGTGAATGGGTCACTTGCGAAAGTGATGGGGGATCAGGGATCGTGCGCCCTCTGTCTGCAATATAAGAGCACGGCGGCGTATGAGAGCCCGACGGTGCCGGGGTGCTGGGCGTGTCAGGAGTGCATCACGCGCAGTGCGGTGCTGATGGAGCGGGATAATGAGGTGGGGTGGACAAGGCCAGGTATCACTTCGTAGTGGTTTCCAATCTCCTTGTAAATGAGTGAAAATTCACTGCAATTCGACTTGCAATCTGGCACAAACGTGGTACTTTGCTAGTATGAACCAGAATCCACTAGTGGTACTGATAACTTTGGCAAACGTTGTTGCCAGTGTGGAGGATTCTGGCGATTTTCGATTTATTGAGTCTCCTCCTTCCTTTGGCCAGTTTCAAGTCATTGGGATTTCCGGCGACGGAACGACAGTTCTTGGGAACGGCACCACGCAACCGGTTGTTTGGAGAAGTGCGTCGAATGCCGCTGTGGCTATTGGATCATTCAATTCGGCATCGATACGAACTTTTGGCTCGGATATTTCGGGAGACGGTACCACAATAGTTGGATGGAGCGAGCAACCCGCATCGCTTTATGTCGGATGGAGGTGGCGAGAGTCTACTGGCATTCGGCAAATTCCAAATACAACAGGAATGCAAACGATCCCGCGAGCAGTGAACGAAACTGGCTCGATCATTTACGGAGTTGGGTCTTTCCCTTGGCGATGGAGTTCAACCGAAGGCATCGTTTCGCTTCCAGCAGTGCTCGGAAGTCCGATTGAGTCAATTGGAGATTGCGATTCTCTGGGTTTAGCAGCGGTGGGAAATGCAGGGCAATGGGGTTATCTGATTCAGGGCAGCACAATCAGTGCTCTAACCCAGAATGCCGCTTGTCGAGCCGAAGGTTTCTGCATAAGTGCCGATGGAACATCAGTGTACGGGACTATTCAATGCAGCGGTAGTTCTCGTCCGCAGTGTTTTCTGGATCGAGCTGGCCAAGATCGAAGAGTTCTTACCTCTCCCGAGTTTGTCGAGTTTGTCGTGGTGAAGTGTTCAGCTGATGGTGGAATTGCAATCGGCCGCGGATTGACATCTCTAGGGACAGAAGGGGTCATCCAACTTCCGAGTGGGCGAATTGCAATCTTGAAAGACCATCTTCGGTGTCGCGGGTTGGAAATCCCTAGCGGTTGTCGGCAGGTTGTCGCGAACGCGATCAGCAACAATGGCCGTTTTCTTGCTGGAAGTCTGATCACGGCGCAGGGCGAATACCGAGCATGGTGGGTCGATTTGGGCAATGTGACGGAGTGTTTAGCAGATTACAACGCCGATTGCAGCGTCGATTTCTTTGATTATCTCGACTTTGTTGAGGTTTTTGCAGGGATGGATTTGAGGGCGGATTTTAATCGTGACGGAACCGTAGATCTGTTTGACTACCTTGATTTCTTGATCGAGTTCACACGGCCATGTTGAGCAGCCGCATGATTGAATGACTTGGCGGGATTAACGAGTTGTTATTGGCCCACGATTGAAACTCCGTGGTGTTTACCCATTGAACGGACTGATATTCCCAGTTGCTGCTCAGAGTGGGGCGATGGTCGAGGGTGATGAGCATCACCAGATCGATGCTCCGCGCGACCGGATCGAGGGCGAGGCAGAGGGGGGATGTGTTGGCGTGCGAGAGGGTGAGTGTGAGGCCGATTTCTTCGGAGATCTCGGCGGCGAGCTGCTGATGAATGTGAGCCAGCGTGAGGGAGTTGGAATCGGGTGGCGAGAGTGCGCCGGAGGGGCCAAACTCCCATTGATCCGGATACATGTGCGTGCGTGAGGCACGCTGGCCGAGGAGGTATGCGGTGGATGTGCCAGTGCCGTGCGCGATTATGGCGGTGACACCCAGTGAGATGGTTTTGGTGTCGATCTCCGGCTGCACGGCATAGGGCATGTAGGTGTCGCGCTGGAGCTTGAGTGTGCCCGTGTTGGTGTCCAGATCGCGCACGGTGAGTAATGGCCCATCAAAGAGGCGCGGGTTTCTGGATCGCATCTCTTCCCAGAGTGCCAACATCTGGCGCGACAGCGCGGCATCGCGCAACGGGGCATCCTGCACGATCATGGGAAAGTGATCGCGCGAGAGGGGAAAGAGAGTGGGGGCAGAATCGGACATGAGGTGCCCACTGCCGCGTGGTGAGATCAGCCCACCAGACCCTTGACATCTCCGAGCAAATCACCCAGCCCGGCCTGCTTGGCCTCGGCCTGGATTGTCTCGGCGATCAGGGCCTGGGCTTTGGTCAGAGCGGCGTTGGTCGCTTCCATCACCAGATTCTGCGCCAGGGCGCGGGTCTTGGGATCGCCACCACCATTCAAGAGTCCCGGGGCGAGTTCGACGAGCGTGACCTTGAGTTCGCCACTGACTGTGACCTTGCACGCGCCACTGCCGGCTTCGCCGGTGCAACGTGCCTGGGCGAGCTTGGCCTTCACGCGGCCGGTGCCCTCTTTGAGGGCATCCTGATTCTTCATCAGGCCTGCGATGGCGGACACGGCTTTGAGTTTGTCAAACATCAGTCATTGTCTCCGGAACTCGGCTCAGATTCAGAGCCGGACTCATCTGAGCCACCTGAGGGGCCCGATGAGGATATGGTGGGGGAGGCGGTAGGTGCGGGCACCGGTGTTGATGCGGGCGCGTTCGCTGCCGCGCGGCGACGGGGTTGCACGCTGATGACGCGAGCGTTGAAAAGCTCTGCCGCACGCTTGACGACGGGATGGTCGGTGATGGCGGCGGCAGGCGGTGCGGCTTCGGTGAACCCCGGAAGAGGCGCGCTGGTAGCGGCGCGAGTGACGCCTTGTTCGCGAAACTCGATGGTGGTGCGCTTGCCGCTGATCGAGGCGATGAGAAGTTCGAGTTCGCGCTGATTGGTCTTGGCAATCTCGATGAGGTCGGCAGGAACTTCGAGGATGGCGAGACCGGGTGAGAGAGAGATGGGGTTGAGTTTGGTGATCAGAGTCTTGAGAGAACGTTTGACATCTGAAGCCAGAAGTTGACTCCACAAGGCACCAGGCACGAGTGACTTGGCACTAGGGTCGGAAGTAAGAAGCGTCGAGGTGTCAATGTGTCGAGGTGCTGAGGGAGCTGCATCCGAGGAAGAAGTGGCAGAGTGGGAGGCGGAAGAATGGGCACCAGGCACATCAGAAGTGCTGAGTTCTGAGCTCTGTGCGCTGACTGTGAGCGGTTCTGTTTCGGCGGGGGCGGGCTCAGGCGGAGCCACCTCCGCCGTCAGGATTTTTTTGAGCCGGCTCCGACAGGCGTCTTGCCCGCCGCGCTCGCGGCAGGTTTAGCCCCGGCGGGTGCGCTGCCAGAGAGTTCACGTACCAACGCGGTGACATCCGCGAGTTTCTCACTCATGGCCATCCGCGCCACCATGGCATCGAGGATGGCCCTCGGAGCCGCGCTGGACTTGGCCGAACGCTGGGTGGATTCGACCAGCGCGATGTTGTGCACCAGCGACGCGCCATCAAAGCGCGAGGCGAGCGTGATCTCGGCGGCGCGGGAATCGTCCGAGAGTTGCACCGCAGGTGAATCACTGCCGCACGCTGTGAGAATCAGGAGGTCGCGAAGGCGATCCAGCAGTGATTCGAGCACCTGATCAATGGATGTGCCCTTGGAAAGCAGCGTGTCCATGGCTTCCAGCGCCGGCTTGGGCTTGCCATCAGCAACCGCCGCGAGAAAGTCACTGAGGAGTTGGCGATCGGGCAGGCCGAGCAGGTCCTGCAACAGCTTCAGCGTGAGCTTTTTCTCTCCGGCAGCCAGCAGGCGATCCAGCAGGGACAGGGCATCGCGCATCGAGCCATTGGCCAGCGAAGCGACCGTGTACAGCAGCTCCGGCTCGGCCGTGTGCTTCTCCTGTTTGAGGACTTCGGTCAGGTGCGCGATGATGCGATCGATGGGAATATTGCGAAAGTCGTAGCGCTGGCAGCGCGATTGGATCGTTGCCGGGACCTTGTGCACTTCCGTGGTGCAGAGGATGAACTTGACGTGCTCCGGCGGCTCTTCCATCGTCTTCAGCAGCGCGTTGAAGGCACTGGTCGAGAGCATGTGCACTTCGTCGATGATGTAGATCTTGAATGGGCCGCGCAGGGGGCGGTAGGCGGCGTTGGCGATCAACTCACGGGCATGATCCACACTCGTGTTGCTCGCCGCATCAAACTCGATGACATCAGTGTCGCGGCCGGTCATGATGGCGGCGTCGACTTCCTTGCTGCCACCGTTGATGGCTTTGGCAAAGATGCGAGCGGCGGAGGTTTTGCCCACGCCGCGAGTGCCGGTGAAGAGGTAGGCATGAGCCAGACGATCGCTGGCGATGGCGTTCTGCAGGGTGCGGGAGATGGGTTCCTGCCCGATGAGATCATCGAAGGATTGGGAGCGGTAGCGGCGGGCAAGAACGGTGTAGGCCATAGATTCGGGAGGGTATGGTGGGGTGGGGAGACGAGTTGATTGAAACTGATCGGAATTGCACCCGGTCTCGGAGGGTGAAGGGGGTGGAAAAGGCCGATACTTGGAGGAGAATCGACCTCTCCGAGCACAGGAATCCCGATGGCAGGCAAGAAGTCCAAGAAGTCTTCCAAGCGAACTCCCAGGAAAGCGGCGGGGAGTCCATCACGCCCCCAAGTTGCCCGCACGGTTTCGCTGGATGATGCACGAGTGCGTATCAACGCCATCGACGGCGAACTCGTTCGCCTCCTCAATGAACGCGCGGGACTGGTTGTGGAGGTCGGCAAGCACAAGCGTGCTGCCGGACTTCCCGTGTACACGCCTCATCGCGAAGTCGAAGTCATCGAGCGTGCCCTCAAAGCCAGCAAAGAATGTGGGGGCGTGCTGCCGGACAAAGCCATCGAGGCGATCTATCGCGAACTGATGAGTGGGAGCATTGCTTTGCAGCAACCCATGCGCGTCGGCTATCTCGGTCCTCCCGGCTCATACTCGCATCAGGCGGCCGTCAAGCACTTTGGCTCCAGCGTCGAATTTGACGACCTTCACGCCATCGAAGGTGTTTTTACAGAAGTCGCCCGAGGTCATGTGAATTGCGGCCTGGTGCCCATCGAGAATTCCCTGCACGGCGGCGTGATGGAAACGCTTGATGCCTTCAGGGAAAAACGCCGCGAATTGACGATCTGCGCTGAGGTGCAGATGGAAGTGCACCACGCCCTTCTGGCCAATTGTCCGCCTGCCAATGTGAAGCGGATTCACAGCAAGCCCGAAGTTTTCAGCCAATGTCGAGGCTGGCTGGCGACGCAGTATCCCAAGGCCGAATTGGTCGCCGAAGCGAGCAGCAGCCGCGCCGCGGTTCTGGTCGCGGAAGAGAGCAAGAAGGAAATCGACAAGGGACGCACACCCGAAGTGGCGGCGATCGCCGGCGAACTCGCCGGGCAGCTGTACGGATTGAATGTGCTCTTTCAGCGCATCGAGGACCATCCCAACAATCTCACGCGTTTTCTGGTCATCAGCAAGTCTGCGGCAGCACAGACCGGGCACGACAAGACTTCGATCATGTTCGATACCGCCGACAAGCCGGGTGCCCTGGTCTCGGTGCTGAGCGTCTTTGAAAAGCATGGCGTCAACCTGAGCCACATCGATAAGCGACCGAGTGGCAAGACCAACTGGTCGTACACCTTTTTTATCGATGCCGCCGGGCATCGCGACTCTCCTTTGCTGAATGCGGCGGTGGGGGAGGCGCGCACTCACTGCAAGGATCTGGTGGTGCTCGGCAGCTATCCGATCTCAAAGAGGGTTTTGTAAGGTGACTGAATTGCTGCAACCGCAGTGTGCGGCACTCGTATAGATGTGACTCGGGAGGGTCAGGGTGAGGGTGCGCATCGGGTGTGCTTTGAAGTTTCGGCACGCCGCCAGCGCCATAATGGTTATAAGACCATACAAGTACCAATCAAGTGCGATCGGATTGAGCAGATCAGCACTCAAGGGTTTACCCTTGAACTGTGATTTGAATCTCTCCGACACCCAGTTGCGTGCCGACAACAAAGTTGGTAGTCTGAATGAAGTTAGTCGGGGTATGCTCCCGCCCCCGTGATCGTGGCCTGTGAGGGTCGCGGATCGGGTGACAGGAGCGACCGACGATGCCGCAGGGCGAGCCAGTGTCAGGAACACTGAGCCAAGACCCCAGCGAAGCGAGCAACACGCTCGAACGTGCAAAGCACGTGCATCTGGTTGCGAGTACCTTGTGAGCCAAGTTGCCATGTGGTGACGTGGAATGCAGGGTGGGTTAAAGGTTGCTTCGCCGCCAGGCGGAGCGAAACAGGTTGATTGCATCCGGCGACTCGAACGTCGGATGAGCGCATGCGCAGGAGTCGGTATGGGTCTTTGGAATCGCCTCTTCGAAACGCTGTCCGGTTCACCTTCCGCCGCATCGACGCGCAGCCGCGCAGGATTGGTGATGCGTCACGCCCGCAAGGTGGATGAACGCTGCGCTATGGACTTGGTGGATATTGCCGGCACCGGAGGCGTGCAGCCCCTGGAAGCACGTCAGTTGATGTTCTCGCTGGCCGTGACACCCAGCGACATTGATCCGAACACGGGTCTGGGCACAGTGCAGGCCTACTTCGGCTACATGATTCCGACTTATGGCTCGCCCAGCGAGATCACGGTGCAGGATCCCAACGATCCTGTGATTGAGAACTTTGACGATGAACCCAGCGACCCCACGCAGGGTGGCTTTGGTGCGATTGGCGCGCAGCGCATTCTCCAGGGTTCCAACCTGGTGATCGAGACGGATTACACCGACAATCAGACCATCAACCGCATCTCAGTGCTGCCCGTGGGTGCTGGCACGGCGGGTGATCGCTACCTGCGCGTGCAGCCGCTGGTCGATTTCAATTATCGTTTCAAGTTTGCAGATCAGACCAACCCGGCGATCCGCAACTCGGTCTTTAACTTTGGCCTCGATGTCACGCGCACGCCGACCAGCACGACTGGCACCGGATGGGATACCAACTCCACGCGTGTTCAACTGCGATTTGGTGGCGAGATCGTCGCCGAATACACCGGTCAGGCACTGGTCAACGCGCGGACTGCAACCATCGTCAACCAGTTCAATCAGGTCGTCGGCTTCCGCTACGACTTTGGCCGCGACCAAGACCCCACGGTGCTGGCCTTTGACGAAGTGGTTGTGCAGACGCTCGCAGGCAACGCTGTTCAGGAATACCGCATCGATAACGTGTCGAGCGAGCAGGCCACCACGACCTATTCCGCGTTTAACAATGCGCGTGTTCAGGGCGCCGTCGTCACCCTGCGCGGTCCGGTTGGCGCAACGTTGGAAATCGCCGATCTCTATGGCCGCGATATGGTGCGGACGCTGGTCCTTGGTTCAGCCAATGGACAGGGTTCGGCTGCGGTCGATCGCGGCGACACCGGCCGCCCCAATTTCAACGACGGCATCGGTTCGATTCGTATTCGCGGGGCAGACTCGCGCACTTCGTTCAGCGTGCTGGGTGGTGAGATCAATTACTTCGAGACTCCCCCCGATCCGTCGACATATGAAACGAGCCAGGGCAATTTCTACTGGCAGTACACTGCTGGCTTGGGTGGATATGCCGACCGGTTTGAAGAGGCAGGTCACGGCTATCAGCGCGATGACACCACCATCCACGGCCTTCCCGCTGTGGTTGGCGGCGTGATCCTGGGTTCTCCGTACGTTCGCGACAACACTTCACCCACCACGTACCGCGGCGCAGTTTTCAGCGACGTGGGTGGCAACGTCATTACCGGCTTCACGCGCGCCGATCAGGGAATCTTTATCACCGATGGCTCCAGCATCGGCAGCATCATGATCGACGGCATCGTCTACGGCTCCAGCCGCGTGACAGGTGCAGTGGATCAGTTCCACGCGACGTATCTCCTTGGTTCGGTCACCGTTGATGGTGACCTTGGCACGCTAACGGTGGGTAGTGACTCAGGTCGCTGGTCAGGTGACACCAGCGCCACCGGCGCGATTGAAGTCAAGACCAACAGCCAGATCATCGTGGGTCGCACGCTTGGCCAGGTGCAGATCGCTGGACGCAGCTCGACCGACATCACCGTCGTCGGCGATGTCAACTCTCCGAGCACTCGTCCGCCCCGCGATGTCTTCAATTACAGCGAGCGCGAAGGCATCTACGGCATCGACCCGGCCACCGGCCTGGTCGACACTTGGCGAACCACCCGCAATCGTTCAGTGGGTCTCTCGGATCGCGACGAAACCTCTCTGTATCGCACCTTCAATCCCAAGGTCAATTTCGGCGGCACCGGCTTCCGCAATGACAACTTCCTTCTGGCTGAGTACATCGGCAATGCCGGAACTGGTGTGCGCGTGCAGGGCGAAGTTTCCAGTGCTGACCCCTTCAACGGTGAAGACGACGTCGATATCTTCGCATTCTCGTCTGATGGCACCACGCCTCTGACTCTCGAGGCCAAGGCCGACAATGGCCGCGCCATGCTCATCCGCCTGATGGATGAAAACGGCCGCACTCTCGCCAGCACACGTCAGAGCGACATCATCGCCGATCTGTCGCGCTGGACGTTCACACCAACCGCTCCCGGCACGTATTACATCGTCGTCAGCGACCCCAATGACTCGGCTGGTGATACAGCCGCAGGCAACACGGTTGGTTATACCTTCGAACTCACCGGCATGGCATCGGTCACCGCTGGCGCGGTCAGCGTCGCTGGCAATTTTGGTGGCGGTCCTGCTGGTGGCGGCACCAATTTCCGCGCTGGCGTCAGCGTTCTTGCCGGCAGCATGGGCATGATGCGCGTCGGTGGCGGTACCACCAACGGTGGTGGCGGCCTCGGCAGCGCCGATGGCATTGTCAACTATCTCGATCGTCCCACCGATCGTGACCCCATCGATGATTTCCACGATTGGCGCGGCTCAACCGTCAGCGTTGCCAAGACCCTCTACACCGCTCTGGCTGGCTCCGACATTCTCGATGCCACTGGTTCACTTCTCACCAGCGTCGACATCATCACCGGCGGCGACCTCGCGCAGTTCGTCACCGGTCTGAATCCCCTCGCTGGCGGCCCCGGCCCCAACGATGGTGATGCCAACTACCTCAACATCCGCACCGGTGGTCGCATCGGCACCATCGACATCCGCGGCGGCGTCGGTATGGATCAGGACAACCGCACTGCTCCGCGCGTGCCGATTGCTCCCCTGCAGTCCACCGTCACTGTGCAGACTGGCCGCAATGGTGGCGATGGTTCTCTTGCCCTCTTCCGCACCGGCTTCCACGCTGTGTCGGGTGCCATCTCCATCCGCACCAGCCCCGGCAGCACCATCGGCGCTGTCCTCATCAGTCAGGATGTCTACGCCGAGGCCGGCGAATCGACCGGTCTTTACAACACCACCAGTCAGCTTTCCTCCAGCCGCGGCGTGTACATCAACACCGGTGCTGGGTCTGACGTGCGCTTTGTGGATTTCCCGCGCATCGATACTCCCACTGCGCTGGATTCCTTCGTTCCCGTCATCGTCGGCACAGCCATCCAGCTGGTGGACGACGGCGGCGCGACGTATCGCGTGACTGTCGAAGGTCCCGACACCGGCGTCGCTGCGGGTCAGATTCGCACCAATGGTGTGGACGGCAGTCAGGGTGTGTCGCTCGGTCAGGTGAGTGTGAATCTCGCCGGTGGCCGCACACTCCGCATCGAGGCAGTCGGACAGGGCACCAATCCCAAGCCGATCTCCATCGGTCGTCTGCGCATCACCGCCTCGGATGCCAACTCGTCGGTCATCCTCACTGGTAATGTCGAGATCGACGTGTACCGCATGGATGTCTTCCAGGCCATCGGCACCATCAGCAACGACACACCCGGTGGCGACCTCCTCTTTGTCGATGCCAACAGCGTCACCAACGTCCTCGTGACGCGTGGCGATCTGGGTCGCACGCAGGTCAATGCCTTTGGTCCGCAGAATATCGGCATCCTGCTTGGTCTTGGCGATGCTGGCGGCGGCGCGGGCATCGGCGGCGCTTTGGCCGTTCCGGCCGAGTTCATGTCTGCCCAATGGAACGGCGGTATCGATCGCCCGACCGGCGATACCAATTACCAGCCCGGCAACGGCTACGCCAGCGATCTGGGCTTTGCCCTGCATGATCGCATCAGTGGCCTTGTGGCCCGCGACGGCAACGTCACATCGATCACCGTCGCTGGTGCTGTGGGCGATGTCGTCCTCACTGGCGATGGCGTCACCCTCGGCTCTCTCATCATCAACAGCGACGGCGCAGGTGCTGTCAATCGCAATAACTTCCAGGGCCTCCTGGGCGTTGTCTATGTCAAGGGTGACATCGGCACCATCGATGTCGGCGACGGCATCGCTGCCCTCACCGATTCCCCATTCTCTTCCAGCGGCATCTTCGCCGAAGACGACATTCAGACTCTGCAGGCGACCCGCCTCACCGGTGTCACCATCACCGGAAACATCTTCGCCGGCAACAACGACAGCGTTCTCCCTGACGATGGTCAGGGTGGCACCATCGATCCTGACCCCAATCAGGGTCTGGCCCAGGTCATCATGACTGGCGGCATCATCAACGATGCCTATATCGCCAGCCAGAACTTTGATGCCTGGTGGGACACCGTCACTGGCATTCAGGACGTCGCGCTGTATCTGGGCGCGGTTCAGTCTGTCAATCTCACCGGCACCAACCTCTTCCGCAGCCAGGTCAAGGGCGTGGTGATCGGCAATGTCACCATCACCAACGGCTTCTTCGACGCTTCGCAGCTGCAGGCCGCCGGCGACATCGGTGTCATCACGGCCAGCGGCTTCCGCAACTCCACCCTCTTGGGTGATGATCTGGAAGTCCGCCGCAACGAGATTCGCGGCTCTGCCAACATCACGCAGATCCTCGCCGGTGGCACTAGCACCGGTGGTCCCGGTGGTCCTCCCACCTCGTTCGCCAATGGCGACATCAACGATCTCATCGTCGATGTCACGGGCAACCTCACCGGCGGCATTCAGGCCGCCAATCTCAACCGCAGCCGCTTTGAAATCGACGGAGCCATCGCCTCCATCGCCGCGACGGATTCGATCCGTTCCAGCGTCATCAACGCTGGTAGTGTGACTCAGATCACCGCTGTGAACGACATCGCCTCTTCGCAGATCAGCGTCTCGGGGCGCGTGCAGACCATCACCGCCGGTCGCAACATCAAGAACACCACCATCGAGATCACCGGGCCGGATGCTCAGTTCGATAATCTCACCGCTGGCTCACTCTTCCAGGGCGACATCCTCGTCACTGGTGGCATCACCAACCTTGCAGTGACCAATGGTGACCTCATCGGCACCATCACCACCACGGGTCTGGCTGGCAGCGTCGGCCGCATTTCTGCTGGTCGCGATGCCGCCGTCAAGACGGATATCAGCGGAAATCTGAGCACGCTGGTCGCTGGTCGCAACGTCGGCAGCTTCACCAACCCCGGAGCCATCATCATCCGTGGCGATCTCCTGGGCGAGATCACCGCCTCCACCGGTGTCATCTTCAATGAGATCCGCGCTGGCGGTGCCCTCCGCGGCACCATCACCAGTGGCGGCGCATCGTCGTCGATCCCCGGCAGCGCACGCATCCCCACTGGCGGCATCGTTGCCGCTGGTGTCATCAACCGCGTCGTCTTCAACGGCGACTTCGGTGGCAACATCACCAGCTACTCCGGCGGCATCGCCGAAGTGGTCATCAACAACGGTTCCTACCTCAGCACGGGCACTCTGTCCGCCTTCGATGGCTCCATCGGCTCCTTTACCATCAACAACGGCAACCTGCTGGGCAACGTTTACGCCGAGATCGATGTCACTCGCCTGGTCGTGACCTCCGCCACCGACGGCATCTTCGGCAACATCGGTATCAACCCCAACCGCAGCGCGGGCGCTGCCTACAGCGCGACACGCAATCAGTTGCCCCCGGGCACCAATGCCACGACCGCCGTGCAGGGTGCACGTATCGAGGCAGGCCGCAACATCGTCAGCGTCGAGACCGCCAACGGCGGCTTCTACGAGTCGATCGTCTACGCCGGTCGTCAGGTCATCTCCGTCGTCATTCGTGGCGATGTCGGCAGCGACGCTGTCACTGCGGGTCTCTCCTCGGCCTTTGCCGCGGGTGATTCTCTCAGCGGCGTCGTCATCACCGGCAACGTCTCCAACAGCATCTTCATCGCCGGTGTTGATGGCATGGGCAAGGCGGGTCGCCCCGGCGGCACTCTCGGCGAGGTCGACACGATTCGCGCAGGCAATATCTCCGGTGTCGCGATCGGCGGTGCCGCGAGCAACAGCACATTCACCGCAGGAATCAACGCCGGCGGCGATGGTGTCTATGGCACCAGCGACGACAAGCAGGTGATCGGCTCTTCGCTGGTCTCCGGCGTCACGGTGAATGGTGCGACCTCGGGCCTCCGGGTCGCGGCGGATGATGTCTCCAGCGCGATTGCCAACGATGTTCGCTTCGCGGTTTCCGGTACCAATGCCGCGTTTGACAACTCGCTTCTGGATGATGGTTCGGTCGCTGTCCCCGGCTTTGAGTTCACTGGCAACACGGCCACATCCGGCGGTTACACGGTGACCCACGCCGGTGCCGGTCGCGCCTGGCTGCGTGACAATGGCAACGGCACATTCAATCTGGTGATTCGCGGCACCAACTCAAGCTCCACTCTGGTGGTGACCGGTGCCAATCAGGACAACCTCACGATCCAGTCCGGTGATGAGGCGTCGCTGGGCACTCTCCGCATCGCTGGTGTCACCAGCGGTTCCGGACCGGTTGTGGTAGTCGATGGCTCGATCGGTGCGCTGGTTGCAGATACCACTCCGGGTCGCCTCACCATCGGTGGCGATATCGGTGCCATCTCTACTGGCTCGATCAGCGCTGGCAGTGTCACCGCTCGCAACGTTGGCAATATCGCCATCAACGGCGATTTCGGCAACTCCAACCCCAACGTCACCGGTGAGGCCTTCTTCAACATCATGTCCGCCGGTGCCATCAATATCACCGGCGCAGCTCGCGGCGTGATCAGCGTCGCTCGCGATGCGGCCAGCGTGACTGTCGGTGGCGCGATCGAGCGTGCGGGCTTCCGCTTCGGTGGTTCGCTCGGCTCGTTCACGGCTCCTTCGATCGCCCGCACCTACGTCTCTGCTCGCGATTCGATCGGCCCGATCACCATCACCGGCAACGTGTCAAGCTCAGCGTTTATCGCTGGCCTTGATCTGGGTACCGATGCACTCTTTGGTGGCACGGGCTCCGCGGCTGATTACATCTCTGCAGGCACCATCGGCAATGTTCAGATCGGCGGAAACTTCGCCTCGTCCGACATCATCGCCGGTCTCTCTCGCGGCGTGGATGGTTTCTTCGGCACCACCGACGACACCGTCGCCGCCGGTCGCTCGGCCATTGGCACGGTCAACATCGTCGGCACACAGACCGGCAGCACCCGCAACAGCGAGTCTTTCCGCATCGCCTCTTCCGGCCCCATCGGCTCGGTGACGGTGGGTGGTCAGACGACTGAGGGCAGTGGCAACTTCCGCGTCGAATCACTCGGCCTGGCCCCCGTCGCCATTCAGGTGACGGATATCCAGACCACCGTCGAAGCCCAGGTTTACACCACTCGCCTCAAGTTCAATCAGCAGATCGACTCCAGTTCCCTCGGCTCCGCTGTCTCGGTCTACGAGGTTCGCGGCCAGCTTGGCAACGTGGAAATCCGCCTCATCAACGGCGTGGATTACACCATCTCTTACGAGGACGCCACCAACACCGTCCTCATCACCTACTCCAAGGCCGTGACCCAGCGCAACCTGCCGCAACTCACCGGCCAGCCCGGCCCGGGCGTCTACCGCGTCAAGATGGTGCAGAACCTCCTGCGCGCCAAGGTCGCCCGCGTCCAGCTCGATGGCGATGGCAACGGCTTGGTCAAGTCCAACGAGAACTTCTCTGAGGATGCGATCGCAGGTGATGCAGGTGATAAGACCACCGGCAACGAGACGATCAATCTCTCTGCCAATGGTCAGAATCACCGCGTTGACATGTACAACGCGACCAACCTCAACCTTCTCCTGGATAACAACGTCGCCAGCGATGGCCTGCCTGATGCGGGTCGACAGATCACGCTGCGTGGCGCGATCGGCGATCACGCCGACAACGACACCACTTTCTTCCGCTTCCAGGGCGATGTCGATGTCTACGCCGTCACTCTGCAGGCCGGTCAAGTCCTCATGCTCGGCCGCGTGAATGGTGTCGCTCAGCGTGCTCAGTTGGCATTGCTGGATTCCAATGGCAACCCTGTGAATCAGGGTGCAGTCAGCGCCAATGCACTCTCACTCTCGGTTCAGCCCGCCCTGCGTGATGAGCAGCTCACCGGTCAGAACTACCTCATCAAGACTACCGGCACCTACTACATCATCATCGCTGCTGATGCCACTGTTCTTGGCGATATCGGTGCGGGCAGTGTTCCCAATCCTGACGCCGTCCCCGGCGCCATCGGCGACTACAACTTCACCGTTCAGGTCTTCGACGACTTTGACAGCGGCTTCTCCGATGTCACAGATGCGGGCAACGGTGCCACCATCGTCAACGCTCCCCTCCCCATCGACTTTGCTGGCTCCGATGGCAACTTTGCCACTACTGACGACAACCCCGCCACCATCGTGATCGGCACCTACACCTTCACTCTCAACGTTGGCGCCGATGCCACTCCCAACACCTCCGACGACGTGGTCACCGGCGTGACGCCCGAGACCAAGACCGGCGGCTTCATCACCACCACCCGCACCGGCACCGGCGTCCTTACCACCACCATCAACTCTGCGATCGGCACCCCCGGTCGCCAGGGCGTCCCCTCGGCCTTCGTCATGCCCGATGTGGATGTCTACCACCTCAACAACCGCCAGGCTATCGCCCCCGGCACCAAGCTCCGCATCACCGTCAAGCTCGTCGAAACCGGTTCCGATCTGGGCAGCCGCGTCCTCGAACGCGACAACCTCAACACCGACTTCACCGACTATCGCGGCCAGGTGCAGTTCGCCCTCTTTGACACCACCGGCTCCTCCACCATCGACGATGGCACGCTGGTCTTCAGCCCCAGCGACTTCAAGTCCTTCGGTGGTGCACCCAACACCGTGATCGCCAGTGACGGCACCAACTCCTACGGCTACAACTCCACCGGCGACTTCTTCATCGACTTTGTCGTTCCCGCTCGCTCCGGTTCCACCACTATCGCCGGTTCATTCGCTGTGTATCTCCAGGGCGCCTTCAACTCCGACTACGTCATCGAGATCGTGCAGAATGGTGCAGGCACGCTGCCCACCAAGACTGGTCAGAATTTCCTCATCGAAACCAATGGCGGTTTGGTCAACTGGCTGCAGGCCGGCGGACTCACCACCACCATCCTGGGCTTCAACGCCGCGACCTTGGGCTTCAACGGCACTCTGCCCAACGGGCAGACGATGTTCAACTACATCCTCAATAACACCGTCCTTTCTCTCAACAGCGTGTATCAGAACGCCGGGCTGGATGTCACTTTCTCGACTAATCCTGCTGATTTCGAGTTTGAGGATTACTCCACCATCTTCCTCACCAGCCAGAACGACCCCATCTCCGAGATCCTCGCCAGCTTCTCCCTCGGCAACCGCTTCGGCGGCGGTCAGGGTGGCCAAGGCGCTGCCGCTGCCTTCAGCAGCACTCAGCCCTACGGCTTCTCGCAGCGTTCCGACTCTCTCAACCTCGATCGCACCGACGAGGGCGTGGTCTTCGTTCCTTCTTTCGCTCTCCTTGGCTACTCACCGGCCCAGTCCGATGTCGATGGCTTTGTGCAGTCTCTCACCGGCGCCATCGGTCGTCGCGCTGGCGAGTTGATGGGCACACGCCTCACCGGCGAGACCGCCGCTGGCTCGACGTCCTTCGATCTCACCGCGTCCAACGCAGTAACGGATATCCCCGGCCCCGGCCGCGTCTACAACATCTCGTCTTCGAGCGCACTCTCCGACAGTTTCGACTCCACGACCCGCACCGATTTCTTCCTGGGTCGCCAGAATGCCTTCTCGCTCCTTGACCGCTACATGGCCCGCAACTGATTGGCGGGTAGCTGATCGACCGATCTGAATTTGAATCCCTCAGACGCCCGGGCCTTCCCGGGCGTCTTTTCATGTGTAGGTATGAGAGTGCTTCAGCGCTGTACGCCACCGGGCCCGATGATGAAATGCCCATTAGGCAAAGGAGGAACCTCACTGACCTTTGACAGCATTCCCGGCCACCGCACGGCAAACCGATACCGCGCTTCGGGATCAATCTTCCCCAGCCCAAAGTGCACGAGGAATTGGTGTTGCTTTCCCACGCATCCTCCCACGCCTATCAGCGCCCGAGTCTGCCTGACTTGCTTTCCATCAATGACTCCGTCCAGCCAGCACATCGCGCCCAAGGCATCGCGGCTCATCCATTGATTCGGATCACCCTGCAGCGTGATCGTGATCGCCCCCATCGTGCGATCATCCGCCGCATTGTTCTGCCACACGCGAATATGGGGCGTTCGCCCTTTGGTGCGTTCCGCGGGCAATCGGTTGAAGGACTGGCACACCACGATGTCCAGATCACCATCCTGATCGAGATCAGCCAGAGACAGTTGCCCGGCTCCTTCATGATCGATGCCAAGAGCAGTGGTGGAATCGAGCATGCTGCCATCGGGCTGCTGAAGGAATATACGCAGTCGCTGATTGTCGGGGTAATCGCTGCTGCACAGCACCAGATCCAGCCGCCCATCCAGATCCATATCCGCCAGTTCGCAGAAAAGATCCCCCTGATTCCACGAGTGATTGGCAGGATCAGCTGTCACGCGATCCACACTGCGGATCGGTTCATACTCGAACTTCAAACCGCGGTTCATCAGAATCTTCGTGCGATCTGATGAAGGCCCGGCCCACGCATGAGTGATCTCGCTGAAACAGATATCCAGACCCCCGTCGTTATCCACATCGCCGATCGCGGCATCAAACGTGTTTCCTCCCGTGCGATATGGCTTCTCTGTCTCGCGCTTGAATCGCGCATCGGTCTTGGCCCGCTCGGCCAACCACGCCGGATACTCACCACTGCGATCCGCATCCGCATCCAGGCCACGCAAGGCCGCACCGTCAATCCAGAATCCGTCAATCGATTGCAGCCAGAGCCGATTCCATCTGCGACCATAACACAGTTCGAGCAGCAAAGGTTCGCGGCGGTTCGATTGGTGCTGGTTCAAATCCTGCGGCACGATCATCACGCCATAACACGGCCGCCCGCCGAGGTCCTTCTCTTCATCAAACCCCACACCTTCCGTGGGCAATGGCGAGCGAGTCCACTTCCCCGGCTCAGTCTGCACAAAGAGATCATTTCCGAAGGCCTCATTGCTCACACCATAACGCGTGTACCAGTTGCCGATAAAAAGATCCAGCCGCCCATCCATATTCACATCACCAATGGCGATGGTCGTTGTCGTACAAGGCTTCAGCCCAGGAATCGGTGTCACATTCTCAAATGTCCCGTCTCCCTTGCCGCGCATCCAGCCGAGATTCCACGTTTCGTCCGGTGCCTTGTAGTCCTTTCCATTCACATCCAGATACCGCGCCATCACCACATCAGCGTGTCCGTCATTGTCCAAATCAGCCGCCGCGATCACATCCTGCTTGCGACGCGTGGGCAAATTGGGATTCGCCACTTCTTCCCACGCCCATCCGTTATCAATCGCACGATTGAGAAACACGCGATGCTGCGTGCCGTCATTGGCGATCAAATCAGGTCGATTGTCGCCATTCAGATCAATACAGCGGACGCGGTCGCCATTCATCGTCGGCAGCTTGGTGGCGCTGGTCGCGTCTATAAACCCCGGTTTTCCACAGGCAACTCCGGCAATAACAACCAAACACGCGGCACATGCAAATCTATTCATGGCGAACATGCTAACCGATGTTGCAGCCTGCCTCTCAGCGATGCGGATCTCGCGGCGGGGCCACAAATGCCATCGGCTGCGCGGGCACAGTGGGGACGGGCGCGGCAGGTAACTGAGCCATCAATCCTGCCAATGTGTGCGATGTCATCTCCGCACGCCGCGTCAGGGCCTCAAGGTGTTGCCCCAATCCCGCGGCTTGCGTGGCAATCTGCGCCAAGGCCGAGTGGGCAGATTGTGCCGCCACCAGCCCGGAATGATCACTGATCAGGGCATCAATCCGCTGCGACCAGCGCGTCAACTCATCAATCTGCTGTTGCACCCGAATCAACTCAGGATCGGGCTCGCGGCTGGGTAGGCCGTTCATATTCTCTCGCACTAGCGCGGCAACCTGAATTGGCAAAGTAGTGGACATCTGTTGAGCCATCTGCTGCGCAAGTGCCTCGGCGACCGCGGCATCGACACGCTGCTGAATCATTGACTCCAGCCGCGCCTCCAATTGTGATTCCAACAGCTGGCTGATCTGCGCTGCCTGCTCCGTCGCCACCTGGCTTAGAGTTGCCAGCAGCACTCCCTCCAGCCGCGAGCGGGAATCGGCCTCCAGATCCAACGCCCGTTGATGCAAATGTTCCTCAGCCGCCTGATGCGCCCGCTGCATCGAAGCCAGATGCACTTGCGTCGTCGCATCCAATTCCCCACGCGCGTCAGCGATCACGTGCGTCAGTCGCTCTTCAGCGTGCCGCGCAACGGACGCGGTCGCCGCGGCAAGATCGCTACTTTCCTCATTGGGTGTGGCACCCGTGGTGGCTGTGATTGGCACTGGAGCAGCCGATGGGTCTGGGTTCGGCTCGCGCGTGTTTGCGGTTGTGCTGACCTCTGCATTCGCTTCTGCCGCCCGAGACCGAATCACCGCCTCGGCAAAGGTCAAGGCATCGTTCACCTTGCCCAGGCGCTGGTCGATCGCCGGGATCACCTTCACCGCCGTCATCAACTTGGCTTCGAGTTCTGTGGTCAAGGCCCGCAACGCATCGCGCAGCGCGGAGACCTCGCCATGCAAGGTGCTGAGCGAATGGCGGCGCTCATCCGCATCCGCCAGCAATTCACGCAGCGTCGCCGAAAACGATGCAAACGTCCCAGCATCCACGACGCGCGGCGTGAGAAAAACCTCCTGTGCAAGCGAGCCGCTCGCTGGTACTGCCGTCGAGTTGGAAGTGTCGTTGGGCATCGTGCCGCGGATATCAGTGTGCTGCCTTGCCAGAATACAGAATCACAGCATATCGAATCTCAGGGGAAAAGGCGTGCTGATTCCGCCGGGGTGTCGGCTACAAGGGGTTTGGACAACCCTAAACTCCCGCTCATGGCACGGCCCCTGGATCTTCAATCTTCTCGCATGTTCAAAGACGCTTCGCGAGGGGAGCGCCTGCAGCGATTCCTCGCCGATTCTGGCATCGCCAGCCGCCGCGCCTGCGAAGACCTCATCCGCGAAGGCCGTATCACGGTCAACGGCATCAAGGTCACCGATCTCCCCGCCTTCATCAATCCCGCCGAAGATCACGTCGTTTTTGATGGGCGAGGCATCCCCAAGCGCGGCGGCACCGACGCCAAGCAGCGCCACGAATATGTCATGCTCTATAAGCCCGAGCGCACCCTTGTCGCCACCCGCGATGAGCCGGGGCTCGACCGCCGCACGGTGATGGAGCTCATCAACCATCCCTCCGGCTCGCGACTCTTCCCCGTGGGCCGATTGGATTACGAAACCACTGGCCTGCTGCTCTTGACGACCGATGGTGATCTCACCAATCTTCTCACGCACCCCAAGTTCGGTGTACCCAAGACCTACGAAGTCATCGTCAAGGACACTTTGGATGCAGGCGCATTTGCCGAGTTGCGGCACTCGCTCCGAAAGCTTGAAAAGCAGGCCGCTAAACGTTCGGCTGGTGGCGGCCCAGTGGAAGTGAGTCCCATCGAGATCGAGCTCGTGCAGCAAAAGATGGGAAAGTCTCTGCTCCGCGTGACCCTGAAAGAAAGCCGCAATCGCGAAATCCGCCAGATGCTGGCGGCAGCCGGATTGACCGTACAGGCCGTCGAGCGCGTGGCCATCGGACCATTGATTCTCACCGGAGTGCGCTTGGGTTTCTGGCGGGACTTGGAAAAGGCCGAAGTACGTTCGCTCTACAAGGCAGCGACCGCCAGCGCGAGTGGCCGCGTGAGTCAGGGCCTGCGTCGTGAAACCGAAGACGGCGAGCCAGCCCGCGCGGTGTCGCGCCGCGTGGCCAAAGCCATCGCCGGAACGAGTCGGCAGGGGCAGCGTGATCAGCGCCGCGCTGAGGGATCGCGTCGAGCCAAGGTTGAGAAATCCGCCGCTGAATCAGCCCCAAGTTTGGTGCAGGGCGCGCGCCCGGCCACCAAACCAGCAAGTCGAAGTGTGCAACAGACTCCTTCCCCATCACCGGCCGTACCACCGCCTTCACCGCCAAAGGTCGTCAAGCCCACACTTCCGGCGCGGCGCGGCCCGCGCACCATCGCACCGCCAAAGGGGTCATGAATCGCGGGTGAAACTCACCACCCCACAGGCCGAAAAAGCATGAGCATGCGCCATCGCGAACCAGAAGAAGGCCCAGAACATCTGCATCGTGCGGATCAGTTCGATCGCGCCATTCGCGTGGTGGAGCGTCTGGCCAAGAGCAAGTACGCCCCGCGGCAGGTCTTTGAAGTGCTGCGCCTTGCGGCGCGCGGGGCCGCGACGACACAGTTGGATCGCACTGCGGCAGCGCTGACGTACCGAACCCTGTTTTCACTCATTCCGATGCTGGTCATCGGCTTGGCGGTAATTGGTGCCTTTGCCACGCCCGATCAGATCAGTGAAACTGTCAGTCGCTTTCTGCGTTTTGCCGGGGTCTCCAACATCGTGGTGGGGGAGACTTCTCCAACCGGCAAGGACCTGCCGGAGGGGTTGATCTTCGGCAAGGTCGAAGCGCCGGTCAGCGTGAATCCCTTCGAAACCGTGGGAGATATCACGGTGGTGAAGGAGCAGCAGGAAGCGCCAAAACCGCCGCCAGGTCTGGAACAGTGGATTACCGATCTGGTGTCGCGAGTGCGCGGGCTCCCTTTCCGAACCATCGGATTGGTCGGATTGGGCGTACTCATCTATGGTGCCATCTCGATGCTGGTGGAGATTGAGCGAGCGTTCAATGGCATCTATCACGCGCCGACCGGGCGGCACTGGCTCAAACGCATCACGCTCTATTGGACGCTGATCACACTCGGCACCATCGGGTTGGTGGCGACTTTTTATGTGCAGGAATCGCTGACGAGTTGGGTCGATCAATTGCTGCAGCAGGATCTTCTCAGCGGGATTCGCGGCCCGGCGCTGCGTGTCGTCGCTTACGCGATCACCGTGCTCATCTCCACCGCGCTGCTGCTGATCGTCTATACCACTGTGCCCAACACAAGAGTCTCCTTTGGGCCAGCTCTCGCTGGCGCGTTGTGCGCTGCGATTGTGTTTGAAGCAAGCAAGTGGGGCTTTACGCAGTATCTGAAGTATTCCGCCGGATATTCACGGTTTTACGGCTCCCTCGCGCTGTTGCCCTTGTTCATGTTGTGGGTGTATCTCACATGGCTCATCGTGCTCGTCGGCCTTCAACTGGCGTACAGCATGCAGAGCTTTGGGCAGGCGGTGCAGATTGCGCGGCAGGGGGGTGTGCGGGGCTTGCGCACTGCCGCAGCACTCCTCGGCCTGGCCCCCGAGGCGCGGCGTGATCCAGGGTTTGTCGATCCAGCAAGCGTGCTGGCGATCATGTGCATTGTCGGTGAGAAATACGCGAAGGGTTCACCCGCCGACGCCGCGGAGATTGCCCGTCAGACAGGAATCAGCGAGGCGGTGATGGAGGAGTTGCTCCGCCGCCTGCTCCGCGAGCGTCTGCTTCTCAAGGTCGAGGATGGAGAACGTGATGCCTTTGCACCTGGCAGACCGCTGGAGGTCTTGACCGCCGCGGAAGTTCTTCGCGCTGGCGAGTCCTTGTGCGGTGATCTGGCCCAATCCGGCGACCGCCGCGTGATGGAGATGCTGTCTCTGGCGCGGGCCAAAGCTGTGGAGGGGCGAACCGTCGCCGACATGATCCGCGAATCAGGACGCGTACTCCCCGCGGCATCGATGGAATCGACCCCGACCCTGCCACACATCACCTGATTCACGTGCTCATTCAGGCGCCGACCGCCGCGCACACCTTCTTCGCCGCATCGCCAAGGTCGTTAGCCGCCTGCATCGTGGGAATTTTGCCGCGGGCTTCGTTCAACAGTTTGCGACCGGCCTCGACGTTCGTGCCCTCGAGGCGTACGACCAGCGGCACCTTGAAGCCGATGCTGCCATCGGCGTTCTTGTATTTGCTGGCCGCGTTGATGATGCCTTGTGCGATCACATCGCAACGCATGATGCCGCCGAAGATGTTGACCAGGATTCCCTTCACGCGGCTGTCAGAAAGGATGATGCCGAAGGCCTCGGTGACGGCCTCTTCGCTGGCGCTGCCGCCGACATCGAGGAAGTTGGCGGGTTCGCCGCCATGCAGCTTGATGATGTCCATGGTGGACATGGCAAGCCCGGCACCATTCACCAGGCAGCCGATGTTGCCATCGAGCGCGACATAGGAAAGGCCGAATTCCTGGGCCTTGAGCTCCGATGGGTTCTCTTCGCTGTTGTCGGCCATCGAGGTGAGCTCGGGGTGGCGGACTAGGCCGTTGTCATCGAAGTTGAACTTGGCATCGATGGCAAGCACTTGCCCATCAGGGAACTTCTCACTCTTGGGCGTGATGACCAGCGGGTTGATCTCAGCCAGTGAGCAATCCTTCTCCACGTACAGCTTGGCGAGCTTCACCATGATGTCCGCGGCTTGATTGATCTGCTTGCCCTTCATACCGAGTTCAAATGCGATCTTCCGCGCGGCGCTCGGAGAGAGGCCAAGCGTGGGGTGCAGACGCTCCTTCTTGATCGCATCGGGGCGGTCATGGGCGATCTGCTCGATTTCGACGCCACCTTCGCGGCTGGCGATCAGCACATTGCGGCGGGTGGCGCGATCCAGGGTGATGGCGAGGTAGAACTCTTCCTTGCCGCCACCAGCGCGATCGGCGATGTCGGCACCGCTGGCGACGAGGAGCTTGGAAACTGCCAGGCCTTCTGGTGGAGTCTGGGGGCTCTTCATGCGATTGCTCAGCATGAAGGTGGCAGCTTCAGTGGCCTCCTTCTCACTGCGAACGAGCTTGACGAAGCCGGCTTTGCCACGACCACCGGCATGGACCTGCGCCTTGACAACGGCAAGCCCGCCAGCATTTCCGCCGGTGGCATCGCGATAGGCGGCTGCCGCGTCGGAGGCGGCGGTGATCATGCGACCGGAAGGAACCGGGATGCCATAGGAAGCCAAAAGGTCGCGTCCCTGATATTCGTGAATCTTCATACGCTCGGGTCCTTTGCCATCCGGGGCATTCCGGGGAACGGAGGGTAGGAATCCGCCAATGGGTGTGAGCGATGGCTGGGGCAGATTGTCGGTGAAGCGGGGGGAAATGCGAGGGTGGCAGGTGAACAATGTGCGGTCCGGCCCACAGCGTTGAATTGGCCGGAAAGCTCGTTTGTGCCAGGAAGTCGATGCATCACCAAGCGACGTGCGACGGATGTCATCGAACCCGGTATGAAGAGTCAAAAAGGCCCCAGGCCGAAAAGAGTTCACGTGGCGACCAAGACCAAGAAGGCAGAAGAGAAACCCGCAAAGAAAGCCCCGGCAAAGAAGACGAGCAAGGCGGCGGCTGAGGAAGTCAGCGAGGCAGCAGAATCAGCCAGCACCACTCCAGTGGCTGGAGTGACCATCACCCGCGTGGACTTTGAAGTGACGATCAACGCGCCAGTCGATCGCGTCTGGTATTGCCTGACGCGCGAGACCAGCAACTGGTGGCCACGGGATTTCTACACCAGCGAGCGCACCCGCCGCTTCGTCATCATGGCCAAGCTGGGCGGCTTGGTGGGCGAAGATTTCGGCATGGGTGGCGGCGTGATCTGGTACAAGGTGATCGGCGTTGCCGCGCCGACGAGTCTGACCCTCCTTGGCCACCTGACGCCGACCTTCGGCGGCCCGAGCATGAGCACCTTGGAGATCACGCTGGAGCCGCAGAACGGCGCGACAGTCTTCCGCGTGGTGGATGCGGTGCTGGGTCCTGTGACGGATGGATTGTCTGACAACCTGTTGAATGGTTGGAAGACGATCTTTGGCGAAGGGCTGAAGAAGTGGATCGAATCCGGAGGGCGGATGGGGAATGGAGCGCCCGTGGCTCCGGCGTCGGGTGGAGATTTCGGCGACGGCATGGGGTCGTAAGCCCAGGCATCGAACTAGACATCATCTGAGGCACTTTGTCACGGGACAAAGTGCCTTTTGCGTTTTCAGCGCTCAGCACTCAGTACTCGGTACTCAGAACTTGGAAAAAAAGCAGCACGCCGCGGTGAAGCGGCGTGTGCGAAAATCAGACTGGATTGAGGGGCGAGGTCTTAGTTCGTGACCTTGACGCCGACCTTGCCGAGCTGAGCGACCTTGTCGGCGTCGCTCATCTTGTTGAACTTGGTGATGCAGCCGGGGCAGCAGAAGCCGACCTTCATGCCCTTGTAGTCGGTGGTGACGCCAGCGCTGATGGCCTCGTTGGGCATCATCACGCACATGGTGTTGACGGTGTCCACTTTGGTGCCGGGGGCTATGGGCTTGCAGTCACTGCCGTCGCAGTTCTTGGCTTCCTTGCCTGCGGCGCAGGCGGACTTGTCAGTGCACGTGCCCTTGTCGTTGCAGCAGGCGCCTGCGGCCTTCTGATTGGCGTTGCAGCCGCCAAGGAGTGTTGCGAATGCGACGAGGCCAACGGCAGACAGTGCGAGATTGAGCTTCATGCGTTTCTCCAGAGTTGATCAGAAAAGAGCACGCGAGACTTTGTGGTTCTCGCGTGCTCGGGTGGACGTGATCGTTCTAAATTACTTGGCGGACTTGGACTCGCAGGTCTTGCCGGAAGTGCATGCGGCCTTCTCGGTGCAGGCCTTCTTCTCGCTCATGACGGACATATTGCCAGCAGCGGCCTTGTCGGTGCAGGAGGACTTCTCAGAAGTGCAGGCAGCCTTCTCAGAGCATGCCTTCTTCTCGGTCATGACAGACATGCTGCCATCAGCGGCTTTGTCGGTGCAAGCAGCTTTGTCGCTGCAGCACGCGCTGCCAGAGGACTTCTGGTTGGCGGTGCAGCCACCCATGAGAGCGGCGAAGGCGAACAAACCAGCAGCGGTGAGGGCGACGGACTTCTTCATGGGACTCTCCGAAAAGTGAAATGCGATGCGATGACAGGCCCTCGCAGTGAGGGTTGGATAGGAATGGTACGAGCCTGTGCGGGGAAAGTTCACATCAGTGTGTCACTTGAGCAAACGCTATTGAGAATGCGTTATCGTCTGATAACTGGGGACAAGCGCAAGCGGGAGGGGCTTCAATTGGACATGGCGGAAATGTCGGACCAAGGGGAGTTGCGGCAAGGCGGAATCACGCTCCGAGGAAGGCGGCTCGCCCTGATCGGGGTGTGGGTGAATCTTGGATTGGCGCTGGGAAAGTTGGTGGTTGGGGTGGTGGGGCACTCGTACGCCCTGATCGCGGATGCGATTGAGAGCTTTGTGGATGTGGCAGGATCTGCGGTGGTGTGGGTGGGGATGAAGGTTGCGGCGAAACCTCCGGATGAAGACCATCCGTATGGGCATGGACGAGCGGAGTCTTTGGCGGCGTTGGCGGTGGCGATCATCATCTTTCTGGCTGGCATCGGCATTGCGATCGAAGCAGTGCGGGAGATTCTGACGCCGCACCATGCGCCAGCGTGGTACACCCTGGTTGCGCTGGTGGCGGTGGTGGTGATCAAAGAGTTGATGGCGAGATGGGCAGCCCGCGAAGCCAAACGCGAGGGGTCAGTGGCGTTATCGGCCGAGTCGTTCCACCATCGAGCGGATGTGCTGACGAGCATTTTTGCATTCATAGGAATTTCGATTGCGTTGATCGGGGGGAAGGGGTGGGAGCCGGCGGATGACTGGGCTGCTTTGGCGGCGAGCGGTGTGATTCTTTTCAATGCGGCGCGGCTGGGATTTGAGCCACTCAATGACCTCCTTGATGTTGATCACTCGGTGTTGACCGATCAGGCGGCGAAAATCGCGGCGAGTGTGGAAGGTGTCAAAAGTGTGGATAAGCCGCGCACGCGGCGCAGCGGGGCGTATTACTGGATCGATATGCACGTGCGCGTGGATGACGACATGACGGTGCGGCAAGGGCACGATATTGCCCACAAGGTGAAGGACGCAGTGCGGCGGGAGCTGCCGCAAGTTCGTGATGTGCTGGTGCATCTGGAGCCGAGCCGAAGACCAGATGATCAGCAGCCGTTGGCAAACGCGGCGACGTAATCGAGATAATCGAAAAAGTCGATGACACCGTCGCCGTTGAAGTCGGCTTCGGGGTCATTGTCAGCGAAGCGAGCGACGAAATCCAGATAGTCAAAGAAGTCGACGATGCAGTCATCGTTGACATTGGCTTCGCAGATGCGCTCGTCGAGGGTGATGGCAAAGAGGAAGCCGCGCTGGAACCCGTTGGCACCGGTGTCGATGAAGCGGATGAAGGCAAGGCCGTTTGCGCGGATGGTGGCGGGAAGGGCGAAGGTCTGCATATCGGCGCGAACACTGCCGCCGGTGCTGGTCCACACGTTGCGGGTGCAGGTGGGGGGATTGGGGTCAAAATTCTGGGTGAATGCGGGGCCGTGATCGCGGATGTGCTGTCCACCGATAAGGTTGATGCCATAGACCGTGCCATCCATGCCATGGAATTCGATGCGAAGGTACGAATTGGGACCGGGCTGACCCCAGGCGGTGTTGAGAAGCGTGCGGACGCGTTGGACGCCTTGGTGAGCGATGGGAATGTCGACCGTGACCGGGTTCGTGCCGGTCATGAAAACCGAGTTGTTGCCGGTCGGAGGACCCAAGAAGAAGGGCACGCCCATGTAAGTGGCGTTGCCCATGGGGTATTGGGGCGATTCGCAGCAGGACTGGCGACGGTCGACGTTATATACAGAGGAGAGGTCGACCTGCACGAATTGCGCGATTGCGATGGGGGCGGGAATGATGGCTAGGAGCAAGGCGGTGATGAATCGGATCATGGAATCCTCCCAAGGTTTGAATGGGAATTGTCTCAGAAGTCCGATCGCGCGTGAAGTGGTTTGGTAAGCGTTTGGGTAAAGTATTTGGAGTCTGTTATAGGACTTGTGATTCCGCCCCAGTTGTCTCAGCGGGTTCTTTCCAAGCGGCGGGGCGCGGTCTAATATCTCGACCCTGCATTTGAAGCCAGCCGGGATTGCAAGCGGGACGGATTTCCGTCTCCCCCGGGAAGCGTGTTCATCACGCCTCAAGACTGACGTGAACGCAGGGTGTTGGAGTTTCACATGTACGCAATCATCGAAGAGTCGGGTGGCCAGCGGAAGGTTGTCGAGGGTCAGGAAGTGCTGGTGGACCTGCTTGAGGCCGGTAAAGCCGCAGTGGGCAGCACCGTGAAGTTTGACAAGGTTCTGGTGGTGGGCAAGGAAGGCGGCGACGCCAAGCTTGGTCTGCCTTTTGTTGCTGGCGCATCGGTCGAAGCCACGGTCGTTGAGTCGACGGTGATGGGCGACAAGGTGTACATCCAGAAGTTCCGTGAGAAGAAGGGTTGGAAGAAGAAGACCGGCCACCGCCAGCGCTACACCAAGGTGCGCGTCACGGCCATCAAGGGGTGAGCGGCTTCGCCGCCAAACCAAGAGGCACTAGGCACCAGAGTCAAAGCAAAAACCGATCTGCACGGGAGGTCGATTCGGCCTCCCGTGTGTGTTTTTACTACAGTGGGAGCACTTATGGCGCGGATCACGCTCATCACCACCGGCGGCACAATTGAGAAGACGTATGAAGAGCGGACGGGGACTCTGGAGAACCGCCGCACGATTGTGAATCGGATGCTGGCGCGCCTGAGGCTGGAAGGGGTGAGCATTCGGCTGCACGAATTGATGAGCAAAGACTCGCTGACGATGACGGATGAAGATCGCAAGCGGATCGTCGAGGCGGTGCGAGCGGCAGGGGGAAGCAAGTCGCTGCCCGGGCCAACGGATGGGATCGTGATTCTGCATGGCACGGATACGTTGACCGTGTCAGGCGAGGAGCTTCACAAGCAGATCTCTGACCCTGCGGTGCCGATCGTGCTGACGGGGGCGATGCGGCCATATGAGATGAAGCGGAGCGATGCGGTGCAAAATCTGACGGAGGCGATCTTTGCGGCGGGGCACCTGCCTGCGGGGGTGTTTTGCGTTGCTCATGGTCGGGCCCTGAAATTCCCGGGAGTCCGCAAGGATCGGGACCACGGGACGTTTGTGGGTCAGGAATTGGGCAAGAACCTCTGAAACCGTGATGGGGGGATGCCGGTAGGATGAGGGAAGAACGGGGATGATCAGCCGCGAGCGGGTCGGCCAAGACCAAGGTTGGGGCGAAGGTCAGGACGCAGGTGGAAGAGCCAATTGCGCGCAGCGCAAGGAAAGCAGTTCATGTTGAAGCAAGCGTGGATGATGGGGATCTCTGGCGTGATGACGAGCCGGGTCTTTGCTTTGGTACAGGCGGATGGGGCCGGGTCCGGAGCGCTGGGTGCCGCACCAGCAACAGAGACAGCAGCCCCTGCTGCGGATATCTCGCTGTTTGGATACATCGCCAGTGGCGGCGTTGTCGGGTGGATGATTCTGTGCCTGTCGATCGTGGCGGTGGCACTGATCATCATGCACTTTGTGAACATCCGGCGAGATAGGTTGATGCCCGCGACGATTGTGGAGCAGATTTCGCAATTTTCCAAGGTAGGCAAGTTCCAGGATGTTGCAGACTTCTGCGAGCGTCCGGAGAATGACTGCTTCTACACCCGCGTGGTGGGGCCAGCGGTGCGGCGTTGCCTCTTGAGCCCGTTTGGAATGATGGAGATCCGCACCGCGCTGGAGGAATCGGCGCAGCACGAAGTGGACAAGGTGTACCGGACGACGGATGGGATCGGCCTGATCGCGGCACTTGGCCCGATGCTGGGTTTGCTCGGCACCACCATCGGCATGATCGGAGCGTTCGGCACGATCGGCAAGATGGAGGGTGCGACCAAGAGCGCGCAGCTTGCCGACTTCATGTCGATCGCGCTGGTTGCGACGGCGATGGGTTTGTTTGTGGCGATTCCCTGCACGGCGGCGTACACCCTGTGCCGCAGACGCATTGAGACGATCATGGGCGAGGCGACCAAGAAGATGGAGCCGATCGCGACGCTGGCGATGTTGCATGCGGATCGCGTGCGGGCGATGCAGAAGACGCAAGCCGCGGCACCGCAGAGCGGAGGACGCTGAGTGCCACGGCCCCGGCCATCGCTGAAGATCGCGGATTTTGACGTCACGCCGATGATCGATGTGACGATGTTGCTGATCATTTTCTTTGTGCTGACGGTGCAATTTGCCAAGCAGAGCACGGCTGGATCGGCATTGCCCAGGGAAAAGGGTGATACGGGCGCATCAGTGGGGGAGCCGCTGGTGCTGGACGTCTTGGGCGGCGGGCGCTTCATGATTCGTGGCGTGGAAGGGGATGTGGATTCGACCGTGGCGGCAACAGCGGGAGAGCTTGCCGCGCCGGGGGAAAGAAAGCGGCTGCTGATTCGTGTGGATCGTGCCAGCCCGGCGGCGGAATTGAATGCGCTGGCGAGGAAGCTGAGAGCGAGCAACATTCGCGAGTGGCGAATTGCAACGACAGGAGAGACCGGCACTGATGACCTTGCACCTGGCGGCACACCTGCCAAGAAGGCGGGTGGGTCATGAGGATTCGGCGCAGTGAGAGGCGGATCGGTGAGGCCATTCCCAAATTGCCACTGGTGGCGTTTGTGGATGTGGTGCTGTTTCTGCTTTTGTACTTTCTGATGGCTGGAACATTGGCCGCGCCGCAATCGGAACTGGCGGCGACGTTGCGCACCGAGGGCGGGGCGGGTGGAAAGGCGGCAGACTTTGTGCCGCAGATCGTGGAAGTGATGGCGTCTGGTGGACGCGTGGTGTATCGGATCGGGCCGCGAGAGCTGACTTCGCGTGGCGAGTTGGCACAGGTGGTGGCGCAGTTGCCTCACGAGCCGGGGATCGTGGTGCGCGTGGCGGGAAATGTGCCGGTCGGCGCGGCAACGGCGGCAGTGCAGACGTGCAAGGATGCGGGTTTTACGAGGGTGAGTTACTTGCCGGGGAATTGAGGCACGTCTCCATCGTTGCTTAGAGCACGAATATGAAATGAAAAACCCCTCGCAGAACGAGGGGCTTGGTGTGTCGTGAAGAGATCAGAGGATCAGCTGCCTGCCTTTTCCTTGTCTTCCTTCTGACGCTCGGTGCGTTTGCGCATCGATTCGGAGAGGATCTTCTTCCGCATGCGCCACGTCTTGGGGGTGATCTCGAGGAGTTCATCGTCTTCGATGTATTCCATGCAGAGTTCGAGAGACATCTTGCGGGCGGCCTTGAGGACGACGGTGGCTTCCTTGTTGGCGTTGCGGATGTTGGTGAGGTGCTTGAGGCGCGTGATGTTGACGACCAGGTCGTTGTCGCGGTTGTGTTCGCCGACGATCTGGCCTTCGTAGACCTTGTCTGCGGGCTCGACAAAGAGGACGCCGCGATCGGAGAGGCCTTCGCAGGCGTACTGCGTCACCGGGTTGGTTTCCAGGGAGATCAGCACGCCGTTCTGGCGTGAAGGGATGTCGCCGGACTTGGGGGCAAAGCGCAGGAACGAGTGGTGCATGATCGCCTCACCACGGCTGGCGGTGAGGGCGCGGCCGCGAAGGCCGATGAGGGAACGCGAGGGAATCTCAAAGACCAGGTGGGTGTGGGTGTCGCGCGGCTCCATCTTCTTGATTTCGCCCTTGCGGCCACCGACGAGTTCCATGATGGCGCCGAGGGACTCGTTGGGTGTGTCGATGACGAGTTCTTCGACGGGCTCATGGGGCACACCGTCGATGTCTTTGATGATCACTTCGGGCTTGCCGACGGAGAGTTCGAATCCTTCGCGGCGCATGGTCTCGATGAGAATGCCCAGGGAGAGGACGCCGCGAGCGGCGACCATGAATTCGTCGGCGGAGCGACCCTGCGTGACGCGCATCGCGACGTTGTGCTGGAGCTCCTTATCGAGGCGCTCGCGGATCTGGCGGCTGGTGACGTAGGTGCCGTCCTGGCCTGCGAAGGGAGAGTCGTTGACGCGGAAGAGCATCGACATGGTCGGCTCATCGACGGTGACGGGGGGGAGGGCGACGGGGTTGTCTTTGTCGGCGATGGTGTCGCCGATGTCGACGGATTCGAGGCCCACGACGGCGCAGAGGTCGCCAGCGCGAACTTCATCGACTTCACCACGCTTCAAGCCCTGGAACTGCAGGAGCTGCTGAATGCGCGTGGTCTGCATGGTGCCATCACGCTTGATGACGGTGACGATCTGACCGGTCTTGGCGGTGCCGGCAAAGACGCGGCCGATGCCGATGCGGCCGACGTAATCGTTGTAATCGAGAGAAGTGACGAGGGCCTGAAGAGGAAGATCAGCATCACCCTTGGCGGCGGGAACGTTCTTGACAATCGCCTCAAAGAGCGCACGCATGTCGGTGGTGGGTTTCTTCCAATCATCGCTTGCCCAACCTTGACGGGCGGAGGCGAAGACGACCTTGAAATCCAAGGCGAGGTCTTCAGCGCCCATGGCGACGAAGAGATCAAAGACTTCGTTGACGACGTGCTCGGGGCGAGCATCGGGGCGATCGCACTTATTGACGACGACGACGGGCTTGATGCCGAGTTCGAGGGCCTTGCCGAGGACGAACTTGGTCTGCGGCATGGGGCCATCGAAAGCATCGATGATGAGAAGGCAGCCATCGGCGAGGCGCAGGACGCGCTCGACCTCGCCACCGAAATCGGCGTGGCCTGGGGTATCGATGATGTTGATGCGATAGGTCTGGCCATCAAGAGCGGGGTAGGTGACGGCGCAGTTCTTGGAGAGGATGGTGATGCCACGCTCGCGCTCGAGGGGGTTGGAGTCCATGATCAGGCCGTGCTGGCCGCCTTCGAGCTTTTCGAGTTCGGCAGCGCGGAAGTTGCCCGACTGCTTGAGAAGCTGATCGACCAGAGAGGTCTTGCCATGGTCAACGTGCGCGATGATGGCGACGTTGCGCAGGTCGGTGACCTCTTTGGTGGTGGTGGCGGGTGCTGGTGCGGTGGCGGTGGACATGGCTTACTCGCTTGCGTGTGAATCAAGTCGATCAGCGTGCCTTGGCGGAGTTGCCGTCAGGGTTGTGATCGGGATGTGCTACGGATGATGAGTGCGGCCCAAGGCAGGATCTGACCGGGGCTTGCGCGTGCGGGGGAAGTATAGGTGGGGCGAATCAGGAATCCGGGTCTGGAGCGAGGGTTTGTCGTCCGTTAACGCTCAATCTTGACACAAAAAGCGGGTTTTGAACCTCCTCGTCTCAAGGTTTGGTGGCAGAAACCAAAATCGCTTGGCACCTTGAGGGTGACGGTTGCGGCTCACCTGACTCACAAACGCAATGACCAGATCGATGTCGGCCCCGTGGCCGAGCGGTCGCGTTGCACATTGTGCGTGAAGTGGCCCACCTGGAGGACCACATCAATGAAGACTCGACTTCCCGGCCTCATGGCTCTTACCGCGCTTTCACTTCTTGCTGGTGCTGCTCAAGCTGATGTGAATCTGTACTCGAACGACTTTGAAAGCACGCTTCCGGGATGGTCGCAGGGATTCAGCGGACCGACGACCCTGCATCGAGAAGAGAATCAATATACGGGGCGCTTCAATGGCAAGTACTCGTCGACGGATGCGGTGACGCTGTTTGTCGCGAATCCCCTCACCTCGCTTCCTGACGGTGTGACGCAGCGCGTGACTCTGAAGTTTGATCTTTATGTGATTGACTCATGGGATGGCGATTATCCCGGCCACGGCCCCGATCACTTCATCGTGCGGCTGAATGGTGGCGAGGTTTTCAACGAAGCATTCAGCAACCAGAATGACTCCCAGACCTTCCGCGCTCCTGATGAGCGATTCAACATGGGTTGGAACGGTGCGCCTGATGCGATCTATCGCAATATCACCGTGGTGACTGATATCGCGCCCGGCACGAACATGTCGTATGTGTTTACGAGCACGCCCCTGACCGGCTACTGGGATGAATCGTGGGGTATTGACAACGTGCGCGTGTCGTACACGACAATTCCCACGCCGGGCGCGGCAAGCTTCGCGGCGATGGGGCTTGGTCTGGCGGTGCGTCGTCGTCGTCGGTGAAAAGAACTGAAGCAACGACAGAGAGAGGGACCTGGGGGCTGCACCTGATGCAGCACGGACCCCCAACCCCAAAGGTCGCGCTCCCCATGCCGCAATGGGTCGAGCGCGGCCTTTCTTTTTCCCCGAGACTGGGGAGTGTGGAAGGACAAGTGACAGCGTTATCCACAAGTGATACACAAAGTGGAGAAAAAGTGGTGGAGAACACCATTTTGTGTTGCAAGGTGGGTCAAAGTGGGGCATAATCCCGCAGCTGTGGGGAACTCCCAACCACCTTGCTTCCTGGGCTATGCCGAGGGCGTCATCGATGACAAACTTCGACTGACGATCGCGGCCAAGTTCAAGAAATCACTGGATCCCGAAAGGGATGGCAGTGGGTGGGTGTGCGTTCCCTGGCCGTCGGGGCACCTGATTCTTCACCCGGAGAAGCAGTTCTTCGCCATGGCGGGTCAGCTTCGCAACCGGATCGCCCCAAATGAGGACGAATCGGAACTGTGGAGCGCGGTGTTCGGCATGGCCGAGCGGCTGGACATGGATGCCTCGGGGCGGGTGATTCTGCCCAAGAGACATTTGGAGTTGACGGGAGTGGGAAGCCAGGTCGTGATGCTCGGGGCGAACTTTTGCCTGGAGATTCACGACAAGGCCCGCCGCGAAGCCAGGCAGGCGGCTGTCTTTGGACAGTTGCCCGGATTGGTGCGGCGGATTGAAGACAAAAACCGCTCCGAGGCCGGGAATTGACCCTGTCAAGATCTGGTCCGGAGTTTACGGAATGCGGTTTGCGGCATGGATCGCCGCGACAAGTGAATATGAGGCAGTTTGCACGCCCGGGCTAAGGATGGCTAATGGGAGTGCGGCAGGCTTCGAGGACTTCTCCGGCTCGGACGCAAGGATGCGTGCGAGCCGTAGAAGTTTTTGGGGAGAGTGATGTTGGTCCCTGAAACCGGGGTGTGGGTGTGTTGGAGGGATTTGCGGTCTGGTGGGTGTGTATGGGGTGGGTAAGTGAGGAGTGCTCTGCCGGAAAGGGAATGGCGAGTGGGGATCGAGGGAGAGTGCTGAGTGGTCGATTCTTCCGACGTTGAACCTGTGCACATGAGGCATGGGACCAGAGACGACGCCACGGGGAACGCCACATGGACAAGGCCAGTCTGATTGGATTTTTGATCGGCTTTGCCGCGCTGACCTTCGTGTTTTATGAAGTGTCGCACGGACATTTCATGATGTTCTTTTCGGGCGAAGGCGTGCTGATGGTGGGTGTGGGATCGATCAGCGTGACCTTCATGGCGATGCCGATGGAGAAGGTGAAGCTGGTGCCTGCGTATGTGAAGCGGTGGCTATTCAATAAGTCGTTGCCGACGGTGGAAGTGATTCAGATTATCTCGAAGCTGAGCGAGAAGGCACGCCGCGACGGCATTCTGGCTTTGGAGAGTGAGATCGCGAGTATTCCCGATCCGTTCCTGGCGGCTGGTTTGAAGCAGGCGATTGACGGAGTGGAACCGGCGAACATCGAATCGACGCTGCGTATGGAATTGGCGGCGATGGCAGAGCGTCACAAGGCGGGTAAGAAGTTCTTTGACTTGCTGAAGCTGTACGGCCCGGGCTACGGCCTGGTGGGCACGCTGGTCGGACAGGTGGGTATGTTCGGAAAGCTGGCCAGCGCCGATATTGGCGCGCTGGGCCACGCCTTGGCCATCGCCGTCGTGGCGACCATGTACGGTGCGATTCTGGCGAACGCCATTGCCGGGCCGATGGGTGACAAACTTGCGATGCGGTCGGCGGAAGAGATGCAGAATCGTGAGATGATGCTTCAGGCGATTCTGTCTATTCAAGCGGGCGACAACCCTCGCGTGACGCTGGATAAGACATTGGCGTTCATCCCGGCGGTGGCACGCACCAAGTTGAAGGCAGCGTGATTTTCTCTTTGAATCTTCTCTGGCCCGATTGATAGAGAACTCTCATGGCTGATCACGAACACAAAGAAGAGCACGGTGAAGAGCATGGCTCGCATGGCGGCGGTGGCCACGGCGGCGGTCACGGCGGTGGTGGTCACGCAGAAGGTGAACACGAAGGTGCGCCGGAATGGCTGATTTCGTTTGCAGACAACGTGGCGCTGATGATGGGATTCTTCGTGATTCTGCTGGCGATGAACATGGGTCCCAAGGCCAAGGGACACTCCAAGACTGAGTCGGAAGGAAATGGCGCACCATCAGAAGCGATGGTGGATTTTGTCATCGCCATGCGTGAGAGTTTCAACAATCCCTTTGATCTTGCCAGCACCAGCGAAGTGGATCAACCGTTCATCAAACGGATCAAAGAGAAGCGGGGCGAATCTGCGGAAGAGGGCGTACGAGGAAACTCGCGCAATGTGCAGGCGGTGCGCCCCACGGGGTATTCGGATATTGGCGCAACCATTCCGTTTGATAATGACAGTGAGTTGCTGTCTGGTGCCGCTAAGGAAGTGATTGCTTCGGCGGCGGCAAAGCTGCGCGGGCATCGCTACGTCATTGAGATTCGCGGCCACACCAGCCCGTCGGAAGTGAAACGCAGCCCCGAAAAGGGGCTTGAGTTGTCGTACCGGCGAGCAATGACGGTGGCTCGTGCGTTAGCCGAGCAGGGTGTGCCATGGACGCAAATGAGGCCATCGGCCGCAGCGGACCATGAGCGGATTGTGAGCCGCACATACAGCCGCGACGAGGATGGGCGCAATCAACGGGTGGAAGTGATTTTGACCAATGAAGCGGTGGCAGGTGATCCGTACACCCGCGAAGTGGGGGGCGGCGAGCGCGATGGTGCGGCACCGGCCAAGCCAGATCGGGGTGATGACACACCCAAGCCGAGCATCAAGCCAGGCACCACGCCATCCACGAGAGGTGGCGGCAAAGACAGCGCGGGCGGTGGGCACTGAGTTTGGGAAAGGTCGCGGGGACAAGATAGATCAGGGTCCGTATGCTGAGACCAACCCGAAGCCCTTGGCGGCGTGAAACGTGAAGGGCAGCGGTGCAGCAGGCAGGTGGACAGCGTGTTTCAACGACAGATTGCCTATTTCTCGATGGAAATCGCCGTGGATCAGCGGATGCCGACGTACAGCGGCGGTCTGGGGATTCTGGCGGGGGATTCGTTGCGAAGTGCCGCGGACATGCGCCTGCCGATGGTGGCGGTGACGCTGCTGCATCGTAAGGGGTATTTTCTGCAGCGGCTGGATGGGCAAGGTCAGCAGCATGAAGAGCCAGCGGATTGGAACCTGCACGAACACGTGACGCTGGAAGCACCGCGCGTCATTGTGCAGTTGCAGGGCAGGTATGTGCAGGTGGCGATCTGGAAGTATGTGGTGCGGGGATACGACGGGTGGTCGATCCCGGTGTACTTCCTGGATACGGATGTGCCGGAGAATGAGCCCCTGGACCGGGCGATCACGCACCTGTTGTATGGTGGTGATTCGCGCTATCGCCTGCTGCAGGAGGCGGTGCTGGGAGTGGGTGGCGTGAAGGCGCTGCGGGCGCTGGGGTATACCGATATTCAGTCATATCACATGAACGAAGGACACGCGGCGCTGCTCACGCTGGAACTGGTGGCAGAGCAAAGCACGCTGCGGCGCACGCGCGGTGATGATCCGGGCGTGGAAGATAGTGTGCGGAGCATGTGTGTCTTCACGACGCACACGCCGGTGGCTGCGGGGCACGATGTGTTTCCGCTGGACATGGTGCAGAGTGTGCTGGGTCATCAGCCGGTGCTCGATCGCGATGATCGGTACTGTGCCAACGGGCTGCTCAATCTGACGACGCTGGCGATGCACTTTTCCGGATATGCCAATGGCGTGTCGCGTCGGCACGGTGAAGTGAGTCGCAAGATGTTCCACACTGATCGCGTGGATGCGATCACCAACGGTGTGCACCCGACGACGTGGATCGGGCCTGAGTTGGCAGCGCTTTTCGATAAGCGGATTCCTGAATGGCGGGGGGAGCCGGGACAGTTGAGATTGGCGATCAACCTGCCCGCCGATGAATTGTGGCAGGCGCATCAGCATGCGCGGACGCGGTTGGTTCGCTGGGTGAACGAGCAGACTGGGGCAGCACTGAGTGACAAGGTGTTTACGCTGTGCTTTGCGCGGCGCAACACGGGGTACAAGCGGGCCGACTTGCTGCTTTCGGATCTGGATCGATTGAAGCGCATCGCCAGAGAGGTGGGCCCCTTCCAGATTGTGTACGGCGGCAAGGCCCACCCACGCGATGGCCAGGGGAAGGAACTGATCAAGCGGATTCACGCGGCGCGCGATGCCCTCGCCGGCGAGATTTCTCTGGCCTATGTGCCCAATTACGACTTTGCCGCGTGCCGCCTGATGGTGGCGGGAGTGGATCTGTGGGTCAACAACCCGATGCCGCCACTGGAAGCCAGCGGAACCAGCGGCATGAAAGCGGCCATGAACGGCGTGCCGAGTCTTTCGACCCTCGATGGGTGGTGGTTGGAAGGTTGGACCGAAGGGTTGACGGGGTGGGCCATTGGCGGTGATCGTTTTGCAGATTCCATGGATGCTGAGGTGATTGATGATCGCGCGGCCGATGCGTCATCGCTCTATGACAAGCTGGAGCATGCGATTCTGCCTCTGTACCTGAAAAATCAGACGGGGTGGATCAACGTGATGAAGCATTCGATCGCGCTGAACGGGCCGTATTTCAGCAGTCATCGCATGATGAGGCAGTACGCTGATCGGGCGTACGCGAAGTAGAAGCAAGTTGAAAGTTGAAAGGGAAAGACAAAACCACAAACGCCAGGATCAAGTCCTGGCGTTTGATTTTTTATCCGGTTGTTGGGCTTAGCGCTTGTCGATGGGCGTGTAGTTCACGTTGTGTGGTCCGACGTAGTTCACATCCGGACGGAAGAGGCGATTATCACCGAGTTGCTCAAGCACGTGGGCCGACCAGCCACCGATGCGGCCGACAACGAACATGGGGGTGAAGAGGTCCAGTGGCAGGCCGATGCAGTGGTAGGTGGTGGCGGAGTAGAAATCGACGTTGGGGTAGATGCCCTTGGCGGCCTTTTCGCGGAGCATCACCTGCTCGATGGCGATGGATTTGTCGTAGAGATCGATGTTGCCGGTCTCTTCGGCAAGGGCCTTGGCAAGCACCTTCAGGTGGGTGGCGCGGGGGTCGTAGGCCTTGTAGATGCGGTGTCCAAAGCCCATGATCTTGTCTTTTTTCTCCAGCTTGTTCTGGATGAATTTCTCCGCCGCGGCGACCGAGGCGATCTCGTTGAGCATGTGCATCACGCCCTCGTTGGCGCCGCCGTGCGAGGGGCCGCGGAGTGAGCCAATAGCGCCGGTGATGGCGGAGTAGACATCGCTCTGGGTGCTGGTGATGACGCGGGCGGTGAAGGTGGAGTTATTCAGACCGTGATCGGTGTGCAGGACCAGGCAGACATCCAGGGCCTTGGCCATGGTGGGCTTGGGGCGCTGACCATTGAGCATGGTGAGGAAGTTCTCAGACAGGCCGAGCGAGGTGTCGGGGGCGATGACCGGCATGCCGCGGCGGATGCGGTGAAAGGCGGCGAGGATGGTGGGGGCCTTGGCCAGCATGTTCAGGGCTTTGTCGCGAACGCTGGCGGGCTTGATGTCGTTGGGAGTGGCGTCGTAGAAGCTGAGCATGGAGATCAGCGTGCGCATGACGTGCATGGGCTCGGCGCTGGGGGGAATCGCGCGGATGCGATCGATGAAGCCATCGGGGAGGGCGTAGAGGGAGCGGATCTTGGCGGTGAAGTCGGCGAGTTCGCCCTTGCTGGGAAGCTTGCCATTCCAAAGGAGGAAGACGGTTTCCTCGAACGTGGAGTGTTCGGCGAGTTGGCCGATGGGGATACCGATGTATTCGAGGACGCCCTTTTCTCCATCGATGAAGGAGAGCTTGGTGTCTGCCGCGATGACGCCTTCGAGACCCTTGGAATACTCGGCCATGGTTGAAAAACCCTTATAGAGCCCTGAGTGGAATGGAAAGCGGCGAGTATAGGAGGGAGGGGTGGGGCGAGTCGCAAATGTGGGAGGGTAAAGGGCCGTCCGCGGCCGTTCGGAACTGTGAAAGTGGGGGATTTTCCGCAGATTTCGACGAGGCAGGGGTGATGGGTCATCGCCCCGGCGTATTGTCAGTTGTGTTCATTCCACTTGGCACGGATCAGCCCCTGAATCGCACTCCCATCGTCAGCCGCACGCTGGTGGGGGTGAATGTGGCGGTGTTTGCATTGGTCTGGATTGTGGCGGTGCTGCGCCCCGAGGCGCAATTGGATGGGGCTCAGAGCGCGGTGGGTGAGATTGTGGGGATGTTTTCGCTGTCGTGGAAGCCAAGCGAGCCATGGCGGCTGGTGACATATGCCTTCATGCATGGCGGCTTCTGGCATTTGCTTGGCAACATGTTTTTTCTGTATGCCTTTGGCGCGACGCTGGAGAATCGGATCGGGCGTTGGGGCTTTGCCGCGCTGTACTTTGCCGGCATCGTGGTGAGTGGTGGTGTGCAGATTCTGGTGGAGAAGGGGAGCGTGATTGGTGCTTCGGGCGCGGTGGCTGCGATCACTGGGTGCTTCCTGGTTTTGTTCCCGCTGGTGAACATTCGCGTGCTGCTCGTCTTCTTTCTGATCACGGTATTTGAAATCAGTGCCCTGTGGTTGCTGGGCTTTGTGATTCTCAAGGATTTGGTGTTTCAGGGTTTTGGCGTCTCAGATTCTGTGGCGCGGATGGCCCACCTCGCCGGGTATGGGCTGGGGATCGGTGTGGGCTTGGTGCTGCTGGGCACGGGATTGGTCCGTCGCCAGACCTTTGACCTGCTCGCCCTGATGGAGCGTGCCAAGCGCAAGCAGGAGATTCGTTCGGCGGTTGGTGGCGTGACACCCACACAGGCGATTGCGAGGGCGGTGATTCAGCAGGATCGGGCTGGCGCGAAGAAGACTGAGCAACAGGACTCTGCCAGATTGGATGCAGTGATGGCGGCGTTGGCGAACAGTCGCCTGGAATTGAGTCAGGCCCTGTCTACCCGCGATGTGGATCAGGTGCCGCGGAAATACGATGCGCTGCTCAAGGCCGGTGATGATCTGGGGATTAATGCCAAAGATGCGGAGCCACGCCAACGTCGAGCGGTCATCCTGGGTCGCGATGCTCAATTTGAACTTGGAAACATCATGGTCAAGGCAGGGCGTCACGATCTGGCGGCCACGGCCTACAAGGATTTTCTCTTCTCTCATGAACGTGATCCGCAGGCCGGAGAAGTGCGGCTGATGCTGGCGCTGGTCCTGGGGCGTTATTTGCACAGGAAAGTTGATGCGCGAGCGGAATTGGAGCGGATCGATCTTTCTCGCGTGGATGCGGAACATCGCGAAGTGGTGCAGCAGTTGAAGGCGGAGTTGGCGTAAGGAATCTGAATCAATGGCACGAACTCGAATCAAGATCTGCGGCATCAAGGACCTGGACACGGCGTGGGCTGCGGTGGATGCCGGAGCCGATGCCGTTGGCTTCAATTTTGTGCGTTCCAGCCCGCGCTATGTGGAGCCGGAGGTAGCGGGAGACATCATGAACAACCTGCCCCCACTGGTGGCAACGGTGGGTGTGTTCATGAATCACAGTGTCGAGGCCTTCAGCGATATCGAAGAGATGTGCCCGACAGCGCACAATCAGTTTCATGGCAACGAGAATGAAGCGATTGTCAAGCAGTGCGCCCCGGTGATCCGCGCCATCCGCTTTGATCCTGCCACCATCGCCAAGGAACTCGAACGCTGGCACATGGAAGAGGTCGAGGCGTATCTGATTGATAGTCCCGTGGCGGGGAGTGGCGAGGCGTTTGATTGGAAAGCACTTGCCCCGTTTATGGAGCAATCGCCTCGCAATATTTTCCTGGCCGGTGGTCTGACTCCCGAAAACGTTGGCGAGGCCATCCGCATCTGCCGCCCATATGCGGTGGATGTGTCGAGTGGTGTGGAACGCGAGCGGGGCGTGAAGGATGTGGAGCTGATTCAGGCCTTCTGCGATGCGGTGCGAGATGCGGATGCTGAGTTGGATTGAGTCGCCTATTTCGTTGCCATCAATCGCAACGCTGCTATTGCCTGGGGCTCATCCATCGTGTCGATATTCAACGTGTTATTGGCCAGCAAGGTGTACAACTCATCGCGCTGGGCGAATAGCACCGGCACTTCATCCACCACGCTTGCGCCGGTCAGTGAGGGTCGAGTGGCGGTGTCACTCTGCCGCAATCTCGCCTGCAGCGTCGCCGCTTGAGCCCGCAAGTAGATGACGCATGCCTTTCCATCCCCCATCGCGGCTCGCAGAAGGTCTGCCGCGCCGGGAGCGGTGGGGGTGCCTCCACCCAGGGCGATGATGTGCGGCGATGGAAATGCAAGCACTTCACGCAGGGCCTGAGTTTCTGCAAGTCGGAACGCCGAGAGCCCCTGTGTATTGATTGCCTCCGCGGCACTCTGTGCACGCATCAATGCCGCAGTTGCGTCATCCAGATCGATAAATGGGCGAGCCAATGCCGCCGCCAGCCCGCGCCCCAGCGTGGACTTTCCTGATGCTCGCAGACCGATCAGAAGAACATGCATGAAAAACAACAGAGGGCCCGTCAAGGCCCTCCGGGAACGTTCAGCATACGACCGATCGTGTTCAAGCGCGACCGAGGTACGAGCCATCCACCGTCGAGATCTTGAGTTTCTCGCCGATGGTAATGAAGGCGGGAACGGTGATCTTCAGGCCCGTCTCCATCTCCGCGTCCTTGGTCTGGTTGGTGGCGGTGGCGTTCTTGACGGCGGGGGGGCAGTCAGCCACGGTGAGTTCGACGGCCGGGGGGAGTTCGACAGTCAGAGCCTTTTCGCCATAGAAGAGGACGGTCACGTGGGTGTTGGGGGGGAGATAGAGGAGGGTGTCGCCGAGCATTTCGCGCGAGAGCTCGACCTGCTCGTAGTTCTCGCTGTCCATAAAGGTGCCGCTGTTCATGTCGGCAAAGAGGAACTCCATCGGACGGCGGTCCAGATCGACGACATCGACGGTGTCGCCAGAGCCCAGGCGGCGTTCCAGCGACTTGCCGGTAAGGACTTCCTTGTACTTGATCTGCACAAAGGCGCGGAGGTTGCCGGGGGTGCGGTGTTCAACACCAGTCAGGACGGAAATTTTGCCATCCATGTTGATGCCAAGGCCGGGACGAAGATCGGTGGCTTTCATGCGAAAAACCCTGTGCTGAGAATCTGTGAAAATCCTGCAAATTGGGGCCCGAACTCACCGTCCGACGTCGCCCGTGCCGCCCTGACAGACACTGCCATCAGAGGGGGACAAGTGTAGGTGCTCGATCCTCGATTGTCACCGTTTGGGAGAAAGTTGGTATAGTCCGGAAAATCCGCGCTTCGCCATTGCATCGCCACCATCAGCGGCATCGAACTCCGATCACACACAGTAATCCTCCCATGATTGAACGTCCCTTGTCGGCTGCACTCTCAACCGGTTTTCCTCGTCGAGCGTTCCTCTTGACGGCTGCGGCGGCGGGGGCAGCGGCGATCTCGCTGCCGCGGATTGCGCTGGCACGACCAGCGGTTACAAGCTCCGACAACCCCGGCACAAATTTCATATGGACACCACTTTCTCGCGATGGCGCCGCGTTTAGGGCGTCGATGGGCACGGGTGACGGTGGCAACTCTCTGATCTTCCGCAAAGAAGGTTTTGCTGTGCTGATCGATACCAAGAACGCTCCTTTGGGTCGATTGATTGCGAACGACGCATTGCTGGCCTTTGGATTCAACATCTTCGAATCTGATCAAGCGCTTGTCATCAATACCCATCATCACGCCGATCACACTGGCGGCAATCATGGCTTTGTCGGCAAGGTACCCGTGCTGGCGCACAAGAAAGCCGCAGAGCGCATTCGGGCGCAGTTCGAGAATTACAAGAAAGCCGCGGCAGCCGCAATCCGCCAAGCCAACGCCTCGACTGATGAGGCTGGCAAACGCCGCAAGAACCAGATCATGGGTATGGAGAAGGAAGTCGAATCCTGGGTCGCCGACACCTTCGCCCCCACGCAAGTGATGGAGAGTGATCGCCAAGAGGTGAAGGTCGGCCCGATCACGCTGCTCCTCCGTCATTTTGGCGCCGGACATACGGACAACGATGTCGTGGTGTATAGCCCCGAACTCAATGTGCTGCACACCGGCGACCTGCTCTTTAACAAGGTCTGGCCGTACGTCGATCGTGCCGGCGGCTTCTCCAGCACTGGTTGGATCAATTCACTGTCGCGCACACTCGAACTTTGCGATAAGGACACCATTATTGTCCCCGGTCATGGCGATCTGACGAATCGCTCGGGCATTCGCGCTCTGATCGATCTGCTGCTCTCGCAATCGCAACGTGCTCGCGATGCCGTCAAAGCTGGTCAATCCCGTGAAGAATTCATCAAGATCCCCACGCCCGAGTACGCCGAATACGCCGCGGCGGATTGGATTCGTCCGATTACACTGGGTGGGATGTACGACGAGGCCAAAGCGTTTACGCCGTAACCGCTCTTTGGTGAACGCCTGCAAACCACTTCGCGTACTGTGACGGCTTGAGTTCCTCCTCCAGTCCAACTCCTGCTGCATCGGTGCCGATGGTGCAGCCTGTCGTCAAGCCAGTTCTGGACGCGCAGCCCCATGTGAGTGTCGCTCCGGCGATTTTCACCATCGTGCTCACATTGGCGTGCTGGACGGTGGTCCCGCTGTTCTTGAAGCACTTCACCACGCTCATCGATGGATGGACGGCCAACGGCTGGCGCTACACGATCAGCGCGCTGATCTGGCTTCCGGTCCTCATCTGGGGATGGAAAAAGCAGACGTTGCCTCCCGGCCTCTGGAAAGCCGCTTTCTGGCCCAGCATCATCAACGCCGGCGCGCAGATCGCATTTGGCCTTGCGCCGTACTACGTAAGCCCAGGGTTGATGACCTTCTCTTTGCGATTTCAGATCGTGTTCCTTATGGGCGGCGCGGCACTTCTCTTCGTCTCCGAGCGCCGCATGATCCGTTCACCCTGGTTCCTTGCCGGCATCGCGATGGTGGTGGGGGGCACGCTCGCGACCATCTTGTTTAACCCGGCTGGCCTTGGCGAAGGCACTGGATTCGGAGTCGCGCTCGCCGTCGGTAGCGGCTTGCTGTATGCCGCGTACGCGTTGGCGGTTCGAAAGTTCATGACCGGCATCAACGCCCTTGTCGCCTTCAGCGCAGTCAGTCAGATCACCGCCGTGATCCTCTTCGCATTCATGCTCATCTTCGCGCGCGATCCCATCTCCAGGGAACTTGATTTCGGTCTCTCGGTCGTCTCGCTCACAGGCAATCAGGTCTTCTGGCTCATCATGTCCGCCGTCATCGGCATCGGCATCGGTCACTCACTCTACTACTTCAGCATCGGCCGCCTCGGCTTGGCCGTCTCTTCCGGTGTGGTGCAATTGCAACCCGTCACTGTCTCTGTCGCCAGTGCATTCCTCTTTCACGAAAAGTTGACACCTATTCAGTGGGCCACCGGACTCACCGCCATCTCCGGCGCGGCCCTCATGCTCATCGCACAGACTCGCCTCAATCGCCAACCCGCGTCAAACCCTTGAAAACTGACTCCTGAAACGACGCAGTCTCGATTCACAACAATCGTGTAGCAAGATTGACGAGACACTCTCGCACCCATCATTTCCGGTAAAGTCCTCTCATGGGTTTTCTGCAATCGATCCTCAAACAAAGTCCTTTCCGTGGCACCATGCCCGCAGGTCGTGTTCCCCTCTTCGCCCGCGGCCGTCCCTCTCTTCCCTTTCCCCATCCCTGGAACTACCACCAACCCATTCGCATTCTCGATTCATTTTTCTGGCGAGCTGATGAAGTCTCCGGCCCCGCTCGACACACTCGTTATCTCGATGTCCCCGGCTTTGATCCCATCCTCGTCACCAGAGATCCGCGGCTCATCCGTGCCATCTCCACCATCACCAGTGATCAGCCCGGCCACTTTGATCGCGACACACTCCCTTCGTCCGGCATCGCCCGTGCCACGGGCCAGGACACTCTCCTCTATTCCAACGGTGCCTCCTGGAAGCATCAGAAGAAAATCGCAACACCCCCATTCGCACGTACCACGCTCTTTCAGCCCGAACGCTTCCACGATTTCGAATCTCTCTTTCGTCACACCGTGGCGCAGCGTCTCGAAGTCATGCAGCGACGCTTGCAAGAGCAGTCTTCATCCGCCGCACCACCCAACACCGCCGCCCTCGATGTCGAACTCGAGCCCGAGATCAAAGCCCTGATGCTCGAGATGCTGGTCAATTGCTTCTTTGGCGCCCAGATCAGTTACGATGAAATCTACGATCGCTACGTCCCCGCGCTCGATCGCGTCATCGCCCACATCGTGCGCGATACCGTCCTGACAAATGTCGGAGTCCCCCTTCACCGCCTCCCCGCATTCACCTCCGGCCTCAAGAAAGATCAGCAAGCCAAGCTCATCTTTGAAGAATTGACCGATCGTGTGATCGCCCAGCGGTCTGCCTGCACCGGTCTCTGGGGCCACTTCAAATCTGATGCCAGCGATGATGCTCTCCGCGGCAACATTCGTGTCTTCCTCGCAGGCGCACTCGAAGCCACCACTTCATACGCCAGTTGGGCCATCGCTCACCTCGCCCGCCATCCACATATCCAATCGCGCCTGTATGCAGAGATTCATTCCATCAACGAATATTCGCCCGAAGTGCTTGCCCGGTGCACCGTGCTGAATTCTGTCTTGGATGAAACCCTTCGCCTCACTCCCTCTCTCTATTTCCATCCTCGCCGCGCCACCGCAGAGACTCAGATTGATCTTGGCCCCCTCCCCGGTACCACCGAGCCCCAGACCTTCATCATTCCCAAAGGCACTCACATCCTTCTCGATGTCTGGCACGCCAATCGCCACGAAGACCATTGGGGTGTCACCAAAACCGGTTATCGAGCCGACGAGTTCCACCCCGAGCGTTCGGAAAAGCTCGCCACTCAGGATCGTGGCGACTTCCTCCACTTCGGCTTCGGTCACGGTCCGCGATTCTGTCCGGGCAAGAATCTCGGCCAACTCGAAGTCGCTCTCGTCGTCGGTGCCTGCGTCAAACTCTTCGAGTTTGAATCACTCACCAATTCCATCGTCCCTCGCGCAGGAGTATCCACCAAACCGCTGGATGGTGTGCGCGTCAACCTGCGTCCTCGCGTGATGAACGCCGCTCCAATACAAACCGCATCAGAACCAGGGAATTCAGTCTCCGCCGCATCCTCACCAGCAACTCGTTGCCCCTTTGGATTTGGCGGCAAGAGTCAGTGAGTTCTCGATCTGCGTCCGCCAAAGTGAGCCGCGAGCACGAGGAACAAAGTTGCCGTCGCTGGTGCCGGGACACGCATCACTTCAAATTCAAATGAGTAGCTGAATTCACGGTCATCCGCAAGCTCCATGATCCAGAAAGTGTACTGACCACCGCCTAATGGTCCTTGAAATCCAATCGCCCCCGGCCCAATCCCGATCAGCGGCAGGATGTCCTCCCCAACCGAAGATGTGTAGAAATGTGTGTATCCGAGCATGGGGGAAGGATCGACGGTGGTGTATGGAACTGTGACCTGCGTGCCTTGTTGCACGCCAATGAATGAAGCCCCGCCGCCAACATCTGCGCCGCGCACAAAGAGTGACGAGATCTGCTGCCCCGCAAGCACAGTGACAGTCAGATAGTCCAGATCTGGAATGCCTTGAGCGCCGGATGGGCCAAATTTACCGCTGAGAGTCTGCGTGCCCAGCTCAAGTGTGCGTGAAGTGGGACTCAACCGAAGATCGGAAAGATCACCATCAATCGCTTCGTTGTAGAACGTTGCACCCTGAGCGACTGATGAAATCCCGAAAATAAAGCATGCAACAAATGCACGACACATACGCATGGCAAACCTCCACGTGGAATGTAGTGAATGCGTGTGAGGCAATGACTCAGGAATCAGCAAGGGTGTGTCAAGACCACACAAAAGAGCCGGATGTGAAGCGAGACTGATGGAAAACAAGAGCGAACGGATCTCTTGCCTACTCGTGGCTGCCCCACGCATTCCGCGGCGCGTCCGGACCTGGAATCAGCACTCCGTTCGCAGTACGCAACGTCATGCGGATACCCGTGCCGCGCATCCGGTCAATCTGCTTGCGTCCCATCTTGACGCGGAGTGTGACTGCGTCGGTGGAATAACTCCGATCCAGCACTTTGCCTTGAGATTCAATGAGTGAAATGGTGCGGGCATCGCGCAGAGGCAACGTGACATCCAGCTCCTCGACCTGGCCCAGAACGAGTTCGCGGATGCGATTCAGGAGCGTGGCCTGACCAAGGTTGGATTCACCCTTGGCGATCTGCGATTTGCTTGGTGGCAGGGCGCAGATGGGCAGCGACTGCGGCACTTTCTGTTGCCACACCAGCAGATCGCGATTGTCTTCCAGGCGATCAACCTTGTTCAAGAGCAAGAGCCGTTCGGGTGGCGTCCAGTGCCGATCCTCCTCATATCCACTGGTGGCGACCTCTTTGCACAGTTCATCCAGGGTGTCGGTGACGGTCTTGTAATGCAACTCCGCGGCAGGATCAGAGACATCCAGTACGATCAACAGCAGATCCGCGTGCGTGGCCTCTTCCAGTGTGGCCTTGAATGAGGCGATGAGATTGTGAGGCAGATCGCGGACAAAGCCGACAGTGTCAGAGAGCATGGCAGCGCAGCCGCCGCCAAGTTCGATTTGCCGGGTGCGGGTGATGAGCGTGGCAAAAAGTCGGTCGTCCGCATAGGCACCGCCGCTGGTCATGGTGTTGAACAGAGTCGACTTGCCAGCGTTGGTGTATCCAACCAGGCCGACGGTGAAGTGTTCGCGTTTGCGTTCGAAGACCTCGCGGCGTTTGCGGGCCTGGATCTCGCGCAAGCGTTCGCGCAAATCGTTCTGACGCCGTTGCACCAGACGACGGTCGATTTCCAACTGTTGCTCGCCAGGGCCGCGCGTGCCGATACCTCGTGAGCCGCCTGCACCACCGGAGCCGACGATGCGTTCCAGGTGGGTCCACATGCCGCGGATGCGGGGGTAGGTGTACTCGAGCTGGGCGAGTTCGACCTGAAGCTGGGCTTCGGCGGTGGTGGCGCGGCTGGCGAAGATATCCAGAATGAGTTCCGAGCGATCAATCACCTTCCGCTTGGTGACTTCCTCGATCGCGGAGATCTGCTTGGGGGAAAGGTCGTTATCGAAGATGATGGTGGTGGCGGCGAGTTCGTCGCACAGCGCGGCAAGCTCTTTGACCTTTCCCGATCCCATGAACGTGCCGGCGACTGGGCGATCCAGCGTCTGAGCCATCTCGCCGACCACGACTGCGCCCGCCTGCTGTGCCAAAGCGTTCAGTTCGCCGAAGGGATCGCGATGATCAAAATTGGAATGGGGGAGCCGGACTGCGGCGAGGACCGCGCGTTCGGAGGCGACTTCGATTCCGGTGCGTTCTTTGCGTTGTGACATTGAAGTATCTGATTGTTGCAGGGTGAGGGGCGCAGGGTCACTAGGATTGGCAGGAAAATGCGTACTTCTTGAGAGGAGCTGGGCCGTGGCCAAGGGCAGAATGTGGTTTGACGTGACGTTGCTGGCGATCTTGGCGGTGGCGGTGCTGGGCTCGACGCTGGCCCTGACCCGGCAGGATGAGCGGGAGTTTTTCACCCCGGTGGTGGGGGTGAAGAGGATCATCACGCAGACCTTTGTCACAGCCCCCGACGACAAGAAGATGCAGGAAGGGGCGATCAAAGGGATGGTCGAGACTTTGAACGACCCCTTCACGATCTACGTGCCAGAGAGTGAGAAGCGGAATTTTGAGAAGGATCTGACCGGCGAGTATGTCGGGATCGGTGCCCAGGTGAACATTCGTGATGGATGGCTGACGATTGTGTCGCCCTTGGAGGATTCGCCCGCCTATCGGGCAGGGATCTTGCCCGAAGACCGCGTGGTGGGGATCGATGGCAAGAGCACTCAGGGAAAGACGGTGGACGAGTGCATTGACATCCTGTTAGGTGAGCCGGGGACCAAGGTGAAACTCTCGATTGAGCGCAAGGGCAGCCGCATCGAGATGGAACTGGTGCGTGCTCCGATCAAGAGCCGCAGCGTAAAGGGCTTTCACCGTGATCCCAACAATCCTGAGCAGTGGCAATATCTGATTGATCCAACGCGAAAGATCGGGTATCTCCGACTGACACAATTCACACCCAAATGCTCTGAGGAAGTGGAAGCGGCGCTCCGCAGCGTGGGGGCACACAAGGGCGACTTGAAGGGTCTGATTCTCGATCTGCGAGGCAATCCGGGTGGATTGCTCAGCGACGCGGTGCGGATCGCTGATTTGTTTCTCAAGGATGGAACGATCGTCTCCACCAAGGGCCGCAGCGTTCCCGAGGAGAAGGCCACGGCCCAGGGGCCTGGAACATTACCCGATTTTCCCGTGGCCGTGCTGGTGAATGGTCAGAGTGCCTCCGCAAGCGAAGTGCTCGCAGGTGCCCTTGCAGACAACAAACGCGCCATCGTGGTGGGATCAAGAAGTTATGGCAAGGGCAGTGTGCAGGTGGTGATTCCTCTTGACAAAGGCGGCGGAGAATTGAAGATCACTCAGGCAGGGTATTTCCTCCCCAATGGCCGCAGCATTGATCGCCAGGATGACAGCACAGTGTGGGGTGTGGATCCCACCGACGGCTTCTTCGTGCCGCTCACTGAGGATCAGGAAATTGAGATTCTGCTGGCACGGCGCGATCAGGAAGTGATTCGTCAGGAAGGAACCCTCCTCGATGTATCCACTCCTGATTTGGTGAAGAAGGAACTCAAGGATGCCCAACTCGCCGCGGCGTTGCAGACCATGCAGGCCAAGGTCGAGGCGCCCGCTGGGGAGTGGTTGAAGACCGGACAAGCAGTGGATGGAGACAAGGGCATCGCGGCAGGGGAGATGGCCAAGACCCGCTTAGCCAGCGAGCGTTTGGCGCGCGAATTGGTGCGCCTGCAAAGGCGCATGGACGCGATGGAGAGTGGAATCGTTGCCACCAAACGCGAAACTGATCTGTGGGCAGACACTGCCGAGATCAAAGGTGGCGAAGTGCGTATCACAGATAAGGATGGCAAGCTGGTGGCGGTGCTGGAGATCACCGGAAACTCGCTGGAGCAGTGGCTCTTGGATGCGGATGTGAAGAAGAAGGCAGAATCTTCTCCGGAGAAGAAGTAGCTCATGCGGATTCTGGCGATCGAATCAAGCTGCGATGAGACCGCCGCGGCGGTGGTCGAAGATGGATGCCTCGTGCGCTCCAGCGTGGTGGCCTCGCAGACAGATTTGCACGCCGAGTACGCCGGAGTGGTGCCGGAGATCGCCAGCAGGGCCCATGTTGAGGCGATTCTGCCGGTGATGGAGCGAGCGTTGCATGAAGCTGGAGTGACCTGGAGAGAGATCGATGCCGTGGCTGTGGGGCATCGGCCCGGATTGATCGGCTCGCTCCTCGTCGGTGTCGCGGCGTCCAAAGCGGTCGCGTGGGCACTCGGCAAGCCCCTCGTCGGTGTGGATCATGTGCACGCGCATGTGTATTCAGGCATGTTGCATCGCGCAGGAGAAGATTCTTGTCACCAAGCCCTTTTCCCAGCACTCGGTCTCGTGGTCAGTGGCGGCCACACCTCAATGTACCTGCTGCGCTCTTGGACGCAGATGGAGCGGCTCGGTGCGACCATCGATGATGCAGTAGGTGAGGCGTATGACAAGGCCGCCGCGATTCTGGGCTTGCCCTTTCCCGGTGGGCCCAATCTGGATCAGCTTGCGCAGAGTGTGACTTCGGATGCCGATCTTGTTGATTTTCCCATCAGTCGTTTGAGCACAACAAGCTTGGATTTTTCATTCTCAGGATTGAAAACCGCACTCCTCTATCAGGTAAAAGGCGTGCCGAATACCGAGCGAGCCAAAGTGCCCCATCCTCCGGCGGCAGAGATGACAGACCAACGCCGCGCAATGCTCGCCGCTAGCTTTCAGAAAGCAGCGGTGGGGGCAGTCGTGCTCAAGATGAAACGGGCCATCGAGCAGTGCGAAGAGCGCGGCATCAAAGTGCAGAGTGTGCTCGTTGGTGGGGGTGTCTCTGCCAACAGTCGGCTGCGCAGCGCGATGCAAGAACTTGCAAAGAAGCTTGGTGTGGCTTTGGTGATCCCCAAGATGGCGTATTGCATGGATAATGCTGCGATGATCGGCGGTCTGGGGTATGAGTTGCTGAGTCAGGGCATCACGAGTGGTTTGGATCTGCAGCCGGTTCCCACAACGGCCTGCTAGCGCCAGCAACCGGAGGAATAAGTGCATCCAGCGCGGCTGCCATCTGAAGAACTCTTTTCTCAGTGCCGCATGACCCGGGGAAAGTCATCGGGGCCGGGTGGTCAGCATCGCAACAAAGTCGCGAGCAAGGTGACGCTGGAGCACATTCCAACCGGCGTGTTGGCTCAGGCCGGTGAGGCCCGCCGCGCTGAGGAGAATCGTGTCACCGCGCTGCGGCGGCTCCGATTGGAACTGGCTGTGCACATCAGATACACGGTTCCTCGGGGTGAGATTCGATCAGAGTTGTGGCTCAGGCGGTGTGGCAAAGAGGGGCGGATTGTCTGCAATCCGCGTCACGAGGACTTTCCAGCCCTGCTCGCAGAGGCGCTGGATGTGATCGCGGCGTGTAACTGGGATGAGAAGAAGGCCTCGCTGCGTCTGTGTTGCACGGTGAGCCAGTTGATCAAATTCGTCAAGGATCATCCCGCTGCGATGGAAGAATGGAATCGTCAGCGCGCCGAGCGAGGCGAACATGTTTTGAAGTGAAGTCGTTGAAACAAAAGAACCACCCCCGAGCCAGAACGGGCCTCGGGGGTGGGTTGTGAAGAACCTGTGGAATCAGGCGATTACACGCGGCGGCGACGGGCGGCCATCAGCCCGCCCAGACTCAGCATCGCAGCGGAAGAGGGTGTAGGAATGAAGGCCCACCCGAAGTTGGCATTCGGAGTTCCATTGAAGTTGAAATTCGCACCTGCGGGGCTGTTCACCAGAAACGAGCCCGCAGCAGTCGTGCCAAATGCCGTATCGGCGCTGGAGCCGATGTCCACGGGATTGAACAGGCCCATACCGAGGTTGTTGAGCTGGGCTTCGGTCGCGCCAGTGGCTCCAGTGTTGTTGTCGAACGTGATGCCAGCCCAGAACTTGTTCGTGCCCTGGTCAACGATGGAAATTCCGGTCGCCACGTACGTCGTGACGCTGTTGGCAGTAAAGCTGATCGGGTTGAAGGTGTAACCGGTGATGTATGTGCCGGGCGCGTTGCTGCCATTGTCAGCATAGAAGCGGACACGAGCGCGAGCCGAGACAACTGAGGTGTTGAGGTTGGCGACGTTGAAGTGGAATGATGTGATCGGGCCAGCCGTGTGCGCAGCGCAGATGATGTCATCGGCGAACAACCGCGTGATGGTGTTTCCGGAGATGTTGGTCGCGCCGCCAATGGCGTATGCCTGACCCGAGAACGTATCGACGTTGGAGTAGATCGAATTGGGCACAGCCGCGATGCCGCCGCCGGGCTGACCAATGGTGAAGCGTCCGGTCTCGACCGCATCGATCACAATGTCGGCCTGGGCAGCTCCGGCAAGCGCTGTAAGAGCGAGAATGGCGAAGACGTTCTTCATGGATCAACTCCCTATATGACTGATGGCGACACGCCACCATGATGTATCCCCCAGTCCCACGCGCACACGGCGCAAGACCGATCGATTGGCGCGGCGACCGTTGGGCGCAGCGCACCTGAAGCATCCCTCTCGCATGGTGAAGATGAGTAACCTGGGCCGAATTGCAAGCCAATCCGGCCCGCAGTGATACAGAAGTCACAAAAATGTGCGAATGCAACGACGTACTGGTTCCTAGAACCCTAAGCAATCACGCACAATCACAATCTCGGACCTCGTTGTCATGATCCAAAAGCAACATCCCCGGGCCTTGCGGACCCGGGGATGAAGTTCCACACATGAACCGGCGGGACGCATATCCCACGCTGGGCTTGAGTCGCATCACTCAACGGCGGCGACGGGCAGCCAAGAGGCCACCGAGACCGAGAAGAGCAGCGGACGAGGGAGCAGGAACCAGCTTGATGAAGAGGCCAGCGTTGGCAAGGGGATTGCCGTTGAAGGAGATGGTGGAGTTGGTCGTCACATTGATCATGCCATCGGTGCTGGAGCCCGTGTTGTGGGGGTTGCGGATCTGGTGCGATACGTCAGCGAGGCTGACGGTGCCGGTGACGGTCGTGTACTGCACGCTCACGTACACGTTTTGAGTCAGGTCGATGTTCAAGCCAGCAAGCGATCCGTCAGCAAAGCTGATGCGGCTGCTGCTACCAACGGCGAGACTGAGAGCCGGCAGGTTGAAGTTGAAGCCACTGATGAAAGCGCCGGAGGTGCCGTTGTAGAAGCGAACGGTGCCCGTGCCGCCCGTCAGGATCAGACCGCTGCCGGCGGCAGCGCTGTTTCCAATGCTCAATCCCATGGAGCCCAGACGGCCACCAGCGGTCATGTTGCACAGATCGGCGATCTCATTGCCACCGGAGCGATACAGCCCCTGCAAAGTGGACACACCACCTTGAGCCGCCGCGCGCCAATTGTCGTAGACCTCAACGTCAACGGCGGGGAAGAGGTCGTTCTCAACGACGTTGCCAGCAAGGTCGATCGTGATGACGCCGTTATCGACGATCTCGGCGTTGACGACGCTGGCGAGGCCAGCCAGAGCAAGAACAGCAAAAACCTTCTTCATCTCATCTCTCCTACAGGCACATGCTCTACATGGCGGACGCGGAACTCGTCTCGCCGATCTGTCAGCTACGGAACGCCCGTAACGCCGCCAGAGAGCATGGGGGTGTCTTCCCTCTTGCCATTGTGCAGCAAAAGCTGCCGCGCGTCAATGGTTTTTTGATATTTTTCCCCTATTTTGGTTGCACCTCTTTAAATTATTGTCCTGTTAGGGTTCAACGCCCCGAGGCCAATCCGGCTGGCTACGCCCGATAATGCGGGTTAGTCTCCGTGCTTGGCACGCAGTTTCGTCGACAGACGCGCGATCAGTTGCGTCCGTTCAAACTGATCCACCCACTCCTGAATCGTCAGCGCCAACTCATCCGGCGAGATTCGCGCCGAGGGAAGCTCACACGAGGCACCCAATTGCTTGGCCGCTTTGGCCCGCATGCGCGTCAGCACGTTATCGCCGTACAGACCCAGCAGGTCAAACTCCTCATTCATGAAGATCACGGTGGGCACCCGATTGCCGCCGCTGATCTTCACCTGGTTCGAAAGCTCAATCCCTTTGTCTCGATCGATGATCCTCAGATCGATCTTCCCCTTCGAGGCGATCGCGATGTGCTCCATGATCGGCACCTGCTGTGCACAGTCGCCGCACCATGTGCCGCTGATGACCAGCACAGGTTGATAGCGTGTGAAAGATCCCAAAAGGGCTACCTGCTGCGAAGAAAGGGAAACCCGCGCGTGGTTTGCTGCCCAATTGGCTTGGTGATCCGGAGGGCCCGCCTTCACGTAGGTCTGATATGGGGACGCAAGCTCAAAGAACCGTTTGAGGGTTTCAGGGTTTGGCATAGATGATGATTGGATGCCGAAGGTGCCTGAGCAGATTCGCGCTTGTGTGAATCTACGCCACTTGCAAGTTCGCTCAAACGCTCTTTCAGCACCTTGACTCTTTGTCCCGTTGCCACCTTGACACCTCACTATTTTCCCGCCGGTTCTCCACCCTTCCTCGGGTCACATGCCGCATCCCATCCACCGTTCGTTCGCCGAATCACCTGTACCGCCGCGCCCGCCTTCGCCGTCTCCACCTTGTGCCCCAGCTCCCGCAGTTCACTCATTTCGTCACGTCCGAACATTCCCTTCTCCGCCTCAAGCCGATCCGGGTTCCACTGCTGGTGAATTCGCGGCAGGCGCGTCGCATCCAGCGCACTCAGATCAAACTCCACAACCCGCATCACCGCCTGAACCGTCGCCGAAATAATCCGTGGTCCGCCACTTCCCCCCGCCACGCACAGCACGCCCCTCTCGTCCGTCACGATCGTCGGTGTCATGCTCGAAAGTGGCCGCTTTCCCGGGCTGGGCAGATTCCGCTCTGATTGCCGCAGGCCAAACGCATTCGGCCGATCGATGTGCGTTGTGAAATCATCCATCTCGTTGTTGAGCAGCACTCCCCACTGAGGTGTGCACACATACGAACCAAACTCCAGATTGATCGTCTCCGTGCACGCCACCGCATTGCCCCACCGATCCACCACGCTCAGGTGGCTTGTGCCTCCATCATCTCCCACCGTTCCCGCCGGCGCCGGCACCCCATACAACGCCGCATCGCCTCGATGATTCGATTCGATCAACCGCACGCGATCATCCATCAGATCCGTCGAAGTCAGCATCGCCACATCCACCGCCGGACACCCGGAACAACTCGGATCATTCAGCAATCTCGCCCGATCTGCAAATGAGTGCGAAAAGCACTCCGCAAGAAAGTGCACATACCGCGTGCTGTTGTGCTCACCCATGCCCCCCGTCGGCTCCAGCCGCGTCTTCAATCGCTGCATCACACCGATCGTCTGCAAAAGCACGATTCCCCCCGAAGACGGTGGCGGCATAGTGATCGCCCTCCGCCCTTTGCCGATGCTGCCGATCAGGGGCTCCATCTCCTGCACGCTGTACCCCGAAAGATCTGCTGGCGTCAGCACGCCTCCTGTCAACTTCGCCGCATCCACAATCGCCGCAGCCACCGGACCGGAGTAAAACCCTGCGCGCCCCTCGCTTGCGATCCGTCGCAGCGTTCGCGCCTGATCCGCCGCAAAAACCGTCCCACCCTTGGTGATCACCTCCCCCTTGGGCCCGCGCAGAAGCTGTGCCGCAAATTCACTGAATTCCTTCCCCAGCCCTGCATCCTTTTCCAGCTTCTCCAAAGCACTCTTCACCGCGTTCACGTGCGTCTGATCAGCAACGAACCCCTGCTCCGCCAGGCGAATCGCCGGCGCCATTACTTGAGCCGGCGTCATCGTTCCGTATTTCTCCAGCGCAGTCAGCAGTCCCGCCACTGTCCCCGGCACACCCACCGCCGCGCCTCCCAGACGCGATGCCCGCTCCGGCTTGTCCTTGAAAAACTCCGGCCCCACACCCTGCGGACACACTTCCCGATAGTTGATCGCCACATCACGCTGCCCCTTGGCGTGCTTCTCCGTCAGGTGAATCACCATGAACCCGCCGCCCCCGATCCCGCACGAGGCCGGACGCACCACCGACAACGCAAAGCTCGTCGCCACCGCCGCATCCACCGCATTCCCGCCAGCCGCGAGAATCTCCGCACCCGCCGCCGACGCCTGTGGATGATCTGCCGCCACCGCGTACTCATTGAACAGTGCAGAAGACGTTGTCGTGATGGCTGGCTGTCGTCCCATCGTCGCCGACACAGCACATGTACTCGCCACGACCAACGCAAGAGCAGGCACAGGGTTCTTCATGCCGGCAGAATACCGCGCCTGGGCCAGTCGTGGCACATGCGATCTTCACGGCTCGACAATCACTTTCAGATTCCCAGAATCCGCGGCGGCCCGCACCGCACTCACGCCGTCGGCCAGCTTGAATCGCCGCGTGATCAAGGGAAGCAAGTCAGTCCCGGTCTTACTGACCAGATCCAAACCCTCCGCCAGTGTCGCCGCACGCGCCCCGATAATGGTGATCTCATTGGCCACCACCGCATCGGTGGGAATCACCGCCTGTGTCCGTTTGGCATCCGCATTCCAGCACTTTGGCGGCACTGCCGCAAACGCCGAACGCACGATCAGCGTTCCCTTGGGTCGCAGCATCTGCACGGCGGGCTCAAGATGAGCGGTCTCGTGGGCACAGTCCACAACCACGCTCTGATCATGACGCATGCCCACTTCGCTCATCGGTCTCGCTCGGATTCCCCACTTCTCGCATTGCGTCAGGATTGCGGGAGTCTGACACAGCAATCGAACCGTCGCATTCCGCGCGGTCATCAGCCGCGCGACCAGCAATGCATCCAACGTGTCACCCAGCACGGTGACAAACGTCTTCCCCTCCGCGCGAATCACCTGCGTCGTGTGCACCGCGTCCGCCATCGCATAGGCAAAGATCGCCACATCTTCACCGATCGACTTGGGGACTTCGACAAGAGAGTTCAACGGCGCGGCGATACGGTCCGCGCAGAATCCATCGCGTCCGCAAACCCCGGCAACACGCCGTTCCGGACAGTGTGCCGCATTGCCGCCGCGGCACTGCGTGCACGCGCCGCACACAAGCGTGGTTTGCAGAAGCACCCGCTTTCCAGTCCACCGTGCCGCTTCTTCCGCAGTGCCCGTCACGGATTCGACCAGTCCAATGCACTCGCGCCCGATGATCCCTGTGTGCGTAGTCCAGCCGCGCGCAACCGCCACATCGATCGGATGCAGCCCCAGGCGGGTGGCCCGGATGATGGCGTGGGAACCCAACGGGGCGGGGTCCGCAACTCGCGGATCAATCGTCAAGGCGGCATGGTTGAATGTGAGTGCGCGCAAGTTGCTGATCTATCGACCATGCGTCGCGCGTGGTGCAGCGGCCACTTCCATGATGCTGGCCTTCACGACACGCCCATGCGTGGTGTCGTTACAATCGTTACAGATGGCGCAACCAGACTTCAATCATGGTGGAGAAGAGCCCACGGTCGCGTCCGCCGGGGAAAGCGGCGCGGTGACGAATCCTCGCGGGCCAGCGCTGGGTGAGCAGGTCGGAGAATATGTTGGCCCTTGGAAGTTGCTTTCGCGTCTGGGCGAAGGCGGCTTCGGCGTGGTGTGGCTCGCGGAGCGCAAGCAACCCCTGGTGCAGCGCGTCGCCCTCAAGATCATCAAGCCGGGGATGGATTCGCGGGCTGTGCTGGCGCGATTCGACCAGGAACGCCATGCCCTCGCGATGATGGATCACCCAGGCGTGGCACGCGCTCTGGATGCCGGAGCGACAAGCAACGGCCGCCCCTACTTTGCGATGGAGTACGTCAAGGGCGTCCCGATCACCACCTACGCGAATCAGCACGGATTGACCCTGCGCGATCGCATGCCCTCCTGATCCCGGTGTGCGAAGGCATCCAGCACGCTCACATGCGCGGCATCATTCATCGCGATCTCAAACCCTCCAACATTCTCGTTGAGGAGGTCGATGGCCACGCCATCGTCAAGGTGATCGATTTCGGCATTGCCAAGGCCGTGTCGCACGCGCTCACCGCGCAGACTCTGCACACCGATCAGGGCATGATGGTGGGCACGCCGGAATTCATGAGCCCCGAGCAGGCGGAGGGGAGCGCGGACATCGATGTGCGTACCGATGTCTATTCGCTCGGTGTGGTGCTGTATGAATTGCTCGTGGGCGGATTGCCCTTTGATTCGCGTGAGCTCCGCTCACGCACATTTGATGAATTGCGCCGGGTGATCCGCGAGGATGAGCCGCCGCGCCCATCGACGCGGATGCGGCAATTACGCAGTGGCGATGCCAAAACCGCCGAATCCATTGCCAGGCAACGGTCAACAGCATTGGCATCGCTTGAATCTGAACTGCGGCAGGAACTGGAGTGGATCCCCCTCAAGGCCATGCGCAAGGACCGCAACGAACGCTACCGCTCGGCGATCGAATTGGCGGATGATCTGAAGCGTTATCTGGCGGGTGAACCGCTGGCCGCCGGACCGAAGAGCGCGACATACCGCCTGCGGAAATTCGTACGGCGAAATCGCGGCGCGACGATCGCCGCGGCGACGATCGCGTTGATCTTGGCCGGCGCCACAGGAGTGTCACTGGCCTTCGCGGCCAGTGAGTCACGCGCCAAGGTGGCGGCTCAGGAGGCCAACCAGAAAGCCAGTGATCTACTCAAGCGAGCCGAGCGCGAGGCGGAATCCGCCCGCAATGCCGAGGCGACGGCCCAACGTGAGAAGGCTATCACCGCCCGTATCAACGCATTCCTGAACAAGGATCTGCTTGGCGCGGCCAACGCGGAGTTTGGCTCCGGCAGTGATACTCGCGTGGCTGACATACTCAAGGCCGCTTCGCAGAAACTCAAGAATGATCCGCCCGAGCCCGAAGTCGAACTGGGTGTGCGGCAGACCCTCATGAGCATTGCCGCGAGTATGGGCAATCAAGCAGAATGTCAGGCGCATGGTGCTCGCGCACTCCAACTCGCTGAGCGCGTGTACGGTCCTGATGCCCTGGAAGTCGCTGATGTGATCGAGGCAATCGTGGAATCAACGGGGCGTGGTGGATCGGATGAAGCACTGGTTCACTTGGGCCGGCGTGGAGTGGCTATCCGCGAACGCCTTCTGGGCACTGACCATGTGGACACCCAGAGGTTGCGAGCTTTTTCCGAGCAGATCGGGTTCGTCGCATCGCAACTTCGCCTGCGTGATCTGAAGTCAGAGGTGCTGCTGCCGCTGGCCATTTTTCGTGGCAAAGGTGAATCTCCCGAGCAGATGAAGCAGCACATCCTGGCTCGCGTGGAAGAAACCGAGTCGCTGTGGAACCAGGGGAAACGGGACCAGGCGATCGCGGTGTGCCATGAAGATTTCTCACCATTTCTCAAGCACCCCTACGCGCAGCGCGCGTTGCTGGTTGCCATCGGTATGGGAGCGGAAGCGCTCGTGCGCGAGATGAAACTGGGCGCGGCGGAATCTGGCTTGCTCTGCGGCATCGCGATTGGCAAACAGAGCCCACTCTTTGGGCCTGAGCACCTGCATGTGCTCTATCTCTATCAGATCCTGGCCGAGGTGCGGATGGCGGCCGGTGACTACGCCGGCGCGCTTGAAGCGCTCGACACCGGCCTGCCCATCGCGCGACGCAAGAACGACATGCACCAGGGCCGCTTGCTCGATGCGGAGGTGGCGCGGCTGATCTGCCTGGGGCAGACGGGAAAATGCGATTAGGTGAAGTCGAAGATTGGCGAGCCCACACCGCGGACGGGTGCCGATGATTCGCTGCGGGCGATGCGCGTGGCGGGCGCATTGATGCATTGCCAGGAGTGGGATCGCGCGCTGGCCTGGCTGGCCGTGATTGATGAGAAACGGATGGAGGAACTGCAGAGAATCGATCGGGCCCGGTGCCTGGCAATGATCATCGTGGCACGGCAGAGCCGCGGCTGGCGAGAAGGGGAACTGAAAGCCGCGATTGATGCGTGCCACAATGGAATTCGCCTGCTGCAAGGAATGCGGATGCAGAGCCCGGCGGAGATCAGTTCAGGGATATGGCTGGCACGGGCATGCGTGCAATGCGGATTGAAGGATGAGGCGAACCGATTGTTGGATCAGTGTGGGCGTGGCCGCGTGCCGCCACAGTTGAAGGCCATGATGGACGACCTTCGCAAGAGTGTGAAGTAACAATCAAGTGACGACTTCGAGCGCCTCGGAGTACGTATTCCGAGCTAGCCAATGAATCAGCAAGTTCGCATTCAAACCATTGCACAGATCATCGGGCGTGATTGTCTGTTGCCGTGGGACCCGCCATCTCAGCCGGAATATATCAAACGAGATGGAGAAGTTCTGATTCGCTGGTGGCTGGAAGGGCAAACGGCAGAAGTAGCGGATTGGACGACGCAGCGCGTGCGATCCGTGCTTGATGAGTGGCTGATGACGACGGATCGGGAGGATCTGACACCGCCGCAGTTGTTTGTGTGCGGATGCGGGTTGATTGAGAACTTTGCTGATGAGGGAAGAGTTGTCTCCTCTCCATCTGTGCTTCACGCCGTGATGGCGATGCTGGATGGAGTGCAAAGCGTGCCGTGTGAAGCAGTGGTTAAGATGGTAGACATGATCGGCGAAGCAGAGAACTCACTCTCGCATCAGCTCGATAGCATGTTCGCGCTGCAAGATGAGGAGCACGCGATGTTGAATCTACTCAAGGTCGTCGGCAGGTTGGTGCTTGCGAACGTGCCGCATCACGAGAGCACTGAGTTGATGGAGCTTCTCAAAACCCTTGAGAAGGGATGTGACTTTGAGTCGAGCCGGATTCAGGGTACGGCTTACTTCACCGGCTCGTAACTCACCGCATCCTGAGTGGCAATATTGAGCTTGATGCGCGAACCAACGGCAGGCGGACGAGCTGTCTTGTCGATCGGAATCGTGACGCGCGAGACCGGAGCAGATTCATCTGATCCGATAGCGCGAACCCCCAGTTCCAGCGATTGATCGCCGTCACGATACCCATCGACACTGATGACCGTCACCTCGGAATTCAGGCGCAGAGATTTCTCCGGAACAGCAGGATTCAGCAAGGTGGTCCGCAAGATCACGATGGCGCAGGTGAAATAGATAATGATGCCTGTCACATCGACGAGCGTTGCAACGAAGGGTGCACTGGAACCGGCTGGGTCCAGCTTCAGTTTCTTCATGATGAATGGCAGCATCGAGCCCATCACGCTTCCCCACACCACAATCCCGATGAGCGCGGCGGAGATGGTGATGGCGAGCATCACATAGTGGTCAGAGACATCGGGGTCGGAAAACCACCCCATCCTGCCAAAGAGCGTCACGCGGCAGAAGCCAATCACTCCGATCATCAACCCCAGCATCGCCGCCACAGCAAGTTCACGCCTCAGCACGCGTGTCCAATCGGGCAGATCGATCTCGCGCAGGCCCATGGCGCGGATAACCAGCGTGCTGGCCTGACTGCCGCTGTTGCCGCCGCTGGAGATGATGCCGGGGATGAATGCGGCAAGGATCGCTGCCCGTTTGATCTCATCTTCGTAGAACCCGATCGCATTTGAGGTCAGCAACTCTGACACAAACAGCAATCCCAGCCAAGGCGCTCGCTTCTTGAAGAGGGAGAAAAGCGAAGTCGCCATGTACGGCTCTTCAAGAGCCGACACACCACCGAGTTTGTGAATGTCCTCTGTGACCTGTTCTTCAGCCACGTCCGCCACGTCATCGTGTGTCACAATGCCGACGAGGTGACCGCGCGAATCCACGACCGGGAGCGCCACCCGGTCGTACCGCCGCATCATGTCGACGGCCTCGGACTGGGGCTGATCGGCGGTCAGCCAGTAGTACGAGCGGTTCATCAGTGATTCGACAGTCTGGTCCGGATCAGCGAGAAAGAACTGGCGGATGCGGATGTCATCGATCAACTTGCCTTCGGCATCGATGACGTAGATGACATTGATCGTCTCGGCGTCCCTGCCGCGGGTGCGGATGAAATCGATGGCCTGCCGAATTGTCCATTCCGGCTTGACCGCGATGTAGTCGGGCGTCATCAGCCGCCCGACGGACTTGGGCGGATACCCCAGAATCGCCTGCGTTACACGCCGCGATTCGGGACTGAGCTTGGCCACGATCCGCTGCGAACACTCCGCAGGCAGTTCATCGATCAACCTGGCACGGTCGTCCGCGCTCATCGATTCGACGATGTGCACCGACGACTCGGCCCCCATTTTGTCGATCAGGTCTTCCTGCTTTTCGGGAGGGAGGTAGGCGAAGGTCTCGGCGGCGTCATCGTGAGGGAGAAAGCGAAAGGCGAGCGCGGCTTTCTCAGGATCAAGCTCGGCCAGAATGTCGGCGACATCGCGCGAGGGAAGATCGTGCAGAATCTCGCGCAGGTCGTTGTACCGGCCCTCCTGGACCAGTTCGCGAATCTCGGGCTCGAGGAGTGCTGCGGTGGGGTTCATGGAACGGTTCTGCCGGGAACTGTCCAAGTTTACCCACGCGGATCAGCATCCTTGGGCAAAGTGGCCAACGAAATCCAGATAGTCAAAGAGGTCTAGGGTGCCGCTGAAATCAAAATCAGCAGTGGCCGAACTGCCGGAAAACGCGGCGACAAAATCCAGATAGTCAAAGAAATCAACGGTGCGGTCGCGGTTGAAATCCGCGGCACACAGAGGATCAATCGCGATATCCACATACCCGCCGCCGAGTGTGGCCATCAGCGTGGTCGAACCATCGGGATTCACCAGCCGCAGTTGCCCCTGATAGTCCACGCCGTAGACGCGGCCGGAGCGTGTCCAATCGCATCCCAGTCCTTCAGGGGTGGTGTTTGCTCCTGTGAACGCTGTGAGTTGGGTGGCCGAAAAATCGCTGATGCTGTCAGTGACGAACAAACGCTGATTGGTAAGGGGCGACAGAATGCACCGGCCGGATCGCTCAATGGCGAGGCCCAGCACCGCCGCCACCGTGCCGCCGGGGTTGGGAATGCCCGTGATGAAGCCAAGAAGCCGTCCTTCGCCACTGGAGCGATCAATCGCGTAGTACATATTGGTTGCCATCGGCTGATTGGGAAGGGAGCCGTAGCGCATGCCGATCAGGTTCTGCGTGCTGGGATCCCACGACAGGTCTTTGCCGAAGGATGAATAGGTTTCAAATCGCCGCGGCAGCGTGTTGGTTGCTCCAGTCGTTGGATTGATGCGGTAGACATATTGACTCCAATCTGTGGCAAAGAGTGTGCCGGTGTCATCAAAGTCGAGACCGCCCGGAATGGCGTTGAGGGAACTGGAAAGCGGGATGCTCCGAAACTGGGAGGGGTCTGCAAGATCGAAGACGCGAAGGACCGGCGGATTGCCCTGCGGAATGCAATAGGCAACGGAGCGGTCAGCGTGGGCAACTGAGGCGGTCAGGGTGGAAAGGGCGACAGCGGCAACTGCAAAGCGTGTGGACATGGCAGACCTCCCAACGAATCACTTCATGATGACGAAACCGGGGATACGCAACACGCTCTGCCACCGAATGGGGCAGAGCTTTGGGTGTACCGGCGGGGAGAAGAGGAGGTTGCAGGGAGGCGGCGAAGAAGTTGAAAAAAGGAGAAAGTCGAAAGGAGACAAGGCAAATCAGCTATTGCAGTGACGATTGAGTTGTAGATTCAGCCGTTCAAATTCTGCAATGAACTCCGAGGCAAGTACATTGGTGTCAAATATGTCAATCCACACTGGCTGCCAAGGACCGGCCTGAGGAATGGCATACTCGCCACCCCACAAACGAATGAGATTCTCATGGCCAACGGTGCCGACAAAGACATTCTCAAACCAGGGTCCGAAGGGAAGTAAATAGTGCCTGCAGAGATCCAAGCATCCTCCCCGATGAACTGTCGAGCAGCGTCAATATCGGCATCAGGATCGAATTCGGCGTGAAGAACCGATTGAGTTGCAATTTCGAAGTCAGCATCGAAGAGTGCTTTCGACTTCATCTGCGGGCCATGCTTGAGCACCTCGCTGGACCATCCCTCCAGCGTCCCGGCATTATCGGTTCGAGCAGGATCTGTCTGTGAGTAGATGTGATCGCCGATACTGATCACGAGTGACACCTCATCGTGTCGCCGCATGATCGAAGACCGATGCACGACTTCAGACTCAAGCCGAAATGTGCTCAGCGGTCGCGACATGAAATATCTCCACGCTCAGCGGATTCACGTCCACCTCACCGACCTCTTCCCAAAATCCAACTTCATCGCCTGCTTGGCCATGTGCAACGTCTCTTCTGCCACCACATTCGCCCGGGCGGTGCCGCTGCGGATGATGTCGATGATGAGGTCGTCGCCGCCGGGCTTCTCAAACTCGGCGCGGCGGGCCCGCATGGGCTCCAGCAGAGTATTGATGGCGACGGCGAGTTCCTGCTTAATGTGGCCATCGCCGATGTTGTCGCCCCGTTGGTAGCGGTCTTTGAGTTCGGCGACGCGGGCCGAGTCGGTGATAAAGGCCTCGACGAATTTGAAGAGAATGTTGTTGGGGTCTCCGGGCTCGGTGGGTGATTGGCGGCCGGTGGTGATCTTGTTGATCTTCTTCTGCACTTCCTTCTCTGGGTCCGAAAGGAAAATCGCATTGCCGAGCGACTTACTCATCTTCTGCTTGCCATCGCCAACGCCGGGAAGGCGGCCGATGCGCCCGATCAGCGCTCGCGGAATCGGAAAGACGCCGCCGAGGCGCGGATAGTCCTCATCCTTGGCATCGGACTTGATGCCGCAGAAGAGCTGGTTGAACTTGCGGGCGGCCTTGCGGCACATTTCGATGTGTGGCTCCTGATCCTCGCCGACGGGGATGAGTTCGGGGCGGAAGGCCAGAATGTCCGCACACTGCCCGACGGTGTACATCGGGAAACCGAAGGAGTACTTATCGGCGAGGCCCTTGGTCTCCAGTTCGTGCACCAGCGTGGGGTTGCCCATCACATCATTGAAAGAGAGCAGCATCGCGAAGAACCAGGTGAGTTCGGCGATGGCGGGGATTTCGGTCTGCAGGACGATGGTGGAACGGTTGGGATCAATCCCCGCCGCGAGCCAGTCCTTCACGATCTCGATGGTGTCCTGGCGGATATCGGCGGACTTGTCGGCGCGGGTGGTGAAGGCGTGCATGTTGGCGAGGAGGAAGTAGCAGTCGTACTTATCCTGCAACGCCACGCGACGTTCGACGCTGCCGACCCAGTGGCCCAGGTGCAGGCGTCCCGTAGGAGTGTCGCCGGTGAGGATGCGGGGTTTTACGGTGGTCGTCATGAGGGGTGGATGGTAGGTGGAAGGGTTGCGGATGTGCATGTGACTACTGACACGCCGTGCGTGTTGTTGGTGGTTGAGTTGTGCCGCGATGGTCGTTATGTCAGGAAGGGGCGAGCGAATCGGGAAGCAATGAGGCGCTTCCGGGGGTGTCGTCGCAAGACGATGCGTCTGAAGCGATGGTTTCGTCGTCAGCGGGTGCGGAGTTGGGTTCCGAGCGATCGGCTTGGTACGTGGGATCGGGTTCGTCGAGTGATGAGGTCACGAGCACCCCGTCAGGGTGCGCTGAACTGATTAGGGTTTCGCAGGGAGTACCGATGTCAGCCCTGAGCTCGCGCTCAGGGTTCCCTGATGCAGTGTGAAACGTCGTGTGTACATCGGGAGACCGTGTAGAAATTGAGAGGGAGTTTTCCGGGGGTGTCGGCTTTGCCGACGACCCACGGCTATTTGCTTTCACCACTGCGTGGTGAGAGGCAGAGTGCCTCGGCTTTGGCGTGCACGCAGGTTGATTGGGGCGAGTGGCGCGGTTGAGGGCCTGGGCGGCGAGGCGGAGCTCCTCGACGGCGCGGGTGTGTTGAATGTTGTGCGTGCGGGATTCTTCGAGAAGTTTGAGATTGCGGGAGGCGCTGTGCATGGCATCGACGAGGCCGTCGATGGAGTGGCGCTGCAGGAACTCAAGTCGAACGGATTCGTATTCGCGGAGATCGGCCTGAAGCTGGCGCGCGGCGGCAGCGATGTGAGGAAGTTTGAGCCATTGGGTGAGGGTGAGGAGGGTCTGTTGCGCTGGGTGGAGGTGGATGCTGTTGCCGACGACGTGACGGAGGGCGAACTGCTCATCGGCGATGTGCGCGAGGAGAACGTGATCCTCGGCAGTGAGGTTGGCGATGGGGATGGGGGGTCTTTCGTAGGGGTGGTCCATAGAGCACCGAGGAAAGGCAAGGCATCAGGCACCAGGGGAGGCAGATACCAAATGCCAAATTCCAAATGGCCAAAGGAAGGCAGAGGAACACCACGAGTGTGTCTCTACATAGGCAGATGAGCGACGCGTTTGCGCGCGCAAACGTGTCGCACGGGGTATGCGAAAAGTGATGGATACGCGTTGTGGGATAAGGACTTATGACATTTTTTGCGAGTGGTCCGGTAACAGGTTTTGCGTGACCGGGTTTGCGCGCGCAAATGCGTCGCTCTTCATAGAGCGTTAGGGTGAAGCGGGAGTTGAAAGTGACAAGTTGAAAGATGAAAGGCGGAGGGGAGGTGTGAGTTTTTGTTAGAGACGAAGAGGGCAGAGTCTGAGG
>JAGWZK010000028.1 GCA_018968885.1 Planctomycetota bacterium | reverse complement strand
GCCATCTACACAGCCAGCAACAAGGATTACTACCCGGCTCACTACGTGTATGGATCGGATGACTCGTCCACAGCGTGGCGGTATGAAGATCAGCAGGTGAGCAATCCCAACCCTCAGAATGGATACATCCACTGGTCGTATTCGCTTTTCTCCGATGGAGGGGTACCTGAAGAGGCGTTCACCAGCCCTTCTACCGACAAAGGTGGAGCGCCCGCAACCAATCCGGGTCCGAATGCGTCGTGGTGGGAGAGCGATCAGGTGAACGATCAGGGGCAGCAGGCTCCGGGCGGAGCGACGCCGCTGGATCGTCAGGTCAAGCGAGTCGCCTTCGCAGGTAACGCAGCGGTCTTCCCCCGCAACAAGTTCTATTCCAGTGGCGGCGAGCGAAAGAACCAACTCGCCAAAGACGGTTCTCTCTCCTTCCCTTCGTCGACCATCCTGATCACGGAGTTGTACTACGGCAAGAAGCAGCGTTGGAAGGCCCTTCGCACCGGTGAAGGCGTTTATAAGTCCCACCGCCCCGTGACCCCCTTCCTCGGTCGCTCCTCAGGCTACGACGTCTACCAGGAGCCGGAAGGCAGCGGCCAGACCGCCCGCTTCCGCTACCCCACCGATGACGAAATTCTCCGCGAAAACGACATTCCGGATGCCGCGATCGATGGCGGCACCGCCAGCTCGCTGAACGCCGTGGGCCGCACCCACAGCGGCAAGAAGGATGCCAACGGTGGCGCGGCCAACTTCGGCTTCGCAGACGGCCACGTTGACATCGAGACTATTGCAGGCAGTATCAAAAAGCGTTGGTGGGGTGATAGGTTCTACACCATCACCGGCAACAACAAGGTGCTGGAAGGAAACGGAAACTGAAACTCTTGAACACGCGGCCTTACCGGGCCGCGTGTTTGTTTATGAACGCGTTGTGAACGTGTTCACATTTGGTTGCCACGGATCTGGAAGTTCCGTGGTCTTGATCGGAGAGGCGATCTTTATCGCAAGGGAGATTCTCATGAACGCGAAGCTTGCAATCGTTGCGGTGTGCGGTCTGGCGGCCGGTGCGGCCAATGCCCAGGTCGGCCGTGTGGTCAACATCAGCGGCGCCACGCTGCTGGAGAACTACGTGCGCTCCGTTGCATCCACCAACGATTACATCGATGTTGATGGTGATGGCCAAGCCGGCATCCTCGGCTCGGCTTCCCCTGATCAGTTGGCTCCCGGCGGCCCCACCGGTCTTGCCGGTCAATACTGGGTCATCCAGTACCGTGTCGTCGGTTCCGTGAACGGATTCAACGAACTCACCCGCTTTGGCTCCCCCAATTACGTCACGACCGATTCCTTTGATGTCAACGGCATCCTGGGCGCGGCTCCCACTTCCAACGATCCCAACCCCGGTGTTGCCACTGCTGCGTACAACAATCGCACCCTCTACATCACCAACGGCGTGCAGACCGGGTTCTACAACGCCGGTAACCCCGGCGGCGCTCCCAATCGCTCCACCAGTTTGCTGAATCCTTTGGGCACGTACGCCTCCCCACCGAGCGGCTCCGCAGGTGGCATCGCCATCGATATTGCTCCCCTGGACGTTGCCAGCTCTTGGGCTGTTCGTAAGACCGGTGCTCCGGCATGGGATGCCGATCCCTTTGATGCTGGCTACGGCACCAATGCCAAGGTGAGCGTGAACAAGTCCGGCACCACCAGCGGTGCTGGTCTTTCCAACGGCCTGCCCGGACTCAATGGTCGCAACCTCTTTGATCCCACCAACCCCGGAGCGGCCAATTCCAACACGATCTTCGACAACGAACTTGCCTTCGCCCCCATCGCTCCCGTCATCAGCTTCGGCACCGGCATTCGCCAGATCACCATGACGCAGTTGCAGCACCACTTCGGCACCGGCCGCGGCATCAACGGTGAGAACCTCATGGTCATTACCCGCGATGTCGGCTCCGGCACGCGCAACGCCTTCGAAAACTGCATCGGGCAGGATCCTTCGTACGGCGTGGGCGAGAACGTCGGCGGTCTCTCCACCACCAGCGCACAGAACAACCTGGGTGCCGCGTTCCTGCCCTCCAACAAGGGCTCCAACGGCGGCATGGAAGCGACGCTTCGCAATGTTCGCCTCGGCATCGGCTACGTCGGCACCGAACGCGGCGTGACTGGTTCCGGCTCGGGTTCCTGGCTCTCCACCGGCGCCCTCGAAATCGCCGAAGTGAAAAACGATATCTACGGCGGAACCGCTTTCGTCCGTCCCACCACCAGCAACCTTCTCAACAACAACGCCAACGGCTGGGTCATCGGTGGTCAGGCCGTGCTCGCCAGCATCGGTGATCCTCGCGCTGAGCCCACCAATGTCGGTGGCGATGGGCTCACCACGCCCCGCATGGTCAACACCGCCGCTGCCGCCTACCTCAACAACATCCGTAAGAGCATCGCGGCATTCGTCGCAGTCCCCAACGCTCCTACCAACGACTTCATGCCCGGCGAGTACGCCGCCACGCAGTTCATCCTCCTCGCCGCGATCGACAACCTCCACCCCGGCACTGATCCCGCCTCCTTGATTCCCAATCCCAACTTCAACGCCGCGCTGAAGTCTTACACGCTCGGCAACAACGTCCACAACAATTCCGCGTTCGCAAGCTTCAACACCACGGCTTCGGGTCGCGTCCCTACCCGCACCACCGGCGCGGTCTACTCCGACGGCGTGGCTGGCGGCGCAAACTACATCAATCAGGCGGGATCGTCGATTGCCTACGGCAGCGTCCTCACCCTCCGCAACAAGATCGCCGGTGACTTCAGCGGCAACGGCCTCCGCGATTCCGGCGATGTGATCGAAATGCTCAAGGCCTTCCGTCAGCGCAACGGTGGTCCGGCTTGGACCGCTCCCGCAGGCACCGGTGCTCTCGCCGGCGCGCTCAGCAGCGATGCCATCATTGAGGTGCTTGGCGACTTCCAGGGCGATGGCAACTTCAATACCGCCGATGTCCGTTACTTTGCTGACGGCCTCTTCCTCGTCTCCGGCAACCTCGATCGTCGCGCTGGTTTCACTCAGGTCGACACCGACTGGAACACCCTCACCGGTTCCAGCAACTTCTTCGCCACCACCCTCCCCGCCACCGTGGGCGGCCCCCGCGTCTACAAGGCCGGCGACAGCCGCGCTGACATCGCCGGCGCCGTCGGCACCACCCCCGGCTTTGCTCCCGTGGGCAACGATGGCATCGTCGATGGCAAGGACATCACCTACATCATGGCCCAGTACCGCGCTGGCGATGTCGCCTGGTCCAACCTCGGCCAGGCCGTGAACGCCGACCTCTCCGCCGACATGACCGGCGATCTGCTCATCAACCGCGATGATGTCACCGACGTCCTCAGCAACGTCCTCTGCACCCGTTGGTGGGATGTGAATCTCGACGGCGTCGTCGACGCAACCGACCAGGGCATCGCTCAGGCCAACATCGGCAACGCTGGTGGCTGGTCGCAGGGTGATGTCGATGGCGACGGCACCGTGACCGCAGCCGACGTGGCCGTCATCTGCGGAGCAGATTTTAACGGCGACGCGTCCGTCGACTTCTTCGACTACCTCGATTTCGTTGCCGCCTTCTCCGCCAACACGTGCATCGCCGACTTCAACGGCGATGCTTCGATCGACTTCTTTGACTACCTTGACTTTGTCGCTTCCTTCAGCGGCGGCTGCTAAGCCCGCGTGACCAATAACTGAGTTCGCGAGGCCGGCCTTCGGGTCGGCCTCGTCGTTTTTTTGGCAAACAAACACACTGGAATGTCCTATAACCGTTGTCGGTTGGGAGCCGGGCGCTTCGATTTACATACAAAACCCTTGCGTGTGCTCCCCTGAATAAGGTAAATTCCCCAGGCCCTTCAAAGGGCGGAACCTCGGAGGGTTTGATTGAACACCTCGGTTTTGTCTTTTTTACTTGGTGCGCACCTGCTGCCGCGATGTGCCGTTTTTGTGATTTTGGGCGTTCTGGGGTGTGCTGCGGCAGCGCATGCAGACGACCCCAGTCCTACTGGCAATCCATACGACATTGATTGGAACACCATTGATGGTGGTGGCGACATGTCCTCCAACGGCCCCCTGGTCCTCGAAGGCACCATCGGTCAGCACGATGCCGGCGTGGAGATGCAGGGTGCCGGCTTCTCGCTCGTAGGGGGTTACTGGCCTTTGGACGGCGCTGACCTGTGTCTGGCAGACATCAACCAGGATGGCACGCTGGACTTCTTTGACTATCTGGACTTTGTCGCCGCGTTTTCGGAGCAGTTGCCTCCCGCGGATTTCAATTATGACGGCAATATCGATTTCTTTGATTACCTTGATTTCGTCGCGGCCTTCTCCAACGGCTGCTGAGTCTTCGTGTACAGCAGGTTCATTGCTGAAAAGTGGTTGGGTGTTTATCTCGTTAGTCCGCAGCTCGCGCCGCTCGCTCGGAAGGGATTTGATTTATGAAGATGAAGAAGCTCCGCAAGTTCAACGCGCTTCTGATTGCCGGTCTGTGCGGCATGTCAATCTCGACGATGGCGCGAGCACTTTCGCCTCAGGGCACGGCCTTCACGTACCAGGGACAGTTGCGATACAACTCGCTGTCGGTGGTGGGGCCGGTGGATCTTGAGTTCCGCCTGTTTGACAACGCTGCGGGTGGCGCACAGGTTGGTCCTGTCCTGACGGCAACCAATGTGCCGCTGGTCGGTGGGCGATTTGCGGTAAAGTTGGACTTTGGTGCGTCGCCATTTGTGGGCGACTCGCGGTATCTGGAGATTGCCGTCCGCAATCCTTCGGGACCGGGACCGTTTACGAATCTGTCACCCCGGCAGCAGATCACGGCCGCGCCGTATGCGCTGTATGCATTGAACGGTGCAACGGGCCCGATTGGTCCGACAGGGCCCACTGGCCCGGCTGGCCCCACCGGCGCGGCTGGTGCAACGGGCGCAACCGGACCGCAGGGACCGACCGGCGCAACCGGCGACACTGGTCCTCAGGGTCCAACTGGTGCAACGGGTGCTCAAGGTGCCACTGGTGACACAGGGCCAATGGGTCCACAAGGCCCCACCGGCGACACTGGTCCTCAGGGTCCAACTGGTGCAACGGGTGCTCAAGGTGCCACTGGTGACACAGGGCCAATGGGTCCACAAGGCCCCACAGGCGCAACTGGCGCTCAGGGCGCAACCGGCGCGCAAGGCTCAACGGGAGACACTGGTCCCATGGGTCCACACGGCCCCACCGGCGCAACTGGTGCGCAAGGTGCAACTGGTGACACAGGTCCCGCTGGTCCAACTGGCCCACAGGGCATGACAGGTCCGATCGGTCCCACCGGCGCCACCGGCGCTCAGGGACTACAGGGCGCAACCGGCGACACTGGTCCGACAGGTCCCACCGGACCTGCAGGCGCTTCGCCCTGGTCACTCACCGGCAACGATGCCTACTACACCGCTGGCAAGGTTCTCAGCGGCGCTTCTTCAACCGCAAACGCCACGCAGACCTTCCTCACCAGCGGAGCCGAAACCAACTCCTCAGTTTGGATCGATAAGTCCACCGCTGGCGGGCAAGCCGCTCTCGTTGTTCAACCTACCGCGTCCACACGTGCCATCTCCGCTTCTGCTAATACCACCGGTTCGGTTGTCTCGGCAACCCAAACCAACGCAAGCGCTGCACTCACCAACGATGCCGCAGGCCTCCTCGGTGTGACAGCCAGCACCGCCGGCGGCGCAGCAATTCAAGGTAAGACCACGGGCACCACCGGTTCCGCTCACGGTGTCGTCGGAACCAACGACAGCTCCAACGGCCATGGTGTCTGGGGTCGTCAGTATTCCGGCAACAGCAACGCTCAGGGTGTCCGCGGCGAAGCGGGTATCCCCAGCGGCAGCACCGCAAACGCCAATTACGGCGTACAGGGCACACTTGTCGGCACCAACACCAACAGCACCTCCGCAGGTGTGGTCGGTACGGCTGGCAACACCAACACCCTGGCGTCCGGTGTTCGCGGCTTCAGCCCCAACTTTGATACCACCTCCGGCGCAGGTGTCTACGGCCTCGCTGGCAGCGATGTCGGTGTCGGTGTCCGCTCCTTTGGTCACATCCAGATCGGCGGCACCGCAGGCACGACCGGACTCATCTTCCCCGATGGCACCACCCAGTACACCGCTCAGCTTGTCGGTCCGCAAGGACCCACAGGCCCCGCTGGTCCCACAGGCGCGGCAGGCCCAACCGGCGATACCGGTCCACAAGGCCCCACAGGCGCAACTGGCGCGACTGGCGCTCAAGGTGCAACTGGTGACACCGGCCCAATGGGTCCGCAAGGTCCCACTGGTGCAACTGGCGCGACTGGCGCTCAGGGCGCAACTGGCGACACTGGCCCGATGGGTCCCCAAGGCCCGACCGGCGCAACTGGTGCAACAGGCGCTCAAGGCGACACCGGACCACAAGGCCCCACTGGTGCAACAGGTGCAACTGGAGCCACTGGCTCTCAAGGTGCAACTGGCGACACTGGCCCAATGGGCCCGCAAGGCCCCATCGGCTTGACCGGTGCCACCGGAGCGACAGGCCCGACTGGACCTCAGGGCATTCAGGGCGCCACAGGCCCAACCGGTCCGCAGGGTGTCACAGGTTCGGCGGGTCCGACGGGCCCGCAAGGCCCGACAGGCACCCCCGGACCCGAGCTGTCGGCATACGCCAGTGCGATCGTCGCAACCAGTATCCCTGGCGGCAGCGTCGCCACACCTCTCGCGTTGGATATTGGAGGAGCCGGCACGTTCAACACCGGTGGCCCCGGCTTCTACACCGGCTCGACGACGCATTTTGTCGCTCCCACAACCGGCACGTATCAGGTGAATGGATTCACCGTCATGAGCGGAGCGGGCAGCCCGCTTCGTGAAATCAACCTGTTTGTGAACGGTGTGCCCTATCAGGGCACCGCGACGACCAACGGCAATGTGAACCAGTTCCACGGCAGTTGGATCGTCCGCGCCAACGCTGGTGAGACGATCGTGCTCACGGCCCAATCGTCCGCACCGGTGTCCGCTCTGAACGCCAGAATGTCCATCACGTTGGTGACGACGGGTGTTCAGGGTGCCACTGGCGCGACGGGCCCCACTGGCCCGCAAGGTCCCACCGGTGCAACTGGCGCAACAGGTGCTCAGGGCCTTCAGGGCATCCAAGGGCCGACTGGTGACACTGGCTCTGCTGGCCCCACCGGCCCGCAAGGTCCGACCGGTGCAACCGGCGCGACGGGTGCCACTGGCGCAACCGGTCCGCAGGGTCCCGCCGGCTCACCCGATACCGGCACTCAGATCGTCACCAAGATCAACGATGTCGGCACCACCGGCACCATCGGTGCCAACCGCCTCACCAATCGCACGCGCAAGTTCATGGTCTCTTCGGGCGCCTTCACCAACATCAACAACACCAGCAGCAACACATCCAATGTCGACAGCACCATTGGCTCCGTTCAGTTCTCCGTCGGCAACGTCCGCAACCGCGGGTACGGAGTGGTCCTAGGCAACAACAGCAATAACGCGGCGACCGCCACCTTCGTTGTCCCGGCTGATTATGTCGCCGGTCAATCCATTCCCAAGCTCAACATTCTCTGGGCCGGCGATGATGGATCCGATCGTCGCGTCGACTGCGATGTGTCCTTCTCCAAGGTCACAGATATGACCAGCCCCTCATCTTCTGTCACGTTCCGCTACAACTTCCGCGCAAGCTCCGGCGCATCGGGCAATGCCATGGATTCCAACAACCCGGCTCAGGGTGCCATCACAACTCAGACCGTCCCCGAAGGCACGGAGTCCTACGACGGTTCGCCCGCTTCCTGGGTCGCTGGCGACATCATCATCATCACCATCGGCCGCAACGGAATCAGCGGCAGCGATCCCTCCGGCGGCAATATGTACATCTACGGCATCTCCTTCGATTACGACTCAGACATGTAAGCTCCCATTGCTGCATCCCAGAAACAACCGCACCCACCAGGCCGTCCTGGTGGGTGCTTTATTTGTGACTTCAAATCAACCAGAGTGCCGTCGCACCTCACACGTGCACGTCGGAGCTCTGCATCACTGGCCATTGGCGTCGTTCAGAATTACTTGCATTCCGCAAACGTGTCAGACAACTCCCTTGTGGTCAGGTAATTGCTTTGACTTTGCGAGGAATCCTCCGATCATCACCGCCGCTGCTCCGCCAATCGGGTTGAAAATCAGCAGCCACGTCGGTTCTCTTCCCTTCTCCATGAACTCTTCCATCGCCATTCCCGCAGGGCGCTCACCCGTCGGCGCTGGTTTCTGCATCGTGAAATACGCCGTCACAGCACCCAGCAACAGCACCACCACCGCCAGCGGCACCACCGGCTTGCGGCTCGCGCCAATCTTCACACTCAACCACCCTCCAAACAGCCCGCTGATCACCGTGATCGATGGAGCCACAATGTTCAGAAAAGTTGTTCCTTTCCACGAGCCCGGCTCAAGCAGCTTGTCAGGCCCCATGCCAAACATCAGTGCCGCAAACACCGCAAAGATAATGATGGACATGACGATGTACGACACCACTACCGCAACGATTGTTCTCAGCATGCTGATCTCCTGTGCATAGCGCGATCGTGTCTATCGCCCTTTCGTCGACCACACTCAGTGGACGGAATCCTGCAGATCTCCGGGTTTCGCACAATCTCGGGCAAATCGCGTCACGCTCTGTCAAAGCAGTTCCAATTCCCCCCTTCTTTCTACCAATCTAGCCCCCCTTGCCGATACCCGCAGTATGTCCGCACTCCGCGCCACAACCCGAATCATTCCTCTGTTCGCCTTCCTCGCCGCGCAAACTGCCTTTGCACAAGATCAAGACGCTTCACACGCCATCACCTACCAGGGCCAGCTCCGCAGCGCCTCTGGTTCGGGCATGCTCTCTGGCACCGTTGATCTTGAATTCCGTCTCTTCGATGCCGCGACGGGTGGCAACCAGATTGGCCCGCGCCTGCAGGCCGATGGAGTGACGTTGATAGGGGGCCGGTTCGCGGCGACACTGGACTTTGGTGTGCCGGTGCTCACTGGCCGCGGGCGCTGGCTGGAGATTGCAGTCAAAGGTGCTGGAGATGCGGAGTTCAGTGTGGTCTCGCCTCGGCAATTGCTGACGAGGCCGAAGTATGCGGTCATGGATGGCACCAGCGATCCGGCACCTGTGCCCGGACCGGCAGGACCCCAAGGGCCAGTCGGACCACAGGGAGCGGTCGGGCCGCAAGGACCAAAGGGTGAACCTGGTCCATCCGGTGCACCAGGCCCAAGAGGGCCAACCGGAGCAACAGGTCCGATGGGTCCGGCTGGAGAGGCAGGGGCATCGCCGTTTGTATTGACAGCAGATGTGGTGTCACTCTCAACCGGGCGCGTGATCATCGGGGCCTCGGCAGAGAGTGCCGCAGAAGCGCAGTCGTTGGCCGTGCATTCGGAACTGGCAACGGCAGTCTTCGCAACCAATCGTGCCTGGGGAGGAAACGCCATTGAGGGTGAGGTTTCCGTTGGTACCGGCCGCGGCGTAGAGGGTCGCACCACCAGCCCGGACAACGGCAGCGCGGGAGTTTCCGGGCGAGCGGTTGCGACGAGTGGAGTGGTGAGTGGTGTGCGAGGTGAGTCGGCGAGTGCGAGCGGATTTGGTATCAGCGCGGTCAACACATCCGTCGATGGGGGAATCGGTCTGTATGCAGGGATCGCATCTGCGAAAGGGCGCGCGATCTCGACGCTGGGAAGCGTGCATATCGACAATCGCACCGCGGCGACGATGGCGGGTGATGCGCTGACGATCGAAGGAAAGGAAGGACGTGCGGCAGCACTGAATGCGGATATGGCGTGGTATGCATACGGATTCAACAATGTCAGTGACGTGCACAGCAAGCATGACTTTGCCCCGGTGGATGGTGCGCAGGTCTTGGAGCGCGTGCGGTCTCTGCCCATTCGCGCGTGGAGCTACCGAGGCGAATCAACGCGACACATCGGCCCGACAGCGCAGGATTTTTACGCGAACTTTGGTGTGGGTGCGAGCGACCGAGTGATCGGCACGATTGACGCGCAGGGCGTCGCGTTGGCGGCGATTCAAGCACTCGCTCAACGTCAGGATCGCCTGGAACAGGGGGGGTGGGTTTGGGTAACGCACGCGGCGGCGGGCGTGGTTGGTGGGGCGATCGTCCTCGCGGTTTTCCGGGTTGCGCGGCGTCGCTAGGGAGTTTTACTCCCGGATTTTCTATGGATCGTGATGTTATGGGGCATGACGCGGTCCGAGGACTTGAAGTCATACCCCTGCGTCCGGTATCTTACGAAAGCGGGAGTTGTTCCACCCAATGACGACCGCGCAGAGTTTGGGGAAGCAAAGAGTGGGAGCTCTTGCCCCTCGGAGGAGATAGACGCATGGTCATTGCTGCGGGTGTGGCCAACCGAATCCGGTTGGCGGTGGTTGTTGCAGGTTGCGTTGGCCAGGCGGCCTCGGCACTCGCGGATGTGACGGTCATCGCGCGCGGCGGCGTGACTGCGCCCGGGACGAGTGAGAACTTCGCTGAATCATTTGGAACTCCGACGATCGATGAGTCGGGTGCTGTGCTGTTCCGTGCCCAATTGACCGGAACCGCAGTGACGAGCGCCAATGACTATGGCATTTGGTTCGGTCCGGCAGGCGGCTTGCAGTTGCAGGCGCGTGAAGGCAATGTTGCACCGGATTGTGGCGGCGCGGTCTTCAATGTGCTGGGTTCGCCAATTCTGTGCAATGGCCGCATCGCGTTTACAGCGACGCTGACGGGCGCGGGTGTGAATTCGTCCAACAATCAGGGGCTGTTTGCGGGTGAGCCGGGCAACATTCGCCTGGTAATGCGCAAGGGCACACAGGCACCAGGGCTGCCGGTGGGTTGCCTGTACAACCAGATCAACGACTTTGCCGTCGGCATCGGCGGCAGCATGGCTTTCCGCTCGACGTTGACTGGCACGGGCGTGACGACGACAAATGACACGGCTGTTTCTCTGGTGATTGCGGGCATTCCCACAATTGGCGTGCGCGAGGCCACACCTCTCCCATCGATTGCTGTGAATGCCGCGGTGGGTGATCTGGCCACGGGCAATCTCACGTTCAATGCTCTTGGTGAGGTCGAATGCGTCTCCACGGTGACCGGCGCTGGCGCGGGCACGACGCAGGGTTTGTGGCGCATTTCCACGGCGGGCGTGCAGATCATGGGTCGTTCGCGTCTGGCTGCGCCGGGTACCCCGACTGGTCAGACCTGGCTGGATTTCTTTTCGACGACTTCGATGTCGGCGACAGGTCGCTCGGCATTTTCGGCGACGCTGCAGGGAACGGGTGTGAACACCGGCAACAACGTGGGCCTGTGGGTCGGCTCGCCCGGCGCGGTCACGCTCGCGGTGCGAGGTGGTGATTTCGCTCCGGGCACCATCCTGTCGTTCCAAGCGTTTACCACCACACCCCACATCAACTCGGCGGGAGAGATCGCATTTTCTGCCACGCTGTGGGGCAGTGGCGCAACGTCTACAAACAATTGCGGCGTGTGGGCTTCTCAGGCAGGGCAAGTGCGCTTGCTGGGTCAGGCAGGTGAGCAGGTTCCCGGCTTTGCCCCTGGCGTTGTGTTCAGCGCCGAGCCCGCAACGCGTGTGGTGATGAATGACTCAAGCGATGTGGTGATGCGCTGGCGGATCATCGATGGTGCCACAACTCCCAGTGTGCTGTTGATGCGAGCGGGGAATGGCTCCTGGCGAACGCTGCTTCGCGAAGGCGATGCGGTTGTACTTTCCGATTCGGTCACCAAGACTGTTTCAGCGACGTGGTTTGCCAGCAATGGCAACTCCTCCGGTGACGATGGGCGTGGCAGTGTGTTGAACAATTCCGGCACGGTTGCCTCGCTGATCGGCTTTGCGGAGGGTGGCTATGCCGTCGTCACGCTTCGTGGCGTGTGTGCTGCTGACTTCAACGCGGATGGGATTGTCGACTTCTTTGACTATCTGGATTTTGTTGCCGCGTTCAGCTCCAGCGACCCCGGGGCTGATTTCAACAACGACTCCAGCATCGATTTCTTTGATTATCTGGATTTTGTCGCGGCATTCAGCGTTCCCTGCTGAATTGCCGCGGGCTCGTGCGTGAGTTCAGAATACGTTAGAATGCCCGGAATGAAACTGCCTTCTGAAAGGGTGAAGACTTTCCGCGCCTTCTATGAGGGACGTGCGGTCTGCGTTACTGGTGGAGCTGGCTTCATCGGTGGCCATCTGGTGGATGCCCTGTTGTCGCTGGGCGCACGGGTTTGCGTGATTGATGATCTTTCAAATTCCACGCTTGATCACCTGACCACGCTGATGGAGATGGAGCCGGCGCGACTGCGTTTCGTGCATGGGTCGATTCTGGATGATGATTCGTTGAAGGACGCCGTCGCGGAGGCCCGCACGATTTTTCATCTTGCGGCAGTTGGTTCGGTTCCTCGTTCGATTGAGGATCCGCGCCGCTCCTTCGCCGTGAATGCCACCGGCACTCTTCGAGTGCTCGAAGCCGCCAAAAAGGCGGGGGCACAGCGCGTAGTTCTCGCGGCATCGAGTTCCGCCTACGGAGATGACGCGGCGTTGCCCAAGGTGGAGAGTCAGACGCCGCGACCGATGTCTCCTTATGCGGCAAGCAAGCTTGCTGCTGAGGGGCTGGTGAGCGCGTGGTCGGCTTCGTACGGACTTTCGGGCGTGTGCCTGCGCTACTTCAACGTGTTTGGGCCGCGCCAGTCCGCCGATTCGGCGTACGCGGCGGTGGTGGCGAGCTTTGCTTCGCGGCTGTTGAATGGTGAGTCTCCGGTGATTTTCGGTGATGGGTTGCAGAGCCGCGATTTCACTTATGTGGGCAATGCGGTATTGGCGACGCTGCTGGCGGGCTCGACGGAACGTGCGTTGAAGGGTGAGACGGTGAATGTGGGGACGGGCTCGCGAATCGATCTGACGCGCCTTGCAGCGCTGATGGCCGACAAGATCGGGCGTCCACATCTGCGCCCGACGCATCAACCGGCGCGGGCGGGCGATGTGCGGCATTCGCAGGCGGATCTAAGCCGCGCGCGCGACCTCCTGGGCTATGAGCCCTTTGCTTCGCTGGAAGATGGAATTTCGGAGACGCTGGAGTGGCTGAAGCAGTCGCTGGTCAGCCGGTGAACTCGCGCAGCAAATGTCATCAGTGATCGGGAATGGCAATCGTGCGCAAGCGATCGAGTGAGATCGAATTGCTCGAAGCAAGTTCTGAGTGTTGAATGCTGAGTGCTGAGGGGGAGGCAAGAGGTGTCGAAGTGTCAAGGTGACGAGGTGGCGAGGGGTAGGAAGAAGTGGCGGAGTGGCAAAGTGGCAAAGTGGCGCAGTGGCAGAGTGAGAAGCAGAAGTGAGTGGCGCACCTTCGGTGCTCGAGGATGAAGAGGGAAGAGTGGTGAGAGAGGTTTCTTTTCTTGGGGCTGACGCCCCAAGCTCGTCACAAACGCCGCTTCGCGGCGGGGTATCACGGCCTTGCAAAGTCAAGACAGTGGCACGAAAAAGACACCGGTCGGGAGACCGGTGCCACCCAAGGCAGAGGTATTCCGATTCATGCGCGATGCGCGCGGCACAAAGTGAAGGAAGTGCCGAAGACTGGCCGGGTTGAGGTGTGGGGATGTTTACCGGTGGTGTCGCTACGCGACGACCACCGGCTATTCACTTTCACCACTTCGTGGTGAGAGGAAGATACCGCCTGGAGCTTGCGCTCAGGATTCTGTGATGCAGAAGAGCCAACGCTGAGCTCGCGTTCCCTTCGACTGCCCTCAGCGTTCCTTGATGCCGAGATGAAGCAAGCGATCACAACTTCTTCAACGCATCCACGAAGCGATCGCTTCTTGAGATATCAGAGAAGTCCAATGGCGAATATGGTGACGGTCAAAACCGCCGCAGTACAGACACCGACTACGAGTCCGCTACCTACACCGTACAGCAAGTCGCCCTGTCGGAGCCGGCCATGGTTCCGTTCGATAAACGTGATGTATGTCGACGCGGCGAGGATCCAGTTCACAAGTGCCGCAACTGGAACCAATAGGATGAATACAAATCCGCCGAGCAAGAGAAATGCGCCCTTTACGAGAATCGACAAGAGTACAGCGAGCAACCAGAAACCCCCGAGCACGATGAGCATGGGCTTCCAGTACTTTATAGAAGTTTTCCGCTGCGGTTCGTGTTGAATCGATTGCTGTTCTTGTCGAGGCGAGGGAGAGTCGTGCCGAAGGTTCTGCGGCGGAGCTTCTACATACGGCCTAGGGGTTGTCCTGCCACAGCCGGGGCAGTCGACGAACTCGGAAGTGTCGGATACCGCCGAGAGGTCGTGGTTGCAGAAGATGCACGATGGGTTGCTCATGTGAAGCGGGCGGAAAGTCAAAAAGCGACGCTCGCGAAATGCGTGTTCACACGCCACAGCACAAATGTGCCGAACCGGGCTTTCTCCGGTATGCCCTCTCGCGAGCGCCACGAAGCAAGTTTATGCAGTGGTGTGAAGAGTGAGGCGTTTGATTTCATGCCGCGATCCTCGCGGCACAATGTGGAGGAAGGGGAGAAAGAGGAGCCGTGTGGAGTGTGTGGGGATGCTTTCCACTAGTTGCGCAATGCTACGCATTGCTCCACTAGTGGCTACACGCCATCGCCCCGTTGGGGCGAAGAGCAAGGCCTTGCAAAGCCAAGACCGTGGCACAAATGGCACACCGCCCGGAAGGGCGGTGCCACGAGTCAATGCACGAATCAGAGTTTCTTCAACGCATCCACGAAGCGATCGATGTGTTCGGTCGTGTGGGCGGCGGAGATTTGGCAACGCAAGCGGGCGTGGCCTTCTGGGACGACGGGGTAACCAAAGCCGATGACGAAGACGCCGAGTTCCAGCAGGCGCTTGCTCATGGCGATGGCTTTGGCGGTGTCGTGGACGATGATGGGGCAGATGGCAGTGGGGGATTCGAGGACGTTGAAGCCGGCATCCTTGATCTTCTTACGGGCGTAGGTGACATTGTCGCGCAAACGTGCCACGCGCTCTGGTTCGCGGCGGAGAATCTCGATGGCTTTGCGGGCACTGCAGGCGACGGTGACGGGGAGGGCGTTGGAGAAGATGGTGGGGCGGCCGCGCTGGATGACGAGTTCGATGGCTTCTTTGGGGCCAGCGATGAAACCGCCTGCCGCGCCGCCGAGGGCTTTGCCAAGGGTGCCGGTGAACATATCGATGGGGCGTGCGCCGGGTTCGAGGAGGCCGGCGTATTCGTGCGTGCCGCGACCGAGCTTGCCCATCACACCGTGGCCGTGCGAATCATCAACGACGAGGATCGCGCCGTACTGATCACACATCTTGCGCATGGCGGCGAGGTCTGCGATGGAGCCCTCCATGCTGAAGACACCATCGGTGACGACCCAGATGGCGCCGGTGACTTCGGGGTTTGCTTTCGCGGCTTCGAGGGCTGCGCGGAGGGACTTTTCACCTTCGAGAACGTTGTTGCGATAGACAGCTTTGTGGACACCCTTTTTCACGACGGTGGCGAGGCGGATGGCATCGATGATGCAGGCGTGGTTGAGTTCATCGGAGATGATGATGTCGCCGGGTTCGGCGAGGGTGGGGAAGAGGGCTTCGGCGGCGGTCCACGCGCTGACAAAGGTGTAGGCGGATTCGGTGCCCATGTAGGAGGCGATGTCACGTTCGAGATCGTGGTGGGGGGCGAAGGTGCCGCAGATGAAGCGGACGCTGGCGGTGCCTGCGCCGTAATCCTTGAGGGCTTTGGCACCGGCCTCGACGACTTCGGGGTGATTGGCGAGGCCCAGGTAGTTGTTCGAGCAGAGGCAGACGACCTCGCCGTAGCCCTTGAGTTTCACAGTGGGGCCCATCGGGCCCTCGATGGTCTGCAGGACCTTGTAGACCTTGTCTTCGTTGATTTTGGCGAGGGTGGAGCGGGCGCGGGTGAGGAAGGTGTTCATGTGAAAAACCCTGTGAACGGAACAAGAGTGGACGGACCGATTGCGTCCGGACCGGCGAGGGTACGCCGATTCTCAATCTGTGTGCAGGGAGGATGGTGCGGCGGGAGTGATTCAGCAGCCGTCGGCGAAGGCAGCGACGAAATCGAGGTAATCGAAGAAGTCGATGACGAAATCCTGATTGAAATCGGAGGAGCCGAGGTTGCCGGCGAAGGCGGCGACGAAGTCGAGGTAGTCGAAGAAATCGACAACGGCATCACAGTTGAAATCGGGGGCGCAGAAAGTGATGGCGGCGGGGTTGCTTTGGGCTGTGCCGCAGGAATTGGTGGCGATGCAGACCCAGTTGCCGGCGTAGGCGGAGGTTGGGTTGTCGATGATGATGGCGGGGGATGCGCTGCCCCGGATGCGGGTGAGGCCGAAGAGGCCATCGGTGACGGGTTGGCCGTTGAGCGTCCAGGAATAGGTGATGACGTTTCGAGAGGCGGCGGCAGCGCCGATGAAGATGCGCTGCGTGCAGGAACTGAAGGTGCGGTTGTCGGGTTGATCCGAGAAGGTGGGGCAGGGATTGGACGGGGCGAGGATCGCGGCGTGCAGATAGCGGCCGGGACGCGCGGGGGTGAGGCCTTGCACGAGGATCCAGCCACTGCTGTTGATGTCGTATGGGCCATCGCCACCGATGATGCCCCAGGCGGAGGAGGTGGGAGTGAGGCGGGAGGAGAGGGTAATGGAGGCGGCACTGGGGTCGTACCAGGCGCAGGCGGACACAGCACCGGTGGCGTGCCAACCGACGATGGTGCCGGCATCGTTGATGGCAGTGGCTGCGCCATTGGAGAGGGCACCGGTGTTGAGGATCACTGTGCCGCCGGTCGGCGTCCACATGAAGGGACGAGTTGCGCCGCCGGTGCCAATGCGGAGATATCCGACGACGGTGCGGGAGTTGTTGATGGCGGTGGGAGTCATCTGGGTGGTGCCGGAAGGGAATGGAAGATCGATGCGCGTGCCATCGGGAGTGCGGATGAAGGTGCCCCAGAAGGGAGTGCCACTCAAGTTGTATTGACCGAGAGCGGTGCCTTCATCGTTGATGTCGAGGAATTGGGCGAAGGTTTCACCTGGACGCGCGGCAAAGGAGAGCGTGGAGCCATCGGGATACCAGAGTGTGGCGGTGGGGATGCCAGAGGTGGAATTGATGGTGCCGGCGGCGATGCCATCGGCGTTGATTGCCCACGCGACGCTGGTTCGCGAGCCGAGGGGAGCGAGATCGATGGATGCGGTGGGAGAATCCCAGCGCGTGGCGTGGGTGGAGACGTAGGTCGCACCGTTGTAGACGTAAGCGCGGCCAGCGATGGTGCCAAGGGCATTGATGCCGTAGGGCTCGGTGGCGAGCGCGCTGTTGCCGCCACCTGCGCTGCCGGGGAGAGCGGAGAGAGGGGTCATGACACCGGTGGAGGGATTCCAAGTGAAGCCACGATTGCCGGAGGATGTGGTGGCGGTGATACCGACGACGAAGCCGGCGGAGTTGAGGGCGTAGCCGGTGGATTGTCCGATCCGTTGGCGAGATCGCCGACATCGATGACGTCGTAGGTGGGTTGGGCGAGGGCGGAGGCGGTGAGGAAGAGAGCGAGTGCGCTTGAAACACAATGAAAGCGTGCGGCCCCTGGAATCTCCTTTGAATCACTCGTGGTGATGGAGTGAGGAGGAAGTGGTACACAAGCGGGGATTGGGAGTCCAGCGCGTGAGGTGAGAAGAGCGAGTCGATGACGGTGTTACCGGACGCGGGAGTGAGAATTCAAGGATTGCGTTGGTGGTTCAGCACCCCTGTGCAAACGCCGCGACGAAATCGAGGTAGTCGAAGAAATCGACGACGGTGTCGGCGTTGAAATCCGAGCCGGGGCCGGAGGCGGCGAAGGCGGCGACGTAATCGAGATAGTCGAAGAGATCGACGACGGAGTCGTTGTTGAAGTCGGCGCGACAGGGTGGGCAGGCGGTGCGGACGACGATGCCGCTGGCGGGGACTTGCACGGTCGATGCGCCGGCGTAATCGAAATCGCCACCGACAACGAGATTGCCATTCCAGTTGTAGAGGCCAAAGACGCTGGGCCAGGGTGGGCCGCCGGGTTGGCCGACGCCGCCATCGAGGATGACCCATTGGTTGTTGACGAGCTTGGCGATGTAGTTGATGCCGGGCTGGGCGGTGCCGCCGGCGTAGAGGGCTGGACCGGTGCCATCGTCAAAAACGGCGAGGGAAGTGGTGCGGCCGCCGAGGAATTGGCCGACTGCGGTCCAGCGTGTGCCGTTCCATTTGGCGACGGAGCAGTTGACGCTTTGGAAGGGGCGAAGGGTCCAGCCGCCGACATAGAGGGCGGGGCCAGTGCCATCATTGAAAACTTCCATGCATTCGATGTCGGAGAAGTTGGCATCACCTGGGGCGACGCCGCCGCCGACGGGTTGCCATGCGGAGCCAGTCCAGCGTCCGATGAGGCCGGAGACGCCGCCGATGCTGGCGAAGCGACCACCGACGTAGAGCTTTTCGCCGGAGCCGTCGTTGAAGGCCTTCATGGAGAAGACGGCGGGAGAGAAGCCACCGTTCATGCCTGTGCCGACGGCAGACCATGCGGAGCCGTCCCATGAGGCGATGCCGGAAGCAGGTGTGGCGGAGGAGCCGATGTTGGCGAAGCCGCCACCGACGTAGAGGCGGCCTTGCCAACTGGCGAGAGTCCAGACTGCACCAGCGGGGGAGCCGCCACCGATGGAAGCCCAACGGGTGCCATCCCAGCGTGCGAGGTTCTGTGTGCTGGGGACGTTGCTGGCGGTGGCGTAGCCGCCGCCGACGACGAGCTCATCAGCGGAGCCGAAGCGATGGACGGCCAAGGAGGTGACGAAGTAATTTGTATTGGGGGAATAGGCACCGTTGCCGACTGCGCCCCAGGATTGGGTGGCGGGGTCGTATTGAGCGATGCCGCGGGTGAGCCAGCCACCGATGAAGTTGAAGGAACCACCGACGAAGAGCTTTTCGCCATTGCCGGGGTTCCAAGCGAGCATGGGCTGGATGTAGCCATCGCTGGTGACACCGGGTGTGCCGAGTGTGGCATCCCATTGACAGACGCATTGGGCGAGGCAAGGCGCGGACACGAGGGAGATGAGCAGCGGGAATGAGATGCGATGAATGGACATGAATAAAAACTCCGGGGAATGGTTCTCTCCTCGAACCACTCCCTCGGAGCGTACCAAGTCAGTCAAGATGGGCTGCGATCAGCAGGAAGCGCTGAATGCGGCGACGAAGTCGAGTTAGTCAAAGAAGTCGATGACGGTGTCGGCGTTGTAATCGGAATTGGGTGCGTTCTGTGAGAAGGCATTCACGAAATCGAGATAGTCGAAGAAATCGAGGGTGCAGTCGACGTTGAAATCGGCAGGGCAGCCGGGGGGGGAGGTAGGAGGTGGCGATGTTGTACTTGGCCGCGAGGTAAAGGGCGGAGGTGTTCAGTGTGTCGCAATCGGCAGCACTGTCGTAGACGAGGACTTCGGCGAGTTTGATATCGCCATAGCCGCGTTCGCTGCCGGAATACCAGCGTGCGCCGAGGCGGACCTCATTGATGTTGAGAACGGCGGGAGCGGTGAAGGTGACGCGACCTTCGCGATTGCCATCGACGACGAGCTCGAGGCGAGAGCTCCAGTAGTTGACCTGGAGGAGATGCCACTGACCGAAGGGATTGCTGTTGCCTGTGGTGCGGTAATTGCGTCCGCCGGGGGTGATGAGCTTGGGGCCCTCGATGTTGAGGTAGTTGAAAGAGGATTGGAAGCCGGAGCCGAGATCGATGTTGATGCCGGTGAGGTAATCGCTTTGGCCGCTGGAACCGGTGGAGATGAGGCCAGGGTAAGAGCCGTTGCTGCTCATCGGTGCAAAGACGATGAAAAAGGTGCCTTCGGACATGGGGGTGCTGGAGAAGGCGTTGTTGAGGAGGACATCGTTGATGCCATCGAAGCGCATGACATCGCGGCCGTTGAGATCAGCGGCGATCAAGAGTGGCTGCTTGGATTTGGTGGCTTGGGAGATGGTGCCGCCACTGGCGGCTTTGTTGATGAGGGATGAGACGGTGATGGGGGCGGTGGTGTCGAGGGTGCGAGCAGCAGGATCGGAGGCATCGAACCACATGCGCAGGTTGGTTTGCACGGGCTGGGCAAATGAGAACGAAGTCAGGGCGCTGGGAAGTACAGCAAGGCGCTGGATAAAGAGTCGTTGCATCGGAGGCCTTCGAAAGATGCTTTGGGGACAAACCAGCAATGAGCCGCGAGTGGTCTAGAGGTGACCAACTCCACGCATGAGCGGAAGATACCAGCGGGACGAGGGGCCCGTATGTGTGTAGTCTGTGGTGATGATGAATTTGACGCGATTTTCACTGATGGCAGCGATGGTTCTAGGACCTTGGGTGTGGGAGTCAAGGGCTGGGCTGGCGTGGGAACCGGTGGGGTTGGACCTGACACCAATGCTGGGAGAGGTCACGCACGAGAGAGCGAGCGTGTGGGCAAGGGCGGCCGGTGAGGGAGAGGTGTACTTCAGCGTTTATGAGATGACGGCGGAGGGGGAGCCGGTGTATGGAATGAAGGTTGAGGGAAAGGTGGTTGCGGGCGCTGCGAATGACTTGTGCGTGCGGATTGATGTGCGTGGGCTGGAGCCGGCGACGGAGTATGGGTATGAAATCTTTGCGGATGCGGCGAGAACGCAGCCAGTGGATGGTGGGTTCTTTTTCACGCTGCCAGACCCGGCGAAGCCGTCGGTGGTGAGGATGGCGATTGGGAGCTGTGCGAATTATGACTTGAAGAAGGGGCCACCACCAGAGGGGGATGTGTGGAGCGCGATCGGAGCGGAGGAGCCGACGGTGCTGGCGCTGATTGGGGATACACCGTACATCGATTCGACGGAGTTGAAGGTGCAGAGGGAGAAGTATCGGATGTTCTTTGAGCCAGGGAGCATGCGAGGTTTGCGGCGGAATGTGGCGCTGATGGCGGTGTGGGACGATCATGATTTCGGGAAGAATGACACGGATGGGAGATTGAAGGGGAAGGAGAATGCGCGGCAGGCGTTCATCGAGTATCACGCGCAGAGTGAGTATGGTGATGGAGCGGAAGGGATTTATTCGAGGCAGAGAGTGGGCGGGATGGATGTGTTTGCGATTGATGCGCGGTGGTTCTCGAACCGCGATGAAAAGAAGCTGCTGGGAGAGAAGCAGTGGCAGTGGCTTGAGAAGGGATTGAAAGAGAGTGATGCGCCCTTCAAGGTGCTGATGACGGGGATGATCTGGAATGAGGCGGTGCGGCCATTGAAGACGGATTACTGGGCGTTTTATGCCCAGGAAAGGAAGAGGTTGTTCGCGTTCATTCAGAAAGAGGACATCCATGGCGTGGTGCTGGTCGGTGGGGATATTCACAGGTCGAGGCATTTGAAGCACCCGAGCAGCGCGACGGGGGTGGGATACCCACTACATGAGATCATCACGAGTCCTTTAGGGCCGAATGTGCATGCCAATGCCAAGGTGGATCATCCGGCCTTGATGTGGGATGCGGGGGAGCCGTTTGCATTTTGCGTGATCGAGGCGGACACGAATGTGCATGAGTCGCATCCCGAGCCGACGTTGAGAGTGATGTGGAAGAATGTGAAGGGGACGGTAATGAATGAAGTGATGATGAAAGAGTCGGAACTTCGCAGTCGTTGAAGGATTGCGAGTGAGTGCAGAGGTGTTTGCCCGGGGTATGGTTGACTGGTTGGGAATGAGGAGAATTTGAAATGACTTTCACGGTCGCCGCGTATGCCGCTCAGAGTGCCACCAGTCCGCTTGCACCATTCTCGATTCCGCGGCGCGAGCCGGGACCGACGGATGTGAAGATTGACATCCAATATTGCGGCGTGTGCCACTCGGATTTGCATTTTGTGCGCAACGAGTGGAAGTTCAGCGCTTATCCACTGGTGCCGGGGCACGAGATCGTGGGGCGCGTGAGCGCGGTGGGCGGGAAGGTGAACAAGTTCAAGGTGGGGGATGTGGTGGGCGTGGGGTGCATGGTGGATTCCTGCCGCACGTGCCCATCGTGTAAAGAAGGATTGGAGAACTACTGCGAAGCGGGCTCGACGTTCACCTACAACGGGCCGGACAAACACGGCACGGCGGCGATGACGTACGGCGGGTACAGCAAGGTCATGACGGTGGACCAGGATTTTGTTGTGAAGGTGCCGGGGAATCTGGATCTGGCGGGTGCAGCACCCCTTCTCTGCGCCGGTATCACCACCTATTCACCCCTCCGCTACTGGGGAGTCGGCAAGGGCCAGCGAGTGGGCATCGTCGGCCTCGGCGGTCTTGGACACATGGGCCTGAAATTGGCGCACGCGATGGGTGCGCACGTGACGTTGTTTACAACCTCCCCCGGCAAAGTGGCGGACGCCAATCGCTTGGGCGCAGACGAGATCGTGATCTCGCGCGATGAGAAGCAAATGGAGAAGGTGGGGAATTCGCTCGATTTCGTTCTCGACACGGTGTCGATGGCGCACGACCTGAATCCGCTGATCAATGCCTTGCGCCGGGATGGAACGCTTTGCCTAGTAGGCGCGCCAGAGCATCCGCACCCGCCATTGATGGTCTTCCCGATGTTGTTCAAGCGGCGGAGTGTTTCTGCATCGCTGATCGGCGGCATCAAGGAAACGCAGGAGATGTTGGACTTCTGCGGCAAGCACAACATCGTGAGTGATATTGAGAAGATCCCTATGAGCGGGATCAACGCGGCGTATGAGCGCATGCTCAAGAGCGATGTGAAGTATCGCTTTGTGATCGATATGGCATCCATTTGAGAATACGAACCAGGTGATCTCATTCACCCATCGCGGTGCGTCAAAAGCCATGTTTTTATAGGACGTCGATAGCGACAGGCAACTCCTCACTGCATCTCGCAAGAGTGAGGATGAGACACCTTGGGCCTACACTCGCGACCCCAGCGGCGGGAGTTGCCGCCGGAAGGTAATCGGCATGGGTTTGGGCAATACAAGGGACCTTGGTCATGGCCACAACTGGCGTTGTTTCTCAGGTGATTGGATCGACTTTTGACGCTCAATTCCCGGAAGACCAGATTCCGGAAATTTACAACGCAGTTGAGATCAAGGGTGCCAACAAGAGCGGCAACATCCACCTGGTGGGTGAAGTGCAGCAGCACTTGGGTGGTGGCAAGGTTCGCGCGGTTGCTCTGGGCTCGACCGACGGTCTGGCTCGCGGGATGGCGTGTGTGGATACGGGTTCGCCGGTGCGTGTGCCGGTGGGCGAGGGCGTGCTCGGTCGCGTCTTCAACCTCTTGGGTCAGCCGATTGACAACGCCGGCCCTGTGAATGCCAGCAAGAGCTCGCCGATTCACCGTCAGCCCCCTGAGTTCATGGAGCTGAACCCCAACACCGAAATTCTGGTGACGGGCATCAAGGTCATCGACCTGCTGTGCCCCTTCGTTCGCGGTGGAAAGATCGGCTTGTTCGGCGGTGCAGGCGTCGGCAAGACCGTCGTGATCCAGGAAATGATCGCTCGCGTGGCGCGTAACTTCGGTGGTTACTCGGTGTTCGCGGGCGTGGGTGAGCGTACCCGCGAAGGCAACGACCTCTGGCGTGAAATGAAGGAAGCCGAGTACATCGACGCCGACGGCAAGAAGTGCCACGTGCTCGACAAGGTGGCCATGGTGTTTGGCCAGATGAATGAGCCGCCGGGCTCGCGTCTTCGCGTGGCCCTTTCGGGTCTGACCATGGCTGAAGAGTTCCGCGATGCGTCGGGTAAGGAAACCCTGATGTTTGTGGACAACATCTTCCGCTTCACCCAGGCGGGTTCGGAAGTGTCGGCTCTCTTGGGCCGCATGCCCAGCGCCGTGGGTTATCAGCCGACGCTGAGCACGGAAATGGGTGAATTGCAAGAGCGCATCACCTCGACCAGCAAGGGCGCTATTACCTCGGTGCAGGCGATTTACGTCCCCGCCGACGACCTGACCGACCCGGCCCCCTCGACGGCATTCGCCCACTTGGACGCCTTCGTCGTTCTTTCCCGTGGTATCGCTGAGAAGGGTATTTACCCCGCCGTCGATCCTCTGGCTTCGACGTCGCGAATTCTGGATCCGAACATCATCGGCGAGCGCCACTACCGCTGTGCGCAGCGCGTGCAGCGCATCCTGCAGCGTTACAAGGACCTGCAGGACATCATCGCCATCCTCGGCGTCGATGAACTCAGCGAAGAGGACAAGCAGACCGTGGCTCGCGCCCGCAAGATCGAGCGCTTCCTGTCGCAGCCCTTCTACGTTGCCGAGCAGTTCACCGGCTTCAAGGGTGTGGACTCCTCGCTCGATTCGACGATCGATTCTTTCGAGCGTCTGTGCAACGGCGAGGGCGACTCACTTCCCGAGGGTGCCTTCATGTACGTCGGCTCTCTCGAAGATGCCAAGGCCAAGGCCGAGAAGATGCGGGCCTGAGCCGCGAGAAATGAGAATCTCATCCAAGGCCCTGCTTCGGTGGGGCCTTGTATTTTTTTCGGTAGTATCGGCTTGTGAAACAGCGGGGTGATCCGGCACGCTGGGGACGTTCAAGGTGGGCGAAAGGGGAGTAGATAGGCGGCGGGCGAATCGAGAATTGATGTTGTGAGGGCTTGCGGCTATGGATGAGACCGCGTGAGCGTAATTGGACCTCGCACAACAGGATGAGATCATCGATTACTTGGATTTCGTCGCGGCGATCTCGGTTGGATGCTGAGCATGAGTGCAGGGTCGCGAGTTGAGGTATTCTTGTGCCATGGCTTACATCCCTCAGAACAGTCCATCTTCGCAGAGTCCAGCGACGCAGTTGAAGTCGCTGCAGGTGATCGTGGTCGCCCTCATGGGCGGCATGCTGGCCTTTACCGGGCTGGCGACGTACATGGCGCTGACACGGGGTGCGGCGATGGTGCCGCAGCAAGGAGCGACGCCGCCACCGGGTGGTGCGGTGTCGAGAAGTGACCCGACCATGATGCTGTATGTGGTCAGCGGTGCAGTGTCGGCGATGTCGATCGTGGCGTTCATTGTGGTGGGGCGGCTGGCCGTGGCGGATGTGCGAAAGAAGGCGGCGGGGCTCTCTGGGGATGCTAGAGAGCGAACTGCGGTTCAGGGCATGATGGTGTCGGCGATCATTCGAGCGGCCTTTGCCGAGGGGGCTGGGCTTTTGGGCGCGGTGGTGGTGCTGTTGACGGGGACGCTGTACACCTTGGGCGCGGTGGTCGTGGCGACGGTGTTGCTGATGATGCTGATGCCGGTGCGATCGCGAATGGAATCGATGCTGGCTGAGGTTGACAGATTGCGATGATCACGTGGAACGGCTAGGTCTCCATGTTCGCGTGTACTGTTGAGCATGAATGATGAGTGGAAGGCAACGCCGACACTGATTGGCGAAGTGGTGGAATTGCGAGCGATGCGTCAGGATGATGCACCGGCACTGTTGGCGTGTACGGCGCGGGACACCTTCAAGTTCTTTGCGACGCGGCATCCGCCCTCGTGGGATGAAGCGGGGTTTGCATCGTTCATTGCGTGGCATCTGGCGGTGCCGAGCACGCGGATGTTCGCGGTGATCGAGCGTGCGACAGGAACACTGGTTGGTTGCACCTGCTATTTAGATGTTGATGCTGCGAATCGTTCGGTGGAGATCGGGTGCACGTTCTACGATCCGGAGGTGCGGGGGACGAAACTGAATCCGGAGGCCAAACTGCTGCTGATGCGGCACGCTTTTGAGACGCTGGGGTGCGAGCGTGTGTTCTTGAAGACTGATGGCAGGAATATGCAGAGTCAGCGGGCGATCGCCAAACTGGGGGCGCGATACGAAGGGACGTTGCGGCGGCACCGGATTTTGCCGGATGGCTTCATCCGCGACACGGTGTACTTCAGCGTCGTGAAAGAGGAGTGGCCAGAGGTGAAGGTGGGGCTGATGACACGTCTTGGGCGGAGCGAGGAAGGGTCGCGGCGGAGTGCTCGCGTGCGGAGCGCGACAGCGGCGGATGTGGAGCAGGTGCTGCCGCTGGTTGAGAAGATCTGCGCCATGCACCGTGGGATGGATGCGCGGAAGTATGGATTTGTGCCGGACATTGTGGAGCGGTATCGAACATGGCTGCCGCAGCGAGCGGCGGATGCGCGGAGTGTGCTGTTGGTCGCGGAGGATGATTCGGGTTTGGCGGGGTTTGTGGTGGGGACCGTGGAGCCGGAGATCCCGATCTATGAGGTGAAGGAGTTCGGGTTCATTCACGATGTGTGGGTGGAGCCGCGGGCGCGGCGGCAGGGCGTGGGACGTATGCTGGCACTGGCGGCGCTGGAGCGGTTCAGGGCGATGGGTGTGAAACAAGTGCGTTTGGATACGGCAATTGCCAATGAGGCAGCGCGGCGGTTGTTTGCCGGGTGCGGGTTCAGGGCATCGGCGACGGAGATGATTGCGGAGTTGTAAGCGTTCTACCCTTGCCCCGTGAAATTGAACCCAAGACAAGGTCATTACCTGTTTGTGATCCTGATGTGCATCTGCATGTCGGGGACGATTTCGCTGGCGATGCTCTTCTTGAATGTTGGCTTTGATCTGTCGCTGGGCGGATTCATAAACAAATGGTTGAAAAACTGGGTGATTGCATTCTTTGTAGCGGTGCCGGTGGCGCTGGTGGTGGTGCCGACGGTGCGAAAGATCGTGGCGGCACTGAGTCGATAGGGTGCCCTGGAGTGTGTCAGTGGAATCGGGAGATCGGCCGTGATAGATACCAGGAAAGTCACAGGACGGCGCAAATTGAAGTTCACGACTCCCGCCGAGGTGATTGTGGAAGTCGAGCGGTTGTGGGCTCTGGAGCGCATGGGTAAGGTGCAGCGGCTGGGAAATTGGTCCCTCGGCACCACGCTCAACCACATGGCGGAGTTTATTGACTATGCGTACATCGGCTTTCCGCCAGATCTGAACCCGCCTCCCGTGATCAAGGTTGTGCTCAAGTTCTGCTTTGTCCAAAACATAGCGCAACCGCTGTGGATATGCGACGAATAGTAGAGCATGGGCAAGAGCAAACCAGAACGTGGCCTTTTCGGTCAACCTGTCAAGGAACGGAGTGATCCGGAGATCGTGCGGATTGTGAAGCTGGCGGTTCGATTGGCGCGGCGGCACCTGAGCGATTATGCGCACGAGAAGAGCCCTCGCAAGTTCACTCAGCCCCAGTTATTCGCCTGCCTGATTCTCAAAGCCCATCTGGGCTGCACCTATCGCAAGGTGGAGGAGTTGCTGATCCTGATGCCGGCGGTGCGTGAAGCCATTGGATTGCAGAGCGTGCCACGCTTTACGACCCTGCAGACGTTTGCGGGTCAGCCGCGCATCATGGAGCTGATCGACGGCGTGCTTGCCAGCATCGGTCGAGCGATCAGCAAGCGCCAGCCCCAGGATGCCGCTGCCGATGGCACGGGAATGCAGACCACCAGTGCCAGTGCTTACTTTGTAAGCCGGGCAGGACGTAAGCACACCAGGTTTGTGAAACTCATGATCGGTGTGCTGTGCGCTGCGGTCATTCCCTGCGGATTGGTGGTGGATTGGGGGCCAAGTCATGACATGCGTCAGGCCTGGACGCTTCGCCAGAAACTCAAAGCCGCCACCAAGCCAACATGGCTTTGGGGAGACGGTGCGTATGACAGTGAAGAGTGGCATCGAGCCAACTGGGAAGAATGGGGCGTCAAGAGCTATGCACCGACAACGGTTCGACGAGCGGATGGAAAGGTGAACGGCTTCTATCGCAACGCATTTACAACACCGGTGAAGGAGTATGGGCGGAGATGGATGGTAGAAAGCGTGAACAGCGGCATCAAACGCACGACTGGATCAACCCTGCGAAGCCGAAAGCAGAACACCCTCTTCGCCGAAGCCGCACTCAAGGTGGCTGCCTACGCCATCAAGGTGTAGCTGGACTCATTCGTCCAAGACGGTTTTGGACAGAGCAACGTGGAACTTCGTCAACGTAATTGTCGCTGTTTGGTTCCTCGTTCAGCAAAAAGGAGCTCTTTTGATTTCAACCCTCACGATTGGATTCAAAGGTCAACTTCCAGTACTGGTCTCGCTGTTCCTTTTCTTCGCTGGATGAACGGCTCTTCACCCGTTCAAGCCAAGCTTCTACGTTCGCAGAGTGACGGTTCCAAGTGCCAATACGAACCAGTTGGTAGATTCCTAAGAACACACAGGCGATAGCGATGATTCTGATTTCAAGATGTTCATTTCGATAGTGCGAAAACCACGCAACTCCCAAGGTCATGCCAACGCATCCGCTGACAAGGATGTATCTGAGCCGTTGCAGACCTGTTTCCAATTCGCGATGCCTTTGGGCCGCGTGTGAAGCACTACTCCAACGCAAGTGGTGCGTGTCTGGCACCTTGAACAGTAGTTGGTTTACTAGGTTCCATTTCATACATCAAGCCCCGTTGTCTTTACCGGGTCATCCTAACGTAAGTGCCTTCAATGGTCGAGCGGCTTCCATCCAGGCGATGAACCGACAGTGCAGTAGCGAGCAAGCCCGTTGAAACGGGCTGGAAAACAAAAGACGGAATGGTGGTGTGGTGACGGGTCGTGTTACCACCGCTAAAGCGGTGGCCTAAAAGCGGGAAAGCCCTGCTGAAGCAGGGCTGGAAGACAAACCGGAAATGAAGTGTTGTGCGTTCCTGTCACCACGCCTGAAGGCCCGCCACGGCGGGCAAGCTGCGGCGTACTAGCGAGCAAGCACCGCTTGAGCGGGGCTGGAAAACCGTTGAGATCGCGTATGAATTCCATGTAGCGAATATGCGCGGGCGATGAAAACGCAACCGCTTGTGCCACCCCAGGCGCTTGCCGCGCGTTAATGAGGGGTCTAGACTTCCCCGCATCAAGAGTCCCGGGACCGATGGCGTTCCGGGCGGCAACCGAGCCGACTTCACAGTCAGCGCCACGGTGCCGAGGCCCACGAGTGGGGTCCGATGCGGTCGAAACAGCGGGTTTT
>JAGWZK010000027.1 GCA_018968885.1 Planctomycetota bacterium | reverse complement strand
GCCCAAGGGACGAGGGGGTGTTGGCGGATCGGCGCGACCATAAAGGGCAAGGGTATCAGTTCCTGACTTCCTCAATCGCCGTCACCCACAGATCGCGGCGAGGGAGCGCGATCGGAGCCGGTGTGGGGATGACTTCCATGCCAACCGGATCGGCTTGGGAAAGAATGCGGTCCCACTCGACATTGAGTTCAATGAGCATGGCGTTCAAGTCGCGCCCCGCGAGGAGCACACCTTTGAATGACTCTTCAAAGACGCGGCGCAGCGAGGGCCACGTCTCCATGCCGCAGGTGAAGGCGGTGGCGAGGGGAAGTCCGGCGGCGGAAACGGCTCGGGCCTGCACAAGTTTCCCATCGGGACCGAGCACTTCGGCATCGGTGGGGCGGCGGAAGTAGGGGTCCTTGAGTGATTCGGGCGTGCTGGGGAGAATGGCGGTGAGTTTGCAGAATGCGGTCTGGGATTCGGGGCTGGTGAGGTGCGAGGCGAGCGCTGCCGCGAGTTTGGGAGATTCGCTTTGTTTGGTGACGGCAAGAGCCATGACGGGAATGTGACCACGACCCAGGCGACCGGTCATGCCAGGGAGGACCACACTGGCCTCATAGATCGCGGGCGCGGCATCGCGGATGCGTTTGAGAAACTGCGGTCCGGTATTGACGAGGGCTGCCTCGCCTCGCTGGTACATCTCCGTGAGATGTGCATGACCGCGAGTGGCGGCTTCGCGGGGCAAATGCCCTGCGCGATACATCAGCACCCAGCGGCTGAGGTAGTCGGCGACGGCGGGCTGGGTGAGCCCTGCGTGCAGTCTGCCATTGGTGGTGATGAAGGGAATTACACCATGCGCCAGCATCATCTGCGGCACTTCGGATTCCTGGCCAAGGGGCTGAGAAAAAAGAAAGGCGTTGGTCTTGGAGCGGAACTCCGAGGCAAGATCAATCAGCCCGAGCCAGTCGACATTGAGCCGCGTCGGCCATGAAGGACCGAGCCCCTTCTCCAGAAGCGATCGATTAGCGATCAGGGACTGCGTGGTGACGTACCAGGGGACCCCAAGCAAGTCGCGCCTGCCGCGAGTCGGCACGCGGCAGATGCGGAGTGCGCCTTCGAGATATGTCGCTTCGGCGGGATTAGGCAGCAAGGTGTCAAGCCCGGTGAACGCTCCCATGGAGACAAAGCGTGCGAAGTTCAAATCTGACATGTTCACGACATCGGGAGCACGGCCAGCCGCGGCGGCGGCGATCAACTTGCGTTCGAGTGCATCGAAAGGAATATCCACCCAGTTGACTTTGCAGCCAGATGCGATTTCAAAGGCGCGGATGCGCTCGTGGAGATAGTCATCAAACCACGGGCTGAGGGCCAGGGTCCAGAGTTCGATGGTCTTGTCGTCGCGATTGGGCTGGTACCCGGGAAGTGAGCCAAGCGTGAGGAGTGCAGATGTGACAGCCGCGGATGCGAGCAGATCGCGACGTGTCAGCGCTCTGGGCTGGGGATGCTGATCAGCGAGATGAGCCGAAGTGTTCAACGGTGGGGGTCGCACAGCGGCACCGCCCAATTAGGGAAGACCTTCGGAGCCACGATCCGCGGTGGACCACAGTACGTCATATGTGCTCTTGCCTGCGTTTGGGCCGTCGCCGCGAATGAGCTGATCTGCCTTTTTCACATCGGCGTGACCATCCGCAAAGCCGATGATCGCAGCGCCTTTGACGCTGCACTTGTCAGCGTTGCGCTTGGGGTGGCGGTAATAGGGGAGGTACGACTTCGGCGGAGCGGAGGAATCGCGTTCGGGAGAGAGCACAGGGCGGGAAGGCAGATCTATGTTGCCGTCGCTGACGCCAGCACCGCCACCGAAACGCTGACCAGGAAGTCCAAAGTTGCCCATGGTGGAGTTGGTGAACCACTTGGTCACGCCGTTGACGGTTTGCGGCGAGACCATCCACATTTCGGCGATGAGAAGCATGCGGAAGGGTTCATCCACGTTGGCGTCGAACCAACGGCCGGGGTTTCCAGTGCTGCCGACGGGCTTGTTTCCGGCGGCATCCTTGTAAGCCGATGCCCAAAGGTTCATGGTGTAGGAACGACCGGCATCGGGTGCGTTGGGGCAGGTCATCACGCCGCCTGCGATGGTGGGCCAGATGTCGGTGCCGCGATCCCAGGTGTTCATCTGCGGGAGGTAGTTGCCGATGCGAGGCATGTCGTACCAATACTCGCCACGGTTGGGGATGTTGTCTTCGGCATCGGGATAAAGACCGTCATCGTGATTGGGGGGAAAGAAACTTTTGGAATCGCCAGAGTAGAGGAAGAGACACGTGGAGAGCTGCTTGAGGTTATTTTGACACACGACCTGACGTGAAGCATCGCGTGCCTTGCCAAGCGCGGGGAGAAGAATGGCGATGAGGAGCGCGATGATGGCGATGACCACCAGAAGTTCGATGAGGGTGAAGGCACGAAATAAGCGACGTGAATGTGATTGATTCATAGAGACACTCCTCAACCCGAACGAAGGGGCTCTTCCACTCACTCATAGAGTAGCGGGATCAGGAGGTGGTACGCAAGCGCCGGTTTGCTGCGGGACTTCCCTATAAAAAACCCTCAGGCGTTTCTGCCTGAGGGTTCGAAGGATTGACTGATTCGAAATCAGCGACGGCGACGGGCAGCCAAGAGGCCACCAGCCATAGCTAGACCAAGCGTGCCGGGGGTGGGCACGGCGAAGGTAAAGGCCTGAATTCCCTGATTGCTGCTCATGGCGTACAGCGTCGCAGAGAGATTGCCGTTATCGACCGCGCCCCAACGGACATCGCCGGTGGCGTTGCCGTTAGCGGCGAGCGTGCCGGTTGTCGCGGTGACTCCAAAGGCAAAGAGCGACACGGGAGCGAGCGGGTTGGACATGTTGTAGATGTACACGCGAGAGTTATTCACATCCATCGCAGCGAGGTAGCCAATGCCGCCGATAGTGACGTAGTCCATGGGGGCTTCGCCGGCGGAGGTGAGAGCGGTGCTGTTGGTGATGCCGGTGCCAGCCGAACCGCTGTAAGTGGTCTGGTGCAACGACTGGCTGGTCTCCTTGCCCCACACGTTGGAATCATTTTGAGCAAATGTCACGCCCAGACGGAACCGACCAACGCCGGGAGCGGGAGCAGTAAAAGACGAGACGGCAGTCGCACCGCTGCCGGTGACGATGCTGTAGCCCACCACGCCAGCGTGTCCAAAGACGTGCTTGACGTTCGAGCCGGAACCGGTGGTGTCCATCGAGTCACCCATACGAGGCGTCCCGGCGACGGCGATGGTGCTGTTGAACCAAGGAGTGGCATCGATGGTGGCGGCCTCATTGGCCCAGCGATACACCTTCAACGCGCCAGTGTTGGTGTTGGCCTGCAAATTAGCCACAAAGATCTGGCCATCGGCAGAGACGCCAACCTTGTTGGTGGTGAATGTGCCGCCGGTGATGATGCCTGAGCCCTGATTGAGCGCACCCATGTCGTTGCCGGTGGTGCCATTGATCACACGGATGCCATTGCCGGCAGCGCTGCGGCTAACCAGGATCAGGTTGCCCGTGACCGGGTTGTAGGCCATGCCGCGCTCAAGGTTGCCGGTGCCGAGGTAGTTGTAATTGGTGCCGTTATTCGAGCCGGCAGTGTCACCACCTTGGATAACATTGGGGGCGCGCCAGCCGTTGTTACCGAAGGTCGACATATTCGTCAGCGTGGGGGCCGCAGACGCAGCACAAGCCAAGCCGGCGATTGCCAGCACACAGGAAACGCTCTTCATCTTTCTCTCCTCATGAACTGTTGAACTGTCTTCTGATGAGTTCGCGGCTTTGGAGCCACGTGGAACAACTCAGATAGGCACCCGATCAAGTACCCTACCAAATTTAGACTATCAGAATTGGTGAGCAAAATCAAGATGCGCAGCGCAATCTTTGCGGCGAAGTTACGCCGCCGCGAATAAATGGGTGAAAACCCTATACCGTCCTTTCACTTATCAGACGATCTTAGGAATGTTCACCCACTCGCCACCCTTGGCGATGGATTCGTTGCCGGCTTGCATGACTGCCACGTTTTCCGCAATGTCGCGCAGATCAACCGGGGCCTCTCCCCCTTCAAAGAACTTGACCATGCCAGCGACCAGGTGGCCGTAGACAGGAGCGAAATCGACCACGAATTGCTGCACGCCCTTGGTGCCGTGGACGGTTGCGCCAAAGGCCCACGCGCCGTTGCGATCCATGCGCAGCCGCGCGATGCGGCCGTCGTGATACTCCATATCCAAGAGGTGATAACCACTGGTCGCGTCACCGGTGGCGATCGCAGAGACACGCTTCACGCCTGGACCTTGACCACTCTTCTTGAAGATGGCATCGACCATCTCGATGCTGTGGCAGCCGTAGTGCCAGAGATGCGGCATCATGTCGAGGGTTTCGCCGTTGCCGAAAGCATCGATGGCGACGATCTTTCCGAGCTTTTCCATGTCGAGCTTGGGAATCTCGGTGATAAAGCGGAGAGAGCTGGCGGAGTAACAACGTGCGTTGTACTGGCGAGTCATGTTCAGGAGTGAGATCGCCTGATCGATGCTGCACGTGGCGGGCTTATCGACGTAAGTGGGCATGCCGCGGGCGATGGGGCCGATGGCGAGTTCAAGGTGGCGGTGACCGTTGATGTTGAGAACCATGACGCCATCGACGTTGTCGAGGAGTTCTTTGAGAGAGTTGACCTGCTTGGCGCCAGCGGTGATGGTGTCGGCGCGCCAGGTTTCGACATCTTTCTTGCTCTGCTCGGCGCCGGCGGGGTGCTGCCATTCGTGATTACCGGGGTCCCAGAAATGGGTCACGAGACACTTGGTCTTTCCTTCGGCGTTGAGGGCCTTGATGGCTTTGGTGAAGACTGGGAGGTGGGAGGAGTCGATACCGATCGCGCCGATTTTCATGGTGGTCCTTTGAACAGGGATTCAGCGATGAATTGAGGGAAATGAGGGTACCACAAGGAAGCGGCTTTTCTACTCGGTCAGTACGTCGAAGCGGGCGAATCCGTCGAAATCACGGCAGAAACTCAGCCGCCAGCGGGCTTGGCGGGAAATCCCCGTTCCTTGAAAAGGGCCACAAGCCGATCGCGATGGTCGCCCTGCAGTTGGATTGATTCGCCGTCGACACTGCCCCCGGTGGCGAGAGTGGACTTGAGCTCTTTCAGGAGGGGTGTGAGATCGGCGGCTCGATAGCCCAGGCCGCGGATGACGGTGATGATCTTGCCACCACGCGACTCGCGCTGGATACGGACCTGTTGTTGGGAGGGGTTGATGACCTTTCCCTTGGAATCGCGCGGACAGGTGCAGAGGGCGTGCGTCTTGGTGCACCGCTCGCAGGTGACGGGTTGTTCAAACTTTGTGCCATCAAAGAGACCCATGCTTCACGATACGCGGCATCGGTTACGCCTGGAACGTTTGGCGTGCGAACGATGAGGCATGGGACGCGGACACGCCAGACATCAACACGCCGACAAGCACACCGAAGGATTCTCCAAAGGGCAACTGATGGAGGTAGCGAGTATTTCTTCCAAGACGTTCGACATTATCCGCAAGGCGGCGCGGGTGAAAGGCCCGCCGCATGGCGGACTGAGTTGGATTTTCTCCATTGAAGAGATCCACATGCTGATTCAAAAAGCGCGGGGCGGGAATTTCACCGAACGCGGTGCGCCCGCGGCGGATGCTTGGGAGTATTTGCTGAAAAATCCTGAGAGTCTGAACGTGGAGGAAGAGAACGAGGACAATGAATAAACCCGCACGCGGATGAGGCGAGCGGGTTCGTTTGGTTTGGTTCAGAGTGCGTGCCTTACTTCTTCTTGGCGAGTTTGGCGGCTTGCTCGCCCACCATCGCGGCGGCGAGGCCATCCTCAAACGTTGCGAGGCCGGTGTTATTGGCCTTGATCTGCACTACGTTGGCAAAGGCGACCAACTGATCGGTGAAGCGCACGCCGCAGGTCTTGATGGGGCGGACATCGGCCTTGCCCAGGAGGTCCTTGACGGTGATCACTTCCGGATTCTCGTAGTCGTAACTGACCATGGCTTTATCACCCACGAGGGCGACGGTGAAGCGGCTGCTCTCGGCCCAGCCGCTGATGATGACGCCGGGAACGCCAGCCCCGATGTTGGCGTTGCGCTTCTTGGACCCCTTGAGCACCACCGTCGCCGCGGTCTCGGTGCGACCCTTCCACTTGTTACTGAAAACGCTCGCGATGGGCTTGCCGGGGCCGATCATGGCGTGGAAGAGGTCGATGGAGTGGCTGCCCATATCCAGGAACGCGCCGCCGCCCGCCTTCTTCGGATCGCTGAACCACTTGCTCTGGTGGCCAGGGAGATCACAGGCAAAGAAATTCTCAAAGCGGACGATGGTGCCGAGTTCGCCGGAGGCAGCCATGCGATTCATCTCATGCAGGGCGGGGGTGAAGCGGTGGCAGTACCCGATGGCGGTGGGGACCTTCTTGTACTTGCGGGCCAGGGAGGCGAGTTTCTTGGCGTCCTTGAGGGTGCTTGCCAACGGCTTCTCGCTCAACACCGGCAAGCCCGCCTTCAGGCACTTCTCGACGATCTTGACTCGCACCGAAGGTGGTGTGCAGACCAGCACTCCTTCAACAACCAATCCACCCTTACGAGCCTTGATCAACGCATCAACATCTGCAAAGTCCGCCGCCTGCCCGGCCGCTGCCACCAGTTTGCTGCGGCTTTCCTGAATCGGATCAACCACCGCCACGACTTCCACCCGGCCGCCCGAATCCTTAGCCGCAGCCATATGAGCGTTGGCAATTCCACCCGCACCGATAATCGCAATCTTGAACGTCTTTGACATGGTGTCACTCTCGATTCGTGGATGCTTCATGACCAAGCATCAGCTTGGCCGTCCTGATACTTCTCGTTCCGGGGATTCCCGCATGGGTTCCCGCCGATGTGTTTCAGGGGTGCAACAGTACCCGTATGAACTCGGTTTTCTTTGCACTGGTCCTTGCCGCATCGACAGTTTCCCAGCCCCAACCGGCGGAATCTGTATCGTCGCCCGCTGCTCCGACCGTGTCTCCAACATCCGAAGTCCGCGGCACGTGGCTCACCACCACCGCCAACGACGCTCTGAGTACCCCGGCAAAGTCCGCAGCAACTATGCATGCCTTGGCCGAAATCGGTATCAACACCGTGTATGTCGAAGTGTGGAAAAATGGGTACACCCAGTTCCCCAGCAAAGTCCTTGAACGCACCGTGGGTGTGGATCGCCGTCCAGCTCTCATGCAGCAGGACCCAAGCGACAAGCCCGATGCCGTCCGCTCTCCCGGACGCGATTTGCTCAACGAAACACTCATCGAAGCCCATCGAAACGGCCTGAACTACATCGCGTGGTTTGAATACGGATTCATGGCGGCGCACAAGTCGACCGATACGCACCTGCGTCGGATGAAGAAGGAGTGGTTGTCACTCGACAAAGACGGCAACGAGGTCGCTCCCAACGGATTTGTCTGGATGAATCCTCTGCATCCAGAAGCTCGCCGTTTCCTCCTCGATCTGGTCCTCGAAGCAGTACAGGACTACGACCTCGACGGCATTCAACTCGATGATCGAATCGTGTGGCCGTACTACACCATGGGCTACGACGCCTTCACTAAAGCTGCGTACGCAAAAGAGCACGATGGTAAAGAACCACCTCAGGATCCCAAAGACCCTGAATGGATGCTGTGGCGTTCTCGAAAAGTCGACGAGTTCAGCAAGCAATTCGTTCAGGAGATTCGAGCCGCTCGCCCCGGATTACTGATTTCCTTGTCTCCTGCGGTCTATCCATGGTGCTACGAAAATTACCTGCTCGACTGGCCCACGTGGAGCGCGTGGCAAACGACCGACACCCGGAACCTCGGAGACTTTGTCAAGGCATCTCATATGACCCCACGCTGGGATGAGTTCATTCCCCAGGTCTACCGCATGAACTACAAGGCCTATGCCAACACATGGAATGATCAGGTCAAGTGGATGAACCAGAAGGGCGGCGGCCGCGTGCAGGATCTCCTCGCGGGCATCCGCATCGTCGGCGATGGGCCAGACTCGACGTGGGATGACCTTCGCCAATCCATGGATTTGGTTCGTTCCACCGGCGGTGGGGGACATGTTCTCTGGTTCAGTCGGGGTGTGCTGGATCTCTACCCAAATCAGCTGCGCGATTACTACCGCAAGTCTGGCCCCGCAGCCCACCCCAAATTCCCCAACGTCAATGGTTCTTCCTGGCGTTTCCCCTCGATTCGCCTCACCAAGGGAGCATCAGATGGTGTAAGTAATCTGTGGACAGTGTCTTCCTGCCCACCGGGCAGATACCACATCATCGCCGACCAGGGCAAGGGATGGATCGATTTTGGAACCATCGATGTAGGCGATTCCGCTCAATCCCGCGGCACCTCCGTCGTACTTCCAGAGGATGTCACCTCCGCTGAGTTCCTGATCGATCGTCGCGTGCTGAATTCTCAACCCAGGGCGGGTGTCGGACAGGGTTCACCAAACCAACCGCCATCATCCCGATAACTTCTAGTTCACCTCAACTTGTGCTGTTTGTGTCACTCTGTATAATCTGATGCCACTGGAGACTCTTCATGCGCGTCGGTATCAAGACTATTGCTCCCATCGCTCTCTTCCTGACAGCCGGCATTGCCTCCGCTCAGATCTCGGTGACGCAATCAACGTGGTCAACTTCAGGCGGCACTGCTCGCGGGTGGATCGCCACGGTTGATCTGTCTGATCCTCGCATCCAGATTAAGGTCACTGCACCGCTGAATCCTCCCCAGTCGTACGAGGCAGTCCTGACGCCCACCAACACGTGGCACACCAATAACTCCAACAAGCTTTCCATCAACGCCAACTACTTTGGCACACTCACCGGTGGCACCACCGCTGACATTTTGGGATTGTCCATGCAGAATGGTGTCACCGTCTCACCGTTTCGCCAATATGGTGCCCAACCCGATCCCGCGATCCTCATCGGTGCCGATATGCGAGCTCGAGCTGGCTACTTCAACGCCACCGATGCCGCCGGCTCTCTCTATGCGATTGCCGGAATTGGACCCAGTGGCTCTGATTCCATCCCCGGCACCCTCCTGGTGACCGATGGTCTCAATACCGGCGCGACTGCTCGCGTCGATCCGACCAATCGAAATCCAAGAACTGCGATCGGAACCAACCAGAACGGCGATCGCTTGTACATTGTCGAGGTGGATGGACGTCAGGGCGGCTGGTCCGTCGGCATGACTTTGCCCGAAGTCGCCAACATCCTCATCCAGATGGGTGCCTGGCGCGCTGTAAATCTCGACGGTGGTGGATCGTCCTCCTTCATCTACCTGCAAGACAACGGCACTACCGTCCAAAATCGTCCGAGCGATGGATCGTTCCGCGGCGTCGCCAATCACTTGGGGTTTGGTGTAAACGGTTCCGCTTCCACGTATCGCTCGCAGCGTCCCATCCGCGGAGCCTGGCTGCGTCCTCCCGGTGCACTCACCGGTGGTGCCAGTTTGGAAACGTACCTCGCCTACATGGCCAATGCGGGCCTCACTGATCTCTATCTCGAAACGTTCTACTGGGGACTCTCCACCGGCGGTCCCGGTGTCTTCAATCCCAGATTTGCGTTCAACTATCTTGATCAGGCCATTCCGCTTGCCGCCAAATACAACATTCGCATGCACGCGTGGTGCGAAAGCGCGTACTGGGCTTTCGGATCAAACGGCGCGTACAACTTCTCGGGGCCGAACTCAATCCTTCAGGTGATCAACATCTCCACCGGACAAACCGGTGGAGATGGCACCGCAGGTCAGGTCTTTGCAAACCTGTGTCATCCCGATGTGCAGCAGAAGCTGCGGGCGTACTTCGCAGAGTTGGCCGGCTACACCGGACTGTGGGGAATTCAAACTGATTATCACCGCTTTCCCATCGACAATAACACGGGGGATTCGTACCCAGCGCCGTGGTCGTACGACACGTGGACGCGCACAACCTTTCAATCCATCTACGGATCAGATCCGCAAGTGACAGCCGCTACGACCAGCGGCGCTCAATGGACCAATTTCCTCAATTGGCGCAAGGCGGGTGTGACGGAAGCCGCCAACCAGATGCACCAGGGCATCAACAGCGTCAATCCCAGCATCGACTTTTCTGCTGCGATGTTTGCCGTTCCCGAAACCGCAAAATGCCAGGATTGGCCCACCTGGGCCCGAAATGGCTACATCGAAACTTTGATTCCCATGGCGTATGGCAGCACCACCACCGGAATCACCAATGATCTCAACACCGTCAAGAATCAATCCAGCGGCAAGCGAGTCGTAGCGGGGTTGTACATCGATTCAACCACCAATCACCCGACCATCGCCAATCAGCTGACCGCGGCAAACAATGCCGCAGTGCAGGATTGGGTCTTCTTCTCCGCTGGCACATTCTCAAACACGACCAATCAGTCCACTGTGAAAAGCTACATCACCGGAACGACCACCAAGCAACGTGGCGATTTCAATAATGATGGCTACATCGATGCGCGCGATTGGAATCTCTTCGCTTCTGTCCGAAATCCCGATGTCGGCGGCTCGATTCCCGTCACCGCTGGCAATACTCGCTACAACTACAACAACGATGGTGTGGTCGACGGTCAGGATTGGATTCTCTTCAAGGCTGAATTCGCTCGCTTTCGATTTGGTGAGGATGGAGTTGTCGATCAGCGGGATCTGAATGCCTTGCGCCGCTGCTTCAATGCCACCAGCCCGCTCTTTCCGACGGTTCACCACATGTATGACCTGAATGGTGACGGCATCGTCGACTATCAGGATGAGCTTCGATTCAATTCCCTTCTCATCGTTCCCCTCCCATTCGAGTATGACCTGGATGGAAATGGACGGATCGACACCGAAGATCTCTATCTTCAGTACGCTGCAGGTCGAGATGTGAATCGCGATGGTGCGATCGACCTGCTGGATAAGCAGGTGCTCGAATCCAAGGTCCGCGAGAATGAGAACATAGAAATGTACAATGGGCGGAGATGACTACCGAATCCCCAATGCACTTTCCAGCAATTGGCTTCGATGTTGGTGGCGGTTCCATCAAATGCGCTTTCATCGACTCTGCTGGACAGATCATTCTCGCGCAAAGTCCCACCTACTCATCGCCCGATCCTGTTGAATTCGAGAACGCTCTGCTCGCCTTGATCAGCACTCCTGTTCTCCGTGCGGCGATATCGCGCCATCCTCCTCGCGCGGCAGGGCTTTGTCTTCCCGGCGTGTGGAATCAGGTCGCAGGGCTTCTTGAAAAGTCGAACAACCTTCCCAAACTTGTTGGAGTGCCACTCAGCCCTATTCTGAATCGGGCGTGCGGCCTTCAGTTGCCACCCTGCTCGATCTCCACCGATGTTCACGCCACGGCACTCGACCTTTGGAATCAGCTCGCTCCCCACCTGCCGCTCAATCCGGACAATCGACCCCGGCGACTCTTCTGCCTCGCGTTGGGCACAGGTGTTGGTGCATGCGTCCTCGATGAAGGACAACTGCTTCGAATCAACGGCAACTCGTCAGGTCACTTCGGTCAGATTGATGTCACCGCAGAAGGGGATGTTCCTGTTCCAATCGCCGCAGATGGTGGTGTTGGAACGTTGGAAGCCTACTGGTCTGCCGGCTCAGTTCGAGCAGCAAGACATGCCCACCAAGCTCAGGGATTACCCTCAGTCCTGGAGCGGACGCTCGCTCGTGCCCTCCGCATCGCCCACGCCATCTATCGCCCGGATCGCATCGTCCTTGCTGGTGGAACAGCGTTGGCAGTCGCTCCATATCTCGAACAAATCAGCGTTGCAACAAAGATTGGCTGCTCCTCCATCGCAAGACAGCATTGCGAATTGTCGCTCGCGTCGGACGCGTTTCATGCCGCTCGCGGCATGGCATGGCTTTCAGCCCAAACAAATACTTGCGTCCGGTAAAGCAACCCGATCGATGAAAAAATCGACTGGAACCAGTGTATTTCACATCCGTTTTTGAACTTCACCATGTATGCTCTTTACAGTTCGCTGTCCTGCGGAGTTCGTCCATACGCCGCCGGACGCACAGCCAACGTATCCGGAGAGAAACATGAAGATTGCCGCCTCGCTTATGGCCCTTGCTGGCCTGTCCTTTGCCGCCTCAGCAGACATCACCCTCAAGCTCAAGAGTGATCAAGATTTGTTCTTGCTCTGCAGCGACAATACATCGCCGTTCTGGATCGGCAATAACCCCTCAGCCTGCGCCCTTGTCGGGGATAATTTGTTCATCGGTGGATATTCGTTCGCCGGAACGAACGCCTACATCGTCAAGATCGAACAGATCTTTGGAACTCGCGCGTTCCGCCAGGTTCCCGGTTCGCTGACAGCCCTTCCTGGCAGTCGCGGATTCACGGGGATGTCCTTCTCACCGCGTAACAGTGGGGCGACTGGCAATCTCTTGATTTCCTACGACAATGGTTCATCGGCCAACGGCAGCTTCCGTCTGTACGACATCACGACTCAATTGAATCCCATTCTGCGTGCGTCCAGCACGGGAATTCGTGGTAGTGCCGGCCCTGCCTGGGACCCCGGATTCAACGCGGCCGGATTTGCAGTTGGAGCATCTTTCTATCCCGAAATTCCTTCGGTTGTGTACTTTGGTGCACCGGGCCCGTTGGGCCTGTCCCCTGTGACGCTCGATGCCAACGTCGGCGCAACTGTGTACGAGCCCGGACTCGGCGGACCCACCATTAGCACCGGCACCGGCAATCAGAACTACCGCGATATCGCCATCTCTTCTGATGGCAAGTATCTCGTTGGTCGCCCCGCCAACCAGACCACCATCTTCACCCGAACCACCGCCAATGACACCGGCACCATCACCATCGTCGGAACGGCCAATGCTCCGTTATCGCAGGGCCACAATGTGTCGATCATCGAAGTCACTGGCCAGCCTCCCGTCATCATTCAGAACAACCGCTTCGACAACAACGCTGGCAAGCCATTTGCTACAACGATTCAGTTCTTCAACATGAATGGCTCGCCAGCCACCGTTAGTTTGAAGCAGTCCGATGGAACAACCGCCTTCACCGCTCCCGATGGCAACGGCTATTACGACTTCTGCTGGGACAACGCCAACCAGCGCCTGGCGATCTTGGATTTCACCGCTCGCCGCTGCTACATCTTTGAAGTTCCTGGTGGCTGCACCGCCGACTTCAATGCCGACACCATCGTTGACTTCTTCGATTACCTCGACTTTGTCGCGGCCTTCTCCAGCAATGATCCGGTTGCGGACTTCAATGCCGACACAGTCATCGACTTCTTCGACTACCTCGACTTCGTCGCAGCATTCTCTTCTGGCTGCTGATCGATCCTGAATGCGGAACACAAGGGCCCGGGCGTTGATGCTCGGGCCCTTTTATTTCGTCAACATGTCAGCGGTGTGCTTGCCGACCAGTGCCAAATACGGCCTGCCAATCGATTCGTATTCATACTCATCCGTGTTCAGAATCCCTGAGGCGCAGCACCAGATGCTCGCCGCGACATGAGCCACGCGTCCTGAAGGAATGTGACAGATCGTCGCCATGTCACTGCTAAATCCGTACGCCTCACCAATCTTGTTGCCCATCGTCCATTCCTCGGCCGGACGCACGGCAAGAAGTCCGCGCATCATCGGCTTGAATCGCTCGCTCATCCATTCCGCGCTGCTGTACACAGGCAAAGCACATTCCATAGGCGGCGTCGTCATCGCTCGATCAATCAGATTCCATTGCCTTTCGGTGAGTCTGAACTCTCGCTTTCCGATGCGATTCAGAACCTCCACCGCCGAAACCAGGTCAAACCGGTTCTTCAACGAAAAATCCAATCCCTCATGCACCAACTTGCCCGTCGAATCGCGATACGCGGAGCCGATCCGCAGTTCACTTTCCTTGAAATCCTCCAGTTCCGGTTTCTGCTCCGGTATCGCAACTGTCCCCTCTTGTGCATGCAGCGTGATGCGAGGTGTCCAACGTTGTTCTCGAGGCGGCCGAAATTCAGACAGTCGATGTTCAATGCGAATGTGAGGGAGGTGATGACGCTGGCTCCATGCTCGGAAACCGCTCCAACCCACAAACTCAAACAACTTGTTCGCCGGTTCATTCTCTGAAGCGATCAAAGCGCGAGTGATCAATCGTTCCAAGGTCAGAGCTTGACCCGGCGGAACACTCCCCTCACCCACATCCTCTGTTTCAACTCGCTCGCCTGGAAAGAGTGGCGCATACGAAAGTGGTGTGTGTTCATCAATAAACACCCCAAGCGACTGGGCAAGTTCGTTCACCGCTTCGAGGGCCGCGATGGCTTGAACGAGTTTCACCCGACTCGCCGGATAGCAGTACTCTGCATCGGAACTGTTTTGGTCGACCCGAAAGCTCCATCCCGATTCCGGCGCATGCAGAAACCGGCACACCACTTGCGCACGAAATCGCTCGGGGTCGTCCGCAATCTGCGGCAAATGCCGATTCAATTCTCTCTCAAACTGAAGATCAGGACGATCCACAAACCACACTAGGCGCGTTGCCTCTAAACAAAACAGCCCTTGCATTCGCAAGGGCTGCTTGAAGCGGAGAGGGGGGGATTCGATGGGCGGGGCCTTCGCTCCGAGCCGCCAATCGCGCATGTTCGCCTAAACCACTACAAATGAAGGCCTTCGGAGAAGCGGTTCGAATAGCTACCTCGTGGATTGGCGCGATTCGGAGCGGCTCTTCTGGGGACACTTTTGGGGACAATTCTCCAGTGCTCCACGCATGAGAGAGGGCGACTTGTCGAATGGACAGCCGCAACGCACCTCGGCGGGACAGCTGCCGCCGGTTGCTCGACCGCGCTGGCTCGCCGAAGACCTAGACATCTTGGGCCTGCAGTGATCCACAATCCCATGAGACCGTGCTTCATACTCCTGCTGACTCCCCGCGTTTGAAACGCTTCGGACGAGGCGTTAACCGCGGGCGCCGATCGGCCACACTGAGAGCGACGTGACCTCAAGTTCAAGCCATCGCCGCAAGATCCCTCGTATGTCTTGATGTTGGATGATTTGGGGGAAAGACCATGTACTCGGGGCCAGCGGCCATGGGATCGATGAGTGCGGGAGTCCACGATCGGCGCAGTCGAACGTCGAGGCTCTCCCGGCATGGATTTCTAGTGGATTGGTTCTGGTCTCGCCACAACGGTCGGCTGGGTTTGGACCCGGTTATGGACAACAGGCCTTCCATCCGATACTGTCTGCATCATGCGAGTCCGCGCTTTCACAAGACGCCGAATCTCTTTGGACCGAGTTATTCGGTCGCAATGGGCTCGTTGCGTGCTCGCAGTGGTGTTGATCCCGATCCTGGTTTTGGGGGCATTCGGCGGCACAACCTTCTTGGCTCACGCCCACGATGGGCACGATGCCCACCTGCACGCATCGCCGTCGGTCGAAGAAGCCCGCCTCTCCGCCGATCAGCATCGCCTTGCGCATGCCCTGGGCATCGCCACGTGTGATGGTGGGCATGCTTGTCGCGACGGCCACTCAAGTTCTGGCGAAGTTCCCGCTGAACCGAAAGAGGATCCGGACTTGCCCGCGCCGGTTGAAGATCCGAGTGGGCTGGTCATCACAATCCCCGACCACGAGCAACTCGTCTCTCGGGGGATTGACCTTTCGCAGACGCTTCAGGCAGCACAGGTTTTTTACTGTGCCCTCGCCTCGCTTTGGACCCAGCCGCATGTCGAGCAGGACGAAGGATCGCCCGGCGGATCGATAGCCAGTGGCCCCCTGCATTTGACGGCGCTTACCGCCGGCCAGCGGCTCGTTCGGACGAGCAGCGCCCTGCTGATCTAGGTTCGCACCAACCCCAAAGTCGCGCATCCACAGCACGCCACTCCGGCGATGCCCATGCGTCTGTGTGTTGGTACGTCAACCGGCGTCCTGACCGTCTCGGTCTGGGCGTGATCTGCAGCAGGATTCTACTTTGAAGACTGTTTCCTCCACCGTTCCGCATATGCGGTGCGGCACCCTTGGTCTGTCCGCCCTTCCGGCTTCCGCCGTCTTGACGGCGCTGATGGCGGGCACATTGTCAGGTCTGACCGGCTGCCAGTCCTACGAGCGAAAGCCGCTGGATCTGGGCGCGACACGATCGGCGTGGCTCACCCGGTCACCGGGGGACCCGTCGATCCGCGAGTTTGCTGCCACGCTTGATCGGGCCGAGGGTGACTCGAAAGCCCAAGGCTTCGACCCGTCAGATGGACTTTCGCTCGCCGAAGCCGAGGCCGTCACGCTGGTGTTCAACCCAGACCTGCGGCAGGCACGCCTGGAAGCCAATGTGACGCGGGCAACCGCGGCGCACGCAGGGCTGTGGCAAGACCCGGTGCTTGGCGTGGACTTGGAGCGCATCGTGTCGGGTGCGGGTGGTGCAAACCCGTGGGTGGCCGGCTCGACAATCGGCATCACGATCCCGATCTCCGGCAGGCTTGAGGCCGAGAAGGCCCGTGCCGGGGCGGACCTCGCCGCCGAACTGGATCGCGTGGCCGCCAAGGAATGGGCGACCCGATCGGCATTGCGGGAGTTGTGGGTCGAGTGGTCGGCCGCACGGGTGCGTGCGGAGGTCGCGGAAGAACTCATCGCACGACTGCGAGATGTCGCGTCGCTCGCCGACCGGCAGGAGCAAGCGGGTTCGATGACCCGGGTCGATGCACGCCTGTTCCGCGTCGAACTCGCCGGACGTGAGGCCGACCTGATCGCGGCGACCGCCCGGGTGAAGGAACTCGAACTGCAACTGCGGGCGATGCTCGGCCTTGCACCGCAGACCGCGCTCACGCTCGTGCCGACGGTGACATTCGCGGCACGCACAACGAGCATCGACGAGCTGCGGTCGTTGCTCGACTCCTCGAATCCGGAACTCGCCGCCGTTCGCGCTGAGTATGAAGTCGCTGAACAGTCGCTCCGCACCGAGGTCCGCAAGCAGTACCCCGACCTGACCATCGGCCCCGGCTACGGAACAGACCAGGGCGACAAACGTGTGCTGCTCGGACTCTCGCTTCCGATTCCGCTCTGGAACCGCAATCAGCAGGGCGTTGCGCAGGCATCTGCTCAGCGAGAAGTCGCACGCGGAAGATTTGAGACGACCTACGAGCACCTCTCCTCCAAGCTCGCCATCGCTCTGACGCGCTTCGAGGCGGGCAAAGCCCAGCGTGCGCTCGTCGAGTCGAGTGTCGTGCCGCTGGCCGATGAGCAAGAAGCGGACGTGCGCCGTGTTGCTGCGCTCGGGCGGGTCGATCCGTTGCTGCTGCTCGAATCGCTCAAGACCCAGTACGCCGCCAAGGTCCGGCTTGTTGAAGCGAAGGCGAGCGAGTCGATCGGGGCCGTGCGGCTCGATGAACTCATCGGCCCGCCGATTCCCAAGCCCCCACAACCCACCGCCCCCGCATCCCCGACGACCACGCCAGCTCACTCCGCCATCGAACGCTGAAGGACACCGACCATGAACACACCCAGAACGCGATACCACATCGCCCGATTGATCTTGCCTCTCGTGATCGCGATCGCGCCGCTCGGATGCGAGAAGAAGGGCGACGATGCGCCTGCATCGAAGTCCGGCGACGCCGCTCCCGCTCCCACCAACCGCGTCGACATCAACGCATCGGTGCGACAGAACCTGGGCATTACGTTCGCCAAGGTGGAGAGCAGAAACGTCGCTCGAACGCTCCGCGTTCCCGGGCGCTTTGAGTTGCTCCCGACCGCGAAGCGCGAGTACAGAGCCGCCGCGTCAGGGACGGTGGAACTGCTCGTGCAGCAGTACCAGGTCGTCGCTGCGGGCACCCCGCTCTACCGCCTCGACTCACCGCGTTGGCGGGAGATTCAGAAAGAACTCGCCGACGCCGAGGCGTCGGTAAAGCTGGCCCAAGCGGGCGTGGACAGCATCGCGCCGTTGCTGGCGGCCCACGAGAATCACCACACGGAGATCCAGAAGGCCGTCGATCTCTGGACCGCGCGTGTGACGACGCTCGAACAACTCCAAACCGCTGGTGGTGCTCGGGGAGATGAGGTTGCCCAGGCCAAGGCAGCGATGGCGTCCTCGCGATCGGAGCTCGCCGAAACTCTTGAGAAGGAAGCCGAACTGCTCGCTCGCAAGGCCGAGACAGCAGCGCAGCTTGACGCCGCGACTTCACGTCTGGCGTTCCTCTACGAAGCGGCCGCGACGCTGGTGGGCGTCAGCGCCGCCGACCTCCGCTCACCTTCGCCCAGCGATGCCAGCACGCCCCGCTGGCGCACGATCAACGGAATCGAAGTCCGGGCCTTCACGCCGGGCGTTGTGGAAAGCGTGCAGGTGGTCTCCGGCGGCGTGATCGACCAGCACGCCCACGTCCTCTCGACCGTGCAGCCGGACCAGGTTCGGTTCCGGGCCGTTGGCCTCCAAAGCGACCTCCCGCGTCTGGCCGATGGACAGCCCGCCAGCGTTGTTGCGGCACAGACCATGAAAGGGACCGACTCGGGCGAGGCCGCTTCCCGATTCACCGGTACGCTCACGCTCGCGCCGACCGCCGACGCCGAGCGCCGCACGCTCGAACTGGTTCTGACTCCCGCCGCCGGAACGACCGCACCTACGTGGGCAAAAGCCGGCGTGTCGGCGTTCCTTGAGGTGGTGACCAGTGGAAGCGGGCGCGACGATCTCGCCATCCCGCTCAAGTGCGTCGCCCGCGACGGCACCGCCGCGATCATCTTCCGCCGCGACCCCGCCGACCCCAACAAGGCCATCCGCATGGAGGCTGACCTGGGCCTCGACGACGGCCGCTGGGTGGTCATCAAGAGCGGCGTCGCCGAGGGCAACGAGATCGTCCTCGACGGCGTGTACCAACTCATGGTCGCCACCAGCGGCACCATCACCAAGGGCGGTCACTTCCACCCCGACGGCACGTTCCACGAAGGCGACGAATAAACCAAGGCCGCAGGACCCACCATGCTCAAGCACCTGATCTCATTCTCGCTCAAGCAGTCCACGCTGGTGATCTTGATCGCCGCGGCGCTGCTCGTCTACACCATCGCGCGGCTGCCGAAGATGTCGGTGGATGTCTTCCCCGAACTCAACGCGCCCACGGTGGTCATCTTGACCGAGGCCGGCGGGCTCGCCGCCGATGAGGTCGAGCAGTACGTCACGTTCCCGCTGGAATCGGCGGTGAACGGGCTGCCGGGCGTGCGGCGCGTGCGCTCGGCGTCGGCGATCTCGCTCTCCTTGGTGTGGGTCGAGTTTGATTGGGGCACCGACATCTACCGCGCCCGGCAACTGGTGGGCGAGAAGATGGCGGGCGCGAAGGGGAGCCTGCCGCCGGGCGTCGAGCCGGTGATGACGCCGATCTCGTCGATCACGGGCGAGATCATGCTGCTGGCGGTGTCGTCGCCGGACAAGACGGTCTCCGACCTGGACCTGCGCGCGTACGCGGAGTTCGACCTGCGCAACAAGCTGCTGGCGATCCCCGGCGTCTCGCAGGTCTCGGCCATCGGCGGTGAGTTGCCCGAGTATCAGATCAACGTGAAGCAGGACCGCCTCGCGCTGTATGGCCTGACGGTGCAGGACGTGGTCGAGGCCGCCCGCAAGGCGCACAGCACGGCGAGCGCCGGATACCTGAAGGATGTGGACCGCGCGGAGTTGCCGATGCGGCAGGCGGCGCGGGTGACCAGCGTTCGCGACATCGCATCCACGAAGGTCACGATGAAGAACGGCCTGCCCATCACCATCGGCGAAGTCGCCGACGTCACGCTGGGCGGCGCGCCCAAGCGCGGCACGGCGGCCAACCAGGGCGTGCCCTCGGTGGTGCTCACGATCCAGAAGTCGCCGGGCACCAACACGCTGCAACTGACCCGGGCGATCGACACCGCACTGACGCAGATCGAGAAGTCGGCCCCCAAGGGCATCTTCATCAACAAGGACGTCTTCCGCCAGAGCCACTTCATCCAGCGCTCGGTGGACAACGTCTTCAAGGTACTGATCGAGGCAACGGTGATCGTGGGCGTGATTCTCATCCTGTTCCTGCTCAACGTGCGGACGACCATCATCACGCTCACCGCGCTGCCGCTGTCGCTCGCGGCCGCGCTGCTCACCCTCGACGGGCTTGGGTTGACCTTGAACGTAATGACGCTCGGCGGGCTCGCGGTCGCCATCGGCGAGCTGGTGGACGATGCGATCATCGATGTCGAGAACGTGCATCGACGGCTTGAAGAGAATGCGCTCTTGCCAGCGGCGGAGCAGAAGGGCTTCGTGCAGGTCATCTACGACGCCAGCAACGAGATCCGCTCGTCGGTGGTATACGCGACGGTCTTGATCTGCATTGTCTTTCTTCCACTGATGTTCCTCGACGGGCTCGAAGGCCGGTTCTTCAAGCCGCTCGCCGCGACGTACATCGTGTCGATCATGGCCTCGCTCGTGGTCGCGCTTGCCGTGACCCCGGCGATGTGCAAGTTGCTGCTCAAGCCCAAAGCGGCGAAGGCCAGCGGCGATCCGGCGGCGACGCACAAGCACGGGCACTCCGAGAGCGACGGGTTCCTTGTCCGTTGGCTCAAGCGCGGCTACGAACCCTCGCTGCGCTGGTCGCTCAACCATCGCAAGCTCGTTGTCGGCGCGGCGCTGGTGACGACGTGCTTGTCTCTGCTGCTCGCCCGTACCTTCGGCACATCATTCCTGCCAGAGTTCAACGAGGGCTCGTTCACGGTCTTCGTGTCGTCGCCTCCGGGCACCTCGCTCGCCGAGAGCAACCGCGCTGCCGAGGCGATCGAGGCCCGCCTCATCAAGATCGAGGGCGTCAAGAGCGTGACACGCCGTACCGGCCGGGCCGAGCGCGACGAGCACGCCGAGCCGGTCAGCAACAGCGAACTGGACATTCTCGTTGCGCCCGGCGGCGACAAGACCGCGATCCGCAAGGACATCGCGGCCATCGCGACGGCTGTGCCCGGCGTCACGGTGCAGATCGGCCAGCCCATCGAGCATCGGCTCTCGCACATCCTCTCCGGCACGCCCGCGGCGATCGCCATCAACGTCTACGGAGAGGACCTCGCCACGCTCCGCGGACTCGCCAAGCAGATCGAGGGAGAGCTCAAGAGCCTGCCCGGCGCGCGCGACGTGACGGCCAACCGAGAAGTCCTCATCACCAGTGTGCCGTTCCGATACCGCCACCAGGAACTCGCGGCCGCCGGGCTAACGCCCGCCGACGCCGCTGAACAGGTGCAGATGGCGCTCTACGGCGAGGAAGTCGCGGAGGTCAATCAAGGCGTGCGGCGGTACTCGATGGTCGTCAGGCTCGATGACTCGGAACGCGAACGAATCGATCAGGTCCAGGAACTGATGCTTCGCGGGACCGCGGAAGACGGCAAGCCCGGACCGACGGTGCGTCTGCGCGATGTGGCCGACATCGGCCCGGAGAAGACGCCCAACATCATCGCACGTGAGAACGCCCAGCGCAAGGCCGTGATCTCGTGTAACGTCGCCGACGGCTACAACCTCGGTGATCTCGTCGCACAGGTCAAGGCCCGGGTCGAACCGATCGTCCACCGAGAGGGCTATCTCGTCGAGTTCGGCGGACAGTTCGAGGCCCAACAGTCGGCCAGCCGGACATTGCTCGTCGCCGGTGCAGGCATCACGGTGGTCATGTTGCTCCTTCTCCAGCTCTCCACTGGCTCGTTCAAGGTCGCGGTGCTCGTGATGATCAATCTGCCGCTCGCAACCATCGGCGGGATCGCGGCGGTATTCATCACCGACTCAATCCTGCACGCCGGACTGTTCCGGAACACGCTCGCGTTGTTCGGGCTTGGCTCGTCGACGTATCTCGCGCCCGTGCTCTCGATCGCGAGTCTCGTGGGGTTCATCACGCTATTCGGCATCGCGGTTCGCAACGGCATTCTGCTGGTGAATCACTATCGGCATCTCATTGAGATCGACAAGAAGCCCATCGGCGAGGCGATCATCCAGGGCTCGATGGAACGCCTGGTACCCATCCTGATGACCGCGCTCTCCGCGGCCCTAGGGTTGCTCCCGCTCGCACTCGCGTCGGGCAAGCCCGGCAGCGAACTGCTCGCGCCGCTCGCCGTCGTCGTGTTGGGTGGACTGCTCACGTCTACTTTCCTGAACCTCATCGTTGTGCCCGCGGGCTATGCGCTTGTGCACCGGGTCGGGGCGTCGGCGCCCTCCGGCGACAAGAACGATTCCCTCGGTCTCTCTCTGCTCGGGCGCGTGTCCCGGGCGTTCAAACGTCGCACGTCCTGATCGGTCGCGCGCGACCACTGGAACCGCCGTATCCGTCGTACATCGCTTACCCTTTGCAAAGGAGTCCCTATGCGTCCGAACCTGATCGTGATCGCCGCCCTTTCGCTCGCCCCCCTCGCTGCTGTGAGCATGCTCACGGGCTGCGAGGAAAAGAAACCCGCCGCGGGATCGTCCACAGCGCCGAAAGCCGACGACCACGGCCATGACCACGGCCCCAATGGCGAGCATGCCGCTCCCAAGGCTGGTCACGGCGGCCCGGTCATCGCCCTCGGCGAGCAGACCATCGGTTCATTCTCGGCCAAGGCCACCCGCGACCAAGGCCAGATCGTCGCTGGCAAGGACGCTCCCATCGACGTAACGGTCACACCGGCCGCCGGCGCGAGCGCGAAGGCTGTCGCCGTGCGATTCTGGATCGGCACTCAGGACGCCAAGGGCTCAGTCAAGGCCAAGGCCGAGATTGAGGACCCCAAGGACCCCAACCGCTGGCACGTCCACGCCGAGATCCCGAACCCGATGCCCGCAGGCAGCAAGCTCTGGGTCGAGATCGAAGACGACAAGGGCGGCACCAGCGTCGGCAGCTTTGATCTAAAGATGTGATCGGTAACCGGATCATCGGTCGAGCGGAGTTCGTGCAGATCATGGCCATTCTCGCTCGCTCACTTGCGTGAGACGAGCAGTTTGTCCACGCGCACGCCGTCCATGTCAATGACCTCTATGGTGTATCCCTGCCACGTCATCGCCTCGCCCTCTCGCGGGATGTGTCCGAACAGAGTCGTGACTAGCCCGGCGACGGTGCTGACGTCCGGAAGCTCGTTCTCGACCTCGGGTGAGATCTCAAGTCCAACAATGAGCTCGTGAAGGGGCAGCCGTCCGTCTACGAGCCACGTCCGCTCGTCGCGGCGTGTCATCGTTGCGCCGGCGGCATCACCTTTCCGGGAGATGTCGCCGACGATGGCTCGGGTCACATCGTTGAGCGTCAGCATCCCCTGGGTCGCGCCGTACTCGTCGACTACAAACGCGATGTGATTTCTCGACGATTGAAACTGATCGAGCAGCCGCAAGGCCGGCATGGACTCGGGGACGAAGTGCGGCTTATCCTCCGGCATCTTGGCCGAGTTGAGCACTCGCTGGAGTGTTTCCTGAACGCGATTGGCTTCGCGATTCCCGGCGCGCACACAGATCGGCAGTTCTGTATCGAATCGTTCGAGCCTTTCGCGAACCACATCCACGGCTCTGTTGTTGTTGCTGGCAAAGAGCACGGACTGCCCCCGAGCCCACGCATTCAGCAGCAAGGACACTACGACCTGGCTCTTGCCACACCCCGGGGGACCACTCACGACTGTGAGCCTGTCTCCACTCAGCATCGCCTTCACTGCGCGCTCTTGTGAGTCGTTGAGCGGCACCAGCGGCATGATCGGAGTGGTAGACTTCCTCGTTCCTGAACTCCGGCAACACCTCGCTGTCACCGTACACGGTCTTTGTCTCGGTCCCCTTGCCGTCGGCCTTGGGCACCTCGACCTCGCTCTGTCCGCTGATCTTCTCGAAGAACAGCTTGGAGGTCGCGGTGTCATGGCAGACCACGATCATGGCCGGCGGGATTACCTGCTTGGTCGGATCGCCCGCAGACTCCTTGTACTGGTCAAACCTCTGCTTCCACTGCGACGCAATTGTGAGCAGCGCGTCCTGGGCTTCCCGATACACCGCCTCAGGCTTGTACCCGGAACCCTGTTTGTCTTTGGCCTTGAAGTTCGGCACCATGTGGCGCCAGAGAGCGAAGTACCGTGGGTCAGGTCGGCCCGCATCATCGGTCGCCTGCTTCCCGCCTTCTTGCTTCACTGGCAGACGCGGGATCTTCGTGATGCCGCTCTCGATCGCGTCCACCAATCCAAAGTCGCTGACGAGCCACGGGAACGGACTCCCTTCGATGTGTCCGCTTCCCCCGATATAGAACGGTGTAGCCGACAAGTCGATCGTTGCGAGAATCGCTGGTTTGCCTTCTCCGAGCTTGCCACAGTTGTTGATGCGGTCCAACCCTTCGAGCCAGATGCGGGCCTCTTCGATCTCATCCTGCAGGACGGCCTTTTCCTCACCCTTTGCCTCGGTCTCCGCGGCTGCTTCTTCCGCACTCAGTTTCGGCCGCCAGCAGTGGTGGCCTTCGTCGTTGAGCACCATGATGGGCAACCTCGATGCGAGGTCGCCGAGGCGATCCAGCGTGAAGGCCAGGTTGTCTTCTTCCCCTTTGTCCACAACGCGATAGGTCGAGTCACCCTCCTTGTTGGGACTCTTAGCCGCGAAAATGTGCCAGTTGGTGACCAGCACCTTACCAGCACGCAGGTACTCGCGGTACTTAGTCGGCACAATCTCGAACTGCTCGTAGTAGTTGTCCGGGCCGTCGGGCCGCAGAACCTGCAGGCGGCTCTTGACCGTGAGGTTCGGGCAGCAGATGGGCGCCCAATGGCCGGTCTGTCCAAGTGCATCGAGCCCAAGCCGCTTGTTTTCTCGCGATAGCAGGCCCGCGTGTCGATTGGGGTCGAGAACGTCGTAGTTGCCGTACTTTGGAACGTGGTCCTGCAGGAGCTTGAAGCAGTAGCTGTGGATCGTGCCCACAAACATCTGGGCTAGACGGCCCTTGAAGTCCTCCCCTTTGACCTCCGAGACGCGCTTGATGATGCGTTCCTTCAACTCCGCTGCTGCCTTCTCCGTGAACGTGAAGGCGACGATGGCCGCTGGCTCCACCCCCTCGGCGATCAACCCCGCAACCCGCCGAGAAACGGCTTCCGTCTTTCCAGATCCAGCGCAGGCAACGACCTGCAGGTGCCCGCTTCGGTGCGCGACGACTTCCTGCTGAGGCGGCGAGAGCGTGATGGCATTGCTGAGGCTCATGGCGGCAAAGGCCATGGTACGATTTTCGGATCGGGAGTGGATTACCTACCGCAGGCAGCCACTCGTGGAGTTGGGTCAGTGGCCTGCGTACCGTACAATCCCCGAACCCAGTGAGTCGCCTCGATGGTGGTAGTTCAGTGAAGATAAACTCGGGTGATGGGTCCATCACGGCGAGTCAGCAGGATGGCGCTTGGCCATGATGACAGTCGCCGAGTAGATCGCTGAGGTCATTTGAACATGCGAGTTGTGAGTTGGAATCTCCACGGCGCCCGGGCATCGCGTCAGGCGGCATGGGAGTATCTGCTAGAACTCAAGCCGGATATTGCCCTTCTTCAGGAAGTAGGCGACATACCTCTTCAGGTCTCCTCAACGTACGCCTGCAGAGAAACGAACGCGATACGCCAGAACGGGCAACCGCAGAAATTCAAAACGGCCGTGCTCGTAAAGGGGCACATCACCAGCGAACTCGCGATTGGCGGCGGACATCCCTGCATCGAGCGCGAATTGGTCCGTTTCCGTGGCAACATCCCAGCGTATCGAGTAGAGCCCGAGGGTGGCCCGCCACTCAATGTGATCAGCGTGTACAACCCGGCGTGGCCGCTGGACAGAAGCGCGTTTGCCGGTGTCGACATGAACGCAGTGCGATTGACACAGCAAGCCACTGATGTATGGCTGTCGGACCTCCTATGGTCCAATCTACAGGTGGTGCTCAAGGGCGGTGGAGTCCCGTGGATCATCGGCGGCGACTTTAACTTGTCAGAGTCTTTTGACAAATGGCGAGGAGGACCGCACGGCAATCGCGAGTACCTCGATCGCATGGGAGGCTTGGGTCTCGTCGAGTGCCTCCGACACTTCAATTCGCAGCCCGTGCCGACCTTCAAGAACACGGATGGCGGCGAGGTCCTCCACCAGATTGACCACGTGTTTGTTAGCGAGGTACTGGCTGCGGTTCTCACCTCTGCCACCACGGGTTCGCAAGAACGAGTGTTTGGGTCGAAACTGAGCGATCATCTGCCTGTAATCACCGACTTCGATGTGCAGTAAGCCACCTCGATGCGGACATGCGCATGCCGCGGAGGGGAGCATCAACTGGGTCTGGCCAAAGCATCTAGGGGACGTTTGCGCGGGGATTCACCTCCCCGGCCGCGTGGCCTTGATACAGTATTTCTGTGGAGTCCCTGAAACTGGCACGCTCAACCCCCAACTCCTGGTCCGAATCCCTCGGCAACGTCCAAGTGCTGCTCGAAGCCCGCATTGCACGGGAGGGCGCAAAGGCGGCCGACCTGTCGATCGCGTTGACCCACCTCAACCGCGGCCGGACCCAAGTCGAGGCCGAGCTCGCCCGCGTCGCCGCAGGCCCGCCAAAGCGTGAAGGCAGAACTGGCGCTCGGATCACCGAGTACCGCGTCGAGTTGTTTGACGGGCAAGAGACACTGACCGAGTACCGCGGGCCGATGACCGAGCCATTCAGGACGCCGCACTCGGTCTACTTGGCGGTCGTCAAGTTCGCGGGCGGTCGGAAGGACCCGTTCGACTTCATGCTCCTATTCGACACGCTTCGGAAGTCACTTGGCGAACTGCCAGACTACCGCGTACGGGTCTGCACGCGGTTCATGGTCGCGGCAGGGGTGCTCCGTCACGAGCGTCGGCGGTTCGTCGCGGCCGACGGTCCGAAGGGCTTCTCGAAGGCCGCCGCGGACGCGTGGGCCGCCGCGGCAAAGTCACCGCTGATCCCGCCCGCCCGCTGAGCGAAAAACAAAGTAGGCACGAAAGGCGAAGGCATCCGTTCGGTGCCGAGTTGCCACCGAGCCGCTTTGGCCGACTGGGGACACTTTTGGGGACAGGCACCCAAAACGAAATCGAGGGTCGTCGGTTCAGGCCTGTTTTGCAGGCACAAACTGACGACCCTCGATTGTGAAGCGGAGAGGGGGGGATTCGAACCCCCGATACGGACCTTGATCCGTATAACGGTTTAGCAAACCGCCGCCTTCAGCCTCTCGGCCACCTCTCCGGCGAGGATACAGGGTAGACCCCAAACCCTCTGCGGTACAGACCCCGGGGGCAAGGATCGGCAACCCGTCGCCCATTCTTGGGAAAGACAAACGGTCCGGGCCTCCGCCCGAACCGCTCGCTCGCATCGCACAAGGGCTATCTGAAGGAATTCGAATCTGAGCCGGTCACGCAAGACCGGATGGTTGTTCACTGGGATCTGATTTACTCTTCCCCCTGCTCCTCGGTGCCATCACTCGTCCGCTCTTCCAAAAGCTTGCGGAGGTGGGCATTCTCGCGGCGGGTGGCTTCAAGGTCAAACACAAGGTACTTGATCGAAAGTCGAAGGTAATCAATCGAATCCTGGAGGTCGGCGATCGTCTTGCGGACTTTGTCATGACGAGACTTGGATTCCGCCGCGAGCTTCTGAAGGGCATCGCGCTCGTTCTCAGGAAGCTGATCAATCTGACCAATGAGCTCGCTGAGTTTGACCTGGAAATCGTTCTCGTTCATGTCTGTCCCCTTGTCTTAGTGTTGTTGCGAACCATCCCGCCATCTCTCTCCGAGCGGCCGTTGGCGGGACAAGGGAACATGTTGCAACCGCTGGCCCAGCCGGGCCAAAGTCGCGTGCCAAACCAGAGTGTCCGATAGAAGGGGTCTCTGCAAGGCGAAGCAGATGCCGCGGCCACATGGACCGCGCAGGCGTTACAGGCGTTTATGACAAGCGTGACGAGTGTGGCCGAAACTCAACGTTCGTTGTTGGCGCGAATCAGCGCCTGTCGCGCTGCGGGAACGGCAGTCTTGGAGAGTTCTTCGATGGCACCTGGGTCGGCCTTGCGCACTTCGCGAAGCACCGTTCTCAAATGCTGTTCGAGACGATTCTGGAACCACTTAAAAGCGTCTTCGAGCTCGTGGCGATTGAACGCAGACAGCGGGTCCTTGAGTTGCGTCTGCATCGCGGCCCAATCCAATAGCGAGCCACCGTGGGCTGAGAAGCGAAAGAGGGCCAGCGTGCGCTCCAATCGTTTGCGGGGAGTCACGAACGGATCCGTGGCATCATCAGGAACCCTGAGCAGCATCTCGCGCTTTTCAGAAGCAGTGGGTTTCAAGGAAAGTAAAGGGTCCGGTTCCAGATCTGAGCTCACAGAAGTGCGAGGAAGCCCGAGGGGTGAATTGCCAGTCGATTGTCGATACATGGATTGGTCTCCTCCTGAGACCTCGCTGCTGGACGGCTCATCAAACTTGGATCCAGTAAACGCCTGCAATGGGGCAAGGGCTGTGGAGAGCACCTTGGCCCCGGCCCGGTCAAAACGGATGGTGAGACGCTGGCATGCTGCGCCATTGTGGGATGCTGGCTCGGCCAGGGTCACGGTGCCTGCGCCCCATTCGGGCCTGTTGCGGTGTGCGACTCGGTCGCCTTGTTTGAAGGTGGACATGAGGTTGGTCTTTGCGGGGGAAAAAGCTGTCATCGATGGTCTATCGCAGTTGAAACAAGGACGTGAAAGAAAGGCGTTTCAGGCCGGAATATCCGGACCTGATGCTCGGATTTCAAGGTTCAATCCAGTCGGACCGCACTGCTTGATCTGGAAAGCGTGGGCAGATCCGACGGCTGGAAGCTTTGGGCCGCCGATCGATTCGACCCGGGCAGCCGAGCAGAATACTATCAGGAAGTCAGCCGGGATGCCAACCCGGTGACTTTTCTGGTTCGTTCCGGTTCCGGGGCCTCCGCCCAGAACCCCACAATCGCAAAGGATACCTGCTCATGATCGAAGCGCTCAAGAGCGATGACATTGTCAATAAGGTCGGTGGCCGATTCAAGCTCTGCGCTCTGATTCAGCGTCGTCTGGTCCAGCTCATGGAAGGCGCCCGCCCCCTCGTTGCCCGCGATGGCCGCACACCACTTGAAATCGTGATCGAAGAGATCGTCCAGGAGAAGATCACTCTGGACATGGTTGAGACCGGCTGGGCAGATGAATCAGCAAATCAGTTGGAAGCCAGCAGCCGCTGATATCGCGACCGAGTCGCTACCTCCAGCGATTCGCGACTTCAAAGCTATATGACTCCCATCCCTTCTAATCCGGACGGACTCCTTGCCGGTTGGAAGAGGTCGACACCGCCAAACATTTTTGTCGGTGTCACAGGTGGAATCGCGGCATACAAGACCTGCACGGTGGTCTCACGTCTCGCGCAAGCAGGCGCACACGTCACCGTGGCCATGACTCCCAGCGCCACCAAATTTGTCGCGCATCTGACATTCCAGGCACTTTCCGGCCATCCTGTGTACACCACTCCATGGGAACACATTGAAAGTCACGATCCACAGCACATCTCATTGGCTCGATCGTGCGATCTCGCACTCATCGCGCCAATCACCATGGACACGCTTGCCAAGCTGGCAACCGGACGCGCAGATGATGTCGTCACGTTGATCGTGTCCGCGATCGATCGATCCACAACACCGGTTCTGCTGGCCCCAAGTATGAACGATGTGATGTGGCACCAACCAGCCACGCAGCGTAATTTGAAGACCTTGAATGAAGACGGTTTCCGATTCGTCGGCCCTGGAGATGGATGGCAGGCATGCCGCACCGTGGGCACTGGCCGAATGGCCGAACCGGAAGAGATTCTGGCCTCGATCAGCGCAATCGTGAACGGCTCCACGACCGCCTGAATTCACCTCTCCTCCGGAACTTTCCGGCCTCATTGAAGCGACCGGGTTGACCTGTCGATGCATGGTCTCAACACTTGGGGTCAACCAGCGGCTTGCCGCGCACGGAGAGGTGCCAGAGCGGTTGAACGGACCGGTTTCGAAAACCGGCAGTGGGCGTAAGCCCACTCGGGGGTTCGAATCCCCCCCTCTCCGCTTCACAATCGAGGGTCGTCAGTTTGTGCCTGCAAAACAGGCCTGAACCGACGACCCTCGATTTCGTTTTTGGTGCGCGCCCCCAAAAGTGTCCCCAGTCGGCCAAAGCGGCGCGGTGGCCACTCGGCACCGAACGGATGCCTTTGCCATTCGTGCCTGTTTTGTTTTTCGCTCAGCGCGCGGGCGGGATCAGCGGGGACTTTGCCGCGGCGGCCCAAGCTTCCGCGGCAGCCTTCGAGAAGCCCTTGGGACCGTCGGCCGCAACGAACCGCCGACGCTCATGGCGGAGCACGCCCGCTCCCGCCCAACGCAAGGCCATGCATCAGGGAGCCGCTCGGGCTGAACTCTGTCGGCTGGGGTATACTTGGAACATGCTGGATAGGCCGCAACCGGTGGTTGCGGTCCGCTTGCTTGGACCCGTGGCTCAGTTCTGCCCGAGTGGCTGCTGTCGGTTCCGGTTCGTGTTACTCGGGCGGATTGTTTGAGTCAGGATTCAGGTATGAAGAAGCTTTATGTTGGTAATCTCCCTTTCAGCACCACCGACGCCGAATTGCGTCAGGCCTTTGAGGCCCACGGCGAAGTCGCTTCCGCGACCATCGTCATGGATCGCGAGACAGGCCGCCCCCGTGGCTTTGGCTTTGTCGAAATGCCCAACGATGCCGAGGCGGATGCCGCGGTGAACGGAATGAACGGTCAGCAGCTCGGTGGCCGCGCTCTCGTTGTCAACGAGGCGCGTCCGCGTGAGGCCGGTGGTGGTGGCGGTCGTGGCTTCGGTGGCGGCGGTGGTGGTCGTGGCTTCGGTGGCGGCGGCGGTGGCCGTGGCTTCGGTGGCGGTGGCGGTGGCCGCGGCTTCGGTGGCGGCGGCGGTGG
>JAGWZK010000013.1 GCA_018968885.1 Planctomycetota bacterium | reverse complement strand
CATGACCCACGTCGTCATCATCGGCGCTGGTTTTGCAGGATTAGAAGCAGCCAAGCGATTGCGGCACGCACCCGTCCGCATCACCGTCATCGATCGCCGCCTCCACCACCACGCGCTAACCCCACATCCGATCCGCGGCAACCACAAATCTTCCACACTCTCCCACTCAATCCACCTCTGCCCTCCAACCATCACCGCATGACCCCAGCCCCGACCTCCACCCCAGCTACCGCCCCAACCACAGCCCCCTTCCAATCTCTTCGCGCCCCCATTTCCCTTTCCGGGCCCACGCTCCTTTCCGCCACACCGGTCACCCTCACCATCGCACCACACTCCGGACCCGGTATCCATTTCGCGCGGGCCGATCACGCCGATCTTCCTCCCATCCCCGCCCACATCGATCACCTCGTCAAAGCCCCTGACATCCGCACCACATCCCTCATCCTCGGCACAAAGAACAACAAGCCTGTCCTCATCCACACCATCGAACACATCCTCTCCGCGCTCGATGGTCTCAACATCCCCTCCGCCCTGGTCACTCTCTCCGGCGAAGCCGCACCCATCCTCGATGGCTCCTCCCTCCCCATCGTCGAAGCTCTGCTTCCCGTTCTCGAAATCTCCACCACCTCCATCCAACCCTTCATCGTCACATCGCGGCAGATCGTCCGCGATGATCGCGATCCCACCTGCATGATCGAAGTCCTCCCCCGCACCGCCCCCGGCTCCTCATTTCGCTACGAGTTCCACATCACCCGCCCCGGCGGACTCACCATCACACAAAACGCCCACTGGGAAGGTGGCCGCGATCAATCAGCCGCTCGCTACACCAAAAACGTCGCCCCCGCCCGCACCTTCAGCTTCTCCGGTGAAGCCGAATTCTTTCGCATCCGTGGCCTCTTCACCCACTTCACCCCGCGCGATCTGCTGGTCATCGACGACACCCTCGCCGCGCCCATCGACAATGAACTGCGCTTCGAAAACGAACTCGCTCGTCACAAACTTCTCGACCTCGTCGGCGATCTCGCGCTCGTTGGTCGCCCCATCCAGGCCGACATCATCGCCCGCAAAGCCGGCCACGCCCTCAATCATGCCATGGCCCGCAAACTCGTCGCGCTCATGAATCCCGCGGCACCACAACCAATGTCGTCCGACCTCGCGCCCTCTCAATCCGAATCGGATTCCGCGCCCGACGCCGCTCCGGCCACCACCTGAGCAAACTTCGCTTTCGTTGCCTTTCCCGCGCCCCGCGCTTCAAAAATCGCCGAGCTCTTCTTCAGCGCCATCCCTTTGTGCACAGGCCCTCCCTTGATTCGCGCCATCGCGCTCTCTGCGTTCGCCGCGCTGAACTCCGTCCCGATGAATCGCCGCCCATACGCCCGCGCCATCACGCCCGTGGTGCCACTTCCCAGAAATGGATCCAGCACCAGATCGCCCGGATTGCTCGTCGCCAGAATCACCCGCTCCAAATACGCCTCGGGCAACTGATTGTCGTGATAGCCGCGGCGTTCCTTGTTGTTGCCTTGAACACGCCCCCAATACGCCCCATACCACACATCCAGCGGCACGCGCATGCCGGGTGGCATGCCGTCTTTCTTGCTCGTGGTACGCGGATCGAAATAGGTTGTGGCGCGGTCTGATGGCTCCACAATCTCCATCGGATTCCACGTACGGTCTTTGGCATCGCGGGCAAAGTACAGGGCGTGTACCTTGCTGTTCACAAACCTGCTCGTGGTGTTCTGCCCAAATCGATAATGCCAGATGCACCAATTCACCATCTCCATCTTCCGCGCCTTCATGTGCATCACAATCTCAGCGCACGTGTCATCCGGAATATTGATCCAAAATGAGCCACGTCCTGATAACAGCTCCAGGCACGCATCAATCCACTCATACGTGAACTTGACAAAATCTTCCCGCGGCATCTTGTCGTGCCACTCGTCATACGCCCGATTCCAATTGAACGGCGGATCCGCAAAAACCAGATCCACCTTCCCCGCCAGTTCCGGTTTCAGCGCTGCCAGTTTCTCGCGGCAATCCCCGATCCACACCCGCACACCACCATCGTCCAGCTGATGATTCGGCGTGAGTGCGCCTGCACGCTTGGCGCGCGCGACACCGATCTTCTTTCCCTGAACACTTTTCTTGGCAGGCATGCCCCCAGCGTATCAACCACGCGCCCCCTGCGCCAGCGGATTTACCGCCGGTGTCGGATCGCCATGCTGCATCACGATGTCACGTGCCGCGCCAAGCAGATCCCGAACTGATTTCCAGTGAGCGAACTTGCCGCGTTTGAAGACTGCGCGAACGACGCGGACGATGTCTCGCTTGTTTGGCGGCACGCCGCAGCCAGTGGGTTCGATGAAGAGGGAAGCCAACATGTGCGGCATGCCACAGCCGGGAACTGGGGATTGGAAAATGCCTGCGGGGTCGATCACCGTGATCAATGGCCCACCCTTCACGGTTTCGTCCACGATCAGGTTGCTGGGCTTGTGATCGCGATTGCAGATGCCAGCGCGGCCGATCTGCACGAGTTGAGTGCCCACGGCCTGTGCAATCTCAAGTCGAGCGCTTGCAGAGAGGGTCGAATCGGCGATGCACTCCAGCAGTGTGCGCCCGGGGACGTGACGGAGTGCGAGGCAGTGGACGCCCTGGCCGGAATACAAGGCCAGCGGTGTGACGGTGGCGATGCCGTCGCGCTTGAGGAACTCGCTGCCGCGAATCTCGCGATGAAGTGGTGTGCGCTGCACGAGGTTGCGCAGACGATTGCCAATGGTGTGGCGGCGGCACTTGAGGGTGACGATCTCGGTGCTGGTGGTGATGCGCCAGACGCTGCGGCTTTCTCCGGGCTTGAGACACGAGTGGGGGAGTGAGTCCCAGCGGGCGAGCTCGGCGACGAGCATGGTGTGAGACTGCCGGGCGAGATCGTTGAGATCGCCCAGGAGTGTAAAGGTCTGGATATCGCGCGGCGGCGTGAGCACGGAGTGATCCTACAGACCTTACAGACGGCGTAGAGCGACCGGATGGGGTGAAGAGTCATGTTGCCTAAGGAGGATTGGTGGCCTGGTGTAGCGGTGTATTGCACAGTTGGTCCTGCACGTGAGGATGAAACCATGCGAATGAATGGATTGAGTCGTTGTGTTGTGGCGGGCGTCTGCGCTTCTGTCGCGGGCACGGCCTGCGCGGATGTCGTGAATCCCTGGGGGTTGAGTGCCTATACCTCAGGAAACATCGGCAGGACATCGGCGGGCTTCTCGGGTCAGCTGTACACCGGCGCGATGACTGCCGGATCGGCGTATCTGCAAAGCATCTCGATCGGCTCGGTGTCGAACTTTGGCGCGGCGAGCGGCACCTCGGTCTTTGCTCAGTATCAGGTAACGCTGAGTGGTTCGGCCTCGGGCAGCATTGATGCCGGGTCGGACGTGTTCATCAACGGCGCGAGCGTTGGCGGCAACGTGACCGCTGGCGGATCGCTGAAGACCAACGGCTCGGGCGGCAGCATTTCCGGGAATGCAACGCTGGGGGGCACCAAGCAGACGGGGTATGCGGTGAGCGTTGGCGGAACGGTTTTGCAGAATCAGAGTTATGCCGCGAGCAGCAGCATCGCGGAGTATGGAGCGTATTTCCAGGCGATGTCATCGCAGGCGGCAGCGGCAACCTCGAACGCCTCGGCATCGATGAGCGGCACGAATCTGTCGATCACGGCGACCAACTCCGGCACCAACTTCGTGAGCATCAGCGGCAGCCAGCTTTCAGCTGCGCGCAACATCGCGATCTCGGCGAATCAGAACGCGACGGTGGTGGTGAATGTGACGGGAAACTCCGCGGCGTTCTCCAACATCGGCTGGTCGCTCACGAATGGCGCTTCGGCAGCGCGGACGATCTTCGTGTTCGATTCCGCGTATGACGTGACGATTGCGGGCGCCGTGCAGGGCAGTGTGCTGGCGCGATCGGCGCTGGTGACCATGAACAGTGGCTCGGTGGCGGGCACTGTGGTGGGCATGGGGCTGGTGGGGCAGGGCTCGGCGGGCCTTTCGCAGTTCACGGGTATGGTGCCTGCGCCGGGCCCAGTGGCGCTGGTGGCGTGCGGGTCGCTAGTCGTGCTACGCAGACGCCGCAGTGTCGACTGAACCGTTGCAATCGACTATCGAAATGACAAGCCCCGCTCGATGCGGGGCTTGTTTATTGACACGTTGGATGGCGTGAATCAGCGGTGGCGATGGCCGAGGGAAAGGCCGCCGCCAGCGAAAAGGGCAGAGGTGGCGGACGGGAGCATGGGTGGCACGGCGGGGCGTTTTGGTATGCTGGGGCGATGAAGACGAACCAAGACAGCATTGAAGCGACGCGGCGTGGGTTTCTGGGGGGTGCCGCGATTGCGGCGGCGGGATTGGGAGCGGGGCTGGCGGGGAGTTTGGGTGGCTGTGTCGCGGTGAATGTGAATAAGACATCGTCGGGTGGATCGGGTGGTTCATCTGGAGGTGGTGGAAGTGGGGCGGCCAGTGCGGGTGCCAGTGCGGGTGCCAGCGCGGGTGCGGTGCAGATGAAGCGCAAGCCCAACCCGATCGGCATTTCGACGTATTCGTATTGGCGGTACAACGACAGCTCGAAGCTGGCGATTGAGGATTGCATCCGACATTCGGCGGATATGGGGTTTGATGGAGTGGAGATTCTGCATGTGCAGATGCCACGGGAGGATGCGGGGTATCTGCGAAGCTTGAAGCGTGAAGCGCATCTGGCGGGGTTGTGCCTGATGGGGTTCTCGACGCATCAGAGCTTTATTTTTACGGATGCGGCGAAGCGCGCGGAGAACGTGCGGCACACCAATCACTGCATCGAGTTGGCTTCGGCGATGGGAATCCCGACGATGCGGGTGAATACGGGTCGATGGGGAACGAGCAAGAACTTTGATGAATTGATGGCGAATCGCGGCATTGAGCCACGATTGCCGGGTGTGACGGATGATGAAGCGTTTGGGTGGGTGATCGATTGCCTTGGGCAGTGCGCCAAGGTGGCGGAGCGCGAGGGCGTGGTGATGGGGCTGGAGAACCACTGGGGATTGGGTCTGACACCGGAAGGTGTCTTGCGGATTGTGAATGCGGTGAAGAGTCCGTGGCTGATGTGTACTTCGGATACGGGTTGTTTTCTTGAAGACCCGTATGACCGTCTGGAGAAGATGGCTCCGCAGACCGCGCTGGTGCAGGCCAAGACGTATTTTGGTGGCGGCAAGTGGTACACGCTGGATCTGGATTACGACCGGATCGCGCGGATCTATGCCAAGTACAACTATCGCGGGTGGATCTCGCTGGAGTATGAAGGCAAGGAAGAGTGGACGACGGCGATTCCCAAGAGCCTGGCATGGTTGCGCGGGTCGTTTGCGAACGCGGCGCGGGCCTGAAGCGAGCAGCTTGCATGAGCGGGATGCGGATTGAAGCAGTGGACGATATGTGTGGGAGTGTGTGATGAGTGATGCATGTTCCTGGATCGGGTCGCGGACAGGATGGGTGTGCGCGGCAGTGGTGGCGTGCAGCGCGGCGGTGGCGATGTCGGGTGCTCGCGGCGGCGGTGCATGGCTTCATGAGGTTGAGATCAGTGAACCAGCGGAGCCGAAAAAGGTGGCGTGCGGTGAGATGGGAGTGCCATCGGATGCGAAGGTGCTGCTGGCAGCACACGCAAGCGATGCGAAGGAATGGAACATGCTGGGTGGGAAGCCAGCGCGGTGGAAGGTGACGGATGGTGTGATGGTGGTGGAGCCGGGGAGTGGGAATGTGCGGAGTGGGTTTGAGTTTGGTGATTGCCAACTGCACATTGAGTTTCGCACACCCAGCCCAGCCAGCGGCGAAGGGCAGAATCGCGGCAATTCGGGCGTGTATCTGCATGGAAAGTATGAAGTGCAGGTGCTGGACAGCTTTGGAGATGGGGCGGAAAGCAAGACGTATGCGGATGGGCAGTGTGGAGCGATTTACAAGGTGAGCCCGCCACTGGTGAATGTGAGCAAAGCGCCGGGGGAGTGGCAGACGTATGACATTGTGTTTACTGCGCCGAAGTTTGATGCGGCGGGAAAGAAGACCAGTTCAGCTCGGCTGACGGTGCTGCACAATGGGGTGCTGATTCAGCATGATGTGGAAGTGAAGGGTCCGACGGGTGCAGCGGCGGGTGGAGAGGAAATGGCGATGGGGCCATTGATGCTGCAGGATCATGGATCGAAGGTGGAGTATCGGAACATTTGGGTGCGGAATATCGGAACTGATGCCAGTGCGGGGCACACGCAAGGGAAGTAAGCACATATGAATCGCGAGCGCTATTCGTTTCTGGCTCATCGCACGCACTGGTACTGCAACCCGATTGATCCGCATTTCCTTGACCAGATCCTGGGATACTGCGGCTTGGGTGCGGCTTCGGCGATCCTCGATGTCGGCTGTGGCAAAGGGGAGTTGCTCATTCGCGCTGCAGAGCGATTCGGCTCGTCGGGCATCGGTGTTGAGCAATCCGAATTGATGCAGACCGAGGCACAGAAGCGAGCCAGCGAGCGAGGTGTGGCGAATCGATTGTGGATTCAACTCGCCGATGCCCAGGTGCTGATGCCGACGCTGGGGGCGCAGACGTTTGATCTGGTGGCGTGCATCGGGAGTTCGCATGCGCTGGGCGGGTGGGAAGGGATGATGAAGGAGTTGTTGCGGGTGACCAAACCGGGTGGGAAGCTCCTGATCGCCGATGGAATCTGGGAGAGTGAGCCGAGCGCGGCGTATCTGCAGGCACTGGAGTGTGAGAAGAGTGCATACCCCACGCATGCGGAGATGGTGAAGAACTTGCGCGAGCGAGGTCTGAGGATGCTGGGGGCATGGACGGCGAGTCAGCGCGAGTGGGATGAGTATGAGTGGGCGTATTGCCGCAATATCGAGGAGTTTCTGGCGATGAATCCGGATGATCCGGAAGCGGAAGCGATGCGGAAGAGATGCCGCGATTGGAGCCGGTTGTATATGGAGGAGGGGCGAGGTGTGCTGGGGTTTGGGGTGTATCTGGTGGGGGTATGAGAGCGCGTCTTGCGGAAACCCTACGATTTCAGCGTGCTGTTGCGAGGCGTTGATTTCACATCCCGACCGAGTCGTCGCAAGCCGATCATCATCGCTGAGGGCGTGCTGAATCGTGGGCCGGGTGGCGGCGTATTGAATATTTCGGCACTGCGGCGGATTGAATCACTGGATGGATTTGCGTTGGCGATGCAGGAGCATGCGGGAGCGCACCGACAGAGTGTGACGAGCGTGGACTTTCCTTTGGGGATGGCGCGCTCGGCAGTGGAATGGCTGAAGTGGGGGCCGAGTGCCGAGCAGTTTCACAAGAGGGTGCGGGGTGTGTCGCGCGAAGAGTTTCGTAGCGCGATGAAGCGGTGTGCCAGGGCGCTGGGTGGTGAACAGCATCGCGCGTGTGATCGGGGAGAGGCCAATGGAAAGGGTTGGAGCGCGGGTTCGATCAGCGCGATGCACACGGATTTTCCCGCGGTGGGGTACATGCTCTTGGAGGGGCTGCCGCGGATTCTGGATGCGGATGTGAGTGTGCTGCCGGTGCGGCGCACGAATAGCTCACGAGTGGTGATCGAGGGGTATTCGGGGTTGGTGGCGCGATGGCTGATTGGGAATGAGCCGTATAAAGGTGGGAAGCCCGCGAGTCGGAAGGCGAGATTTGCAGCGCGGCGGCGGATGGTGGGGATGTTGATGAGTGAGCGGTTGCGGGAGCGGTACGGATTCATGGTGAGTGTGACGGCAGGGGATGCCGCGGCGTGCATGGAGGATGCGGAAGGGGACGCGCTGGATGCGGTGTTGATGTGTGTGCAGGCGGCATGGGCGAGCGGGCAGGAGGGATGTGGTGTGCCGCGGGGAGTGGACGAGGTGGAAGGGTGGATTGTGGACCCGGAGACGATGGAGCATTTCCATCGGCAGCAGCTGGCGAGTGAAGAGGTGTTGCTGAAGCGGGTGTATGGCGTGAGTGGTGGGATGGAGAGGCAGTTTCCGCAGGTGGTGGCGGGGCCGGGGCATGATTGCGCGGTCGTGTTTGCGGAGTCCGAGCACGTGCTTCTGAAGACCGATCAGGTGATTGAGCGGCGGCACTTTGTGGCGGGAACTCCTGTCGAGTTGATCGCGCGGAAGGCCTTGGCTCGCACCCTTTCAGATATCGCCGCGGCAGCAGGTGAGCCGATTGCCGCACTGGTCGCGGCGGCCCTGCCTGATGGTGATGCGCGGGGGCGAGAGTTGGTGGATGCGGTGCACGCATGGGGAAGAAAGTGGAAGTGTCCGGTGGTGGGTGGGGACATTGCGCGGACGAGTGGGCCCCTGGCGTTGACGGTGAGTGTCCTGGGAAAGCCCGCGACCAGGCGCGGGGCGGTATTGCGAAGTGGAGCGCGTCCAGGTGATGATTTGTGGGTCACTGGCACACTTGGCGGCAGTTTTGACAAGCGCACGGGAATGGGAAAGCACCTGACCTTTGAGCCGCGATTGGCAGAGGCCAAGGAGCTGGCCAAACGACTGGATGGAAAGTTGCACGCGATGATGGATCTCTCTGACGGGCTGGGCAGAGATGCCAGGCGGCTGGCAGAGATGAGCGGCGTAGCGATTGAGATTGATGCGCCGCGTGTCCCAAGGGCTACAGGCGTGAAAACCTGGAAACGAGCCATGAGTGATGGAGAGGATTACGAACTTCTCTTCGTCACCGCGCCGGGCGTGAAACTCAAATCCCTGACCAGCGGCACCAAGGTAACGTGCATCGGCAAAGTGGTCGAGTACACGCGTGGTGAGCCGCGATCTGTCGCGTTGGCAGGACGCAGGCGCATAGATGTGAGTATGCTGGGTTGGGAGCATGGATCGTGACCAGCAAGCCACTCCAAGTTGAGCGCATCAGCACGAGTGTGGAATACACGCGCACGCTTGCCGCAGGGCTCGCCGCGGTCCTCCGTAGCGGCGATGTACTCCTCCTTGATGGCGAGATGGGCGCAGGAAAGACCACTTTCACACGAGGGCTTGCCGAATCACTAGGTGTTGAGTCCGGCGCAATCTCCAGCCCCACCTACGTCATCGTCAATCGCTACGCAGGCAAAGAACTCGCGATCACGCACATCGATTGCTACCGCCTTACTGGCAGCGAGGATCTGGAACCACTTGGCTGGGATCGACTCTTTGCCTCCGACGGCACGGCGGCACTCGGCTCCATCGCCCTCATCGAATGGCCCGAGCGCATCGCCGATTCGCTCCCCGCGCGCGACCGTTACATCGTCCTGCGGCTGGAACACGCCAGCGAAACCTCGCGCCAAATGACCTTCGAGTTTCCATCACACATCGCGGCTCGCCCCGAAACACAGAAATTTGCCAGCCGCGAACCCATCAAGTGTCCGACGACAGGCGCGTGGGTCTCACCCTTGGCCCCACATTGGCCCTTTGCCAGCGAACGTGCCAAGATGGCGGACCTGGGAAAATGGTTCAGTGGCGGCTACTCAGTGTCTCGCCCCCTCGAAGATGATGACCTCGCCCAAAACGGGTGAATCCTCACGAAATATCGGGCCTGCGGTAAGCCAGTCAAGCCCAATGGCGGTGCACCTCTCCCTCATACACTTTCCCGCGTGACCGACCCCGCCTCACATGTCTCGAAACCAACAGCCGACGCAGCCGGTGCGCCCACCCAAATCGAGAGCCAGATCGATGCCCAAATCGAAGCAAAGGTCGTTGAAGTCTCGCGTCTGCGCGGGGCAACCGTCTTGCCAGAGCCTGTGGCCCAGATCGCACTCCCCGTCTACAACGAAGCGTCAACCATCCGCGCCACGCTCGAGCAGTTGATTCCCTTCGCCGCCAAGCGCCCCGAACTCCGTTTCGTCTTTGTCGATGATGGATCGGCCGACGGCACCGCAGGTGCGATCGCCGACGCCATGCGCAGCGGCATCGACATCAAGGGCCCTGTGAATGTCGCCCTGCGCAGATTGGGAGCCAATGGTGGAAAAGGCCGCGCCATCGCCCGTGCCGTCACCGAGTGTGATGCTCCACTCTTCATCTTCATGGATGGTGACTTGGCCTATTCGCTCTCACACCTTGATGCCCTGCTGACGGGGCTGAAAACGCACGATGTCGTGATTGGCTCGCGGGCCTTGGTGCCGGGTGAGGATCTGGAAGTCTCCGGACTCCGCCGCGTATTAGGCGCGGGGTTCAATGCCATCGCGCGAGGTTTGCTCGGTCTGCCATATCGCGATACACAGGCGGGGCTCAAGGGCTTTCGCACTGATGCAGCGCGTGAGATTTTCAAGCGAGTGACTTTGAGTGGATTCGCGTTTGATGCCGAAGCCCTCTTCATCGCGCGGCAGCTCGGCTACACCATCACCGAAGTTCCCGCTCACGTCTCCGCTGAGCACCGCGCCAAAAAGAGCAAGGTCAATCTGGCGATGGATCCGCCCAAGATGCTGGCCGAACTTGCAGGCATTCGCATCAAGGGTCTGCTGGGGCAGTATCGGTGAATGGCGCTCGTTCGGATCAGGGTGCGGATCAGCGTGCCCGCGCCAAGCCCTTGGCGCTCATCTCCTTTGATGTCGAAGAGTTTGATCTCCCCAATGAGTACGGCGCCCGCGTGCCGCTGAATGAGCAGCTGCGCGTTGGTGCATCAGGATGGGAGCGCACCCTCGACCTCCTCGACGACGTGAATGTCCGTGCCACGCTCTTCATCACGGCGACCATCGCCACAGCGCATCCCGAACTCCTCCTCCGTTCAGCCCAGAAGCACGAAGTCGCCAGCCACGGCTGGTCGCATTCCAAGTTCGAGCCGCAGGATCTTCCCAAGAGCCGCGAAGTGTTGCAGAAACTGTCCGGGCAGGATGTGACCGGCTTTCGCATGGCTCGCTTGGCAAAGGTCGATCAATCGCTCATCGCCGCCGCGGGATACACCTACAACTCCGGCGAGAATCCGACGTGGATTCCCGGTCGATACAACAACTTCTTTCGTCCCCGCCACGCTCACATCGAGGAAACCGGACGTGGTGAACTGGTGCAGATTCCCACCGCCGTGACCCCACTGATCCGCTGGCCACTCTTCTGGTTGAGTTTCAAGAATGTGCCACTCGCCGCCACCACCATCGCCACGCGCTGGTGCCTCACATCCGACCGCGTCGCGGCACTCTATTTCCACCCTTGGGAACTCTGCGACCTCGCCCCCTATCGCTTGCCCCGACTCGTCGCCGGGCTGAATGGTCAACCCTACGTCGACCGCATGCGCGCCTACTTCACCTGGCTCGCGGCACGCGCCGAGTGCACCACATATGCTGACTATGCACAACTTGTGCGGCAATCGCGGTCATAACGTGCCACTCCTCTCCGAGTGGCCTCAGCAATCTCTGGGATAATGCGAAGTGATGATTCGTACCTGGCAACGCGACCTCAACGACTGGCTCTGCGGCACGCGGGCCCGCTGGATCGCCTTCTGGATATGGCTCGGCACGCTCATCGTCATCAGCGTCGCTGTCTGGCGCACCGCCGCCACGCCCGACCCCAAGGACGATCGCACGGTCACCACTAACTACCGCATCGCCGCCGAACACTTCTGGTCTTCGCAGCCCATGTACAGCGAAGGTCAGCACGGCTGGCTGTATCCGCCGCAGGGCGCGGTCGTGTATTCGCCCTTCGCGCTCATCCCCAGCGTGCCGCTGGGCGAGGTTCTCTGGCGCATCGTCATCACCGCGCTCTACGCCTGGGCCTTATGGAAGTTATCCTCCCTCAACGCGCGGCTCATCCGTGGCCGTGATGTGCTCGCCCAACCCAGCACAACCGCCACAACTGGCGGCATCTTTCTGCTCCTCACAGCCGGCTCCATCGCCCTCGCCGCCGGATGCATGCGCAACGGCCAGATGAATTTGCCCCTGGGTGCCATGTTCATTCTCGCCGGTGTTGCCATTGCCGAGAAGAAGTGGTGGCCCGCCGCGCTGTGGATGGGGCTGTCGGTGGCGGCTAAGCCGATCGCTGTGCCTGTGGTCATGGTGATGGGCGCGATCGTGCCGCGACTCTGGTCGCGACTCGCCATCGTCATGCTCGGCGTGCTCGCCTTGCCCTATATCAATCCCGACTGGGGCTACGTCACGCAGCAATACCAAGCCGCCATCGCCAAAATGCGCGAAGCGGGCGAACCCGGTGCCGGAGTCTTCAGTGAACTCAACGGCATGCTCCGTATGTTGCCGCTCCTCGGCAGTGGAGATCGTTCTGCGCCAGACCCAATCGGACCGGGCGCGATGACATTGATTCGTGCCGGTGCGGGGCTGGTTACGCTGGTACTCTCTGCGCTTGCCCTTTGGCGTATCTCTTCCCGCGATCTCGCCCTCCTCCTCATCCTCACTCTCTGCATCTGCTATCTCATGCTCTTCAACCCTCGCACCGAAGGAAACAGCTACGTCATGCTCGCGCCTCTCATCGCGGCGTGGGTCGCCACCCTCTGGATTTCCCGCCGCGGCATCGCCCTCATCGGCATCGCTGCCCTGATCCTCCTCGCCAGCGCGCACGAATTCCACAAAGACAAGCTTAAGACCGTGTGGGTGCGTCCCCTCATCGCGGCAGTCACGATGGCTGCTGCGGGGTGGAGCATTGCACGTGATGCACGCGCCCTTTCTCGAACTTCACGGTCCACAGCGAAGTAGAACCCTCGCGTATCCAACCGACGCCTGATCCCCTCTGAATCGGCCGGGCTCAGATACACCAAGGTGGATATGCTGCCTCATGGATCGCGATCGGCCCCAGAAACCCGGGAAAGCGCGGCACCGCCTCAGCGGCATGCAGCCATTCGATCCCTTCAAGGTCTTGTCCGAGGGCGATCCGCAAATTCAAAAGGAGGCGAACATGAGCGCGTCCAAAACAATCCGTCTTTTCGATGACGAAGCCGATGCCTTGATGTCTCCGGCCCAATTTCCCCAGCGGCTCACGCTTCTCCCCGCCGCGGGCGATGTCGATCGCATGCGCATCATGTGGGGGCAGGACATGATCCGTGACCTCGTCGATGGCCGCTACCGCACCGTCGTCTGCGGCGTCAACGACACCGACAACTCCCACGGCGTGGTCAGTCAGCTCGTCGATCTGGTTCCCAGCAGCCAGTGGAGCGCCAAGTCCGTCACCAGTTACGCCAAGATGTTTCAGGAGTCGGTGGGCATCCATGCCGCGCACGACAAAGAACCCTTTGTGCTCAAGTTCGATCTCGACAGCATTCTCATTCTCGCCCTTTTGCGTCCCAAGGGCAAAGACCACTTCACGCTCAGCGATCTTTCCCGTGGCTTCCGCACCGTGCAAAAGATGCTGGCGGACCGCCGCGATCGCGGCCCCTGCTGCACCGTGAGCTTCCTCAACGCCAAGGCCAATCGCCTCGTCGGCCCCGGCAACACCGAGCCCTCACTGGAAACCGTCCTCCGCACCATGTATCAGGCCGGTTTCCGTGGTGATGCGTATCCACCCATCAGCGCCTGGGATCAGGGCGGTGCCAACGTCTTCCCCACCTACCCATTCCCCGAAGGCCTCGACCGCATGCGGCAGGGAAGTTCATGAGTCGCGCTGAGGGCGGCTAGATGACCCGGGTTCAGCATCTCATCACGACGCGCGTGTGTCCTATGGGTCAAAAATAGGTCACATCGGACGCATCGGTTGTAACAACGCGCACTACTCCTGGGATCGCAAGTTGGCCACGACTACTTCTGTACCACCCGATCCAACGCCCGCTTGGCAATAAACCCGATCAGCCCCAGCACCGCGACCGAGACCGCAATCCCGCCGACGATTAGCCACATCGGCTTCTTCGCCTCCGCCGCCTGCTGAGGATCAAGTCGCTGCGCCAAATCCGCCGCGATATAGATCACGATCAGCGTCCGCGGGGCCATGCCGATGATGGTGCCCAGCACGTACGCCACCGGATTCGTCTTCAAACTCGCCAGCACCAGATTGGTGATGGCAAACGGCGAATTCGGTGGCAGGCGCAGCAGCGTGACAATCGCAAGCGTCTTGGCAAATGAGCCGCCCACCAGCGCATCGCGCACTGCCTTCCACCGTGGCTTCTCTGCCAGAATCTTCTCCACCCGATCGCCCGATCCCAGTCGCCCGACCACATATCCCAGAATCGCCGCGCCGGTAAACCCCGACATCGCGGCAATCCCACCGGTGGTAAATCCGAACGCCCACCCACCCAGAATCGCGCTCGCGTATGTCGGCAACAGCGCCAGCCCCGTCAGCACGATAAATCCGCCCACATACACAAACGGTCCGGTGTCGCCGTGATCGCGCAGCCATTGCCCGATCTGGTTGATCTTCCAGAAAAGCACAATCGAGCCCAGTGGCGGCAGCACCGTCGCGATGATCCCCAGCACCGCCGCAGGGCCGAGCCGTTTGCCCAGATCAGTCATCGCGTCCGGCTTGGGTTCGCCGACAGGCCCGTCGGCCGTGGTGGTATTCGCAGAGTTCTGTTGTTCATCCTGAGCCATGCGAGCAAAGGTAGGGATGCTTCGCGAAAGAGCACTTCGTCACCACACGCGATTCACAGCCAGCCAAAACTACTTCCCCTCCGTCCTTCCCTCCGTCCGGCACGTCACAATCAACCGCTTCCCCTCTGGCTCAATCGCCAGAATCCGCACCTTGCGCCCATCTGGCAGACGAATCACTGGCCGCGAAACCAGCGGTGTTTCCCCTTTCGCCGCCGCCACCAACCTCCGCACATCCGGCAGCGATTGCATCTCCTCCGGCACCGCCCGCCGCAACGCGGCATCCGCCTGTGTCAGCGCCCAAGGCGCGCTCACGGCGATGTCGCCGACTTCAACGCTCGATGAGTTCAACCACAACCCTTCATCATCAATACGAATGGTCACCCCCAGTCCAAAGGCGCGAACCCCGCCCGCTCCATCACGCACCGTTGCACCCAGCCGCACCGTTCCACTCTCTCCCGTGCCAATCCGCACCGACACCAACCCTTTTGGCCACGCCTCCTGCGCTTCTGCCGCGGGCCTTTGATGTGTGGCCCAGCGCACACCGTTGGTTTGTATCCACGCATTCACTTGCGCCGGGTCGAGCGCAATTGCCCACACTTCACTCCGCCACGGCTCATCCGCGCGGCGTGCCGGATCCACCGGTCTCACCTTGCTGCATTCGTTCAATACGGCATTCTCAAAGGCGGTGGACCGCTCTGCATCAATTGCCGCCGCCTCTGCATCTGCCTTCCTGATCCACGCGGGAATGCTCAGCATCTGCGAATAGACATACGCCGCACCGATCGACACCCCTGCAATCAACCCCAGCGCGATCGACATCAGCACACGTGTGCGGCGGCGAATCACCAGCCGATGCACATGCCGCGGCGGGGTGTCGCCGTGTGTGGTCATCTTGCGCCGCTCGATGAGAATTCAGCCGTCCCCGGAGTCAAAGCCGTCGGCCCCCGCATCGGCTTCACGCTTCCCACCTTGGGCGAAGCAAACGCCAGCAGCAGTAGCGAATGACCCACCACCAGCACCGTGCCCCCTTCATGCGCGAGCACACCCAGCGACAGTGGCACCTTGATGCTGGTCCAATCCGATGTCAGCGTGAGCGTCGCCATGATCGCGATGATCGACAACGCAAACACAATGTTGATCGTGATCGTCCGCCGCGCGGCCTTGGCCAATCTCAACGACCACGGCATGACGGACAAATCGTCCGACAGCAGCACAATGTCGGCATTCTCCAGCGCCGCATCGGTGCCGATCGAACCAATGCCAATCGACACATCCGCCGCGGCAAGCGCTGGCGCATCGTTCACGCCATCGCCGATCACCGCGACCGGCCCCGCCGCCTTGCTCTCCTTCACCAGCCGCACCTTGTCTTCAGGCAATAGCTCTGCATCAAAGGCGTCGAGCTTCAGACTCGTTGCGACATGTTCCGCCGTGCGGTGATTGTCACCTGTCAGCATCCGCACCAGCGTCACGCCCAGTGCATGCAACTGCGGCACCAGCGTCTCCGCCCCCGGTCGGACGCTGTCTTCCATGATGATCACCGCCGCCTCGCCGCCACCCGGTTTCTCCGGGCACGCGTGCGACACCACAACGGCGATGTTTCCCTGTCGCTGCACTTGAGCCAGCACATCCTTGACGCGCTGGCGAAAGCACTCAGGAATCAACTCTTCTGCGTGCACATACGAACCCAGCCGCACCGGGCAATCACCGGAGAATCCCGACATGCCGCGGCCTGTGGTGTGTCCCACATCGCGCAAGGGTGCGGGCTCGATGCCTCTGGCTCGCGCTGTGTCCTTGATCGCCGTCGCAATCGGATGGCTGCTTGGCTCCTCCAGCGCTGCGGCATAGGCCAGCAACTTCTCACCATTCGACCATGCCACCGGATGAATCTCGCTGACTCGCGGCCGACCCACCGTGAGCGTTCCCGTCTTGTCAAAGCACACGGCCTTCACCCGCGACAGAGATTCGATGGATCGACCACCCTTGAAAAGCACACCCGATCGCGCCCCGCGTGCGATCGCCGCCAGCGTCGCCGTCGGAGTCGCGATGATCAGCGCACACGGCGAAGCCACAATCAGCAGCGTGATGGCCGTGTACGTCGCCTCGGCCAGTGGCATATCGCGCAACTGCCACCAGATGAAAAACACCGCAATCGAAGTCAAAAACACGCCAATCGAGTACGGCTGATCCAGTTTGTCAATGAACCTCTGCACCGGCTCGCGTTCTTCCCGCGCCTGCGTCACCAGGTTCAGAATCTTCTGCAGCGACGATTCCTTCGCAGCGCGGCTCACCACCGCCTCGATCGGGTCGTCCACATTGATCGTCCCTGCAAACAGATCATCACCCGTTTGCACTTCTCGCGGCACAGATTCGCCCGTGATCGCCGATTGATCCAGTGACGTACTTCCGCTCGCCACGCGGCAGTCCGCTGGCACCCGATCACCCGGCCGAATCTGCACCCGGTCTCCTGGGTTCAGTTCTTCCGGACGAACAGTCACCCACGCTCCATCACGCATCAGCCGCGCCTCGCTGGGCATGAGCTTGGCAAGCGCCTCCACCTCGCGCTGAGTGCGCAGCATCGCCAGGTCTTCCAGCGCTCCGGAAAGCACAAAGAGAAAGAGCAGCAATGCTCCTTCCTCAGGATGACCGATCGCCGCGGCAAGGATCGCACCCACCACCATCAGCACATCGATATCAAACTTCAACTCGCGCAAGGCCTCCCATGCCGCCTTGCCGCCGTAGATCAACCCGATCCCAAGCGACGCATACGCCAGCCCCACGCCCCAGGGCTGGTGCGCGACTTTCTCAATCACCACCGCCGCCAGCAGGAGCACGCCGCTGAAGATCGCGGCACGCAACTGCACCTGCGGAGAAAAGATGCCAGAACTCTGCTCGGCCATGAGAAACGATATTCAACTCAAGCCGCAATCAGTTCGAGCCACTTAGTTCCAAAGCTTGGGTGCCTTGGAAATAAGAAGCCGCCCAGGCAAAGAAGGACGAGGGCGCCTGCGCCGTTGTGCGAGCCCGCCGCGGCTCCACCCACCGAGGCCGACGCCGCACCGGCGAGCACGCCAAGGACACAGACACCGGCGGCGATGGTCGCGAGCTTGTGATTGACGATCTGACGCATGGCAATTCCCCTGATCTGAAGTTGTGAGAGAGGTCACGCTGCGAGTGCGTGACGAGTGACTTGACAAGGGGGATGTGCAAAGCTCTGCAGCACTCTGCCACCAAAGTGATCCAGATCGCTGGCAACCTGGGAAAGTGGTGATCTTGCGGCAGGCGTGGGCGATTGTGGCAATCTCTGCGGCGTGTGCGGTTTGTATCGCATATGCCGTTCTCAGCACTCAGTACTCGCCACTCAGTACTGAAAAAGGCCCGGGCAGATGCCCAGGCCTTGGTGCGAACAACGTTGTGATGAGAGCGGATGAACGCCCCCAGCCGCTGTGCAGCGGATCAACGCTTAGAGAACTGGAAGCGACGACGTGCACCGGCCTGGCCGTACTTCTTACGCTCGACCTTACGCGAGTCGCGGGTCATCATGCCGGCCTTGCGGAGGATCTCGTCAAAGTTGGGGTCCATATCCGAGAGTGCGCGGCTGAGGCCGAGGAGGACCGCGCCCGCCTGACCCATATAGCCGCCACCGTTCAGACGCATGCGGACATCCATCTTGCCGACCACGCCGCAGAGGATGAGGGCCTGCATCACGGCCTTGCGGTCGCGATCTTCGGAGAAATACTCCTCAACGGTCTTGGTGACGTCGCCATCCTTGCAGATCAGGACCTTGCCGTCCTGGCTGGGCTTGACGCGAACGCGGGCAACGGCAGTCTTGCGGCGGCCAGTTCCCCACCACCAGCCGTGCTTATCGCTGGGCTTGGCAACGCGCTTGGGCTTCTCAGGCAGAGGAGCGGCAACGACGGAACCGGTATCGATGTTCAGGCCTTCGGGGGCGAGATTGATTTTGGTGTTGCTGTTCATGAGAGGTCTTTCTTTGGACTTTCCTGATGTCTAATTCGTGGTTTGGTGTTTCAGGTGTTGGTGAATGAGACGCTGGATTAGACGTTGAGAGTGACGGGCTTCTTGTCGGCGTAGGGGTGATCTGCGCCTGGGAAGACCTTCATGTTCTTGAGCATGATGCGGGCGAGGCGGTTCTTGGGAAGCATGCGCTTCACGGCCGTCTCGATGAGGACATCGGGCTTGTTATCGCGGAGGGAGTTGTACGACTCCATCTTCAGACCGCCGGGGTATTCGGAGTAGCGCTGCTTGAACTTCTGCTCGCCCTTGCGGCCAGTCATCTGGACCTTGGAGGCGTTGGTGACGATGACGTAATCGCCGCAATCGACGTGGGGGGTGTAGTCAGGGCGGTTCTTGCCCATGAGAGCGACGGCGACTTCGGCGGCAAGGCGACCGAGGGAAACGCCTTCGGCATTGACGACTTTCCACTGCTTGGTCACCTGACCGGGCTTGTGGAGGGTGGTATCACGACGCATCATCTGAGGCACTCGCTTTCTTTCCAGGGTCTTGGTCTGAACATGCCGCGACGAGAGCGAGTCTGGTCTTGGTTGTCAGAAGTTGAGACGCTGGGCTTGCCACCTTTTGGGTGGTGTGTTCGCCGCCTACTGGGCGGGGCAGGCCAGGTGTGAAGCTGGCATGGTTTTTGGAGAGCCGGGCAGCACAGAGCTGTTCCGACAGGGAGGAGAGGATAGGCGCAGCGGGGGTGAAGGGTGCTGTGTGAGGGAGAAAGAAGTTTGTGCCGCGGCGGGAGTGGGGCTGAGTGAACAGGTTGAAGGTGCGTGCGGAGAAGGGGACGACCGGAGGATTTGATAGGTTTGTGTACATGCGAACATTGTACAAACCTTTGGATCGCGCGCCAAGGGGGAAAGGCAAAGATTTTAGGTTTTTGTGAGAAGTCCGGTAATACAAGGCTTGGAGCTGATAAATGAGGATATTTGCCAATCGAAGCGAAGGGGGCGGCGTGTCCGGAATCTCCGTCCGGCTTCGTTGATGTGGGTCATGCGGGTCTCCCCAACGCGTCATCGATTAGAGTTCTCCTTGGTTCATAAGCAACGCCCCAAGCGGTGGAGACGCGGCATGGCAGACGCCGGAAACCAACGAGATGACATTGATGCCCTGGTGGCGAGGTGTTATCCCGCGATCCGGCAGATGGCAGCAGCGCGAACTCGTCTCTCTGGTGCGCGGCTTGACGCCACTTCAATAGCGAATGAAGCTCTTTGCCGCGTGCTTCGGTCTTCGCAAGTTCCGAAGTCTGAGGATCATCTGCGAGCGTTAAGTTGGCGGGCGTTGGATTGGGTGATCCGAGATCGGCAGAGGGCAGATGGGGCCCGACGCGAGAGAGAGCATGATCGGGCCGCACCGGAGATTCATGAACCGGAATCGCTCACCTTTGACCAGCAAGCTATGCAGGAGCTCGCGGCCCATAACGAAAGAAAGGCCGAGGTATTCGTACTTTCTGCAGTCGCAGGGATGACGTTTGAGCAGATTGCCAATGCGCTCTCAGTCAGTGTGCGAACGGTCCAGCGTGACTATGAGTTTGCGCATGCTTTTCTCGTGAGCCGCGATGTTCGGGGCGCCGAGCCATGAATGGTGCGGACTTTCAGATTCTTGAAGCGGCATTCGAGCGGGTACGCGAACTGCCGCCGTCTGAGGCAGCATCACTCCTTGAACAACTCAGCGAAGATCGACCAGAAGTCGCAGCCCGGTTGAAGCGTATGTTGAGTGTCAAAACGTCAGCGCCGACGGTGCGAACGGGGCCATCACTCCGAGATGAGCACACGAGGCGGATCGGTGCCTTTCGAGTGCTTGGCACTATTGGCAGCGGAGCGCACGGTGTTGTCTACTTGGGTCAGCAGTCCCACCCGATTCACCGTCTAGTCGCCATCAAAGTTCTGCATCCTTCACGCGCAACACCAGACAACTTGCGGCGGTTTGAGTTGGAACAGCAGATTCTGGCAACGCTGGATCATCCCGGCATCGTGTCGGTAGTACAGAGCGGACACGACGAACTCGGAATGCCGTATCTGGCGATGCCGTTGGTTGCGGGAGTGCCAATCACGCAGTATTGCCTTGAGGAGAAACTCGGGCCTGATGAATGCGTGGAACTGTTAATTCAAGTTTGCCACGCAGTACAGCATGCGCATGCCCGAGGTGTCATTCATCGTGATATCAAGCCGGGCAACATCATCGTGGGCAAGTTGGATCAGGCACCTCTGGCCAAGGTCATCGACTTTGGGGTTGCCAAGGTTGCGGGCACGCACTCAAGCATGACGGAGACAGGTCAGCGGCTGGGCACCGTTCGCTACATGGCGCCGGAGCAATTTCATGGAACTGACCCAACCGTGCAGAACGATGTGTTTGGCCTTGGAGCAGTGCTCTATGAGACGATGACCCAAGAGCCCGTGTGGGGTCACGTTCAGGACGAAGGAATGCTGCTCGGACTGATTCATTCTGGTCCGAAGTGGAGTGAATCGGCTTTTCAGAGAGTACCAATAGAGCTGCGTTGGATCACTCAGAAGGCGCTGGAGTGCGATCCAGCGCGTCGATATACAACCGTGCAGGAATTGTGCGCTGATCTGGAGCGCTATCGAGCAGGCGCGAGCGTGCAGGCAGGACCGCCAGCGCGGTGGCACCGCATGTGGCGATGGGTCAAAAATCATCGCGCTGTTGCGACCCTTTCCGCTATCGCCGTGATTGCGACCATGGTCGGCATGTTCGTTTCGATTCGATTTGGCCTTGCCGAGCATCGCTCGCGCGTTCGGGCCGAGCGGTTGTCTGCGTTTGCTACGGATTTTTTTGGAAGGTTAGATCCTTATCAAGCAATGGGAAAAGATCGCACGCTGATGTTGGGGGCGTTGCGCGATGCGGCATTGCGACTACAGGAAGAACGTGCAGACTCGGAAGTTCGTCGCGAATATTCGGGATTACTCGGACGTGCATTTGTGGCAATTGGTGAGCATGCGCAGGCTCTGCCCTTGCTTGAGGAGGCGGAGCAGCTCACGCGAGATGCCTCTGATGAAACGCGTTATCTCACGCTTGCGGCTTTGATGCGGGTGCACAACGAAGCGGACGAGGAGCATCTGGGCAAGCCGTATTCAAGCGAACTTGTTCGCTTGTCGCAGGGTGGAGAGGCGCGCCGAGTGCTGGAAGCCAGACTGCTCGACCAGCAGGCCAGCAAATCCGAATTAAGGAAAGTGGAACAATTAGCCAGGGAAGTAGAGAGCGTTTTGGGACCGTTTGACATTCTGACTATTGCCGCGCACCGACAAGTGGCCCGGAGTGCGTTTGTTGATGACGCCGCTTGTGCACTTGGGATTCTGCGGGATATGCGAGGACGCGCGGCAGCAATATTTGGATCTGATCACCCATTGGTGTACGAAGAGATTGCGTTGGAGGCGTGGGGCATATTGAAAATGGACGGACCAGAGTGCGTGGTGGAGTTTTCCCATGAGCATCTGGCCGCAGCATCACGGGCGCTGGGACCCTTGCATAGGACAGTCATTCTATTGCGTGGCAACATGGCGGAGGGATTAAGCCAGCTCGGGCAGCACGGGGCGGCAGAGGCTGAAGCGATGCGGGCTCAATTGGATGCGCTGGCACGCGGGGGTCCATTGGACTTTGTCACGGTTGCGGCGATTCGTGGAAGGGTGGAGGTGCTTATTCGCTCTCTGAAAGGTGATGAAGCTGTCGCGGCGATGCGGCAGTTAGACCGCGACGCGGGCTCGCCGCGTGAGGGAGATTATGTAAAAAGGACTGAAGTGCTGCTGGAGCGATTGGGCCGCACGGGGGAGTTGGCGGCGTGGCGTGAGGAAGTGGCGAAAAGACCGCGTTGATTTGTGGTGCGATGTGTCCGGTTGTGGCAGCGTGATTCGTAGATTGAGATAGACGTGATTTCTATTTCAGAAAGGACCCCCAATGAGCTCTTCAAGATTTGTTTTATTTGCATTATGTGCCCTTTCGAGCACGCTGATCGCCGCGCCGACCTTTACCAGAGTTGGAACGTTGCCGGGGGGAAGCGCGGCATATGGCAACGGAGTGTCATCATCCGGACCAGCTGTGGTTGGATGGAGTCACACGACGCCTGGTACGAATGCCCGCGCTTTCTATTGGACACCAACCACCGGCATGATCAATCTCGGAGTGTTTCCTGGCGGGCCCCAGTCGTTTGGAGCCGCAGTCAGTGGAAACGGGCTGGTTGCCGTGGGAGAAGCCAACTCTTCGGCTGGTTTGCGAGCATTTCGGTGGACGGCACAGAGTGGCATGCAGAGCATCGGTGCGCTGCCCGGTGGCAATCACTCAAAGGCAACAGCTGTTAACCACGAGGGCAGTGTTATCGTTGGTGAGTCAATCGGACCGACTGGTCAGTTCCGTGCGTTTCGTTGGACTGACTCAACGGGCATGATTGACTTGGGACTGCTTCCTGGAGGAACCGCGTCATATGCCTATGGCGTAAGCAGCGATGGATCAGTGATTGTCGGCTCAACCACATTTGGGTTCATCGAGGAACAACGGGCCTCAATCTGGAGAAATGGTGGTGTAGAGCAGCTTCCCGCTCTTTTGGGTCAGCAACGAGCAACTGCTGTCAGTGTGAGTGCAGATGGGTTGTTTGTTGTTGGGCGCAGTGATGGACCATCCGGTCAACGAGCGGTGCGTTGGAACGCGGGCACACTGAGCGTTCAAGATCTGGGGCTCGCGTCAGGGGGTACCTACGCAGAGGGATACACCATCAGCGGCGATGGTGCGATTGTGTGTGCTCAAGGAAACTCCTTACGCGATGGCCGACTAGGGCTTATCTGGCACCAGTCAATCGGCATGCGCGATGTGAATGATTTCCTGATTGATCGTGGCGTCAACCTCGCTGGTTGGTTGCTCAAATCTTGCAGCGTCAGCGTCGATGGCCGCAGTCTGACCGGATGGGGCTACTACAACGGTCGCGCAGAGGTGTGGTATGCATCGATCGATCCATTCTGCGATCTCGCCCAGTTCACAGGACACCCCTCGGGCGCCGCACTCTTCGCCGGTGAGCAGGTCACGCTGACCTCCGCCGCGACGTCTTCAGGTGCCGTCACCTATCGCTGGAAAAAAGATGGTGTAAACCTCTTCAATTCATCCGTGTACGCTGGCGTGACGACACCGATGCTCACGATCTCTCCCACCGATCCGACGCAAAGCGGCAGTTACACGCTAGCTGTCACCAACGCGTGCGGGATGGCGCTGAGTAATCCTGCAGTAGTGGTTGTTCGATGCCGAGCCGATTTCAATGATGATGGCAGCGTGGATTTCTTTGACTATCTCGATTTCGTTGGCGCGTTCAGTCAGCAACTTCAGAGTGCTGATATGAACGGGGATAGCGAGATCGACTTCTTTGATTACCTCGACTTTGTGGCACGACTGTCAGTGGGCTGCTGAGCGACAACCATCACCAAGCAAAAGCACCCCGGTGTGATGCCGGGGTGCTTTCTTTGCTTTACGCTATCTCTTCTTGCCACACGCGAAGCGTGGATCGTCTTACACCCTCGGCCCCGCCTTGCGCACAGCATCGGGGAGGTCGAAGGTCGCGTCGTTGTCGCGGAACTGCTTAGCGAGCTTTTTGGCCTGGGCGTCGTATGCCGCGGCATCCTTCCAGGTCTTGCGCGGGTGCAGCACTTCGGCGGGGACGCCGGCGACGGCATCGGGAATCGGCAGGCCGAAGATGTCATCGGGTGTGAACTTGGCCTTGGCCAGTGAGCCATCGAGAATGGCGGTGACGAACGCGCGGGTGTAGGCGAGCTTGAAGCGCGAGCCAGTTCCGTATGCGCCGCCGGTCCAGCCGGTGTTGAGCAGCCAGACATTCGCGCCGTGCTGCTGGATCTTCTTGGCGAGCATCTCGGCATAGACCTTTGGTGGGCGGGGCAGGAAGGGCGCGCCGAAGCACGCGGAGAAATTCGGCTGCGGCTCGGTCACACCGGCTTCGGTGCCGGCGAGCTTGCTGGTGTAGCCGTTGACGAAGTAGTACATCGCCTGCTCGGGTGTGAGCTTCGACACCGGGGGCAGCACGCCGTAGGCATCGGCGGTGAGGAAGACGATGTTCTTTGGGTGGCCGGCGATGCTGGGGATCACCGCGTTATCGATGAAATCAGCGGGATAGGTGACGCGGGTGTTTTCGGTGGTCAGCGTCTTGTCGTAGTCGGGCTCGCGGGCGTCGTTGATGACGACGTTTTCCAGCACGCTGCCGAACTTGATGGCGTTCCAGATCTGCGGTTCGCCTTCTTTGGAGAGCTTGATGCACTTGGCGTAGCAGCCGCCCTCGAAGTTAAAGACGCCCTGATCGCTCCAGCCGTGCTCATCATCGCCGATGAGGGCGCGATTGGGATCGGCTGAGAGCGTGGTCTTGCCCGTGCCCGAGAGGCCGAAGAAGACGGCAGCGTTGGAGTGATCACCCTTGGAGACATTGCACGAGCAGTGCATGGGGAAGATGCCGACTTCGGGAAGGTCGAAGTTGAGGGCGTAGAAGATGCTCTTCTTCATCTCGCCCGCGTATTCGGTGCCGAGGATGACGACGGTTTTCTTTTCCAGCGATTGCGCGATGAGCACAGGGCCTGTGACGCCGAGCTGCTTGGCTTCATCGGCGGTCAGGCGGCGGCGACCGGCGTTGATGACAGTCCAATCGTGTTTCCACGCGGTGCTGCCGCCGGCGGCTTTGGTGCCCTGACGAATGAAGAGCGTGCTGGCGAAGAGGCAGTGCCACGCCTGTTCGGTGACGACGCGCACACCGAGGCGATGCTTGGGGTCTGCGCCGGCGAAGCCTTCGAAGGTGAAGGTCTTGGGCCGCGAGTTGAGGTGATCGACGGCGATCTTGGCGGCGATGTCGAATGCCGCGGGAGTGATGGGGCGATTGACCTTGCCCCACCAGATCTTGTCGTGGATGGCGGGAGTGTCTTCGAGGTACTTGTCGTTGGGGGAACGCCCGCCGCGATCTCCGGTGAGGCAGACGATCGCGCCGTTGGAAGCGAGCTTGCCTTCACCTGCGCTGATGGCGTGCTCGACGAGCACCGGCGCAGGCAGATTGGTGTGATTGCGTTTGGGATCGAGATTGAGAGAATCGAGCGGGGCGCAGCGAGTGGACATGCGGCAGGAACCTCCGTGCTCACAGAGCGCCCGAGAATGTGCCCAAAGTCGGGCAGGGCGAGGTGTGGGTAACTCCAACCTTAGAAGCGACAGACCCTCCCGGCTACCCCCGTGTTTCATGACTTGTGACATAGCTCGGTGGGACTCCCTCGACCGGTCTGTATAAAGAGGTGTGGGGGGTTGGGGGTGGGCTGGATCCAGCCAGGTCCGGCCCGTCGGCCGGGGTTGGACGTTGAGGCCGATTCTCACCTAGTATCTCAACCTGTTGCGGCTTGGCCTTTACGGCTTGGTTGCGGCGGAATGATGGTGGTCGTAGCTCAATTGGTTAGAGCACCGGGTTGTGATCCCGGGGGTTACGGGTTCGAGTCCCGCCGATCACCCTTTCTTGGCCGTTTTCATTGCCCGATCGTGCTTTTGAGAGCATGCGATCGGGCTTGTTTTTTGGGATTGAGGGCACTTCCGGCCACCCCAGTGTTATTGACGGGTTTAGTATGCTGCTCGCATGATGAACGCGGCGATCAAAGGGCTGACCGGGATCGTGGTGGTTTTGACCGGGAGGGCTGTTCACGCCGCTCCCACCTTCACACCGATTGGCGATCTCCCCGGTGGCGGCTTTTACTCCCAACTCCATGGCGTCTCGGCCAATGGCTCGCTGCCAGTGGGTGACAGCGTTGTCGGTGGCGGCGGCTTCAACCTGATCACTTCGCCCTGCATCTATGGTGATGGTGGTTTAGTCTCTCTGGGATTGCTCGGCACATCGTCGGCTCGCGCGGTGAATGCGGATGGCACGGCTATCACTGGAGTGTGTGATTTCGGGTCGTTTGATCCGCGCGGCACGCAGGCCTTCCTCTGGACCCCATCCACCGGCATCATGCTCCTGGGTGATCTGGATGGTGGAGTGTCCGTTGTGCCGCGATCTATTGGCCGCGCCATCTCGGCGAACGGACTCACCATCGCGGGCATCGGCGAATCTGATCGTGGCACCGAGGCGTTTCGCTACGACGTGTCTGTGGGCACATTCACACCGTTGGGCTCTCTGGCCGCATCACCATTTGGCAGTTGGGCCTACGGCATGTCGGCCGATGGAAACGTCATCGTCGGACTGTCACTGAACGCACTGGGTCAGCAAGAGCCGGTGCGTTGGACCTCTACCGGATTGCAGGCGATGGGATTTCTCCCCGGCGCGACAGGTGTCACGCCCGCAGGTGCTGCGTATGCCGCGAGCGCGGACGGTTCGGTGATTGTGGGCCAATCGCGCAGTGTGGCGAGTGGTCAGGGTGGCGAAGCGTTTCGTTGGACGGCCGATGGCGGCATGCAGCCCCTCGGCGATCTGCCGGGCGGTGCGTTCCAATCCTCGGCGTATGCCTGCAGCGCGGATGGAAACATCATCGTCGGCCGCGCCAGCGTGCAGGGAAACTGCGGCCCCTTCGGCTGCGGCAGCGTTGGTCAGGCCTTCATCTGGGATGCCCAGAACGGCATGCAGAACCTGACGCAGATTCTCACTTTCGGCGGCATTGATCTCACCGGCTGGCGACTCGAAGAAGCCCGCGGCGTCAGCGCCAATGGCCGCGTGATCGTCGGTGTGGGTGTGAATCCGCAAGGTCTGACTGAAGGGTGGATCGCCGATCTGGGCTCGCCCGAGTGCCGTGCCGATTTCAATGCCGACACTGTGGTGGATTTCTTTGACTATCTCGACTTTGTCTCCGCCTTTGCGGATGGATCCATGACCGCCGATTTCAACATCGATGGCGTGCTCGATCTCTTTGACTATCTGGATTTTGTGGCTCAGTTCGCGGTGGGATGTTGAAACGCGGGGTTGGGCAGCTTGGAGAAACTGCATTAGACCAGTGGCACCACCGGTGTTGGTCAAGACGTCTGCGAGCGCTGGTGTGCGGGCTTGCGTGTGTTGTTAGACTTTCAGCAACTTGCGCTTACCCCCGCTTGAGGAGAGACGCTCATGCTGAAAGCTGTTCTTGGCTCGACTCATCGGGATTTTCGTGCCTTCACGCTCATTGAGTTGCTCGTTGTCATCGCGATCATCGCGGTGCTGATCAGTTTGCTCCTCCCGGCCATCTCCAAAGCGCGTGAATCCGGACGGCAGACTGTGTGCATGTCCAACCTGCGGCAGATGTGTACCGCCAGTACGGCATATTCGCTGGATTGGAAGGACCAAGTATGGCCAGCAAATGGTTGGGGCCGTTACGGTCGACAGTTGCAGCCGGGTAATCCGTTCTCACTTGTGGTCTACGAGTCCGGGCAGTTGTTCAAGTACTGTGGCGAAGTGGATCGGATTGTCGAGTGTCCGACGAGCAAACGACGGTCGACGCACGGGACTACGAGGTCGGATTCGACGGTGGGCGGTCTCCAACTCGATCTTCGCTGGGATTACACGATGTTGCAAAGGGTGGAAGGGGCAAAGATGGGACTGTTCACGCAGTTCGCGTATCTGAGTTCGCCCTCAGAATTCGCGATGACTGCCCGTCCCTCCGACACGATCGACGGCGCTCGGCTCACACAACTGCCGGGCGTTCCATTGTTCATCGAAGAGAGTACATACTTCAATAACTCGCTGAGGAATCTGCCCGGCGATGCACAGCAGGACCCCGACGGTGACAACGCGTTTTTTGGGCTCTTTGCCGGCGCACGCGGCTCGATTGGCGGCGACCAGCCCACGCGCAGGCACAACGGAGCAGCGAGCGTGGGTTTTATGGAGGGATTTGTCAGGAACATCAAGTTTCCAGGCGGACAAGACGAGAAAATCCGCGAGTCAGGCGATTTGGAAGCCGACGACTTTTATGTCTCCTCTAAGTCATCACCCACAGGTTGGCTGCGAATGGAATCGCGTCAGTCATCCCGGGGAGGGACGGCACCGGGCGCGGCATACGGCTACGGGTGGATTAACAACCCCCGGTGATAGTTTGAGTGGCTGAACATCTGAGAATTGACCTATGCATCGTTTCAACCGTTGATTGTCAGGAGCACAGATTGAATTACCTCCGTCAAATTGCTGCGGGCATTGTCACTTTCGCCACTGCAAGCGTGCTTTCCGGGTGTTCCGATGCTCCCCAGAATCAGCGCACTCCTGACCAGAAAATGGCACGCATCATTCCGGCGGGTGGCGCGCCCCAGCCGACGTCTGGTCCAGCCTTCGATCCCTTGGCACTGATCGGAAAGGCGCCGCCGCCAATCGTGGTCGCCAAGTGGATCAAGGGTGCACCGCTGACCTCCTTTGAGAGCGGGAAGGTCTATGTGGTTGATTTTTGGGCGACCTGGTGCGGCCCATGCAGAGCCGCCATTCCTCACCTTTCCAAACTGCAGGAAAAGAGCGGTGGAGCGGTTGAGGTCATCGGTGTGGCGATCTCGGAACGGCAGAAGGATGCGCAAGATACAAGCTATTTAGACGGCGTCGAGAAGTTTGTGGAGAAGCAGGGCGAGCGGATGAATTATCGCGTGGCCGTCGACACACCCACCAAGACAATGCATGCGACATGGTTCAAGCCCACAGGTACCGGAGGTATTCCGACGGCGTACATCATCGACAAGAAGGGCCTCGTCGCGTGGACGGGTGTCGGCACGCCCTCGGTCATCGAGCGCATCGTCGAAGAGGTGCTCGCCGGCACTTTCGATATCACGAAAGAAATGGCGCGTCAGAAGGCCGAAGAGGAGTCGGCCCGCAAGCGAAGCGAAGCTGACATCGCCGCGGCCAAAGTCCGCAGCGACAGTGGAACGGATCGGTACTCCCGGTATCCCGGATACAAGGAGGCAATGGCGCGCGGCGATCAGTCCGCGGCTCTTGAGTCTCTCAACTCCGCCTTCAAGGCCGATCCTGAGTCAGAAGTCTCGGGAGCGTATCAGTGGAAATTCATGCTTTTGATGCAGCGTGCAGGCGGGGGTGCCAAGCCTGATGAAGTCAACCAATACGTCCGAGAGCTGCTCGCCAAGTACCCGACCAACGACGACATCATGGGATTTGCCTCGGCGTGCATCGTGTCCACGGCAGAAGAACAGATGTTCGACAAGGACCTCGCGTTTCAAACTGCCAAGATCGCTGCGGACCTTGCCAAGCCAGACTCTCGCTGGGCGCAGTTTTCCAAAATGAGATTGGGGTGGGCATATCACCATATTGGCGACAAGGAGAAGGCGATCCAGAGCATGCGGGCTGCGATCGAAGGTGTCACGCGACTGAAGGACAAGCATGATTTCGGCGATCTCGCGCTGCAGTGCGAGGAAGCACTCAGGTATTTCCAAAAGTCCGCCAAGTAGTCGGCGACAGTTGGATTCAACGAGTTGGCCCATTCGCCCGAAGTTGTCGCCCGTTCAATTGAACCGGCTCGGGATCGGCCGAGCGAGATATCAGCACCCAAGGCGGTACGGTAATAGCCGTGTGTGAGACACCGATGTTGGCTCGCGGTATGCAATCGGAACGCCTGCGCTCAACAGGCGTGGTTCACATAGGCATCAGTCCGTGAGATCAGCACCCTTGTGAGAATGCCGCGACAAAGTCGAGGTAGTCAAAGAAGTCGATGGTGGTGTCCGCATTGAAGTCTGCCGCAGGATCGTTGCTGCTGAACGCGGCGACAAAGTCGAGGTAGTCAAAGAAATCGACGACGGTGTCGCCGTTGAAGTCCGCCAGGCATGGAGGAGCGATCTGAACCAGATTGGCTGGGACATCCACCGTGCCGTTGTTGATGAGAGTGTTGTAGTAAATGCGGCATGAAGTGTTGATCAGCCGGCTTCCCGCGTGGATCACGAGCTCATCCACGTAGATCGCTTCGCAGGAGGTTTGGCCCAGAGTGTCGTTGTCGTGGGTGTCCACGAGACGCGCGGTGGAGGGGGATGGCCCGATGCGGAGCACGCCGATGGGATAGTGCCCGGTGAGAGTGCGGTCCAGACCGAGCGCGACGGGGCCGATGTCGGCGGACATGACCTCCAGGGTTTGCTCTGCGCCAGCGCCCTCCAGTTGCAGCGTTGCAAGGCTCAGGTCGTAGCGGGTGTTGGAGTTGATCGCGCAGTTGAAGTTGCCGCCGGCGCGGACCAGAGCGCTGTCGAAAGGCATGCTGAGGTTTGCGGCAGAACCAAGGTTGAGATCGCCGGCGGTGTCTAGCGCGGGTGGCCCGCCGAGGCAGTTGGGGCAGATGGCGCCGCTGATTGTGTCGTTGTTGATGAGAGTCCCGACGACAAAAAGCCGACCGCTTGTGATGATGGTGGTTGCCCCCACCTCGTTGGTCAAGTCGCCGAAGATGCCCGAGGTGCCCCCGACCGCCAGCGAATCGCGGTTGGTAAACACCGTCGCGCCGATCGAGCCTCCGGTCACCGTCCAGGTGCCGAAGTTTGTGAGCGATCCGCTCGCCGAGACTTCGGAATAGAGCGCGGCGGTGAGATTGCCGTAGACCGCGGCGTCGCCGCGGAGATCCAGCGCTGCCCGCGAGTCGATCTGCGTGGGCGCTTCAACGATGGCGCGGGGTGCATCGATGACCAGTTGTGCGTTGGTGAAGAGCCGTAGGTTGCCGCGGGATCCGAGCGGGAACGAGTCCGTCGCGACCGCGCCGAACTGCGATGCGGGAACGCTCAGTGCGCCGAAGATCTCGACGGTCCCGCTAGGGGGCGTGCCAAGTGTCGATGAGCCGCCCAGCGTGATTGCGGAGGTGGAAGGCATCCGGATGTCGCCGCCGCTCTGCAGCACGAGCCGCCGGCCGGCGGTGTCGAGCGACGAGGCGGTGCGCCACGCGGCCTCGGTGCCCGTGATCTGCTGCCAGTTGGCAGCTGGCGTCATCGCTGCGGCAAGGGTTGGATAGGAAACACCGATCGTGTTGTTCTGGGCGAGGACAGAATCCTCGGCGGGCGCATCCGCGATACGCGTGAACCACGCCGAGCCCTGGTCGGGGTTGGCGCCGACGTCGTCGCGGTACGCCCCCAGCAGCGCCGTGTCGCCCGACAGCGCGACTGCAAAGCCAAACTGGTCGTTGGCTGCGCCGCCCGAGGCCGTCAACTGGGCCTGCTGGGTCCACGTCGTGCCTGAGCGCGTGAAGACGTACGCCGAGCCCTGCTGGCTGTTGGCGCCGACGCTGTCGAGGTACGCTCCCACCAGCGCCGTGTCGCCCGCGAGCGCGACGGAGACGCCGAAGTTGTCGCCCGCCGCGCCGCCGGTCGCCGTCAACTGGGCCTGCAGGGTCCACATGCTGCCCGAGCGGGTGAAGACGTACGCCGAGCCCTGGTTGCCGTTGGCGCCGACGTCGTCGCGGTACGCCGCCACCAGCGCCGTGTCGCCCGAGAGGGAGACGGAGATGCCGAACTCGTCGAACGCCTCGCCACCGGACGCCTGCAACTGGGCCTGCTGGGTCCACGTCGTGCCCGAGCGCGTGAAGACGTACGCCGAGCCCTGGAACGCATTGCCGCCCACAGCGTCGTTGGGCGCCCCGACGATCATGGTGTCGCCATCGATCGCGACCGCCTGACCGAACCGGTCGCCCCCTGCGCCGGACGGGTGCAAGAGCTGGACCGGCGTGGAGCGCTGGGCGAGTGCAGGCGAAACTGAAAGCAGAAAAAAGGTGATCAAGGCAGAAGCAATACGCCACATGGTGCAATCTCCCACACCCAGTCAGCAGGAAATGCTGCATCCCGGACGGCGCAGGCTAGATGAATTCCATGTGGTCCGTAAGGGACTCTGCCACAAATCACCCAAGTTTGTCCAACAATTCTCCACCTCTGGCCACGCTCGCTCCGGTGCTGGGGCTCCTTAAGTTGTGATCTTGGGATGGGGCGATAACCACGTAATGAGAATGACGCCGAACTCCACAAGCTCGCATGCGGCGCCTTGAGATCGGCGTTCACCCCACCGGCAGTTCCACCGTCATCGTCGTTCCCTGCTGCCACACCGATTCCACTCCGATCGTTCCCCCCAGCGCCTTCACCGCGTGCTTCACGATCGCGAGCCCCAGCCCCGTGCCGCGGCGTTGCTTCTGCCCATTCCTCGACAAATCCACCTGATAAAACCGCTCAAAGATCCGCTGCTGCGCTGCCAGCGGAATGCCGATTCCCTCGTCAATCACCTGCAGTCGAACCATGTTGCGTGGGCCAGGTACTCGCGCTGCCACGATCTGCACCGCAGTTCCTTCTGCTGCAAATTTGGTCGCGTTATCCACCAGATTCTTCACGATCAATGGCAGCAGTCGGTGATCACTCTGAATCTTTTCCACGGCTGGATCAATCTTTACTTCCAAGGTCAGGTTGCGATCCGTGCAGATCTGCTCAAACAGGGGTCGTAAGTCATCACACAGCGCGGTCAGCGAACAGTCGCGCCATTCGAGTTCCGTCTCCGGCGTTTCCAGGCGTGACAAGTCAATGAGGTCGCGCGTCAGATCTTCCAGCCGCACCGTGTTGTCGCCGATCATTTTCAGGAATCGCACGCGCATCGCCGGCTCTTCTGCCGCGCCGTCATGCAGAGTCTCGATCGCTGCCTTGATCGCGGCCAAAGGCGTGCGCAGTTCATGACTCGCGTTGGCCACAAAATCGGTTTTCAATTGAGCTGCCTGCGCCTGCTCGGTGATGTCGCGCAGGATCATCACCGCTCCCAGCCCATGCGTCACACCTGCCGAAGAGGGTTGATCAGGGCTGACGTGCCGCGCGTCCGTGGCTGGCTCAGCCAAAGGCCACGCGGTCTCACGCAATCTCACCGGGCTGGCCAGCACCTGAAAGGTTCTCAACCCCTCATTCCTGGGCATGCGCACCGCGCGCGTCGCCGGGCGGTTCGAGCTTGCCAGCGCCACCAGATCAACAAAATCCGCCTGGGTGAAAAGCTCCTCCACCGCGCGCCCACGCAGTTGCTGTGGCTCTCTGCCAAAAAACTGCACCGCTGCGGCATTGAAAAGTAGCAAAAAACCCTTGCCATCAAAGGCCATGACCGGCGCCTCGATCGCATCGAAGACCTGCCGCAGATCCGCCGCGTTGGAAAGATCCTGATCCAGGCGCTGGCGAATCAGCGCCGTCGCCTGTCGCAGCACGCGCTCCACCCATTCCTCATCCTCTTCGTCAGTCTTCTCCCCGGATTCGGTCAGGCGCGCTGGCAATGGCTGCGGCACAGTGGATTGCCATAACCCCTCGGCCGCACCTCGGAGCGCTGGCTTTCCCCGCGCTGCCTCAGCCGAACGCGCGGCCACAAACAACGCCGTGCTCACGATCGCACCCACCGTCATCACGCTGAAGGTCAATCGCGCCGGCCAATCCCACATCGCCGCCACCACCCCAAGCAGGGCGATCAGCCAGATTCCGGCAATAGCAACAGTTGCAGGCCTCAAACGCGGCAAGGGGTTCACCTGTTTTGAGTGTACGGTCAGCGGCGTCGCCAACCACTATCTACATATACATCAGTACTGCGAACTGTGCTCTTTGCGGCGGCGCGATTCACGCTTCCGCAGTCGCATCTTCTGCAGCGCGATATCCCACGCCGCGAACTGTGAGCAGGAATCCCGCGTGATCCCCGAGCTTCTTGCGCACGCTGGTCATGTGCACATCAACGGTGCGTTCGGTCACCATGATTCCCGGACCCATGGCCTTATTGATGAGCGCTGCACGAGAAAGCACGCGCCCTTTGGCTTGCAGGAGAGCCGCGAGCAGGCGAAACTCGGTCAGGGTGAATTTCAGCAACTCGCCACCGGCGGTCGCCTCATGGGTTTCCGTGTTGAGTTCGACGGCGCCGATGCGCAATAACTTGGAAGAGGCATCTCGCGGCATGGCAGCGCGGCGGAGCACGGCCTCGATCCTGGCCAGTAACACCTTGGTGCTGAAGGGCTTGGTGATGTAGTCATCAGCGCCGACCGTCAGCCCCACCAGCTGATCCACCTCGTCGCCTTTGGCCGTGAGCATGATGATGGGAGTGTGGCTGGTGGCTGGTTGAGTGCGAATTCGGGTGGCAACCTCGGTTCCGGCAAGCCCGGGAAGCATGAGATCGAGCAAAATCAGGTCGAAATTGCGCGAAGTCGCCAGATCGACGGCCTGCCTGCCATCGGCGGCATGGGTCGTCCTATAACCTGCACGCTTGAGGTTGTACGCGAGCACATCGGCAAGGTCTTTTTCATCTTCGACGATCAGGATGTGGCGTTCATCGCTCATCTAACCCTCGTCATTTCAATAGGTTGCGCGTGATGGCTCGGAATCGAGTGGGGGTGGAGCCACGCTCGAGCATCCGGGGTCAAGGGTAACCGCAGCCAAGAATGGGGCGGCAGCCGCGGCATTGGGATTGGATTAATTCTCCCTGATTCGGGTTACTGGGTATCCGTGTTTTTTTGGACCAAAAGTTGTCGGGAGTGACAGCGAGGACCGAAAAGACGAGGGGAGCGTTGCCCGAGGCCAATCTGTCGGGTAGCATCCTTCCCAATTCGTCCGGCTGCGTGGCGATCGCCGCACTGTCAGACGGGTTTCAGGAATCTCTGCCTTTCGGAGCGTTGCGAGTTTCCGATCGAAAGGCAGCCCTGAAATCGGGGCCAGCACAAATGAGTGCTGGCAAACCACTGGACACGCCGATAACGTTTGGGCGCGAGCCCGGCGACTTCGGTGTCGGAGACTCGCTAGTATGTGCCAACTTCGTTTCGGGATGCGGTCGCGTGACCGGATCTCGTTCGGACGGTGTGGATGACCGGAGCATGGGTGGCGAGTCACTACCCAGCACCCCGGCAATGAAGGAGTTCAAGGAATGAAGACCAAGGTTCTGATGGTGCTGGCGGGTGCAGCGGTGAGCTCGGTCGCTCTGGCCGGCAGCCCTGATATGGACCGCGCTTACGCCGCCGAGATGTCCGCTGATGCAGCTGCTCGCAGCAGCCAGCTGGCCGCCGGTAGCGAGGCCTTCAAGCTGACCGCTGGCGAGAACACGATGTACATCGCCGGTTCGACCCAGTTCCGCTGGACGAGCGATTTCCGCTCCAAGAACCAGGTCGGCAAGCACGACGAGTACACCCATGGCTTCAGCATCCCCCTCACCCGCTTCCGCTTCTGGGGCAACACGGTGAGCAAGGAGCTGAGCTACGGCGTGCAGATGACCGCCAAGAGCGGCAGCAGCAGCAGCGACGGCACGTTCAATCTTGACGATGCGTACTTCAAGTACACCTGGGACAACGGCTTCTACGTCAAGGGTGGTCAGTACAAGCTGCCCTTCCTGCGTGAAGAGCTCGTCTCCGAAGAGCGTCAGCTGACCGTGGCCCGCTCGATCACCAACAACGTGTTCACTCTCAGCCGCAGCCAGGGCCTCGAGCTCGGCTACGCCGCTCAGCAGTGGCGCTTCATGGCTGACTTCTCCGACGGCGCTGGCGCCGCCAACACCGAGTTCAACTCGGCAGCCGAGGCCGACTGGGCCGTCACCGCTCGCGCCGAGTTCATGGCGATGGGCAACGACTGGAACCGTTGGCAGGACCTGACCAGCTGGAAGGACGCTGACAGCAACGCCCTCCTCATTGGCATCGCTGGCCACTACCAGAGCAGTGGTCGCACCGGTGACGGCACCGACAACGTCGATCAGAAGAACGGCGGCAACAAGTTCTTTGCCTACACCGCCGACGTCTCCTTCGAGGGCATGGGTTGGAACGTCTTTGGCGCCTTCGTTGGCCGCCACTTCGATTCCAACGTCAGCGGCTCGACCAACCTCGACGATTTCGGCTGGGTTCTCCAAGGCGGTGTCTTCGTCACCGACCAGGTCGAGCTCTTCGCTCGTTACAACGGCGTTCTCGCCGACAAGGATCGCAAGATCGCTGACGGCCGTCGCAATCAGCACTGGATCACCGCTGGTGCGAACTACTACGTGAGCCCCCGCAGCCACGCTTTCAAGATTACCGGCGACATCGTCTGGGCCCTCAGCAAGACGCGTGGTCAGAACACGCTCTTGACCTCCGGTCCGGCTGCTCTGAATACCGACGCCGGCACCCTCGGCCAGGGCAAGAAGAACGAAGTCGCTGTTCAGCTCCAGGCCACGGTCATGTGGTAATCAGTTGTTCTTGCTCCGAACCATTGGTTCGGGTGTAGGAACCCTGTGATCCACCGTCCGTTTCAATTGTGACTCTACCGGCCCATCCCGCAAGGATGGGCCGGTGTGTTTTTGTCTACGAGAAGCAATTCCAACCGCGAAAGCCGCCTTTTCACCCCTTTTACGGGGGATTGTGTTTAGCCAATGCTGTGGTACATTGACCATGTTCTGCAACACCGTTCAACTCAAAGGGCGCGGTGGTGTATATGGAGGTGGACCATGCTCCAGCATGTCAATGATCGCCGCAATTCTCTCTCCTCACGCTCTGCTCGCGAAGTGTTGCAGACACTTTCGTACTTCTCATCCCTGGATTCGCTGGAATCCCGATTGCTCCTGAGCGTTCCCACCTTCGATGGCTTCGTCGAGCAGCAATGGGATTGGGATGGCGATGAGAGTTTCCGTGGCGGTGTCCTCGAAGTCACGGCAACCAGCGAAGACAACCAGCAATTTTATGTCGAGATCTGGGAAGATGACGGCGGCGAGGGGAATGACCTTCTGATGCGTTCGGGGGTTCTCACCGCCACCAGTGGCGGCTCGACATTCCGCATTCCGCTCTTTACCGATCTGGCCTCTTCGGTCATCCCCGGCGATGATGGTGATGGCACGATTGAAATCATCGCCAAGGCGTTTGATCCCGAGGGCAATCTGCTGACCACCTACAACGTGACAGCAGATCCGGATGTCGGCGCGCTGGCCGTCGAGACTGCCGCGGCGGATGGTGGTCTGGTGGGCGAAGCACCCGTAGCCATGTCGATGGAAGTGGTGGGGGGCTCGACGGTTGTGGTCGGCAATACCTACACGCTGCGCGCCACCGGCACCGCGGCGATGGGGATGTTTTACTGGGTTGATGTCAATGCAAACAACGCTTTTGATCCGACGAGTGAGGGCGCGTACGCATTCAACATGGCGCTTGCGGGTGTCAATGGCACCACCGGCACCTACGAGGCCACGATCAAATGGCCAACGGCACTCAGTGCCGGACCCTACACGATCATCGCGATCGCATATGACATCGATGGCAATCTCTCCGCCACCACAGTCAGCACCGTGGTCACCGTTGGCAGTGCCAATCAACCTCCCACGGTATCTAACCTCGTCGCCAGCGCTGCGGTCGTCACTCTCGGATCATCCTTCACGCTCACTGCTACCGCCAGCGACGACATCGGCGTCAGCAACGTCACCTTCTTCTTTGATGCCAACGGCAACAACGCCCAGGATGGTTCTGATTCCGTGCTCACCACCGATTTCTCCGCCGATGGCGGGTGGACGTTCAGCGGCATCGCGCAGACCGCCTGGGGTTCCCGTGCCAGCGCCAGTTTCGGCGCCATCGCCACCGATGGTGGCGGCCTGCAGAGCACGCCGCGCTTCACCGCCCTCCGGCTCAACAGCGCGCCCACCGTCTCCAACGTCACCTCATCTGTTTCCTCACCCGTGGCCGGCACCAGCGTGACGTTTACGGCCACCGTCGCTGACGATGTAGGTGTCAACGCCGTTACATTCTTTGTGGATAAAGACAACAGCGGCGCGTGGACCCCGGGCACGGATATTGACCTGGGTGCCGATTTCGATGCCGCCGGGGGCTGGACGCGCACCGCAGTCGTCGCCTCCAATTGGGGCACTGGCACAGTCCGCATTCGCGCTACTGCTCGCGATACAGACAACATCTGGGGAAGCAGTGGTGGGCCAGCGTCCATCACACCGATCGCCCTTCCCGTCGTCAACAGCGTCACCGCCTCGCCGCTCAATGTGGTCAGTTGGGGTCAGACCTTGACGCTGACAGCCAATGTCACGGCTGGAACCAGCGCGGTTGCCGCCGTTACCTTCTTCTTCGATCTGGATTCCAGTGGTAATTTTACAGCGGGCGATGTGGATCTCGGTGCCGATTTTGATGGCACCAACGGCTGGAGCATCAGCAAAGTCATTCCATCCTGGTACGGCAGTGGTAATGCACGCTTCGTTGCCGCGGCCAAGGACACAGCAAACCGCTGGAGTGCTACGAACGCCAGCACCACCGTGCGCCTCAATGCGCCACCCGTGGTGAACAGCATCACGGCGAACCCGGCCAATGTCGTCAATTGGGGGCAGACGCTCACGTTGACGGCCACAGTCACCGATGATGCCAATCAGGTTCGCGCGGTGACGTTCTTCTTCGATCTGGATTCCAACGGTCGCTTCTCCGCCGGTGATGTGGATATGGGAGCGGATTTTGACGGCACCAATGGATGGAGCATCACCAAGGTGATTCCATCGTGGTATGGCAGTGGCAATGCCAAGTTTGTCGCCAGCGCGGTTGATCAGAATGATGCGTGGGCCACCGTGACCAGGACCGCCGGTGTGCGGCTGAATGCGCCGCCAACCGTGGCGACCCTGAATTCCAATCTCACCAACATCAATTGGGGCGACAGCTTCACGTTGACGGCGACCGTGACGGATGATTCCTCTGTCACCCGCGCTGTGACGTTCTTCTTCGATCTGGATTCCAACGGCCGCTTCTCCGCTGGCGATGTCGATATGGGTGCGGACTTTGACGGCACCAACGGCTGGAGCATCACCCGTGTTCTGCCTCAGTGGTATGGCAATGGTCCGGCCAAATTTGTCGCCAGTGCTGTGGACACCGACAACGCATGGAGCACTACCACTCGCACCATCAATGTCACGCTGATTGCGCGGCCGCTGATCCAGGGCCCTCCGACGTTTGACACCAACCCTGTGGCGCGTGGAAGCACCACCACGCTCAGTGTCACCAGCCCGAATCCGACCTTTGTTGGCGCAGTGACTGCCTTCATTGATGTCAACAACGATGGCGTGTGGAGCCCCGGTACTGATCGTGATCTGGGCGTCTTCACCCGTCAGGGGAGCAGCAGCACCTGGTCGCTCCTGATCAATGTCAACAGTGGTAGCGGCTTTGCCAATGCTGGTGCGTACACCATCCGCATCGATTCACGTGACACCAACGGCAACTGGGTGTATGCCAAGTTGACGGCGACGCTGAATGTGACGTGATTGCAAATTGCCAAAGGTCCAAATTGCCAAATGTCCAAAGAAATGCACTGCGTCAATGACGACGTGATGTGATTTGGCGCTTTTGGATACTTGGTAATTTGCGGCGGTTCAGCCGCCGCGGCCCATCGCCGCCTTCATGTCACTCACTGCCTGCCGCAGACCGGTGAATGCACCTCGACTCACGATCGCATGGCCAATATGCAATTCATACAAGCCCGGCAGTGCCGCGACCGGGCCGACGTTGGCATAGTTCAGGGCGTGGCCGGCGTTGAAACGCATCCCCAGATCCAGAATCCGCACGCCGCCATCACGCAGCGCGTCAAACTCGCGGGCCAGTGAAGGGTGATCGAAGTTCCCGCCGTGCTCGGCAAAAGCGCGGGCGTAGCCACCGGTGTGCAGTTCGCAGATGTCAAAGCCGCAGGACTTGGCGGCATCGATGTGCCGCGGATCGGGATCGATGAAGGCGCTCGCCAGACACCCTGCGGCGTGCAGCGCGGCAACCACCTGCGCCAGCCGTCCTTCGTGATCGGCCACGTTCAGGCCGCCTTCGGTGGTCACTTCGTGACGACCTTCGGGAACGAGCATGGCGGTGTGAGGACGAATACCGCTGGCGATCCGCACCATTTCATCAGTGGCCGCCATTTCCAGATTGAATCTGGTGCGAACAAACGGCCGCAGGCGCTGCACATCGTCATCGCGGATGTGGCGGCGATCTTCACGCAGGTGGACGGTGATGCCATCGGCACCACCCAACTCGGCCTCGTGTGCCGCCCGAACAGGATCCGGCTCGGCAAAATCGAGCGAACCGCCGGGCCCCGCCTTGTATCGCGCATTTCGTATGGTGGCGATGTGATCGATGTTCACAGAAAGTTGCGGCATGAGATGTGGCCCAGAGTGCGACATGGTCAGGTGAAAGAGTATTCGCTGAGCGGTATCCTTGATTGGTTGGTACTTCCACAAGGAAACACATGCAGCAATCTGGTCCCAGAACCATGCGGGAAATGATTGAGCAGGCCACACGGCCCCAGAAGGCAGAGCCAGGTGATGTGCCGCGGCACGTACTCATCGTGACCGTCGGATCGCACGGAGACATTCACCCTTTTCTGGCGATCGGCAACGAACTGGTGCAGCGTGGCCACCGGGTGTCGGTGATCACCAATTCGTATTACGCTGGTCAGGTTGCTGAAGTCGGGTGTGAGCTTGTGCCGCTGGGAGAGCGTTTTGATTTGAGCGAGCTTGCGAAGAACCCGCAGATGATGGCCAAGTGGACGGGCAGTGTGAACATCTTCCGCGAGTTGATCATTCCCAATGCGCCGGGAATTGTGGAGGCGATTGAGAAGGTGCATCAGCGCGACGCGGTGGATGTGGTGTTGACGCATCACATCGCGCTGGGTGCAGCATGGGCGTGCGAGCGGATCGGAGTGCCGCATGTGGTGGGGTGCCTGTCGCCGGTGGCGTGGAACAACAAGCTGGATCCCTGCATTCTGATGCCGCTGCCGGTGAAATTCAGCGAGAAAATTCGGCCGATCACCACCAAGTGGGCGCGGTGGGGAACTGCGCTTGCATTTGACGGGATGCTGAACAAGATGCGGCGCGAACTGGGATTGCCTGCGCGGCGGTATAACTACATGGTGGACACGCTGGGTGGAAAGGCGAATCTGGGGCTGTGGTCGCGACACTTTCGCGGTCCATTACCCGGAGATCCGGATCATGGGGTCATCTGCGGATTCAGCGTGTGGGATCGGGATAGTGAGCGGCAGGTGAGGAGCGAGGAAATTGAGCGGTTTTTGAAGGATGGGGATGAGCCGATCGTCTTCACGCTGGGTACCAGTGCGGTGCATGTGGCCGGAGACTTTTACATGGCGGCGTCGGAAGCGTGCCGCGGGTTGGGCAAGCGGGGTGTGTTGCTGGTGGGAAAGGACGGCAAGTTGCCGCAGGGTGCACCGGACGGAGTCAGGGCATTTTCGTATGCGCCACATTCGCAGGTGATGCCTCGAAGCTGCGCAATTGTGCATCATGGCGGAGTGGGCACGACGGCGCAAGCGATGCGGGCGGGGAGGCCGACAGTGATTGTGCCATTTGCGCACGATCAGTTTGACAATGCTGCGCGGGCGGAGCGGATGGGAATTTCACGGACTCTGGCGCGGAGCCAGGTAAATGTGGCTCGGATGACAGACGTTTTGCGGGGCTTGCTTGCGGATGAGATCGCGGTGCGTGGTGCGGCGGAGATCGGGCGGCGCATGAAGGACGAGAATGGAGCGACGGCTGCGGCGGATGTGATGGAGAGGGTGGCGAGTGGCCAGCCCGCGTGATTCATTCAGAAGGTGGACGCAGCGTGATGTTCCTCCATTGCACCTGCAGTGGCTCTGTCCTGCCTCCGACACCGTGAACCTGAAGGGCAATGAAGCCCGAGCGATTGGCTTCGATGTGCGCGGTTTCGGTGTAGTCGATGACCGGGATGCCGTTGAGCCAGGTGCGGATGCGCGGGCCATCGGCGTGGATGCGAAAGTGGTTCCACTCACTCTGCTTAAAGGCGGCTTGTGCCGCAGGGTTGGACTTCAGATCGGCGAGCCAGCCCCGACCAGCTTCGTCGTAGAGGCCGCCGGTCCACTTGCGGTCGGAAGGGTCGATCTCGATCTGGTAGCCGTGGACACGTTCGATGGGTTGGGTTTTGTAAATTTCGGGGCGGTGGTGAGAACGGATCTGAATGCCGCTATTGAGGTCGGGATCGGTTCTGAAATCGAGCTCGAGGATGAAATCGGAATATTCGGCGGTGGTGCAGAGGAAAGTGTTGGTGGTGTTGGGGGCGGTGGTGCCGGTGATCGTGCCGTCTTCAAGGACGAATGTGGCGATGCCGCCCCGTTTGACCCAGAGAGAATCGATGTTGCTGTTTACGGCAGGAATGAGTGAGACGGGGCGAGGTGAGGAGGCACAGCCGCCAAGAGGACTCGCCATAAAGGGAGCGGCGATGATGAGTGCGGCGATGAGGATGGATTTACTTGGCGAGTTCATCGAGCTCCTTGTGGGTCCAAGAGCCATTGCGTTCGGAGGTTTCCTCACGGATGGCAGCGATGGTTTCTGGAGAGATTGGATCTGCACGATTGCCGAAGGCGCGGCGGACATAGGTGAGCACGCTGGCGAGCTCTTCATCTTCGGTGATCTGGGGGATGGGCATTTCGCCGGTGAAAGTCTGGCCGTTGACTTCGTATTCGCCGCGAACTCCCTGGAGGATAATGCGGACGAGGACGCCTTCGGGGCCGTTGATGCGTTTGGAGCCGGCGATGGGGGGTGCCTGTCCTGGTTGACCCTTGCCATCGACGCCGTGACAGCTGGCGCAAGTGGAGTAGAGGGACTTGCCGAGCTCAAAGCGGGTCTTTTCGATGGGTGTGAGATCGCGGAGCGCGATTGTGGCCGCCGCGCCCGACTGCTTACCCGGCCAATCGAGCAGATTGGCAATCCTCTTGGCCTGTTCCTGAGCCGAAGTGGAGAGTGAAGGGTCGGTGCAGAGTGAGATGAACCGAGTCGGCTCCTGTGACAATGAGAGTTTGGGAGGGCGGGGATCGTCGATTTTCAGCTCTTTGGCCAGCGTGGGAAGCAGCACTTCGCCGTGCGAGGACGCACCGACGGCAGAGAAAAGAGCGGGCCGGAAGGAAGCCGGTCCGCGCAGTGCTGCCTGGACACATTCACGGAGCAGGTCAGCGCGTACGGCTGGTTGTGATAGCAAATAGATTGCAGCAGAGGAAGCGATTTCCGGGCGGGCGGTCCACAGCGCTGAGCGGAGGAATGGGTCGCGCTGGTGCGTCAGCAGGAATGCAGCCAAATCGGTTGCCTGTTCAGGTTGTCGATATGTGGAGACAAGCGTGGGCAGAGCGGCGAGCAGCACCAGGCGCGGCGTGGACTCGCTCCTGCAGACCTCGATTATGGCTGCGGGTACAGAGTCATCGCCGATCCAGTTCTGGGCGAGGTGTGCGGCGTTGGCCTGCACCTCGATGGATGGGTGAAGCAGTGCTCGGGAGACTTCCGAGGCAGAGAGCTGGGAAATGGCGTCGAGTGTCCACAATGCGTGGATGGCGCCGAGAGGATTCGCTCCTCTGGCCAAGGTGCGCAGTGCATCAGTTTGGTCAGTGGCGTGACGCTCGATGAGAAGGCGCTGCGCAGTGTCGCGCCACCAGCCGCTGGCCGAAGTCAGAAGGGCGACCAGATCGGCGTTGGAGGCGCTGGAAAGGCGCGGCGACTGAGACCGCAGGGGTATGTCGCGGCGGGTGATCTGGTAGATACGGCCCATGTTCAGCGGGGTTTCCAGATCGCGTTCCTTGATCTGGGCTTTGAGAAAGTCGGTGAGGAACTTTTTGTGCTGGATCACGCCGCGATACATATCGAGGATCAGGAGTGAGCCATCAGGGGCAACGAGGGAGTTGACGGGGCGGAAGCGTTCATCGGTGGAGCGCAGCAATTCGGTGCCGGTGTAGAAGCTGCGGGCAGCGGGAGCGCCGTCGTCGTCGGTGATGAGGATGCGCTTGACGAGGTTGCCAGCAGGTTCGCAGACAAACGCGTTGTTGGCGGCATCGGGGCCGAGGATGATGTCGCGGTTGATGGATGTGCCGCAGGCGGCGGTGTGGTTGGCGAGGGTGCCATCTTTCTTGAGGATGTTGGGTTGGTAGGCGCGATTGACGCCGGGGTTTTTGGCGAGTGGCCACACCGAGGCATCAGGCATGATGTTGGAACCGAAGCCGCGGGAGGTGGGGCTGCCGGGATTCCGCATTGCCAGGTGTTTGGGGAGAATGTCGCAGAGGAGGGGATTGGAGTTTGGTGTGGAGTAGAAGCGACCCAGGTCATCTTTGGCGAGTCCCCACTGGCCGTGCACGGGAGTGGGGCGGGTGGTGACGGAATAGCCAGTGGCGGATTTGGTGATGCGGAACTCGGTATCGTGCTGAGAGAGATGCCACCAGCCGTCGTGGCCAAAGGTGAGAGAGTTGGCGGCGTGCTCTGGGTTATCGAGGCCGCCAAAGCCACCGAGGAGTTTTTCTTTGCTGTCGGCGCGACCGTCGCCGTCGGTGTCGTGGCAGATGTAGAGGTTGGGGGGCTCGATGAGGAGCAAGCCACCAAAGCAGGGAGCGATGGATCGAGGGAGGACGAGCCGATCGAGGAAGACTGAGGAGGAGTCGTAGACGCCGTCGTTGTCGTTGTCGGTGAGGAGGAGGACTTTGTTGGCGGGGGCGAGTTCGCCGGTGCCCTGGATGTCGGGCATGTAGGTGTTCATCTGGGCAACGAAGAGGCGGCCATTCTCATCAAAGCATGCGGCGACAGGAGCAGCGACCACTGGCTCGCTGGCGATGCAGCGAATTGAGAAGTCCGGCATGAGGTCGAAGGAAGCGAGTGACTGATCCACCGAAAGCGGGTTGGATGTTGGGCTTTGCGGTTCGGCAGTGCTTTTGGCGTGAGGCGTCATTGGGGTCGGGGCTTGCGCGGATGGAGGTATCAGCCGCGGCACAGCCAAGGCGAGGAGCACGAGGACAAAGAGGATGGCAAAGCCGCGGATGGGGGTCATGAGATCACGAGGGTATCGTGCGCCCGTGACAATGGGCGTAAGGTGAGATGTTCGAGTAAAATCTCAACTGGTGCAGAGAGATCCGCACCGGTCGGGAGACCGGTGCCACCCAAGCATGAATCAGCCGAGGCGTTTTTGCAGATCTTTGACGGTGGCGATCCAGGCGGCGTGGTCGTCGGTGTCGGCCCAGAGGTCAGCAAGTTCGGAGGTGAGAACGCGATTGATTGCTTTCTGAGAGAGTTCGACGATCTGCTTTTTTCCTCGAAACGAGATCTCGCCGGTGGCGATCCACTCTGCGAGCGATTCGCAGGATTCGAGGGTGTCTTCGAGACCTTCGAGGGGTTTGCCGTTGATGGCCGCGATGAGCTCGGCGGCGGCAAGGCCTTCAGTGGCGGCATCCACATCGGCACCGTCTTTAGGGTCAGCGGCACGAAGCAGCGTCATGACAAGGAGCGCATCGCGTCCGGGCTCCTCGTCAGAGCCCTCGCCCTCGGGAGAACTTTCGAGGATGTCGAGGAAGTCCATGGCGGAGTCGTTATCGAATGAACCCATGTCCCATGCGCCCATATGGATACTCCTTTGAAGTGGCCAGAGAAGTGGCCAGATTAACAGGGAGTGCTGAATGCGGCAACAAAGTCCAGATAATCGAAGAAATCGACGGAGCCGTCGTTGTTGAAATCAGCGGGGCAGACGTAGTCGAAAGTGGCGGTGTTGCTGGGGCGACCGGCGGAGACGACCTCGACATTGGCCGTGCCAGGAGAGGCGCTGGGGGGCAGCGTGCAAGTGATGTGGTCATGGCTGTAGAATGAGACGGGGGCGGGAATGCCATTGACCAAGACGATGCCTGTCAAGCCAAAGTTGGCACCAGTGATGATTGCGATGGGTGAGGTACCGGTCTCGACAATGCTCGGGATCACTCGGCTGATGAAAGGTGCATCGTAATTGAAGTTGAAGATGGGAGAGCTCTGGCCGCCGGTGGAGACGGTGAGGGCTCGGGCAGCACCTTCGCCCGGAGGGAGGATGAACTTAAGCGAGGTGTGACCAGAGGAAGAATACAGAGCAGAGACCGGGATGCCATTGACATTGATGCCGGCGGCGGAGGCGGGGCCGAGGTTGGTGCCATTGATGGTGACTTCAGTGCCACCACGAGTGGAGAGTGACGAGGCGGCGATGCTACTGATCGCGGGAGAGGGGTAGTTGAAGGAGTAGCCGGTGTTGGAGAGTTGACCCGCGACGGCGACGCGGACCTGGATATTGGTGCCACTACCAGCAGGAACGTTGTAAGTGATGGAGGCGTGCGTATTTCCGGGTTGGAGGGTAGTGGGGATGCCGTTGAGGAGAACCTGGGGAGCGAGGCCGAAATTTGTTCCATTGAGGGTGATGGAGCCACCGGAAGTGCTGTACCCGTTGGAGACCTGGCTGGTGATGAAGGGGGCAAAGTAACTGAATGAGGGTGTTTCAGAGGCGAGGTTGGTCTGGCCGTTGCAATTGATGACCACGGGGACGTTAACACCCTGACCAGCGGGAATCGTGACTTGAATCTGGTTATGAGAATTGGCCCCTGTGGGGCTGGCAACCACGCCACCGATGAGGACGGTGCGGAAGAAACCTAAAGTTGGAGCCGGCGATGGTGAGCGTGCCACCACCCAGGGTGGGTGAGGAGTTGACGTTGAAGTTACTCACGCGGGGGATGTCGTAGGCGAAGGTGCTCACGATGTTGCTGGGGTTGGGGCCTTCGAAGACCTGAACACTCACGTTGCGTCCCTGACCGGGGGGAGCCGCGCAGATGATGGTGTCGTGGGTCACGAAGTTGATGTCCGCGGACGATCCGCCGATGCTGACAAAATTGACAGCCCCGAGTGTCAGTCCACGGATGATCACGGTGCTGCCGCCAGCGGTGGGAGCTGGAGAGGCGACGACTTCGGTAATAACGGGTACGGCCGAGGCGAGCGAAGAGAGTGCAACGGCACAGATCGCGATGAGCCGCGGGATGATCATGGTGAGGTCCTCTCTGAATGGGAACGGGTAGTTTACTTGACAACTGGAGAGCGCGCCAAGTGCCCATCTGTCGAACATTCAGAAACGGCTGATTTTCCAGCCCCAAGTCATGGTGAGGGGACGGTGGGTGCAAAAAGCACGCACCGCGCGAGAAGTTGGACATCGTCCGTTATCCCGACCGGGTGTTTTCAATGTGAACGAGTGGTCACGGGTATCCCGCAGCGCCACGTCATGACGCGAGGCCAAATTTCACGGGTTCGTCGATTGCCACGTTGTGGGTGAAATGATGAAGGCCGGGGAGGGATCGTTTGGCGTGAACGCGAGAGTGGCGGAGGTGGTGGTGTTGCTGCCGCAGATCGAGACGGAGAGAGAGAGGCACTCTTCGGGGAGGGGTGCGGGGGCAACGTGCTGGGTGCGGTACGCGCCCGTGGAGAGAGCAAAGTGTGTGTTGGCATCGGGAAGGGTGTGGAGCGAACCCTTGACCCAGGTGGGGCATTCGGTGGTGGCGACCCATACTTCGGTGAGTGACGCAGCGGGGATGAGGCAGGCCTGAGCGCTGGTGTTGAGCGCTGCGGAGAGGAGAAGTGCTGAAGTGATGAAAGCGACGCGCGGCACGGAAGTTGCTCCAAAGGTGCGTATTCAAAACAGGGTCATGAAGCTTGGGGCGAAGATCCTTGCCGCGTTTTGGAAGGAGTCCAGCGCGAGAGAGTTGTGTTTGCTTGAAGATGGTGCAAAGTGGCGAAGAGAGCCCAAAAAGCGCATTGGGTTCAAAACATGAAACAGTGTTATCGGCGGCGACGTCAGGGAAAACCAGAGGCAAGAATCAGCCCCTATGAGCACAGCGACTTCATACCCCAAGGATCGGATCAACGTGGTGTTGTTGGAGGCGGTTCATCAGGTTGCCGCGGATCGCCTGCATGCTGAGGGGTTTAGGGTGGAGATGGTTGCGGGTGCGCTGGCGGGGGATGCACTGCGCGAGGTGATGGGGCGGGCGCATGTGCTGGGCATTCGCAGTAAGACCGAGGTGACGGAAGATGTGCTGCGTGCAGCGGGGGAAAAGTTGCTGGCGATCGGGTGCTTCTGCATCGGAACCAATCAGGTGGCTCTGCACGCGGCGTGCGAGCGGGGCGTGCCGGTTTTCAATTCGCCGTTCAGCAATACCAGAAGTGTGGCGGAACTGACGATTGGTGAGACGATCGCGCTGACGAGAGGGCTCTTTGAGAAATCTCGCAAGATGCACGCCGGGGAGTGGGATAAGAGCGCGGCGGGGGCGCACGAGGTGCGAGGCCGCACGATGGGAATCGTGGGATATGGGCACATCGGCAGTCAGGTGAGTGTGCTGGCTGAGGCGATGGGCATGCGGGTGGTGTTTTACGACATCGTGCCGAAGCTGGCCCTGGGAAATGCGCGGCGGGCGGCGACGCTGGGTGAGGTGCTGGAACAAGCGGATGTGCTGACGCTGCATGTGCCGGCGACGGATGCGACGACGAGGTTGATCGGGGCGCGGGAACTTGCGCGTATGAAGCGGGGTGCGTGCTTGATCAACAATGCGCGCGGGAGTGTGGTGGATATGGAGGCGCTGGCGAGTGCGCTCAGGAGTGGGCATGTGGGCGGTGCGGCGCTGGATGTGTTTCCGGTTGAGCCGGCGGGAAAGGGTGATCGCTTTGAGAGTGCGGTGTGTGGATTAAAGAACGTGATTCTGACGCCGCATATTGGTGGCAGCACAGAAGAGGCGCAGGCGGCGATCGCAGAGGATGTGTGTGCGAAACTGGCGCGATTTGTGAATAACGGGAGCACGACGGGAGCGGTGAATGTGCCGCAGGTGGAGTTGCCCGGGCAGGGTGGAGAAGAGGAAGGAGGAGCGTTGCGGCGGCACCGGATTCTGCACTTTCACAAGAACTTGCCAGGCGTGATGAAGAAGGTGAACGGCGTGGCGGCGGACCTGGGGGCGAACATCTCGGCCCAGTTTCTGCAGACCAATGCGGATGTGGGGTATGTGGTGTTGGATGTTGACCCGACGGATGGTGAGCGATTGATGCAGGGCTTGAAGCGAGTGGAAGAGACGGTGCGCGTGCGGATGTTGTGGTGATCGAATCGTCGCGATCAGCGCGTGCGTGGCTGGTAGGGTGGGCCGACGGGCGCGGAGGCGGGGAAGTCGGAGGGAGCACCATCCCAGACGAAGACGTGTGAGGCACCACCACCGGCACCAGCGGCAGCCGCGAGATAGCGACCTGTGGGAGACCAGGTGAGGGCGTGAATGGGTCCTCCGGTATCGCGCAGGAGGAGCACTTCGCGACCGGTGAAGGCATCGTGGATGCTGACGAGCTTGTTGTCGCTACCCACTGCAATACGTTTTCCATCCGGGCTGAAGGCGACCGCGCTGAGGGCGGCGTCGCCATAGGTGATCAGTTGGCGATCCTTGGGGTCGGTGAGTGAGCCGATGAAAATGCTGCCTCGGCCGACGGCAGCGACACGTTTGCCATCGTCAGAGAGGGCAATGGCCCAGGGTGCGGGGACCTGCGTGGTGATGACGGTGACGGTGCCGCCGGGGGAGGTGTCGAGCACGCTGATGATGCTGTCGTTGGTGAGCCACCCCAGGCGTGTGCCCGCAGGGTTCATCGTGATGGCAATTCCGTCTTGGACGTTTTCGGTGCGAAGGATGGTGCCGTCACTCATCTTGCGCAGAGTGAGGAGGCCTTTGCGATCCATCATGGCCATGCGATCGGCACTGGCATCGCTGCAGGCGCCCAGAAGGATGCCCTCGGAAGCGATGGTGTCGGACCACAGGGGTGAGGCGTCGGCACTGCTCACAAAGCGGGGCATGTTGGCTTGATCCAGCGTGAGGGCGTGTGTGCCAGCACGGTCGTAGGTGCGAACGCGCTTGACGTTGGAGGGAAGAGGAGTGCGCTTTTCTTTGGTAGAGTGCAACTCGCTGATGACTTCATCGCGATTGGAGGCGACGCGGATGACCTCTTCCTTGGCATCAAAGCCAATCTTGAGGAAGCCGATGGAATCGACGACTTTGACGGCGCGGCGGGCCTTGAGCGTCCAGATGCGGGGCTGGGAACTGGTGAAAGCCGTGCTGGCAACTCGATCTTCATCGATGAAGCAAATGCTGGAGCCGTAACGCGGACCACCCAGGTAGGTCTGATAGATGAACGAGCGGCTGAGATCGACGGTGAGCACGGTGCCGTAGGTGCTGGCGGCGGCAACCTGCCTGCCTGAAGGTGAGACAGCAAGATCGGAGATCGTGAAGGGAAGACGCCAGTTGAAGCGAGCTGTGCCAGTATCGGGATCAAAGACCACGATCAGCGTGGTTAGGGCGGCGATCAGATGCTTGCCATCGTTGGAGTAGACCAGCGTGTGGGGTGGAGTGGAGAAATCCCACGCGGGCTTGCTCCAGGATTTGAGAAGTGTGCCGTCGGTGGCTGAGCGGGTCTCGATGGTGTCATAACCGGAAACGGCAATGGTCAATCCATCGGGAGAGAAAGCCACGGAGGTTGGTGCGGCTTTGCAGGGGATCTCAAAGAGGATGGCTTTGCTGGCGATGTCGAACATCTGCAGATTGGGCTGTTTCTGCATGAGGATCAGACGCTTGGCATCGGCGGAGAGGGCTCCGACGATGATCTCTGACATGCGAATGCTGCTGCCATGCGAAAGGGATGAAACCGTGCCGGGGTGTGTGATGGGGATCGAAGCGGTGATGGAGCCATCGTGTGTGGAAAGGACGTGCGCGTTGGTGGTAGTGATGACCAGCAGGGCATCGGCATCGCGGACGCACTGAATGTGGCGAATGTCCTCGTTGAGGTTGATGGTCCAGCGGATGGTGCTGGCGTCGGCCTCCCATAGCCGCACGGTGCTCTTTTCCCATATCGCGGCAATGTGCTTGCCGTGAAGGGAGACAACGCGGCGACAGGCGGAGCCCTCGGGGTCTTTGTCCAGGAGTGTGATGTCTTCGCCGGCTCGGCGGAGGGCGTGGTGCCATTCCCAGCCGCGAAGATCGGGGGGGGCGGCTGCGAGGCGTTGCAGGAGCAGGGGCGCATCGCCGGCGGTGAATGCGGCTTCGGCAGCGGCCATGGAAGTCTCGTAGGCCTGGGCCTCTGCGCGATGCTGACTTTCTGAGGCGATGCGTGCGGCATCAACCGCGCGCTGCTCGGCCTTGCGGGTTTCGCGGAGTTGCAAAGCAGTGGTGGTGAAGCCGATGGCGACGGCGGCGATGACGGCGATGATGCCCAGAGCCGCGGCGCGATTGCGACGGGCAAAGAGGGAGAGTTGGTAGATGACGCTGGGTGGGCGTGCGGCGATGGGCACACGATCGTTGAAGCGGCGCAGATCGTCGAGGAGTTCGCTGGCGGATTGGTAGCGGCGCGCGGGCTCTTTGGCCAGACAGCGCAGGATGATGGCGTCTAGATCAGCAGGGAGATTTTTTCGGAGGGAAGATGGGCGCGTGGGAGCGACGTTGCGGATGGTGGAGATGACTTCGGGGAGGAGGCCGTCGGTGCGATACGGCATCGAGCCGGTGAGCATGAAGAAGAAGAGCACGCCCAGGGAGTAGACATCTGTGCGCAAGTCGATGCGGGATTGCACCCCTTCGGTCTGTTCGGGGCTGGCCCAGGGAAGTGAGCCGACAAACTGCCCGGTGATGGTGTGGCGGGATGAGACGTCTTCGGTGGTGAGGCGGGCCAGGCCGAAATCCAACAGGCGGGGCTCGGGGGCTTTGCCGGGAGGAGATTCGATGAGGATGTTGTCGGGCTTGAGGTCGCGGTGCATCACACCTCGCAGGTGCGCGGCGTTGACGGCCTCGACGATGCGGGCAAAGAGGGAGACGATGGTCTGGGTGTCGAGCGTGCGCTGTGAGAGGAATTCGTCGAGGGATGAGCCCTCGACGTAGTCCATGACGAAGTAGGGATCGCCATGGCGGATGCCGGTGTCGATGATGCGGACGATGCAGGGGTGATCGAGTTGGGCGAGGATGTCCACTTCGCGTTCGAAGCGTTCAATGTCGCGCGTGCCGCTGAAGAGCCCGCCTCGACGAACCTTGATGGCGACGCGGCGTCCAGTGTTGTTCTGGATGCCTTCGAAAACCACGCCTTGTCCGCCTCGATGAATCTCGCGAACAAACGAATATCCGCCGGGGGGAGGAGGCAGAGCGATGCCGGAGTTGGCAACACTGCCAACCATGCCAAGACTGCCAAGCTTTGAGGGGTCCGAGGTGGAGGTCGCCGGCGGAATCTGCATGACGCCACTGCGCGAGATGGCGGCATCGCGGGCGCGCTGCAGGATGGAGAGGAGGCCGAGTTCGCGGCCTAGTTCGGGCATCAGGTCGGCGTGGTCAGCGAGAACGCGCTCATCGTGGATGGTCTGACCCTGGGATCGCCGCGTGAGGACGTCTTCGACGACAGCGCGGATGCGGGCCGCACGGTCTGGGTCTGCAGGGGTGAGGATGGTCGTCGAATCGGGCATGAGGGTGTGATTGTGAAGCGGAAAGGGGAGGGAAACCTCCCGGTGGTGACGCGATTTGGTTATTGACCGGGGAGATAACGAAGGAAGGAATCCAGGCACTCGCGGAGGTTTCCCACGGCGCGGCTTGTGAGGTTGTGCACGGCGTGTTCAGAGCGATTCATGCGCACGGCAATCTGGGCAATCGTGAGGCCCTCGAAGTAGCGCATCTGAATCGCGGCCTGGTGGTCTGGGGTCAGGCGCGTCACGGCGGCGCGAATGGCCCCTTCCAGTTCGTGATCGCTGAAAGAGCGGCTGGGTGTGTGCGAATCGATGGCGAGCAGATCGACGAGTGCGACCATCGACATGCTCATGCCAGCGCGGGGTTGGAGAGTCTGGCCAGGGCCGCGCTTCTGGGCCCGGTGATAGCGGACCAGATCGATCAGCCGGTGATCGGCGATGGTGGTGAGCCAGCCATAGACAGCATCAACGGGAGAGGGAGCTGCGGGGTTGGGAACGAATGTCGAGAAGGTGGCGTAGGCATCAGTCAGCGATTCCTGCAGGACATCTTCAGCGCTAAAGAGTGAACGGAGGTCGGCAGGCAGGCGGCGCTCGATGCGGGCCAGCAGGCGGGGGGTGTGATTGAGCAGGAGTCGATCCAGGGCGTGGGTGTCGCCGTTCAGGGCGCGTGAGAGCAAGGCGGCTTCGGGTTCGGCTGCTCCGCATGACCCGCCGCCTTCGGCTGAAAAAGGTTGGTGGCGTCCTGCCTGCATGTGTTGATGAGTTCGGCCAAGGCCCCGAGACGATTCGCGCGATCGAGGGCATACCACCCCGAATCATGGTAACGGACGCGCCTAGACATACTCACGCGGGAGCAATTGGTTATCAGACCTAGCCGCGTTCGCTCGCGTGGATCAGCCCCTCAGCCAGTTCCTTGGCCTGCACCCGAATCTCGGGGATGGCGATCGTCTCCCACAGCAAAGCGCGGCGGAGAGGGCCGATTGTCCACAGTGACCTGTGAGGCAGGCCGCCGGAATCCAGGGGTCGGCCTAATTTGTCCGTCTCCATGCCGATGCGGAGTTCATCCTGCCGGATGGTGCCCTGCTGCAAAAGCGATGAGATCAACGGATCTCCGACCTTGGCCAGATCCATATGAGGGCCGGTGCAATTGATGATGAGGCCGGGGGTGAGGCGAGCAAGTTCGCCGCCACGATGGTGCAGCGTCACTTCAAAGCCATCGGGCACAGGGGTAATTTCACCAAGCCGCGCTGCGCGGATGTCGAGTGTGCCCTTGGCACGTGCACCGCTGATCGCCTCGGCGATGGATGGGGCGCAGCGATGGCGATGCGTGTCCCAATAGGGAAGGAGCTTGCTCAAGAATCGCTGGCGCTCAGTGAGGGGCATGGATTGCCACAGCCGCGCGGTGACGGGGCGCAGAGCGGTGACGGCTTCTCGCCAATCGATCTCGCGCTTCTGGCAGGTGTGTACATACGCGCGAATGGCGAACAAAAGTCCCTTGGCTGTGTGAGGCCAGTAGTCGATGGGCGGCGGCGGCTGTGTCGCCGGCGCGTGATGGTGGGGGCGGTGGGGCTGAGAGATCAGACCACGCCGCGAGATGGCGGTGATGCGCACCTCGGGTGCAGTCGTGCGCGCCTGCATCACCACATCCATCATCGAGAGGCCGGTACCGATCACCAGCACACCACGCCTGGCGGCGGGGGATCTCAGCGCATCCGTGAATCGTTCGCCAGATGTCCAGGGATCGCGGAAGTAGTGGGGGTGATAGGTGATCTGCTCGCTCAATCCTGAAGGATTCGCCGGCGTGAAATTGCCCAGAGCCAACACCACGTGCCATGCGTGCACGGTTTGGCCGTTGTCCAGAGTGATCCGGCGAGGTGACGGATGTGGCGCATCGTCATCGGGGTACATCGTCAGATCAGTCACGCGCGCTGTGATGGTGCGGAGATGAGTCCCAAGTTTGCTCGCCGCCTCAGCCGCGAGGTGTGTGAGGTACTTGCCAAAGAGTCCCCGCGCAACGAAATCGCCTCCGGTGACAGCGTTCCCGTTTGCATTCGCCCAGCGGACAAAATGTTCGGGGTCATCGGGAAGCGCGCTCATGCGTCCGGCAGGAACGTTGAGGACGTGCCCGGGATGCGTCGTGGTATAGGGAAGGCCCGGGCCGATGGGCGTGGGGTTGATGTGCAGGACCGAATCCCCGAGGATCCGCGACAGGTGATACAGCAGCAGCGTGCCCGATGCCCCGCCGCCGATGATGGCGATTCGAGCCGGTTTGGCGGCAGTGCCGAAAGTCGGAGAATTTTCTGAGAATGAATCGATCACTGGGAATAAATCTGAGGATGCCCACCTGAGAAGGTGTGAAGATAGCACTAACCCGGAGCCGCGGCGCGCCTGATCGGGGCGCGAACGTGACGCAACGCAAGCGTCCAGCGTGGTTTGCGTTCGGATCGAGGCTGTCCAGAAGCATCAGGCCACGCTTCGAGCCAATAGGTAGAACGAGGCGGATGAGCGTCGATTGCACGCCGAGGGCGGATTCTGCCCAGTACCCTGTGGCATGGCACTCAGTAAGGAATCGATGATGAAGGCGCTGGCCGGGCATTTTCCCGCCGAGGGTGTGCAGTGGGCTGCGGAACTGGATGGCGTCGTGTCGCTGCGGCTGTTTGTGCCGGGGTGGAGCACCGCGCAGATGGATGCCGCTGCGACCAAAGCGCGGCAGGCTATTGCAGGACTGCCGGGGGCGCAGGTGAAAGCACTGATCGCAGAGTTTGTGGATGATGGCGGGTCGGTGGTGTATACGAGTCGGCCCGGCGCCAGCGTGCAGGGCGGCCCCAGTACTCCGGGTCCTGCAACACCATCGTCGGCAGATGGGCACACACCCATCGGTGGCCTCACGACCAACAACAGTGCGCGTGGTGATGCGAGTGCCACGGGCATTCCCGGTGTGGCGAAAGTGATCGCCGTTGGCGCAGGCAAGGGTGGAGTGGGCAAATCCAGCATCGCCGTGAATCTTGCCGTGGGCCTGGCACGGCGCGGGCACGCGGTGGGTTTGCTCGATGCCGATATCTACGGCCCGAGCATGCCGACGATGTTGGGTCTGGGGGCGATGGAGCAGAACGTGCACGGCGGCATGTTGCAGCCGTTTTATGTGCACGGCGTGAAGGCGATCACCCTCGGCAAACTGGTCGATCCGGAAAAACCCCTGATCTGGCGTGGGCCGATGGCCCACGGTGCCTTCAAGCAACTGACGGAGCAGACCGATTGGGGGAACCTCGATTACCTCATCATCGACCTGCCACCGGGCACGGGTGATATCGCGCTGACGATGGCGCAGATGCTGAAACTCACGGGGGCGGTGGTGGTGTGCACGCCGCAGAAAGTGGCGCAGGATGATGCCGTTCGCGCTGCACGCATGTTCCAGCAGTTGAATGTGCCGGTGTTGGGCGTGGTCGAGAACATGAGCTTTTTCGTCGGTGATGACGGCAAGGAATACGACCTCTTTGGCCGAGGCGGGGCTGAGGTGATGGCTCAGCGGCTGAATCTGCCCTTCTTGGGTAGTGTGCCGATCACGATGGCTCTGCGGGTCAATAGCGATGAGGGGAATCCAAGCCGCAACTTTGAGGGGGGCGGGTCGTTACCAATAGCACTGGAGAAGATGGTGACGAACGTGGAGGGGCAGGTGTCTCTGGCGGCCTTGAGAGCAGGGACGATGAGGCCGACGTTGAAGGTGAAATGAGTGTGAATCAGTGGTTGGGCGGGTGTCGGAGATGACGGCGGGGAAGGGGAATAGGGGTACAGTCGGAACATCAGCGCGCGCGAAACAGCAATGAGGAAGGAATACGAGTCATGGCCAAGACAGCAGCAAAGAAACCCGTGAAGAAGTCCGCTGGCAAGAAACCTGCCAACAAGAAGGCCGCCAAGCCGGCCAAGAAGGCAGCAAAGAAATCTGCGCCGAAGGGCCTTTCGCCGGTGCGTTCCATCGGCACGGGCAAGGGCGCGACGGTCCTCGACCTGGGCAAGGACTTTGTGCAGATGTTCAACGCCGGCACTGCGGATCACAAGATCTGGGATGCACTCTTTGCCAAGAACTGGACCAGCATCGAAGGGTTCGGCGTGGGAATGCTCTTTGACGGACGCAAGGCCGTCGAAGCCAAGTGCGCTGAATGGGTGGCAACGCATGAGATTCACGGTGCCTCGTGCGAAGGCCCGTTCTGCGGCAGCACAGGCTTTGCCGTGAAGATGAACATGGATGTGACGGACAAGAACAGCGGTCAGCGCATGGTGATGCAAGAGATCGCGTTCTACACCGTGCAGGGTGGAAAGATCATTCAGGAAGAATTCTGCTACGGGATGTAAAGCAGAGTTCAAAGATGCAAGTCACAAGTTGAAAGTCAGGAGTGAGTGAGAAGGCCCGTGCTGAGCGCGGGCTCTTTTCTTTTTCACCACATGTTCAACTAGGCGGCCAAACTTCATCCAGAAGTTTGGACGTCTTGTTGAATGTGCGCGATTCAAGCGCATCTGGATGCGCCAGTTTCATTCTGAATCATCAGAATGAAAAAGTACCTTCCCTTCCTCATCCTGAACATATCAGTGAGGCGAATGGAAGATCACCGATGCACATTCAGGCGCAGAACAGAACGCACGGCGATGGAGTGTGTTCGGAGTTCGCGCGGAAAGGTTGCAACTGTGCGATGAAACCATCAAGGCACCTGTCGGATGGTGAAGAGATGTGCCACCTGAAACAACACTGCCAACAAGACTGCCAAGTGTGGATGAGACCCATTGGCAGTCATGTCCGATCATGCGTCCAGATAATCACAAGACTGCCAACAGGCCTGCCTCAAAGCTTGGCAGTCTTGATGAGTGAGTTCAACGTGTCAAGTTCACGATCAGAACGCGTGATACGCGCGTCACTTTTGACTTTCAATTTGTGACTTGTATCTCGTCACTCCATCACTTCTTGCTCGCCCTTCGCCTGGCCCGTTCCAGATTCACCGCGCCGATGGCTTGCGCGATCGCCGGCTCCACCTGATCGTTGGTGATGGAAAGGTTGTAGAGGTTGCACGAACGTGCCAGTTCGATCTCGCTCTTGGCTGCGGCAAAGCGGCGCTGAATAGCGGCCTCATCCTCGCGACGCCGCCCCTGCAGGCGATCCAAGAGCGCCGCCTCACTCGGTGGGAGGACAAAGATCGAATACGCATCAGGAATCTGCTTTTTGACTTGGATCGCGCCCTGCACATCGATTTCGAGGATGACCAGACGACCGCGGCGGAGGTGTTCGAGGACCCAGGCGCGGGGCGTGCCATATTTCTTGCCATAGATGCCGGCGGTCTCGAGAAACTCGCCACGCGCTTTCATGGCTTCGAAGGTCTCATCGGTGACGAAGTGGTAATCGACACCTTCGACATCGGCACTGGTTTGCGGGCGGGTGGTGGCCGAGACGCTGAAGACGGCATCGGGGACGCCTCGTTCGACGCCGCGGGTGATGGTGGTTTTGCCCACGCCGCTAGGCCCGCTGATGATGAGCAGGAGGCCGTCGTCGGTGTCTGTGGGGAGGCGATGTGCGTTGCTATCGGACATGGTCGGGCGAGTGTAGTTGGAAGAGACGACGGGGAATGGGACCAGGTGCGGCGGGTGGATGAGGGAGGGGCAGGGGTTTGGGTGGGTGCTAGTTTTGTCCCCACGGGGACAAGATTGTTGGGAAATCGTCGGCTGAGCCGCAATAGGCAAGCGCGGGGTGGCGTTTGCACAATGGCTCTCAGGTGAGTTCCTGGCAGGGCCGGTTGGCTACGAGTGGAGTGCTGCGATGAAGCTTGAGACCGGGTCCGTGGATAAGGGAGTTGTGGGGATGAAACGGCAAGCCGTCTTGGCGGCATGTGCGCTCTCGATGACAGCAGGGTGGGCGATGGCGGCATTGCCTCCGGTGCCGGTGCCACCTGCCAACCCCATCACCGAACCCAAACGCGTGCTGGGCAAGGTCCTCTTCTGGGATGAGCAGCTCTCGACGTCCAACACCGTCTCCTGTGGCACGTGCCACAGTTTTGTACGCGCCGGAACCGATGCCCGCAACCCCGGCCGCAACCCCGGCGCAGATGGCACGCTGAACACGCCCGATGACATGCTGGGCTCATTGGGCATCGTCCGCAGTGACAGCAGCAATGATGTGGAACGCGATGGTGTCTTTGGTGTGCTGGCGCAGGTCACTTCACGTGCTGCCAACACCATGATCAATTCCGGCTACTCACCCACGCTTTTCTGGGATGGGCGCGCCACCAATCAGTTTGTGGATCCAGAGACGGGTCAGGTGGCGATTCAGCAGGGGGGCGCGCTGGAAAGTCAGGCCGTGCAGCCGATCGTGAACAGCGTGGAGATGGCGCACGACGGCATTGACTGGGCCGCGATCGCCGCCAAGCTCGAATTGGTGCGTCCTTTGGACTTGGCCACGGCGATTCCTGCCGACGTGCAGACGGCGCTGGCGGACAAGCCGACGTATGCCGAGCTCTTCCGTCGCGCCTTTGGTGATGAAGCGATCACCGCCCGTCGCATCGCGTTTGCTTTGGCGACGTATCAGCGCACGCTCATCAGCGATCAGACTCCGTTTGATAGTTTCCGCGCAGGAAATACTGCCGCGCTGACGGCTCAGCAGCAGCAGGGGCTAACGCGCTTCCAGCAGGTCGGGTGTGCCGCGTGCCACTCGCTGGCCAATGACATGACGACGGATTTCAGTTTCCGCAACATCGGCCTGCGTCCTCCGGCCGAGGATCTGGGGCGGCAGCTGGTGACGGGAAATCCCAATGACCGGGGTCGCTTCAAGGTGCCAACGCTGCGCAACGTGGGCCTCAAGCAGAGTTTCATGCACAACGGGCAATTCACCACATTGCAGCAGGTGATTGATTTCTACGCTCGCGTGCCGGGCGCGGCCCCACAGTTCCCCGACAATCAGGACCCCATTGTGCGGGGTATCGGGCTCAATGGCCCCGATCGCGCGGCGGTGGATGCCTTCATCCGCAACGGATTGACGGATCAGCGCGTTGCCAACCGCACCTTCCCCTTTGATCAGCCGACGCTGGCTGGGGCTCGCGCCGCAGATCGGTCCAGCTCCTTGGGTGGTGGCGTGGCAGGCAGTGGCGGCATCGTGCCGCGCAGCGTGCTGCTGTCGCCCCCGATGCTGGGTTCGCTGGATCATCGCATCGGGCTGGATGGTGCGCTGGGTGGGGCGAGCGCGCAACTTGGCATTTCGCTGACGCCTCCGGTGGGGGGGCGCATCACGCCGACTTCGTTTGTGGGCACAGTGACCACCGAGGGCACGGGCAATGGTGTGGGTCTGGCGACGTTGCACTGGCCTCTGAACGTCGGTGCATTCCAGCCGGGGCAGATCGTCTTTGCCCAGTGGATCGTGACTGATCCTGCGGCACCAAACGGCCAGGCCCTTTCTGATGTGATCCGCATCCCGGTCTTCTGCGGCAGTTACGGCTGCTGTGTGCCGGTGAGCGCAAGCGTGCAGAACCCGGCGCCTTTGTGCAAGAGCGCCCAGATCACGCTGACGTGCAATCACACTGCCACCGGCGCTGTGACGTATCAGTGGTGGAAGGGGAACGCGATTGTGGTGAATGGCAACGGTGTGTCGGGCGCGACGACACAGACGCTGAGCATGTCGGGATCGCTCAGCCGCGAGGGTGCGTATCACTGCGTGGTGACGGGCGTCTGCGGCGGGGCGACAAGCAACACGGCGAGCGTGGTCGTGTGCGCAACAGACTTCAACTGCGATGGCACGGTCGACTTCTTTGACTATCTGGACTTTGTCGCTGCGTTTGCCGGAAATGTTCCGGGTGCGGACTACAACGAAGACGCCGTGATCGATTTCTTTGACTACCTTGACTTTGTCAGCGGATTCAGCGTCGGCTGCTGAGCACTGAACCAAAGTCGAGAGCCAGTTGTGTGTGGTTGGGCCACACGGGGCGATAGCCCCGAGGGAAAAGCAAAGAGGGAGGACTCTCGTCCTCCCTCTTGTGTTTATTCAGTTGTGCGGATGCGGCTTAGCAGCCGTTGGCGAAGGCCTGCACGTAGTCGAGGTAGTCAAAGAAGTCGATGAGCGAGTCGCCGTTGAAATCGGCCAAAGCGTTGTTGGTGCTGAACGCGGCAACGAAATCGAGGTAGTCAAAGAAATCGCAGTTGCCGTCCAGGTTGAAATCAGCAGGGGCGGCGGGGGTGGGCACCGAGAAGGTCACACCTGTGGGTGTGCCGGGCTTGAAGAGGCCCAGGGTCGCATCGCGGTTGATGGGCCGTGTGGTGGCCTTGAAGTAGAAGTTGTACATGGTGCCCCAGCGCAGAGCGTTGGAGTTGGCGTTCTGGGCAAAGGTCTGAGGGCTGGTGAAATCAACGCTGGTGGCGTTGCGGGCGTGATTCCACAGGGTGTTGCTGTAGGGTTCGCCAGAGTGATAGAGAGGAGCGGAGAAGCCGCGATCCGTGATCACAGCGGTGGCCGGAGCGGGAATGGAGAGTGAGCCGCCGGAACGATCGCTGGTCTGGTTGAAGATGGCGTACTCGTAGCGGTACTCAAGGTTGGCGCGGACGGTGATGACCTTGCTGGCGACGTAGAAGCGTCCTTCGCCGGGGACATCGACGATCTGCACGTTCACGCTGGTATCAGGGGAGTTGGTGCCCAGGCCGTGATCGCGCCAGGCGTAGATGGCGGGGCGGCCTTCGTTCATGGCGCCCGTGTAGGTGATGTTGTAGGTGGTGGGGGCGATGTTGGCGAGCTTGTACGAGCAGTTATTCATCCAGTTGCCGGCGGCGTGATCGTCAGACGCGGCGTAGACACCCTCCATTACGAAGCGAGCGCCAACGTAGCGAGTGGTGTTCATGTCGTCCGCGAGAACCTGCAGACGACGCTGAATGACGTTGGTTGTGCCGGTGGTAAAGCTGGAGAATGCGCCGGTGTAGCCGTTGATCGAAGAGCGCGGGCCCAGTCGGGTCTGGCCACCGTTCCAACCAGCGGAGTACACATCCAGGCAACCAGCACCCAGGACGGAGCCGCCTTGGCCATTGCACGTGCCGCAACCAGAGCCCGCGGCGGCGCAGCACGCGGTCTTGACCCACGACATGCCAATCTGAGTCATGCGGCCGTCATAGATGCGATAGGCATTCATGGCCAGACCAGGCGTGCCGTTGTTGGTCCACAGCAGGTTGGCATTGCCGATGTTGCAGGTGTTGGAACCGATGGCGTAGGCATAGATGCCACCCACCTGGCCATAGTTCTGCACGCTGGATGATTCACGCAGGGTGACGTCAGGGCCAGCGGCCATCGCGACGGAAGAAACGGCGAGACCGGCAAGGCCGGCAGTCAGCAGGGTTCGCATATCACACTCTCCGAATTTGAAAGACCGGTACGAGTGACCGGTGCGAAGAGTCTAGCGGATGGGGGGTGGGCGCGCCAAGGGGTGTTACACACGCCGGAAAGGGTCAAAAGATGCGATTCCGGCGAAGTTTGGTACTCTGGGGAACATGGCCGAGGGCAAGCACATTCTCGCATTGGTCCAGCCGGGAACCAATTCCCGAGACATTTTCAACGATTGCCTCGCCGGCTTTGAGGAGGCCGGGCACCGCGTGACGCGCCTCGACCTGGGGTCGATTTGGCAGGCCACTGCGCGATTGGAACAGGATCAGAGTCGCCTCGGGGCCCTCAAAGGGGATTTCACCCAGTTGCTGATGGACTTGGTGAAGTCCAACCGAATCGAACTGGCCATAGGCATGTGGGCCAACGTGCCCATGACCTTTATCAATCCGATGGTAGAAGGTCGAGCGTCCACCGTCTTTGACGCCATGGGCGTGCCCTTGGTGTGGTGGTGGCTGGATGCCCCGCACTGGGCTCACAACGGCGTGTTCGTCCAGCACCTGCGCAGTGATGTAGCACGCGGTCCGATGTCGCATCACATCATCAATAACCCGGGAACAGCGCGCGAGATGCGCGAGTGCTTTGCCATGGGGCGCGTCCATGCGATTCCGTATGGCGTGCATGCGGCAAAATTTGCTGGCACGACGAAGGACGCGGATCACGATGTGGTCATGTGCCTGGGGCCGGGCGACCCAGCGCCCACGCCAGAGATTCTGAAATTGCTGGATGCCAGGGAACTGGATTGGCACAGTGCGCGGCAGCGAATCGCCAGCGAGTTGGAAACTCAGGTCGTCGCCGGCTTTGCCGGAGAGACAACCGTCCGTGACCTGATCGTGGAACTGCTGCGAACCCAGGTGCATCGTCGGCACGAAGCCATGCTGAGCCGCGCTGAGGAAATTGCTTCTGGTTCGGCACTCCTGCGACAAGGGCTGGAGGTGCTGGTGCGGACTCCAGCGCTCTATATCAAGGCGACAGATCTGGTTCGCTCGGTGGAGCGCTACGAGCGGGGCGTGACGGCGGCACACCTGGCAAAGCGGTTCAAGTTTGCAGCGTTCGGAACGGGAGTCACGGATTGGGCCTCGCGCTGGGGTGTGGCGGGCAGTGTGCGCGATCTGGGCGTGGTGAGTGATGCTGAGCAGGGGAATGCCTATCGCCGCGGACGCGTCGCTGTGAATGTCATGCGCTGGCAGGATGATGTGGGCGTGAATATCAAGCCCTTGGAGATCACGGCCAGTGGCGTGGCGTGCGTATGTGCCCGGCGCAGCGGCTTGGGAGAGCTCCTGACCATTGGCCAGGACATCCTGGATGGCGATTCCCCAATTGACGTTGCTCATGCCGTCGAAACGCTGCTGAATCATGATGAGCAGCGTCTCGCACTGGCCCACTCCGGGCACCAACGCACGGTGAAGGACCATTCCTGGGCAGCCCGAAGCCAACAATGGATCATCAGGATCTTTGAGAGTGAACCATGATGCACAGTCCAAAGTTGATGCAGCGAGCGTTTACAGCGGTGCCGCTGGTGGTGCTGTTGGCGGTGACCATGGTGACCCTGGGCCTGGTGATCGCGTTCAAAGCTCCTGCCAAAGCCACCGCCAGCGGAGCGTACAACTCCGGATACCAGACCGGTCTTTTCGTCGGACCCATAGTGATCGGCGCGTTCTTTGTCTGGCTCGCCTCGCGCATCGCTGAGAAGCGCAGTCAAGGGCTCGCTACCGCGATCTGCGGCACGATTCTGCTCTTGGCCAATATTGCCTACGGCGTCAATGCCCTGCGCGCGATTGGTGTCATCAAGCCCCTGCCGCCAAAACAGGTTACCAGTAGTGGCATGGCTGCCAACACCCTTCCCTCAAACCTTGGCAAGGTTGCCAACACCCCTTCCTCCGCCGATGGCAGTCTTGATTCACCGCCGGAGGTACCTTCTCAAGGCGTGCGCGTTCAACCTCAACCCCAGCCCACAGGCGCTTCTTCCACCACGCCCTCAGACTCGCAGCCCAAGCGCGAGGAACCAGTGCGGCGCACACCTGTACCTGCACTCGCACCGCCCAAGGATGCCGCGACGAATGAAGCGGGAAGCAAGGCCTTGGCAACGCTTCGCGCAGAAGTCATCGATTCGGTTCTCGCCATCGCACAACGGGGCGAAGGGGCGTACGCAAGGATGCGTAAGCCCGTGACCACCAAGTCAGCGCTGGACAAGGCGATGGAGGAGTTTGCGACGCTGAAGGTGGATGCCGAGAAGATGGAGAAGCGTCTGCGCAACCTCTCTCAGGAAGCACGCGATGTGCTCGTCAACGCGGGTGTGGATCAGTTCGACACGATGCGCATGGCGATGGAATGGGAGCGGGGAATGGCGACGTTTGATCGCGTTAACGCCTGCGGCACGCTGGGGCGAGCGTGCGAAACTGCTCAGGAGTTCTTCGTCATTCTCAAAGACACACTGGGCAAATGGAAAGTCGACGCCTCGGGAAAGGTCACCAGCCCGGATCGCAACGTCGAGAATCGGATCTTCGGGCCGCGTGCCCAGATGGGATTTGCTTTGGATCGTCAGGTGGAGACGCTGAACGCTTTGAAGCAAGGGGATGTGGTTCCGCCCAAGTCCAAGTGAGCCCATCACTTCATCGGGGCTGGCGATTCGTCCATACCGGTGTTGGTCCCTCGCTTGGCTGCAGCGGCATCTTTCTCCTTCTGGCGCTCCTGCTCACGGATCAGCACGAGTGCCTGTTTGCGCTGCTCGGGAGTGAGCACCTTGAGCACGCGGGCAAAGAGCACGGCCTGCACCCCTTTGGGCGGCTCCTTCAAGCCATACTTTCCGGCGACATCCACATAGATTGCCTGAATGCTGGCCTCCTGTTCGGGTGTCAGTTGCAGTTTGCCCAGAAAGTCATTGCCTTGATTCTGCTTCTCCGCGATGATGCGTTCGGCGGAGCGCTGAATCTCTTTGCCAAAGGACTCCAGATCAAACTTGATGCGGGCGCGGATGCGATGACCGATCAGGTTCTTGGGGTCTTTGTTCACCTCTGCCGCAAACTCAACATCGTTACTTTTGCCTTGCTTGGCCAGTGCGATCTCCTGATCGCCCAGCGCACGCTTGTAGGCATCAACGAGAAAGACGTAGCGCTCGCGCTGCGATTCTGGGAGCGCGGCACTGATGCGGTCCACCAGTCGCCCCTTCTCCAGAATCGGAGAGGCGAGTTTGTACGACTCGCGAATCGCATTCAATCGTTCCAGCGCGCTCGCTGACTGAAACTGACCGGTAAGGCGGATGATGTCCAAAAGATGCTCGGTGACCAGCGCATCCATATCCGCAGCGCGTGCCGCGACCGCGGCATCGGCCTTGGCACTCTCTGCCGGGGTCAGTTGCAGCAGCAGGATCGCCGCCTCCTCAGGCGATGACTCCAAGGGCTTGATCTTGCCATCAAAGTCGCGCTCAACCAAGGTCTGCGGCTTGCTCTCAACGGGTGTCAACTTCGGACCCGCCAAAGGCGCAGGGTCTGACCGGTGCGTTGAGAATGTGGATGCATCAGCACGCTCCACAGTGATCGCCAACAGCAGTGGTGTGATCACGCATATCAGGCCGATGGCACTGCGCGCACGTGGCATGCCGCGAAAAGCAGGGAGAGGGCGTGTGACGCGTAATGGTTGCATGAAAAGATCCTCAGCGTGCTTGGGATCGTGCCGGGCCTGCCAGCAATGTTGTAGCGGGCCCAAGGAGTACTTGGGTTTTCCTATGGAGGGGTTGCATAGGTGATACGCTGCGCGCATGACTACCACATCCGCGACCACCACGCTCCCCACCGATGCCCATCCCGACCTCGCCAAAGCCATCGCCGAAGTCGCCCTGCTTCGAGGTACGTTCACATTGCGTTCCGGACGCACCAGTAAGTACTACCTGGATAAGTACCTCTTTTCCACTCGTCCCGAGCTCTTGGACAAGATCGGTGATCTGCTTGCCGCCCGCGTGCGCCACGTCGAGCGCGAATTGGGTGTCAAGGTCACGCGTCTGGCCGGGGCCGAGCTGGGGGGCATCCCACTCGTCACGGTCGCTGCACTCAAGACCGGCCTCCCTGCCATCTTTGTGCGCAACAAAAAGAAGGAATACGGCACCAGCAAGCAGATCGAAGGGACCTTGAATAAAGGTGACATCGTGCTGCTGGTGGAAGATGTCGCCACCACCGCTGGGCAGGCGCTGGAGGCAGTTGGTTCGCTGCGTGAACTCGGTGCCGATGTGCGTGGTGTGATTGCGACGATCGATAGGCAGGAAGGCGCGCGGGAAAATGTGGCCGCCGCGGGATTGCACTTCGAAGCACTCTTCACCAAGCAGGATCTGGGCGTGCAGGAGTAACCCAGAGCGCAGGAAGCAGAGCCAGCGTAAGTACTGGTCGCGTCGAGGCGACTTGCGCGCAGCGAAGTAATAGGATGGTAAAGTTACGTCCGCGTGTATCGGACGGCTGTTCACCTGTTTATGGGCGGGGCAAAAGAAGGTAGTGGAATGGCCAAGCGTCGCAAGTCATCGGGTTCGGCAGGTGCATCGCGCACTTCTCTGAAGAATGTCTCCACAAAGGATCTGGCTCGCGAGATGCGTTCGCGCCAGCGCAAGCTGGGAACGCTGCACAAACGCCGCGATAGTCTGCTGCGTCGCGCCAGCGCCATTGAGACTGAGATCAGCGCATTGGGTGGTGAGCTGAGTGCGGCCTCGCTGTCCAGTGGCAAAGGCGCACGTCGTGGCGGGGGCAAGCGCTTCAAGAACTCCATGAGTCTGGTCGATGCCCTGCACAAGGTTCTCAAGGGCAAAGAACTTGGCGTGACCGAAGTGATGAACGCGGTGCTCGCCAGTGGCTACAAGACCTCGGCGGAGAATTTCCGCGTCATGGTCAATCAGGCCCTCCTTAAGCACACCGATCGTTTCAAGAAGGTTGCCCGCGGTCTGTACACCGCGCTTTGATTCTCTCAAGCTGTAACACAAAGGCGTGGCCGAAGAACATTCGACCACGCCTTTTGGTTGTTTGGGGAGATGTGATTCAGCAGCGGTCTTTCAGCACCCCACAGCGAACGCGGCGACAAAGTCCAGATAGTCAAACAGATCGATCACGCTGTCGGCGTTGTAATCCGCAGAGTTTGAGTTAGAGGCAAAGGCCGAAACAAAATCGAGGTAGTCAAAGAAATCGGCGGTGCCATCGCGATTGAAATCCACGGGGCACAGCGTCGCCTGTGCCGCCACTGCCGCCAGATATGCACTGATGCGTCCGTGACCAAAGGTCGGATCAAGCCCGGGCGCGCCCAGATCGATCACGCTCTCTTCAAGAATCTCACGCACCTCCACATTCGTAAGATTCGGATTGATGCTCACCACCAACCCGGCAACGCCGGAGACGTGAGGCGTCGCCATGCTGGTGCCAGACATATATGTGTAGCTGTTGGGTGCCGACACATTGTCGTAGCATGAGTAGACACTGGTGCCGGGTGCGGAGATATCCACCGCCGGGCCCACAGAGGAAAAGGTCGAGCGCTGATCACGATTGTCGGTGCTTGCCACCGCCAGGCATGCAGGAAGCGCGGCTGGATAAATCACGCTGCCACCGTAGTTGTTTCCGGCAGCCGCGATCACCAGCACGTTGCGTCCGTTGGCATATGTGACCGCTGCCTCCACGGCCGGGTCGTTGGCCCCGCCACCCAAGCTCATCGAGATGATCCGCATGCCGCGAACGTCGGCGGACCACTGAATGCCAGCGGCAACCCATGACCATTGACCACTGCCACCATCATCCAGCACCTTAGCACCGACCAATGAGCATCCCCAGCACACGCCGGCGATGCCGACGCTGTTATTGGTGCGTGCGGCTGAGATTCCGGCGCAGTGCGTGCCGTGGCCGTGACGGTCGTCGGAGTCGGTTGCATTTGTGCTGGTGAAATTGCGCCTCTCCATCACCTTGAGCGCCACATCAGGGTGCGTGGTCGAGATGCCGGTGTCAACGATTGCGATAAAGGTCTGGCCGTTTCCTGTTGAAATGTTCCAGGCACGCTCGGCATCGATATCAATGCCTGTGGTGCCGGTCTGACCTTCCACGCTCTGCCCGGTGTTGCGCAGTGAATACTGCAACCCATATGAGGGGTCATTGGGAACGGCGGCAACCGAGGCCAGCCGATCAAGTCGGATGTCTTCCAAGGCGGGGCTGAGTGTCGGGGTGATTCGCGCGATGATCGCCTCGACGTCACTGCCAGCGGGAATGCGCAACACCATCATGCGGTCCATCCCCAACGATGCTGCGAGCTTGGGATCGCCAAAGGGAAGCGTGAATACCGGATCAATCGCAGTGGCGCCGATGGAGCGAAGGATCTCCGCAGATTCCAGCCACACACCTGACTGATCCTGCGACAGTGCCAGAGCGCCATCCACGGTGCGGGCCACGCTCCACGTCGGACGCAGCGTGATGCGGATGGTGTCGGAGGCGAATCCTTCGACCGGACGGGGTGCGGCGGCAGCGTTGGCGTGGTGAGGAGCTATGGCATCCGCCGCGGCAGCGGGGATGTTGCAGCATGAGATTGCGGCAGCGCAGAGTGCGAGTGCGGACGAGAACTTTGTCACACGGCTCTTCATATGTTGCTCCGGGGTCTCTCTGCTGCCAGACCACAAGATCAGCAAGATACCACAATCTGATGCAAAGCAAGCATGATGTGGGGAAAAACAGGCCCCGCCCGAAGGCGAGGCCCGAAAATCTCAGAGTTTCATTCGGAAATCCCCCGATCGGGGCAGCCGCTCTTTCAGCACGTCCCCGAGAACGCCGCGACAAAGTCGAGGTAGTCAAAGAAGTCGATGCTGGTATCGCCATTAAAGTCGGCACCGGGATCGCCGTTACTGAACGCCGCGACAAAGTCGAGGTAGTCAAAGAAGTCGATGCTTGTGTCACCGTTGAAGTCAGCCGTGGGCTGGACGGTCACCGTTACCGAAGCGCACGCGCTGTTGCCGCAGGTGTTCTCCCAACGCGCGTAATAGGTGGTCGTTGCCGTGGGGCTGGGGATGGAAAGGTTGTTGCCTGTGCCCACGGTGGTGCCGCCACACGAATCACTCATCCACCGCAACGTCGTGCCACTGCCGCCTGTTGCAGACAATGTGATATTCCCGGCGTCCGTTGCACAGAAGTTGTTGCGGCTGGTGTTCGCTGTAGTGGGGGCCGATGCGCTGGCGTTCACGATGAGTGCCGCCGATGCGCACCCTGCGGAAACCAGACCACTGGTCAGGTTGCGGGCCTTGGCGTAGTAGTTGCGGCTTGTCGTTGCCGTAATCGCGAGTGGATTGCCACTTCCGATGAAGGTGTTGCCACAGGCGTTGATGTACCAATCCACAGTTTGATTCGCACCGACGGTTGCCGAGAGATTCACAGTCTGTCCTGAGCAACCGGGGCTGGGCGAGAACGTGACGTTGGTGGGGTTGTTGGGTGGCGTGGTGTTGGGGTCGACAATGGTGATCGACGCGTTGTTGATGTCAAAGAAGATGTTGCCGACCGCTTCAACCTTCACTCGCCCTGTCGTTGTTGCCGAACCGGGAACCGTGATGTTCTGCGTACCGTCGTTGGCGGTGGACGCCGCGAGCACGGTTGGGAAGGTGTTGCCCCCGTCAGTCGAAAGTGAAATCTTGACGTTGGCACAGTTGATGCCGCTGGCGGTGGTGCCAGCCACGTTCCAGGTGATGGTTTGAGACGTGCCTGCATCCCACGATGTCGCGGTGTTCTGGCTGGTGATGGCAAAGCCAGCGCCGGTGTTGACCACGTTCAGATCGATCTGGGCCGCGTTCACTCCGCCACCACCAGCGCGATTGTCACGCGTGGTGAGCTTCCAGGTGTAGGAGGCGCGTGCCACAGTCGGCACCTTGTCCGTGCTGGGCACAGTGCCAGCCAGAATGTTGGCGAGCGGGGGAACCAGACGCACCGGATCGGTGGTGCCGGTGCGCGAGCGGTTGATCGGCGAAGCGCCGTTGTCTGCCGCTGCAAGAGTCAATGCCGCGCCCAAGTCCGCTTGCTCCCAACAGAAGGTCACGGCATCGCCATTGGAATCAGTGCCGCTTCCAGTCAGAGCAAAGGGCGTGTTGGCGGGGATGGTGTAGTTGGAGCCGGCGACGGCAGTGGGGAAGCTGTTGCCGGTGGCACTGTTGGTGCCGCAGCCATTGCCTCCGCCCGTGGAGACAAAGGCGCGAATCTCGTCGTACGAGCGCCACACAAAGTACGCATCGGAGTTGCTCTGGATGTTGTCTGCGCCGCAGATTCCTGCGTAAGACATGATGGTCGAACCAGAGCCGGGCTCATACGCGTTGGATGCACTGCGATTGCCATTGCAGCTGCTGGTGGTGCTGTTGAACGAGTGATTACTGCCGAACTGGTGCCCCATTTCGTGCGCGACGTAGTCTATGTAAAACGCGTCGCCCGTCGGAGCGCCAGACCCGGTCACTCCGCGCGCCTTGTTGGTGCTGTTGCACACCACACCAAGCCCCGCCACGCCACCGCCACCGGTCGAGAAAACATGGCCGATGTCGTAGTTGGCACTGCCGATCACATTCGTGCACGTTGTCTGGTTCTGCCCCAGCATGGTGCCGCCATTGGAGTTGTCGTAGGGGTCAGTGGCGGAGTTGGTGTACACCACGCTGGTGTTGTTGGCCACCAGCGTCATGCGGATGCAGACTTCCTTCTCATACACTCCCACCACGCGATTGACCGCCGTCACGATCGCCGCTTGGGCAGATGCCACCGTTCCACCATGAAACGCGGCATACTCGCCCGTGCACGCATTCGCCAGGCGATAGGTCCTCAGGGTGGCGCCGCTTGCCTCGGGGTTCACACCACCATCCGGCTCGCCAATGTGCAGTGGCCTCGCCTGCTCATCAAAGTGGCATACAAACCCATGCACGCTCCGCAAGTCTCGCCGGAAGTAACTCACTACATGGCGGAACTCACCCTTGGTATAGGGATCAATGAACCAGTCGCCATTGGAGCTGAGCACCTGAGCGTGGAAACTTCCCGCGCCAAACCATGGCGCATCAGCGGTCGTGAAGTCCGCTCGCAATGTCGCGGTCGGATCATCAATGCCCTGGCCGATGTAGGTCTTCATCTGCGCCATCTGAGCCGCCAGCGCCGGCTCCATGATCGGCGACTCCCACACCTTGAAGCGCACCATGCGTCCGGTGGGGTCGGGCAGTTCGATGATGATCGGTTCAATTCCGGAGAATTCCATCGGCGCTGAAGCCAGCACTTGGCGCATCACTTGGGCTGAGACCTCCAAGGCCTGAAACTGGCGGGGACGAATCCACGGCTCACCTGTCGCCACATCCACGGGCAGCGCATCACGCAGTCGCCACGCGTCGCGGCTTTGAATCGTCTCACCGACTGGCGTCGGGTCATTGACCTGCGCAAGTGCCGCGGCCGTGATAGACATGGCAACCAGAGCTGCCGCACTGAGAACTCGCATCTTCATCGATTCACCTCTCCGTTTTCTCAAGTCTCCTTCACCGTGCATCATGGATAGGTGTCCCCTCCACTTCGCGCAGTGAACCCACTCCTCTGAATTCCGCCAATCCCGCTTCCCATCACACCTTTGGGCAGAACGCCCGTGAACAAATCAGATTACACGCACCCGAAACTGAATGCCGCGACAAAGTCCAGATAGTCAAAGAAGTCCACCGAGCCGTCCGCGTTGAAATCGCTTCCCGGACCGCCGGAACTGAAAGCAGCGACAAAATCCAGATAGTCAAAAAAATCCGCAACACCGTCGCGATTGAAGTCCGCCGGGCAGGGGCACTGCTGCTGCCGCAGCTCGGCAAACAGTGGGATATCAATCCGCGCCGCATAATTCGGCGGGCAATTCTCTGAGCAGTAATTGGCGATCCCCACAATCCGTCCGTTTCGCACCACCGGCGAACCTGAATTCCCACCCGTCACATCATTGGACAGGAACAGAGTGTCGCTGGTTGGCGTGCCGCTGATGCTTCCCGGGCTGCGCCGCAGAGTCTGCGAAAGTGTGCAGCGAGTGTCTGTGCCATACCCAAACAGGTCGACAGTCTGAAACAGCGTGGGCATGCTCGTCGCCAGAGGCAGATAGAAGTTGTACTTCTGATACACCGTCTGTCCAGACGAATTCGTACCCGTGCGCGAAACGTTGAAATCGCGTGCCGGATTGCCGTTCTCAAAGACCCCCGTGCCACCCGTCACCGGAAACTGATCCTCAACCGGCGGCTGCACCAGTGCGCAGGTAGACGTACTCGCCGGGACGTTGAACTGAATCACCTGCAATCCGCCACCACCACAGTGCCCTGCCGTCATGAAGCAGCCGTACGGGTTATAGATCACCGCCGTGCAACCACCCGGCATCGTGCGGGCTACTCCCGGCTGTGTCGATGCCACGCGATTGTCACTTCCCTGGCAGATGCCACACGCTGGTGGGTCAGTTGCAATACCCACCAACTCCACTTCAACACCGCTGACCACTACGCGATTGCCACTGGTTCCCGGCGCTGCGATCAGTTCCACCACCACCGCATCGCCGTTGAAATACGCCGTGGTGTTGCGCCACTGCTCCAGCATCGCGCTGTCCAGCCGCATCACTTCGCCATCCAGCACACTCGACACGCGGATAAACGATCCCGGTCCCAGTACGCACTCACCAAAGTGCAAACGCGTCCACGCAGCGGATGGCGTCGCGATCACTTGCGACCACGCCACGCCGTTCACCCCAACATGTTCACCCGAATCCACGTGACGCTCAAACACGCCACCAACCGGCCTATCCAGCGTCCCACCCACTGGCGGCAGTTCCTGCGCGCGCGCCAGACCGGTGGCTCCGCACCAAGCGACCACTCCGGCCACAACACACCCCCCGCCTGCAAAGCGTGATTGACTCAATTTCATCCTCAGGCACTCCGTCCAAGAACTCGCACAATGTGCGGCTCTCCCATCACACATCGGCGATCCAACAGGGGCGTCTGCCGCCTGAATCGCCTTCCTCACCCCAATGGAGCAAAGGTACAGATTTCCATTCGCTCATACAAGACATTTGTTGCCACACGGCCCCAACTTGGCACCCGATTCTCATTGCTGGGGTGATTCCCGGTAACGGCTGATCCGCCACAAAAGGGTGGTCTCAATACATGCCATCGCTTGGCTCGTGATCTTCTTCGGCCTCGTCTGTGTACACATGCCGCCCGAGTGCCGCCGCTTGGCTCCCTGGCGGCACCACCTTCTTTCCATCGCATTCCGGGCATGGCCTAGGGCACCCCTCGCCGGGCACATAAATCGGTCCACGCCAATTGGACCCGTTGATTCCCATGCGAACGCACAGCGTCGGGCCTTGGGGGACCGTGCCCTTGCCATCGCAAACCGGGCAGGGGACGAAATCCTTGATCTCAAATTGGCCAGTGAGCCGCAACACAGACAACCCTTAGCCCTTCCTTGTACGTTCAAAAGCCCGATTTTTCGGACCTTCAACGTCCACTCCCCATTATTGGGGAGTTCTAACTACGGAGTTCCAGTTCGGACGGAAAAAAATGTGTTGGCGAGCGAATCGTGGCTTGGTATATTTTCGTCTTTCCAGTTTCGGGGGCATTCAAAGGGCAATAACCATGACGCGAACAACTTCTTTGGCCTTGGCTTCGGGCCTGCTGATTTCCATCACCCCCCTCGCGCGCGCTGAAGAGCCAATCGGTACTCCTGATGTTGCTCCTCCTCGTTCCATCGAAGTCGCGTGGGGTCAGACTTTTCCCAATCTCGGTTTCGCCGGTGATGTTGAGGAACGCCGCGTGGTTGCCTCCACCGTCGTGTCCGTTCCCAACGCCGCGTGGCTGCGCATTGTCATGAGCGGCACTACGCTTGGTGGCGATCCTGCCGCCGAAGGTGCACAGATTCGTCTCACCTCCCTCACCGATGGTGGCGTGCAGATGCTCAATGGTGAGTCCCTCGGCTGGAGCGAAGGGTGGTCAGTCTTCCTCAATGGCGACTCAGTCCTGGTCGAAGTCCTCGCCAGTGGCTCACAACCCTTCAGCACGCTTGTCATCGATCGCGTGATCGCCGGCGAACCCAGCATGGGTTGGGGCGTGCGCACCATCTGCGGCACTACGGACGATCGCGTTCTGTCTTCTGATCCGCGCCAAGGCCGCCTCAGCATGGGGTGCACCGGCTGGCTCATCAACGACCTCAACGGTGGCTTCCTCACCGCCGGTCACTGCGGCGGCACCGGCACCAGCGTCGTCAGTTTCAACGTTCCCCTTTCCACCAGCACCGGAGGCCTGGTCGCCAGCGCCCCGGCGGATCAGTACACCTTTGAAGGTACCTCGATCCAGTTCACCAACGGCGGCACGGGGAACGATTGGGAGTATTTCGGCACAGTTCCAAACTCCACCACCGGTTGGACCGCCATTCAGGTCCAGAATGCTCGTTACACACTCGCGAATGCCCCAACAACCAGCACGCCCATCCGCATCACCGGCTATGGAACCGTCGCGGCACCCGTTTCCCTCACTTGGAATCAAGTGCAGAAGACGCACCTGGGAACGACTTCGTCTCTTTCTGGAACCACATTTCGCTACAACACCGACACCACCGGCGGCAACTCCGGTTCTCCCGTCATCAATGAATCCACAGGCAACGCAATCGGTATCCATACTCACGGTGGCTGCACTTCAACCGGCGGCACCAACATTGGCACCGCGCGTCAACACACCGGCTTGACTGCCGCGCTCAACGCTCCTCTTGGTGTCACCCGCTCCGGCAACACCACCAACACCAGCAACCTCTACGTCATCGGCGACCTCGCGAACAACCTGGGCACGTGCAGCACCACCAACGGCAACTTTGACAAGCAGGCCACAGTGGGCCGCCGCCATCAGGGTCTGGCCTACAACCAGTTCGATGACAACTTCTACATGATCAACACCAACCGTGAGTTGTACGTTGTGCAACCCTTCACCGGTGCAGCGACCCTTCTCGGCACCGTCAGCGGCACCACTCTCACCTTCACCGGTCTGGCCTTTGACCCCTTCACCCGCACTCTCTATGGCTGCACCGGCAGCAACGGCCAGCTCTGGCGCATCAATACAACCACACTCGCTGCCACCGCCATCGGCGGCACCACCACCAACCAGCTCAGCGGTCTGGACTACGACGGGTTCAACCGCCGCCTCCTCGGTCTGGCAGACAACGCCGGCGGCACGGTGCTCATCAACATCAATCCGACCACCGGCGCACAAGCCATTCTCGGTGCCCTCGGCGCAGGTATCACCGATTGCAACGGTCTTGCCGCGAACTCTGCCTTCGGCGCGCTCTGGACTATTGACGCCGCAACAGAGAACGTCCTCTCCATCAACCCCGCCACAGGTGCCGCCACTGTCGTCGGCCCCACCCTGGGCCTCTTTGGTGCCAACTACGGCATGGCCGCTCGCGCCATCGCCAATGTCTGCGCTGCCGACTTCAACAGCGACGGCACGCTGGATTTCTTCGATTACCTTGACTTTGTCGCCGCCTTCAGCAGTGGCTCCGCCGCCGCCGATTTCAACGCCGACACCGTCATCGACTTCTTCGACTACCTCGATTTCGTCGCCGCGTTCAGCACCGGCTGCTGATCCTCGCCAGAAGCATCCCCACGGGCCTCACCAACGCGGGGTTCGTGGCTTTCCACCGCCTTTCCACATCGCCCCAACCATTTCCGCGACTTCCCTTGTTCGCATAGGATTTCCCATGACACGCTTCACCCGCACGCTGATGGCCGCCACCCTGGGTGCTGGCCTTGCCCTCTCCTCGGTCTCCATCGCGCAGGTCTCCGGCTCTGGTGGCTCACAGTCTCGCAAGACTGAAGAGCGCCTCATGCCGCCGACCCCATCCAAGCAGGACAACCCCACGCTCATCCTTTATTACGTTCTGGCGATCGTCATCGTCGGTGCGTGCGTGGGTGCGATGCTCATCCCCAGTCGCCGCGGCCACCAGGACTGATGCATGTCCAGCCCGGACTCCAGCAAACCTGCGTTGTATAGACGCCCTGCGGTTGTCGTCGGTGCCAATCTCGCGCTCTTGACGATGCTGGCGCTCTTGGTCATGGCCGGCAACCCGGCTGATGCCAGTGGCGCAGCAAGTGCCAACGCCCCAAGGGCCCGAGGTGAATACACCATGCTCGCAGGAAAAGGTGGCTCGGGCTCGGCTTCAACCGTCTACATCATCGATGGTGCCAATTCCGAAATGGTCTCACTGCGTTACGACCCGCGCAACCACTTTGCCGTCAGTGGCTATCGATCTCTTGAAGCCGATGCCAAGGCCACACCGCAGCGATGAACCAATCACCCGCCCAACTCGGTTCGAATGCTTCAACGTCCTCATCGGTCGTTGGGCTGTGGGCATCGGCTTTCATTCTCGCCGGGCTCTGCCTCATCGCATTCGCACGCCTCATCGGCCTCACCGGTGGCGGCCCCGAAGCCATCGCCATCGCCAGCATGCGTGGTCAACCTGCCTTTGCTGGCAACGAAGGAGGCGGGGGTATGGTCGCGCAAGCCGGTGTCTACACCGCCCTGATCTCTCCCGGTGGCAACGACGATCTCCTGGTGGTCCTCGACGGCCGCTCGGAAGAACTGATGGTCTATCGCCCTGATGGCAATCAGGGTGTGCCGCAGTTGGTGCAACGCTTGAACGTCCAGACTCTTTTCACCGAGGCCCGCACTCGTGCCGAAGGACGTGCTCCTTCGGCACCCGCCGTGCGCCCTCAAGCCCCTAACCCTCTCACCCGCTGAGGCACCCTGCCCATGGCGATTCTGCCTCTTCCTCAATTCGAAGCCGACCTCGCTGCCCAGCAGGAGGCCGATCGCAAGGCCTACGAAGCTTTGCAGGCGCCCAAGACCATCGTCGTCCGGTTTGGATATCTCAAACTCATCGGCGAGTATCCATACAACGGCGATGCCAAGCCCGGCTGTGGCAGCAAGATCGTCATCCGCACGCATCGCGGCACCGAGATCGGCGAAATGCTCACCAGCACCTGCCCCAACTCAGGTTGCTCTAAGAGCGTCTCGCGCAAGGACATGCTCTCGTACATCGAGAATTCCGGTGGCAAGGATTACCCATTCTTTGCCGAGGGCAAAGCCCTGCGCGTCGCCACCGTCGATGACCTGAATCGCCAAGCCCGGCTGGAGCAAGAGAAGAATGAAATCCGCCTGACCGCGCGGCGTTTCGCCAGCGAACTCCGCGTCCCCGCCAAGATCGTCGAGGTCGAGCCCCTCCTGGGTGGCGAGCGCATCACCGTGTACTTCCAGCAGAGCGAGGAACGCCCCGATCTGCGCGAGTTCATCGCGCGGATGGGGAAGGAATACCTCTGCCGCATCGAAACGCACATGGTGCAGGCGCGTGATGAGGCGCGCATCGTCGCCGACTACGAACGCTGCGGGCAATACTGCTGCTGCAAGAACTTCCTGAAAGTGCTCAAGCCCGTGAGCATGAAAAGTGCCAAGGTGCAGAAGGCCACCCTCGATCCCTTGAAGATCAGCGGACGCTGCGGCCGCCTGATGTGCTGCCTGCGCTACGAGGATCAGACCTACGACGAACTCTCCAAGCGCCTCCCCCGCAAGAACACTCGCGTCGGCACCCCCGAAGGTGATGGCACCGTCATCGATGGCCAGATCCTCACTCAGCTCGTGCTGGTACGCCTCGATGTCCCCAAGCCCGATGGCGCGTACAACGATGTAGCCGTGCCGGTGGAGAATCTCACCCCGGCGACTTCACCCAAGCCCCAACCTCCGACCCAATCACCAAACCAATCACGTCAAGATGGCCCCGGCGCGCCTCCACGCGGAGGACCCGGAGGTGGAGGTGGTGGTGGTCCTCGCCCGCAACGTCCAGAGGGTGATCGCGGCACGCGTCCAGACAGGCCCCGTGACGACAGGCCCCGCGATGATCGTGGACCTCGCTCAGGCCCGCGCGATGGTGGACCACCGGGTCAACGTCCGCCGCGGCCTCCTCAGCCATAATCCAGCCCCTTTTCCCAGCAGCAACCTGCTCACTCTCCCAATCGACCCTCAAACGCCTCAGGCACAATCTTGCGTGCGCGTTCACGCAGCATCGCGGCGACCTGTGCATCACTATCCAAGCTCAACGCCTGCCGCGCCAATCGCTGGCACTGCTCGATCTTCACGCTCCGCACCAGGCGCTTGAGGTGAGGAATCGTGCTCGCCGTGCTCGACAACGTGCGCAGGCCGAGGCCGAGCAGAATGAGGGCGAACTCCAGGTCCGCAGCGGATTCGCCGCAGCATGAAAGTGGGATGTTCCGCCGTTTGGCGACGCGAGCCACATCGCGGATGAGAACGATGACAGCAGGGTGGAACGGGTTGTAGAGGTTCGCCACGCGCTCGTTGGTGCGGTCCACCGCGAGCGTGTATTGCACAAGGTCGTTGGTGCCGATGGAGAAGAAGTCGGCTTCTTGTGCAAAAGTGTCGGCCATCAGTGCTGCGCTCGGCACCTCCACCATCATGCCAACCTTGATCTTGCTGTCAAAGGCCTGTCCCTCGTCGGCCAGATCCTCCATCATGTCATTGAGAAGGTATTTGGCCTGGCGGAATTCGCTGGTGCTGGTGATCAGCGGGAACATGATCTTCATCTGCCCCGGCTTGCAAGTGGGCAAGCCACTGGCGCGGAGGAGGGCGCGCAACTGACGCTTGAAGATGTGCTGATTTTTCAGGCAGAATCGGATGGAACGCAGACCCAGGAATGGATTGCGCTCCGGCACCTCGGTGCGGCTCTGGGTGTATTTGTCCGCGCCCAGGTCCAGCGTGCGAATCGTGATCGGCCTCCCCTGGGCCAGTTCCAGACAGCGCTTGTAGGCGTTGAAGTGGTCCCCCTCAGTGGGCTCGGTGGTCTTGGTGAGGACGAGGAACTCGGTGCGATAGAGACCCACACCCACGCCGCCGGAGTTGATCACGCTGGAGATCTCATCCGCGAATTCAATGTTGCCCAAAAGTTCAATCGGCACACCATCCAGCGTGACCGCAGGCAGATCACGCAGTTCGTTCAGCGTGATCTCGTAATTCTTCTTGCTCTGCAGATAGTTGAGAACACTGGTGACCTGCGCCTCGCTGGGGTGCAGGATCACTTCGCCGTGGTCACCATCGAGGATTGCCAGTGTCCAATCCGCGCCGGATTCGGCGAGGGCTTCGGTCACGCGTTCGCAACCAACGACTGCCGGCAAACCCAAAGCGCGAGCCACAATGGCGGTGTGGCTGGTGCGTCCGCCCAAGTCGGTCGCGATGCCCAGGATCTTCTTGCGGTCAAACGCGGCACACTGGCCGGGTGTCAGATCCTTGCCGACCAGGATCACCTCGTGATCGAGATTCTTCAGCCGATCGTCTTCGCCGCCGGTGAGGGAGGCCAGCAGGCGCGCTGCCAGATCGTCAATGTCGTTGACCTTGGTGGCAAACACCGAATCACTCTTGGATCGGAATGTGCTCGCCAGCGCGCCGAGGGTCGACGCGACCGCATACTCGGCGTTCACGCGATCCGTCTCGATCATCTTGCGGATCGGCGTGACCAGTGACTTATCACTCAGCATGCCGATGTGAAAGAGGAAGATCTTGGCCGCGTCCTTGCCCATCTCCTTCTCGGCCTGACGATGCACCTCCTGCAATTCGCCCACGCTGGCCTTCAACGCGGCATCAAATCTCGCCAACTCCTGCTTGACCGATTCGGGGGCGATGGCTCTTCGCGCCACGCGCTTTGGATCATCCTGCAAGAGGTACACCCGCGCGATCACAATGCCGGGAGAAACGTTCAGCCCCTTGAGCACGATGGGTTGCGGTCGTGGTGGCTCATTCCCGCTCGCGGCTGCGCCACCCCGAGGCGATGCCGCGGCCATATTGGCCGGGGCTTGTGGCTGCGCGGGTGCGTTCTGGCCGGAACCGGGCCGATCGGGTTTGTCGGGTTTGTTGGGCTTACTGGGCACGCCGGGATGGTACTTGCGCCGAGCGGTCGACACTTCCGCCGCCACTCAATCGGCCGGGGTAGCATCCCCTGCCGCGTCCGAGCCCCTTCTGCGAAAACCCACTCTGCGTGACCCCACTCTGAGTGCGGACGGTTTCGGGGCTGTGTCGCGGCGGGCCAATCTCAGGTTCTCCCGTGTGTGTCGCACCACTCGTGCTGGCCTGTTTCTGTACAGGTCATGCGTCCCCGGTGCAACGCTCGCGATTTCTTCACTTCCTGCGCATCAGCGCCAGAGTTCTCATGCATGAGCAACACGCTCACCGGTATTCTCGAATGGCCCACCACGTCCAACGGGCCCCGCATCGGACGCATCCGCCAGGTGGCGGATTCCACCATCATCGCCTCCGCGGCTGATCCGGTGATTCCCATCGAATGGGGCGACCGCTTTGCCCTGCGAGCTGGCCTGCAGGTCACCGTCGAACTTGGCAACCGCACCGTTCCCGCCCCCATGCCGCGCATCACCAAGCAGGATCGCGATGCCAAGGGCATGGTGCAGGCCCCGCTGGCGCAGCGCTTGCTCGGCATCGAAGGGGAAGATGCCCAGGCCTTCACCGCCCGCAAACAGATTCCCTTCGAAGAGTTGACAGTGGTGGACCCCAAGCCGCGGCTTGAGCTTGAATACCCCGGCTGCCCCGCCTCCTGCCGCCTAGTTGATCTCTTCTGCCCCATTGGTCGCGGTCAGCGCGGCTTGATCGTCTCACCCCCCAAGGCCGGCAAGACCACGCTTTTGAAAGACTTGGCTCTTTCCATCCTCCGCAATCATCGCGATATCGATCTCTTCATGCTTCTGGTGGATGAGCGTCCTGAGGAAGTCACCGACTTCTCCCGCACCATCGCCAAAGCCAGTGAAGAGTTTCCTGGCGGCACGGCGGAACGCCCCCGCCGCGCACGAGTCATCGCCAGCAGCAACGACCACGGTGTCGAGCGGCACATCATCGTCAGCACCCTCACCATCGAGCGCTGTAAGCGTCTGGTCGAGCAAGGTCGTCATGTTGTGGTGCTGCTGGATTCCTTGACACGTCTGGGCCGCGCCTTCAACGCAAGCAATCAGCACGCCACCGGCGGCCGCACACTCACCGGCGGCATCGATTCCAAGGCCCTGGAAGTGCCCAAGGCCATCTTCGGCTCTGCCCGCAATACCGAGATCATGGGCCCAGATGGCCCCATGCCCGGCGGCTCACTCACCATCATCGCCACCTGCCTGGTGGATACCGGCAGCGCCATGGATCAGGTGATCTTTGAAGAATTCAAGGGCACCGGAAACATGGAGTTGATCCTGGATCGCAAGGTCGCCGAGAGGCGGCTGTTCCCTGCGATGGACCTTGCAGCCAGCGGCACACGCAAGGAAGACCTGCTGCTTTCCGCCGCGGAAGTCAAGACGATGACGGCCCTGCGGCGGAACTTGCTCGCCATGCCACCACATCAGCAGATTGAGCGATTGCTTGCCGCGATGGAGAAGTTCAAGACCAATTCCCAGCTTGTGGGCGGTTGACCCTCAGCCCAAACTTCTCACGCCGCCTTGCGGCTGCCTTTGCGATCCTTATCGATCTTGCCCCAGGCCTGCCAGCGATCAGCGCGCACGCCGCTGGATGTGTTGGGGCTTTCGGTCCAATCCTCAGCGGCGCGAACATCCACCTCGCTGGCCATGGTCTTGCGATACCCCAGCAGGCGGATGACTTCGAGGACATCGGTCCACGCCGGATAAGGGGCTCGATTGGACTTTTTGAAAGCGTCGATGGCCATGACAAAGTGGAATTGCTCTTTGTTCAATTGACCATCTTCAGCGCTCTTGAGGAATTCGGACAGGCGGCGACCCGCCCCGCGGCGGCGACCCAGCGTGTCCATCTCTTCATCACCCTGATCCAGATCAGTATGCGCCAGCGGATTCTCCTCGCTGCAGCGACTGGCCTGACGCATCACATCCGCATCGGACGCCAAGGGGCGATTCGAGCGGGGCGAGCGGCTGCCGGGTTCAAAGGAACCAAAGCCGCTGTTTGACGCATTGCCGTTGTGATTGCTTGACTGACTCATGTGGGCATGCTCCCGACGGACCCAGCACCGGAACATTCCGGTGGACCTCAAAGAGCAATGCCTGATGACTCAGAGCTCTTCTTCTTCGAGGTCTTCTTCGTCCCCGTCCTCGCCCTCTTCATCGTCGAGTTCTTCATCGTCGTCGAGGAACTCATCATCCTCGAACTCTTCGTCGCCCTCCGCCTCGTCGTCATCGTCAAAGGCGTTGTCATCATCGTCGTAGTCGTCGTCGTCATCTTCCTCACAGACAATGTCCGGGAACGTGAGCCACTGGGTCTCTTCGACCACCTCGGCTCCGGGGTCAAGCAGCGCAGTCTGTGCCGCGCCGTCCGAAAAACCCGTCGCCAAACCTGCGGCAGCATCGGCGCAGTCACTCATCGTCGTCGTTGCACTCAGTGGCATGTGGTATCCCAGCTCCATGGTCCTGTTCCCTTTGTCGCGTGTGTCACCACGCGTTCTGTTCTACGTTCGCGTTTCCGGGCCACCAGTTCCCGGAACTCCCGGCTCCTCCCGCCGGACCCCGAAACGCCGGTTGTCAGGACTTGACTCCTGCACCCCGTGCTTCAAGGCGCGACGATAGTTACCACCTTCCTGCGCCGCGTCCACACAACTCCCCACCGATATTGCAATCAAGGGCCCCAAACCCCGGGGAGGATTTCACCCCCCGGCACTCACACCGGGAACGATCGCGCGGCACGCACACCCTCCCCCTCACCCCACGCTAAACTCCCGCCTCTCATGCCCCAGAAGGAAGTCGAAGAATCGGTTGATTTCAATCCCGTGGCTCTGGTGGGGGGTATCGCATTCCCCGGGCTGGGTCACATTCTCTCCGGACGAGCCAAGAGGGGAGTGCTGGCAGGCATCGGAGTTCTCGGGCTCTTTGGTGGCGGCCTTCTCACCGCCGGGCTCACCGCCGTCGACCGTCAGCAGGAGTTCTGGTGGTTCGTCCCCCAGGCCGGCGTCGGCCCCCTGGCTTTTGGCGTCGATTGGGTACACCAGAACAAGTTCAAGGTGGTCCTTGAAGGTGGCCCACCTGGCGCCACTCGCTCGGCTGATCCGGACGAGGGCGTCGATCCCGTCTCCCGCCGCGCCCGCCCCCTGGCCGCGGGCGAAAAACCTCTCAAGGTCGTCGCGCTGGGCAAACCCGCCGAACTTGGCCTTCTCATGTGCGCCCTTGGCGGCATGATGAATTTCATCGTCATCGTTGATGCTGGATTCCCCACCCGCCGCCCCCGCCAGTCACTTGCAGGTTCATCGACCGGAGGGGCCGCGGCATGAACCTTCTGCTTTCCATTCGTCCCTTCATTGATCCGATTGATCCGGTCTTCAACGTCCATCAATACTGGTGGGTGCTGCTGGTCCCGGTGTGCTTTTTCATCAGCATGACGTGGAAAGCCCTTCGTGCTCCGGACCTGTCGACCTATTGGCGCCAAGTCCTGATCATGACCGGCCAGGGCGTTCTCGGCATTGTCGGTTTGGCTGCCGGCCTGCTCATCGTCGTTCGTTGGGTGCTCCCCCTGATCGCGGCGTGAGCGATCATCCAGCCGCACACGCCTGCCGCCACATCTGCCTGACCGCCGATTCAAATCGACGCGCGTACGCCGGTGCATCGCACAACGGCGAACCGAGCAAGGCCTGCCGCAACGCAAGGCGCGCGGTGTGATCCGCCGACTGGCCCCGATTTCTGGCATCCAGCGCGAGCTCAACTCCCCGTTTCACGTACTCGTCGGCCGATCGTGCAATCAGATCAGCCCGTCCGACAGATGCCAGAAGCGAACTTCCCACGCGCGAAGCGTGCGTTGCTCCGTGCAAACTCACCACCGGCACGCCCATCAACAGCGCCTCGCACGTCGTGGTTGTACCGTGATAGGGGTACGTGTCCAGCGCCACATCCACGCGGTTGTACATCTCCAGATGGTCGCGAACACCCGGCACCTGATCAAAAAGCGCCACTCGCGCAGCGTCGATCTCTCGTGATGCCAGATGTGGCTTGAGACCCTTCTCGGCGTATTCAGGCGGCAGCTTGTAACTCTTGAGGATCAGCGTCGAACCCGGCACCTCGTGCATGATCTGCGCCCACAGGCGCAAGGTGAAATCATTGAGCTTGGCCAGTGTATTGAAACTGCCAAAGGTGACGGGGCTCCCGTCCGTACGCCCGCGAATCTCACCCAGCAAGTCTCCCGCAGGGGGCTGGTAACACAGGAACGGCGCATCCAATCGCACCAACTGCTCCGTCGCCAGGTGTTCACTCCCCGGTGGATCAGTCATCGCATCGACGATGCGATACCCGATGCTCGGCATGCCGCTGGTATTGGCATACCCAAGGTACGACACCTGCACCGGTGCTGGGCCAAACGCAAACACGCGGCTGCGCGTGTGCATGGTGTTGCCGGAAAGATCAAAGAGCACATCTACCTTGTGACCACGGATCGCCATCGCCGCGTGGTGGTCGTTCAGCTGCACAAGTGGCACCCACGCATCCGCCAACTCCCTGAATCGCTGCGTCACCTCATCATCCACTGGCGTGGTCATGAAAAGCACAATCTCAAACCCAGTCCGGTCGATCTTTTCCAGCAGCGGCAGCAGGAAATACGCCACCGAATGCCTGCGGAAATCTCCGGAGACAAACCCGAGCCGCAACTTCCGCTCCGGCTCACTCGCTCGCACCGGTGGCAGCGGCTGCACACCCTGCGAAATGACTTGCCCATTGAGCACATGCGCTGCGCATGCCTCTTCAGGAGTAATCGTGGTCGCGTTGGTCATCGCAAACGCCTGTTCGCCGAAAAAATCCGGCTCGTGTAGCCCCAGGGCAAACGCCTTGCGATAATGCTCCAGCGAGTCTTCCACGCGGCACAACTGCTTGAGAAACTTGGCAAAGTTCCCATGCACCGCCATGTTCTCTGGCTCTATCTCAAGCGCTTTTTGATAGTTCCTTTCCGCCTCCAGATATTCATCCGTCGCGTGCGCCACATTCGCCAGACCCATCCACCCCTCTGCCAATCGTGGCCAGCGCGAGGTCAAGGTTTGATACTGCTTTCGCGCATCTGCATATCGCTTTCCGTTCAGCAGGATCGCCGCCGCCATCATGCGAGGGCGCGGATCGCCAGGAGCTACACGCTCGCCCAGCTCCACCATCATGCCAAGGTGATACCCAGCCTGATCCCACTGGCCCAGCTTTCCCAGCACGCCGCCAAGTGCCTCATGCACCTGCAAAGCTTCCGGCTTGTTGCTGGCGTGACGCTTCAGCAGTGCCGCCGCCTGCGCGTGGTCACCCTTGCTCCAGAGCGCTGATGCTTCTGCCAATACTCGCTGCACGCTCGACAACACACCCTCCGTTACACGCTCATCCACAGTCGTTCGTACAATTCCTCTACTTCGCGGCATAGTGATGCGCCATCGCACAGAGGTGAACCAAGCATCACTTGCCGCAATGACCCCCGAATCTCTGCCAATGCGCCTCGATTGCTCGCCATCGCCGCCGCCGCCGCGATGTACCCAGCGGCATCAGTCGCGCTCCATTCCGCATGCCCGATGGCGTGAACCAGCGAAGTTCCCACGCGTGAAGCATGCGTCGTGCCGCCCCGCGTGATCACCGGCACCCCCATTGACAGGGCCTCACACGTCGTGGTCGTTCCGTTGTATGGATAGGTATCCAGCCCGATATCCACGCCCTGATACAAGAGCAGATGTTCCCTCGCCGTCGCGGTGTATGCCAAGGTCTGGATACGCGATGCTTCAATGCCCAGCGACGCGAATCGTGCCAGCAGACGCTCGCGCACGCTGGCATCACCCGTCGATCGCGCCTTGATCAGCATCGTGGAGTGCGGCACCGCGTGCAATACACCCGCCCACATCTTCAATGTCTCATCCGAGACTTTGGCCAGCAGGTTGAACGACACAAATCGAATGGGTTCATTCGTCCCGCGCGGCGCAACATCGGGCAACTCTGGTGCAGGCGAATACGCCAGAAAGCACCGACCCAATCGCTGCAACGGCTCCACGCACGAAACTTCCGACCCCGCAGGGTCAGTGATCGCATCCACGATGCGCCCGTCGTACACCGGCAGCCCTGTGGTGTTGGGATACCCCAGATACGTCAGTTGCAACGCCGCAGGACGCAGCGCAAACACGCCCTGACGGTGATCCGTCGTCAACCCCGCTAGATCCACCAGCACATCAATCCCGTCCGCACGGATCTTTTCGGCCAGCCCCGCATCGTTTCCGGGCGGAAACTGCACCAGCGATTCATCCGGCTTGAGCAGACTCGCCAATCGCTTGGTTACCTCGTCCGCCGTCTTGCTGGTGTGATACGCCGATACATGCACGCGGGTGCGATCATGATCTCTCAGCAATGCCGCGGCATACTTGGCACACGAATGCTCGCGAAAATCCGGCGATATATACCCCACCCGCAGCCGCCCATCGCTTGCACCCTGTCCTCTTGTCCGCCTGCCTGGTCTATCAGCAAGAGTGGGGCACAGCAGCCGCCCATACGCCTCGTGCTCGATCCGAACCCGCTCGGGTGCGAGTCCATCACAGTAGTTGAACATTGAGCAGTAGGAGATTCGCAGATTGGCATTCGCTGGGTGCACTGTCGTGGCCCGCTCAAGCATCGCAATCGCTTCCGGCTGCTGTAATGACTCGGCCAGCACCCACGACAGCGAAGCGATCGAATCCACATCCTCCGGCCAGATGGCGATCGTCTCGCGATACCACCGTTCACTGTCGCCATACTCGCAGCGCGTTCTCGCTATCGCCGCCAGGAACGACCGCGCCGAGTGCTCCTTGTCTGAGAGTGATGCCGCCTTCAACAGGTGCGGCTTGGCCTGATCAAACTTCTTGAGGTCATACAGGATCGCGCCAAGTTTCCCCGGAAAGCGAGGGTCATTGGGTGCTTTCTCACACGCGCGAGTGATGAAATAGACCGCGCGCTCGCGATCACCCTTCTTCTCCAGCACCCAGGCGTGCAAGTAGTCCAATTGCGGATCGGTGGCCTTTGGGCCAGCACGCTGCAACACAGCCAGGGCCTGATCGAGTCGGCCGGCCTTGAAATGTTCAAGAGCAGATAGAAAAACGGCCTGGCTCATGTGCGTTCGCCCCGGCCGACATCACACCTCAGCGCGTCACCGGGCGAGGAGACAGGCGGCTCTGACGCTCCATCAGCCACAGGCGACCCCAATCCTCGGTGAGCATGCGCAGGTTCTCATCCGTGGTGATCGACATGCGATTCTCAATGTCAATAGGACGCTCATGCAGCGTCGCCAACTCGGGAGAGAGGTTCCAGTGATACTCGCGGGCAAGCTCCTCGCTCTTGGAGTTGCTCGAGCAGCCACCAGCGACCACGGCAGCCGCGACCAAAGCCAACATGCCAACAACGCGACGAGTCCGCATGAACCACTCCTTCACACCCACATCTCAATATCGGTACCACGCCGCTCCACCAGAGCTTCGCGCCCACCCCAGCCAGCAACCAAGGCACCGGCTGGGAAGGGGAAGGTACCGGCTTTGCCCCCCAACGTCAAACCGGGTTTCCCAATCTATTCGTATACCTCATCCCCACAATCCGGGTTGCGGCGTCGCAGACAAAGGTCCCATAACAACTCTGAGACACATCCCCTTTCCGGCCCCTCAGCTTTGAATGCGTCCAGCCGATGTCCAAGTCATGTCAATAGAAGCCGCTTCCAACCTTCAGGCCGCCTCCACCAACTACCAAGTCGCCATCGCCGTCGCCGCTAAAGCCATGAACGCCCAGCGCGACCAAGGAGCGGCGGAGGTGAAGATGATCCAAGCCGCCGCCCAAACCATGGAAAAAGCTGCTTCGGCCATCGCAGCCGATGGCTCCCTCGACGTCTACGCCTAACGCCTCTGTCACTGCCAACCTGACAGCGAATGACAGCACAAGCAACTCAAGGCCAGATATTCTCGGACCTTTTGTTGCCGCATGCGCGATCGTCGCCCTTTCTGACCCCTTGCTGACGGTTTGCGTCTGGCCCACCCTTTGCACTTCTCTTCGCTCCGAGACGGATGGCCGTCCTGGGGAAAGGGTTTTGCACATGAGACCAGACCGACTGACTTCCGCCGCCCAGCAGGTGCTCGCCGATGCCCAGCGCGATGCTGTGGGCCGCGCGAATCCTGAGTTGACCGGGCTTCACATTCTCGCGGCCCTGTTGGCCGACAAATCCGGCCCTGGTGTCAGCATTCTGGCCAAGGCAGGAATCGATGCGCCCAAAGTGCTTCGTGTCGCCGAAGCCGAACTCGGCCGCCTTCCAACCACAACCGCCAATGCCGGCAGTGCTGGTCGTCCAATCATCGAACTTCTTGCCAAGGCCGAAACCAAGAGCAAGGACATGGATGATGCGTATGTCTCCACCGAACACCTTCTCATCGCCGTCGCGGATGTGAATGGTCCTGGCAAGGAAGTCCTTTCCGGCCTGGGTATCTCTGCGCGCCGTATCGAAGATGCCGTTCGCGCCATCCGCTCCGCCAGTGGCGTCTCCAATCTCACCGATCAAGATCAGGAAGCCAGCTACGAAGCCCTGAAGAAATACGCCATCGATCTGACTGCCAAAGCGCAGTCCGGCAAACTCGATCCCGTCATCGGTCGCGATGAAGAGATCCGCCGCTGTATGCAGGTCCTCAGTCGGCGCACCAAGAACAACCCCGTCCTCATCGGTGAACCCGGCGTCGGCAAGACCGCCATCGCCGAGGGCCTTGCCCTGCGCATCGTCAATGGCGATTGCCCCGAAGGCATGCGCAACGTCAAGATCATGGCTCTCGACGTTGGCGCACTTCTGGCCGGCAGCAAATATCGCGGCGAGTTCGAGGAACGCCTCAAAGGTGTCTTGCGCGAAGTCACCGCCTCCAGTGGCAGCATCATCCTCTTTATCGACGAACTTCACACCATCATCGGCGCCGGTGGTGCTGATGGAGCCGTCAGCGCTGGCAACCTCTTGAAGCCAGCCCTGGCTCGTGGTGAACTGCGCTGTATCGGTGCCACCACGCTTGATGAATACCGCAAGCACGTGGAGAAGGACCCGGCCTTTGAACGACGCTTCCAGCCCATCTTCGTCGGTCAGCCCGGCGTCGATGAGACCATCGCCATTCTCCGTGGTCTCAAGCCCCGCTACGAAGCCCACCACGGCGTGCGTATCCAGGATGGCGCGCTTGTCGCCGCCGCCACCCTCAGCAATCGCTACATCGCCGATCGCTTTCTGCCAGACAAGGCCATCGATTTGGTCGACGAGGCCGCAGCGAGATTGCGCATCGAGAACGACTCCATGCCCCTCGAGCTTGATGAACTCCGCCGCAGCATCATGCAGGCCGAGATCGAGCGCGAAGCGCTGAAAATGGAATTGGGCGACAAGTCCAAGCCGGCGGATCAATCCAGCACCCGCGAACTCGACAAGATCGAGCGTGAACTCGCCGAATTGCAGGAAAAGAACCGCGCCCTTTCTGCCCGTTGGCAGGAGGAGAAGAAAGAACTCGACCAAGTCAAAGAGATCAAGCAGCAGATCGATTCCAAACAGTCAGATCTGGAACAGGCCCAGCGCAAGGGCGATCTCGAAGGTGCCGCGCGCATCCGCTACGTCGACATGCGCGATCTTGAGCGCAAACTTTCCGAAGCCGAAAGCAAGCTCAGCCAGCGTGCCCAGCAGGGGAACGCGATGGTGAAGGAAGAAGTCGATAGTGAGATGATCGCCGAGATCATCGCACGCTGGACCGGTATTCCTGTCACGCGGCTCGTTGAAAGTGAGCGCGAGAAGCTGACGCGCATGGAAACCCAGCTCGCCGGCCGCGTGATCGGGCAGGACCATGCCCTAAAGGTCGTCGCCGATGCAGTCCGCCGCAACCGCGCCGGGCTGGGCGATCCCAATCGCCCCATCGGCAGTTTCCTCTTCCTGGGTCCAACCGGCGTTGGCAAGACCGAAACCTGCAAAGCCCTGGCGCAATTCCTCTTTGATACCGAAGAGGCGATGGTCCGCATCGACATGAGCGAATTTGGTGAGAAGCACTCCGTTGCCCGCCTCATCGGTGCACCTCCTGGATACGTCGGATACGAAGAGGGTGGTGTGCTCACCGAATCGGTCCGTCGCCGCCCGTACTGCGTCGTGCTCCTCGACGAAGTGGAAAAGGCCCACCCCGAAGTCTTCAACGTCCTCCTGCAGGTGCTCGATGATGGCCGCCTCACCGATGGCCAGGGTCGCACTGTCGATTTCCGCAACGCCATCACGGTGATGACCAGCAACATCGGCAGTCAGCAGATCATGGAGCTCACCCAGCGCGGCGCTGAAGACTGGGAAATCGAAGCCGCCGTGATGGATCTGGTCCGCCGCGGACCCGGTGCCGACATTCGCGCCACCAAGAGTGAATCCGGCGAAGACATTCTGCAGACCCGAGTGGATCTCTCCACCCGCACACCCTTCTTCCGTCCGGAGCTTCTCAACCGCATCGATGAGATGGTCGTCTTCCACGCCCTGAAAAAGCAAGATGTCGGCGGCATCGTCGAAATCCAGTTGGGTCGCCTGCGCAAGCGTCTGGCAGAGCGCGAGATGACTCTCACCCTCACCACAGCGGCAAAGGATCAGATCGCCGCCGAAGGATGGGACCCCGCCTACGGAGCCCGCCCCCTCAAGCGCGCCATTCAGAATCGCATCGAAAATCCTCTCGCCTCGCGCATCCTCGAAGGCAAGTTCAACGCCGGTGACGCCATCACCGCCGACTATCACTCCGGCGGATTCGTCTTTGAGAAATCTGGAACGTAATTCACCGCCAATGATCCGCCATGCCTCCAAGTGGCGGACAACCTCAACAACCAAGCCCTCAGGTGCAACGCGCCTTGGGGCTGCTTGCTGCGCAGAAGTTTGCCGAAGCCGAGCCACTCCTGCGAGCCGCCATGACGCGAGATCCTCGCGATGGGCACGCCAAGCACGCGCTCGCCAAGTTGCTCTTGGACACCGCCCGTCCCGATCAGGCCTTGTACCTCCTCGATCAAATGCAGGCCCAGTTTCCCGGCGCGGCTCCCGTGCTTTACGAGCGTTCCCGCGCTCTGGCCGCATGCAATCGCAAATCCGAAGCGATCGCGCAGTTGCAGGAACTGGTGCGGAGAGAACCCGTCAGTGTGCAGCCGCGACTGGCCTTGGCGGGCATGTTGCTTCGCGCCAGCCGCTGTCAGGAGGCACTGGCTACGCTGGACACCGCCGAGACGTACGTGCGCACCCCCAGCGAACGCGCCAATGTGTTGGGTGGGCGGGCGAATTGCTACGCTGAACTCGGGCTCTTTGATCAGGCCATCGCCACTCAGCGGCAGTTGCTCGATCTGGTGCAGGTCGATCATCGCACTCTGGCCACGCTTGCCTTCTTTCTGAATTTCTCCGACACCGTGGCGCGTTCCGATATCCTTCATGTGCATGCGCGCATCGGTGAGATGGTGTTGCGCGAGCAGGTGGCTACGCCCGCGCTGGTGAATCAGCGTGATCCCCGCAAGCGCCTGAAGATCGGCTTTCTCGGCCCAGACTTTCGCGAGCATTCGGTCTCATTCTTCCTCGAGCCTCTGCTGCGCTCACTCAGCCGCGAAGACTTTCAGGTCTTTGGCTATGGCTCACTTCCCAAGCCCGATCACGTCACCAAACGTCTCGCCTCTCTCTGCGATACCTACCGCGACGTTTACGCAACCAATCACGCGGACTGCGCCCAGCGCATTCGCGATGATGGCATCGATATCCTGATCGAAGTCGCCGGCATTTCCCGCGGCACCCGCGTCTGGACCCTGCCCATGCGGGCCGCGCCTGTGCAGGTCACGTACTGCGGCTATCCCAACACCACAGGGTTGCCGGGCGTGGATGTGCGACTGGTTGACGCCATCACCGATCCAGCCGATGCTGACCAGTGGCACACTGAAAAGCTCGTGCGACTTCCCGGCTGCTTCCTTTGCTATCAATCTCCAGCCGATGCGCCGCAGCCGGCACTGCCACCAGTCGATGCGCCGTTCACCTTCGGCAGTTTCAATGCAGTGCAAAAGCTCTCACCCCTCACCATCGATGTGTGGAGTGAGGTCTTGCGTGCCGTGCCGCACGCGCGGCTGCTCCTGAAGGGCAAGCCCTTTGCCGAGCCAGAGATCCGCAATCATCATCTCAAGCGTTTCGCAGATCTTGGCATCGATGCCAGCCGCATCGAACTTCTCACCCGCACCGGCTCCGTCGCCGACCATCTGAAGCTCTATTCGCGCATGCACGTCGCGCTTGACACGTTCCCTTACAACGGGACGACCACGACGTGCGAAGCGCTGTGGATGGGTGTGCCGGTGGTGACGATGCAGTGTGAGGGTGAGCAGGATCGGCATGCGTCGCGCGTCAGCCGCTCGCTGCTGCATGCAGTGGGTTGCAGCGAACTTGCCACCGACTCGCGGCAGGCCTTTGTCAAACTGTGCGTGGAATTGGCCAACAACTCCACGCACATTCCTATATATAGACAAACCCTGCGGCAGCGGATGCAGGCCAGCCCACTGTGCGATCAGCAGGGCTTTGCCAACACCTTCGGAAACTCCCTCCGCCAGTTGTGGCAACAGTGGTGCTCCAGCGGCAAGTGAGCACACCCCCTGTTCCACGTGGAACACTCACTTTTTTACCGAAAACCTCAGAAATAGGGTCTTTGCCCTCTTGGCGCGCGACGCACTGACAACTGTCTGTCAGGGTGCTCCCAACAACATGAAACTGAGACGGGAGTCTCCCGATCAATTGTCGTTATCATGGGGTCTGTCCTGCCCGGGTGAATGGGGCCGCGCGCGTGGCGTCGGCCTTTCATGGGGTGCGGGGCGGCAGCTTCTCACAGGAGAGTGGTTATGCAACTTCTCAAAAAACGATGGCTTCCGACTATGACGGCAGGTGCCGCTCTGGCGTTGTCCGCCTTCACCGGCTCTGCTCTGGCCCAGCCCGAGCTCATCACCAAGGACGATGTCATCACCGGCACGATGAACATCGAGTTTGACACCCGCACCCGCAAGGACACCAGTGGTGACCTGCGTGAAGGGTCCACCGCGCTGGGTGCCAAAGACAAGTACACCTTCAACCTGCGCGTCGCCGACACCACCGAGTTCACCGGCGAGGTGCAGCGTTCGCCCAACCTCTATTCCAAGGTGATCGGTAAGAAGAAGCAAGAGGCCTCCCTCTTCTTCAAGATCAACCTGGCGGTGATGAACCCCAAGGACCTCAAGCAGAAGAAGAACGTCGGCTCGTGGGTGGGCACGGTTCCGATCGATACTGCCAGCGGCGCGTTTGATCTGGCCGGCGGCAGCGCCAAGGAAAGCGCCCTGCGCATCGCCATTGATGCCGTGGGCCGCGCTCCGGCATTCACAGAGAATTTCGGTGGCCGCCTGATCGGCAAGGCCGAGAAGAAGGAAACCCTCGCGGCGTACACCTTCAAGCGCGTCGTCGGCAACAAGACCGTCGAGATCAAGGTGCAGAAGACCGACCCCATCCGCTTTGAGAATGTCTCACTGGCCAAGGGGCCCAACGAGAATTACCCACGCACCAGCGTGAACGGTCGCCTGGACTACGACTACGAGACCGGCAACTGGTACACCGATGGCCTGCGCTTCAAGTACACCTTGGATGGTCGCGAGATGGAAGACATCGTGACCGGCTCGATCAAGTGGGTCGAAGATCCCGATCGCAAGAGCAACGGCAAGGGGTACTACGACTTCAACATCCGTTTCAACGAGACCAAGAAGGGCGGCAGTGAATCCGCGGCATTTGAAAAGATGAGCGATGAAGACGCCTTCTTTGCCGTGGATGATTCGCTGTCGTGCCTCACCGGCCGCATTCACTACGTCGACACCATGGCCGGCGACACCGTGAGCGCCAGCCAGGTGACCTACAAGCTCAATGCCAATAAGTTGAGCCGCCAGCAGATCATGAACTTCTTCAAGGCGTGGATGCTGGCTGTTGGTCCGACCAACGACGAGTAATCCGATCGGCTGATTGCCTTACACCATCACGCACCGACTCAGACATGGGTCGGTGCGATTTGCCTCAGACGTCTGCCTCAAAAGTGTGTCCGACAGTTTGCCCGAGAAGAGTTTCATTCGCACATCAATCCTGGAGAGTGGCCATGTCACGCTCATTGATTTCCCTGCTTGCTCAACGTCACGAAGATCGCGAACTTGCGCTGCACCGCCGCGAAGTGCTGAAGGCCTCGGCGCTTGCTGCGGCTGGGTTGCTGCTGTCGAGCAATGCCTCTGCGCGCACTCTCTTTGGTCGCGAAAGCGCGAAGCGCGTCGTCGTGGTGGGGGCGGGATTTGCCGGCCTCGCGGCGGCGTATGAACTTAAGAGCGCGGGGTATGACGTGACGGTGATCGAGGCCCGCAACCGCGTGGGCGGGCGTGTCCTCTCGGCCAATGCCAAGAACGGCCGCGAGTTTGTCGCAGGGCGGAATGTGGAGTTCGGGGCGGAACTGATCGGCAGCAACCACCTGGCATGGGTGGGGTATGCGCAGCGATTTGGCCTTGAGATGCTGGATGTAACAGAAGATGAGGACGCCGATGCCCCGGTGGTGATCGGTGACAAGCTGCTGACTGGCGAAGAGAGCGCGAAACTGTGGGAGGAGTTAGAGGCGGGATTGGCCGGCATGAACGCGCTGGCCGAGCCGGTGTTGGAAGATGAACCGTGGAAGACGCCCGATGCGGCGAAATTGGACAACACATCGATTCAGAAGTGGATTGATTCGCTGGATGTGTCGCCGCTGGTGAAGCGGGCCATGTGGATCAATCAGGTGTCGGATAACGGCCAGGACGCATCGCGGCAGTCTTTGCTCGGCCAGCTCACCTCTGTGAAGGGTGGCGGGCTGGAGAAATACTGGACGGATTCAGAGGTGTATCGCTGCAAGGGGGGCAATGACCAGCTTGCTACCAAACTCGCCGAGCAGGTGGGTGTGGATCGCATCGTGACCAAGCTGTCGGTGCGCTCGATCACGCGGAAGGGAAGCGTCGTGATTGTGGAGTGTGCGGATGGGCGCACGCTCGAGTGTGATGATGTGGTGTTTACCGCGCCACCCAAGACCTGGGGCAAGGTGCAGATGTCGCCGGCGTTGCCGGAGGCGATGATGCCGCAGACGGGGTTGAATGCCAAGTACTTTGCCGCGATGAAGGAGCGGTTCTGGGAGAAGCATGATCCGAAGCTGAGCCAGTATGCCCTGTCGGACGGCATTCTGAATATGACGTGGGATGGAACGGATAACCAGAATCCGGGTCAGCCGGGGCCGGCGGTGCTGGTCGGCTTTGCGGGCGGCCCGGCGTGCGAGCGGGGATTGAACATGGATCGAGAGACCCGCGATCGAGAGTTTGGTGCACTGATGGAGAAATTCTTCCCCGGCTATGCCAAGAACCTGGATAAGACTTTCTATATGGATTGGCCCAAGGAGCAATGGGCGGGGGCGAGCTATTCATTCCCCGCGCCGGGACAGGTGACGACGGTGGGCCCGATGATGGCACGGCCGCACATGGATGGGCGACTGCATCTTGCGGGTGAACACACCTGTTATAAGTTCGTAGGGTACATGGAAGGCGCGCTGCAGAGCGGCATTCGCGTGGCCAAACAGATCGCCAAGCGCGATGGGGTGGCTGGGTAGATGTCGCATTTGAGGAAGACCGCATCTTGATTTGGCGTCAGCCAACTTCACATGCGTTTCTACTTCAATCGCGGTGTTTCAACCACATGTCTCTATTGACAATTGTCGCAGGTCGAGTACTCTGGGGCTAACATGGTGAAGTCGGTCTTTATCTCGGTAATTGTGTCGGCGCTCGCCTGCGCTTTCGCATGTTTTGGTCAGCCGTCAAGTTCATCGCCGTTGCCAACGCCGTCTGATGAGACTCAAACAGTAGATGTGCTTGCTGTCCGACGAGAGTCGGTGATGCGAATCGAAGCATCTCTTTCAGGAGGCGTCCGATCAGTTGGTACTGCATTCATCGTTGACGGAACTGGAAAGGCAGTCACAAATTTGCATGTGCTTTTGGGTGCTGTTTCTGCCAAGGCGTATCTGGGAGAATCCGAGCGAGAGTACGAAGTCGAACCGCTTACGCTTGCGCCCGAATATGACTTGGCATTGGTACAGCTTGTTTCCAAGGCTCACAAGCAACCATTCCAACCTATTCCCATAAGGTCAACGCGACCACGCGTTGGCGAAAGCGTCTGGTCTGTGGGCTTTCCCAAGTCCCTCGGATATACAGTAAACCGCGGCGTTGTAGGTGGCGTGAGATTGGCGGAGACTTTGAGCAAAGACCTAAAGCTGGACTTGGGTTACAGCCCAAAGTCCTTTTGGATTCAGTCTGATTGCACGATCAACTCAGGCAACAGTGGCGGCCCTCTGATGGACTCTGCCGGACAAGTTGTTGGCGTAAACACTTGGGTTTATCTGAAAGCGGATAGCACTTATTTCTCGCTCAGCGCGGAGCACCTTGGCTCATTCATCTCTTATCAAGGGAAGTCAATTGGGTTCTCATCTCTGTCATCTATGTTGAGAAAGGCGAAGATCTCTCACTCGCGAGTTCCGTGGCTTGAAATTGCAAAGACCAGCAAACCTGATGAAGTGCTTCGCGCAGCGAGGCAATTCAGAGATCAATCACCTTGTGGAACTTGCAAGGGTACCGGCACTGTCAGTCAGAGAGTTCAACGCGGGACCCGTTCGCAAGGTGCCTTTGAAGTTCCGAATTACGTCAACCAAACAACTACCTGCAAAGTGTGTGAAGGCAAGCAGTTTGCAAAGGGTGCGTCGATTCGCTTCGGTTGTCAGCTGGCGGAGGAAGTAGCCACTCTGGATCCGAATCACAAGGCATCAGAAAAAGCGAGAGAGTTTGTCAAAGAACTACTTGGTCGCTTATCTGTACGTGAGCTTGATTTGCTCGGCTCAGTTATCAACAGTGGAATGATTGAGTCGTCAAGTGACGCTGTGGTAAAGATTCCGACCAACGTTGTATTTGTCGCTACGGTTTCAAGCGAACTGGGATTGGGTTCAGATGGTCGGGCTTTTGTTTTGCGGTTACCGGTATCAAATCGGCAAGTACTTTGTCTGGATGCAGATCTTGTCAATGCAGCAGAAAATGATCGCGTGATTGCCGGAGGAATGCTCTCGGGTAAATTTCGGCTTGCCGACGGTCAGCTGGTTGATGTGATCCAGGGCGGGTTTATCGTCGCCGGAGAAAAGTGAGCAGAATCAATACTCGCTGAAAATCGCCGTGCGAGTCGGGCGCACATAGGTATCCAGCGGCGTGTAATCGGGCACTTCGATGGTGCCGGGTTCGCGGACCTGGATGTTGTCGACGGCCCAGGGCTCCAGCCAGCCGCGGAGATTGACGGTGATGCACTGATAAACGGGCGTGCCATCGGGCTTGCGCGGCAGGTCATACATGGGACGGAAGATGTCGACCTTGGCGGTCTGTGTGCGCACCCAGACGCGGCCCACCACATACACGGGCACGGTCGGATGCTCAAGCACCGCGCTGGTGAGCGGGATCGCCTCGACGCCGAGTGAGTCGCTGAGCTTCTTGCACGCGCGGCGGTAGGTGTCCTGATCGCTGCCGGGGACGAGGTTGACGGCGATGGTGCCGCTGGAGAAGGGCTTGCCACCACCATCGATGTCGTTGCGGGTGATGGCGCGGGGGACTTCGATCGGGTACTTGTTGATCACCCATTGCAGGGCGCGGACCTGGGCCTCGATATTGGTGGGAAGATTCGGATTGATCGACGCGCTCTCAGCGCTTTCGATCACGGGGTAGGTGTGGTAGCCGGTGGTGCAGCCGCTGAGTGAGAGCAGCGTGGCAGTGCTGAGGACGAGAGCCGTGGTGATCGAGCGAGTGAGCTTCATAGATCCCTCCGTGGTGCAAGGCCGGGCAACCCGAGTCCTGTCGCGCATCCCTTGCGCGTTGCGGTGAAGGGTATCGCGATCGGGGGCGGGGTGCAGGGGAACCGGGAGCGATTTTGGGACTTGGAAATCGGGGTGGATGCCGCGGGAGAGGTGGGTGTCGGTGAATCTCTACCATTGGGGGGATCGAAACGACAGGAGCTGCATGAACACCCAGATTTCCAGACCGCGGCGGATCGTCCTAGGCATTTCCGGTGCCTCGGGGGCTTGGTACGCCCAGCGGCTGCTGGAACAGCTGCTGCTGGCCGGGGTCGAAGTGCACCTGGTGGTGACGGATTACGGCAAGCGGCTGCTCTTTGATGAATCCGGCATCACCACCATCGATCTGTCGTCGCTGGTGCCGAGTTTGGCCGGGAGACAGGCGGAGTTTGCCAGCCGCCTCTTTATCCATCCCAATAAGGATGTGGGGGCGGTGATCGCCAGCGGCAGCTTTTTGCATGATGGCATGGTGGTGCTGCCGTGCAGTTCGACTTCGCTCGCGGCGATCGCGACAGGGGCGGGAAACAACTTGCTCACTCGGGCGGCGATGGTGACGCTGAAAGAGCGGCGGCGGCTGATCGTGTGCCACCGCGAGATGCCTTTGAACCACATCGATATCAAGAACTACGAGATGCTGTCGCTGGCAGGGGCGATCGTGTGCCCGACGAATCCGGGGTTTTATCTCTTGCCCAAGACGATTGAAGAGATCATTGATTTCACCGTGGGAAAAGTGATGGACCTGCTCGGGATTGAGCATGATCTGAAGACGCGATGGGAAGACAAAAAGTGATGAAGCGGCAAAGGGGCAATCAGAGTCGTTCGCCCGATGCCTGATGCCTTTCAGCGTCTTTCGAGCAACTGCTTCATCAACTCGATATCCGCCTCGATGCGCGCGATAGAGGCCTTGGCGGAGGCGATCTGGGCTTCGAGGGCCATGCGGGTCGCGGCGTTGACACCGGCCTGATTGAGCTGATCGCTCATGATCTCAATGACCTGCATCTGCTGATTGATCATGGCATTGGCCATATCGATGCGCTGCAACATCGCCACGCGATCGACGCCGATGAATCGAGCGGCATTGGTGCCGCGATCAATGCCATCGAGGTTGAAAGACTTTCCGCGACGGGGTTGGCCGCCTGCGGCGATGTTCTGAGGAGGGCCTTCCCACGGCATGGTTTTGCGAGGTTCAACGACCAGCCCATTGGCACGGGCATTCTGCACCATTTTGCTGCGGGCGATGCTCAGGCCCCGCTCGATATTGGCCCAACGGTCTTCATCAAGCGGCCCAGCGATGACAGGGCGAGCGTCGTCTGCTGCCTTGGCGCGGGCGCCGATCTCGCGATTGAGTCGGAGCTTCCAGGCGCGGTCGATGGTGCGATGTTCAGGAATCTCGGGGTTACCCAGATTGGAAAAGTTTCCGAGCTTGAGATCCACTTTGAGAATCGTGCCACCACGCAGCACAGTGAGTGCCATGGTGTCGCCGGGGTCGTGGCTGAGGACGGCGGCACGCATCTCCTGACGGGTACGCACCGGAAGGCCATCGGCGGTACGGATGACATCGCCGGGTTTCAGGCATTCATGGGCATAGAAGCCGGGTTGACGGATGGTGCCGGCGATGCCGACACCACCGGAGCCATCTTCGAGTGCAAAGCTCACGCCCATGCCAGCGCGATCGGTCATGGCAAAGAGGTCACGCGTGATGAGTGAGAGACGGGTTTCCTGTTCCAGCGTGAGATCGCGTGTGCGGAACTGTTCGAGGAGAAGTTTGAGTTGCTCTTCCTGCGTGAGGGCACCATCTGCCGCGGGTCCGAAGTTGTCTGCGTGCATGCGCAGGGCACGGGTCGCGGATTCACGCGTGTTGAGATCCGGGTCATCCAGTTTGGTGACCAGATCGGCGATATCGGTCGAAGTGGGGGCGAGCAGGTGTGCGTTTGCTGGTGGAGTGATCACGCAGCCAGTCGTGGCGAGCAGGGTGCCCAGCAGAATCGAAAGCCGATTGCTCACGGAAAATGCTAGGAGGCAAGCCGGGCCTGCGGGGGATGGGTTGGCTCAACCCCGGGGCGTGACTATCCGATAACCACAGAGTGTTCGTTGCCGCCGGGATATCGCGGCGGGCATTGGAAAGGTTGAAGACATGGCTCAGCATCCTGCTCACAGTGTCTGGTGTCTGATCGCATCGAACGATCCGGAGGCGTGCCGCCGCGTGCTGCCTTTGTGGCGTCAGCAGGGGTACAAGACGGCGGTGCTGCAGATTGGGACGCCGGCAGAATTGACGGCGGATCTGACGGTGCGGACTCCAGCCGATGGCGGGCAGGTCGCGAACCTGAACTACCTTGCGGAGCGGGTGATTCCCAAGTCGGCGGATCTGGTGGTCTTCGCGAACGACCACACCGGCCCGGATGGGGTATTTACGGCAGCAGAACTGGCAGAGCAGTTTTTCGAGCGGTTTCCCAACGGCTTTGGTGTGATGCAGCCAAGCGCGGAGCTTTCGGATCGATTCACAGCTCCAACGCCTTTTGTGGGCCGGGCGTGGGTTGATGGGGCGTATGGCGGGTATGGTGCGTTGCACAGCGGGTATCGTCGCTGGTTTGGGGCGGAATTGTGCTGGGCGGCTCGTGCGCTGCACGCGTACTGGGATCGTCCTGATCTGGCCCATCACACCGTTACTGGTCCGGGCGCGATGAGCGCGGCGACGCGGCGCGATCATGTGGCTGAGGCCGAGTTCCTGAACGATCGGATCATCTTTGAGCAGCGGGTTCGCGAGGGGTTCGCCGGGTGCGAGCCAACTGGGTCGCGGCGATTGCTGGATCAGCAGGTGCTCAACGAAGCGCAGCGAATGGTGAGAGAGCAGATCGCCCAGCATGCCCGCCGCGCGGCTTGAGTTGAATGGAAATCTGGTGAAGAAGGCACCCTGTTCAAGGGGGTGCTGTCAATCTGTCCGCGATCGCGGCATTGTGCCGAAAGAAAAGCCATGTCCAATCAGCGTCTGCAGCATGTCCTTGTCACGGGTTCGAGTGGTCTCATCGGGTCGGAGGCGGTGACGTTCTTTGATCGCCTGGGCTTGCAGGTGACGGGGATCGACAACAACATGCGGGCGGATTTCTTTGGCCCCAAGGGTGACACGACGTGGAATCGGCAGAGATTGGAGCAGACGTGCAAGCGGTTCACGCATCTGGAGCTGGATATCCGCGATCGCGCGGCGGTGCTGAACTTGTTTGCCAACAGCAGTTATGACCTGATCGTGCATGCCGCAGCGCAGCCGAGCCATGATCTGGCGGCGTCGCGGCCATTTGATGATTTTGATGTGAACGCGACGGGGACGCTGAATTTGCTGGAAGCGTTTCGTCGCCATCGTCCGCATGGTGTGTTCATCCACGTGTCGACGAACAAGGTCTATGGCGATGGTCCGAATCATGTTCCGCTGGTCGAGCTGCCGACGCGATATGAATACGCGCACCCAGGATTGGCAAGAGGCATTGCCGAGAGCTTTCCGGTGGATCAGACGCTGCACTCACTCTTCGGCGCAAGCAAACTCGCTGGTGATGTGCTGGCCCAGGAATATGGAAAGTACTTTGGTCTCAACATCGGCGTCTTCCGCGGCGGATGCCTGACCGGCCCTCAGCACAGTGGGGTGGAACTGCACGGGTTTCTGAACTACCTGGTCAAGTGTGCGGTGGAGCAGAAGCCATACACCGTCTTTGGATACAAGGGCAAGCAGGTACGCGATCAGATTCACTGCTTTGATGTGGTCAATGCGTTCTGGCAATTTGCCCAGCAGCCGCGCTGTGGCGAGGTGTACAACCTGGGTGGTGGCAAGGTGAATTCGGCGAGTCTGCTGGAGTGCGTGGAGTTGATTCGTCAGCGCACCGGAAAGACCCCACAATTGACGTATTCACCGAAAAACCGGGTAGGCGATCACATCTGCTATTACTCGGATTTGTCGAAGCTGCGAGCCCACTACCCGGGGTGGAACCTGACGTATTCCCTGCCACGGATCGTAGATGAAATCGTGGGCGCAGTGGAGGGTCAGAGGCGGGCGGCCTGAGAGTTTGTTGGAAAGGAACCAGTCGTGCCAGATCGTTTCGCATTTGCCCAACCCGAATCGGCGTTCTTTGCAAAGTTGAAAAGCGTGGGATGGTCGCCGCGCTGCGTGTTTGATGTCGGCGCGTCTGAAGGACAATGGACGGAAGCGATCTCGAAAGTCTTTCCACAAGCGGAATACCACATGTTTGAGCCGCTCGCGAGTGCGAGTACGCAGTATTCCACACACACACACACACACACACACACACACGACTCAGCCGTGAAACACGCTCTGCATGAGATCGCAGCGACGGATACGAACGGTCCTGTGACGATTCACATTTCGGAAGATCAATACAGCAGTAGCGTGCACGGGCATCCGACATCGAGCCGAGCGGTCACCATTCCCGGCTGGCGATTGGCGGATTACTGCCAGGAGAAGAAAATTCCCGTGCCGGACCTTTTGAAGGTGGATGTGCAGGGGAGCGAGGATGCGGTACTGCGCGGATGCGAGCCGTTCCTGGACAAGGTTGGCCTAGTGCATCTGGAGACGTGGCTGCGGCGTGGGTATGGGCCGGGCACGCCGCTCTTGACTGAGTTGATTGACTGGCTGCGGCCGCGTGGGTTTGTGCTGGTGGAACTGGGAAACCAGTACCTGACTAGTTGGAATGAGATTCTGCACATCGATGGCTTTTTCATGAATAAGCGACTGATTGAATCGCTGCGGGCGGATGTGCCGGAGACACGCCGCGTGGAGTGGTTTGCCCAGCGGGTGCAGGCGGCCTAAGTCGGAACGTTCGCGCTGCGATTTGCCCGCCAACGATGCGGGTGATGTCCAACGCCCAAAGCCCATTTTCCTCGATTGAGTCATGCCTCGCCGATCTGCGTGCGGGCAAAATGGTCATCCTCACGGACGATGAGAATCGTGAGAATGAGGGGGACTTGGTCCTCCCCGCAGAGTTTGCAACGCCAGAGGCGATCACCTTCATGCTGCAGCACGCGCTGGGGTATCTGTGCCTGTCCTTGCCAGAGCAGGATTGCGACAGGTTGGAGTTACACCCGCAATCAGCCACGAACACAACGACGCGTGGCACGGCCTTCACGGTGTCGATCGACCTGCACCCTAAGTATGGTGGCACCACCGGAGTCTCGGCCAAAGAGCGCTCCAAGTGCATTCAGATGGCGATCGATCCGACGCGGACGGCAGCCGACTTTGTCAGGCCCGGTCACAT
>JAGWZK010000012.1 GCA_018968885.1 Planctomycetota bacterium | reverse complement strand
TGAGAAACTGATTCAGGGTGAAGCGCACATTCTGATCGGCACGTTGCTGCTGGTGCCGGCGCTGTTCCTGTTTCTGGGTTGCCAGTGGGCTCTCAACAAGATTTATGTGCAGTCCGGGGAGGACGAGGCGGAGGTGGTGTCGTGAACCTGCCATCACTCAAGCGTCCTTCGGTATTGGTAGCGGCGGTGATTCTGGGCGCCAGCGCGGTGACGTTTGGTTTTGGCCTGAAGGCCGCGGGCGTGTATCTGCGGAAGCTTCCGATCTACCCGGCAGACAACCGACCGACGCGGAAGATTCCTGCGGAGAGTGCCAACTGGAAGGCGGTTGGTCCGGATCGGCGTGAGAAGCAGGAAGTGGAAGAGGTGCTGGGCACCGAGAATTACCTGTCGCGCGCGTATGCACGCAAGAACGACAAGGGCGTGGACATGAGCACGCTGCTGGATGTGCATATCGCGTATTACACCGGGCAGATTGACACTGTGCCTCACGTTCCGGATCGGTGCTTCGTGGGCGCAGGGATGAATCTGGTGCGGGCAGACATCCTGATGCCGCTGAATCTGAATCGTCAGACCTGGATGGAAGACACCACAGTGCCGGCGAACCTGAAGGGGAAGGTCTTTCGTGGCCTGACGAGCACGAATTCGGCGTGGACGGATGCACTGGGCATGCGCGTACGGCTTCCGATTGATCTGGACAAGGTGAAACTGCGGGTGAGCGAATACCGCGACAAGAATGATCGGCGGATTTTCGCCGGGTACTTCTTCATCGCCAACGGGACCGCGGTCTCAAGTGCTGAGGACGTACGACTCAAGTCGTTTGATCTGCGGGCGGACTACGCGTATTACTGCAAAGTGCAGTTCACCAGCACACTGGTCACGGGACCTGAAGACCTGGCACGGCAGGCGTCGGAATTCCTGGGCGAATTTGCCCCCGAGATCGCACGGTGCGTTCCCGACTGGATCGAAGTCGAGTCGGGGCGTTATCCGGCGGACAATCCCCGGAAGACCGCCAACCCATAAACCCAACGGATCTGCATCCTCTCAGTGGAGATTGACTCACAATGGCCAGCAAACTCAACACTAAATTCGTCATGGGTCTTTCTGCCGCGCTGATCGTGGCGGCGGTGGGCGTGGGCGGGTCGTTGTACTGGATCGCCAAGAACAACGACAAGCGTTTGTTCTCTCGCGGTGTCGAGGCGTATGACAAGGGTGATTTCGTGCTGGCGGAGCAATTGCTCTCCAAGGCGGTGAACAAGCAGCGCACCAATGTGCAGTATCTGGCCAAGTGGAAGGATGCGCTGGAGAAGACGACTCCGGACACCTCGACCAAGTATGCCACGCAGTTTCAGTTGTACGGCATGCTGATGCGTGACTTGTCGGTGCAGGCACGGACGGATGTTGCAGTGCACCGCGCGTATCTTGACCTGCTCCTCAAGCAGTTGACGTACGGGCGGTTCACATTGGAGGGGTATGAGAGCCTGGCCCAGGCCGCTGATACGGCTCTGAACTTCTTCACGACTCCCGGGGTTACGGCCCAGAATGGAAACTCGGAGACGCTGAAGCGGTATCGGGGCATCGCGCGCACGATGATCGGCGCCAACAAGGGCGATAACGCCGATGCGGCTGTGACTGAGTCGGCGATTGCGGATCTGACAGCGGCGCTCGTTGCTGATCCGGCGGATGCGGATTCGGCGGTGATGCTATCGACTGCGCACACGGTGCGGGCGGCGGTGGCGCGGCGCGTTTCGGACATGCCGACGGCAGATGCACAATCCAATGCCGCGAAGACGGCGTTGCAGAACTTTCTCAAGGCCAATCCGACGAACGCCTATGCCAACATGGCGATGATGGAGTTGGAGTACGGCGACGCGGCCCGCAAGATCGTGGAGACCAAGGTGGGTCCAGAGGCACTTGAGATGCTGCGGACGCTGCGTGAAGACTTCAAGACGCGTCTGCCGGCGATCGGCGATCTGGTCAACGCTTCGCCGGTTCGCGACAACCGCCTGATGAGTCAGGTGATGTTTCTGGAGGGGCGGATCGCCCCTGAGAATCGTCACTCGATGTCGGCGGGATGCATGGCGGACTATCTGACCAAGCACCCGGAGGATTTCATCGCGCGGCAGATGCTGGCGGATCTGTACATCACGCAGGGGAAGACCGACGAGGCGCTGGCGGAGCTGCAGAAGGTCGTTGACCTGCCGCGGCGCCCGTTGAGTTTGGACGGTCTGGTGCTGATGGAGATTCAGCCCAATGCGATGGGGCGTCAGGTGCAGGTGGCGATGGTGGGTTGGGATCGGGCCTCCAAGCCCGAAGACAAGACTGCGGCGATCGCCAAGGCGCGTGAATACCTGACCAAGTTCAAGGGCGCGACTTCGGCGGACAACCCGATGGTGGCGTATGTCGAGGGGCAGTTGAAGTTTGCCGAGGGTGATCTGGCGGGGGCACAATCGCTGCTGGTGGCATACAACCAGCAGACCGAAGACACGAATGCTGATGCACTTTGGCTGCTGGCGCAGATTCATATTCGCACCAACAACCAGGGTGAGGCATCGCGCTTGCTGGAAAAGGTCGTGACGCTGCAACCCGGCAACCTGACCGCGCTGAATGCGCAGGCGGATATCAAGGCGCGTCTGCGTGATCTGGACGGGGCTGAGGATATTTATCAGCGTGTTCTGCAGATGGACCCCAAGAACGCGATGGCGCTGCGCGGCATGGAAGGCATCAACGCCGACCGGGGCAACGTGAATGTCGATCAGAAGGATCCGCTGCTGAAGGCAATTTCAGAAGCCCAGCGTGCGTTCAAGGATGGCAAGGAAGCGGAAGGAATGGCGGCGCTGAATCGCGCGGTGGTGGAGAGCAAATACGACCCGCGGGTGCTGCAGCCGCTTTTGGCTCGCTATGGCATGGCCAACGACCTGGCCACGGCCAAGGAACTGATTGAGAAGGCCAAGGTGGCACGCCCCAATGACGCTCGCATCAAAGCGCTGGAGATCGGACTGAATGAGCGCGATCCGATGAAGGCGGGTTTGATTCTCATCAACGAGGATCCGATGCTGGCCCCCATCGAAAAGGCGATGGGGCGGCACGCGCTGTACAAGCAGTACGACAAGAAAGAGGAGGCGGCCAAGGCACTTGAAGAAGCACGCGCAGTTGATGCCAACGACGCGCGAGTGATTGAGGCCGACTTCCTCAACGCCATCGATGGCAAAGACCTTGCCAAGGCGCGGGAATTGGCAGCCCGGGCCGAGCGCGAGAATCTGGACAAGGTGCAGGGGAAGACGTTTATCGCGCGGGTGCTCTTTGCCGACGGCAAGATTGCAGATGCCTTGACGATGATGCAGCAGGCGGCAACCGCCGGCACGCTGGGGCCGGAGGTGTGGAAGATCTACGCACGCATGCAGCTGCAGGCCGGTCGTGCCGCGGATTCGATCCCCTCATATCAACGCGCTCTGGAGATGCGCCCGGATGATCCGCCGACGATCGTCGAGATGATCACCGTGCTTCGCTCAATCGGGCGCGTTGAGGATGCCCTCAAGGAAGCGCGGCAGCGCGAGCGTCTGTCTGCGGGCAACGCTCAGTTTGTCACCATGATGATGGATCTGGAAGGGCAGGTGGGTGACAAGAACAAGGCACTTGAGTATCGACTGAAGTTGCTGGGACGTGAACCGGAGAACCTGACCAATCGCTATGCGGTGGCTTTGTTGCGGATGGATCTCATGCAGTTTGCCGAGGCGCGGACTGTGATTGACGGGCTGGTGAAGGATGATCCGGGACTGGACTCCTTGGTGCTGGATGCACGCTGGCACCTGGATCAGGGTGACTTTGCCGCCGGACGGCGGAAGTTCAGCGATTACATCGTCAACATCGATCGCGACAAGATGGATGCGGATCCGTACCTGGTCTTTGCCCGCGTGATGTATGAATACAAGCAGGTGGATCTGGCGTTCACGCTGATCGATCAGTCGCGACGGTATCAGGATCCCAAGACGATGCCAGCGGAGCGGGCGTTTGCTGACCTTGGCCTGCGCTTGCGCCGTCCTGATCTGTCGGAGATCGCTTTGCGGCGGATTGTGGATGGAGGAGCCGACACAGCGGACATGACGTATCGCCGCCGCCTGGTGGAGAACCTGAACACTCAGGGGAAGTTCAAGGATGCCGCGACGTTCCTGGCCGGGCTGAAGGCCGACGAGACGGATGTGGTGCTGCTGCTGCTGCGTGCGGATACTGCGAATGGCTCGGGTGATGTGACCACTGCGGAGAAGCTGAGCAACGAAGCGCGGACGCGTTTTCCCAATGATCCGCGTGTGTGGGTGAAGGCGGCGCAGCTGCTGATCGGCAAGCCCGAGCGTCATCCCGAGATCGAGGCGTTCCTGGCTCGCGCCATCGAGCTGGACCCTCAGAATGCGACACTTTTCGAAGTGCGTGGTGGTTGGCTGATTGGCGTCAATCGGATTGACGAGGGCCTGGTCGACCTGCGCCGGGCGGTGCAGCTGAACCCCCGTCTGGACAACACGCGAGTGGCGCTGATTCGTGAATACGTCTCGCGCGGCCGCCTGAATGATGCGGTTGAGGTCGCCGAAGCGGGTATCAAGGGTCGCGAGAATGAAGTGCAGCTACTCAGCGAACTGGGAGATGTCTTCCTGCAGCTGCGTCAGCACTCCAATGCGGCACGCTTTTACAAGCAATGCTTTGAATTGAGCCGCTCGGCGATAATCACCGTGCGTTACCTGCAATGTCTGCTCGATGGCACGCCTCCGAATCTGAATGAGGCCGAGCGGGTCTTGAAGGCGCGTCAGGACGACACTGATCGCGTGCTGGAGCTCAAGACCGCACGTGCCAAACTGCAGTTCCGTCGCGGTCGAATGGATGAGGCCCGGCGCGACATGGTGTCGGCGCTGAATCTGGTGCAGGTTGACGGGCCAGGGATGATCCAGTTGTGGTTCGATGACATGAAGGTCATCTATCCCAAGGTGGCTGATCGAGCCCGCGAACTGGACGCGATGGAGCGCGAGACGCCGGTGGCGCTCTTGAAGGACTGGCTGCTGCTCTTCCGCGGCATGACTCTGGGCGAAGACGCTCCCAACGTGGCGCGAGCGGCGGAGCCATTCCGCACGCTGATCGGTCGCACCAAGTCCGACCTTCTGAAACTCAACGCCTTCCAACGCTGGTCGGTGGCCCTGTACTTGGCGGAGCGGTACCCGGAAGCGGCTGAGGTGATGAAGAACGGCATCGCGGCATTCCCCAATGACTGGGAACTCTTGAACAATGCCAGCTTCACACTTGCGATTCACATGAATCTGCCTGCCGAAGGCCTGCCATTTGCCGAGAAGGCATTGCAGCTTCGTCCTGACAGCATGGATTCGATCGACACACTGGGGACGATCTACATGGCGCTGGGGCGACTGGATGATGCCGAGCCCCTGCTGCGCAAGGCCGTGGACAAGGACAATCGCATCTCTGGCAAGGTGTCGGCTCTGCTGCACCTGGCGCAATTGATGGTGAAGAAGGGTGATATGAACGCCGCCAAGCCGCTCGTTGCGGAGGTGGAGAAACTGACCACCGGTTCGAGCGGGTTGCTCAACACGGTGCAAACCAAGGATCTCGCGGATTTGAAGTCCAAGATCGGCTCACTTTGAGTCCATCAAGGACCGATAGCACATCTGTTTGATGGACCGGCTCGACAACTCCGGACGACCCATGTTTGGCGCAAGAACTGCGCCAAGCGTCTCGACCGGTTGATACATCAGGAATTGACCATGACCACTGCACCTGCCATGCCTGCCCCTGCTTCGGCTCCTCGGCCTGCCACACCTCCCAGCGCTCCTTCGGGTGGTGGCGTGGGCACGGCGACGATCGATCCATTCAAGATTGTGAACAAGTACAAGTTCTGGCTGGCTGGCGCTGTGGCTGTGGGTGCGGTGCTGGGGGTGGCAGCGCACATCGTGCTGCTGCGTGTGGCCCCGACGTACCGCCCGGTGGTGCTGTTTGAAGTGAACATGACGCCGCTGTCGCCGGGCACGGTGACCTCGATCGTTCCCAAGGACGACTATCAGCGTCTGATGCAGACCGAAGTGCAGAAGATGAAGGGTGAGAACATTCTCCGCGCTGTGGTCGAAGACCCGCGCTTTGAGAAGGAAGCTCCTGCGTATGCCGAAGAGTTTCGCGAAGCCGGCGGCATCAACACCCGCAAGGCCCTGCGTCAGTTGCAGAAGGACGTGGCGGCACGTGTGATTCCTGAAACCCGCCTGATTTCGCTCACGGTGGGGTATAAGGTCGCGGGCGATGCCACGGGTATTCTGAAGCTGATTCGTGAGAAGTATGAGCTTGACACGCGCAACGACGTCCGCCGCAAATCGGCCGGACAGATTCAGACGCTGACCAAGCAGGTGAGTGAAGCGGACGCGGAACTGGCGGCGCTGCAGCGGCAGCGTGAAGGTCTGATCGGTTCGGGTCAGGTGGACTCGCTGGACGACCGCGCGGGGACGAACCGCGAACTGCTGGGGCTGATCAGCAAGGAACTGGTCGATGTGGACAACAAGCTGAAGGCCGCCGGCGAAGCGATGGTGATCTATGACGAGCAACTGAAGAACCCGGCAGGCATCACCTACTCGGACACGGTTCGGGCTCAGGTCGAGAACGAGCCGGAGCTTCAGGAGATCAAGCGCACCATTTCCAACCTGACTTCGCGTCTGGATTCGATCAAGCTTCGTGGCATGTCGGAGAATCACCGCGAGTACAAGGAAGTGGTTGCGCTGATCGAGGGGTACACCAACTCGGAAACGACCACGCGTGAGCGTCTGCTGCGGACCCGCTTTGACGGCGAAGTGGACAACATGCGGACGACGATCCGCCAGTTCACGGCCCAGCGTGACGACCTGAACCGTCGCCGCGAGGAGATCCGCACGCAGCTGGTGGACCTGACGCGCATTCAGTCGCAGATCTCGGACATTGACAAGAAGCTGGGCGAGAAGAGCATTTCGCGCCGCAGCTTTGATGATTCACTTCGCAACGTGACGGCGCTGAGCGAAATGGATGCGGCCCAGCGAGTTGTGGTGCTGCAGCAGGAGCGCATTCCCGATCAGGCGGCGTTTCCTGACATCAAGATGATGCTCCCTCTGGGCGTGCTCGTGGTGCTCAGCCTGGTGGGCGGCGTGATCGTGCTGCGTGAAATCCTTGACCAGCGCGTCAAGGGCCCGGCCGACATCGCGATGATCCCGCGCACTCGCGTGCTCGGCTTCATCCCCGATGCCATCGAGGATCCCTCGGGCACCGGTGCTGTCGAGACTGCCATGCGCGATCGCAACAAGGGCGTTATTGCCGAGGCGTTCCGCGTCATTCGCGGCACCCTCACCAAGCGTCTTTCGCAGACCGGTCATCGCACTGTGGTGGTCATGGCGGGCATGCCCGGCTCTGGCGCCACCAGCGTGGCGACGAATCTGGCGATCGCCAGTGGTGCGGCGGGGCAGCGCGTGCTGGTGATTGATGCCAACCTGCGTCGTCCGGCCTTGCAGCGCGTCTTTGGCCTGGCGGAAACGCCCGGTCTGGTGGATGTGCTGACTGGCACCGTGCGACTGGATCAGGCCGTGCAGCGCACCAGCGATGGAACGCTGTCGGTGATGGCGGTGGGCAGCCGCGATAAGCGGAATCTGGAAATTCTCGCCACCAGCGCGATGAATGACCTGCTTGCCGAGGCGCGTGCCAAGTTTGATCTTGTGATCATCGATGTTGCTCCTGCCATCGTCTCTGGCGACGGCATGGCGCTGGCTGGCAAGTGCGATGCCTCGATCCTGGTCGTCAAGGCCATGAGCGAGAAGCGCGGCTTGGTGGCACGTATCCGCAACGACCTCCTGGATACCCGCGCCGAGTTCCTTGGCGTGATCGTCAACTCCGTCAAGTCGTCGGCGGGTGGCTATCTCAAGGGGAACATTAAGGCCAGCAGCGAGTATCAGGCGGCCTGATCAGGAGAATCCCGGGGATCGAACACAAGTCCCCCGGGTCATCACACACCTTTTGCGCTGGCCGGAGAGATCCGGCCAGCGACGTTTGCAAAGATCACACCCTGTTACATCGTGAGCCACTCGCCCACTTCATCTTCGCCCCCTCGTCGCTCGCTGGTTTCCGGCGGGGCTGGCTTCATTGGCTCGCACCTGACTGAGTTGCTTTTGAAGCGAGGTGATCACGTCACCGTGGTGGATGATCTTTCCACTGGGCGAATCAGCAACCTCGACACGGCTCGTCAGGTTGCTCCCGAGCGGCTGCGCTTCATTGAAGCAGAGCTGGGCAGAGCACTGGGCACCTTTGTCCCGGGCGAACACTTTGATCAGTTCTACCACCTTGCGGCATCGGTGGGTGTGAAACGCGTCATGGATCGCCCGATTGAATCCATCGACACCAACATCCTGGAAACCTCGGCGGCGCTGCGCTTTGCCAGTGAGCGCAAGATCGCGATCCTGATTGCAAGCAGCAGCGAGGTTTACGGAAAACCGACCACCGATGTCTTTCGTGAAGATGATGATGTGATTTACGGCCCCACCACCATCACGCGCTGGTCGTATGCGTGCAGCAAGGCGATTGATGAATTCCTCGCCCTTGCGTATCACGCCAAGCAGTCGCTTCCAGTTGTCGTGGTGCGTTTTTTCAACACGATTGGTCCGCGTCAGGTTGGGGAGTATGGGATGGTGGTGCCGCGATTTGTGCAGGCGGCACTGAAGGGCGATGCTCTGGAAGTGCATGGCGACGGTTCGCAATCGCGGTGCTTCTGCGATGTGCGGGATGTGGTGCGTGTGCTCCCCACGTTGCTGGATGCCAGCGGAAATCATGGCAAGATTTTCAACGTCGGCTCGGATCAACCTATCTCGATCCGAGCACTTGCTGAGAGTGTGATTCGGGTGACCGAATCGTCATCGACGATTCGCACGATTCCCTATGCGCAGGCCTTTGGCCCGGGCGCAGGGTTTGAAGATTTGCGGCACCGCCGGCCGTCGCTCGAGCGGATTCGAGGTGCCACAGGATTTACTGCGGAAATTCCGTTGGAAGTCACCATTCGCGATGTGGCCTCGTTTCTCACCGCCGGCGCAGCTGTCGCCAAGGCAGGTGCGCGATGATGCTGCACACGCTGCTGAGCGCACCCACAGCGCTGCTGGCCCAGTTGGGGGTGCTGCGCGAAGTTCTGGAACCCGCCAGTGCGCAAGCCCCAGCGACGCGTCTGGAGATCTTTCACGGCTACATCTGGGTTTTTGTCGTCTCGTTTCTGGTCACGCTGGCCATCACGCCTCTTATGCGGCGCCTGGCGATCTCCCACGGGATTGTCGATCGCCCCAACGAAGCCCGCAAGATTCACAAGCAACCGATTGCCTATCTGGGCGGCGTGGCGGTCTTTGCCGGCATCCTGGCTGGCATTCTCTACTCCTACTTCGCATCTGCGTTTCCCATGCTTCTGACGTTTCACCGCGCCATTCCAGAACATCTGGATGACACGCTGAACCACGCGCCGGTGCCTCTCTCCATCGTCGCCGGACTTCTCGTCATCACTGTCGTCGGCATGATCGACGATGTGAATGGAATGTACCCGCGCGTCAAGGTGGGTGGGCAGTTGTTTGCCGCGGCGGCACTGGCGTATCAGGATGTTGGCGTGCGGGTGGCTGCGCAGGTGATGGCCCCGATCGGCCGCCTCTTTGGTAACGAACAACTCCTATTCAACATCCCGCTTCCCACCAACATCCCCCTGTTTGGTTCGGCAATCACCATCGACGTGGTGTATTGGATCGGCACCGCCATCATCGCAATTTTCGTCCTGGGCGCGTGCAATGCCTCCAACCTGATCGATGGATTGGACGGCCTCCTCTCCGGAGTCACGGCCATTGCCGGAATGGGCTTGCTTGTGGTGGCGCTCGGACTGGCGGCGACGGACACCGGACCACGCGATGCCCAGCGCATCATTCTGTGCATGGCCATGGTCGGCGCGTGCATGGGGTTCCTGCCACACAATTTCAACCCGGCCAATATCTTCTTAGGTGATGCCGGGTCGCTTCAGCTTGGTTATCTGACCATCGTGATCATCCTGACGCTGGGCAACGAAGGGCAGACGGCTCTGGTGATTGCCGGGCTCTTCATCTACGCCATCCCGATCATCGACACCGCGCTCGCCATTGTCCGCCGCAAATTGGCGGGGAAGAAGATGTCTGATGCGGACAGCGACCACCTGCACCACATGCTCAAGCGGGCGCTGGGTGTCAAGGGTGCGGTGCTGGCCCTGTACGGCATTGGTGGCGTCTTTGCCGTTCTGGGCGTGATGATGAGTGAATCCCGGGCCCGGGTCGTGTACCTGATCGCGATGATCGTGGCGGCGTACATCGGGGTGACGGCGATCAAGGTGGCGCGCCGGAAGCAGTTCGAGGCCGAGGCAAGCCCGACCGAACCGGCGGGAACTCCGCCCTCGACCCCGGCAACCGTGACTTCGACAACGACCACGCAAGCTACTTCAGCAGCAACCGGATTGACGCCGGCTGCGAAGACCCATGCCGCGCCGACTCGGTGATGTGATCCGAGTCATTTGCCCCTGAAACCGACATCCGACAGGGCGGGAACTTGCGCCCCATCCGTATACTCGGCCCGACAGCGACATGGCCGAGTGGCTGCGTCGTCACGGAGGATGTCATATGGCCACCCAGGGCACGAATGCCCATCCAGCAACCGCAGCCCACGGCGGGGTCTCGCGCCGCATCGCGATGATGAACCAGAAGGGGGGCGTGGGAAAGACCACGACGACTGTCAACCTTGCCGCGGCATTGGCCAAGGCTGGGAGGCGGACGCTCGTGGTGGATCTTGATCCCCAGGCGCACGCTTCTTTGCACCTGGGTGTGGACCCATCGCAGGTGGAGCACTCGGTGTATGACCTTTTGCTGGACCCGACGCTGGACCCGATGATCGCGGTGCAGGAGACACGCGAGAATCTGGCGATCTTGCCAAGCACGACGGACCTGGCTGCGGCAGAGACCGAACTGGCCAATGCGACCGATCGTCAGCGGCGCCTCGACGCCGTGCTCACAAAACTCTCGTCGCGCTATGAGTTCATGTTTCTGGATTGTCCACCGTCGTTGGGATTGCTCACGCTGAATGGCTTGACGGCGGCGCGAGAGGTGCTGATTCCGATGCAGGCGCACTTTCTAGCCCTGCAGGGTGTGGGCAAGTTGCTCGAAACGGTGCAACTGGTGGGGCAGCAACTGAACAGTCGCCTGCGCGTCTTGGGTGTGATCGTGTGCATGTATGACCCATCGAGCACGCACACGCGTGAGGTGGTTGCAGATCTGGATCAATTCTTTGAATCGGCGCGGGATCAGGATGTGCCGTGGCGATATTCGCGGGTTTTCCGTCCTGCGGTGAGAAGGAACATCAAGCTCGCCGAGTGTCCATCGTTCGGCAAGACGATCTTTGAGTATGCGCCGGAGGCGACGGGTGGCTTGGACTACAAGATCCTGGGCGATGTATTGATCCGCGAGTGGGATCAGGCACTGGGTCGTCCGGTGCCGCAGGTGAGTGTGCCGTCGCGTTCGCAGCCGCCGGTTGGCAGTGTTTGATATCGCAAAGGGTTTTTGAAATTCATCATGGCAGACACCACGCACAGCGGATTTGTCGGTCCCAAGTCCTGGGTAGTGAGCGCCGTACTTGGCGTCGGACTGGGTATTGGGCTTTCCTTCATCGCGCCGGTGGCGTCGGCGGCCGGGGTCGCGCCGACGATTCCGATCTGGCTGATTGTGCCATTTGCGGGGTTGCTTCTCTCCATCGCGCTGGGGCCGCTGCTGGCGCCGCACTTCTGGCACAGACGATACCCGGATGTCGCGCTGGTGCTGGGTGGGATGGTGAGCGCGTATTACCTGCGGACCTTTTCGCTGCCGGGGGCGAGTGGCACGATGTCGTACGGCGGCACGCAGATGCTGCACGCGCTGATTGAGTTCTATGCCTTCATCGCGCTGGTGGGGGGCATGTTCATCGTCAGTGGCAATGTGCTTGTACGGATCAAAGCGCCGGCGAGCCCACTGAAGAACACGCTGATTCTGGCGGCGGGGGCGGTCATCGCAAACCTGGTGGGGACGACGGGCGCATCGATGCTGCTGATTCGGCCATTCATCCGGTTGAATCATGGGAGGATTCGGGCGATTCACATTGTCTTCTTCATCTTCATCGTGAGCAATTGTGGTGGCTCACTCACACCGATTGGCGACCCGCCTTTGTATCTTGGTTTTCTCAAGGGTGTGCCATTTGTCTGGACCATGGAGCACCTGCTGAAGGATTGGCTGCTGGTGAATGGTGCGCTGCTGGCGATTTTCTACTTTGTGGACCGGCGGATTCTGGACGCGTCCGAAACGCTGGAACAGCCATCGACCAATTTCAGCGTCACCGAACTGGATCGCATGCCCCTGGTCAAGGTGGAGGGGACGACGGGTCTGGTGTGCCTGGGGCTGATGCTGGTGGGTGTTTTCATCGATCCGGTGCTGTCGCGATTTGTCAATCTGCACCACATTCCGGTGGGAGCGACATTTCAGATCTTTGTTGCCTCGGCGTGCTACTTCATTTCGCATCCGCGTTATCGCGAGGCGAACCGCTTCAACTTTGAGCCGGTCAAAGAAGTGGGCATGCTCTTCACCGGCATCTTTGCCACCATGGTGCCGGCGCTTGGGTATCTCTCCGCCAATGGTGCGACACTGGGGATCAACAGTCCCACGCATTTCTACTTTGCCACAGGCACGCTCTCGGCGTTGCTGGATAACGCTCCAACTTATCTGAACTTTCTGCAGATCGCCATGGTGATCGAGGGTCAGCCGGAATTCACTAAAGAGGCGGTGCTCAAGTTTGTCGCCAGCCCGCGTGGCGATCAACTGCTGCACGCGATTTCCGCTTCTGCGGTCTTCTTTGGGGCACTGACGTACATCGGCAACGGGCCGAACTTCATGGTCAAGGCCGTGGCCGAAGGGGAGTCGATCAAGATGCCCTCATTCTTTGGTTATGTGGGCCTGTCGTGCATGATCCTGCTGCCAATTCTGGTGGTGAATTGGCTGCTGTTTGTGTCGGGGATCATGTTTCCTATGAAGTAGAGCGGGGCCATTGAAATAGTGTGTGTTCTGGGTTTCACCTCCATTTGCCAACTCCGCCGATAAGGGGTGACGCGTGCCGGACACACCTTCGACATCTTCAGCCGACAAAGAGATGGGGGGACTCCTCGCCGCCGCGATTCGCGTGGTGAGCGGCTTCACGCTGTTGTCGCGATTTTTCGGCCTGGCGCGAGACATTCTGACAGCGCACCTTTTTGGCAACTCGCTGATCGGATCGGCTTTTGCCAATGCCTTTGCGATTCCCAATATCTTCCGGCGGCTGTTTGGTGAGGGTGCGTTGTCTGCCGCGTTTATCCCCGAATACGTCAAGGCCCGCAAGAGCGACCCCGCTGTCGCGGATCGATTTGCCCAGCATGTTGTCTCGCTGCTCTTTCTGGTCTCGGGGTTGATCACGCTGGTTGTCGAAGTGATTCTGCTCGTGCTTCTTTTCAGCGGCGCGGGGCAGGACCCCGAACGGCGATTGTCATTTCAGTTGCTGATCGTGATGCTGCCGATGATGCCTTTGGTGTGCCTCACCGCCATTCTCGGCGGCATGTTGCAGGTGCAGGGGAAGTTTGGACCGCCAGCCGCGGCACCGATCATCCTGAATCTTTTTCAGATTCTCGCTGGCGGGTACTTCCTCATGATCCACAAGCAGCACGATCGCCCGGCGGCGGCGTATGCGGTGGGTGCTGCCGCGTTGCTGGCGAGTGTGGTGCAGGTGGTCTGGTGCATGGGTGCATTGTCAAAGCGGCCGTCACTCCTGCCCACGCGGCTGACGACCGGAGCCGATGACCCCGTCACGCCCCACACGAGGGTGATGTTTGCGCGGTTTGTCCCGGCACTGATCGGGCTGGGAACGATTCAAATCAACACGATGCTCGATCAGTTGTGGGCGATGTGGCCGATCTGGATTGGGCCGACGATGCTGGGCCATGAGTACCCGCTTGACGAAACCTCCAACTCCATCCTTTCGTACGCGATGCGGTTGTATCAATTTCCGCTGGGAGTTTTTGGAATTGCCGTGGCCACGGCAATCTTGCCCCTGCTGTCACGCAGTGCAGATAACAACACGGACTTTGAATCCGTGCTGAAGCGCGGCTTGCGGCTGTCGCTCTTCATCGGGCTGCCGGCTTCCATCGGCCTGGTTCTGATTCGTGAACCGATCATCACCGTACTTTTCAGCGGCTCATCTGGCGGTTTCGATGCCGACGGCCTGACGCGCGCGGCGGCGGTGCTGACGGGCTTTGCACCGGGAGTGTGGGCGTATTCACTCAATCATGTGCTGACGCGGGCGTTTTATGCCAAAGGCGATACGACCACACCCATGAAGATCTCGATGCTGATGGTTGCGTTGAATCTGGTTCTCAACCTCATCCTCATCTGGCCATTGCGCGAGGCGGGGCTGGCGTGGGCGACGGGACTGTCGGCGATGATTCAGACTTTTGTTCTTGCGATCTACGTCCGCCGCAAATTGGGCGTCACGCCCATTGATTCTGCCACGCTGCGGGGCATGGGGATGGTGGTGGTCGCGACACTGATGATGGCGTTGTGTGTGTACGGCACGATTGTTTTCACGCCACGCGTGTTGACGTCGTTGCAACTCACGTTCATCGATCCTGCAACGCACACATGGCGGAGCAATCTGGTCTATCTGATTGTGGCCACTTTCACAGGTATGGCTTCATTCGCTGCGGCGTCGGTGGTGCTGCGTCTTCCCGAGTTCCGCTGGCTCTTGCAACGCGCACCCAAGGGTGCTGATGGAAGACCCGTCGAAATGACCTTCGAGTAATCTTGAGCAAAACTGCCGACACCACAATCCCACAAACCTCAACTCGTGACCACCGACACGCCGCCAACTTCACCCACACACCTTCCGTGCATCGGGTGCGGCTATGACGTCAAAGGGCTCAAACCTCACCAGCCCTGCCCCGAATGCGCCTTACCGATCTGGCGGTCGTACATGGGGAGCGATCTGGCCTACGCACCCGCTTCATATCGCGCCACCCTGTGCAACGGCGCTCTCATCACTGCCATCTCCACTCTGCTGCACATCCTCTTCTTTGCCGGCGTCTGCGGCGTGGTGATCTACTTTGAAGAAGTCAGGGGAACCCCGCCGCCCGTTGTCACCAGTTCCTGGTTCTTCCCCTTCTGGTTTCTGGTTCCAAATGCCCTCGGCTTTCTCGGGTACTTTCTTCTCTCCACTCCTGACCCCTCCCTCACCATCACCGAATCGCGCTGGTCCGCGCGGAAGATTCTCCGCCTCACGCTCGTCCTGCAAGCCATCGCGATTATCCTTCAACTTGGCATCTCTTCCGCCGGATTCGCGGCAAACTTCTTCCCACCAGGCAGCTCATCGGCGCCTCCTTCCAACTCGGCGCGATCTCCATCTCGTTTCTGGCGTGGATCGTGCAACTCTTTGCCGCCATCAACCTCTGCGCAGTCCTAGCCCAGCGCGTTCCCGACGAAAAACTGGCTACTTGGATTCGTTCCCTTCGCTGGAAAATCCCACTCTGGACCATCCCCGGCCTGGCGTTGGGCATCGGCCCACTCGTCGCGATCGGCTACTACATCACCATGCTCATCCGGCTCCGCTCGCGGATCCGCGGTCTCAAAGACCCAACGCCCTCCTCAACCTCATAACCTCACACCATGATTCTCCTCGGCAAACCCATCGCCATCACCGGCGGATCCAGCGGCATCGGCGCTGCCTCAGCCCTCGCCTGCGCACGCTCCGGCATGCCCGTCGCCCTCGGCGCCCGCCGCCTCGACAAACTCCAGGCCCTGGCCGATCAGATCAATCGCGCTGGCGGCAAGGCCATCGCCATCGCCTGCGATGTCGGCGATGAATCGCAATGCCGCGATTTCGTGAATCGTGCTGCCGAGGCCCTCGGCCCCCTGCACGCCGTCTTTGCCAACGCTGGGTACGGGTTCGAAAAGCCCGTCAGCGCACTTGACGATGCCGAGCTCGAACGCATCTTCCGCATTAACTTCTGGGGCTCGCTCTGGACGATCCGCCCCGCGCTCGAGCAATTCAAAAAGTCCGGCACCGGTCATGTGATCTGGTGCTCCTCCTGCGTCGCCAAGATCGGCCTTCCCTTCTATGCACCCTACTCGGCCAGTAAGGCGATGCAAGATCACTTTGGCCGCTCACTCCGGCTGGAACTCGCGGCAGACCCCGCCACCCGCAACATCATGTGCTCCACTGTGCACCCCATCGGCACCGACACCGAGTTCTTTGACATCGCCGCAGCGCAGTCGGCGGGTGCGCGGCTCATCAACCGCACGCCCAGCTTCTTCACACAGTCACCCAACACCGTCGCCACCGCCATCGTCCGCCGCCTCGCGGCACACAAAGGAGGCGAAATCTGGACCAGTTTTCCCACGCGCCTCGCCCTCGCAGGGGCTGCTGCTTTTCCGGGTTTGGCGGATGTGGTGTTGACACAGATGGTGAAGAAGAGGTTGGAACGTCGGTCACAAACAGAATCGACCCACTGAATTCAATCTTCTCCCGCCCGCGTTTCATTGGGCTGAATGAACCACATGAAGCGCTCGATCTCTGCCTGCCAGTGAGTTTCCACCGCATCTGATCCTGTGGGGCGGCAAGTCAATTGCTGCCCCATCCAATCTGTTGTCCGGCTCCCCAGTGGCAGCACGTGCCCATCGACAAACGCGGCGGGCCTGACGCGAAGACCGTCGTGACTCCCCGTATTCTGGTCGCCACTCTCGCCAGCATCGCTCAACACATCCGATGAAAATCCATACCCCGTCCGCGCTTCGCGATGTGCGTGCGAAGCGTTGTAGTAATTCACATTGTCCATCAGCGATACGACTTGCGACGGATTCCAAACCATCCCCAACCGTCGCCACACTTTCCCGCCGAATCTATCACGCCATCCCTCCAACGTGTCGCCGTTGATCCGCGCCACCCGCAGCGGCTCATTCAGAACCACATCGTTGTACAGCCACTGATTTGGCGCGTGATGCAGGAATCCCTCGTGTGTCTGCCTTGCAACATCGTCTCCGACTTTCACATCCGGACAACGCCACGCGCCCGAAGGGACTTCATACGGGGCATCGCCCTTCACAAACGCGGTTCCCACATAGTCCGCCAGAAATCGATTGATGAGCCACGGGCTGGTTTCCTCGCCTTGGTCTGTCTGCCGCGTCCACCACACGAGGCGAGGCGGCAACCCTTCCTTGAACTCATTGGTGTACGCCAGCACCGCGACCTGTTGGCTGCGAATGTTTGCGCAACATTGTGTAAGGCGGGATTGGGCTCTCGCCCCACCCAACGCAGGCAACAAAATCGCCACCAATGCCGCGATGATTGCAATCACCACCAGCAGCTCGATGAGCGTGAATGCCCTGCGACGCGAGAACATGCCGAAAGGATATCAGACTTTGCAAGTGTCAGTGCTTGCATCCACACCCACCGCCCCCACTCCCGCCGCAGCATCCTGCTTCCTGCGCAGGTGCCGGTCCCAGCAGTCGATCCAGCTTCTTGTTCACAAACCGTGCGTGATGCTCCAGGTGCCATGTCGCCATCGCCGCCATCCGCTTGATCGACTCGGCGCCGCGTTCGGGATGCAAGGCGACGCGCTCCCACTGCTCACTCGTCAATGTCCGCAGCCAATCACCCGTCCACTGCCGCATCACGTGCGTCACCGCCACCATCGCGCCCACACCGGCAAATTCCGGTGTCGGCGTGTTCTGACCTGCGATGGGCAAGCCGTACAGGTTCTGATCCACCATCGCGTTCTCATCAAAGACCGCCAGCACCGGCTTCTCTTCCGCGGCAGTACGGCGCATGCGATGCGTGTACACCAACTCGCAATCTGCGATGTGCCCCAGCACGACGCGCAAGGGCCACGTACCTACACCTGCATCCGCGAGGAACGCCATGTCCAACTGTTCATCCGTCACTTCAAAGACGCGCCGGTCAAAGTTCTCCACGCCGCGCCGATAGCGCCGCACCAAGGCGTAGGGCTCCAACGTCATGAGTTGATCAATCGTCGCTTCGACGGGGACAGCGGTGTTCTTGCCACTCATGCCGCAACAGCCGCTACCGGCGGCCTCTGAGTGCTCATGATCGTGGTCGTGGTGCTCGTGCTGCATCTCGCCCGATCCGCACGCCCCGCCGCCACAACAGCCGCCGACCTTGGTCTGATTGGTTTGATTTCCGGTTTGGGTGGTCTGGCTCATGTTGGCTTTCCTTTGGTGGCTCCGGTCTCGCGACCGGAGTGAATTGCTGCAAAAAGACTTTTCCGGAAAAACGGACTCACTGCAAGCGTATCGGTTCGCGAAAGTGAATTCCTCTCCTGCACCGCTACGCGGTGCGCGCGAGAACACGCACGCTTTCCAGTGGTGCCGCTACGCGGCGACCACTGGCTATTGACCTCCATGCCTGCGGCATGAAGCATGACCTGGCAATCTGCGGCGACAATCGTGTGCGGTGACAGAAATCCGTGTGCGTCGAAACTGCCCGCGTGATTCATCGTTGGCTTGCCCGCCGGGGTGGTGCACCCGGCTCGGCAGGGTGGGATTGCACCCCTTGCCTGCCCCTCTACCTTTGCCTTCCATGACGCCCCCACCACCAGCCCCCAGCCCGCACGCTCCCGGTATCGACACCCCCGGCACCCGCCGCCTGGCCCTTCGCGTCCTCACACAGCCCAAAGACACCAACCACTACGGCACCATCTTCGGCGGCGTGATTCTGTCGTACATTGACCAAGCCGCGTTTGTCGAATCCACCCGCCACGGCCGCCACCGCTGGGTCACGGCCAGTGTCGATCGCGTGGATTTCAAGGCCCCCGTGCACACCGGCGACATCGTCAATTTCTACACCCTCACCACCCGCACCGGCACCAAGAGCGTCTCCATCGGTGTCGAGGTCGAGGTCGAACGCTTCGCCACCGCCGAGCGCGTCGCCGTCACCTCCGCCATCCTCACCATGGTCTCTGTCGATGCCATGGGGACGCCGATTCCGTTTCTGTCACCGGCTTCTATCTGAATGACACTTCTGATTTCTCGTGAAGGGACTATTCATGCTCGTGGCCGAAACCGGATATGTGCGTGCCCAACTCAAAGACAACGTGATCATCGCGCGCGTGCTGTGCCCCAACATCACCCACCTGGAACACCAGATTCTGCAGACACAGATCAGCGAACTCTGCAGCAAGTACGGCCATCGCGTGGTTCTCGATCTCACCGAAGTCCACCTCATCGGCTCCTCCGGACTCTCCACCTTCATCGCACTCAACAAAGACATCAGTGCTGCCAAGGGTGCCTTTGCCATCTGCTGTATGAAAGAGGATCTGGTTCAACTCCTCAAGATGACGCACCTCATCAAGCTCTTCAAGATCTATCCCACCACCGCCGCCGCAGTCGAGGCCATCAAGTGACTTCGCCAGTCACTCCAACTCTTCCACGCCTCGCCGTTTTTCTCTCCGGCTCAGGGCGCACACTCCTCAATCTGATTCAGCACACGCAGAGCGGCTCACTTGCCGCTGTCATCGCCCTGGTTGTTGCCAGCAAAGAGACCGCCGGTGCCGCGCACGCCCGCGCCCGCAACATTCCCACCGTCATCCTGCCCGGTCACCCCAGCGCCGAATCTGTGCAGGCGTTGGTGTCGCAGTACCGCATCGACTACATCATTCTCGCCGGCTATCTCAAGATGATGCCCGTCCCCCCGGCTCTTCGAGGTCGCATTCTCAACATCCACCCTTCACTCCTCCCTCGCCACGGCGGCCCCGGCATGTACGGCGATCGGGTCCACGCCGCGGTCCTCGCCGCTGGCGACACCATCAGCGGCTGCACCATCCACGAAGTCACCGACGAATACGACAAAGGCCGCATCATCCTGCAGCGCACCTGCCCCGTCCTTCCCGGTGACGATGCCCACACCCTCGCGGCACGCGTCTTCGAGCAGGAGTGCATCGCGTATCCGGAGGCGATTGCGAAGTACTTGGCGGCAAGTCGGTAATGTGGTTCCTGCCTTGGGTGGTTCCTGCCTTGGGTGGCACCGCTCTCCAGAGCGGTGTGTCTCTTGCATGCCTCTTTCTTTCGACTTTTGACTTTGAACTCTTTTCCTGCTCCCGCATCTACCGTTGCCTGTGATCGCACGCCTCCCGCTCATCTTCATCACCGCCACTCTCTTCGCGGCACCCGTGATCGCGCAGCCCGCTTCGACACCCGAAAAAACCGAATCCAAACAACCCCGCCTCTCCACCCGCCAGCGCACCGAAAAACTCGCCGAACTCGCCTCCAAAGCCTTCGAGGCATTTCGCCAGGGCCGCCACGCCGAGGCCGAAACATTTCTGCGCGAGCAGCTCGCCATCGCGCCCACCGACCCCATCGCCCTTTACAACCTCGCCTGTGTCCTCGGCGCGCAACGCAAAAACGATGAAGCGGGTATCGCTCTCGCCGAAGCCATCACCAACGGCTACGTCGATCTCCGCCGCATCCGCCGCGACCCCTTCGTCGCCACCGCTCGTCTGCAAGATGCCCCCAAGTCTCTCATCGATAACTGGCCCCGCACTCTCGACAACGCCCTGCAGCGCACCATCGATCTCTCTCAACCCCTCGCCCCCAAATCCTCGCCTATCCGCGACGAAACCCTCAAAGTCGCCTTCCTCTGCGCCTTTGACGAGCAATCCTGCACCGATGCCCGCAGCGAAATCACCAGCATCGGCACCTGGGCCATCGCCAACATCTTTCCCACGCACAACGACAGTGCCGAACTTGCCCTCGATCCCTGGGCACTCATCGTCCTTCCCACTCGCGCTGCCTTCGAACGCTGGTCCACCGACACCTACGGTCCCCGCCCCGCCGCCTCATACCACGCGGTCGGCGGCGCGTATGACCACGACACCAAGCGGCTCATCGCTCAAGACCTTGGCTCCACCCTTCGCCACGAATTTCTCCACGTCCTCCATTGGCGCGACATGACCCGCCGCAGTCAGATTCACCCCGTCTGGGTGCAAGAGGGCCTCTGCTCCCTCATGGAGGATTACGACTTTCTTCCTGATGGGTCTCTCACGCCGGCTCACTCCTGGCGCACCACCACCGCCAAGCGCCTGCTTGGCACCGGCACCCTTCCTTCCCTCTCCACTCTCACCGCCATGACCCGCGAGGCCTTCAGCCAGAATCGTCCGCTGACCAATTACGCCCTGGCCCGCACCCTCTTCCTCTACCTGCACGAGCAGGGCAAGCTCGGCACCTTCTACTCCTCCCTCTGTTCCACCTACCCCGAAGACCCGACAGGCACACTTGCCCTCGAACGCACATTCGCTAAACCCATCTCCGACATCAACACCGATTTCCGCGCTGCCCTCCGCTCCACACCCGACATCCCGGAGCAGATCACTTCGGGCATGGCTTCTCTAGGGGTCGAAATCACCGCCGGCACCGGCGAAGGCCCGATCGTGACCCTTTCGCCAAGCGCCTCCCCACTCCGCTCCGGCGATGTGCTGGTCGGCCTCAATTCCCCCGGGCAGCCCCTCCACCCCATCCGCGACATCCCCGAGCTCATCCGCCTCCTCAGCCGCCAGACCCCCGGCGACACGATCCAGGTCACCCTCCGCCGCGGCAAGACCCGCCTCACCCTCGACCTCCCCCTCGTCGCCAAATAACCGCCTCTCTCCGTCTTTTGACTTTCAACTTTTGACTTTCAACTTACTGTCAGTTCCTAGCGCATCTTCCGCGCCTGAGGTACCCTGCTGACCCCATGGCAGACCTCTCCTCCTCCACCGCCGCTACCACTACTTCTCCCCTGCAACCCATCCAGGTCGATGTGAAGCCCCCTCACGTGCCATCTGCCGATCCCGTCCGAGCCCTGATGTCCGCCTCGATCACCGAAACCGCCCCCGAAGGCCCCCAGCGTGACGTCATGGGGGGTGCCGCCCGCCGCGAGTTCAAGGTGCTAGACCACGGCTTTGTGGCCCTGGTGGACGCCATGCCGCGGCTTGTCCCTGAGGGGTACACCGCCGACCAAGCCATCGTGCAGGCCGCCCGCGTTTCGTACGGGGCCGGAACCAAGCAGATCAACGAAGATCGCGGCCTCATCCGCTACCTCCTTCGCCATCGCCACACCACTCCATTTGAGATGGTGGAATTCAAATTCCACATCGCCATGCCCATCTTCATCGCCCGGCAGTGGATCCGCCACCGCACCGCCAACGTCAACGAATACTCGGCCCGCTATTCCATCGTCAAAGACCGCTTTTACAAGCCCTCGCTGGAATCCGTCCGCAAGCAATCCGCCTCTAACCGCCAGGGTGGCGAGCAGACCTTCAACGTCAGCGACGAGCAGCAGATCAAGACCGCCCAGGACTTTCTCGCCTTCTTGGATCATGTCGAGACCCTCTACGGCAAGTACCTTTCCCTGACCGAGCAAGGTGTTTCCCGCGAGCTTGCCCGCATGGGCCTTCCCGTCAACGTCTACACCGAGTGGTATTGGAAGTGCGACCTCCACAACATCCTGCGATTCATCAGCTTACGTCTCGATTCTCACGCCCAACTCGAAATCCGGGCCTATGCCCAGGCCATGCTCGACCTCATCGAGCCCATCGTCCCCCACACCGTCGAGGCGTGGAAGGACTACGAATTCAACGCCTTGCACCTTTCCGCCCTAGAAATCCAAGCCATCCGCGAGCTTCGTTCCGGAGGCAGCGGCACCCTCAATACGACAAATAAGCGTGAACAGGCCGAATGGGACACCAAGCGGGCCTCGCTGGGGCTGTAATTCATTCCCGCAATCCACACCTATCTTGAACCCCCGACGCACATGCACGGGGGTTCTTCATATTCATTCAGCCGGCGAACACACCGCCTGAACTGCCTGTTTCGCGCAAAATCGCGTCCGAGAACATGCGCCACCCTACTTTGTTCGGATTTTGCTGGCGCGATGGTCTCGAAAAACACCCTGTGAAGCACCGAACGTGCAAAAAAAGCGGATTTTCTTTTCCCTTTTGGTGGGCACTTCCCCGTCCATGATGCACATTTTCATACGGAATCATCGAGCGGGTCGTTCAGCCAAGTGGCCTGAATCGCTCGGAAACAACTGGTTACGTGAGGAGATTGTAATATGAAGAACTTCCTTGGCCTTATCGCTGTCGCCGGCATCGCTGCCGCTGCTAACGCCCAGTCCGGCTCGCTGACCTGGCAGGTCTCGACCGACGGCGGCGCTACCTGGAGCAACGCTGCTGCCGTCAACGGCGCTGCGGCTGTTCAGGTCCGCGCTTCCTTCGCTTGGTCGGGCATCGCCAACAGCCTCGGCTTCGGTGGCTCGCAGTTCGACGCCCTGATCGTCGGCGGCACCGCCGGTGACTCGGTCAGCGGCATCAACCGCCCCTCGCCCTTCAACTTCGCTGCTCAGACCCTCGTTGCCTCGGCCTACGCCGGCGGCATCAAGATCGACACCTCCGCTGACGTCGCCGCCCCCGGCGCCGGCACCGGCTGGGTCAACCCCGGTCAGGGCTCTCTCGACGGCATCGGCACCAACTTCAACACCGGCAACCCCGTCGTTGTCTTCGCCTACACCCTGAACTTCGACGGCACCGGCAGCCGCACCATCGGCAACGTCTTCAACCAGACCACCGGCCGCGCTCTCTCGGTCTACACCAGCGCCGCTGGCGCCCAGGTCCGCCTCAACGCTCCCGCTGTCGCGATCAACACGGCCTCCATCACCCTCATCCCGACCCCCGGCACGCTGGCCCTCGCTGGCCTCGGTGGTCTGGCTGCTGCCCGCCGCCGCCGCTAATTGCGGCTGATCCTGAGTTTCGAGCTGGTATTCGGCTTTCCACTCAGATCTGAATGACCCAAAGGCCCCGCGAGTTTCGCTCGCGGGGTCTTGTCTTTTTTGGCGTTTCGCCGCGGCACTCCGCGTTTTGTGGGCAATTCACGTCCCATAGCGCACAATTACAACATCACAGTCATGCATGAGTCCGGCAATCACCAAATCTGCAGTCGGAGAATTTGATGAACTCACTCGCACCTCTTGCACTGATCGCCGGACTGGCTTCGACCAGCATCGCTCAAACTGGCACAGCGACATGGCAAGTCTCTGCCGACAACGGTGCCACTTGGGGCGCGGCCGTCACCATCGAATCACCTCAGCCGATTCGCGTGCGGCTCGTCATGTCATGGTCGGGAATTCCTAACGCGGTGTGTTATGGCGGCTCGCAACTCGATGCCTTTATCATCACCACTTCTATCGGTGATGCGGTCGCTGATATTCTTCGTCCTTCACCCTTTGCCTTCGCGGCACAAACGCTGGTGGCATCCTTATACTCAGAGGGAATCAAGATCGATGCCGCCGGCGATAACAATACGCCGGGGCTGGGATCTGGCTGGGTGAATCCTGGCCAGGGAAGCCCCGACGGCGGCATCCCTAATACATCAAATCCCGCAGTTGTCTTCACATACACCTTGCATGCCAGTGTCGATCAGGGAACTCGCCTGATCAGCCATGTTTTCAATCCGTCCTCCGGCAGGGCGATGGCGATTTACACCAACCCCAACAGCGTGTACCGCTTCAGCGCCAATCAAGTCACCATCAACACCGCCACCATCACGGTGATTCCAACGCCTGCCGCCGCATCACTTGTCCCGCTGGTGTGCGCAATCGCTTGCCGCCGTCGTCGGAGGGTTGAGACGTGAACCGGTGTGCCTCTGCGCTCTGCTCTCTTTCTGCGTGCTGCGCGTCAACCCTCGCCCAATCCGGAACGGCGACGTGGCAAGTCTCAGCAGATGACGGAACAACGTGGACCAGCGACCTGACATTGCAAGCCCCGCAAACCCTTCGGGTGCGGCTGGTGATGGGGTGGAGTTTCGTTCCTGATGCGCTTGGCTTTGGCGGCTCACAATTTGATGGGGTGATTCAAGGAGCACGCTCAGGAGACGCTGTTTCCAACATCGCGCGACCGAGCCCTTTCAACTTTGCAGCGCAGACTCTGGTGGCGACGGAGTACGCCGACGGCCTCAAGATCGACACTGCCGCGGATACTTCGGCACCAGGAGCGGGGAGTGGCTGGGTGAACCCTGGCCAAGGACAGGCCACGATCATCACGAGTTTCAATTCCTCGAACCCTGCGGTAGTTTTCACGTACACGCTTGCGGTAAGTGATGAGGTGGGGACGCGCACGATCTACAACATCTTCAACAACCTCGCAACCGGCCGCGCCATGTCGGTGTACACATCCAACGCGGGCGCGCAGGTGCGGATGAATGCTGGAGTGGTCGAGATCACAGCCGCAGAAGTTCGCGTCATTCCTGCGCCGGCGTCGGTCCTTGCTGTATTGATGTCTGGCGCGTTCAAACATCGCCGACGCGGATGATCAAATTGCCCATTTTGACATTTGCAGCCCAGTATCAGCTGGGGCGACACCGCGAGGGGCTGCATGCGTGCTCAAAATGTCCCTTGACCGACGCCCATTACGCCCGATAAAAAAGTCATTAACCCTTGAAACGCCATGAACTTAAGCGTTTCTTGACAATGAGTGCCTGATAAACCCAGAGAGAGTACTGGATTCGCGCTGAAAACGAAGAAAATGTGCTCAAACCCTTCCTTTTTGTTGGCACTTCGATTATTGTGTGTTCGTTCTAAGTCACCAAAGCACGCCGTACGCGTGTTTCGGACTCAATGTGATGGGGAGTTTCACCCCTATTTCAAGGTTTTTGGAGGAGAGAAGATCATGAAGAACGTTCTGTCGATTCTCGTTGTCGCTGGTGTCGCTGCTGCTGCTAGCGCTCAGACCAGCGCTCCCGTCGTCACCTGGCAGGTCTCCACCGATGGTGGCGCGACTTGGGGCTCCGCTGCTGTTCTGAACGGCGCTGGCTCGGTCAAGGTTCGCGGTCAGCTCGGCTGGACCGGTGCTGCTGGCACGGCTCTCGCCGCTATCACCTTCGACGGCTCGATCACCGGCGCTGGCGCTGGCGATGCGGGTAGCAACCTCGTCAAGCCCCTCACCCAGGGTCTCGGCGCTCAGGCCGGTTCCTTCGCCAACCTCGGCGGCGGCAACATCCGCTTCAGCCGCTCGACTGACTCGGGCGCTCCCGGCAGCAACACCAACTGGTGGACCATCGGCCAGGATGCGAACATTGACTCTGACGGCGACACCGTCGCTGACAGCTTCACCAACCAGAACACCAGCAACCCCGTGACCTTCCTCACCTTCGACTTCGCTGTGGACAGCACCGCTGGCGTTCGCAACATCGGCGCGATCCTCTCCAGCAACACCGGCTCGGCCTCCCCCATCCGCATCTACAACGCTGGCGTTGCCACCTCGGTCAACTTCACCCGCGCTCAGACCGCTCAGATCGGCGCGACCGTTGAAGTCCTGATCCCCACCCCCGGCACCTTGGCCCTCGCTGGTCTCGGTGGTCTGGCTGCTGCCCGCCGCCGCCGCTAATTAGCGGTTGCCTCACGGCACAGTTGATTCACAGTTGATTCCAACAGGCCCCTCACTTCGGTGAGGGGCTTGTCTTTTTGGAGGTGTTGAGTGTTGAGAAGGAAAGGACATAGGACCTATGGGTCGTATGAGACTCATAGGTCTTATGGATTTTTGGCTTGCTATTCACTCAGTACTTCAATACGGAGTGCACTTCACCGGCAGACACGAGCTTTTCCCTGCCGCGAAGCGACACCAGTTCGATCAGCACGGTGATGCCCACGATCTGTGCATGAGCCATGCCGACCAGTTGGGCGCACGCCGCCAAGGTGCCTCCGGTAGCCAGGAGGTCATCGACGATGAGCACACGATCGCTTGCTTTCAGGGCATCGACGTGCATTTCCACGGTATCGGACCCATACTCCAGGTCATAGGTCACGCGATGCACTTCGCGGGGCAGCTTTTTGGGCTTGCGAATCGGCACAAACCCGGCCGACAGGGCCTGCGCGATGGCGGTACCAAAGATGAAGCCGCGGCTCTCGGCCCCCACCACCACATCAATCCGCGATTTGCGATACGGGTTCACCATCAATTCGACGGCGAGTGCGAGGGCGCGCGGGTCTGCAAGCAGGGGTGTGAAATCCTTGAAGGCGATGCCGGGCTTTGGAAAATCGGCGACATCGCGGATCAATGAAGACAGTTGCTGCATCGAGCATACTCCTTGGCCCCATGGTATCGCCAAGAGCGCATAAACTCCGCCATGACCAAGCCGGAACGCCCCGACAAATCCGTTCGTAAGAACCCGGCCGAAACACCGGCAGACGCCACTGCCTCCAAGACCTCTCTGCCACCACTTGAGGTCGTGGAGCCGATGGGCAAGCGCGTCCTGATTCGCAAAGACGAGGACCGCAAGACCACAAAGAGCGGCATTCACCTGCCCGACAAGATCGAGATTCCCACGATCACCGGACGCATCGTCGCCATCTCTGCTCAGGTGGAGCGGGATCTGGACTACCCAATTGCACGCTACGACCGTGTGCTGTTCAATCCCAAAAACGCCATCCCCGTTGATCTGGATGCGGACAACCGGCTGTATGTGATTCCGGTTGAGGATGTGGTCGCGGTGATCCGCCGCGAATCGGTGGGGTAACTCGACGCGGCACACTGATCTTCCTCCGTGACACACTCTTCCGCACCAGATTCGTTTCCGCCCGATGCGCTGGCCGCGGCGTCGGTGCGCATTCCCACTCTGCTGGGCAGCGCACCCCTCAGTCGGCGGGTCACTATTCGCCCACCGGGGTCCAAGAGCTTGACCAATCGCGCCCTGCTGCTGGCAGCGCTGGCTGAGGGGCGAAGCACACTGCGATCGGCGCTCGTGGATGCGGACGATGCTCAGCGCATGCTTGCAGCGCTGCGGGCGCTGGGCGTGCGAATCGAGCTGAATGGTGAGGACACGCTCAGCATTCAGGGAACTGGCGGCAGATTTTCGCCACCCAGCGGATTGACGCTGGATCTGGGTAATGCCGGTACAGCGACGCGATTTCTTGCCGCGGCATCGATGCTCTCGAATGCGCCGATCACTATCGATGGCGATGCGCGGATGCGAGAGAGGCCGATCGGTGAACTGGTCTCGGCACTGCGTCAGTGCGGGGCGACGGTAGAGTCGCTGGGCTCGCCATCATGCCCGCCGATTCGCGTGTCGGCACCGGCGGGGTTGCGCTCGATTCGACTGGATATTCCCACCACGCAATCGAGCCAGTTCATCTCGGCGCTGTTGATGTTGGGGCCGTTTCTGCCCGGCGGGGTGACGATTCGCCTGGTGGGGGCGATCACCAGCCCCTCATACATCGATATGACAGTGGCGATGCTGGAGCAGCTTGGCGCAACGGTGCGCTTGAGTGATGATCGCCATGTGATCCGTATCGCACCGCCCGAAAATCGTGATCGCCTGCAGGCATTTGATCTGGAGATTGAGCCCGATGCCAGCGGGGCGACGTACTTCTGGGCCGCGGCGGCGCTGGTGCCGGGATTGTCGTGCACGCTCGCGGGGATCACCGAGATGAGCACGCAAGGGGATGCCAAGTTTGCCGTGGCGTGTGCGCAGATGGGGGCGGCATACCGCGCCGGACCTGAAGGGCTCACCGTGCGGGGTGTAGGGGGAGGCAATGGAACACTTACTCCCCTGCGCATTGATATGGAGCGGATGCCAGATGCGGTGATGACTCTGGCGGCGCTGGCCTGCTTTGCGAACGGGCAGACGTTCATCCGCGGCGTTCGGACGCTGCGCGTGAAGGAGACCGATCGCGTTGCCGCGCTGAGGAATGAACTGTCCAAGATCGGTGTGCGGGTGGAGTCTCCGGTGGCTGGCGATGATGATGCGATGCTGATCAAGCCGCCTGAGGGAGGGGTGGATTGCTCTGCGGGTGCTCCTGCCGTGGGGTTTGACACGTATCGCGATCATCGCATGGCGATGTCACTGGCGCTGATTGGCTTGAGGCGGCCGAACGTGACGATCAATGACCCCGGCTGCGTCGTCAAGACGTACGCAACATATTGGACGGACTTCGCGCGGCTGTATCGCGGCTGAAATTGCCACCCATGTTATGGTCAATGCGGTTTGTCGTTGGTCACGACACCATCGATGATGGTGCCAATGCAGTGCGTGGTGTATTCAAAGGGATCGCCGTCGTAAAGAGCGAGGTCGCCGTCTTTACCCACTTCGATGGAACCAACACGCTTGTCGATCCCCAGAAGGCGCGCGGGAGTGGTGGTGATTGAGGCAAGTGTCTGTTCAAACGTCAAGCCGTTGGCCGCCCCTATAGCTGCCTCCAACAGCACCACGCGCACCTTGGGGACGTAGTCCTCATAGCCGCTCTGCATGGCAAAGGTGATCCCGGCATCGCGGAGCATTTTCGGCGTTTCCATCGAGGCGTTTTCTTTGCTGCCGTTGTAGCGGCTCATCATGGGATGCACGATCACGGGCACGCCGGCGGCCTTGATTTCATCCATCATTTGAGCGGCCTCAGCGCACGAATCCAGCATGAGCTTGAAGCCAAACTCTTTGTGCAGGCGCAGCGCATTGGCGATGTCTTGGGCGCGATCGGCGGTGATGACCAGGACCAGTTCGCCCTTGAGCACCTTGGCGAGTGCTTCGGTGCGGAGGCGACGATCTGATCCGCCGCGATCGCGTTTCTTCTTTTCAGAGCTCTGCGCATCCGGGGCGCTGGGATCGACCTCGTCGTCCGCCCTGGCATCGTGTCCGCCACGAGTGAGAAACTCGCGGGCCTTGATGAGTTCCTCGCGCAGCATCGCCACCTGCTTGGCACGGGTGCCGGGGGACCCGCCGCCACTCTTGATCGCCGAGGTATCGAGCGTTGCCATCACGGCAAAGGCGGGGACCATTGCCGCGGCGTCGGCGGTGTTTCCTTTGAGTTTGAAAATGCCGGATTGACCACTGATCAATTCGCCGGGGGCGTGCCCGGTGTGCACGGTGGTGACACCATAACTGCGGACCCAGTCGATGAGTTTTTCCTGGGGGTTGAAGGCATCGATGGCGCGCAACTCCGGCTGCACGGGTGATGACCGCTCAATCTGGTCGGAATCGTGCTTGGTGTTGTAGATGCCGGTGAGGCCGACAGTGGCGTGTGCATCAATCAGGCCCGGCGTTACGATAGCCGCCTCAATGACACGGAATCCCTGTGGAATCTGCGTGCTGGCGGCAGGTCCAACCGCAGTGATCTTGCCATCCTTCACCACTACCACCGCGTCTTTGAGCACTCCCGCTGGGCCCATGGTGTGCAGGGTTGCGGCTTTGACGGCGACCTGCGCGATTGCCAAAGAGGACAGCGCCATGGTCGCGCAAGCGATGAGCATGCGTGCGGACCAACCTGTGGAAAGCGTGTTACTCATTGCCCACCCCCGATGCTTGTGTCGTTGCCGTTCTGCGCGCTGGCATCCTCACTGCGCCACATCCAATTTCCATTGCCAGCGCAGCAGAGATAGACCGCTGAGTCCTTGCCCGCCCCATACCCACCAGTGGCAAAGAGTCGATCCGCAGGATCGGATCGATCGAAGACCATTTTTCCTTCCACCCAGGTCTCTTCCACATGTGTGTAGACACTGAAGGGATCACCCGAAAGCACAATAACATCCGCGTCTTTCCCCACCGTAAGTGACCCTATGCGATCAGCCAGATCAAGAATCTCCGCGCCGTTGATCGTCAGTGCCTTGATGGCGTCTTCGCGCCCCAGTCCGGAGCGCATCCCCATCGCGGCCATGCGAAAGAAGAAACGAGAATCAGTGATCCAGTCGTCGGTGTGGTAGACGATTTTCACACCCGCCTTGACGAGCACCGATGCTGTCGCCGGACCCTTTTCCGCCGCTTCGAGTTTGCCACCGGGGGAATCAGTCAAGATCAGCGACACCGGCACTCCTGCCGCGGCGATCTCGTCGGCCACCTTCCACGCCTCGCTGCAATGGTGAAGCGTGACGCGAAAGCCAAACTCTTTTTTCAAGCGAAGCACCGTGACGATGTCATCGGCGCGGTGGGTGTGGTGGTGCACCATCCTGGTGCCATCCAGAGCGGTGACCAGCGTCTCCATCCCCAAATCTCGGGGCGGGAGCTTGTCCTTATCGCCGCCGGCCTTCTGCACCTTGTCGCGATACTCCTGGGCGCGGATGAATTGCTCACGCACCAGCGCGGCAGACTTGCCGCGCGTGCCGGGAAACGGCGACTCTTTCATGGGATTGGTGCCGTTGGCCATCTTGATGCCACCCATGGGCACACCCTGCGGCGTGATAAAGGCCATTTCTTCGAGAGTGCCCGCTTCACGCAGCTTCAGATACACGGTCTGACCACTGAGCAGGTGACCGGAACCGGGCATGACGTTGAGCGTCGTCAACCCACCAGCACGAGCGCGTTTGAAACCGGTGTCGCGGACATTGATTGAATCCAGCACGCGAACAGCGGGCTGAATCGGCCCACTCCCATCCGCGCCGCCCACGCCGCCGATGTGGCTGTGGGTATCCACCAGGCCAGGCATGATGACTTTGCCCTTGCAGTCGCGGACCTCCGCATCGGCGGGAACGGTGACATCGCCGGCCTTTCCCACAGCCGTGATCTTGCCACCATCGATGACCACAGTGCCGTTGGGGATCTCCGGTCCATGGGCCGTGATCACCAGACCACCGACAAAGGCGACGGGCTTTGCCGCTGCAGCGCCGCACACACAAAGGGTGAGAGCGACTGTGCCAAGTGCAATCGAGTTATTCATCAACATGTCGTGAGCATACCAGAAGCGCCGCGCTGGATGCATGACGAATAATCAGGCTGAAACCGAAAGTCTTTCAAGTCCGGCAGAACCCAGCAGAGAAGCCACCGCCTCGGTCAATTCCTGGTTGCGATAGGGCTTGGCGAGGAATCGCACCAAACCGCCATGTTGCACCAGGCGCTCCGACATCGCATCACAGAAGCCGCTGCTGAGCAGGAATGCCATGCGGGGTCGGATGACCTGAATCAGCCGCATGGTCTCTTCGCCGCTGATCGTCGGCATGGTCATATCCAGCACAGTCAGGCAAATCGACTCATCCGCCTTGATCAATTCGAGCGCCTTGAAGCCATCGTGTGCCGATTCGACTCTGTACCCGGCGTAGCGCAGCACCGCACACACCAGGTCGCGGACCAGCTTCTCATCATCCACGACTAGGATCGTGCCTTCACCCACGAGAGCCCTCGATTGCGATGTTTCACGCGCCTCCACGAACTGTTCCCGCCGCACTTGGCCCCAGCCGGCCAGAGCCAGAGGCTTGGCAGGCGACAAGGAGCTCTGCAAGGCGGGGAGGAAAACTTCAAACGTAGTCCCCCGACGGATCTCGCTGCGGACCGACACCGCCCCCCCGTGCGCCTGAATGATGCCCAGCACCGAGGAAAGACCCAGCCCTCGCCCGGTGAATTTGGTCGTGAAGAAGGGTTCGAAAATCCTCGAGCGGGTCTCTGCCGTCATGCCCGAACCATTGTCACTCACGCTCAGGCACACGTGCTTGCCGGGTTGAAGCTTGGCCCCGCTCAATTCCGTCACCCGTGACGCGTCAATATCCACCAGACTCGTGCAGATCGTGATCTCGCCTCCGGTCGCCGGAAGCGCTTCCGCGGCATTCCGAACCAGATTCAACACCACCTGAAAAAGCTGTGTCGGATCCGCAGAAACCAGCGGCAACTCGTTTCCAAGGTCTCTGACCACGCGGCAACTCGACCCTGCTGCAATGGTGAGCAGTTCGGCGCATTCTCTGACCAGTTCCGTCATGCAAAGTGATGTTGTCACAACTCTCCCTCGGCCTGAATAAGCCAGCAATTGCTTTGTCAGATCGGCAGCACGGATTGCTGATCTTTCTATCGTCTCCAGCGTCTCCATGGCGTTCTCGCCTGCCGCAACCTGCGACATCGCCAGACCGGCACTGCCGAGAATTCCCACGAGAATGTTGTTGAAGTCGTGAGCCACGCCTCCGGCCATCACGCCCAGCGATTCGAGTTTCTGAGACTTCTGAAGTTGCGAGAGGAACCTTTCACGCTCTTCCGCGGCATGCTTGGCGTCCGTGATCTCTGTAGAGGCGCCGGTCAGCGATATCGGTCGACCCCGCTCATCTCTCTGAAGAGTTCCACGCGAAGACACCCAGCGAATGCGCTCTACTCCATCAGTATCGCGCGACAACATTCGATATTCGGCCGCATACGGAACACCGCCGCGGATCGCCCGTTCGATCGCGATGGTGATGATTTTGCGATCTTCTGGGTGAACTTGCGCCAGAAAGTCTAAACGGGTAGGACGACTTCCCTTGGGAAACCCAAAGAAACTCAGGTAACTCTCATCCGCATCGATTTGCTCTGAATCAAGATCAAGACGCCACGTGCACACGCCCGCGCCGGCCACCGCCGCCGCGAGGCGCGCCTGAGCGTCGGCGAGTTCGCTCTGCGCCAGCTTCTGCTGGGTCTCCTCGCGCTGTATACCCCACACACGGACAAACTCGCCGTTCTCGATATGACCCACCATCGAGACTCGGAACCACCGCTCGTTTCCATTGCTGTCCAATCTGCGTGCCTCTGCGTCCACCAGTCGCAGTCCACCCGACACAAATCGCTGCACCAGTTCTCTATTGACCGGATCATTCAGATCCAGCACTTTCTTGAGAGCGACCCCAGTCAGTTCGCTCGCCTCGCGGCAATCAAACATGGCCGCCATGGCGTCATTGCACTCCGTGATGACTGCCAGATCAACAAACTGCTCGACCACATCCCGTACAGACGCATCGATTGCAATCGGGTTTCGATTCTCGATTCGGAACACCGCCTCGGCACTGCGAATCACAAAGTCGCGATAGCGCTGTTCACTCGCCTTCAACGCTTCTTCCGCAGCGATACGCGCCCCGACATCTCGACCCATCGAAAGCACCGCGTCGCGCCCGCGCACTCGAATCAGACTTGCTGCCACCTCAACGTGAACGAGACTCCCATCCGACTTGCGGCGTTGGGTGATGAACTCACACCGCGCATGCTGCGAGAGCATCTCGCGCACACCTCGCGCAGTCAGTGAACCTTGCGTGCAGAGTATTTCCAGCCGCTCACCCCGCAATTCATCCAGCGTGTATCCATACATCTCCAGCGCACGCTGATTGGCTTCGAGTATCACCTCCGTCTCAGCATCAAAAACCACGATCGCGTCATGTGAGCGATCAAAGATCTCGCGGAATCGCAGCTCGGTCTCGCCCCGTGCCTGCTCCGCCAGCCGAACCGGCGTCACATCCAGCGACAGTCCCTGCCATTCCACACCATCGGGATGAACGATCGGGCGCACGATCGAGTGCACCCAGCGAATGTCACCAAGCCTGTCCGTCATCCGATACTCAACATCAAACACCGACAGATCCGCACGCGAACGCTTCACCGCCTCTTCATACCGGGCCCGATCATCCAGATGAATCTGAGTCAGAATGGACTGGGTGTAATCCTTCCCGACGTGCAGCCCCGAATACCACTCCGTCCATTCCTTTACGCCCGGACTTTCATACAGAATCTTGCGGCTTCCATCCTCACTGACAAGGTACGAGTACACAATCCCCGGAATGTTCTCCGTCAGCGTGCGATACTGCATTTCACTTGCCCGCAGCTCCTTCGTTCTGACATCCAATTGACGCCGCAGCGTCAGCACCCACGCCAAGCTCGCAATCACAAGCGCAGCCAGCGCCGCCGCGACAATCGCCAACTTCTGCCAGTCCAAGCGGGCGGGCAGTTCGCGGGGCTGATACTTCTCTACATAACGCTCATACAGCTCGTCAAATCGCCCGGAATCCCTGAGAGTCGCCAAACCCCGATTCAAATCAGCCAACAGTTCTCGATCTTCCGCACGCACCGCGATCGCAAACGCACGGCTCAATCGCGAATCATCCACCACATGCTCTTCCAGATCGTCCCAACCCTGCTGCTCTACCTCCCACCGTCCCGCCGCCTGAGTCGTTACCACTCCATCCGCACCACCGCTGCGTACAAGTTCAAACGCCTGGACCAGCGACCCCGGTGCCTCAAGGTGCATCCGTTGCTCAAGACCCCACTGGTGCGCCACTCCATCCAATGCCACAGCAATCCGCATCTTCCGCAATCCTGCCGTGCTCGTATCACCACTCCATCCCTTCGGCACCCACAACGATCCTCTCGTCAGCATCAACGGCGATGTGAAGCTCAGTTGTTTCAATCGCCCCACAAAAACCGACAATCCCGCCACCGCATCAACATGCCCCGACGCCAACAGATTCTCACCATTCTCACTCTTCAGCTCAATAAAGGTTACCGTCTTGGCCACCGCTGCCGCCGCTTCACGCGTGATTTCGCGGGCAAACCCGATTCGTTCCGCTCCAGCGCTGTCTGGCGGCGCCACGATACCGCGCGCTTGCGTCGGATACGGAATCGCCACGACGATGTTGCCAGCTGTCGATCTCTCAGCAACCCCCACCAACCCACCCTTCACTTCACCACCATGCACCACGGTCGCCAACGCCGCCAACGCCATCGCGGCGGTCCGCGCCATCCCTGCCTTGAGCCACTTCTCTTTCATCTCCCCACAAAATCGACATCTAGGGCAACCCCCCTACACCTTCTCCCCACCTTTCCAACTCGACCCCTCACGCCCACAACCGACAGCCACAATTCCACCACTTCCACCACCCTCCAAACCTCCACCCATCTCGACCACCCCCCCTCCTTCCCTTCTACCCTGTCGCTCCAACCCGCACCCCCGCAAGCTTCATCCCGGTGCCTGATGCCTGGTGCCTGATGCCTTGCCTCTGGATCCATCCATGCCAACCCCCATCACCATGTCCGCTTCCGGCCTCTCCGTCCCCAACGACCCCATCATCCCCTTCATCGAAGGTGATGGCACCGGCCCGGACATCTGGCGCGCTTCCGTCCGCGTCATCGATGCCGCCGTCGCCAAGGCCTACAACAACTCCAAAAAGATCCACTGGCACGAGACCCTCGCCGGTGAAAAAGCCTTCAACAAAACCGGCAACTGGCTCCCCGACCAAACCCTCGAAGACTTCAAGAAGTACCTCGTCGGCATCAAAGGCCCCCTGTCCACCCCCGTCGGTGGCGGCATCCGCTCCCTCAACGTCGCCCTCCGCCAGATCCTCGATCTCTACGTCTGCCTCCGCCCCGTCCAGTGGTTCAAGGGCGTCCCCTCCCCCGTCAAGCGTCCCCAAGATTGCAACATGGTGATCTTCCGCGAAAATTGCGAAGACATCTACGCCGGCATCGAATTCAAAGAAGGCTCCCCCGAAGCCGCCAAGTTCCTCGCCGCTCTCAAAGAGGCCTTCCCCAAAGAGTTCGCCAAGATCCGTTTCGCCGGCACCAGCGGCATCGGCATCAAGCCCGTCTCCAAAGAGGGCTCCGAACGCCTCATCCGCTCCGCCATCCAATACGCCCTCAAAAATAAGCGCAAGTCCCTCACCCTTGTCCACAAGGGCAACATCATGAAGTTCACCGAAGGTGCCTTCAAAGATTGGGGCTACGCCCTCGCCACTCGCGAGTTCCGCGCCGACACCATCACCGAGCGCGAGTCCTGGATCCTCGGCAATAAAGAAGCCAACAGCGACCTTTCCGCCGAAGGCAACGCCAAGGCCATCGACCCCGGCTACGACATGATGACGCCCGACCAGAAAGCCAAGATCGTCAAAGAGGTCGAATCCGTCCTCGCCGCGATCTGGGCCACCCACGGCGGCGGCAAGTGGAAGACCAAGCTCCTCATCAAAGACTCCATCGCCGACATCACCCTGCAGCAGATCCTCACCCGCACCAAGGATTTCGATGTCGTCGCCACCATGAACCTCAACGGCGACTACCTCTCCGATGCCCTCGCCGCCCAAGTCGGCGGCATCGGCATCGCCCCCGGCGGCAACATCAATTACCACACCGGCCACGCCATCTTCGAAGCCACCCACGGCACCGCCCCCAAATACGCCAACCTCGATCAGGTCAACCCCGGCTCCGTCATCCTCTCCGGCGAGATGATGCTCCGCTACATGGGCTGGACCGAAGCCGCCGACCTCATCATCAAGGGCATGGATGGCGCCATCGCCGCCAAGACCGTCACTTACGACTTCGAACGCCTCATGAAGGCCGAAGGCGATACCCAGGTCAAGAAGGTCAAGTGCTCAGAATTCGCGGATGCGGTGATTGGGAAGATGTAATAAGATTCGTCCCCGATATTCTGTTAATCTGGCTGGGGTTGGAGGCCCCAAATGACCGGACATCCATTTGCACAGCTGGCACGAGTGAGCCGAGCGCGACTGCAGTGCACAGGCACAGCACGAAGGCAGGTTTACATTTCAGAAATTGCCAGAACACGTGGCGCTCTTAGTCTGGATCAAATACTTGCCGATGTCGTGCCATTGTTCTATCGCGACCCCCGGCGAATTATGGACGGGATTAGTGGCGGCATGTTTACTTCCACAATGAAACAGACACTGGCTCGACTTCCAACCAGTCCAAGGCAGGTGGCACTGACCTCGCCTGTCTTTGTGCCAGAGTCTTGACTGAGCAACCAGCATCAACAGTAAACGAACTCAAGATGACAGAGCGTACCTATTTCCAATCCAAACGAGTACGATCATGTTTGGCCATCGCTTTCGCAACATGCTTTCGAGCCAACTTCGCCAGAGTGAAGGCGATACCGATAATTCTCAGCAACTACAATTTCTTTGCGGTAGAACGATAACCAGCATCAGCCGAAAGCATCTACCAAGAAGTTTGTTTGGCGAACCATCAGCAGAAGTACTGATTGTCGGATTCGATGACGGGAGCGCATTGGTAGTTGCTCCCGCTCGAATAGGTGGCGGTAGAGGACACGACAATCACGAATATGCGCTCTTTTCAAGATTTCACAAGGATGGTAAGGAATGGACTGGCTCGTCCACATAACTGGGCAGGTGGCACTGACCTCCCCTGTATTTGTGCCACTGACCCGCTTCGGGGTCAGTGAATACGTCAACACATTCACACTGACCCGCTTCCGCACCACACCTACGGCCTTCTCTCTCCCTCCCTCCACATTGTGCCGCCCCACAAAGATCACACCTCGCGGCACTCATCACTTCTGCTGCCTCTCACCACGTAGTGGTGAAAGTGAATAGCCGGGGGTCGTGGCGAAGCCACACCCCCGGTAAGCACCCTTCACACATCTACACGGCTCCTCTCTCCACCCTTTCTTCACATTGTGCCGCGAGGATCGCGGCATGAAATCAAACGCCTTTCCTCCGGCTCCAACGGGCACCTTCTCCCCCACTTCCACTACCCTCCCCCCATGTACCTCATCTTCTTCGCCGCTGGCCTGATCCTCTCCACCTCTCTCGCCTACGCCGGTCTCGTCCGCGGCCAACTCCAATTCTCCAAATCTCAAACCTGGACCGGCACCAAAGCCAAAGCCGCTGGCACCTTCGCCCCATCGAGACATGCAATCAAACTGCTTCAAGCTTGCCCCTAGTGCCTGCTCTTCCTCCCCCTCCGTACTCAGTACTCAGCACCCTGCCTTGACCATCTCATACCTCGCCTCACCCTGATTGGTCAATCCGGCGTACTGCCAACCAGCTCGGACATACAACCGCTCAGCCCGCGTACCCGCATCAGTGCTCAGCCACACCCGCCGCGCCCCGTTGGCGAACATCCACTCCAGCATCACATCGTGCAACCCGCGGCCGATGCCGCGCCCCTCAAACCCGGGCCGCACAAACAGTGCCCAGATGTTGCACTCGCGCAGATCGCCGATCGCGAAACCCACGGGCTCATCCCCGATCTCACAGATCCATCCCCTGCCGCGGCTTTCGATCATCTCCCGATAGTCGTCGATCGTGATGCTGCCAGGATTGGAAAGCACATTCTCCCGCACCGCCATGCGGATGCCGTGCATCGCGTCACAATCCCCAATCGTCGCAACTCGAATCTTCATGGTGCCGCCTGGGTCCGCGATCGACACATCATACATGAACGCAGCCGGAGAGCACCGTCTTCTCGATGGGCGACTTGGCTGCTGGCTCCAATACACTTCCGCATGAGTTTCACCCTCGCACCCGTTCTCGCGTTGGGCAGCGTGGCAGTCGGCGCGATCTGTGGCGCCGCCGTACTCATCGTCATGCTCCTTTGGATCAGGTTCAAGCCACCCATCATCGCCACCGGCGAAATCGCCCCCGTCATGCGTCGTGGCGTCCGCTGGTGGCTCACCCTTACCACCTTCTCCGTCCTCATCGCGCTCGCCTGGGTGCTGCTTCGCTCGCCCATCAACCTCCCGCGCACCGGCATCTATCGCTTCGTGCCACTCGCCCTTGGTCTCATACCGCTCCTCGTGGTCAATCCTCTCTACCTCTGGCGCACTCTCTGGCTGCGCCAGGCCCTGCGGAAATCCGCCGGCCGCCTCTGCACACATTGCGCGTATGACGTCTCGACGCTCGCGCCCCGCGGCACGTGTCCAGAGTGCGGCAACGCCTACGACATTCACCAAGACCGCCCCCTGTGGGGCACATTTCTCAAGAGTGTCGAGCCAGCGCAATCTACCTCATCAACGACCCCGCCATCTACCCCACCGACTAGGCCGCCATCTTGACCGCACCCTCAGCAGGCGGAGGCATCACCAGGCCCATCGATTCGACATCGACTTCGGCAATGATTTCGTTGTAGCCAAGGACGACGACGGACTTGAGCGAGGGCTCGATCAGCTGCCTCACAACGCTGCGGACGGGGGGCGAGGCGATGATGACGGGTGGATAGCCAGCGTTGATGACGCTCTGCAGGGCTTTGATGATGTGATCGCTGTAGCGACGAGCAACACGCGCGGGCATGGTGATGGTGGTTCCGCCGGCGGAGCGATCGATATAACCATTGATCTCGTCTTCGAGCGCGGGGTCAAGCGTGACGCAGACCAAGCGCGGCTTATTCTGGCCCATCGGGTCGGCCTGAGCATGGAGATAGCAAATCGTGCGGCGGAGCGCGTTGCGGACGTACTCGGTGAGGACCTCGACATCTTTGGTCTTGGTGCCCCACTCGGAAAGGGTTTCGAGGATGGTCTCCATGTCGCGGATGGGGACGCGCTCGCGGAGGAGGAGTTGCAGGACTTTCTGAAGCTCCAGGGGCTTGACGATGGCGGGAACGGTCTCTTCGACGAGCTTGGGACTCTTGGCCTTGACCTGTTCGACGAGGTTTGCCACTTCATCGCGGGTGAGGAGTTCATCGGCGTGACGCTTGACGACTTCGGCAAGGTGGGTGACCAGGACGCTGGTGGGATCGACGACGGTGTAGTTCATGGTCTCAGCGCGGCTGCGCTGCTGGGGCTCAATCCACCACGCGGGAAGACCGAATGCCGGCTCGCGCGTCGCCTCGCCCTGAATGCTGCCGGTGGTCACACCCGGATCCATGGCGAGCAACTTGCCGGTGCGGATCGCGCCCTGGGCGACAGGGGCGCCGCGCACTTTGATGCGGTATTCATGCGGTTGCAGTTGCACGTTGTCACGGATGCGCACCGGAGGCATGACTAGGCCGAGTTCGACGGCGAGTTGGCGGCGGGTGGCGGAGATGCGATCGAGGAGGTCTCCCCCACTGGCGGCATCGACGAGGCCGACGAGACCGACACCGACTTCGAGTTCGAGAGTGTCCACCTTCAGCAGTGATTCGACAGGGGCCTCGGGAACTGGTGCGGGCTTGGCGGCATCGGCCTGAACTTTTTCCTCATCACTTTTGATCGAACGCATCATCTGCAGCGCGACCAATGAGAGCACGCCCGCAGTAGCCAAGAGAGGAATCGCGGGCAGAGGCGTGAAAGAGAGCAAGACCAGGAAGCCGGAGGTGATGAAGAGCCCCTTGGGCTGACTGGTGAGCTGATCGGTGAACTCGGTGCCGAGTTGCTCTTTGCTGCCGGAACGCGTGACGATCAACGCGGAAGCGATGGAGATGATGAGTGCGGGAATCTGGGCGGTGAGGCCGTCGCCGATGGTGAGAAGGGTGAAGACGCGAGCGCTCTCTCCGGCGCTCCAGCCATGCTGCACCATACCGACGCCAAAGCCACCGGCGACGTTGATGATGGTGATGATGATGCCGGCGATGGCATCACCACGAACAAACTTGGAGGCACCGTCCATAGCGCCGAAGAAGTCGGCCTCCTGCGAGATCGCCTCGCGACGGCGGCGGGCCTCTTTCTCATCGATGGTGCCGGCGTTGACATCCGCATCGATGGCCATCTGCTTGCCGGGCATGGCATCGAGGGTGAAGCGCGCTGCCACTTCGGAGATGCGGGTGGCACCCTTGGTGATCACCATGAACTGGACGACGATGAGAATCAGAAAGATGATGACGCCGACGAACATGGAATCGCCAGCGACAAATTTGCCGAAGGCCATGATGACGTGTCCGGCGACGGTGAGGGCTTCTTCGGGGCTGGCGGCATCGGCGGTGAGAATGAGGCGTGTGGAGGCCACGTTGAGGACAAGGCGATACAACGTTGTGGCGAGGAGAAGCGAGGGAAAAACGCTGAAATCCAGCGGCTTTTCCATGTAGATCGTGGTGAGGAGGATGATGACGGCCAACGCGATGTTGGCGGAAATCAGAACGTCCATCGCCCACGGCGGCAGAGGCACGAGCAGTACGCCGATGAGCGCGATGAAGGCGAAGGGGACGATGTAGCCACGGTACTTGGACAAGGCCAAGAGCCAGGAGGGAAGGGGGATGGAGGAGGCGGTGCGTGCCATTCAGGAAAGTGCGGCGTTATGCCGCGACGGCTTTCTCCAGTTTGTAGACGTAAGCAAGGACTTCGGCGACGGCTTGATAATGCTCGGGAGAGATCTCCTGTCCCATCTCAATGCCTGCGTAAAGCGCGCGGGCCAGGGGAGGGCGTTCGACGATGGGAATGGCGTGTGCCGCGGCGATCTGGCGGATGCGAAGGGCGAGAAGGTCGGCACCCTTGGCGACGACTTTTGGCGCGGCCATGTTGGCCTGGTCGTACTGAATGGCGACGGCAAAGTGGGTGGGGTTGGTGACGATGACATCAGCGCGGGGGACATCGCGCTGCATTTGCTGCATGGCGATCTGGCGGGCGATGCGCATGCGGCGCGCCTTGATCTGCGGATCACCATCCATGGACTTGCGTTCTTCCTTCACCTCCTGCTTGGTCATGCGGAGTTGCTTCATCAACTGCATGCGTTGCAAGAAGTAATCGACGATGCCGAGGAGAATGAGGGCGGCGAGTAGCCAGACAATGAGGCGCACCAGCATCTTGCCGATCTCGAGCATGGCTGCGGCGGCGGTGAGGCCCGGCAGGGAGGCCATGGCGGGAAGTTCTCGCAGGATAATGGCAAAGCCCACGATAGAAACGAAGATGAGCTTGGCCGTGCCGCCGGCGCCGCGGATGAGACCCTGGGCACCGAGAAGTTTCTGCAGGCCGTTGACGGGATTGACGCGCGAGAGATCGGGATTGAGGGGCTTGGATGTGAAGAGGAAGCCGAACTGGCCGACGTGCGCAAGGTAGCTGGCGACGAGCAGAACGGCCAGTACTGGGAGCATCGCAAGCCCGACATCCCAACTCGGCCCCTTGACCATGGCGGGGATGGAGCCGATGGTGGGCGCATCGCTGTCGTGGCCGAGTGCAAGCAAACGTGCCATGGTGCCGCCGAGAGTCTGCGTCAGCGACGCGCCAAAGACCAGCAGCCCGAGGAACGCGGCGAGCATGACGACGGCTGAAGCCAGATCCAGTGAACGGATGACCTGACCCTTTTCGCGAGCATCCTCCAACCGCTTTGGCGTTGGATCTTCGGTTTTGTCACCCAGGTCTTCAGCCATGGATGCCTCCCGAATGTGGATGAGCCCACCGGAACATGCTGCGGAGGGTCATGGTGATCTCTTCGCCGATCGCGATGTTGGTGGTAGAGAGTGAGAGGGCGAGGATGGCGAGGGCGGCGATGATCTTGATAGTGAAGCCCAGATTGATGACGTTGAACTGGGGCATGGTGCGGCCCAGAAAGCCGAATGCCGCGAGAAGCAGAAAGGTGATGGCCATGACCGGGGCGCTGACGCGGAGCGCAAGCTCAAATGCGGAGCCGAGGGTGCCGATGATCAACTCTCCGGGCATGATCTGTGCGGACATCGCACCCATGGGAATCGAGCGGAAGGTGTCTAGGACTGCGCGAAAAGTGGATTCAAGCCCGCCCACGGCAAGAAATGTCGCCGTGGTGAGGAAGGAGAGAAGCTGAGAGAAGGGATCGGATTCGGTATCAAACGCGGGGTTGTAGACCTGGCCCAGGCCCATGCCGACTTGCTGCCCCATGATCACGCCGCCGGCTTGCGCACCGAGCATGGGAAGTGAGGCGAGAAAGCCAACCACAAAACCGATAAGACTTTCGGTGAGGATGAGCACAAGCAACTGCGGCAGCGTGAGTGTGGCATCAAAGACAGGATGGTGGGGAACGGCAGGATACACCGCGGCAGCCAGCATCAGGATGAGGGCACCCTTGATGCGGGCGGGAACCATGATGCTGGAAAAGAGAGGCGCAAAGAGACCAAGCCCGGCGAGGCGGAAAGCCACCAGCAGGTAGGGAATCAGGTGCTGGATGTAGGGTTCGAATGAAGGCATGAGAAAGTTGAAAGCTGAAAGTCAAACGTAAAAAGTCGGGAAGGGAGCGCGGGGCACTACGGGGACATGGTGAAGAGAGCGCGGGAGTATTCGATGAGTCGCGCGACGATCCAAGGGAGGAGGAGCGCCGCCACGACGATCATGGCGACGATCTTGGGGACGAAAGCCAGAGTCTGATCCTGAATGGATGTAATGGCCTGAAAGAGAGAGATGATGATCCCGATGATCAAACCGGCCATGAGTATGGGAAGGGAGATCTTGAGGGTGACGATGAGCATGTCGCGGACGAGCTCGACTGTCTGTTCATCAAAGTGCATGGAATACTCCGGCGACTGAGTGCGATGTATTTGCAACGGCGTGCATGAGGGCTTGTGTGCTCGCGATGATGTGCGTGCCGATGGGCTCGGTGATACGCATGGCGGTCTCTGCCATCGGCTGCGCATGTTCGGTGCGGAATCCCCGCATCAGCCCCCCCACCACCAGCGTCCAGCCATCGACGAGGACGAAAAGAAGGAGTTTGAAGGGAAGCGAGATCATCACTGGCGGCAGCATCATCATGCTCATGCTGATGAGAAGACTGGAGATGACCATGTCGATGATGAGGAAGGGGAGATAGATGCGAAAGCCAAGCAGAAAGGCAGTCTTGAGTTCACTGAGCATGAAGGCGGGAATCAGCGACACCATGTCGACATCGGCGCGTGAGAGTTTTTCGGGTTCGCTGGTGTCGATGCCTCGATAATCCAGGATCATGTAGACGCTGGACCAGTTTCCCGTGGCATCGATCTGATCGAACATGAAATCACGCAATGGCTGCTTGGCGGCATCCCAAAGTTGATCGGGATTAGTGATCGCTCCCTGCTGGTGGGGAATGATGGCTTCGTTGTAGATGCGCTTAGCCGTCGGCGTCATCACCAGCATGGTCATGAAGAGCGCCAGCGCCACCGTCACCTGCGGCGGCGGAATGGTGCTGGTGCCGATCGCCTGCTTCAAAAGCCCAAGCACCACGATGATGCGGACAAAGCACGTTGTCATCAGCATGATCGACGGGGCGAGTGACACCACCGTCAGCAACAGCATGACGTTGAGGGCAGGCGAGAGTCCGGTGGCAGGGGAAGTGGTCGAGGAGCTTGGCGTGTTGCCCCCAGGAAGGGTGCTGCCCGCGGCTTCAAGAACCGTGAGAGGATTGATGCCGGTGAAATCGGGCTGGCCGTTTGTAGTAATAGGAAGTGTGATCGTCGGCTTGGGCGGAACCAGTGGCGGGCCCATGTCGGCCTGCGCAAGCACGCGACCGGACATCATCATCGCGCACAGGATGGCAAGGAGTGTGCGGATCATGCTGTCACCCTCCCGGCTGATGCGTGAGGGGTCGCGTGGGGGGCGCGGCGCGTGGCTAATGGTGTGGATCGAAGATCAACGCTGTCGATCATGCCGCCGCGGCGTTCGGCGCGACGCTCGATGCGGGTCTGCTCGCGTTCGGCCTGACCCAAAAGGCCCTGGAATCGCTCATTGGCAGCGCGAGATTCATCATCCTGCACTTTCATCAGGATCGAGGCGACGTCTTCAGGGTCGGTGATCTCAGACAAAACCTGCATGGAAGCGGGAGCCGCACCGCGGGCACTGAAGATGCTGCGCCCCGAGCCGGACTGCGCGAGCAGCAAAATGCGGCGATCCACTTTCAGCATCACCAGCGTGCAGCCGGCGCTGATGGGGTACCTTCCGAGTACTTCGAGGATGCCCGCAGGTGCACGCCCACCAGCGCCAAGAGCCGACATCAGAGTTCCATTGCGCGAGGCACGCTTGACCACCCAAGCCGTAGCCCCAATGAGCGCGAGCACGAGAAGCAACGACCCCAAGGTGGTGAGATTGCCAGGATCGGTCAGGGGTGAAGCCGCAGCCCGTGACGAATCGGAGGGTTGCGTGGCCTGTTCACTCTCTGAGCGTGGTCGGCCCAGAGGCATGGCGTCTTTGTTTGCTCCGCGCTCGGCCACCTTGGTTGGTTGGATGGCGGTTGTCGGTGTGGGAAGCTCCGGGCCGAGTGGCTCCGCAGCGGCCACCCCAGTGCAGCACAACACCGCGGCCAGCATGGGGCCGATTAGCAAGTGCATGTGTATGGGAGTGATCTTCATAGTCGCCATCCTGGCGTGATGTGGCGAGCACATCCAAACGTGCGGACTCCGCCGCACGGGCACGTACGAATTTACGCAGCGCTGGTCTTTTCCCCATCCATATTGCGAGAGATGACCTCGCTGATGCGGACGCAGAAGTTGTCGTTGAGAACCAGCACCTCGCCCCGGGCGACGTGACGGTCGTTGACATAGATATCCACGGGGTCGCCGGCGAGCTTGTCGAGTTCGACGACGGCGCCCTCGCTGAGCTTGAGGACATCCTCAACCAACATGCGGGTGCGGCCCAGTTCGATCTTCACATTCAGATTCACATCCGAAAGAAAGTCCATGCTGGTGCCGGGGAGTGGCATGGTGTTGGCAGGAAAATCCGGCAAAGCAAAAGGCATGGTGCCATCGCCACCGGTGGCGGCGGCGGCTTCTTTGGCAGAGTTGAGTGCAGCATCGGCGGCGGCCTGCAGGTCGTCCCCTGCGGCATTGCCCGGACCGTTGGTATTGGCATCAGCCATCGTGACCCTCCTGGTCGTGCGCATGTCAGCCGCGATGGGCTGATATGACAGCGAGCGCGCATCCTGCGCACTTTCTGCCTAGGTATCGGCTGATGGCTTGGCTGATCGACAACTTTCTGCGCTTGAGCCGGAAGCGGGCGCAGAAACTGCCCAAGATCGGCTTACTCCGTCGGGAACCCGCGGCACTTGGGGATCAGGACGCGTTCGACGCGGGGGGCCCCTTCGGGGTCATTGCCGAAGATCTTGGTGGAGAGGGCAGAGAGTTGGCGCGAGATGGTTTCGCGTCCCGGCTCTTTGAGGTGAGAGTGCTGCGCCTTACTGAAGAGCCGCGCGACTTCCTCTTTGATCTCGGCTTCCCGTGCTTTGAGCTGGTCGGTAACGAACTTCTCGTTCTTCTTCTTGACCTTCAGGAAGATGGAGATATCCCAGACCCAGACCTTACCGGTCTGCATGTTCTGGAGTTTGTCTTCGACGAGTTTGAGTTCGACTTCCTCTTCGTCCACTTCGGCGTGGCCCTCGACTCCCTTGGCTTCGGCGCTTTCGGGCTTCTTACCCGTGGCGCTGACGACGGCAAAGACGCCCACGGCCTCGGCGACCATGAGTGCCGCCACGATGGCGATGACCTTCATCGGGGGCTTTTTCTTGCCTGCATCGGGTGCGGCACCGTCGGCTGGCTTGGCTTCCTTGTCGGACATGTGATCTCCCAACGCGCTGAAACCCGCCTCGATCCATCAAGGCGCGTAGAGGGGTATCGACCCTTTGTGCGTGCCGGTTGGGAGGGGTGACGACACACCCGAGCGAGGGTGTGGAATGGTGGCACGTGTGACGAGTAGAGCTGTTATCGGGCTGCGACCAACCGAGTCAAGCTGCGCGGCGGAGGGGGTACGACTCGGTCTGAGAAGGGGTGGCCGTCTCTGACTCTGGGAAAAGAGCCGCGAGCCGCGTGCGAATCTGCTGAGCGGATTGACATTCGGCCAGGGCGGTGACCCCCTCGATGATGACGAGGCGATTGAGCATTTCGCGCGTGGCGAGGGCAGAGGCATTGCCTGCGGGAACAACACTTTGGGCCATGAAGAGGCCGTAGAGACCAGCCGCGACAAGCAGGCCAAGTCCGGCAACGGGAGCAGCGCCGATGGTGGCTCCGGTAAGGAGAGTTGCCGCACCGACGAGGCAGAAAAGACCGACGGGAATGACGCAGAGAGGTGAGGTGATGACAGAAACCCACTGCGGCGTGGCAGGGGTAAGGGGTGCGAAGAGCTCTCGCTCTGTATAAGAGCGGATCATGTTCGCGCTTGACACCTGCGTGATGCCGCGAACTGCTCGGGCGAGGACGGGGTTGCGGAGTCCGTTGGCCTGCGCGACGAGGGCCTCAGGGCCGTTGCGGTCTTGCACGTCGGCAAGCGAGATGATGTCATTCATCGTGCGATAGGGATCGAAGGCGATATGCGTGGGGCCAGCGAGCAGGCGATCGGTTCCGAGCCAGCGTGCAACCGGGAACGCGCCGATGACGGCGATGATGACGACAGCCGCGGCTGTGAAGAGATTGAAGTAATCCATGCGATCCCCCGTAGTGGGTGTGGCATCGACCGACCATCGGAACGATTCCATCGCAGTTATCGGCGTGTGGGGGAGGGGACTGAAGCCGACTCAGTTGAGATCGCGGCAGACAAAGCGGGCCTGAGGATCGACTGGTGCAACCAAGTGAATGCGGATGTCGCTTTCCAGCAGGCGCTTGGCCTCGCGGGGGCGATCCGTGATCAGGTGAAGGATGGGGCGGTGCTCGATGTCGTCAAGTTTGATGTGGGCGTGGGACTTTTGAAATGCTCGAGCATGGGCGACGGCCCAGGAGGAGGCGGTGGTGAGCTCTTCAAGAGCGCGGCCCTGACCGCCGGGGTGACCGGTGTGGGTGCAGTTGCCGGTGTGAACCAGAAGGTGCAGGCGACCATCAGCCGCGAGGGCAAATTCGACGGTCTCGGCGTATGGGCAATGCTCATCGATGGCAAGTAGCTCATCGACGAAGGTGGCCAGGTGCGGATGATCGGGGGTCATCGCCTCTGGGGCACTGGTTGCGTCCACGGCCGCTGCGGTGGTTGGCGATGCTGGCGGGACCACATCGGTGGAGTGAAGGTCGGTGAGATCAATCAGGTCGTAGTCGGAATCGGCAGAAGGTGCCGCTGGTTGCGGCGCGGCAGCGATGGGCTTGGATTCAAATTGAGCGGCGGGTGTGGTCGCGGGGCCGAGCTTTTCCTCCAGGCGTGCCGCGACGCGCTCCCACGCGCTGGTTCGCTGTCCAGGGGTTGTTCGCTGTGCTGGGGTGACGGGCTGGGCAGGGGTGAATGGGGAGCGATCCTGCGAAGCAATCGTGTGTGTTGGTGGAACGGGAGTGTGGAATGGTGTTGAGGTGCGTGCAGACTCTTGAGCGATATCCGCAGAGGCGCGGATCAGTGCGATGAGGGCGACGGGCGAAGAGTCACCATCGAGGGCGACGCCGCGGAAAAGGGTTTGCGAAGAACCGGAGCCAATACGTCCGGCGGCGTGTGAGCCGTGCACCTGGCGGGAGAGGAAATTGGTTGCCGCACGTTGAATGCGTGTGATGGTCTGCGCTGCACGCTCACTGGTGGCACCCAGGACAGCGATGGCCAGAGCGGGTGTGGACGGAGTGCCGACGTCTTCGACAGCATCCGGTGAAAGATCGTGAGAGAGCTCCTGACCGATGGTCTTGAGGGTGCGATAGCAGGCGACCATGGCCGCTTCGTCTGCGCCGGTGAGAACGGTGATGCGATCAAGACCGGGAGTGCGCCAGAGATCGGGTTCGGCGATTTCGTCCACCTGCACAAGCACGCGGGCAGCGCGGGCGGATTCGACCGCTTCGGCCAGCGTGGCGTGCTTGGGGAGCGCAGCAGAAGAGGCAGAATCAAGCGCAAACCGCTCGACAGAGATCTGTCCGTGGCGAACGCGAATGAGAGCAACTGCTGATTGAGTCTCCTGAACGATGCTTCGAGCGTATTGGGGAACCCAGGCAGAAGCAAAGATCGGAAGATGTCCCTGCACGATGGCTTCAACGATGATGCGACCGGAAACGGCGGGTGCGGGTGGTGGCTCGGATTCGATGTGTGAAACCGGCGCATCTCCCAGCACACTATCGCCAACCAAGCGCCAGACATTGGGGGCCTCACCAGTGTGCGGCTGAGCGGGAAGCGAAACCGCGGGCGCGTTGGTCAGGTGCAGATGAGTTGCCGCAGGTGCGGCCTGTTGCGTGGCGATGACGGTGGGTGAGGGTGTGTGAACTGGCGTCGGCGCAGCACCAAACGCGGCATCATCCAGAAAGAGATCGGCCAGAGCGTCGTACTCGTTGCGCGTGACACCGGGTGTCGCGTGCGAGTTCTGGTGTGGCGTTCCGTATCCGGAGTGGTCCATGAGGGGCTCTTGCGAGAAGAAGGAATTCACGCCGCGACGGTGACGATGCTGTTGGGCTCGTTGAAGGGATTCAGTTCGGTCACAGGGTTGTGAGGGTCGTTGATCCAGCGACCATCGACCACAAGGCGATACTGGTGGCGGCCGGGAGGAAGTTTGACGAGGCACTCAAAGACACCCGCATCGCGATTGAGACGCATGGGGGCGGCTTTGGGATTCCATCCGTTGAAGTCCCCCGCGATGGCGAGAGTCTGGCCCAGACCGGCTGCTTGCAGAAACAGCACGCCCTGCCGCGTGACGCGCACGCCCAAGGCAGGGAGCACTGATGTCACAGGCGCGGTTGGCGCGGGTGTCGGTGCCGGAGCGGGCTCCAGCACCAGAACGGAATGCTCACGCGCGGGCGTGGCCGGAACCTGCAGTTCTGTGTATGCCTCAGCCAGGAGTGCCGCAGTTGAGGAACTCAGCGTCGCTGCAGCCAACCCCTCCGGGGCAGTCATGGTTGTTGATGTCAACGATGAAGTGACCGGCGCAGCACCCGCACTCAGTCCAGTTCCCATCATCGAAGGGCTGGGAGGCGTGATAAGGGTCGAGGCGATGCCCGCCGGGCCAATGCTCGTTGCAGGAGAAACTACATCCAAGGTCCCGGGCTTGGCTTCCATCTGCGGCGCATTGAGGGCACGCATGGCCAGTGCGCGGGCGCGCTGGGCAAGCTCTTCAGCGCGGCTGATACCGGGGACTGCCAAAGGTGCAGGAAGCGGTGCCGCAGCGACCGGCTTGGGCGTGGCGGCAGCGCGAATACTCGCGGCGATCTCGACGATGGGTGTGGGTGGTGCGTCGGTGCCAGCGTTGCCTTCGCCGCTGCTCGACTGCGTCTCGTAGGCAGCGGGTGCGTCCTCGATCGGCAAGTCGTCATCGGTGAGAGCAGCGCGAGATTGCTGCAACAGCCAATTGGCCACAGCGGCATAGTCCTGTGCGCCAGGTGAGGCAGAGTCGAAATCGATGATGGGTTGGCCGAAAGAGACGGCTTCCTTCAAGCGATTGTCGCGCCGGATAACGGTGGGAATGACGCGCTGGCCGAAACGACGCTTCATCTCTTCCAACAGGTCGTTGGCGACTGTGCTTGTCGAATCGTGAATCGTCGCCAGCATCCACACCGGCACGGCCACACCCAGTCGGCGGGCCAGAGTGCGCACCGTGTTCAACTGCTTCGTCGCGCCCTGAAGAGAGAAATAGCCCGTCTCGACTGGAATCAGCACGGTCGTGGCGGCGGCCAAAGCGTTGAAGGTGAGGAGGCCGATCGAAGGAGAGCAGTCGATGCACACGACGTCGTAGTTGTTCTTCTGGCGGGCCAGAACCTGAGTGAGCCGCCGTTCCTTATCCGGCTTGTCGGCAAGGCCACCCGCGCGGGCTTCAAGCCCGGCCAATCTCATGCGACTGGGGGCCAGATCGAGATTGCGTGCCGCAGGCCAGACCAGACGCGAGAAATCGAACTTGCGTTCCTCACCGGCAAGGAGCGCATCACCGATGTCGAACTCAAGTCGATTCTCGGGGATGCCGAGCCCGGCAGCGCAGTGCGATTGTGGATCCATATCCACAAGCAGAGTGCGAAGTCCTCGACGGGCGTACATAGCCGCGAGGTTGATGGCAGTCGTGGTCTTGCCACAGCCGCCCTTTTGATTGATGATGGCGATGATCCGCACGCCCGGTCCCTTCCTTGGGCGCGCCGGGGAACCCCGGCGCTCGGTGCACGTGAAGCGAGACATACCCGCCTGACCGTCGAATATCGGACGATCACCAGTTCATGGTACAAAAAGTAAAGGTTGGGGGCGGCTCGACTTGGGGGTTTAGGGGGTTTACCTGTCGATCGCGCGCCAACCTGCACGGATGGCCTCGACGGGTACATCAGCCAGAACCGCGGCAGTGGCTGTGCCTGTCGGAAGAATCAGCCGCAGACTGCCAGCGCGGACCTTCTTATCCAGACGCATGCGCTCGATGAGGGTGTCGGCTGGGGGGAGAGCGCCAATGCCTGTCGGTAATCCCGCCGAAGCGACAAGGCCAGTGATCTGCGATTGATAGCCAGAATCGATCAGACCCAGATGCCGCGAGGTGGCGGCAGCTGCGATCAGGCCAAGCCCGACGGCCTCGCCATGCTTGAGAGGGGCATCGGCGGGATTGCCGCTGGGTGAGAGATTGGACAGGGGCTCGATGGCGTGGGCAAAGGTGTGACCAAGGTTGAGGAGAGCCCTCCCCCCCACTGCATCCGACGCGGTTTCGCGTTCGTCTTTGGCGACCACCGACGCCTTAATCCGGACATTGGCAGCGATGAGGTCGGCCAGCCCCGGTGAAGCAGCGGTCCATTGGGGAGTGCGTTGCAACTGGGGAAGAAGGGTTGATGTGCCGCTGACGGAGTGCTCGATCAGGGCGTGCTTGATGACCTCGGCCATACCAGCGCGGAACTCGCGATGGGTCAGTGTGTTGAGGGTGTCGACATCGGCGACAACGGCGGCGGGCTGGTGAAACGAGCCGGCCATGTTCTTCAGCGTGCCGCGAGATGAGGGGAGGTTGATGCCGGTCTTGCCCCCCACACTGGCATCGACCATGGAAAGAAGCGTGGTGGGACATTGAATGACAGGGATGCCGCGGCGATAGGTTGCGGCGGCAAAGCCAGCCACATCAGTGACGATGCCTCCGCCCAGGGCGACGACGGCATCATCGCGATCGAGCGCCGCATCGGCAAGAGCGGACCAGAGATGCGCAAGCGAATCGGCGCTCTTGGCGGCTTCGGTGGCCGTGAGCATCGCTTCGGCGATGGTGAATTCAGAAGCCAGAGAGTGAGCCGCGATCAGGCGGGTCTGACTCGGCACTCCGGCATCCTGCACCAGAAGCACGCGCTTGGCGCGGGGGCAGCAGGCGTGAACGATGGCAGCCAGAGATGAAAGAAGTCCCGAGCCGATGTGCACGGGATACGCAGCAGAGGGCAAGACAACCTGCACGCACGACGACTCTTTGTCGTCGTCGCCTCGGGTCACGTGATTGTGCCGCTGATCAGCCACGGGCACTCCGCTCTTTTCACGATTCGTAGCGAATCACCTGTTCCACGGTGTTCCCCTCACCCATGATGAGGACGCGCGGACGATGGCTCGCATACTCCTCATCGGTCATCATGGCGTAGTGCATGATGATGACCTTGTCGCCGGGCTTCACAAGCAATGCCGCCGCACCGTTCAATTCGATCTTGCGGCTGCCCCGAGCGCCCTTGAAGATATAGGTCTCGAAGCGTTCGCCATTGTTGCAATTGGCGATGGCGACCATGTCGTTGACGCGCATGCCCGTGGCATCGAGAAAGTCCTCATCGATGGTGATGGAACCGACGTAGTTGGGCAACGCCGCGGTGACGGTGGCCCGGTGAATCTTGCTGTGCAGAACGTTTCGCAGCATGAGGAGGTTTTGTGTGCTCAGGAGTGCAGCCCGGCGTAATCGCGTGAGCGCTGATCAGGGCGTTCCCAACTGATGCGGTCGCAATCACCCCACATCAATTCCAGGTCGTAGTGCGAGCGGGTGTTGGGCTCAAAGAGGTGCACCATCACATCGACAAAGTCAGCAAGAATCCAGGTGGTGCGCTCGTCAATCGAGACGCGGACGAGTGGATTGCCGGTCTTGGTGCCAAGCTCTTCGACGTGATGAAGGACCGCACGCATCTGGCGATCGGATGTGCCGCTGGCGATGATGATGAAATCGGTGATCCCCTGCTTCTTGCGGGCATCGAGGACCAGCACATCCTCACACTTGTCATCGCGAACCAGACGTGCCACCTCGACGGCGAAATCTTTGCCAGATTTGGGGCCGGGGTTGTAGGAAGCCGCACGCTGACGCTGCATCGCTTCAAACGATGTGGTTGATGCCTGACTCTGAGGCGAGGCCTGCTCCAGCAACTCCTGCTGCGACACGACCTGAGCGGTTGCAGATGCAGAAGATGAGACCTGCTCATTCAGCACTTCAGGTGAGACCGTGTCGAGGACTTCGCCCGCCGCAGCACGCTTGGCGCGAGGGCCAGAGGCCTTGCTGAGTCCCTTCACCGCTGCAGATGCGGTCACGCGAACGCCCTTGCCCACCACACCCTTACCCAGTTTGGTCCCCTTGGCAATGGGAGCGGTGGAGGACTTGGTGGGCTTTTTGGAGGCGCGGACGGGGGCGTGCTTTTGAGCCGGTTTGACCTTGCCGGTGCCCTTGGCGGAACCCTTGCCAGCGGCACCCTTAGGGGCGGGATTGCCGGAGGGCTTGGCCCCGACTTTGGCTTTGGAACCGCGCTTCGGGGCAGACTTTGAGCCACCCTTGGAGGCGGATTTGCCTTTGAAAGACTTGGATTTGGCGACGGGCCCGCCCTTGCGTGAGGATGTGGAAACCTTCTTAGCCATGTGTGGGGGAGGGTAGGTTTGACCGGTGACGTTGGCGAACCCACACCGTTCGCACATGGCATACTGATTCTGTCGCGTGCATCCAACTCAAAACAGGTACTGGCAAAGACTTACGCCGCTTTCTTGCCTTGCACCATCTCCCCATACAACCGCAACGTCGGAATCCCCGCCCCACGCAGCGGCGACGCAGCCGCCCACAACTCATCTTCCATGCTGTTGGATGACAGAATCACCGCATCCAGTTTCAGCCCCTTGGCCTGCTGCTGGCTCACGATCGGATAGCCCCACAGCGATTGCCCCTGCAGCGCGGCGTTGTCATCGATGATCGCTGCAATCTCGACCGGCGGCTGCATCAGCGCAGTACCCAGCGCCCGCGTGTGCGTGCCAGCGCCAAAGAGGCCGATGCGCTTCCAACCATTCTGAATGCAGGTCTGAAACGCGCTGGCGATCTTGCTGCCACTGGTGCTGTTGATAGTGCCGAATCCATAGCGCGTCATCCAATACGCCTCGGCGAGGCCGCGATTTTCACGCTTGAAGAGGTCGGCATCGAAGGGCTTAGTCAATCCGCGGGGCTCATGGCCGGGGAATTTCTGCCATGATCGCGCGATGAAGAGTTGCACATCATCGCGGTCCTTGGTTTCGACATTGCTCGTCCAATACGAGGGCTTTTCCTGCCCGGTGCGCGTGAAGTGTTCGTGATGCTGGGAAAGGTCGGGCCGCTCCCACAAACTGTGCAGACACTTGGCAACCCAGTAGAGTTCGTTATCCGCCCAGTTGTGGCGATAGCCGCTGGGCATCGGCCCGGTGCCGTGATACATCGAATCGCACCACGCGCGGCCCAGCCACGGACTGCCGCAGAAGTGCCGCGCACCCAGGAACCCATCTCCCGTCGGCTGCATCACTCCGAAGGAATCGGGAAAACGCTCCATGAACTGCTTGGCAAGTTTGTGTGCTGGCATGTTCGGGTCAGGGAGCATGTCATCGCCGCCGCTGACGATGATCGACGCCTGCTTGGGCACGATCTCTCGCGCCAGAATGTTGATCGAGCCAGGCCAACCCGGATAGGTGTCTGACCACACGCAGATATCCGCAGGGATGTCACCCTTCTTGTAATTCTGCAAGATCGCCGTCTTGTACCCCATCTCGCGCCACACCGGCAGCACCTTGCGGCAGTTCTCAGGGCTCGCAGACGGAATCGCAAAATAGACAATCGGGTCAGCCATACCCCAGTTATCGGCACTTTGGAGTGGGTGCTTCATCCGGCTGTGAGGTGCAATCCCTCAATTTGGGCATTTTGGGCAGCCAAATGCAAAGGAAAACACTTGCCTTGGTCCGATCACCTCTTGGTGGGTGCTCTAAAGTAGTTACACCTCGATTCGCCACGTTCAAAGGGGCACTTCGCTCCCGTGGCTCATCATCAGGAGTAGGTATGTCTCATCGCACTCTGTGCCCTGTCGTCCTTGTGCTCGCTTCCACATTTGTCATCGCAAACGCCCAGCCGGCTGTTGCACCCGCCGAAGCGCCGAAAGCCGCGGCACCCGCTGCGATGAAAGCAGATCTGAACGCCCCACTCCCCAACGACCCACGCTTCACGCATGGGCAATTGGACAACGGCCTGAAGTACATGGTGATGCGCCACACCAATCCGCCGGGACGCGCAGCCATCTACATGCAGATTTCTACGGGCTCATTGAATGAGACCGACAAGCAGCGCGGCATCGCGCACTACCTCGAGCACATGGCCTTCAACGGCAGCGAGAATTTCAAGGAAGGAACCGTCATCGATTTCTTCCAGTCACTGGGCATGACCTTCGGCCGCGATCAGAATGCGTTTACCAGCTTTGACCGCACAACCTACATCCTCGAACTCCCAGATACCAAGCCCGAGACCATCGGCAAGGCAACGCTCTTCTTCTCTGACGTCGCCAGCAAGTTGAAGCTGCTGCCAGCGGAGATCGAGAGCGAGCGTCAGGTGATCTTGGAGGAACGCCGCACACGCGCGGGCGCACAGAACCGCGTGATGGAGTATGTCTTCCCGCGTCTGGCTCCGGGCTCGCTGTTTGGATACCGCATGCCCATCGGCACCGCCGAGACGATTCAGAACGTGCAGCGCCAGGACTTTCTGGATTACTACACCAAGTACTACGTCCCCTCAAACATGACGATCATCGCGGTGGCCGATTGCGATCCGCAGATCATCATCGACAAGATCAAGCAGGATTTCTCGAGCGCCAAGAAGGTCGCGCGTCCGGCTGATCAGGACGCCAAGGTAACGCCCACCTCCGCCGATACCGGAATCGTCGCGACCGATCCCGAGCTCACCCGTGGCCAGATTCAGATCACCCGCATCGAAACTGCCCGGCCACCCGCCCGCACCGTGGGCGAAGCCCGCCGTGACCTTGTCGAGGCCATCGCCACTTCGGCCTTCGATCGCGCCATCAGCCGCAAGCGCAGTCAGGGCAAGCTTTCATTCCTTGGCGGCGGCGCCGGCGTCAGCCAGGTGGCTGGCATCATGCGTCAGGTTTCGCTTTCCACCACAGGCGAACCCGCCAAGTGGAAGGAAATGCTCACGGATATCACCACCGAAGCCCGCCGCGCCGCGTTGCACGGCCTCAGCGCTTCAGACATCGAAGCCGTAAAGAAGGACATTCTCGCCGCTTCTGAACAGGACGTGCGTGAAGAGCCGACCAGCAGCAGCCGCCAGATTCTCGGCCGCGTCGAGGGCACACTTGCCGAGGGCGATGTCGTCATGAGCCCCGAGCAGCAGCTCGAACTCATTCGCGGCATCCTCCCCACCATCACCACCGAAGAAGTCAGCAAGACCTTTGCCGCGCTGTTTGACTTCAAGTCCGCCGTCTTTGCCTTCACCGGCCCCAGCAAGATCGACGGCGTCGCCATTCCTTCCGAAGCCGAACTCGCCAAGCTCGGCCGCGCGGCGCTGAGTGTGACTCCTGAGGCCGAGAAGTCGGACTCGCAGGCCAAGGAATTGCTCTCCAAGGCGCCGACGCCCGGTACATTCAGCGACATCAACCACCACTCTCCCAGCGACGTCTACACCGCGTGGCTATCCAACAACGTAAAGTTCAACTACCGCTACATGGATTATCAGAAGAATTCGGCGACCATTTCCATCACGCTGGCAGGTGCGGAACTGCTGGAGACCGCCGCCAACCGTGGCATTTCGCAGGCGGCCTCAATCGCCTTTGGCAAACTTGCGACCTCGAAACTGTCGTCGAGTGATATCGATGATCTGACTGCCGGCAAGGCCGTGCGAGTGGGCGGCCGCGGCGCTGGTCCGGATGGGTACAGCATCTCGGTGAGTGGCAACCCCGGTGACATGGAAACCGGACTGACGGTCGCACACCTGATTCTGACCGATCCCAAGATTGAGGAATCCGCCTTCAACGATTGGAAGACTGCACAAGCCCAGGGCATGAAGATGCGCAAGACCGATGTGCAGATGGCGATGATCGAGGCGCTGCCAAAGGTCATGTACGATGCCAACGAACCCCGCACCAAGCCCCTGACGCAGGAGAATCTGGATGCGATCACGCTCCCCGCAGCGCAGAAGTGGCTGAGCGATGCGGTGAAGACCGCGCCCATCGAGGTGTCGGTGGTGGGTGACATCGATCGCCAGGTGGCGATGGACCTGGTGGCCAAGTACATCGGCTCACTCCCCAAGCGCGATCGCATCGCGCCGAGCATTTGGGCCGACAAGCGCAAGATTGCCCGCTCCACCAACACCACTGTCGATCAGACCCTCGACACCAAGACCGACAAGGCCATGGTCATGGTCGCCTTCCCCGCACCCGATGCCACCAACGTCGCCGATGTTCGCGCCATGGATCTGGCCGCTTCGGTGCTCTCCACTCGCATGATCGATATCGTGCGCGAGAAGGAGCAGTTGGTCTATTCCGCTCGCGCCTCACAGCGGGCCGGGCGTGAGTACCCCGGATTCGGCTCGGTCGTCTTCGGCGCGCCCACCGATCCCAACAAGGTTGATCGCCTCGTCGAGGTCGTCACCAACATTTACAACGACTTTGCCAAGACCGGCCCCACTGCCGACGAACTCAAAACCGCGCACCTGCAGGCGGCCAAGAACTTTGAAAAGACCATGAAAGAACCGAACTTCTGGCTTGCTCGCCTCACCGCGATGACATATCGCGGCAACAACTTGGATGAGATCATGGCAGATCCCGCCGCAGTCCAGGCCATCACCGCCGATCAGGTCAAAGCCACGTTCAACAAGTACTACAAGCCCGAGGCCCTCATGAAGGTCATGATGCGCCCCTCAGCGGCCAGCGCGGCACCCGCCAACGCCGATAAGCCCAAGAGCTGATGAACTCGTCACGCTCTCACCATTCAACTTTGAACTTGCAACTTTGAACTTTCAACCCCCGCCCCGGCGGGGGTTTTTCGTTGCCTCTCTCACCTTTCCTATTCTCCCTCTTAAACCGGAGTTCCAATGAAGAATTTGCTCCCCATCGCTCTTCTTGCCGCCGCATTCGCCACCACGCCAGCCACTCTCGCCCAATCCGTTCCCGTCGAGAAATACACTCTCCCCAACGGCATGACCGTCATCCTCCATGAGGATCACGCCCTCCCCGTCGCCACCATCAACATCTGGTATCGCGTCGGCTCACAGGATGAGCCACCCGGCCGCTCCGGCTTTGCCCATCTCTTCGAGCACCTCATGTTCATGGGCACCTCGCGCGTCCCCGGCAGCAACTTCGACACCATCATGGAAACCGGCGGCGGAGCCAACAACGCCTCCACCGATCTCTTCCGCACGAACTACTACTCATGGGGACCCTCCTCGCTCCTTCCCACACTCCTCTGGCTCGATGCCGACCGCCTTGAAGACATGGGCCTGAATATGACTCAGGACAAGCTTGATAAGCAGCGCGATGTCGTGCGTAACGAGCTCCGCCAGGTCGTGGAAAACCGCCCCTATGGCAAGGCCGAGGAAGCCATCTGGCACCTCATGTTCCCCCCATCTCACCCCTACTACACCGGCGTCATCGGCACCCACGAAGACCTCGAAGCCGCCAACGTCACCAACGTCAAAGACTTCTTCGCCAATTTCTACGTCCCCTCCAACGCGTCGCTGGTCGTCGCCGGAGATTTCAAGAGTGCGGAGATCAAGCCGCTGATTGAGAAGCTCTTCGGCACGCTCCCCCCCGGCCAACCCGTCAGCCGCAAATACACCACGCCCAAGGAAACCATTCCCCTTCGCCTCGACGGCGTCAAACGCTTCACCGCCATCGATGCCGTGCAACTCCCGAAGGTCCAGTACATCTATCACAGCCCCCGCGCGTTCCAGAACGGCGATGCCGAAATGAAACTCACCGCCGCGATTCTCGCCGGTGGCAAGTCCAGCCGCCTCTACACGCGCCTCGTCGTCACCGAATCTCTCGCCGCTGAAGTCTCCGCCGCGCAGCAGTCCTATCCCCTCGCCTCACTCTTCACCATCGATGTCCTCGCTCGCCCCGAGGCAAATCTCGAGCGCGTCGAGCAGATCATCGACGAGGAGATCGCCGCATACCAGAAGTCCGGCCCCACTCCTGCCGAACTCACTCGCGAAGTCGCCAGCATCGAGCGCGCCATGCTCTCCTCCATGCAGACCATCGAGCGCAAAGCCGATGCCCTCAACGAGTACGAGTTCTATCTCGGTCAGCCCGACAGTTTCAAAACCGATCTCGACCGCTATCGCAACGCCAAGCCCGGCGCCATTCAGCAGTGGGCCCGTCAAACCCTCAACGCCAATTCCCGCGGCATCATCCGCGTCCTTCCCGAAGAGCCCACCCGTCCCACCTCCCCCCGAGATGAACTTACCAAGCAACGCCCTGCTCTTTCCACCACACCTCTCTCCCTTCCTCAGGTGCAAGAGTTCGCCCTTTCCTCCGGCCAGAAGGTCTATCTTCTCTCTCGCCCCGGCGCTGGCCTCGTGAACGTCACCTTCCTCTCCTCTCTCGGAGGCGGGGCCGACCCCGCGGGCAAAGAAGGGCTCCTCTCCCTCACCTCCTCCATGCTCGAAGAGGGCAACGCCAGCATGGATGCCGCGGCATTCGAGACCGCCATCCAATCTCTCGGCGGCTCATTTGGCACCTCATCCAGCGAAGAGTCCCTGTCACTTTCCCTCTCCATCCTCAAGCGCAACCTCTCCGAGGGTGTCAAACTCTTCTCTTCTGTCATCACCTCGCCGCGACTCGAGTCCGCCGACTTCGACCGCGTCCGCTCACTCGCCCTCGATGGCATCCGCCAGGCCGATGACAACCCCGCGGCTCTCGCCTCAAAGGTCTCTTCCGCCTTCTTTTATGGCTCCGATCACCCCTACGGCTCCCCATCCCGCGGCAGCGAATCCACCGTCTCATCCCTCACCATCACCGATGTGCAGTCCATGCTGCACACCATGATCAATCCAGCTCACTCAGTGCTCATCGTCGCCGGTGATGCCACCGCTGATGAGATCAAACCCATCCTCGAATCCAATCTCGGCTCATTGAAATCTGTCACTGGCTTTGCACCCCGCGCGGTCACCGCTGCTCAGCCCGGCTCGGCCCTCCGCGTGTACCTCGTCAACAAGACCGGCGCGACGCAAACCCAGATCCGCTTCATCGCCCCCGGCACCGGATTCACCGACCCCGCCCGCGGCAACCTCGATGCCCTGAACACCATCATCGGTGGCTCATTCACGAGCCGACTCAACAACAATCTGCGTGAAACCCACGGCTACACCTATGGCGCACGCTCCAGCTTCACCATGCACCCCACCATCGGCTCTTTCACCGCTGGCGCAAGTGTGCAGGCCGCCGTCACGGGCGCTGCGCTCAAGGAATTCTTCAATGAATTCACGCGGCTCACCAAAGGCGATATCACCGCCGACGAAGCCACCAAGGCCCGCGAAACCGTGCGCAACGACACCGTCAAATCCATGGCCTCCCTCGATGGCCTCTCAGGTCTCATTGCCGAACGCCTCAGCGCCAAACTCCCCATCTCCTCCATCGCGACAGATCTGGAAAGCGTCGCCAAAGCTCAGGCCACCGATCTCAACACCCTCGCTACCTCACGCATCAATATGAAGCAGGGCGTCCTCGTTCTCGTCGGCGACAAAGCCACCATTCTCAGCCAGATCAAGGACGCTGGCCCTGATCTCGCTGGTATCACAATTACCGAAGTCGATGCGCAGGGCAAGATCGTGAAGTGATGAACTCATGACGGAACTGAAATCTGAAGTCATTCAGACTTCACCCCGCCACATTCTCATGCGCCCCCGTCCGCCCCTTCCACGCGCGCTGCCCGGTGAGGTGCAGATAGAAGGAGTGCCACTGCACACCCATCATCATCGCCGATGCGATCGGGTGTAATAGCGCCAACGACACGGGGTGACCGAATCGCTGCGCCAGAATGGCCCGCTGGCTCGCACCGATCAAGACACTGAACCCCGCCACCACCAGCAGCCAATCGTTACTGAACTTGATCGTCTCGGTGGCACCTAATGCCAGCACGCCCCACGGCAGCACATGCGCCGTCACGGTACACACGCTCAGAAACACCAGCAGCCCCAACGATCCCAGCCCCTCGTACGCATTCTTGGCAAACCCACGCCAACTCTGCCGAAATCCTCGATACATGCGGCACGAAAGCAGCGACGTGCCATCAACCAGATCGGTGGCAAATCCCGCCTTGCGCACTTCCCGCGGCAGTTTGATCCCATCGTGCATGGAGTCGCGGAATCGCTCGTGTCCACCACTGGCCACATACGCAGGTTGGGAGACCAGCAGGAATTGGCCGCACGCCGCGCTCGCCGCCGGATCAAGCGTGGCGCGCATCCGCCCCATGGGTAGATACGAGAGCAGAATGAAAAAGATGTTGGGGATGAGCAGCAATTCGCCAAGAGTCGCTGTGATCTCGCGTGGAAAAGTGCTGAGCAAGCCGATGGGTTTGCCCGAGCGGGGCGTCATGGTGATCGCTGCGTGCACCATCCGCGACAGACACGTCGGCTCAAACCGCACATCGGCGTCGGTGAAAAGCAGCCACTGGGCGTTGAGCTGCGCGATCGCGTGCGCAGCCATGCGATGGCACGCGTGCTGCTTGCCATTCCACCCTACTGGCAATGAGTGCGTGGGAACGCGGACAATCCGCGCATCGGCTGCCGAGAGCTTCTCCAGAATTCGCGGCGTCAGATCGGTGGATTGATCGTCGTACACCAAGAAGTGCAGTCGGTCGGCGGGGTAGTCACTCTCCTGAAGAGAGCGGATGACCGCTTCAATATTCTCTTCTTCGTTGCGAGCCGGAATGCACACGGCAAGGGTGGGCAAGGAAGAAAGGTCCCCCGCAGCGTGCGTGGGCGGCGGCGCGAATCGACCCAGATTGATCAGTGACAGTGCCAGATTGGCCACCGCCACCACCAACCCGATCAGCAGGATGACCAAGAGCACCGTCACGCACACCTCCACACGACAACATTATCTGCCGCCAGTTGGCAGCACTTTGCTGGGGGAAATCCCTCAGCTTCACTACCGACGCGAAAATCTAGGCCAATAGAGCGGCGGCTTGGCTCGCAACTTCATCGGGCCGGAGCCAGGCCATGCCGCGAGGAGATGCAGGTGACAAGATGTGGACCTGCGGCCCGATCGGGGCCCAGTCGTCGGGATTTGTAGGGCCAAAGAGGGCAAGAGTGGGAATGCCCATGGCCCCGGCGACGTGAGTCGGGCCGGAGTCACCACCGATGAAGCCACTGGCGTGTTCCAGCTCGCTCGCGAGTTGATCCAGCCCGGTGAGAAATGTGCCGCCCATGGCGGTGAACATGGCACGTTCCGAGGCAACCAGACGATCCTCCTCCACTTCGCCAGCGATGATGCGAATGACTTTGCCCGGAATAAGCGTGGTGAATTGCTGGTGCAAAGCACGCCACATGGGCATGGGCCAGCGCTTTTCGGATGAGCCAGCCCCGATGTGCATCACCACCGGACCACCCGGCACGCCGCGGCGAGGCACGGCGACGAGACGGCCGTGGGCCTTGGCCAATTCAATCGCTTTGTTTCGATTCAGCACGCCCGCGCTGAGCACGATTCGCGCACCCGGATACATCTCGTGAGCACCTTTGGTCCAAAGATCCAGCGCTGCGCGTCCGGCATCGTCGGCGGGTGTGGCGCAAAGATGAATGACCAGATCGGCATCGATCTTGGCACCGATCGCCTCCCCCCTCCAGAGCGCGGCAAACTCCGGACGCTCCGCATCAATCGCCAGAACACGGCGTTCACCCAGACGCTGCGCCAGTCGTGCCTTGGAAAGATCAGAGACAAGCGCGACCTCATCATGCCGCAGAGCCAGCGAGCGCAGCAGTGGCCAGGTAAGGACGGAATCGCCCAGTGCGCCGCGATGAAAGACAACCGCCTGCCTCACGATGGTGCCCCACTATTGCGGACAATGGTGAGGGCCTCGCGCATGGCTTTGCGTTCCTGGCGCACAGCGCGAATGCGCGACCACCCGAGCGTGCTCATGCAGCATTCCAGCGTGCGTGGGGGAGAGCCAAGACCATCCCAACCGAACCGCAGCGTGAGCAGCTCCCGAGCGTGAGCCGAAAGACCTGGCAACACCTGGCGCAGCCACAGTGGTGCATCGACGGTTGGCTGCCACGGACTCACGCGAGTCGTCCAATCCGGCAGCGTGCCGTGAGGGCGGGCAGTGGCGCGGGGGGATGCCTTTCCAGATGAGGGACGCAGGCGTTCCTTCATCCACTTACCGGCGACCCTGTTCATCGCAAGTCCGACGGGTGCCGCGAGTCTCCCTCGCGCCTCGCCTTTGGCGTGTTGGTCGACCAGATCGGAGAGCGTGGTCACGATCTCATGAGCAATCGCCAGACCATCGGCTGACTTCAGTCCGGTCAGTGGCGCGCCAAATGTGGATTCCAGAGTCTGCACGCTGACGCGGAATTGCGAGCGCATCAGCCACACCTTGAGGCGCGAAGCCCAGCGCAAAAGGGTGATGATCTCATCGAGCTCGGTGGTGGCGGGAAAGTTATGATTGATGCGGCTCATCTGCCGCGTGGCCTTCATGCGTGCAGCGCGATACGCCGCCATGCGAGTGGTTTCTTCGATCGCCAGCATGGAGTATGGACCAGCGGCGTCCTCGAGAAAGTCGGCAAGATCGGTGATACCCCGGACGTGCAGACCGGTCTGGGCCGGAGGCGAAGCCAGTGCGGCATCGATCTCAGCATCGCTCCATGTGCCATCATCAAGCGTGATGAGTGCGGCATGATACGGTTGAAGACTCTTCCACTGGGCAACGCCGACAGCGCGGCGAATACTCCCCATCGGCTTGCGGAATCGCCTTGCCATAAGCGCGGGGTCAATGCCACGCTGCACAGCACGCATGCACACACGGCAGTCACGGTCTGAGAGAGGCAGTGGTTCGGTGAATCGCGATGCGCCGGCGCGAGTGCGTTCACCATCCGCACGCCTAAGTATGACGCGAACGGCTTCGCGGCTGCGCCCAAAGCGAGTCGCGAGGCGATCAGCGACCTGATTCAACGTGCATCCGAAGTGCTCGCGGTACACAGCCGCGCGGCGAAGCATCCGGGCCTGTGTGACGGTGTCGATGCGCTCAAAGCCGGCCGCACGCTGAATAAGCAGCGCGTGCCGAGAGGCAAACGCCAGAGCATGTCGCGGCTCGACCAGCAGCACGGGCTTGCCTTTGTCATCACGGATGCGCCACGCGAGCAACCCACGCTTGCGATAGCGATCAATGGTCTTGCGACTCACGCTCCATAGCTGGGCAAGATCATCCAGCATGTGCCAGGTGTCATGCTGTGCAGTTCGAGACAGCCGCGCGGCATCGCTGAGATGCTCGACCATCGCCGCCAAATCGGCAAGCAGCTCCGCGCCGCTGGCCTGACGGGCTTTCTGCGTGGAGGCAGGAAGTTTCAGGCGGAAGATGAGCCACTCGGTCGGATATTCCTGCTCCGCATCGATATCACGCGCAACATCGAACGCGGCGGAGAGAATGGCACGCGTGTTGTCAGCACTTTCACCAAGCGCCAGTCGCGTTGCCTCGCGAAGGGGATGAAGATGAATCTGAGGAAGTGGCGGCATGCGGATGAACTGGTCCCTTATGCCCGTATTGGTGAAGCGGTTGACCACTTCAAAGCACACGTGGGGACGATGTGAAGGGCAGATGCCAAGTCGATGAATCGCTGCGCGGCATGCATTTCGCGCTCGGTGATCTGGTATCGCAAGAGCGTGCCCAGATACTCACGAGCAATATCGATAGGCCAGCGGTGCTGAGAAGCACGCGACTCCACCAGCCAATCCAAGCGGGCAAGATTGCGCCGACGCTGACGATCGAGCAGATCGGCGGCATGGTGAATGCGCGTCGCACTCTCCGGCGTTTCCATATCCGCGCTGCGGCACATCCAACAGGCATACACGAATGGCAGGCCGGTGAGATCCTTCCAGGCCTGCCCCAAATCGAGTTGATGGGGATAGCGGTCTTTGGGTGGCGGGTCCGTGATCACTTTGTCGCCGATCAGCAGCACGGTGGGTGGCCAGGCATGATCCAGCGGGCCCGCAGGAATGCTGCCATCGGCAGCGAAACGCTCGCGCGCGTGGAAAGGGACGATGGAAGGACGGACGTTGAAGCGTTCGGCGAGGATGACCTGCGCAAGGGCGATGCTGGTGTGGCTGTCGGTGTCGGCGTGAAGGTGAGTGACTTTGTCCCAGGGAACGCTGGAAAAGAGCCGCACGGTAAGGGTTGGGCCATCGCAGCCAATCATGCCGCAGGTGAGAAGAGTGAGCGGAATTGCAGAGCGCGCGGCATCGATGACCGAGCAAAGCGCGAGATCGACTTTGCCATTCTGCAACATCGGCGCGAGATTGCTGGGGACGGCTGGCTGCGGCTCTAATCCTGCCAACACATCCAAACCCTCCACCAGCGGTGAGGTGTTGAGAAATCGCACATAACCAAGCCGCAGCGCGTTCATGAGGCCAGACTGTATGAGGATCGGGAAAGCAAAGGCCCGGGGCAAAGTGCTCCGGGCCTTGGGTGGGTTGAGGTGAATCTGACTCAGGAAGCGGTCGCGGGCTTCACAGCCGGCACGGTCTCCGTTGGTGCATTTGCCGCCGCCGCCTCGGCAATAGCCGGGCCGGGCTTGCTGTCAAAGAACAGGTGCTCTTCGGGCTTGCCTTCGCTGTCGTTGCGGCGGGTCACCAGGATCGTCGAACCGCCCTGGAACTGGCCGGTCAGGACCATTTCCGCCAACGGGTCTTCGACATAGGTGCCGATCGCGCGACGCAGAGGACGTGCACCGAATTCGGGGTTGTACCCCTTGTCGATGAGGAAGTCCTTGGCGAGCTGATCGAACTCCATCTTCATGCCCTGCAGCGCGAGCCGCTTGGCGACCTTAGCCAATTCGTAATTGACGATCTGAACCAGGTCATCCTTGTTGAGCGGACGGAAGACGATCACATCATCTAAGCGGTTGATGAATTCGGGGCGGAAGAACCGCTCGATTTCCTTCATCAGCACGGTCTTGATATTGGTGTAATCCACTTCAGCCGAGCGCTTCTGGAAGCCGAACCCGCCGCCACCCTTGATCAATTCAGCACCCAGGTTGGATGTCATGATCAGGATGGTGTTGCGGAAGTCGACATTGCGGCCGAACGAGTCGGTCAGGCGGCCCTCTTCCATGATCTGCAGGAGCATGTTGAAGATGTCCGGGTGGGCCTTCTCGACTTCGTCAAGCAGGATCACCGAATACGGACGACGACGGACGCGCTCTGTCAGCTGGCCACCCTCTTCGTAGCCAACGTAGCCCGGAGGCGCGCCGACCAGACGGGAGACGTTGTGCTTCTCCATGTACTCGGACATGTCGAGGTGAATCAACGCTTCTTCATCACCAAAGAGGAACTCGGCCAGGGCCTTTGAGAGCAGCGTCTTACCCACGCCGGAGGGACCGACGAAGATGAACGAGCCCATCGGGCGCTTGGGATCCTTGAGTCCGGCGCGGGCGCGGCGGATGCTCTTGGAAATCGCCTTGACGGCGTCTTCCTGGCTGATGACCTTCTTGTGCAACTCGTTTTCCAGGTGCAGCAGGCGAGCCGCCTCGTCCTTCTCCAGACGATTGAGAGGAACGCCGGTCATCTTCGAGACGACCTCGCGGATGATGTCCTCATCCACCACGCCTTCAGTCTCCTGCTGGCGGGCCTTCCACTCGCGGACCATTTCTTCCTTCTGCTTACGCAGCTGTTCCGCTGAGTCGCGCAGCTCGGCCGCACGCTCATAGTCCGCGGCCTTCACGGCCTCATCCTTCTGCACGCCAAGCTTGTCGATCTCGGCTTCGAGCTCGGTCAGCTTGGGCGGCTTGGTCATGCTCTTGATGCGAACGCGAGCGCCCGCCTCATCGATGATGTCAATGGACTTGTCGGGCTGCACGCGGCCGGTGATGTACCGACCCGACAGATCGACAGCTTCCTTCAGCGCGCCATCGGTGATCCGCACGTGGTGGTGCTTCTCGTAGCGGTCGCGCAGACCCTTCAAGATCTCCACCGACTGCTCGTTGTTCGGAGGATCAACCGTGATCGCCTGGAAGCGACGGGCCAAAGCCGCGTCCTTCTCGATGTACTTGCGGTACTCGTCAAAGGTGGTCGCACCGATGCACTGGATCTCACCACGAGCAAGGGCCGGCTTCAGCACGTTGGACGCATCAATCGCGCCCTCTGCACCGCCAGCACCCACCAGGGTGTGCAACTCATCAATAAACAGCATCACGTTCTTGGCGCGACGCACTTCGTTCATCACGGCCTTGATGCGCTCTTCAAACTGGCCGCGATACTTGGTGCCGGCCACCATCAGGGCCAGGTCGAGGACGACCAGGCGCTTCTCAGCCAGAATCTCCGGCACATCACCAGCGATGATCCGCTGCGCCAGGCCTTCGACAATCGCGGTCTTGCCCACGCCCGCCTCGCCCAGCAGCACCGGGTTGTTCTTGGTGCGGCGGCACAGCACCTGCACCACACGCTCAATCTCCACCTGACGCCCGATCACGGGGTCAAGGGCATTCTCACGCGCCAACTCGGTCAAATCGCGGCCAAAGGAATCCAGGGCCGGAGTCTTGCTCTTGGCGTTCTTGTTGCTGCCACCCGTCGCACCCGAAGGCGCGCTGGATTGACCCGCCGCAGGGCCCGTGGGCTCCTCGCTGCTGGGGGTGCTGCCGCTGGATTCGCTCCGCTCGTTGCCGGCCCCGAGCAGGTTCAAGACCTCCTCGCGCACTTCCTCGAGCTTCAGGTTCAGGTTCATCAGCACCTGCGCCGCCACGCCATCGTGCTCGCGCAACAGGCCGAGCAACAGGTGCTCAGTGCCGACGTAGTTGTGGTTCAGGTTCCGCGCCTCTTCGATGGCGTATTCGATCACCTTCTTGGCGCGCGGAGTCTGCGGCAGGCGACCCATGGTCACCATCTCCGGACCCGCCTTCACCAGCTTCTCGACTTCCATCCGCACCTTACGCAGATCGATGTCGAGGTTCTTCAGCACGTTGGCGCCGACGCCCGAGCCCTCCTTGACCAGGCCAAGGAGAATGTGCTCAGTGCCGATGTATTCATGATTCAGGCGCTGGGCCTCCTGGTTTGCCAGGGCCATCACCTTGCGAGCACGATCTGTGAAGCGTTCAAACATCTGCTTCGCCCCTTGCGAGGCCTCCTGAGGTGCGGGCTTCGGAGTCTCCCCCGTCACACGCGGCGTACATCTCTCTATTCGATCCAGTTCGCGGTTTGGTTCAGATTCCGTGACTTTGGGATGCCAGTTCTCGATCAAACGGTGCGGACGTCTTTCACCGCACTCCTGTCAAGAGTGGCCGCCGAACAGCGGCAACGCCCGACACCCTCTGACCAGCACAGGGCATCTATCTATAGGTATCGGCAGCGAGCGGCGTGCCGGTGACGGAAACTCCCAATATCCCGCTTTTTGGGGTCCTAGCCCCTGTTCGACGCCGGAATCCTCCCCCGGTTCTGGTCAGGAATGGGTTTGGGAACGGCTTTCTGCCAAGTTGGCAGGCAAAGCACGATCCTCGCCCCTCCCCTTCTCGCCCGCATCCGAACCCGAGTCTCACGTGAAGACCTGAATTTCCAACAACTCCTCGCTCGTCAAACGGGCGCGTGTCGGTTGCCTTCTATGAGCAGACGCGCAGCGTCTAAGTGCATCTTTTGACTTTCAACTTTCCGCTTTCAACTTGCGCAGCAGACTTTCGCACTCCGCCGCATACTTCGCCTCACCCAGCTCCTTGAAAAGCTCCAACGCGCGAAGGGTAAACCCCACCGCCTCCTCGCGCCGTCCCATCACCTCATACATCTGCCCGAGGTTCGCCAGCTTTGTCGCCATCACATCTCGCGCTTTCGCGCGCTCCGCCAGTTCCAACGCCTCCAGATACATCTTCTCCGCCCGCGCCCACTCCTGCCGCGCTTCCGGGATCATCGCCCAATTTCCCAGATCTCGCGCCAAGCCGCGCACATCTCCATTCGCCCTATCAATCTCGCATGCCCTCTGGTGCATCTCCTCCGCCAGCGCGTATTCCTTCTTGAAGAAGTAAATCAATCCAAGATTCGTCCACGCCCGCGCTGCATCCGCCGATCCCTCCCCCACCACGCTCAGCCGCCGCCGCGTCGCCTCTTCCGCCAAGTCCAGATCGCCGCTGCGAAAGAAATACTGAAACGCCAGAAACAACAGCCGCGGCTCGCGCGTCTGCCGCATCGTCTCTCTGAGAATCTCACTCCCCGCCGCGGCATCACCGTGCCCGATCAACTCCACTGCCCGCTGCACCGCCTCACAATGAGCCAATTCCGCTGCGATCGCGCTTCCGGCACACCGCGCCTCCGCTGTCGCGGCACGCAGATCATCAACCGTTGATCGTGAAAAGATGCTTGATTCACCAGACATCTTGCAAGCGTATTCGCAAACACATGATTCTGATCTTGAACAGACTTTTTCACATTCTGGCAAGAATTCACGCCCACCGAGTCGCCCGCGCGTTCAATTCATCTACCGTCAGCACATGCCCGCATTCAGGACACTTGTCGCCCTGCAAATTCGCCAGTTGATAGCGGCACTTCGGACACGGCGTCGAGCGATCCCTAAGCCATTGTTTCACTTTCTCTGATTCCGGCACTCTGGCCTTTTCGATCCATCGCAATATCTGATCCATATGCCGCTTCTGTATGTCCGGTTCACCGAAGATCTTCACAGGAAAAACAAAGTACGCCGAGTCCGTCGTGCCGAACATGATGTAGTTCGGGCTTGTCCACAACAGCACCTTTCGCCATGGCAACTGATAGACCGCCTCGTCTCGTTCAAAGATCACACAGGTGCTGGTGCAACGAGCACTGGTCGGACCTATGAAAGCACTGTAATCCGTCGCGTGCACAGACCTCGCATGATTGGTCTTTGGATCGCCCTCGTTCAGTTTGGCAGCCACGATCATGCCGACACCGGTCGCGATCCCACCCGTCAACAGCACAGCCATGCTGGTCACATGAGTCCAACCGAATCCGATTCCCGCGATCATCGTGGCGATCAGCGTGAGTCCGGCGAGGCCGACACCAACTTTGGTGATTCGATCCCGCCGCGCACTGCGAAAGTGTTCAATCCAGATACGGCCAGAGCTCATGATTTCGATATTGGCCGCAATCCAATCATCCCGAGTGACAAACCAACGCATTTCAAACGAATCATCTTGAGCTGCCGGATCATTCGACTCAGCACTCCCCCGAATGGTCTCGTCGTTCCCCTGCTCCATAACTCCCTTCAACCTCAATCATTCTGCCCATTTGTCACGCAGTTCACCCGCCGCAGAGGGCCGCATCTCCACCACTCTTCTGCATTTCTCTTCTTTTGCTGTTCATCTTCACTTCTCTTCTTCACTCTGATCGACCTCCGCGTCTCTACGCCTCTGCGTTGATCTCTTCGGTTTCTCACTTTGCCACTTTGCCACTTCGCCACTTCTCAGAGCTGCTTCGCCGCTACTTCTCCTCCACTGACGCCGTCACATCCGCCACGATCTGCACCGGCAAAACAATCTCACTTCGCACCGGTTCCGCGCCCGATTTATCCCGCAAGATCAGTTTCAGGTTGTACGCTCCGACAGTCAGTGTTGGTGGCAGTTCAATCTCTTGTACCAGATAAAAGTCCCGCCGCTTGTTGCGCCCCGTCTCGATCACCGTCCGCTCGCGTTCCTTGAACTGCAAGATGCTGTCGGGGTCATCCAGCAACTGAATCTCCGTCGACAGCTCCACCGCCCACGCATCTCCACTTGCAAAATCCGGGTCCGTGCTCTTGGCCGGCCGATACCCGAAGTTCTCCAGTTCCACATACACAATCGCGCGGTTCACTCGCGCTGCCGGAAACACAAACGCATTTCGCCCCTTTCGAATCGGCATCGCCTCCAGCTTTCCAAACCCCGTCACCTTGGTGCACAACGCCGCGTTCACGCCCTTGAATACCGGCACTTCTGGCACTGGTGCCGGTGGCCCATCCGCCGTCATGCTCGATGGCGCAGCCCCCTTCTCACTCACCTTCATCGCCTCGCGTGTTGCTTCATTCACCGCATTCGCCGGGTTCGCATCCTTGGCAAATCTGCTCGCCGCCTTCGGCCTCTCTCCTGGCGGAATCGTGCGGCTCGGGTCATCCGCCCAACTCGCATCCGGCGAGGTCGGCCGCTCAGTCGTTTCCTCGATCGCACGATTCAACCCGGCATTTGGGCTCGCAATCTCACCGCTGCGCGCTGCCGATGTCGGTGCCGCACTGCCAGAATTCGGCGAAGTCGAATCTGCCAGTGTCCCCTGTTCTGATTCACCCTGCCGTTCCTGCAACGGCTGGCGTGGCTTGCGATCCGAGAGCGCGGCAGCCGCCTCCGAGTGTCCCGCATCCGCCCCACTCTTCTTCTTGCCCCGCGCCTCCAACAGCGCGTTCAGGTCCAGCGTCGCCTGATCCGCCAGCTTCGCGTATGCGCTTTCTTCATCATCCGGGCGAGCGATCTCCGCTTTGCGATTCAGCTTCGGCTGCTTGGCCCCCGGGTCCGTCAGCGCATCCAGACCCGATGAGATCATCCCATCCGATCCTCTGCTCTTCGACCCGGCGCATGACGTCAGCAATCCCGCCATCGCCGCCATCCCCGCCACCAGCACCAGCGCCTCGCGCACCGAATTCACACCAGCGCGAGAAACAACCGGACGCGCCACCACGCGCATCCGGTTGCTCGTTTGTCTCTGTGTCTCTTTCACGTCCGCCTCCGTGCGAACCGCCAGCACGCGGCGTGATCATCACTCCGCATCAACCGGCTTTACCAGCGAGGACTCCGCCTCGATCACGTGCCGCGCGCTCATCACCTGATCAGCGCACCCGCCACCCTCAACTTGATTTTTCGGCTCAATCACGCCGCTTGCCGCACTTTCCCGACGCCACTCCACCCCCTCCGAGCCCTCGATGGGTTCAAAGATCGGCCGCGTCGCATCGTCCAACAGCTCATTCGCAGCATGGTTGATCATCCGATCCAGTGCCATCCGCAGGATCTCATCCGTATACGACTCCTTGGCCCTGCCCCTCTTCACGCGCCCCGCAGGCACGATCGGCTGCGCAATCTCCAGCGCTGGCCTTACCAACCTCAATCGCGGCTGCTCCGCACCACCCACTTCAGGGGATTTTCCGTCCATCGGACCGGGGACAAACACCAGCAACGAATCGGTGCTCTTCACGGTTCACTCTTCTTTCTCGCCACACCCCGTCTCCAGGCCGTGGCTTGTATTTGCCTTGCAAGGGTCGTCCTCCAGGGCGACCCTTACCAAGCTGCTTCTCTCCGAAGAGTGGATCGACCCGAACCGGGGGTCACTTCATTCAGGGGGAGAGAAAATCCCGAAATCTCTCGCAATTCTGCACCAATCCTCAAGTTGAATCATGAAACACTTGTTTTTGCTCATATAACGCGCGCAGGACGTTGACGATCTCACATTCCCCGCCGCATGCGTGGAATCTCACAATTCGGGTATAAAAACGAAATGCTCCGAACCACTTTCCCAAGCACTGCCCGCCTCGCACTCTGCGTTCTTGCTCTGACAACTCTTGCTGCGTGCACCGCGCAGCGGCACACACATTTCACACACACCACAACGGATTACACGATGCCATCTTCAATTGACGAGCCATCTTCCGATCGCGGCATCCTCTTTCGCGAAGTGTCCGTCCCAGCCAAAGGCGCTCAGGTCTCTCGCCGCTACGCCGTGTATGTGCCGCGAGATCTCGACTTGGCAAAACCTGCCCCTTGCATAGTCATGCTCAATGGTCGTGGCGAGTGCGGCACCGATGGCCAGAAGCAACTCGCCGTCGGCCTCATCCCCGCCGCCCTCTTTGACGACAAGGGCTGGCCCTTCATCATCGTCTGCGTACAGAAACCCGACTTTGACTCCCTCTGGCTTGATCACGATGCGCTCGTGCTTGCAGCTCTTGATGCGACGCGTAAGGAGTGGAAGATCGATGACTCGCGCATCTACCTCACCGGCCTCTCCCAGGGCGGCGCAGGCACGTGGGCCATCGGCGCCAAGCACGCCGACCGCTTCGCCGCCATCGCCCCCGTCTGCGGCTTTGGCCCCGCGACTGAAGAAGTGGGAAACGCCCTGAAATCCATGCCCATCTGGGCCTTTCATGGTGGCAAAGACAACGTCGTTCCCGTCAGCGCCACCGAGAAGCTGGTCGCCGTCGTCAAAGCCGCGGGTGGTGATCCCAAAGTCACCATCTTTCCAGACCTGCAGCACAATTCCTGGGACGCCGCGTATAGAACCCAGAAGCTGGGTGAGTGGTTTTTGGCCCACACAAAGCACTAGATGACTTCGCGAAACGAATTCAATACCGCCTCGACCTCTTCTTCGCTGTTGTAATGCGCCATCGAAATGCGGAGCACGCCATCGGTCGGATCAATTCCCAACTGCTCGCACAATCGCCGCGAGTAGAAATTGCCGTAGCGCACGCCGAACCCCTTGGGGTTCACCGCCTTGGCGATGCTCGCACTGCTCACCCCCTCGCGCACAAACGCCGCGATGCACACCCGTTTCTCATCCACTGTCCGCGGCCCGATCACGCGCACACCGTTGCGCTCGGCAAGAAACGCCGTCACTTTCCGCATCAATCCATCTTCCAGCTTCGCCATCTGCGCAAACGCTGCCTTGAACACGGCGTGACTCATGGGCGTGCTTTCAGGTACACCCGCCATGATCGCCACGTACGGCCACAAGGCATTGATCATCGCACAGCTTTCGTGGTTGCTGCCACCCGGTTCCCATTTGCCGGGCATGTAGTCGCGGGCGATGAATGAATGGTTAGGACCGGTGAGTGGTGCGAAGGCATCGTGGCGACCAAACATCGCGCCCATGTGGGGTCCAAAGACCTTGTAGGTGCTGTAGACATACCAGTCGCATCCCCAGGCCGCGACGTCGGGGGCGTGGTGCGGTGCGTATGCCACACCATCGACCATTACCTTGGCACCGACATCATGAGAGAGCGAGGTGATGGCACCGACGTCATAAATCTCACCCAGAATATTGCTCACTTGAGCAAAGGCGACGAGGAGGGTGTTTGAGTTCAGCAATTTCTTGAGCGTGTCGATGCGCGGGCGTGGTGTGCCATCCGCATCGATCTCGCACGGCCACTCGCGGATGGTGAATCCACGTTGCGCGAGCTTCATCCAGCAGCCGATGTTGGCCTCGTGTCCATAGGTGCCGACGATGATTTCGTTGCGAGAGCCGAGCGTGCCAGCGGCTTTGGCCTCGGCATAGGCATTGGCCAGACGATGACACAGGTCGGTTGAACTGGCGCCGAAGATGACCTCTCCGATGCCCTGCCCCACGCGTGCGCCCTCGGGGCCGCCACCGTTGACAAAGTGCTTGACCAGCTCGTGCGCGGCCCGCACATTCTCGGTGGCACGCTGGCTGGCGGCATAATCGGCACCAGTCTGGACGAAATTGTGGATCATGTACTCACGTGCCGCGGCAATGACACTGGCGGGCAACTGCGAGCCGCCGGCATTATCGAGAAAAACAGTGCCCCGGCCGAGTGCGGGGAACTGCGAGCGGATCGTCGCGATGGTGGGTCGGGTTCCAGATTGGGGTGTGGCCATGCGCGAATGGTTGGCGGGCTTTCCTGGGTTCGGCGACAACGGGTGCCAGCCCTTCAACAATGCGGGGTGCGAATTCTGCTGGTGATGCCATCCTGGGTCGGTGATGCGTGCATGGTGACTCCGGCATTGCGGATCATCCGCCGCGCCTGTCCGGGGGCTCTGATCGGCGGGCTGATGCGGCCGGGGATTGATGAGGTTCTGGCTGGGACAACCTTTCTGGATGAATGGCACATTGCCCGGGCATCGGGGGTGATGGGGCCGAAGTTTGCGGCGGCGAAAGTGCGGCCAAGGCGATACGACATTGCCTGCCTGTTCACCAATTCGTTCTCGACCGCACTGACCGCGCGGATCGCGGGCATTCCGCGGCGGATCGGTTTTGATCGCGATGTGCGAGGACTGCTGCTGACGGATCCGATCGATGAGCCGACGGATGCGAGCATTCAATCCAAGCGAGTGCCGATTGCCGCGGTTGACTGGTATCACACGCTTGCCTTTCGGTTGCTGGAGGTGGTGAAGGGAGACAAGCCCGGAACTGCATCGCGATCGCTGGTGCCCTTGCCGACTGGTGAACTCGTCGAACTGGGCACCACTGCGGAGGGAGATGAACTGGCGCAGAACATTCTGCAGCGAGCGGGTGTTGAAACCGGATCGGGATATGCGATTTTGAATCCGGGTGGAAACAACGAAGCCAAGCGCTGGCCAGCGGAGCGGTTTGTGCTGGTGGCACGCCACCTGCGCGAGCGATATGGATTGACGGTGCTGGTGAATGGTTCACCGAATGAAGCCGCGCTGTGTGACCATATCTCGACGGAATCCGGCGCTGGGTGCGTTGCGCTTCCTGCACTGGGTGGAACCATCGCATCGCTGAAATCACTGGTGAAGCACGCGGCGGTGATGGTGACGAATGACACTGGACCGCGATATTTCGCACTGGGATTTGGCACTCCATGTGTTGCGCTGTATGGCCCGACGGATGTGCGCTGGACACAGACACCAGTGCCGCCGGGAGTGGCGCACGAAGTGATCGTGGCGAATCCGGATCTGCCCAAACATCTGGTGGCGGATGACCATCCGAAAGAGTGTGCGATCACGCGGATCGGAATTGCACACGTGATCGAGGCGACGGATCGTGTGCTGGCACTTTCACAGCACTTGCGGCGGGTGGTGACACACTGATGCCGCGGTATGCATTGACCATCGCGTATGACGGCACTCACTTCTGCGGCTGGCAGCGGCAGGTGCACACACCTCAATTGAAGCAGGCCGATGGTGGTGCGTTGAACATTCCGCCGCATCACATCATGGGCCCGACAGAGATTCAGTGCGAAGAGATCCACCCGCCGATTGAGCCGGGGAAGGTGGAGCTGCGCACGGTGCAGGCGGTGGTGCAGCGCGCGGTGCGTGAAGTGGTGCGCGAGCCGGTGGAGTTGTTTGGTGCGAGCCGGACTGATGCGGGAGTGCACGCGCGCGGGCAGGTCGCGGCATTCACCACCACAGACGACCCCTCTATGCACGAGAAGGGAATCGGCTGGCCGCTTGATCGAGGGTGCGACCGTCTATTGCGCGCCATCAATGGCAAGCTGCCTCACGATGTGCAGATCGTCGACTGCCGCGCTGTGCGCAGTAACTTCGATCCCGTGGGCGATTGTGAGAGCAAGGGGTACGTCTATCGCGTGTACGCCGGGCGCGATCGCCCTTTTGCCGAGCGCGAGCGCATGCTTCACGTGTTTGATCCGCTGGATATCCCGCTCATGCAGCAAGCGGCCACCATGCTTGTCGGCACGCACGATTTTGCGGCATTCGCGAGCGCCGGTCACGGGAGACAGAACACGGTTCGCACTGTGCTGCGCTGCGAGGTGCTGCTGGATGGCCAACCCGAATCCCCCGGTCCCCGTGCTTTTGCACGTTTGCCCGAAGCTCAGGGCACCAACGCCGAACTCGTCCTGGGCCAACGGCTCCGCATTGAAGTCTCCGGCACTGGCTTTCTCTACAACATGGTCCGCATCATCAGCGGCACTTTGGTCGAGATCGGCAAAGGAAAGATGACCATCGCGCAGATGGAACGCGCCATGGCGGAGCGCGATCGGCGCATTGCCGGGCCGACTTTGCCAGCGCATGGGTTGTGCCTGGAGTGGATTCGGTATTCGAGCAAGTAGCACGGCTTCAGGTGTGTTCAGTGGTCAAAGGTTTAGAGTTCCTTATCGCTCTCGGTGGGATGGTCGGTGGGGCTGCGCCCGCGGCGGAGGCGAGCCGATGGGCAGGGCTGATGCCGCTGGAGTGGGAGCGAGTGAAGCGGGAAGAGAGTTCGACATTGAGAGCGGTGGCGATGAGATCGGGAGAATCAGCGAGCGCGGGTGATGGTGCAGAAGAGGCGGGAAGAGGCGCGAGGTGGTGAGGCGTGGGGAGAGAATCGGTGCCTGACTCGGTGGGAGCGGTTTTGGCGAGGGTTGGTGTTGAGGCGTTTGAGAGTGGAGGCGACGAGGCGGGATTCGCGGAGAGCGCGATGAGCGCGATCGGCGTTTTCGGGGGTAGGCGTGATGAGGTTGTTGAAGGTGAGGGTTTGAGCGAAGACTTTTTTGAGGCCTTCGCGGAGGTCTTTTCGGATGAGGTCTTGGGCGAGGTCATCGACGAAGGCGTAGGAGGAGACGAGGAAGGTGGCGGCGGCCTTGATGTGGGGTTGGGCGAACCACTCAAGGAGGGAGACGAGGGAGTGCCGCGAGGGGTGAGGTGCAGTGCGATTGATGAGGGAGTGGAGGTTGAGATCGCGCTCGATGGCAAGATCGAGGAGCTCGCGGTCGGCGGCGGTTAGATTTTGTAAGGGTGTGACCATGTGCACAGGATATTTTTTTGTGCGGGTATATCAAGGGGCCGGATAGGTTTTTGTATGGTTTGCTTTTAAGTTCTTATTTGGCAATGCTTTATGTGTTAATAAGATGAGTGTATTGGCGAGCGAGTGATAGGAATTGCTTCGCGGGAAGCACAGAAAATTGAAGATTGCGGGACTTCAGCGGCCCGCACACTCTCAGCAGCCAGCGGCAAAGCTCGCGACGAAATCGAGGTAATCGAAGAAGTCGATGACGGAGTCTTGGTTGAAATCGGCGGCGGGTTCGCTGGCGGCGAAAGCGGCGACGAAGTCGAGGTAGTCGAAGAGATCAAGGATGTCGTCGGCGTTGAAGTCGGCAGCGCAAGGGGCGGTGCGGATGCGAAAGAGTTCGCGGCCGAAGGTGGGGTGATTGTGGGTGAAGTAGAGGGAGCCGCCGAACCAGAAGGTTTGCTGGATGTAGGTGTGTTCGGGGCCGGGGAGGGTTTCGGCAAGCAAAGTGATGTTGCCATTGGTGTCGGCGGTGTAGAGCTCTTTGCCGGTGGTGCACCCTTCGGCGACGAAGAAGAGTTTTTCACCATCGGTGGTGAAGCGTGAGGGGTTGGACGATTCGGGGCCGGGGAAGAGATCGGTGATGCGTGTGAGGGAATTGGGAGAGCCGTCGCTCATCCAGAGTTCGGAGCCGAACTCGGGGCTGGTGCCTGCGACGAAGATCTTTGTGCCGACGACCTGGAGGTTTGTGCCACTGGCCCATGAACTGCCGTTGGCAGTGCCGGGGTTGATGTCGCCGAGGGAGTAGGTGCCGTTGGGTGTGCCATCGGTGATGAAGAGCTCGATACCTTGGGTGGGGTGAACCGCCCGGAAGACGAGGCGTTCGCCAAGGACGCCGACGGAGAGGAAGTCGTTGGCCACAATGCCGCTGGCGGTGCCGGGGTTGAGATCGGTGACAATGTGGGTGCCCTGGGCGGTGCCATCGCTGGTCCAGAGTTCGGTGCCGGTGAATGAGGTGGTGATGCGCATGTAGAGGCGGTTGCCAGCGCGAGTCATACGCGAGATGGAACTGACGGTGTCGGAGCCAACAGCGAGGCGGACGATGGGCTGCGTGGTGGTGCCATCGGTGCGCCACAGCCAGTAGAGGTTGTTGTCGGATTCATTCTGGCCGGTGAAATAGAGCCAGCCGTTCATCTCAACGGAGGTGTTGGATCCGACGCTGTGGGGGCGATTGATGGGATCAAGGAATGTGGGTGGATTGCCGGCGGAGAGGATGTAGAGATCGGTGTAGACACCATTCTGGGCGGTGGCGAGGAGGGAGTTGTTGATGGGGATGAGATTGGTGGCGATGAAGTTGTCGGCGAGAATTTCGGGGGCCGCGCCGGGGGAGGGAATGTTGAGGACTTGGAAGGGCGTGCTGGTGTTTGATGCGGCGATCAATGCGCCACCACCGGACCAAGGAGTGAAGGTGGAGATATTGCGTTCATCGTTGCCGGGGGGAATGGCAAGGAGTGGGATGGTGGAACTGGGTGTGCCTTGGGTGGCGTAGAGCTCGCGATATGTGCCGAGGGCGGTGGCGAGGAACGCGAATTGATCGTTCCAGGGGACGAAGGTCTGGGGCGAGGAGCCCTGGGCGGTGGTCCAGATGTCGCGAAGTTCGAAAGTGCCGTTGACGGTGCCGTCGGTGATCCATGGTTCGAAATTCATGGTGCTGGTTGCGCCGCTGAAGATGACGCGGCCATCGCCGAGAGGAGTCATGTAGGCGGAAGTGCCGCTGGTGGTGCTGCCGTTGGGATAGACGCTGCTGATGTTGGTGGCGTTGCCGACGGTGCCATCGGTGACCCAGATAGAGAAGGGAGTCTGGTTGTTGGGTTGGGCGCGGAAGACGACGCCATTGGCGGTGCTGGCCATGTCAATGGTGGCTCCGCCACCGCCGGAGAGATTGAGGCGGAGCGAGGGAGCGATGGAGACGGTGGTGCCTGCTGTGCCGCGAGTGCGGTAGAGGCGGGAAGAGAAGGTAGAATCGATTGCGGAGAAATAGGCATCAGGACCGTGGGTGATGACGCGAGTGGGTGAAGAGGAGTTTGAACCGGGGAAGATGTCGGCAACGAGAGTGGCGGCGGTGCCGTCGTAGACGAAGAGCTCGTTGCCGATGTTGACGTTGTTGGCATCGCGGCCCATGGCGGCAAAGTAGAGATTGCCATCGTGGGTGGAAAGGTTGGTTGGAAGAGATGAGGATGCGCCAGGGATGATATCGGCGGCGAGGAGAGTGCCATTCACCGTGCCATCGGATTTCCAGAGTTCGTTGCCGCTGGCGAGCGTGGAGGCGGTGAAGTAGCAGGTGCTGCCGAGGATCGTAAGTGATGCGGGATTGGAACTTGCTGCGCCAGTGGCGATATCCACGGGCGTGATGGTGGAGCCATCGGAAATGTAAAGTTCGGTACCGATGGTGTTGGGTACGGTGGCGACGAGAAAGAGGCGCGAACCGTTGGTGACGACGGTGGTGATGCTGGTGCCATTCGCGCCGGGAGTGAGATCGGCGACGATGGTGGTGTTAGCGGCGGTGCCATCGGTGCGGTGCAGTTCGATGCCTTGGGCGTTGCCGTTGGGGGACCATCCGACGTAATAGAGCCAATCACCCATGACGGTGAGCTTGGCTGGGCGGAGTCCGCCTGTGCCGCCATCGGAGAGAATGCGGAAGTGCACACGTGTGCCGCAGGATGTGCCATTGGTGGAGCAGATCCAGAGATCAGAGGAATTGAAGAGATTGGAAGTGAAGAAGAGGCGATTCTGGTAGAGGACGAAATCGCGCGGGCTTTGGGTGGTGAGGTTGTCGATGCCGTAGTCGCGGACGAGGGTTGTGCCGGTGGTGGTGCCATCGGACTTCCAGAGGACGCGGCCGTAGTTGGGATCTGGGGCGGGGAAGAGGGCGAGGGGCCCGGCGGAGGTCGGGAGGATGCCGAAGGGTCCCGATGGGTTGGCGGTGTTCTGAGTGTTGGGTGCGCCGGTGCGCAGGTCGGCGACGAGATCGATCTGGGCGTGGGCGGACGATGCGGCGATGAGGATGCTGGTGAGCAGGGTTGAGAAGTTGGATCGCGGCATGAGCAACTCCTGGTGGAGGCGAGGGAGGCAGGAGGAGGTTACCACGGGAGTCAATTGGCGAGACGGATAAAGGACCGAGAAGATGAGAGGAGAACGGATGGAATCCGTATGCTTGGGGCATGCAAGCTGAGTTGAAGACGTTGTTTGAAGTGACGCAACTGCCGACTGCCGCGGGTCGGGAGGGGCACGTGGTGCGGTATATCAAGGAATGGGTGGCCGCGCGGCCGGAATTGGAGATCGCGGCGGATGTCAGCGGCAACCTGACGGTGAAGGTGAAAGCGTTGGAGGCGGGTGAATCTTCACCGAGTCTTTACTTTACTGCTCACCTGGATCATCCTGCGTTTGTGGTTGAGAAGGTGTTGCCGGGTGGGCGGGTGCTGGCTTCATTTCGCGGCGGCGTGATGGCGGATTACTTTGTGAACGCGCGAGTGGCGATGTATGCCGGAGAGCCGGATGCGAAGCGCGGCGGGCAGCTTGGTGTGGGGACGGTGTTGAATAAGGAAGTGGCGACGGGATCGCCGTTTGACCACTATCTGATTGAGATTGATCCGCCGGCACGCGCGAGTGAGGCGAGTGCTGAGGTGAAGGTTGGGGATATTGCACGGTGGGATGTGCCGCGGGCTGAGGTGGATGGGGATGGTGTGTTTCACACGGATGCGTGCGATGATTTGTCGGCGGTGGCGTCGATGCTGGATGCGATGGATGGGATTTTGAGATTGGTGAAGGGCGGAGATAAGCTGCCGCAACCCGTGCGGTTGCTGTTTACGCGGGCGGAGGAAATTGGGTTTATCGGGGCGATCGCGGCCGTGCGGAATGGGACAATTCCGCATGATGCGCGGGTGATCGCGTTGGAGAATTCGCGGAGTTTTGCGGATTCGCCGATTCATGATGGGCCGATTGTGAGGGTGGGCGATCGGTTGTCGATTTTCTCGCCGACGTTGACGGATGCGATTGCGGCGCGGGCGGAGGAATTGAGCGGCACGGTGTCTCCGACTGCGCAGCAGAAGTTGGCGGAGCAGCCCAAGCCGAAATTCAAGTGGCAGAGAAAGTTGATGGCGGGGGGGGCGTGCGAGGCGTCGGTGTATTACTCCAGCGGGTATGACGCGACGTGCGTGTGCTTGCCATTGGGAAACTATCACAACATGGCGGACCTGGCTGCGGTGCAGGCGGGGACGAACACAAGCGCGGCTGTCGTTGGGCGAGAGTACATCGGGGTGGATGACTATCTGGGATTGGTGGAGCTTTTGGTGGGATGTGCACAGAGGTTACCGGTGAGCGAGATCATGCACTCACGGATTGAGAAATTGTGGGGCGAGCGGTCGTTTGTGCTGGGATAAGAGTTTGGTATGCTGATGGCATGGCTGATCTCACTATGAGTATTGATGTGGCGGCAGCGCCGGAGCGGGTTTTTGCGATTGCTTCGGATATTGATGGAAGTCCGAAGATGCAGCCCAAGATTTTGAGCGTGGAGATGCTCACGCCCGGACCGATGCGGGCGGGAACCAAGTGGCGCGAGAAGCGGAAGATTGGATCGGGTACGGCGGAGGCGATGATCGAGGTGACGGGATTTGAGCCGGGGAAGCGGTACGAATTCGCGTCGATGTCGAAGGGGCCGGGGTTCACGGGTGAGATTTCGGTCGCGGCACAGGGGAGCGGAACCTTGCTGTCGATGACGATGCGACCGATGGGGTTTGGCTCAAAGATCATTCTGTGGATGATGGGTGGGGCGCTGAAGAAGGAATTGATGGACGACCTGCAGTGCATCAAGCGCGCGGCTGAGGCGAGATGAAGAGGGCTTGGAATACTCTTGTCGCGCTGGTAGGGTGGCCGCTCTGAAGAATCAGAGATGAAGCAGCATTGGAGGTTGCATGTCGCGTTCGGTGTTTTCAGTTCTGGCGCAACGATTTGGGCATTCACCTTCGGCACTGGAGCGGCGCGAGTTTCTGAAGATGTCGGCTGCGACGGCGGCGGGGCTGATGATCAGCCAGGGTGCGCTGGGCCGATTGAATCTGCAACCGGCTGGTGGCAAGCGCGTGGTGGTGATTGGAGGCGGGTTTGCGGGATTGGCGTGCGCGTATGAATTGAAAGCGGCGGGGTATGACGTCAAGGTGATCGAGGCGAGAAACCGCATCGGCGGGCGCGTGCTGAGCGCCAATGCGGCGAATGAGCGGGAGTTTGCCAACGGGCGGAATGTGGAGTTCGGTGGCGAATTAATCGGCAGCAACCATCCGGCGTGGGTGGGATATGCCAAGACGTTTGGCCTTGAGTTGATGGATGTGACGGATGATGAATCGGCGATGATGCCGATTGTGATTGATCGCAAACGATTGACAGAGGCAGAGGCGTCGCAGGTGTGGGAAGATGCTCAAAAGGCACTGAACCAGATGAACGCACTGGCAGCGAAAGTGGACGAGGATTATCCCTGGCGTTCACCCAATGCAGAGAAAATGGATGCGATGTCGGTGCAGCAGTGGATCGACGGGTGCGGGGCATCGGACCTGGCGAAGCGATTGATGAAGGCGACGCTGGCAGGAGACAACGGACAGGACACGATCAAGCAATCGCTGCTGGGGCAATTGGCCGCAGTAAAGGGTGGCGGCCTGGAGAAATACTGGACGGAATCGGAGGTGTATCGCTGCAAGGGTGGCAATGACCAGCTTGCGACGATGCTGGCACGAGCGATCGGTACGGAGAAAATCGTCACAGGCGTGTATGTGCGCACCGTGTGGCGCACTGAAGGACGCATCATCGTTGATGTTTCCGACGATCGCCAGTTTGAATGCGACGATGTCGTTTTGGCCACGCCCCCAACGACGTGGGGAAAGGTGAACTTCTCGCCCGCCTTGCCGACGGAGATGATGCCGCAGATGGGCGTGGCAGCGAAGCACTTTTCTGTCGTCAAGGAGCGATTCTGGGAAAAGGCCACGCCCAAGTTGAGTCAGTATGGTGTCGATGAAGAGTTCATCAGTTCCACATGGGACGCCACGGACAACCAAGGTGAGGCCAACGGCCAAACAGCCGGGGCTGTGCTGGCGGCGTTTCATGGTGGGCCGGCCTGCCGCGCGGTGAGCTCGATGGATCGTCAGCGCCGCGATGCGACGATGTCGAAATCGCTGGAAGGACTTTTCCCGGGATATCGCGCTCAAGTGGAGAAGACCACGTATATGAACTGGCCGAACGAGCCATTTGCGATGGCTGGGTATTCATTTCCCGCCCCCGGGCAAGTGACGAAGGTGGGCCCGTTGATGGAGCAAACGCACATGGATGGGCACTTCTTCCTCGCCGGAGAGCACACGTGCTACAAGTTTGTCGGCTATATGGAAGGCGCGTTGCAGAGTGGCATGCGTGCGGCCCGCGCCATCGCCACGCGCGATATGGCCAAAGGCAAGTAGCAAATGATCAGCAGCCGAGGCGCATCGAGCGTCGAGGGCGACGTGTGATTACTTGGCTTCCTTCATGGCGCGGAGTTCGCCTTCAACGCGGAGTTTGAAGCGTTCGAATTCGAGCCGCCAGGCGGGTTCGGTTTCGATCAACAGGGCCTGTTTGATGTGCTCAAGCAGGGTTTCATCGATCGCTGAGGTTTCGATGGCGCCGAGGGCGTAGCCACGAAGTGAGGGAAGGTAGTTCTTGTCGCGTTCGAGGGACATGCCGTAATAGCGGACTGATTCAGGATACCAGCCAGCGCGACGGTAGAGCAGGCCGAGATTTTCATATGGGCGGGGATCGGAGGGAGAGAGTTCGGCGGATTTGCGGAGTGCCGCAGCGGCGTTGAGATAGTCTGGCTTTTCGCTCTCCATGAGGACGATGCCCAGATTGTTCCACGCGGCGGCAAGGTCGGCGTTGAGCTCGACGGCCTGGGAGTAGTACTCGCGCGCGGCCTGAAGATTTCCGGATTTCTGGGCGGCTTGTCCGGCGGAGAAAAGGCGATAGCTCTCGCGGAGGCGGCGGTCGCGCTCTTCGGCGGATAACTCCTCAGGAGTCATGCGGGTGGTCTTGCACCCGGAGAGGAGGCACAGGGACCCGCACACAGGGAGGAGGCACGCCACCATCAGCATCACGCTTGGAGCATTTGGCACGGTTGATCGAAATTTCATCACTGAAGAAAACTCCTGCTTCCAGACTGACGTGTGTGATGCGAAACTAGCGAGTGCGTTCCCAGCGACTGAAGGTGACGTTGAGATCCCACTGGTTGGCTTCGGGGCGAATACGGACGGCATAGACCTCCAGCCCTGGCACATCGCGCGTGGCGATCTCGACCCATTTGAGGAGGGCGGGTAGAGATTCATCGCGGATGTCGTATTTGAACTGAATGCGCTGGGCATCGCCGATGGGGCTGGACCGGGTTGGGTTGACGGGAGGGATCGCGGCTTTGATGCCGGCCTGCACCGCGGCCTGTTGAATCTTGGATTGCACGCGTTCGGCGGGCTGACCCCAGCGCTGGATGCCGGAGCGTTCGGCCTCGGAAAGTTGATTGAGCCGCGCCACGAGTTCGGCGACGCGCGTGGATTGACGCTTCTGCGCATCGAGGCGCAATTGTGCTGACGAGCGGGAAGCACCGGCGACCAAGGTGCAGACCAGCGCGATGCCGAGGAGAAGAAGAGCTAGGATGATGAGATGCGTGGGAGTGTTGCGCCGGGCCTGACGCGCGGCGGCGACGGCAACATCCTGACGTGCCTGCTCGCGCGCCTGTTCGCGCGGCGTAGTGCCGGGACGAGAGCCCATTGAGGGTGAGAGCGGATCGGAGGTGGAGATGGTGCTCATCGATTGCCTCCGCTGCCAGGGGCGCGCTTGCGGAGATTCTCTTTCCAACTGCCCAGATAGGTGACGGTCAACTTCTGACCGGGCTGCGCGTTGGGCGGATATTGGGGCTCACTCCAATTGGCGATGTTGGAGCCACCAATGGCGCGCAGGGCCTCGCGAATCTCTTCGGCGCGTTCGGTGGAAGCGGCGGTGACGCGCAGACGGACCACATTCTGCCCGGAATCCAGATCGAGCTCATCGAGTTGAATCTCACCGGAGCCGAGCACCATGGAGAGGGTTTCCAATTCCTGCAGAATCGGCAACGCAAGCTCGACGCGTTCTGGCGGCTTGAAGTCCTTTTCCTTCTTGTCCACTTCATCCTGCAACGCCATCAAAGGCCCATCCAGCGAAGTCATGGCACCAGGGACAGCGGTCTCGACGAGTTTGGTCCACTGCTCGCGATAGGAATTGGCGGCGGAGTCACTCTGGGAAGCATCGCGTGAGAGTCGGAAGGCCAGCACGAAGAGGGCGACTGCGAGTGCGGCAACACCTGCGGCGACCCACACGTGAGAGGAGCGGTGCATGGAGCCGGGGCGATTCTCAAGTGCCGTAAGGGCATCACCCGTGGGACGAGCGACACCGGAGCCGACCTCAACAGATGCCGCAACGCGTTTGAGAGTGGCCAGAACGGGATCTGGGGTGGTGACAAAGTCTGCGGTGGCACCCTTCCACAATTTGGTAAGAGTCTGACCAAAGTCGGCGGTAGAGGGGGAGCCCTCGGGGGCGATGATGACGATGCGGGTGGGGCCACAACCGACCTGAGCGCTCCACGAGAGCCACTCGGTGCAGAGGCGTGCCGCGTGATCCGAGGTGAGGATGGGAAGATCGACACCGTCGTCGGATCGTGAGAGGGGGACGCGGAGAGTTCCGCCGGCAAGGAGTGTGCCGCGAATCGACCAAGACCAGACGATGCGACCGACGGGGTCGACGAGTACGGTGGCCACGGTGGTGGCGGTAGTGAGGCCGGGCTCACCGGCTGGTGGTGCGTCCCAGGCGGCGGCGAGTGCCTGCCAGAGTGAGGTGACGCGGTGCACGCGGATGCCGCGAGCATCGAGTGCGTCGATCAGGAGTCGAGCGGGGGCATCAGCAGCGACGAGGACGGGGATGCGCTTGGAGGGAAGGATCGCGGCCTTCTTGTTGGACTTGGCCAGGGCGGTGTCAACGGCTTCGGGGCCAAGGGGTTGTACGGAGGCATCGAGAGGAGACTGGGCAAAGTGGGCGAGTGGGGTGAGGGGGGCTGGGCCGAGATCACCATCTGAGGATGGGGCCTGCCGCGCGAGCGTCTCGACGGTCTTTGCGTCGGCGGAAGGGGCAGAGAGCCAAGAGCAGAGCGAGCCCTCAACGTCGATGCAGAGTAGGGAGACGTCGGAGGCAGATTGATCGTTGGTGGTGAGACGCTCGCTGAGCCAGTGTGCGGCGGCGGTGGCGACCTGGGTGGCGATCTCGCCACCATCTTCGGGGCGTGCGGCCCAAGATTGATCGGCAGAGCCACCAAGGCGCTCGTTGACGAGACGGAGTGAGCGGATTTTGCCCGCTCTGGGGTCTTGCGCGAGGTAGACGATTCGCGCGCTCATTTGCCGTCCTTTTCGTCGTCTTCGTAAAGCTCAGGCATCTTCTCACGAAGGGCCTTATCGGCTTCTTCGAACCCCATTCCGTTTTCCTTGGCGAACTCTTCGAGGCGTTCCTTGCGGAGCATCATCTGCTTGTCGCGCTGGGCTTGGCGGACAGCAGCAACCTTGGCGCGGGCCTCTTCGGGGGTCATTGGGACGACACCGGCGGGGTTATTGACTCCTGCGCGGGGTGCGGCGGGTGAGGCCTTGCCCTTGGTCAGCGCCGAACCGGTTTTGATGGCGATGTCAATAACGTGCTCGCCCTTGTTGTCCTGAAGGACGATCTGAGATTCACTGATGGATTTGACGGTGACGGTCACGCTTTCGGTGCCATGAGGGACTTTGAAAACGTCTTTTTCAGCGACGATGCGCTGCTTGGCATCGACGGCCAGAAGGGCCATCAAGCGTGTGGATTCGGAGACCAGACCAAGAAAGCGGACGTGATCCTTGAGGATGAAGACGGATGCGGGGACGGGAGCGGTGCCTTCGGCCTTGGGCACTTCTTTGGGCTTAGGTGTATTGGAGACCAGGACCAGGCGCGAGGCGAGTCCCTCGGTATCGGCGCGGGTGCCGTCGACCGGCGCGGTGGAGATCGGTTGGATGGGCTCGAGATCGGGGAGTTGAATCTTGACGTCAGTGGGTGTGGGCGTGGAGAGAAAGAGAGATGCGCCGGCGGCGGCGGCACCGGCAAGCCCCATGCCCACGGCGATGCGCCCGAGGAGACGCAGACGCGCTATTGAGGATCGATCTGTGGTACCGAGGGGCATGCGTGAGAATCCGTTCCGAGCGTGTCCGTCGCGGCGGGCAGGTGTGCCAGCCGATGCGGACAAGTTTAGCGACTGTGCCCGATCATGGGCGGAAACTTCGCGTCATTGGGGCGGGAACTCGACATATTCCCGAGGGTCGGGGACGCGGTGCCAGTCAAAGATGCTGGTGAGACGCGTAGTCTGGCTGCCGGTTCGATCTCGCTGGGTGGAACGGCCGGAAATCATGGTGTATCCGGCGTAGATGGCGGCGGGGCGGGCATCGGCGGAGGCCCCGGTGCGAAAGAGGCGGGCTTCCAGGCGATACAGGACAGGTTGCGTGGTGAGGACGCGCGTGAGGACGGAGCGCTGGTTGATTTCGCCTTTGAGTTTGGCGATGACATCCGACAGGTCGGCGGCGGCGAGGACTTTTTCGGAGCGCGCTTCGACGATGGCCTTGACGGCGTCGGCACTGTTGCTTCCGCCGAAGGCGTAACGAACGGCGGCATGAAGGACGGGCTCGGGGGCGGTGTTGACACTGATCTGGAGAGGGCCGAAGCGGCGCGTGAGTTCGGTGAGGCGACCGCGTTGAAAGTCGGGCAGGGCGGCGCGGAGCTCAGGGGGGAGTTGCGAGAGCTCGCTGATGAGGTTTGCGGCATCGACGCGGGCCTCGCCACTGAGGCCGAGGATTTCGGTGAGGATGCTTCCCTGTCCATCAAAGACGTAGAGGCGAAGCGTGACGCCACCGGCTAGATCCATATCCAGAGCGCGACCATCGGGCTCGATCAACTCGACGATGGGGCGAGCGGCGACGGACTTCATCCAGGCATCGACGGCTTCCTGCATGCCCTTGGCAAAGTGATCGTCGCGATAGTGATCCAGTTGCCGTTTCTGACTTAGGGTTTGCGTGCGCTGGCGATCGAGGACCATGGCCATCACCACGCTGGCGACAAGGGCGAGGAGGAGGACCAGAGGCAGTGCGTAGCCACGGCGAAAGGGAGTCACTTGCCGCCTCCTTTGGCGGGGGTGCCACTCTTGGTCGCGGGCGCGACTTCGACGAACTTGATGATGGACTCGCGTTTGATTCCCTTGTTGTCACCGGGCGAGCCCGTGGTACCCTCGGATTCGGAGCCACCCTTGGTGCCATCGCGATCGAGGGGTTGGCCTGAGACATCGGCAGGTGCTTCGTTGGCGTCTTTGGGGACCTCGGCAGACATGACCCAACCGACTTCAAAAAGCCACTTGGCCCATATGCCGGTGGTGGTCTCGACCTCGACCTGCACATACGCAGGAAGGTGCTGAAAGTAAGTTGCGGAGTGCTGGCGGACCCAGCCGCGATCTTTGAAGAGCCGCACGTTGAAATAACGAAGGCCAGAGGCAATGAGAATCGGCTCGCCGATGTACTCCGGAGGAGCCAGAGGAGCGTCGAAGGATTCGATGCGTTCGCGCGGACGCATGCGCACCCAGTAGAGGTCCCAGGGAATCTCATCCGGATTCATCTCATCGCGGCGGCGACGATCAGGAACGCCAGCGCGGAGAAAGAACTGCCCTCGCACGAGGTTTCCGGCAAAGGCGTCCTCTTCATCGGCTGCTGCGGGGGCATCGAGTGCGGCAGCGCGATCGCGCGCGGCGGACTCGGCGAGGTCTTCACCGGTGTTGGCGGCACTGGCGTCACTTTCATCGCTGCTGGTGTCTGAGTTGGCATCGGAGTTGGCAGCATCCTGCAGGCCCAGTCGCACGGCCATGCGGGCCTGGTACGCCGCGAGGGCCGCGGCGCGGGCATCGCCGATAGGAGACTGAGTGAGCGTGACTTCGAGAATCTGTGGTGAAGCAACGCCTCCGCCCCCACCACCTTCGAGAGCGCGGGCGAGGTTGACCATGGAGCGAACTTCGGGATTCTGATCTTCGAGAATGATAAAGCGGGGAGGAGGAAGCGACAGGGGCGTGAGAGAGACATCGGGCTCGGCAGCGCGGCCGGGCTGCGTAGTGCCTGCGGTAGCGTTGGTGGCCTGCACGCCGGGAGTGCCGGGGGGCGCGGGCTCTTCGGACATGGCGATGCTACCGAAGGTTTTGCGAAGTGTGTTGTGCAGACGTTCGACGGCGACGGTCTCTTCGAAGCGGCGCTCGAAGCGGCGATCGGCGCGATCCATGCTGGTGAAGATTGCGAGTGCCGCGGCGATGATGATGGTGCCCAGCACGGTGGCGAGGGCGAGCTCGATCAACGTGAAAGCGCGGCGGTTGGTGCTCACTTGCCTTCCCCACCACTTTTCGAGTCATTTGCAGGCGCTTTGGGCGGCGTGCGGCGATTTCCTGAGGATGAGCCGGGAGGAGGAGCCAGACCGCCGACACCGCCGGTGACTTCATCACCGAATTGGCGCTTGAGCTGATCACTTTCCATCATGTTCTTGAAGGAGTCGGGATTGCGAAGCGCGAGGGGATCGAGAACTCGAGTGAGTTCGAAGGAAGGCATGACATCGGGGGTGGACTCGCCTCCTTCACGCTCTTCGGTGAGCCATACCTTGACGGTGACCTGCTTGATGCGTTCGATGGAGAGCGTGCGAGCCGGGCCAGTGCCGTCACCCGAGCGGGCGGGGCGAAAGCCGACGCGATCTTCGCGGATGGTGTAGCGATATTGCCACGGACCGTAATCGACAGGAGCAATCTGAGAGGGGAGGCCGTTCTTGTCGTCGAGATATTGGATGATGATGCTGCTGGCGAGTTCGGCAGCGCCCAGTGTCTGCTGTTCACGCTTATGCATGTTGCCAACGAAGCCGATGGTGGAGAAGGCACCAGCAGCCACGAGTGCCAGGAGCGCAGAGGCAAAGACCATCTCAAGGAAGGTGAGGCCGCGACGGGAAGAGTGCAAGACCCCGGTCATGCGCGTGCGATCCAGAGATTACTTTCCAGCTTCCTTGTCGGCAGCGTCCCAGATGCTGATGTCGTCTTCGGTGCCGAGCTGCTTATCTTCACCCTTGGATACCAGGTCATACTTGCGACCGTTGCGGCCGGGGACGCGGTAGCCAAAATCTTCGTTCCAACCGTCTTTCATCGTGGCAGACTCATCGATGTACTTGGTGCGCTTCAGCGTGACCAGATCTGGCGGGAAAGCCGACGCTTCACCCTCGTACGCCATCAACGCGGTCTTGATGGTGTTCATGGAGGCCTTGGTCGCGCTCACCTTTGCGCGAGCCGCGAAACCGCCGAAGCTGAATGCGGCGACTGCGGACAGCACGCCGATGATGGCGATCACCAGTGTGAGTTCGAGAAGTGAGAAGCCGGAGCGGCTGGCGGCAAGGCGCGTCGTGGTATTCATGCGCGATTCGACGCGGGTGCTGGCAGCAGAGTTCCACAGAATCGCGTGAGAATTGCAGGTGTTGAGGTTTGGCATGTGACTTTCCTCTTTGCTTTTTGCTTGGGCGATGGGAGTGAGCAAGCCGCCACGGAGGAGGAGGCGGATTGATCACCCGGACCCAGTGACAGAATCATAGAAAGCCCGGGTGAGGAGCGTCCGAGAATCCTGTTTGCGGGCCCGATGGTGACACCACAAGGTGTGATTGGCGGTTCTTGGCGGCCAGCAAACTCCCTGCACGTGGTCCGCGACACGTGAATCTGTGCCGCCTGGGGGGATTCGCCCCGAACGACATCAGAAAGACTTGGAGGCGGCCTGGATCATGGGAACCATGATCGACAGCAGCAGCGACCCGACGATGACGAACATGAAGACGATGAGGGCGGGCTCGAGGACAGAGAGAAGCCGCTGAGATTTCTTATCCACTTCCTCGGCCATATCGATGGCGAGCGTGTCGAAGGCGGTTTCGAGATCACCGGATCGTTCAGCGGCGATGAGCAGGCGACGCGTGGTGAGGGGGAGCGCGGTGACGTTATCAATGAGATTGCGAAGGATGCCACCCTCGATGAGCTTAGTGCGAAGGGTGGTGAGCTGGGCGCGAAGCGTGGGGTGACCGAGGGCACCAATGGCCACGCCCAGGCCATCGGCCAAAGGCACGCCGCTGCGCGTCATGGCGGCCATGACAGTGAAGAAACGCGTGGATTCCTGAGCCAGCACGACATCGCGAAGGAATGGGACGGTGCGCATAAACCGCTGCACACCCTTGGCGATCAATGCGCGGAAGGCAAAGGCGACTACTCCCAACGCCAGCAATCCGAGGCAAATCCAGAGGAATTGCTCGCCGATGAACTCCCCCACTGCCATCGTCACCTTGGAATAGGTTGGCAGTTTCATGCCTGCGCTGGTCAGCGATTTGCCAATTCGCGGCACAATCAGCGTGAGCATCATCACCGAGACGGCCAGGGAGATAGTGAGGACAATCGCCGGATAGATCATCAGCGTGGCGGCTTTGCCACTGACGGCGAGCTGGCGACGCTGAGTAACGGCAAGCTGCTTGGCAGCACCGGCCAAGTCACCAGTGCGCTCAGCAGCGCGGTACACCGCGACCGTCACGCGATCAAAGACGCCGACGCGCTCGCAGGAGTCTGCGAAAGACGCACCACCGGCAACCAGCTCGCGCATCCGCGCGATAATGGGACGGTTCTTGACCGACACGGCCGATGCCACGACATCCATGGCCTCGACCAAAGGCACGCCGCGACCCAGAAGCTGGGAAAGCTGGGTGTTGATTTCGGCCTGCTCTTTGAGCGAAAAGCGGACCGAGGAGCCGGCCCACTTGGGAAGTTGAATGGTGCGGACGGGGACCAGCCGCTCGCGGCGGAGTTGATCCGCCAACGCGCGTGAATTCCCCGCCTGGCGAAAGCCGTAAGCGCGGCTGCCGTCGGGTCGGACGGCCATGATGAGGAAAGAAGAGTTTGTTGCGGGTCCGGTCGTCATACTTAGTGCGGTCAGTGTACGGGAGCCGTGCGGCACACGCCGCGGGACCTTTCCTCATCACGCCCTCCCCACGCCTTTCGCTCCTTCCGTTCCGACAGATCGGACTCCCAATCGAAACCAGATCGGTTCGATACTGTGCCGCCCTTGACCCCGTAAGGGGTCTACGTTGTAGACATCGACGCCCCGGCGGGAGTGAGGTTCCCGGCGATGAGCGTTGATCTTTGCGGATGACCATTCGGGAGCAGAACAGATGAGTGGAACGCTGCCACAGTCCACCACCGGTCGCCAACCCGTTGAAGTGCACGCCCCCAAGAAGGATCAGACTGCCACCATGATCGCACTCGTCAAACACCACGCCGGACCGGAACTGCAACTTGATTCCAACCGCGCCAAGCCCGTGTGCGGGCCGCGCGATGTGCTGGTTAAGGTGAAGAAAGTCGGCATCTGCGGCACAGACCGCCACATTTGGGAATGGGATCAGTGGGCCGCCAGCCGCATTCCGGTGGGCATCGTGACCGGACACGAGTTTGTGGGCATCATCGAAGCCGTCGGCAGTGCGGTGACCAAGTACAGGCCGGGCCTGCGGGTTTCGGCTGAGGGGCATACGACGGCGTGGGCCGATTACAACAGCCGCACGGGCAACGCCCACATTGCCAGCGACACCAAGATCATCGGCATTGATCGCGACGGGTGCTTTGCCGAATACGTCTGCGTGCCGGAAGAGAATGTGTGGCCCGTGCACGACTCGATCCCCGACAAGGTCGCGGCGGTGCTCGACCCACTCGGCAATGCCGTACACACGGTGATGGCGGCGAATGTGAGCGCCAAGAGCGTGCTGATCACTGGTACGGGGATCATCGGTTTGATGGCGGTGACAGTGGCGAAGGCGGCGGGTGCGAGCCGCATTTTCGCAACGGATATGGATCCCAAGCGGCGGGCCCTGGCCAAGAAGCTGGGCGCGGTGGAGGCCCTTGACCCGCGTGAGAGTGGTTGGATCAACGAGGTGCGCAAGGCGTGCCGCGGCGAGGGCGCGGATGTTCTGCTGGAAATGAGCGGCGCGGAGCCAGCCCTGACTCAAGGGTTTGAAGGATTGCGCAATGGCGGCACGGCGGCCCTGCTGGGGCTGTTCAAGGGGCCGATCAAGTTTGATATCAATTCACTGGTGATCTTCAAGGGATGCACGGTACTGGGCGTGAACGGCCGCAAGATGTTTGAGACGTGGTACCAGATGGAAGAGCTGCTGCTCAGCGGCCGCCTGGAACTGAACGACATCATCACGCACGAATTCCCGATTACGCAATTCAAGAAGGCGCATGAGACCATGATCACAGGCGAGGGGATCAAGGTTGTGATGAACGTTGGGTGAACGGGTCACAAACGAGATACTCATGGATAAAGCCCGAGTGTGAACTCGGGCTTTTTCTTGGTCGAGTAAGCATCGTTTCCGACGAAGTCGTTTAGCCCAGCCGCTGCATGGCCTCGTTCACTGACTTCACACCGTCGACTTCGCATCCCTTCGGGGGTTTGAACTGGCCGCGCTGGCTGGCGGGAATGAGGATGCGTGTGAAGCCCAGGCGTGAGGCCTCGATGACGCGCTGCTCGATCTGGGGCACGCTGCGCACCTCGCCCCCGAGGCCGACTTCGCCGACGGCGGCGGTGGCGACGCCCAAGGGCTTTTTGTAGTGGGCACCAGCGATGGCCAGAAGAAGCGCAAGATCCGAGGCGGGCTCGACGACGCGAATCCCCCCCACCGCTGAGGCGAAGACATCGCGATCGGCGAGACGCACCCCGACGTGCTGTTCGAGGACGGCGATGAGCATGGCGAGGCGGTTGGGATCGAGGCCGCTGGATTTGCGCTTGGTGGCTCCGGGAAAGCCGGTGGCAGTGAGGGCCTGAAGCTCGACGAGCACGCAGCGCGAGCCGGTGAGGACGGGGCAGACGACTGAGCCGGGGCGGGGCTTTTCATCCAACGTGACGCGGCCGCTGCCTGCGCCTTCGGAAACCTCGCGCAGCCCTTGGCCGGTCATCTCAAAAATGCCGATTTCCAAGGTTGTTCCGAAACGGTTTTTGCTGGCGCGGACGACGCGGTGGGCGTGGTGACGATCACCCTCGAAATACAGGACGGCATCCACGAGGTGTTCGAGAAGGCGCGGACCCGCGAGCACGCCATCCTTGGTGACGTGGCCGACGAGGATCACGGACATGCCGCTGAGTTTGGCGAGATAGACCAGATCGGAAGCGCATCGGCGCAGCTGCGGCACGCTGCCGGGGCTGCTGGGGACATCGGACTTGTAAATCATCTGGATGGAATCGATGACCAACACTCGCGGTGCGATGCGGCGGGCTTGCTCAACGATGCGAGCCAGATTGGTCTCGGCGAGGATGAACATGCGTTCGGCGGCGGCGGCTTCGTCAGGCGAACTCGGGGTCAACTTGAGCCGCGCAGCACGGAGCTTGACCTGCTCCGCGGATTCCTCGCTGGAGACGTAGAGCACTTTGCAATGCGTGGACCACGCGCCTGCGGCTTGCAGGAGAAGCGTGGATTTGCCGATGCCGGGTTCGCCACCGGCGAGGATCACACTGCCGTTAACAAGGCCGCCGCCGAGGACGCGATCAAGCTCGCCGATGCCACTGGTGAGCCGCGGAGTGTGCTGGGCGGGGCCGATCTCAGAAAGTGAACGGGCGGGATTGGCGGGTGAGATGACGCTATCGGCGGACTCGCCGTTGGGCCCCGGTTGAGTATCGGCCCACGCCGCGGCGATGGCCTGGGGTGAAATTCCCGCCCCGGCGACGCCCATCTGCGGATCGCGCTCGGCGGCAACATCCTGCACGCCCTGCTCCAGAGCGTCCCAAGAGCCGCAATCTGGGCACTTGCCCATCCAGCGGGTCTGCACGCCGCCACATTCGCGGCATTGGAAGATGATCTTGGGCTTGGCCACGCAAGACAATAGAAGGAGGGAACGTGCAAAGGTACCAAGGTGTCAAGTGGGAACCGGGGCGGCCCTGCGTTCCTACCCTCCGAACGCATGATTCCTCCCTCTCCAACTGCTCCCATCGCTCCCACTCTGGCTCGTGGCGTTTTCGGGGGGTTGACCCCGGCGACGGCGACCAAGCCCGGATTCATCACGCTGGAGATTCCCACCAGCAATTACAAGCTGCACCTGATTCCCACAGCACCGGTGACGGTTGCCGAAGGCAAGCGGCTGATCGGCATCGTCCGCGTGCAGGCGCGGCGCGTGGATGAGACGCAGTCGGGTGGCAGATTCATTGAGCCGGTGTACGGTCGCCCCCGCCGCGTGCAGGGGAATGTGGTGGCCGTCGACGAAGGCACCAACACCATCGTGGTGAATGCCGGGGTGCCTGTGCATGTGGCGTTGACCGATCCGCGGCAGAAGGCGGCAGACTTTGCCATCGGCGACTTTGTCGGCATGGATGTTCTTGAAGGTGGCACGTTCACTCAGCAGTAAATCGACATGAGCACAGCGACAACAGGGCCGGAACTGGTAGAGGTGCAGATGCACCTGCACGCGCCCAACGACCCGGGGACGGGGCGCGTCGTCGAGACGCGCCGCTGCACGGCCAAAGAGAAAGCCGCGGGCGTGGTGCGGCACGTTTCGATCGATGTGTCGGGAACTCGCCTCGCGGGCAAATTCAAGGCAGGACAATCCTTCGGTGTGATTCCGCCGGGCGTGGATGCCAACGGCAAGCCCCACAAATTGCGGCTCTACTCCATCGCCAGCCCGACACGTGGTGAAGATGGCAAGGGGCAGGTGCTGTCGACGACCGTGAAGCGCACGATTGATGAACACTGGGAAACGCACAAGCTCTTCACCGGTGTGTGCTCGAACTATCTGTGCGACTTGCACGTGGGTGATCAGGTGAAGGTGACGGGACCGGCGGGGAAGCGCTTTGTGCTGCCGCAGAAGCCGGATGAGCACGACTATGTGTTCATCGCCACTGGCACAGGGATTGCGCCGTTTCGGGGGATGGTGAAAGAACTGCTGGAAGGCGAGTCCCCCACCACTTCGCGGATCATGCTCATCATGGGTTCGCCGTATGCGACGGATCTGCTATATGACGCGGAGATGCGCGAGCTTTCCGCCAAGCACGGCAACTTCTCATATGTGACGGCGATCAGCCGCGAAGTGCAGAAGGATGTGGCCAAGCCCCTGTATGTACATGAGCGGCTGGTGACGCAGCGCGACCAAGCGTGCGAGATCCTCAAGGGGGGGCGCGGATTGGTCTACATCTGCGGCATCGCTGGGATGGAACTGGGCGTGATGCAGTCCCTCTCGCAGATTCTGCCGGGAAGCGACCTAGAGCCGTATCTGGCAGTGTCTGATGAGTTGAGGGACCAGCCCAAGACATGGGATCGCAGGATGATCCACAAAGAGATCAAGCCATCTCGCCGTGTCTTCCTTGAGGTGTATTAGGGCCTCGATGTGTACTAGTTCCAGAAGGTGAACCAGCGAGTATTTGTGTGGAGAGCAGCAACGCCAGCGCGAGCCAGAGTGTGCCTGTAGCACAGGGTGTGCTGCGCAGAATGTGGAGCATGCTGACTGGCGGTGGAAGCGATACACAACGCTGGCAGGCCGACTTTGACACCCAGTTTCGCAAGGACTCCATCGGTCACTACCTCAACACTTGGCTGGCGTGCTTTACGCTGGTGGTGTGCTGCCTGCCCCACACATTGATCGAACTCTGGAGCGGAATCCCAATTGGTTACGCATTCCTGCGGCTCACCAACACTTGGCGCAGCGCGTGGCGGCCATTCATCATGCCTTTGGGTATCTGCGTGCTGGTCTTCATCGCATGGCAGATGTTGAGCACGATGTGGTCGCTGGACCCCAAGCATGGCTGGAATGAAGTTTTCAAGAACCGTTGGCTCGCGCTCTGGCTGATCATGTGGCCGGTAATGGATGAACGCCGCAAACTCATCGCAGCACTCAAGATCGGCCTGCTGCTGGGGATCGCGGCTCAGTGTGTTCAATTTGTCGCGCGTCAGAACGGTATTGAGAATGTGTTTGCTCCCATCATGGGCAGGAACATCTCGTGGCTGAATGATCCTGATCGACTCGGTGGATGGTGGCATCCGCTCGCAGCGGGATCGATGCTGCTGGTGTCGCTGGGTCTTCACATTGGGCCCGCCTTGCTGGGCGAGGGACGTGCGCGACTTTGGGGCGTGATGGGCACATCCATCTCTTGCGTGGGCATCGCGATGACGGGCACGCGCGGCGCGATTCTGGTGATGCCACTGGTGATCACCGCGGCACTGATCCTGGCGCTGATGCGGGTGAAACCCGCAGCACACGCCCGGAAACTGGCTGCGTGGTGCTGCGGCGTGGTCGTCGTGGTCGGGCTCTTCGCCTTTGGCATGGCAGGCGACAAATTGGTTCGACGTGGACAGTTGCTCGTCTCTGATGTCCGCCAAGCGGTGCAGGATCGCAACTTCACCACCGATAATGGTGCTCGTGTGCAGATGGCCTTGTGGGCGAGCGACGCCATCAAAGAACGCCCTTTCACGGGCCTGGGCGCAGGGTCTTACGAGACCTTTTGCAAGCGCATCGCGGCAGCACCAGCCGGAACCACCACACCCAATCAGCCCGGGGCTCGGTTCTTTGAACATGCCCACAACTCCATCCTGCATATCGGGGCCACGCTTGGGGTGGTTGGTGTTGCATTGGCACTGGGCATTGCCGCATGCGGGCTGGGGGCAGGAATCGGTTCTGCGGTGCGAAATGGCTGGGATGTCGGCCCGGGGCTGGCCCTGCTGGGGCTGGTGCTGGTGAGCATGACGGACCCGGTGCACTTCAACACCCAGACGAGTATCGTGTGGTATGTAGTCTTGGGGTTATGTGTGATGTGGGTGCCCAAAGCACAAAAGCCAGACGCACACAAGGCCTTGGAGAAGCTTTCGTGAGGGTGCTGTTGATCGCCGAGTACGTGCGGCACAACCCGGTGACCATCGGTTACTGGGCGGTGGATCTGGCGAGAGCCCTTGCAGCTCGCGGTCATCAGATCACGGTTGCCGTCGATGGCCTGGAAGACCCCGAACCCCTCACCTCCTTTGGTCGGGGCTCGGTGCCTGAGGGTGAACCCATCGACGTGCGGGTTCATCGCCCTGGGCGCGACCATCTGGGTGCCAATCCCTTCACCTTTCAGCATTGGGCGTTGCGCCAGCGCGATGAGGTGCGACACGATGTGTGCCTCTCACTTACGCCGCTGGTCGCAGGAGATGTGTGGTTGCCCCTGGCGCCGCAGACGTGGGACTCCATCAAGTCCATCCTGATGACGCAATCGCCGATTTCGGCCGTGAGTGAGTTTGTCCATCGCCCCTGGCTGCCTGCGATGGATATTGCAGAGCGGTTGGCCAATCGATCATCGGTACAGCGCCTGACCTTTGGTTTGAACGGCATCGGCTATGCCAGTCGCCTGGATCAACCCGATGAAGCCCGGGTTGCCGATATGCGCCGCATGGTTCGCCGCCGGCTCGGCATCGATGAATCGCGCTCCGTCGTCATTGCCAGTGTCCTGCATGCGCACCGCAGTGGATTGAAGTCCTTTCTCGGCGCATTTGGCCATGTTGTCCGCGAGACCATCGGCCCCAAACCCCTTGCTCTTCTCATCGGTCGTAGTGGAGAATCCATCGCACGCTACTCGGATCGATTCGGTGTCACCGAGCACGTGATGCAATTGGGCCGCACGATGCGCGTCACTGAGCTCATCGCGGCGTCTGATCTGGTCGCGGCCCCACTGGCCGCTGCCAAATACGCCAGTTGGGGCCTCAAACTCTCGGCCACCAGTGGCCGATTCGTTGCCGACGGCCTGCGCGTGGGCCGCCCCGTCATCGCGCTGAATCGCGCGAGCGGTGCAGAGTTGCTCGCACCAGGACGCCTCGAACACGATCCACTGGGTCCCGGTTGGATCGTCGACGCCAACGATACCACGCAGTGGTCCATCGGCCTGATGACTGGACTGTCCAAGGCGTGGCTGGGACATCGCACCCCTGCTGCGAGGCGTGCGGGGGCAGACCTTTCCATGGATGCGCTGCTGACACGTCTTGAAGACATCATGTCCAAACCCGGCTCGCCCACGCGCGCTGAGTGACCACGTGACTCAAACTCAAGAAAAGGAAATGGCCGCAATGTGCGACCATCGGGGTCATTCAACTTCACCATCGGGTCACGATCACGCGCCGGGCTTGATTTCCTTGAGGAAGACCACGCGATCCTTCTTGGGAACGACCACACCGCCGGGCTGCTCGACCGTCACCGCGATCGCCGCGGGCTTATTGATGCGCACCGCAGGATTGATCGGGATGATGTACTCACCGGTGGCTGCGTCATACACGGCCTGCGAGATATCGAAGACTGCCGCCGAAACCGGCGTCTCGGCCGGACGCGTGCCGTCAAAGATCCAGAACTGATACTGGAACTTGGACGGGTCGTTAGCCGCCAGGCCCTTGATCTTGACGAATCCGCGATTGGCGACCTGGCTCCACACTGCGACGGCCTTGGCATCTGCGGCCAGGGTGTCGTCCTTGAGCGTGTTCATGGGCACATCGTGTGCATCCTGCGGATATGCACGGTTGAATGCGTCCACGACCTGCGATGGCGTGAGCGAAGGCGTCTTGGTCGGGAAGAGGCGTGGCCACCAGCCGACGACCGCCATCAAGACCGCCGCGGCAGCAGCCAACCAGCCAAAGGTTCCCAGTAGCGAGCGCGAGGAGCGGTTTGCCGAAGAAGTTGTTACTGCCCGCTCACCCGCAGCCACAATCCGATCACGCGCCTCGCGAGGCATGCGAGTCGACGGCGGTGTGTGCATGGCGCTGGCGAGTGCCGCGATGTCGCGATCAAAGGCCTCTGCCTCTTGCTGGCCGCCTGAGGCGATCAGGTTCTGCAGTTCTGCCATGTCGGCGGCATCGAGTGCGCCGAGCGAACGATCCGCGAGCAGATCACGGAGGCGAGCCAATTGATCCGGCGTCAGGAGGTTGCGCTGCTCATTACTCATGCGACACCTCCTTTCCCCATAGAGGATTGGTGCGCGGCATCGGAGCCACCGCCAAGAGAACCCCTCTCGTGGTCGTGACCAGAGTCCGATAGCAATTCACGCAAGCGGGAAAGCCCCCGCCGAATCCGCCCCTTCACCGTACCCAACGGGATTGAGGTGGCCTGCGCAATACTTTCATGCGAAAGTCCCTGGTGGATCGCCAATTGCAGCACCTGGCGTTCACTTTCATCCAATTGATTGAATGCCCTTGCCGCCTGTGCCGCCTCGTCCCTCAATCCGGCGATGGCGACGGTGCTTGCCTTGCTGGTGCCCAGGTTCTCAACCTCGGAAGAAACCGGGCGGCCACGATCAAACTTCCGCCGCCGGTTGATCAGACGCCGGTGCGCGATGGTGGCGATAAACGCGGCTTCAGAGCCCTTGGCGGAGTCGTAGCGATGGGCGGACTTCCACACTTCAACAAAAATCTCTTGGACCGCATCTTCGACATCGTCACCGACCGGTCCCAAGTATCGGCTGGCAATCGACCACACTGTGTCGCCATACTCCTCCAGGCACGCGCGGACCGCATCTGCGTGTCCTTCTGCGATGCGTTGAAGAAGTTGCGTGCCCATGCCGTGCATTGAGATTAGCATCCTCCGCACCAGAGCTTGGTGACTTTGTCACAACTTTGCCAAAATGAGGAAAAGACACCAAGCCGCGCGACTTGGTGTCTTTCATGATTTCTAGGTGAAAATCTTGGATTCGACGACAGACTCAGACGCGCTTGGCAGTCATGGTCTTGGGGTCATACTCAAACGCGCCGCCTTCCCAGATAGACCGGGTGGCCAGATCGATGATGACCATGACCTTGGTGCCCTGGTTGATATCGCTGTCGGGCTGCTCGCGCGTGCGGATGCACTTGAACCACTTGAGGCGGTGCAGGTCCTGATCGTTGCCGATGTCGGGGCACTCGATCTTCTTGCTTTCGATTTCTTCGGCAAAGGGTGGCTCAGGGCGGATTTCGCAGTGACGCGAACCCAGGTAGATGTTGGCCTTGCTGCCGCGGATCAGGGGCTCCAGACCCAGCTGATTACACGTCGATCCGGCGATGATCATCTGGTGGCCGGACTCAAACTGCACGGCGATGTTCACGTTGTCGTGATTCTCCATCTCCTTATCCACCAGATGCGAGCCGGTGGCGACGACGCGCGTTGGCCAGCCGATGGCGGCGCCGAGGGAGACAAAGAGGGGCGTAATCACGTGGGGCAGAAGATCGCCGAGGATGCCCGTGGAGGTCTTGCGGTAGCGGCGCCAACGGGAGTAGAGCTTGGGATCCCACGCCTGCTTGCCCAGGGGGCCACACCAGGCATCCCAATCCAGATTGTCGCCGGGCTTCCACTCTGCACCCGGGAACTCTTTCTGATCGGGCTTCAAGACGTAGTAGTTCCACTCGCCCTTGGGAGAGTTGCGGCAATAACTGGTCTGGCTGAACGTCGGCACGCCGATGGTGCCTGCATCGATCACCTTCTTGGCCTCGTGATACTTGGGCAGATTCGTCATCTGTGTGCCCACCTGCAAGCGCATCTCCGGATTGGCGGTCACCACCTTGTGTAGCGCGAGGGCATCGACAAGATTCAGCGTCATTGGCTTTTCGAGGTACACGTCCTTGCCTGCCAGAATCGCATCGATTGCCATTTGGGCGTGCCAGTGCTCGGGCGTGGCGATCAGAATGCCGTGAAGATCTTCACGAGCGAGCATCTTCTTGTAATCGCGGTAGGTGTCGGGCTTGTCCTGCTGACCCCATTCGGCGATGTGACGAGTGACGTAATCGAGATTGAACTGGTTGACATCGCACACCGCGGCGACGATGACCTTTTCCTTGCCTTCGCGATTCATGCTCGCCAAGGTGCGCACATGGTTCATGCCCATGCTGCCTTGGCCAGGGCCACCCACACCGATCACACCGATCTTGATGGGGTCGCCATCTTTGAGTGCGGCACGGGGCTTGGCTTTGCCAGCGGGTGCTGCGTCGGGGGCAAAGTGGATCATGTTTCCCACCGACACGCCACTGATCCCGGCCATCGCGGCAGAGACGCCCGCGGCGGCGGTCAGAAAAGTGCGACGGGAAGCAGAAAGACCGGTAAGACCGGCATCGGTTTGGGGAAGATCAGCCATCGAAAAGTGCTCCTGAACAGAGAGATTTGCCACCCGAGGCAACGAGGTTTCCACCCACGGGCTGACCCAATGCCGAGCTGGCCCGGACAGGCAATGTACCACAAAATCCAACCCTTTGACAAGGGGAAAAGCGATCGAGTGCGACCGTGTTTCATCAGACGGAACAGTCAGGCCTGAGGGTGTACCTGGTCACGATGGGAGCCGCGATTGCTCAGCCCACCACATTCTGCCTACGCCGTTCGGGGATGGCCACGGTGGTGCCACCCTTAAAGGCCAGCACGAACATGATGAGGATTCCCAGGGCAAACGCGGCAGGGATGAACCACACCGTGCGCCAATCGGTCACACCATCGGCGGTGTAGCCATCGACGAGACGGCCAAAGACCTGATTACCAATAAGCATGCCAACACCCTGCGTCACCAAGACCAGGAACCCCTGGGCCTGAGCCCGCATCTCTTTGGGAGCACTCTGCTCGGTATAGATCTGCCCGGTGACAAAGAAGAAGTCGTAGCAGATGCCGTGCAAGATGATGCCGCCAAGGACCAGATACACCGAGTGCATCGGCTCGGCCGTGGGCACAGGCCACGCCAAGCCAAAGAGTCCGTAGCGAATCACCCAGGCGAGCATGCCGATGGCGAGCATCCACTTGACACCCAGCCGCGCAAAGCACAGGGGCATGACAAGCATGAAGAAGATCTCGCTCATCTGCCCGAAGGTCATCTTGAAGGGGACATCCTCGACACCCGCCTTGCCGGCATACACGCCGGCAAAGGAGTAGTACGCCGCGAGAGGAATGCAGATCAGCAGCGATGCCACGGTAAAGACCAGGAAGTTGCGGTTGCCCAAGAGCGCCAGCGCATCCAGCCCCAGCGCACTGCTCGCGGCGAAGGGCTTCCCCTTCTGCGGCGGCGGGGTGTGAGGCAGCATGAGGGAAAAGAGCCCGAGCACGATTCCCGAAGCACCGGCGACGTAGAAGAAGAATGGTGCGGCGGCCTGGGCTGTCGCCAGATCCGCAAACGTTCCCTTATCCGTCACCATCTGCTTGGCGAGATACCCAACGCTGATTCCCGCGACGATCCAGCCGATTGTGCCCCACACGCGAACGATCGGGAACTGCTTGGCGGGGTTGCTCATGGCGTTGAAGGCGACGGTGTTAGAAAGGCCCAGCGTGGGCATGTAACAGAGCATGTGCACGAGCAGCACGCTGATGAAAACCCAGCCATTGCCGCCCCCCATCGCACCATCCGCGACACTCGGCGCTCCGAGCAGACACAGGCCCCCGACCACATGAAGGAAGGCCATGACCCGCTGACTGGCAAAGAAGCGATCGGCGATTGCGCCCAGGATCAGCGGCGCGAGGATCGCGGCGACGGGCGCGGTGGAGTAGGCATTACCGATCATCTCCCCCTTAAAACCGCGAGCCCCCATGAAGGGCCCGAGGGTGACGAACCACGCGCCCCAGAGGAAGAACTGCAGGAACATCATCACCGAGAGGATCGCGGTGTACGACTTTCCCGCGAGGTTTGACTGAACAGGACCATCCGAAACTGCCGCCATCGTAATTCTCCTTGTGGCACTGATTTGGCACCTTTGCAGTACCAAGGGGCAATGTATACGAATTCGGCGGGAGGTGCAGGGGGAGTGGTGTCAAGGAACAGAGTGCCTTGTATCACCAAGTGATGCAACGTATCTCATGACAGTGGTTCTATGCTCTCCCCGAGGTCAGGCGGCGGGTTGCCTAAAGACACTTCCGGCTACTCTCCGGCCATGACGAACCCAACCTCTCGCCCTGTCACGCTCTTCACTGGTCAGTGGGCCGATTTGCCGCTCGCGACGTTGGCAGCCAAGGCCCGCGGCTTTGGCTTTGATGGATTGGAACTGGCGTGCTGGGGCGATCACTTTGATGTTTCCAAAGCCCTCGCCGACAAGAACTACTGCCAGTCGCGGCACGACCTCCTCGCCAAGCACCGCCTGAAGTGCTGGGCCATCAGCAACCATCTGGTGGGGCAAGCGGTGAGTGATCCCGCCCACCTCATCGATCACCGCCACAAGACCATCCTCCCCAAACACATCTGGGGTGATGGTGATGGCGCTGGTGTGAACGCCCGCGCGGCGAAGGAGATGATGAACACTGCACGCGCTGCGGCGAGGATGGGTGTGGGTGTGGTGAATGGGTTTACCGGCTCACCGGTGTGGCACATGCTCTATTTCTTCCCTCCCACTTCGCAGAAGGACATCGACAAGGGCTTTGCACTCTTTGCCAAGCAGTGGAAGCCGATCCTGGATGTGTTTAAGAAGGAAGGGATCAAGTTCGCCCTCGAAGTGCACCCCACCGAGATCGCCTACGACATTCCCACCACACAGCGCGCCCTCGATGCCCTCGATGGTCACCCGGCGTTCTGCTTCAACTTCGATCCTTCCCACCTGGTCTGGCAGGGGATCGATCCGGTGCAATTCATTCATGCCTTCCCCGATCGCATCGCCCACGTCCATATGAAAGATGTGCAGGTGCGGCAGAACGGCATGCAGTCGATCCTGGGCGGGCATCTGTCCTTTGGTGATGCGACAACCAGCGGCGGGCGGGCCTGGGACTTCCGATCGGTGGGCCGCGGCGATGTGGATTTCGATGCCATCATCCGCGCCCTCAACCGCGTCGGCTATCGCGGGCCGCTGAGCGTCGAATGGGAAGACCCGGGCATGGATCGCGAACACGGCGCGTCAGAATCCTGCGCCCATGTGCGTGCGACGGATTTTGCCCCGGCGGCAGGGGCGTTTGACGCGGCGTTTGCGAAGAAGTAAGTCACCAATCACCAGGCATAAGGCATCAGGCATCAGGAATCAGGAATCAGGGTAAGGCGCTGAGACGCTTGTCTGGCGCACTCCTCTCGTTGCGCTCCTCTGATCGACCTTTGCGTCTCTTGCATGCCTCTGCGTTGAAGTCGGAATGAAGGATGTAGTCCAAAAACGAAAACACCCTCGTTGAAGAGGGTGTTCCGTACCGTTTCCGGTGGAATAAAGAGACAGTTCGAAGACCGACAGTGCACCCATCGCTGGATGCGTGTTCATCGTGAGATGAACGAGAGTGTTCTTACATACGTCGGGCAGATCGCTCTGCTTGCGACGTCTAATGAAATCCATTAGAAAGGAGGTGATCCAGCCGCAGGTTCTCCTACGGCTACCTTGTTACGACTTCGTCCCAGTCA
>JAGWZK010000038.1 GCA_018968885.1 Planctomycetota bacterium | reverse complement strand
CCACCACTCCATTCCACACACCATCTCTGACACCGCGAACGACACCTCGCTCAATCCAAACACACCACTTCACGCCCAACTCGCTTCAACCCTCACCACCTTCGCCGATCTGACAACCCAACCCACCAACTCGCCTCGCGCACACGCTCTCTCTGCTTCCTCTATACATAGCACCGCCGGCACCGCGCGCACTGCCCCCAACGCCGCGCCCACCTCTCGCCCACTCCCACTTCACATGAACCTCCCCCATCCCCAGGCGCGGCACTCCTCCCACCACACCTCCGCCTCCCCCCCACTTCATGACACCTCTCCTCCGCCGCCCCGCAACCTCTGCGCTCTCACTTGAGATTTTGCGCATATAACCTCTGCGGACCTTCAACCCCTCACCCGATTCATCCTCCCACATGTCGATCCCGTCCATCCCAACCTCGTCCGTGCCCACTGGCCCCATCAACTTCAAGGCCGCGCAGGCCTACGCCGCGAATCGGCCCGCACCCACTTCAGGTGCCTCCACCGCCACCCCCCCAACAACAATCGCTGCAACACCGAAAGTCACTGACCAAGTTTCGTTCTCCGCAGTGGCTGGCAAGATCACACCCAGGGCCAAAGTCGGCACTGCTTCTCCCGTCACTCAACCCACCGCCGCCAGCAAAACCAAAATCAGTTCCATCGTCGCGGCACAGGTCCCCGGCAAAGTCTCATTCGATTCTGCTTCCACCGCCGCGACTTCTACACCTCAAGCTCCAGCACCCAAGCCCACGCTTCCTTTCTACACCAATCCCACCATGAAAAACACCGCGGCCACCGGCATCGCCGCCTCGCGATCACTGGACACGCAGGCCTGATATGGGCCTGATGACGGCCTGAATCTTCGGCTGATCGCGCAGCGAATTTGCCACCGTGCCCACTCTTCCCTCCAAGCCCTGCATCACCTGCGGCCGCATCATCACCTGGCGCAAAAAGTGGGAACGCGATTGGGACACCATCCGCTACTGCTCTGACCGCTGCAAAAAGGGCATCACCAACCTCGACACCCAAATCGAATCGACAATCCTCGAACTCCTGAAAGGCAAACCCAAGTCCACCACCATCTGCCCCAGCCAAGCCGCGCGTCTCGTCGGGGGAGAAGATGAATCACAATGGCGACCACTGATGGAACCCGCCCGAGCCGCAGCGCGCCGACTGGTCGCCAAAGGCCTCCTCGTCATCACCCAAGGTGGCCGCGTGGTCGATCCTTCGACAGCTCGAGGACCGATTCGGCTGAGGAAAAAGTGAATTTACTTCACCCTGACCAGCACCAGCGATTGATCGTCGAGCTGCTTGCCATGCTGACGCGCCAAGTTCAGGACCGCATCGTGCAATTCGGTGAGTGGCTTGGCTCGATCACGCACGATCAGTTCTTTGAAAACCGCAAAGCCCAGTTCCTTCCCAGCGCTGTTCTGCACCTCAATCAGACCATCCGTAATGAGCACCAAGAGATCGCCAGCGCGCAGCTGCACCACTCCACTCTGAAAAAGCTCATTGCTATCCACACCCAAGGGCAGATGCTCATTGGGTAACTCGGTCAGCGTGCCGGAGGAAGTCACATGCAGAATCGGCCAATGCCCAGCCAACGCAAACTCAGCGCAAGTGGAACCGTCGCGGCGTGCGATCCGCACACACGCCATGGTGGTGAACATGTCCGCCATCATCAGGTCGGCCAACACCGCGTTCAGATCAGAGACGAGCACATCCAGCGAGGGTGTCGAGCGTTGTCTCATGCGGATCGCGCTCTTGACCATGCCCATCACCAGGCCTGCCTTCACACCGTGCCCCGAGACATCCGCCAGATACACGTCAAGCAAACCTTCGCGCAACGTCACATCCAACAGATCGCCGCCCATCTCACTGGATGGGTGCGACTTGCCATAGACCTCTGCGATGCCAAAGTCCTTCTCCACCGGCGGCACCACCCGCTCGTGAATCTGCCTGGCCATGTCGAGTTCGGCGCTCGCCGTCGCTGCCTTTGCCGTGACGCCCCGCACATACATCAACGTATAGACGTAACCGATCACCACACCCACCGCTGACATTCCGGCCAGCAGGACCAGCCGCACACGCTCTGACATCCCCTCGCCCCAGGCATACAAACCGACCTTCGATCCCGCATCAAAGTATGGCATGGTGAAGACGGCTTGAAATGCGATCAATAGCGCAATCGCCCACCACGCGCGATAGATACTCGTCGCGGCCCAGCCGCTGGCGATGGTTCCAGCAAAGAGGGAGACTGCCAGCGCCAGTCCGGGTGTCTTGTTGGGCATCATCGACAGCACGATCACCGGTCCGAGTGCTGCAAAGGTAAAGAAGACACCAATGAAGATGTGTCAGTGATTGCTGTGACGCAGGGTCCACCGTCTCTCGGCAGAGTCCTTCTGCTTGAGCGTCAGAATGGTGGTGACCAACGCACCAAAGACGACCGGCATCCACACTCCGGCAAACAACTGGATGCCGGACAGGAATGCGATAGCCACCATGGCAATCGCGACGGCACTTGCCAAAGCGGATTTGTGCCAGCTCTTCATGTGTTCAGAATAACCGGTCCGAAGATGCGGGTGGCCTCAGGCCTGCTGACGCTGCTGCAGGATGTCTGACAATTCGTCGGCCTGATGGTCGGCGTGATAGCTGGAACGGACCAAGGGGCCGGACTCGACCACCCGCAAACCTCGCCGAAGCCCTTCCTCTTTATACATGGCAAAGGTGTCGGGGTGGACAAAGCGGTCGATGGGGAGGTGGTTGCGGGTTGGTTGAAGATATTGGCCGATGGTCAGGATGTCACAACTGCCGTTGGCAGTCCGCGTCAGGTCGAGGAGGTCATCGACGAGATCCAGCACTTCCTCATCCTTTTCGCCAATGCCGACCATGATGCCGGTCTTGGCGACGCCGCCTTGTTCCTTCACGCGGCGGAGAAGTTCCAACGAGCGATCGAACTTGGCACTGGGGCGGACAGCCGGATACATCCGGCGGACAGTTTCGAGATTGTGGTTGATGATGTGGGGCTTGGCATCGATCACCATCTGGAGGGCCGGCCAATTCCCCTCAAAGTCGGGGATGAGGACTTCGATGCTCATGGTGGGGCAGGATTCGCGAGTGCGGATGATGGTTTCGGCCCAGATGCCGGCACCGCCATCGGCCAGTTCGTCGCGATTCACGCTGGTGATGACCACGTGCTTGAGTTTCATCAGGGCCAGAGACTCGGCGACGCGGCGGGGCTCATCCTTATCCAGGGTGGCGGGGCGGCCGGTTTTGACATTGCAGAAGCCGCAGGAGCGGGTGCAGGTGTCACCGAGGATCATGATGGTGGCGACGCCGCGGGCCCAGCACTCGCCCATGTTGGGGCAGTTGGCTTCCTGGCAGACGGTGAAGAGGCGATGGTCGTCGATGATTTTCTTGAGGGCGTTGTACCCCTCGCCGCCGGGCACTTTGGCTCGCAACCAATCGGGCTTGCGCTTCAGGGAGAGTTGGTCTGGCCCTTGAGAGTTGTTGAGGACCATGCCGGTCAAGCTGACGACGGGGGTTGGCGCGGTGCGGAGGGGGTCGCCACCGAGGGGACGGGGGTGCCGCGCAAGTGTTGCCGCTTTGGGGTCGTGTGGATCAGCCATCTGGGTGAGGATAGGGGGCGGGGAAGCGTTCTTGGAGGAACCGGGGGGTGCGAGGATGGCGCAAAGGTTTCGGGGAGTGCCCAAGTTGGAGTATGCGGAGGGTCAAAATGGATAACCCCGATAAACCGGCCGGGGGTATCGGACCGATCCTCAGACACTGTGGCGATCGTCCGGAAAGAAGGGTCGCCGCGGAGGGGCTTGAGGCGAATCCCTCAGATCCCCCGAACCGGGCAGGTGGTTTGAGCGTTTGACTCTTCCGAGTCGATGCCGACACTTGTCCCCCCTGGTCCAGTGTGGCGGGCCTCGCCCACCGGGTCTTTGGTCATCCCCTTCATGGGGGGGTGCATCGACGGTTGACTTTGCGTTGTGCCCGATCTGGGCGCGGCAAGCCGCCCTTTGGCGGATCAAAGGCATCCGAGCCACTGTTTGCATGAAGGAGTTTCGCGTGCGCGATGTTCGACTCAACCTGCCGTTCCGTCGCTCGACCTCCACGGCTGCCCGAGTGGCAATGGTGGCCGGAGTGGTGATCAGCGTGCTGCTGCCCGGGTGCGAGGTGGATTCGTTTCTGGATCCGAGTGTGACGGGGCGTTGGGAAAAGACTCCGACGACAGTGCCGATTCTGGAGCGGATCGCCAGCATTGAGGATGAGTCTGTCGAGGCGGTGGAATCGACTGAGGCGACTGCTGAAGATCTGATTCCGGCTCCGCAGGCGTATCGCGTCGGATCTGGCGATGCGTTCAAGATCGAGCTGTATGACCTGATCGAGCGCAACACCAAGCAGGACTATGACCGTCAGGTGGATTCGCGCGGCATGATCGAATTGCCGCAGCTGGGCGAGGTGTATGTCGCCGGGAAGACTCTGGAAGGCGCGAAGGCGGCGGTGGAAGAGGCGATGAGGAAACTTGTTGCTGATCCTCTGGTATCGCTGCAACTGACTCAGCAGCGCCAGCAGGTGTATCACCTGATGGGCGCGGTGGAGAAGCCGGGTTCATATTTCATCCCGTCGCCGGATTTCCGCCTGCTTGAGGGTTTGACGAGCGCTGGGCGATTTTCTGAATCGATTGAAGATGTGTACGTGATTCGCCAGATTCCGCTTTCGGATGCGCTGGGACGGCAATCGCCGGAGAAGGCGACGACGCCGAATCAGGATCGCAAGTCTCCGATTGACCTTATTGATGATCTGACCAACCCTGTGACAAGGCCGGTGACGCCGCCGGGGTCTGCACCGACACCGGGAGTTCTGGGTTCTGCAGCGCGCGAGCCGGTGATTGAATTGCCGGATTCGGGATCGCCTGCTTCGTTCCGTCAGCCAGCCAGTGGCGGCATGCAGCCAGTGGCGACACCCCCGGGTGGCACAGACAGCTCCTGGGTATTCATCGATGGGAAGTGGGTGCAGGTGGTGGGGAGCGCGACTTCTGGCGCTGAGGCCAAGGCGAAGGCAGAGGATCTCTTGACACAGCGGATCATCAAGATTCCGCTCAAGGCGCTCCTCGCGGGCAACATGAAATACAACGTGGTGCTGCGTCCCGGTGACACGGTGCGCATTCCGTCGCCTCCGGATGGATTGGTGTTCATGGCGGGACAAGTCGCTCGTCAGGGGCCGATCAATCTGCCCACGAGTGGACGGTTGACGCTGATGCGAGCGATCGACTCGGCGGGTGGTCTGGGTCAATTGGCGATTCCTGAGCGTGTGGATCTCACGCGCGCGGTGGGTCGCAATCGGCAGGCGATCATCCGCCTGGATCTTCGCGCGATCAACGAGGGAACGCAGCCGGATATCTATCTGAAGCCCGACGACCGCATCAACGTTGGTACGAATTTCTGGGCATTGCCCTTGGCGACGATCCGCAACGGTTTCCGAGCCAGTTACGGGTTTGGGTTCATCCTCGATCGCAACTTCGGTAACGACGTGTTTGGTGCACCGCCGACGAACCGATTTGGCGAATAACTCTTGATCTATCTCGACGGGCGGCGAGAGTCGCCCGCCGAACTTTCACGGCACTTTTCGCGTAGGAAAGTGCCAACAGAGCAGGAGGCCGAGGTACGTCGGCCGGCACCGAACCCCGGTGAGGGGTGGGGAAGAGTGCAGGATCTGAACCGATCGCACGGAGGCGGACGGGCAGGTGGAAGCACACCCCGGACAGCAGCGAGGAACTTTCTCCCGTGACGACCGCCGCCAATCCATCCAGCAGTCCGATGCGGAATTCGGCCGTGGCGAAGCCAGCGGCGGCGGAGTGGATCACTCCGGCGGGGTGGGCGGGGATCGTGCTGATCGGCGCGGCGTTCCTCGGGTTGTACTTCCGCTGGTTTTTCCTTCAAGGCGTACAGAGCGCCAGTGCCCCTCAGGATTGGGGACACGCGTTCCTGATTCCATTGATTTCCGGGTATCTCTTGTGGCGTGAGCGTGCGGCGATTGCGCAGGTGCGGGTCGCGACGTTCTGGCCGGCGCTGGCCCCACTGCTGCTGGGGATCATGACGTATTTCACCTGCGTGCTGGTGATCAAGAATCACATGCTGCAGGGCATGGCGATGCTGCTGACACTTTTTGCGGTGACGCTGCTCACGCTGGGTCCAGCGATGATGCGTTACCTCTTTGTGCCGATTGCGTTTCTGTCACTGGGTATCACGGTGGCAGAGATCATCATGATCAAGATCACGTTCCCGCTGCAGTTGATCGCTTCGCAGGGGGCGTATGGCATTCTGCTGATTCTCGGTGTGCCGTTTGGCTTTGACATCAGCGTGAACGGCAACACGCTGGAGATCACCTCTTCGGCGGGTCAGACGTTTCCATTGAATGTCGCCGAGGCGTGCAGCGGCATGCGGATGGTGATTGCGTTTTTGGCGCTGGGGGCGTCGGTGGCGATCCTTTCGACCAAGATCTGGTGGCAACGGATTGCGCTGATCCTGCTGGGCCCGGTGGTGGCGGTGGCGATGA
>JAGWZK010000011.1 GCA_018968885.1 Planctomycetota bacterium | reverse complement strand
GACTGATCGAAACGGCTGCGGTGTATACCAGTGCATTTCTTGAGAACGCCAATCTGTATTCCAGTCAGCAGTCGCTCTTCATGGGCACAATCGAGGCGCTGGCTGCGGCGATCGACGCCAAGGACGCATATACCTGCGGTCACTCACGCCGCGTGGCGTACTTAGGAGAGATGCTGGCGCGAGCGGCCGGGGCCAATCCTGAACAGTCCGAACGCGTGCGGATCTCTGGACTCGTGCACGATGTCGGCAAGATCGGCGTGCCCGAGGTGGTGTTGTGCAAGGCAGGACGACTGACGGACGATGAATTTGAGCTGATCAAGCAACACCCGGTCATCGGTCACAAGATTCTGCGAGATATTCCACAGCTGGTGGATGTGCTCCCCGGAGTGCTTTATCACCACGAACGCTACGACGGCAAGGGCTACCCGGATGGACTCAGTGGTGAGCGCATTCCGTGGGTGGCGCGAGTGCTGGGGATTTGTGACACATTTGATGCGATGAGTTCGACGCGTGCCTATCGCCCGGCGATGCCGCGAGAAAGAACGCTGGCGGAGATTGAGCGGTGCGCAGGGGCTCAGTTTGACCCCCAACTGGCAAAGATCTTTCTGACATTGGACCTAACCGAGTACGACCGCATGGTGGCGATGGATGCGATTCGCGTAGCGCCCCAGGGCGCGATGTCTGCACCCGCCGCACCAGCCAAGGCGGCGTGAGCAGCGCTTGAGACTGATGGGTCACCGACCGGAGCGACTTGCTCTCACCGGGTTGAAGAAACACTGCCGCTGGTCACAGCCAGCGGCCCGGGGCTCTTGAAACCCTCGGGCGGGTTTGCAGCAAACGCAGAGTTGTACGACAGGCCCACATTGGATGTGACTTTGATATCGCCTCCCGCTATGACGACACCCACCAGACGCGAAGTCCCGCCGAGCTGCAAAGTGGAGCTCGTGTACACAATTCCGTTGATGCGAGACGGGTACGCGTCGAGAATGTCAATATCTGTGATTGCACCATTCGCGGCGCCGCTGGGATTGAAGTTCGTGAGGGACGTCAGTTCGCTCAGATCAATGTTGGACATGCTGATCTCGGTGTGTGCATTCGTCAGGAGGGTGGGTTGCGATTCAGATGGAGCTTGGATGGAGACGGAACCGGTGATTCGCAAGGCAGCGCAGTTGGTAACGATCAGCGTGCCCACGATGCGGCAGTTGGTGATGTCCAGATTGCCACCATTGCAGTCGATGGCGTAGATGCCTGAAGGATTAGTTGTCTTGGACCCGTAGGGATTGACCCCCGGACCAATAGCCACGTTGCGAATCTGGCGACTGGGCACGTTGCGAATCTGGCGACTGGGAATATCGGTATAGTCGATGACAGTCGCGCGGGCTTTCCAAGGATCGATCACAGTCTCATCGGTTGCTTTCTCAGTGGCGAGTCCCTGTCTGGTGGCACCAAAGAACGTGGCACCAGTGAGAACGCCAGCGGTGCCCACCCCACCATACACCGAAGATCTTAGAGCGGTGACATTGCCCAGCGCGTAGACAGCCCGGGTTGAGTTAAATGTCACAGAGTTGAACTCGATCATACCGCCAGCAAACATGCCGTAAGAGAGAGCGGCGTCGGCAATCGAGGTCGGTTGAAGTCGAGTGGAAAACGCCTGGGACGCATCGCCGGACCCCGCCTTGATCCGCAGTTCGACAGAATCCCACTCGTCGTCAGAAAGATCTCCATCCACTGGATCCGTCACCGTGACCTTGTACGCGTTTCCAGCTCCATCTTCAAGGCTGACCACCACATCGCCGGACGAAAGATCGTCGCGCCAGTCCTGATCATTGAGGGTCTGCAAGGCAAGTTCAAGGGCCGTTTGCGCAAGTGCCCGCGTTTTGGCACTGCTGATCTGCAGCTCAACACTGCGGGCAGTGCCACGCTGAGCTTCCACACCCAACAAGGCGAGTGATGTCACCAGCATCGTGGTCGAAAGCACCACGAGATAGACGCTGCCGCGGTGTGTGTGTTTGTAGTGTCTCATGACTTACAAGCCCAGCAGGCCTTTCACGATCCTCGTGACGTTTGCGACCAGTGTCGTATCACTATCTGTGTCTGCGACGCGATCTCCGCTGGCGCCCAGCTGTGTCGTCTGAGAGGTGGTGACGTTTGCGGCATTGGATGCGCCGTTCAGCCATACAGCATCGTTCCACGCCGCAGTTTTGATGCAGTTCATAGACGCAATAAGCTTGCCATTCTTGGAGACACCCACATTGATTTGCTTGTACCCCGTCGACGTGGCAGAGACATTGAATCCCGTTCCAGGGTTCACCCATTGCACGCGAACGGTGCGTTTCCACCCTGTCGTGTTGGCGATCACAACGCCGCTCTTGTCCTGCAAAGTTGACTCTGACCAGTTGGCATAATCATCGCAGTCATTGAAGAGTGAGCGGTTTCCAGTTGCCAGTTCCGTGGCCGACGGACCGATCTGATCATTCGTCAGCGTTGGATCGTTGTATGGCAGCATTTGAGCTTCGGTGAGCAGTGCCTCGGCGAATTGATATCCCCTTGCTCGATCAGCAGTGATCTGCCGCGCTGTCGCGAGATTACCAACGGCTGTGACGCTGGCCCCGAGCAGACCTCCGACGATGATGGTGCTCAGGCACGTCTCCACGAGCGTGATACCGGCTCGGCTGGGTGTGCGTCGATGCATCACTGCACCTCCGGCGTGGAGATGACGAGCACACCTTGCCGCATGGCGCGGCTTGTGCCCTTCAGCCCTGCATCCAACTCGATCAGCACGCGATCGAGATACTTCCTGGTCGTGGTGCCTGTCACCGAGCGAATGTCGTATTGCAACTTCAGTGACTGCACCGAGTCCACAACGTTCTCGGTCGCTGCTGAATTGAAGAGCCGCTGCAACGGATCACCGGCAGTGCCAGACCACATGTACCCGATGACTTCATCCACATTGTCACCTGTGCGATCTGCCACTGTAAAGACCAGCGACTTTGCCGATCCCGAGACAACCGTCTTGGCGTAACGCAGGTCTGCGGACATGAACTCGGCCGCCTGTGCGGCCTCAACCGCTCTGGCTAATGGCGAGTTCTGTGATGGGTAGGCCTTGGACGCAATCATGATGCAACTTCCGATCGCTCCGAAGAGGATCGTCGCGATGGCAGTGCTCACCAGCACTTCAATCAAAGTGAACCCGCGGCATGTCGCTCGGCCCTGGTTCATCGATCAATCTCCACCACAGCAGTCACATCGTCGGGCGCGGCAGTGACCTTGACTGTCGCGACCGCCGATGTGGAGGTTACGGTGATGGTTCCATCGTTACGAAACTTGATGATTCGCGCGTAGCTGCCCCGCTGCAGAGTCACTTCAGCCGTTGACAGGACATCACCAGATGAATTCACCTTGATCTGATTGTTCGTGGCGACCAGTGCCGCTACGTCAACTTCGTACGGCGCATCAATCCAACGAACCGTGTACCTGGCGGCTTTGCCCTGGTCTTTAGAAGAAAGCGTCGGGATCACGTATCCCGCCCGCGACACTGTCATCACCTGCTGCACACCCTGAGCCCGTGCCAACTGCCGCATGAGTTTGACATCGTCGATCATGCGTCGCACGGCTGCGTCCACACGATACCGCCGGTCTGATTCAGTAAAGCGTGGCACGGCAACCCCTGCGATGACGCCCATGATCACCAGCGTGATGGTCATCTCAACCAGTGAGAAGCCGCGCCGGCCCCACCAACGTCGGCGGGCTCCGCCAGGTTCCAGAGGAATCTGCCAGAGCCCGACGTTGCGACACTTGAACAGACGTGTCAGCATGATGATCCAGCTATCAGAGATCTTGTCCCGAAGAACTCAATACGCGTTGTACTTGCCACCCTTGCTGTCCACTTCGGCATCGATGCAGTTGGCTTTGATGGTGCCTGTGGCCGCGTCATAGATCCAGCCAATGGATGCGCCGTCGGCGGCAGCGATGCCGGTCTTACCTTTCTTGGCGCCGACAGGAAGTGGGGGGATGGAGCGGATATAAGGGCCGTAAATGTGTGTTGCATCCTTGGTGGCATTGTCTGCACCTGAGATGTCGGTGTAGGTGGTGAGCTGAGCTTCAATGGTGGCAGCCGTGGGATAGGTGCCTTCGTGCTCGGTTTGGAAAAGATCGATGGCGTTGCGCAGCACCCGGAGATTTGCGGTCAAGTTGGATTCCTTGGCACCGGTGGCGCCGCGGCTCATACGGGGAATCGCGATTGCCGCGATGATGCCGATGATCACGACCACGATAACCAGTTCGATCAAGGAGAACGCGCGACGCATGGAGACAGTTGACATTGGCCCACTCCTGTGGAGATGATTGTGGAACGACCCAAGTATCATCGGAAGCACAGGGATGAATCTTCAGTACCGAGTGTGCATGTCACTATTATCAGGACAGCTCCCCTGGTTATTGTGACCTCCTGCATAGGTTTTCGGAGCTCTGGAGTGCCTACCGCTTGACCACCACTTCGCGGCCCGAACTGACAAACTCAATCACCGCAGTGTCGTGGGCCGGAGTGCTCTTCAGGATTACCGAGTAGATCTCGCCGCCGATCTCCAGATCCTGTTTTGCGCCTTGGATCAGTGTGTGCCCGTTGACGATCACTGAGCCGCGCCGTTCCGCGCGACCCTGCGAGACCGCTGACAGTTTCAAGTGTGCGATCAACGGATCGCTCGCCGGTTCCGGTGTCACAGCGACTTCCTGAATCGGCTTCTCCTGCTTGGCGACAACGATCCAATCGGCAGGAACCGCAAAGGCGTCACCAACGGTGCCAGCGTGGCTGCGATGCTGCTCAAGCAGCTCTGAAAGAGTTGGTCCCTGAGGAGGCTGATTCGCCGCAAGTGCCGGGCCTGCTACCGCTGCCGGCGGGTGGCTTTCGACCGCTGCAGGCGATGCGTTTGCCGCCGCGGGGCCGGAGCTTTCCTTGCGAAGCACAAGGCGATCCAGACCCAGAGCGAGCACGCCCAGGCCCAAAACAATCGCCGCACCCTTACGCTGCTTGGTGAGTTTCACGAAGTCAATAGGTCATACGTGCCACACAATGCCAGCGAAATCACTTCTCCGGAATCGAAGTGATTGTGCTTCCGCCCGCAGGGGCAGCATACCACACAAGATCGAACCAGACCGTAGGAACGGAACTGGGCGCTGCCGGGTTTGAATTCAGGCGCATGCTTGACACAGCTGTGTCCGGAAACCGTTCTTTGAGCTGTGAAAGGAAAGTCGCACTCGCGGCGTAGGTTCCTTTGCCAGAGAGCTTTATCGGGACACGCGAGAAATCTGACGCGTCGTTCTGACTACCTGGTTCAACTGCGTCCAGAACGATGCCCACTTGGGCTGCAAGAGTCGTCAACGATGAAACACGCTGGTTGACCGATGTCGCCGGTTCAAGCTGAATGGCAGTCTTTTCGAGATCACTGTGACGTGCGGCAAGCTGCGCGGTCAACTGGCGTTGGAACTTTGTGGTCTGATCGAGTTGCGTGCGCAGCTCAAGGATCTCGGCCTGCTGACGCACCTGCTCTTCGCGACGAGTGGCGTTGGGTGCGATCGCGGTGAAGTATGCAACGCCGGTGACAGCCACGCAGAAAAGTCCACCGGCGATATCAACGCGAAAGACATCATCGGATTGCTTTGTCATGGTGCTCCGCCTTCTGCATCAATCAGGCTGCACTCGACTCGAAACAGCGCAACCTGCTTTGTGTTCAGATCTGCCGCGCGACTTTCCACCAGCTTGACGCTGGAAAAGAGCTTGATCGCCTCCAGTCGTAGCACGAACGACGGAACGGATTCCAGGGATTGTGCAAACCCAGAGAGTTTCAAGACAAAGCGGGTTTCTGCGGTGGTCGTCGACTTTCTCTTGTTCGCAGTGGGTTTGGCGGAAACCTCCGCCGCGACCTTTCGCAGTTCCACACCGTCCAGCACCATAGTTGGATCGCGTAGATCAGCCAGGACCTTGAGGAGAATGCTCCAGTCAGGGTGCTTCGACACTTCTGCGGTGGTCTTGAGCCGATGCCGCGCTTCAGCCAACTGCTTGTTGAGTTGTGCGATGTCCTTTTTTCCGGAGTCGATGGTGGCCTCGATCTCCGCTCGCTCACGCTGATTGGCAGCGCGAGACGGACTTGTGCCTGCATAAGTGGCGATTGCACCCATTGCGATGCTGGCTGTGTAGAGGCCAGCGCCCACGACCCAGATCCACAGTCGGCGTTTGATGGCTTGCGTGCGAACGTGCTTGGCTGGCAGGAGGTTGAAGTCGTTCATGCGGCGACTCCGTGCAGGGCTGCTCCGATCGCAACGATCAGGGCAGAGTCGGTGTGATGACAATCGGGTCCGAGGATCAGTTGCGGTGTGATGATCTGACACTCGCACGAGAGCTGTCGGGCGAGTGTATCTGTCAGGCCCGGGATGCAGGCGCCATCGCCGCAAATGAGAAGTGAACGAACCTCGGAGCGACTGTACCTGTGCGTGGTGAATCCGATGGATGATCGGACTTCCTCCGCGACGCGATCAAGGATCGAAGTGAGCAAGTCACGGATCTCGTTGAGTCGTGCGATGGGAGGCATGGGATCCTGCTTGCTCACACCGACATGGGCGAGGAGGTGTGCGGCGATTTCGGCATCCACTCCCAATTGCGTCATCAGCAGGCGATGAATGCTCTGCAAACCGGCGAAATCAACTCGGCGTTGGAAGATGAGCGTGCGACCGATGGCAATCGCGATGAGCGCACTGGCGTGGCCGATCTCCAGGATGGGAGTGATGCGATCGTCTTCTGACAGAAGAGGGCGGCACGCGCGAAGCAGCGATGCCGCTCGAAGATCAAGAACGTTGATCACCAGTCCCGCCTGCTGCAACGGCTGAATAAACGCATCGGCATCCGCGATAGAGCAGCCAACGGCCATGGCTCGGTCAGACTCGTGGGCTCTTCCTGCTCGGGGAAGAGGCCACCAGGCGGTCTGGCACTCGTCAGGCTTTCGATTGGTCTCGCGGCAGAGCTCGGCGCGGGTGATCTCGTCGATCGGCGCGCCTGAAGACAACGCGGGAACATCCATGAGCGAGGAAAAATGCTTGTTGGTGGGAAGGCAGACAGCCGAGTGCGGGCCCCGCATTCCGGCATCTGTGATGCGGGTTACGAGAGATTCGATCTCGGGCAGCGTGGCAGGTTCGCCATCGGTGGAGCGGGGAACCCGCACCGCAGAGGCAATTACCCACGAGTCTCCATCACGGTCCAATTGGACGGCTCGGAGCGATTGCGAGCAGAGGTCGAGGCCGATTCGAGTGTGTCTGGGTTGACCGATCATTCCGCACCTCCGCCGCCCTGCGTCATGGATGTGAGATCAAAGAGTGGCATGAACAGACTCATGGCCACCAGACCGACCGCAACACCCATCACGATGAGGATGACGGGCTCGATGATGCTGGTCAGAGACTTGATCAGCACCTCGTTGTCTTCATCGAGGACATCGGCCATCTGATTGAGCACGGGTGCCATCTGACCGGTGCGCTCGCCGTTGCGGAGTGCTTCGGTGACTGCAGGGACGATGAGTCCGGAGCGTTCAAAGACATCGCTGATGTTCTCTCCGTGGGCGACAGCGTCTTCGGCGTCGATGATGAGATCGCGATAAAAGGAGTTTGTCACCGAATCACGAGTCAATTCGAGTGATTCGAGCAACGTCACTTTGCCTTCCAGAAGTACACCCAGCACGCGCGCCACACGTGCGGTCGCGAAAGATCTCGTGATGGCTCCCAATTGCGGCAGGCCGAGAAGGAGACGGTCGATGAGTTTGCGTCCAGCCTCTGTGATCAGGTACATGCGTGTGCAGACAATGATCGCAGCGATGCCGAGAATGAGCGCCGGCCAGTATTCGCGACAGATTTCGCTGAAGCCAAGCATGATCTTGGTGGTGGGGGGGAGAGGCGCGTTCAGCGATTGAAAGAGCCCTTCAAACCGTGGCAGAACGAAACCGACCATGACACCGAGCACGGCGATCGCCACGCAGATCAGCAGGCACGGGTAGACCATCGCACCCAGCAGCGAACTGCGCACCTTCTCCTGCTGGCGGGACAGATCAGCGAGACGCTGCAGCATCGGGGCCAGGCGGCCGCCGGATTCACCAGCACGAACCAGAGACCGAGCGACTGGGTCAAAGTACTGCGGATACTCGGCCATCGTTTCCGAGAGGGCTGCGCCTTGCGAGATCTTCTCGATCATGGTGGCGATGACGTCATGAAACGGGCCAGGAGGCGTCTGTCGTTGAACCGCCTGCATGGCTTCCATCAGGGGTGTACCCGTCGAAAGCATGAGTGAGAGTTGACGCATGAACCCCGAAACGTTCTTGAGCCGCTTGCCACCGCCTGAGACAGAGCGCTTAGCGCTTGAGTGTGATTGACTGGAAGCGCGCTGCTTGGTGAGTTCGGTAACGAACAGCCCTTGTTTGCGAAGTTGGTCGCGAACTGCGGCTTCATTCTCGCCCTCCACGATCTCCTTGTGCAGCTTTCCCTGTTTGTCATAGGCCTTGGAGAGAAACTTCATGCGGCAGCCCTCCCCCGATCATCCTGAGTGATCTGCTCGTCTTCGTTGATGGTGACGCGGAGAACCTCCTCTAGACTGGTCTTTCCTTCGAGGGCAAGAAGCACACCTTCCTCGCGAAGGTTGAGGTGACCGTTGTGCTTGAGCGTTTCGCGGATCTCGTGCACCGGCGCATTGCGATGCACCAGACGGCGCATGTCCGGTGTGACGTCCATGACTTCATAGATGCCGAGCCGACCGTGGAAGCCGCTGTCATGGCATTCGCGGCAGCCGGAGCCATGACGAAAGCTGCGTCCGACCTGATCCGCAAGACCCGCGTCGATGAGCACCGTCTCAGCAGGGTAATAGCGCGTCGCGCACGCAGAGCAGATGGTGCGGGCCAGTCGCTGAGCCACCACACCATTGATGCAAGATGCGATCAGATAAGGTTCGATTTTCATATCAGTGAGGCGTGCGATAGCGCCAGGCGCGTCGTTGGTGTGCAGGGTCGCAAGCACCAGATGGCCGGTGAGAGCTGCTTGAATGCCGACGCGAGCGGTCTCCTCATCACGAATCTCGCCGATCATGATCACGTCGGGATCCTGACGCAGAATGCTTCGAAGAGCGCGAGCGAAATTGAAGCCGATCTGCTCATGAACCTGAATCTGGTTCACCATGTCGAGCTGATACTCGACAGGGTCCTCAACGGTCACAATGTTGACCTCGGGACTTCGAAGCAGGTCCAGCGCAGAGTAGAGCGTCGTTGTCTTTCCACTGCCTGTCGGCCCAGTGACCAGAACCAGACCGTGGGGCTTATCCAGAATGGCCTTGAACGTGTTCATGGCCTCAAGCCGGAAGCCAAGATCCTCCAATCGCACGCGCAGGTTCCGCTTGTCCAGGATTCGGACCACAATCTTCTCACCCAGCAGCGTGGGCATGCTGGAAACGCGTAGATCGATCTCGCGTCCTTCAGCAACAATCCGTACTCGACCTTCCTGAGGCAGGCGTTTCTCAGCAATGTCCATCTTGCCGATGACCTTGACGCGAGACACGATCGCCGCGTGCATTCCCGCAGGCGGGTTCATCAGTTCTCGCATGACGCCATCGATGCGATAGCGCACTCGCGTGCCCTTGCGGTCGGGCTCGATGTGAATGTCACTGGCACCGTCCTTTACGGCCGAAAGAAATGCGATATTGACGAGATTGATGATGGGGCTTCCCGCCACCATCTTGTCGAGATCCGTGGATGGACCTTCATCAACGCTTTCACGCTCGACAACTTCGACATCTTGTTCGGCCAAAGAGGTGAGAAAGGCGTCAACGTCGACATTGCCGCCCGCGTATTTCTTCAAGTACTCGGCAATGTTGGCTTCTAGCGCGAGTACGGGTTTGATCTGGCAATTGGTCAGTTCAGCGAGGCGATCAATGGTGGGGAGACTCTGCGGTTCCGCCATGGCCACAATCAAGGTGTTTCGCACCTTGAACATGGGAAGGACCTTCAGGCGTTCGCATTCGGTTTCGCCTACAAGCTTGAACGCTGCGAGGTCGATGAGGCCGTGACGAAGCACGCAGCCGCGAAGCCCGAGCGATTTGGCGAGCCCGCGAACAAGCGCGCCGGGCTGGATGACGCCTTTCTCAACCAGGATCTCTCCGAGCATCTGTCCGGAGGCCTTTTGCTCGGACAGCGCACGTTCCAGCTGCTCGCGCGAAATGGCGCCTTGCTCCATGAGCACGTCGCCAACGCGGAGTCTTTTGTTTGGAGGAATCGTCATGGGTCATACTCAAAGGAAACTGCGTACCGCCGTTCCGACGTCTTCGTAGTGTTCCACAAGAGGTGAGATGTCCGTCAGGTCGAGCACTTCGCGAAGCGTTTCGTTTGCGCAGCACAGGCGAAGCGATTGCCCGCCCCCGTTCAGTTCCTCGCTGATGTCCAGAATCGCCTCAAGCCCCTTGCTGTCGGTATATGCGATCTGCGATGCGTCGAGCACAAAGCGCCCAAGACTCTTCTGAATCACATCGGAAACCCTGCGTCGGAACGCATTGACGTCGGCCTCGAGCAGCGCTCCCTGCGGGCGCACCACCATCACTGCACCATGTCTCTGCTCAAGGATCTCCATAAACGCCTCTCTCTGGTGGTGCGATTACGCAGCGATTGCCGGCAGCGTGACCGTGAAGGTGGTTCCCTTATCGAGTTGACTCTTGACGGTGATGTCGCCGCCGTGCAGCCGAATGACCTGGCGGGCAAGCGTGAGACCAAGCCCGGTGCCGGTGATGTTGGCAACCCGCTTGTCTTTGGCGCGGTAGAACTTCTCAAAAACCATCTCGGCCTCATCCGATTTGATACCGATGCCGTTATCGACAACCTCGATACTGAGCGTCTGTGCAGTGTGTTCAACACGAACGGTGACTTGTCCGCCCTGAGGGGTGTACTTGAGTGCATTGCCCACGAGATTGTGAAGTGCGACAGCGACTTTGTCGCGATCGCCCTGCAGCACTGGAAGCTTGGGTGGCAGCTGGAATGTGAGTGTGATCTCTTTCTCGTGCGCCTGCGCCTTGAAGTCCGCCTCGAGTTCGGTCAGCAAGGCGTCCAGCCGCACATCTCCACGGCGGATCTGAAGAGTTCCGGCTTCGATCTCCGACACGCTGAGCATGTCGGTGATGATGCGTTCGAGGCGTCTCACCTCCTGATTGACGACGTTCAAAGCGTTCGCCCGCGCTGCGGCATCATCATCATCAATCAACTGTTCGATGTACAGGCGGATATTGGTAAGGGGCGTTCTGAGTTCGTGCGTTGCATGAGCGACAAACGCGTTTCTGGCTTCATCAGCGGCGCGTTGCTGAGTGATGTCCTCGATCACCATGACACACATCACGCCCTCTTCGCGGCGCACCGGACGCATGCTGTAGCGAAGAACTCCCACTCCCACATCAGGTGTGGAGGAGTGAGCGTGGGATTGCGGTGCACTCTTGTTGGTTGCTTCCACCAGGCGACGCTGGCGGATCTGTCCCGCGCACATGCCCTTGATGGCAGCTTGAACTTCAGCGTGACCGCACGCCTTGTCGACTTCCAAGCCGATCAACGCATCGCGACGCACACCCAGAAGCACTCCAGCGGCACCATTGGCATGGCGAACACGCCCGGTTTCATCAAAGATCACTACACCCTGGCTCATCGAATCGATCGCGGTAACCAGTTCACTGTCATTATCTGTGCGATGACGCAGCACTTCTGCCGCACGCTCTGCCACAATCGCAGTGCGTTGCGTATTGGCGATGTGCAGCAGTTGATTCCAAGCGACAGCTTCTGGGCCCAGGTTCTCAGGCACTTTCAATTGCATCGGGTCATCAACCGGTCCTGAGACGCTCATCAGGCACTCGCGAACCGCCGAGAGCGCGCGAGTCTTGCCGCGAACGTACCGATACATCAGCCAAAGGCCTGCGAGACTGGCGGCGCCGATCGCACCTGCACCAAAGACGATGGAACTGGAGTTCCAGACCACCACCGGAACACTCCCAGCTGCGGTGACCTCAATGGCCCCGCGTCCTGGAATCACTGCCGAACCGGACGAGATGATGGAGTCGCTCAGGGTTTCGGCCTGCGGAGCGGAAAGCGGAGAATCCGTCCAACTCTCAGGCAACGGCGCAACATCGATTTGTTTGGGATCCGCATCTGCAATCACATGCCCATTGGGCAGTGCAACGCGTAGCGTCCTGAGATCGTGCTGTTGGGCGCACTCAGTGACCATGGTGCGCAGCGCACTGAGGTCATTGCGTGCAACCAGTCGCTCTGCTGCCGATGTGATTCCGCTGCACACGCTCTCGATTTCGCTGTGTCTCGTCGAACGTAGTAACGTCTGCTGTGTGTCCACGGCCCACCACGACCAGACGGCTGTTGCCGCGATCAGCACCCCCCCCAGCGCAAGGCCCGAGAGCGCAACCACACCTTCACCTCGCGTAAACACGCGGCGGCGCAGTGACTTCAGCGACATGGGGCTGATCACGACAACACCTCCCGGATCGCCTGCGCGACCTCGTGAGGTCTATCGGTTATCGGGAATGCTACTTCACGTCCTCGCCGGTTATGCTCGACATTTCCCCGGAATCAGGGGGGTCCATGTTTCCTGCGGCTCGCGAAAGCCAGATCGGCGCTGCCGTGTAGTCTTGTTCGGCCAACGTGATCTCCGCCATCGCCGTGCACATTGCCTTGCGCCACGCGTGTCCCGGGCCACACAACTTATACACCGCGTCCCAGCTGCTCTCAAAGAGCTCGCGCGCTTCTGAGTACCGATCCAGACGGAAAAGAATCAGCCCTCGCGCCACCTTCACCTGTGCGAGCTGATCTTCCGGAGTGGCCGCCTTCCCATCGATGTTTTTCAGTGCAGTCGCCGTGATCTGCTGTGCCCGGCCGACATCGCCCCCATGCATCAGGCAGTGAGCTTCGATCGCCTGTGCCACCGCCACCGTGTGGTGCTTGTCACCCACGATCTCCTTGAGCAGTGTTGCCGATTTCTGCGCCATGCCGATGGCCGCCTCAAACTGCCCATCCTGGGCCTGATACCACGCCAGATCACGATAGTTGAGCGCTGTCATCAGTGGGTCGCGCATCCGCTCTGGCATGCTGAGCCGCAGCTCCAACGCGTCCTTGGCGACCGCCGCTGCTTCTGCCGTGCGCCCCAGATCGAGCAGCGCAATCGACGCTTGCTGCTGGAACATCAGGATCGCTGTGATGTTCTGAGGCGAGTTCTTCCGCGTGATCGCCTCGCCACGCTGCGCCGCCTCCAGTCGCTCGGCTGGACGCAACTCTGCTCCTGCGGCCTCTCCCAGTCGCGTGCACGTATCCACCAGCGCCGGTGCATCCGCACCCAAGAGCCGCTCTTGCAGGCGCAAGTATCGAAGTATCGGCTCTGTGTGCGTCGCCCCTTCTTTGGGCAACTCTCTTGGTGTCGGCGTGCGAAATACCTTGGCATCCGCTTGCACCTTGCGAATCAATTCGATCCCCTGCCCACCCCAGCAGCGCACATACGCCTTGCCTAGTTCACTCTCAGGCAGGTTTGCTGCGATGCGAGCCCCATCCACCAGCGTCGCCGTGACATCCGGATCGCGCAAGGGCAAGAGCGTCATCTGCACGCGCAGCGCATTACTGAGCAGTGGTTCCGCCGCTGCATACTCCTGACGCTTCAAGGCCAGTCGCCCCCGCAGCACATACATCGAGGCCAGATGCAGTTCGTTGCTCGCCTCTGGCGATGCCCCCGACAGATCAATCACCCGCTGGGCCTCAGCATCGGCAGCTGCCAGTTCCTCGCGATCAGCCAGAATTCGGGCCAGCAGTGATCGCGTCTCAATTGCTTCAGGCGACTTGACGCCGAGCAGTTTCTCTCGCAATGTCAGCGCTTCGCGGCACGTCGCTTCCGCCTCCATCGGCCTGCGGCGATACAGCATCACGCCTGCGAGTTGATGCAGCGTCGCCGCCACCTCCACATGCTCATCTCCGTGAAGTTCCCGCAAGCGCGACAGGCCGTTGCGCAGCGACACTTCCGCATACTCCACCAGCCCTGCCGCCTTGTTGGAGCCAAATCCCGTGTAGACGTTGGCCCATAAACGCCGCAACTCCTGATCCACGGCAGGGTCAGCGGCAAAACCACCTGTTTCCAAGCGGAAATACAACCTCTTGAACCCCGCACCCATGATCGATGAAAGATCCGGGTATCGCGGGTCCGCATCCGGAATCGCCTCGCGCAGGAGTTCCGTCACTGCTCGCGCGTGAATCCGCTCGCGCTCTGCCAGCGCTTTCTGCGCTGCCGCCATCTGCGCGGCTTCTTCTTCGCGGGCATGGCTGCGCCACACCACACCGCCCGCCGCCAGCACCAAGCCGCACGCCACTGCGCCCCACGCCAGACGCGAGCGATTCACTGCCACCGCCTTGCGCAGCACATACCACCCCGAGCCGCTTCGCGCTTCGACAGGATCGCCTGCCAGGTACCGCTCCACCTCGCGTGCCAGGTTGGCCGCGCTCTGATAGCGCCTCGGCTTGTCTTTGCTCATCGCCCGATGCACGATCGCTTCCAGGTCCGGCGAAATCGTCGGATCAATCTGCCTCATCGGCATGGCTTCGGTTTCGCTGATGGTGTGCGCAATCTCAAAGATCGATCCATCAATGTTGTATGGCAGCGTTCCTATCAGCAGGCGATACAGCAGCACGCCCATCGAATAAACATCCGTCAGTGCGTCCACGGTGCCCGGTCGCCCCGAAACCTGTTCTGGCGAGGCGTATGCAGGAGTGCCGGCAAATTCTCCCGTCATCGTCTCTGCCAGCGAATCTGCCGCTTTGGCGATGCCAAAGTCCAGCACCACCGGCCTGCCCTCGTTCGTCACAAGAATGTTGTCCGGCTTCAAGTCGCGATGAATCACTCCATTCAAATGTGCGGTGTGCACACCATTGCACGCCGCGGCAAACGCCTGCAACATGGCCCGACGCTTTTCCTGAACCGTCTCGCCCGGTGGTGTCCACCGGTCCAGTGGCACGCCATCGATAAACTCCATCACCACCGCGATCCGCCCATCAAACAGCGTCCGCGATTCAAACACCGTCACGATATTGGGGTGCCGCAACCGCGCCACGATTTCCGCTTCGCGTTCAGCCCTCGCCCGCTGCCTTGCCGTCGCGTTTCGTCCCGCCGAGAGCACCTTGATCGCCACTGCACGCGAGGTCCGCTCTTGCACCGCGCGATACACCACGCCCTGCGACCCCTCGCTGATCACCCCGGCCACGCGATACCCGGAAATCGTCGGCGCACCTGCCGGTGCCAGCGTCGGCCCCGCCAGAGTTCGCATCCGCTTCACAAACTTGGCATCTTCGAGCGCCGCATCCAGCCGTGCGCGGCACGCCGCACACCCATCCATATGCTCCTTGCGCGATCCCTCAAGCGGTGCACCACCTGCCAAGGCATCAATCGCCTCAGCACCCAGACACGACGGCCCAAGACCGTTTCCGCCATCCGGCGCGCCACCACCAGCCGAACCCGCGGCATTCTCTCCCGCCGGGTTGACCTCACGCCGCTGCGCCATTCACTCATCCTCTTCAAAGGCCCGCGTCAATTCCTCAACCAGTTCCCGCAGTTTCTTGGTCACGCGACTCTTGGCCACATACACCTGATCGGCCGTCATGCGGCACTGCTCTCCTGCTTCTGCCGCTGGGACACCCCGCATCGCGACAAGTTCAAACGCCTGCACCGTCCGCTCATCAATCGACGAATCCTCACGCAAGAGCTGCAACGCCCTGCTCAGAATCGCCCGATCACGCTCATCCGTCCAGATCGTTCGCAGCGATTGCTCATCCGGCACTTCCGCCATCACCGTGCCGCCGGGCAACGTCTGCCTGACTCCGTTGCGGATCATCCTCAACGTGGTGTGATGGGCGATTCCCAAAATCCACGAACTCAGCCGCCCCTTACTGCGGTCGTACTTTCCATCGCGATAGCAACGCACAAATTCAGAAAGTGCTTGCTGGGCGACCTCTTCGGCATCTTCATCGCGCAGACCCAGCCGCCTCGCCAGGCCCGCGATCACGGGGCGATAGCGCCCATCGACCTGAGCCCACACCGGCTCGTTGTGCGCGTCCTTCAGCGCATCGAGCAGGCGCGTCGTCGTGCGAGTTGCCAAAATGATGTCATTGGACGCCAAGGGACCCCCCTAGACCTCCAGTGTACCAACACATGCAAGTTCCCGGGTGCGGCCGAATCACCTCCTGAGGCGCGTGCCACAACCGTCTTGCCAATGTGGCCCACCTCCTGATTTGCCCGCTCCGGCCTCAACCTTGCACCCGATTCTCACTTTTCCTGTACCTTGCCCCATTCGCTGCAGATTGAACAGGAGTTCCTCGTGCGCCGTGTCGCCTTCATCCGCCTGCTCACCCTCCCTTTCACGCTCTCATCCGGGCTCGTTCTAGGACTCTCTGCCCCCGCCTTCGCCCAACTCGCGGCCACCCAACCCCGCACTGAGTACCTCACCGATCCCCTCGCGATCCACGATCCTCATCCGCGGCTCAGTTGGGTGCTCGAGACTGCATCTTCTTCGACTCGCGATCTCGCCCAATCCGCTTACCGCATCCTCGTCGCTTCATCTCCCCAACTTCTCGCTGCCAACACCGGCGACCTCTGGGATAGTGGGGTGGTCGCTTCTAACGCGACCTTCGGCGTCATCTATAAAGGCAAGCCCCTCACCTCTCGCCAATCCTGCCACTGGAAAGTCCAGATCGTCGACGCAGCCGGGACGGAAGGACCGTGGAGCACCCCCGCCACCTGGTCGATGGGGCCGACGGCTCCGTCGGATTGGTCCGCTCAGTGGATCGATGCCGCGCCGACGCGTTCCAGCATCATCATTACAACTGCGACCTATGCCACAGAAGACAAGTCCGTGTCGAAAGACGTCACGGCCATCATCTCTGCCGCAGTCGCCAAGGGTGAGACGTCAATTCCCGCCAGCAACAACTTTCTTGGCGGTGATCCTGCCTATGGCAAGAAGAAAGCTCTCTCCTTCACCTATTCGTTGAATGGCCAGACTTTCACACGCATCATCGCCGAGAACACATCGTTCAAACTTCCCGCCGGCCCTCTCCCCGTTCTTCGCAAGACCTTCAACATCAACAAACCCATCAGCCGCGCCGTCCTCTATAGCACTGCTCTGGGCGTCTACGACATCTCCATCAACGGCAAGCCCACCTCCGATGCGCGGCTCAACCCCGGCTGGACCGATTTCCGCAAGCGCGTCCGCTATCAAACCGCCGATGTCACCGGTCTGCTCGCGCAAGGCGACTGCACCCTCGAATCCACCGTCGCACCCGGTTGGTTCTCAGGCCGCGCTGGTCTCTTCAATATCTCTCAGTTCTACGGCAAAGAACCGGCGCTGCTGGCTCAACTCGAAATCTCCTATGCCGATGGCACCTCCGAGCGCATCATCAGTGATGCCTCCTGGAAACGCTGCGATGGTCCCACGCTCTCGGCCGACCTGATGGATGGCGAAGTCCATGATGCTCGCATCACGTTGCCGCCGACTTCCGATCCAGCGTGGCAACCCGTCACCACGCGCCCCGAATCTCGCAACCTCGAACCGGATGTATGCCTTCCCGTCCGCACCTTCGCCGAGCTTCCCGCGATCTCTCTCACCCAGCCCGCACCCGGCCGCTACACCTATGACCTGGGCCAGAACTTGGTTGGCGTCATTCGCCTTCGTGTCACTCAACCTAAGGGGACCGTCATCACCATCAAGCACGGTGAGATGCTCAACCCCGATGGCACTCTCTACACCGCCAACCTTCGCGGTGCCGCCTGCATCGACACCTACACCTGCTCCGGCACACCCAACGAAACCTGGGAACCTCGCTTCACTTTCCACGGCTTTCGCTACGTCGAGCTCACCGGACTTTCTTCCGCTCCAGATCAATCTTCCGTCACTGGCATCGCCTTCGGTTCTGATTTTGAACGCGTCGGCTCCTTCACCTTCGCCAATAAAGACCTCAACCAGCTCGCCTCCAACATCTGGTGGGGCCTTCGCGGCAACTACCTCAGCATCCCCACCGATTGCCCGCAGCGCGATGAACGCATGGGTTGGATGGCCGATGCCCAAGTCTTTGCCCAGACCGCCATCTTCAACGCCGATCTCGCCCCTTTTTTTACCAAGTGGCTCGCCGATGTCCGCGATGCCCAGCGTGAAGACGGCGCCCACTCCGATGTCGCCCCCGTCACGCGAGGCCTCACCTACGGCACTCCCGCGTGGGCCGATGCCGGCAGCATCATCCCCTGGCTCATGTACGAAAATTACGGCGACACCCGCATCCTTGAGCAATCCCTCGATTCCATGACCCGCTGGGTCGAGTGGTGCCGCAGGCACAGCACCAACCTCTACCGCGATCGTGATCGCGGCAACGACTATGGCGACTGGCTCTCCATAAAGGCCGACACCCCCAAAGACCTCATCGGAACGGCTTACTTCGCCCACTCCACCGACATTCTCGCCCGCTCACTCCGCGTCCTAGGTGATTCCGCACGCGCTGAGCAGTACGAATCGCTCCATCGTGACATCATCGCCGCCTTTAACAAGGCATATGTCAACCTGGAAAAATCCGCAGACGGCACATCACACATCCGCATCAAAGGCGACACCCAATGTTCCTACATCCTCGCTCTTCGCTTCAATCTACTCGCTGATGAACTTCGCCCTCTGGCCGCCGCACGCCTCGTCGAGACCATCCAGCGTGCCAACAACCACCTCTCCACAGGATTTGTCGGTGTCAGCTACCTGCTACCCGTGCTCGACTCCATCAATCAACGCCCCCTCGCGGCCAAGTTGCTCTTGAATGACACCTTTCCATCATGGCTCTTCAGCGTCCGTCACGGCGCGACGACGATCTGGGAACGCTGGGATGGCTACACACCCCAAACCGGCCCGCACCCCGATATCTCCATGAATTCCTTCAACCACTATTCCCTCGGCTCCTGCGGCCAATGGTTCGTCGAAGGCATCGGCGGCATCACACAGCGTGGCCAACCCTCTGCATTCCAGCGTGTCAACATCAACCTCGATCCATTGCCCAATCTCGATGTTGCCGACATTTCCTATAAGAGCATTCGCGGCACATATCGCACCACATGGAAGCCAACGGCAGTGGGGCACTCAGCGCGGCTCACCATCCCCATCAATTGCTCTGCATTGGTGAAATTCACTCGCTCGGCAGCGTCCATCACCGAGTCCGGAAAGCCTCTGAGCGCCGCGCTTTCTGCCAAGATTCGCAATCAAGACCCGCTCACCCTCGAACTCGGCTCGGGCATCTACGACTTCACCATCGCGCCGCAATGATTCCCAATCGCAGTCGCATTGCTCGGTACCCCACACTCCGTGCGGGGGCTTTCTTTCAACTTTCAACTTGTCTCTTTCAACTCCTGGTTTCAAATCGGCGTCGTAAACCCCTTCCACAACAAAACCATCGCCGCCACCAGCAGCGTGATCTCAACCGCGATCTCAAACGCCTTCAAGCTCAATCGATCCAGCACCTTCTTACCCAGCCAACTCCCCGCAATCACAAGAGGTGACAGCGCCACACCCACGATCAGCACCCGCGGCGTCAGCAGATCATTCAATCCATAGGCGGTCAGTTTCACCACATGCACACCCAGCGAAGCGACCGCCTCTGTCCCCACATACACCCCCTTGGCCATACCCGTCGCAAGAAAAAATGGCCCCGCCACTGGCCCCGCGCCACCCACCAACGCTGAAAGTCCGCCTGTGAAAAGCCCCACCCACGCCAGTCGCTTCACAGGCATCGTCTCACGCGGCTTCTGATCCTCACCCGCGCTCTTCCGCTTCCACTTCTTCACCCAACGCCAGATCAACGCTCCCAGCAGAAACATTCCCATCAGCGCATACACCACCGCGTCCGGCACTTCGGTGAGAAACCACGCCGCCAGCGCAGCCGTTGGCACCGCGCCGATCAGGTACCACTTCACTCCGGCCCAATCGATGTCCTTTCGATTCAACCACCCTTTGGTGACGTTTCCCAGAATCGCTGCGAGCGTCAACACCGAGACCGCCTCCTGCGACGTCCCCATAGTCAACGCCAGCACCGGCATCAGGAACAGCACCGTTCCATACCCCGTGATCGCGCTGGCAAACGCCCCCGCAAACGCGGCGACCGCCACCACCGCCCACTTCAACAGCTCCGCAATCGCTAGTCCGTCAGGCATGACCCCAGCGTATCACTAATTCAAAACCAAACAAAGACTTGACGAGCAAAATGAAATCTGGTGCAATCAAATACCAAACATCTTCTCGTGATTCCCCACAACCCGGTATTTTCGCTTGTTCGAGCGAAAGTGAGTCTTGCGGTTATTTGCCGTTCTTCTCTCACCGATGGTTATGGGAAGTCCGAGTTGGTGTCGACGCTGAAGGAGCGTGCAGACTTCATGCACCCTTCTCTCCTCGTCCGATAAACCTAACGTTGAGGAGGTCGTCTCATGCCACGCTTCAATCTGAACAACCTCGCCTCCGCCGCCACGTTGGCTGTGGTGCTTATCGGTTCTGCCGCTTGCTCCACAACACACAACGTCTGGCGCGATCGCGCTGCAACCACAGCGCCCTCAACCACTTCAACACACTCTGGGGTATCCACCTCACCCGCAGATCGTGCGCCTCTTGCAGCTTCCCCTGCATCTCCATCCAATTCCGGCTCGCACGCATCGTCCGCTCCTTCGCGTGAGCAGATGGCTCTCGCTCAGTCCTCTTTCTCCGTCTCCGCCATCAACATCGCCATCGACGAACCCGCCACGTCCCCTTCCGCCGAGAGCGTCTCGCGCGTCACCTTTGCAGCCGAAGGTGCTGACTTTGATCCCTGCATCTCTGCCGATGGTTCAACCCTCGTCTACGCCAGCACGCAGCATCGCAGCACTTCCGACATTTACTCAAAGCAGATCGGCAGCCGCGTGGTCACTTGTCTCACCAGCGATGCTGCCGACGATGTCGCTCCCGCTCTCAGCCCCGATGGCTCTCGCATCGCCTTTGCCAGCAATCGCTCCGGCAATTGGGATATCTACATCATGCCCGCCAATGGCGGCCAGGCCGTGCAGGTCACCGATGACCCTGCCGACGACATCTCTCCCTCTTGGTCTCCTGATGGATCTCAACTGGTCTTCACTCGCTTTGGCGAGACCACCGGCCGTTTGGAAATGTGGATCTCCTCCGTCGCCGGCAAAGCCGCGCCGCAGTTCATCGGCTTTGGCATGTTCCCGCGCTGGTCACCCGTCGCTGGCACCGGCGCTGACGGCGCCGATCGCATCCTCTTTCAGATCGGTCGCGAGCGGGGATCGCGCTCTTTCGCCATCTGGACCCTCGATTACCTCGATGGCCGCGCTATGAATCTCACCGAGATCGCCTCCAGCACCTCCAGCGCGTGCATCAATCCCTGCTGGAGCCCCGACGGTCAGCGCATCGTCTATGCCGAGGTGCCCATCGCATCTGCTTCCAGCCAGACCCGCCCTGCGCAAGGTGATCTCTGGATGATCTCTCTCGATGGCACTTCCAAGGTCAAACTCACTTCCGGTCCCGCTGCCAACCTCTCTCCATATTGGTCCGGCTCAAATCTGCTCTACTTCGTCTCTGCTCGCCAGGGGAAAGAGAACATCTGGAGCATCGACATGGGCTCGGCACTTCTGGCCGCTGGTGATACTCCCATCACGCCGGTTGCCACTCGCCCCGCCGAAAACACCTCTGAAAGCCGCACCACCAGCGTAACGGGAAACTCCGAAAAATGAACCTGTTTGATCTATTCAACCTCACTTCGCGCGAACCGCGTTGCGTCCCTTCCGTACAGCATCAAGGGTGTCTTGGTATGGGGAACTCTCTTTCGCAACTTCGCACTCCTGCAAAGCTCCCGGGTGCCTTGGGCACGTTGACCGCGCTCTGCATCCTTTCTCTTGCGGTTCTCTCGGCTTCCGGCTGCGCATCAGGTGATACAGATCGCCTCACCGCGCCCACCGTTACCGTCGCGCCCTACGACTCCATACAGGGCGGCGTTCTCTGGGCCGTTGCCCCGATGCGCAACGAAAGTGGCACCACTCTCATCGAAACCGCCGAACTCACTGACAAACTCGTTGCCGCCTGTGCCCAGGTGCAGGGCGTGCGCGTCCTCCCGGCCAATCGCACTGCCCAGGCCATGCGTGCCCTCGAACTCCGCGAAATCGCCAGCGCCTCCGACGCCAAGCGCGTCGCGGCACGCCTGGGTGCCGATGCTATCGTCGTCGGTTCAATCTCTGCCTACGACCCCTACACACCGACCCTCGGCCTCTCACTTGCGCTCTTCACACGCCCCGGCTCACCTATCGACGAAACCACTCGCGCGGGCGACCCTCGCGCTCTGGCCATGCAGACCAGTGAACGTGCTCCCGCACGCCGCGCTGCCATGCCCGATGCCCCTGCTTCTGTGGTCAGTGAGCACTTTGATGGCAAAAACCATCAGGTTCTCTTTGAAGTGCGCAACTTCGCCACCGGCCGCAGTGAGTCCGGTACGGCCCTGAATTGGAAACGCTACATCGCCAGCATGTCCCTCTACGAGGAGTTCTGTTCCGCTGCCACAGTCGAGCGTCTCGTACAGGCCGAATGGCTCCGCGTCGCTCGCCTTCCCAGCGTCAACGCCCCGACGCAGGCCTACAACGCCTTTCCCCCCGAACCAGTGGCGTCCGATACTCGCGTAGTTGATGTCGGTTCGACCGATCTTGGGGGTCAGAAGGACCGATAGAACTTCAGCATGACCGGACCTTCCTCCGCTCATGCAGCAGATTTTCCCGCTGGCACGGAGTGCTGGCTCACCAAGGGACACGGAAGTCCAAGTACAAACCGGCTCATTCGCGTTGCGTCCGCATTCGTTCCGCGTCCGCACCGCTCCCATCGGGTAGGAGTTTCACCATGTCGACCCTTCAGATCACCGAGTCCTTCCAACGCTACCTTGGCGATGAACGCCATTTCAGTCCATACACCGCTCGTTGTTACGGTGCTGACCTCCGCCAGTTTGTCGAGTGGCTCTCCTCTGAAAACAACATCGACATCAACCCCGATCGCGAAAAGTCCGCCTTTGACGCTCGTCGCACTGCCGCTGATGCTGGTCAGCGTCCCGCCAAAGACACGGGCAAGTCACAGACCATTACCGCCCTCGTTTGCTCTGCAGGTGCAGATCAGGTGCGTGGCTTCCTCGCTCATCTCAACGAGCAGGCCTACTCCGCCGCCACCATGGCTCGCAAGATCGCCACCCTCCGCTCCTTCTATAAGTGGGCCGACAAGCGTGGCTACTCAGACTCCAATCCCATGACCCTCATCCGCACTCCCCGCCAGGCCAAGCGCCTGCCCAAGGCGATTCCCATGGAGCAGGTCGAGAAGCTTCTCGCCGCCCCCGGTGATGCAGATGTCCTCGGCTGCCGTGATCGCGCCATGCTCGAGACCCTCTACTCCACAGGTATTCGCGTCAGCGAGCTCGTCGGCATCGGTTACTTCGATGTCGATATGGACGGTGGCACCCTCAGCGTCAAGGGCAAGGGCAAGAAGGAACGCATCGTTCCCCTCGGCAAGCACGCCCTCGCCGCGATCAAGCGCTATCAGGACATGGCCGCTTCTGATCCGCAGTTCTCGCAGATCATCAAAACCGGTGGCGAGCGCATCCCGCTCTTCCTGAATAAGCACGGTGGCCGCATCAGCAGCCGCTCCGTCCGCCGCAAGCTCGATAAGTACTTGAAGCAGGTTGGCCTCGATCCGACGATCAGCCCCCACACGCTTCGCCACTCCTTCGCCACGCACCTTCTTGACAACGGCGCGGACCTCCGCAGTGTGCAGGAGTTGTTGGGCCATCAGTCGCTGAGCACCACGCAGATCTACACCCACCTCACCACCCAGCGCGTCCAGGATGCGTACAACAAGGCCCACCCCCGCGCCCAGGCGTCATAATCTGACCGCAACACATTCGCTGTCATCGGCACCGGGTCAGCAGACTCGGTGCCTTCTTTTCTGATTTGCTATTTGCCTTTTCCTCAGCACTCAGTACTCGCTACTCGGCACTTGAAAAATGGTCACGGGCCCTTGGTTTCCCAAAGGCCCGTGCTGGGCTGGCGCGACATGTAAGCCGAGTTCTGTTCGCCGCCGAAGCGGCGCCACGACCATTTCTCTAGGTCTCACCTCGCGGCAAGACTCAAGCGATCTACCCGCGTTCTTCCAGCCGGACCGGCCGTCGAAAAGCCCGAAAGCTCTCGCGAACGCCTATGTGATCTTGCACGCGGTGGGGTTTGCCATGCACCGAGGATTACTCCCCGGCCGGTGCGCTCTTACCGCACCTTTTCACCCTTACCTGATCCGCGTCCGAAAACGCGGCCATCGGCGGTTCAGTCTCTGTGGCACTTTCCCTCGATGCTGGTCCCCGCATCGGGCGGGCGTTACCCGCCACCGTGTCCTGCCGTGCTCGGACTTTCCTCGTGCGAGATTGCTCCCGCCCGCGGCCGTGCGTCACGCCAAGCCGATAGTAGGGAAGGGTCATGCCACACCTCGTTCGCCAATCTGCTCGGGTCCGCTGGCTCATCATCGCCGCCGTGATCGCCGCGATGACCTGGGCCAGTGGGTTTGTCTCTGCCGGAATTGGCGCGTGGAAATCTCAGTTCATTCTGCGCGAGGGCACGGTGACGATCTCTCTCGCTACTCGTGGCAATCCCTATCCGCTTCACTGCGGCATGGGCGGCTTCAAATCCTTCCCCAACTGGACCTTTGAACGGGGCTGGTGGTACGGCGGAGGTTGTACTTCCAACTCAGTGAATGTCGATATGCCGCTTTGGATTCCCTTCGCCAGCTCGCTGCTGATGGTGGGCATTGCCCCCTTAATTCCCATGCGATCTCAGCCGGTCTTGCGGCAATCTGTCGCTCCTGTCACCGGCCAACCGACAGTCACTTGAACCGTGTCAGCCCGGTAAACTCGGTGAATGACCGCCCCTCGGCTGGCAGCTTGGCTCGACCCCGGACAGGAAGACCTGTGCCGCGCTGTGGTTGCCGCTGCAGGGTGCGAGTTGGTCAGCGTGGGGTGTTCAGATCGGGGTCGTGCCGACCTGCCTGCCGGAGCACTGGGCGTGCCCGCCGCGAGTGACTTGCGAGCCCTGCTGATTTCTGAACCGGTGAGCCACATTCTGATTCTGGGCACGACAGATCTGGGGACCGATTCCAGCGGCCAGGATGTCGGCGCGCTCGACGCAGCATCATCGCGTGGCGTGTCCGTGGTCGCGGCGGAACCGATTCCCGCCGCGGCGTTGGAAATGGCCATCGCAGGGTGGGACCAGTTTGAGTTGCCACCGTCGCGTTTGATTCGGGTGCCATCTGTGCTTTCGGTTTTGCGAGAGCACTTTGCGGATGTGTTTGCCGAGTTTGGTGTGGCGCGGGCGGGGCGCATCGAAATTCTGACTTCGCCGCAGGAAGGGGGATTGGCGAGCGCGGTGTGGAGCGCGGCGGAACTGCTCTTGGAGTGGTTTGGCGAACCGGAATCCGTGGATGCGGCGTACGCAGACCCGGTCGGGAAGCCGGGCTTGAAACTGCTGCCGGGTGAGACGCTGCGCGGCCTCCGCGGCACAATGACGGTGAATGTCCGCGCCACCAGTGGCAGAGCAGTGTCGATTTTTGTCACGGATCAAGCACCAGTTGAGCGAGCCCAGATGTCGCTGATCGGCGCTTCGGGCATGCTGCTGTGCGAGTCCGATGCGCTGGGTGAGCATGCCAACTGGATTCCCGCCGGCAGTGCGGGACAGGGTGTGCAATCGGTCCACCCCGCAGAGCATGCTGAAGATGGAGTTGTTCTGCCGGCTTCGACGCGGTGGCTGGTGCGGGCCCTGCAGGCGGGTTTGAACGACCGGCCAATCGTCTGCCGCGTGGAGACGCTGCTGACGATCACGCAGGCGATCTTGCTGAGCTCACGCACCGCTCAGGCCGAAAGCCCGGAGACCATCGCGAGAATGGTGCAGTCGGTGCGGGGTGGGTAGCTTCGCTTCGCGAAAAAGGCGGAGTTGGGAAAAGAGAGTCCCGCAAGTGTTTTGGATGGAAAGGCCGGTGCCTTGATTTAGTGAAGCTCGGTTACGCCAAGTGACTTGAGATATTCGTAAGTGTCGTCGTAAATGGAAGGATGACGAGTGGGATCGTTCACGCACCCACGTGGAACCACGATCACCATTCCTTGTCGTGCGCGTGTAAGCAAAACTCGGTACGCGTTCTTTAAGTAGGTTTGTCGCTCCGGCTTGCGGATTCGCTGCCATTTATCGCCTCTGAATCCCCAGTGCTCCCAACCCGACGACATATAACGGAAGTCGCCATCCCACACGACGCACGCCCAGTCCAGTTCCAATCCCTGCACCTGAAACTCGGTTGCTGCATCTTCCAAGTAATACGAGCTTCGAACGTCCTCGCGTGGATGCAAGAACCAGTGCACGGGGTCGACGTTCACTCGCACATCAATGGCCTCGGGCTTGAGTCGTTGTGCCTGCGATGAAACAACCAAGCCATATCGCTCGGTCCCGCGAGCGCGGCTGTGCAGCCACGCCTTTGCGGTGCTGAGGTCTCGCGTCAACGCAATCGGGTAGCGTGCTTCAATGCTCGTCCATGCAGAGTGCGCGGCCTCACGATCCACATCCAACACCGCTTTTACCCAACCCGACACATGCTCGGCCCGGAATGATCGCATCGAGACTGCCAAGTGCAGACTCTCGTGTGTCTGAACATGCGCGTGGCCTTCGAGCAGTTGTAGCGAGTCTCCGGCTTCATACTCCGAGTCGCGTAGGTGCGGCGACAAGTGCACGTGCCACTTCGGGAAGTTCGCCCGCAGCGCTCGCAGCCACTCGCCGATACCCGCCTCGCCAGTGTTGATCTCCTGCCCGCCTCCCACGAGGCAAACAATCGCCGCCCAGTCGTCGTGACGGTCCATGCACGAGATCAAGAAGGCCGGCTCGGACATGGCGAAGTTCGCATGCCCCTTCTTACGACGCATGAACGACGCGGTCTGATCGAGATTCCACGCCCGCTGGGCTTCGTCAAAGAGTGCAACATGCTCCACCGGGGGCTTTGCTCCATCGCGGAGGCATTCATCGCGAAAGTGGTGCACATTCTGTATGAACGCCTTGACCTCGCTGCGAGCCGCGCCGATCTTTGCGGGCTTGCCCGCCTGCTTGGCCCGCGCGACCTTGTCGCGTGCGAGCGCCTCGCACAGGATCGCCACCAGCGGACCGTTGCCAGAAAGAAAGACACTGTACAATTCGCTGGCTTTGTCGATGTGTTTGGTTGCGATATCCAATCCCACGAGCGTCTTGCCAGCGCCCGGAACGCCCGTCACGAAGCAAATAGCTTTGTGCTTTCTCGCCTTTGCCTCACGGATGACTTGCTCTACCGTGCCCGACGTCTGCGTGAGGTTGATGGCTTCTGCTTCTCGCCGGGAAATGTCCTCGACCTTGTGGCCGCCATACAAAGCCATTGCCGCTTCGATGATCGTCGGTGTAGGCTTGTAACTCCCCCTGGCCCACGCGCTCGCATCGAGCGCCGGTCCATTGCACCAGTCAGCAACCGCCCGCATCACGCCCGCGAGTGTCGTGTTACTCGCTCGCAGCGGTCGCACAACAGCGTCACGATCCGATTCGATGACCGCTTGTTCGCCGACATCTGGTGCGCGAGTCGCGACCAAGATCGGCACGATCGTCGCGGCGTGACTTGCGCTGTGAAAGTTCTTCATGTCCAGCGCGTAATCCCACACTTGGTTGACGGCGTCCGCCGTGAATGTGGTCTCGCCGACCTTGAATTCCAGCACAAAGACCACGCCACCCGACACAACCAGCACGTCGATCCGTTTTCCCATCCGTGGAACCGCAAACTCAAACGCGATCAAGCCAACCGCATCCCAACCTTTCAGGACGTGCCGCATGATCTGAATCTGTCCGTGCCACGCATCTCGTTGGGCTGGCTCTATGGCAAATGACGAGGCATTCGCCAACGCCGCAATGATTGTGTCTTCGTGGTGCGTCTGAAACTCACCGATGCTCGCTGAGTAGTATGCTCGGCCGCGAAGCAACTCGGAAAACGATGGCAGAGCGGTCGTCATGCATTGCCAGGATATGGCCTTGCTTGCCGCGACCTACACGCAATACAGAATCACATTCGCAATCGCGATGTGCCCACTCAATCAAACTTAAACACGCCTTTGCGGCGGCCATACAGATACATCACGATCGTCGTAAGCATGAAGAAGGCGATGCGGGTCAGCCAGATCACGCCTTCGGAGCTGCGCGGGGTCAGGTTGGGGAAGGTGACGGCCCAGGGATAAAGAAAGATGATTTCGACATCAAAGAGCAGGAAGGTCATGGCGATCAGATAGAAGCGGACGTTGAAGCGCTTGCGGGCGGTGCCGATGGGCGCCATGCCGCTCTCGTAAGTCATGCCCTTGCGCTCGCCCTTGCGATTCGGCCCGAGCAGCGTCGTGCCCACCAGGTTGATCGCGGCGAACGAAATCGCCATGATCAAGATCAGCGCGATGGGCAGATACGCGGAGGTTCCTTCGGCGAGTGTGAGCGCGGGGGTCAGCATCGCCTTCAGGGTAGGCCCAAACATGAACCGTCTTCTTGTCTTGGGGGCAAGTTTGGAATCGACAGCCACCCCGACATGCGATGCACCCGCAACCATTGGGCATGTTGCAGCTTCACACCGAATCACTCATTCTGATTGCTTCGACACCGCAGACAGCGCAGCTGGCTGTTCATGATCCACTGGCAGTCGGACGAATGCTCGAGTGTGATGGCTGGGAAGAATGGCCGCCGGAAACACTCGCTGATGTGCAGCAGTTCTTTGCCGATCGGCTCGCCGCGCATCCGGATCAGGTGGGGTGGTGGGGGTGGTATGTGTGTGCCAAGCCGGGAATCGTCGGGCCAAGAGCAGTGGTGGTGGGGTCGGCAGGTGCCTGTCCGCCGGGAGCCATTGGACCGTTGGCGTTGATGGGGTACAGCACCTTGCCAAAGTGGGAGGGGAGGGGGTTCGCCAGTCAGGCGGCGCAGGCAATCGCAGATTGGGCCTTAGCGCAGCCAGGAATCGAACAGCTCTTTGCCGAGACCTTTACCGACCATCACGCCAGCCGCAAGATCCTGGAGAAGGCAGGGTTTGTGGTGGAAGGGGTCAGTCCAAACGACAGCGAGGCGGCAGAGTCGGACCGGCAGGGGCGGGGTCAATTGCTCAGGTACCGGCGGGATCGGTCAGACCAAAGGTGAAGTGCACAGACTTCTATATGGTGCCGACCACGATGGTGGGTCTGCCAGTTCGGCAGATGCAAGTGGGGATCGGCCAGTTCCGGCCATCTTGGCCGGGCGGGTGGCGGCTGCGGCCCTTGAAAAACCACGAGAGAGTGCCGCTTTTGAGCGTGTCGGGCCCACCTTTCAGTGAGTGGGCACTTCGGCACTGATTGGCACCCTGATTGCCAAGGACAATGGTCCTGCGGCGTCGCCCTGACCTCGCAGCCCTGTCAACTACCAAACAAGTTTGACCAACCAAATTGGAGCTCGTCTGTATGCCCGCCAAGGAACTCGTATTTGATGTCGAAGCTCGTCAGGCCCTGCTCAGTGGCGTCGAAAAGCTCGCCCGGGCTGTTAAAGCGACCCTCGGCCCCAAAGGCCGCAATGCCGCGATTGATAAATCCTGGGGCGGCCCGACCGTGACCAAAGACGGCGTGACGGTTGCCGAAGAGATCGAACTCGGCTCCAAAGCCGAGAACATGGGCGCCAAGCTGGTGAAGGAAGCCGCGAGCAAGACCAGCGATGAAGCTGGCGACGGCACCACCACGGCGACAGTGCTGGCCGAAGCACTCTTCCGCGAGGGGCTCAAGCACATCACCTCCGGCGTCGAGGCCAACCAGATGGTCCGCGGCATGCGCGCTGCGGTGGCGGTGGCTGGCGAGACGATCGCCAAGCTCTCGACCAATGTGAAGGGCAAGGCGGACATTGAAAATGTCGCCTCTATCAGCGCCAACAACGACCGCGAAGTCGGCCGCATCATGGCCGATGCTTTTGAGAAGGTCGGCAAAGATGGTGTGATCACCGTTGAAGAAGGCAAGAACATCGACACCGAAGTGACAGTTGTCGAGGGCATGCAGTTCGATCGTGGCTATCTCTCCGCCAACTTTGTCACCGATGCGGATGAGATGAAGGTTGAGTTCGACAAGTGCCTGGTGCTCATCCACGAGGACAAGATCGACAACATCACCAAGCTCGTCCCCCTGCTTGAGAAGGTGATGCAGGCCAAGAAACCCTTGCTCATCATCGCTGAAGATGTCACGGGCGAGGCGCTGGCCACTCTGGTGATCAACAAGCTGCGTGGCACGATCAACGTCGCCGCCGTCAAGGCCCCGGGCTACGGCGACCGCCGCAAGGCCATGCTCGAAGACATCGCCGTCCTCACCGGCGCAACGGCCGTGATGAAGGATCTGGGCATCGAGCTCGACAAGGTCGAGATCAAGCACTTGGGTCTGGCGAAGAAGATCGAGATCGACGCCGACAACACCACGATCATCGAAGGTGCTGGCGACAGCAAGGCGATCAAAGGCCGCATCGAGCAGATCCGCAACGAAATCAGCACCACCACCAGCGATTACGATCGCGAAAAGCTCCAGGAGCGTCTGGCCAAGCTCGCTGGTGGCGTGGCACAGGTCAAGGTTGGCGCGGCCAGCGAGGCCGAACTCAAGGAGAAGAAGGCCCGCATCGAAGACGCGCTGCACGCGACCCGCGCCGCAGTAGCCGAGGGGATCGTCCCCGGTGGCGGCACTTCGTTCATCCGCGCCCGCAAGGCCCTGGCCAACATGAAGGAATACAAGGCCGTCTTTGGCAAGGGCGAGTCGGCTGATGATGTCGGCCGCTACAAGTACGACTTTGCCGCAGGAATCGATGTGGTGTATCGCGCTCTCGCGGTGCCCACGATGACGATCGCGGAGAACGCGGGCGCTCGTGGCACGGTGGTCGTCGCCAAGGTCGAAGAGAGCGACAAGGCCAACTTCGGCTACAACGCCCTCACCGACACCTACGGCGATATGCTGCAGCAGGGCGTGATCACTCCCAGCAAGGTGGATCGCCTGGCGCTGCAGAATTCGTGCAGCGTCGCGACCATTCTGCTCGCCGCGGATTGCATCATCACCAGCAAGCCCGAAGAAGAGAAAGCCCCTGCCGGTGGCGGCGGTGGCATGGGCGGGATGGGTGGCATGGGCGGCATGGGCGGCATGGGCGGAATGGGTGGCATGGGTTTCTAACCCACGCTTCCAATCGCTCGCAACATTTGCACAGGAGATCACATGAGCACACGCGACAAAAACTACATGAGCGCATCGATGGTCCGGACTTGTCTGGCCGCGATGGGTGTCATGGTGGCCGTGTCGGTGGCGAGTGGCGCTCCGGTGCAGATGCGCAATGTCAACACCTCGTCCAGCATGTCCTCCTGCGATGATGCTCGCGAATCGCGCTCAGTGGCCAAAGCCAACAAGAGTGCGGAACGCCAACAGAAGGTGCGGTCGCATCACAAACACGGGAAAAAGCACAAGCCGCGTCGCGGCAAGTGAATCGTTCACCAGTCAACATCACTCAGTTTCAACAGTTCAATCACGGAGATTTCAGTCATGTCCGTCAAGCCCCTTGAAGATCGCGTTCTCGTCAAGCCCGCCGCCGAAGAGACCAAGACCGCCAGCGGCATCTACTTGCCCGAAACCGCCAAAGAGAAGCCCGCTCGTGGCCAGATCATCGCGACCGGCCCCGGCCGCCGCCTGGAGAATGGCAAGCGTGCCGAGCTCTCCGTCAAAGTCGGCGACACCGTTGTCTTCGGCAAGTACGCCGGCACCGAGGTCGAGATCAAAGGCACTAAGCACCTGATCATGCGCGAGAGCGAACTCCTCGGCATCATCGGCTAAGTGACGAGCAACGTCTTTCTGTACTCCTGTCTATGACGCACGGCGTCCAGCCCTGCGCACTCTCTTGAGGTAGATGCATGTCTTCGAAGCAATTGATCTTTAATGATGCGGCACTGCTTGAAATGAAAAGAGGCGTGGACCGTCTCGCCGATGCCGTCAAATGCACCATGGGCCCCGCGGGTCGCCACGTCGTGATCGAGCGCTCCTACGGCGGTCCGCACGTCACCAAAGACGGTGTCAGCGTCGCCAAGGAAGTTCAGCTTCCTGAACCCTTCCAGGCGATGGGCGCCAAGATGGTGAACGAAGTCGCCAAGCGCACAGCCGACAAGGCTGGCGATGGAACGACTGCCGCCACCGTGCTGGCTCAGGCCATCTTCTCCGAAGGTCTGCGTCACGTCACCGCCGGCGCAAACCCTGTGCACCTCCAACGCGGCATCAATGCCGCCGCCAATGCCGCGGCTGAAGCGATTGACGCCATGGCCACCAAGTGCAAGGGCAAGGACGATTACAAGAAGATCGCGACTGTGTCGGCCAATCACAACGCCCAGGTGGGCGAATTGATTGCCGAAGCCATCGCCAAGGTCGGCGCTGAGGGCGTGGTCGAGGTCGAAGATGGCAAGACTGCCGAAACGACTTTGGATTATGTCGAAGGCATGCAGTTCGACAAGGGTTACCTGTCTCCGTATTTCATGACCGACCCCAAGACCGGCGAGTGCGTGCTTGAGGATTGCTACATCCTCATCTATGAGAAGAAGATCTCCAACCTCCCCGACCTCCTCCCTCTGCTCAACAAGGTGGTGGTGACGAGCAAGCCCGTGCTCCTGATCGCCGAAGAGATCGAGAATGAGGCGCTGGCGACACTCGTCGTCAACCGTCTCCGCGGCACGCTCCGCATCTGCGCCGTCAAGGCCCCGGGCTTTGGCGATCGCCGCAAGGCCATGATGGGTGACATCGCCGTCCTCACCGGCGGCACCTTCATCGCCGAGGATCTGGGCCGCACGCTCGAGTCGGTCGAGCTCTCTGAACTCGGCCGCGCCAAGAAGATCGTGATCACCAAGGACAACACGACGATTATCGAGGGTGCTGGTAAGAAGGCCGAGATTAACGCCCGCGCAGAGCAGATCAAGAGTCAGCACGCCAAGAGCACCAGCGATTACGACCGCGAAAAGCTCATGGAGCGTCTTGCCAAGCTCACCAGCGGCGTGGCCATGATCCACGTCGGCGGCGCGACCGAAGTCGCCATGAAGTCCCTCAAGGACCTCGTGGACGATGCCCTGCACGCCACCAAGGCCGCGGCCAAAGAGGGGTACGTCCCCGGTGGCGGCGTCGCGCTGCTTCGCACGCAGGAAGCGATCGAAAAGGCCAAGAGCAAGGCCAAAGGCGATGAGAAGCTCGGCTTCGACATCGTGCAGCACGCGGTCGAGGCCTGCATCAAGCAGATCGCCGAGAACGCGGGCACCGATGGCGACCTCGTCGTCGAGCGCGTCAAGGAAGGGAAGGGCAACTTCGGCTTCAACGCCATGAGCGGCGAATACGTCGACATGGTCAAGGCCGGGCTAATCGACCCCGCTCTGGTCGCCAAGACCGCGCTGATCAACGCCGCGTCGGTTTCCGGTCTCATGCTCACCACCGATGTCCTGATCACGGACCTCAAGGATGAGAAGAAGGCTGAAACTGGGGCTGTCAGCTGATTCGATTTCAACTGAAACACACGCAATCCCGTGGTTGAAAGATCGCGGGATTGCTTATGAATGGGGTTTGCTGATGAATCCCGAACACGCGCAGAAAATTCTCGTTCAGACAGCACGTGAGAAAGTGCGGCGATGCGTCAGCGAAACATTGCAAGTTGTGACCACTGGCAAAGTTAAAGAGGTTGCCAATCCATTCACGGGTAAACCAATGGCCGTTCCCGCGCCAAAACATTTGGCAACTGTCGCCGCCAAGTTTGCCAAGTGTGGTTTGGATAAAGATGCGGAGTTTATGTCCGCATTTCAAAAGCTCTCGCACGACTTGGCCGCCACTCCGGTCTTTGATCTATTTTCAGCTCTCGACGGAGAAGGCGATTTTGCCGAAGGCGGGGTTCTCTTCGAGATTCACGCCAGCGGTGTTGGCGTCATTCCAACCGGACTCCACGAAGACCTGTTTCCTATCGACGGCGATCTTCTCAAAGCGTGATGAAGTAGAAAAGAATGCCCACCACCCGCGACTATTACGAAATCCTCGGCGTTGCCAAGTCTGCCGACTCGGAAGAGATCAAGCGCTCGTATCGCCGCCTGGCGATGAAATACCACCCCGATCGCAATCCCGGCGATGCTGAGGCAGAGGCCAAGTTCAAAGAGGCCGCTGAGGCCTACGAAGTTCTCTCCGATCCCACCAAGAAGCAGCGCTACGACCAGTTCGGTCACGAGGGCGTCCGCGGCGGCGGCGCGGCGGCCCACGACTTCTCGCGCATGAACCCCGATGACATCTTTTCGATGTTCTCGGATCTCTTCGAGGGCTTCGGAGGCATGCCCGGTGGTCGCGGTGGCAGAGGTCGCCAGCAGGTCGCGCGTGGCTACGACCTCGAGACCGATGTTCACATCTCACTCGAAGAGGTGCTCACCGGTTGCGATCGCGATGTCGAGTTTGATCGCCTCGATGTCTGTGAAAAGTGCACCGGCTCCGGCGCCAAGCCCGGCTCCAAGCCCATCAAGTGCTCCACCTGCGGCGGACAAGGTCGCGTGCAGCAATCCGGCCTTGGCGGCATGTTCCGCATGGTCGTTGCTTGTCCAGATTGTCGAGGATCCGGCCAGATCATCAAGGATCACTGCGATGCCTGCCGCGGACGCGGTCGTGTGCCCAAGAAACGCAAACTCAGTGTCAAGATCCCTGCCGGCATTCAGGATGGTCAGGCCATTCGCGTGCAAGGTGAGGGTGAGCCGCCACCGCCGGAAATGTCTCCCAAGGGTGACGGGCTTCGTGGCGATCTGCACGTCGGCGTGCGCGTGAAGAAGCATGAGGTCTTCCAACGCGAGGGTGATCATCTCGTCGTCGAGGTGCCGGTCAGCTTTACCCAGGCCACGCTTGGTGCAGAGATTGATATTCCCACCCTCGAAGGCCGCAAGAAGCTCACCGTGCCCCGTGGCACGCAGCATGGCCACCTTTTCCGCATGGCTGGTGCTGGTCTCCCCAATCTGCGCTCCGGCCGCAAGGGTGATATGGCCGTGATCACCAAGATCGAAGTGCCCAAGAAACTCACTTCCAAACAGGAAGAACTCTTGCGAGAGTTCGCCAAGACCGAGGATGAGAAACTTCTTCCAGAGTCCGCGAGCTTCTTCAAAAAGGTCAAGGGGTGGCTTGGTGAATGATGGCAATCGAATGATTCGGGATTGGTGAGTATTAATGTGGTGGAATCGCAAGGAAAAAGACGCACATTCAACGTCTGACAGGAAGACGAACATGTCCGATGCAGAACGTAATCAGGAACAGGTCACACCCAACGCAGCAGGTGGCGATGGCGCTGCGCAGATGGGTGATGCTTCGATGAACGAGGGCGACCAGCTCTCTCTCGATCTTGCTTCTCTCAATAACGCCCTGCAGGATGCCAACGACAAATACCTGCGCATGCTGGCCGACTATCAGAACTATCAGCGCCGCTCACTGCAGAATGAGGTCGTGGCCAAGCGTGAAGGGGCCAAGTCGGTGGTCGCCGCAGTCGTTCCAGTAATCGACCACTTCGATCTGGCATTGGCCCAGGACACCAGCAAAGTCTCGGCCGAGCAGATCGCCCAGGGTGTCAAGATCATCCGCGATGAATTGATGAAAGCCCTCGCCACTCAAGGCGTGTCGACCATCGTGCCACAGAAGAACGACTTGTTTGAGCCCGGCAAGCACGCCGCAGTGATGCAGCAACCAGCGGATGGAGTCGATTCCGGCCACGTTGTCGCGTGTTTCCAGGCCGGGTACACCTTCAACGATCAGGTGCTGCGCCCAGCCAAGGTCTCTGTCGCACCGTAACCGGGAAACAAGACATGCCCACGTACGACTACAAGTGCAACGCCTGTGATCACACCTTCGAGCTCTTTCAGTCCATGACTGCAAAGCACGAGAAAAAGTGCCCATCCTGCGGCAAGCTCGCCCTCGAACGTCTCATCGGCACCGGCGCTGCCCTGATCTTCAAGGGAGCCGGCTTCTACCAGACCGACTACCGCACCGAGTCATACAAGAAGGGTGAGACTGCCGCGAAGGAATCCTCCAAGCCTGCAGTGTCTTCGACGAGTGATTCCAAGCCCGCAGCCGCGGCAGAGTCCAAACCAGCCAAGTCTGAGCCAACGCCCGCAGCGACCAAATCCGAATCCAAACCCGCACAATCTGAATCCAAGCCCGCTTCGAAATCCGCAACGAAATCTGCCAAGAAGTGATTTCAGAGAAGTGATCCCGTGCAATCACGCCTTGGCGTGTGCATAGATCACCTTCCCGCCAAGCGCACCAACCATCGCCTCATATTCATCGCGTCGCGGTGCATCGATCAAGAGCAACGTCGACCATCCTTCGGCATCCAATCCGCTTGCATGCGCGACCGCGGCGATGATCTTGGTTTCACCATCAGTCGCCGCACCTCGCGCATCCGCAATGTGCCTCACCTCTCCTTGCATCGGCTTCGAAACGCTCAGGCACGAAGCAGTGGTTCCATCGAGTTGCGCGACACGATCACCCACTCGCACCTTCCAGCACTTCTGATCTCGCGGCACACCCATCGTCATCACACTACTCGTCCCCCCATGCACAAACGCGCACGTCACATCTTCATCCATCAGCACGGTGCGCACCATATCGAGAGCGAACCCCTTGGCCACACTGCCGAAATCCAGCAGCAATCCAGTTCGGTTTACGGTCAATGTGCCATCACTCAGCAGTTTCAGATCATCACTCGTGCCACCATTACTCATGCCGCGCTTTCGTGAGCCCGATACCACAATGTCATACGCACCATCGCTCACTTCATATAGATCAAGACATGCTCTGACGAGTCGCGCCTCGTCCGCATCCAATCGCAGCGTCACTCCCGGCTGCATCCGCGCGACATGCCCGCACAGCGACGCCTGATCAAACAGGTTCAGTCGCGCGTGCCACCGCTCGATCTCCGCGATCGCGGCTTCGGCAATCGCACGCACCTGTGCCTCGTCGCGATCATCCCAGATCGCTACCTCAAACCGCGTCGCCATCGCCTCAGTGGCCAACTTCACCATGTTCATCTGCGGAGCAGGGCTCATCCCCGCACGCACGCCGCGACGTGCCTGGCGGCTTCCTTCACCTGAGCCGTGTTCACATCCAGGTGGCACACCGCGCGAATCCGCCGCGGCCCGGTGGGAATCATCAGCACACCCTGCTTCCGCAACGCATCGCACATCTGCTCCGCATTCATCTTGACCGTGCCATCCAGGTCAAAGAAGACCATGTTGGTCTGCACTTCAGCCAGGTTCAGCACCAGCCCTTTGATGTTCGCCAGCTCTTCGCCCAGCACCCGCGCGTTCACGTGATCCTCCACCAGTCGCGCCCGATGATTCTCGAGCGCATGCAGTGCCGCCGCGGCGATAATGCCCGACTGCCGCATCGTGCCGCCAAACATCTTGCGGAAGCGATGCACGCGATTGATGATCGCCTTGCTGCCGCACACCGCCGAACCCACCGGCGCACCCAGCCCCTTACTGAAACAGCACGAGATCGTGTCGAATGGTTTCGCATACTCCGCCACACTGATTCCAGTTTTGGCCGAGGCGTTCCAGATGCGAGCGCCATCCAGGTGGCAACGCAGGTCATGCTTCCGCGCTGCCGCGACCACACGCTGAATCTGCTCCAGCGGCCACACGCTGCCGCCGCCCCGGTTATGTGTGTTCTCGATGATGAGCAATCGCGAATTGGCAAAATGGCTCGATCGTGGCCGCACCAGCGATTCGACCTGATCCGCATCAAAGAGTCCCAGTGGTCCAAAAGTCGGTCGGATCATCACCCCCGACAGCGCGGCAGGCGACCCCGTCTCATAGTGAATGATGTGCGATCCCTCGTGCGCGATAATCTCATCACCCGGCTCAGTATGAGCGCGAATCGCCGTCTGATTGGCCATCGTGCCGCTTGGCAAAAAGCATGCCGCTTCCTTACCCATGATGTGCGCGATCCGCTCTTGCAGCGCGATCACCGTCGGGTCATCACCCAGCACATCATCGCCTACTTCAGCATTCGCCATCGCAGCGCGCATCGCGACAGTGGGGCGGGTCACCGTATCAGAACGCAGATCAATCACACTCGTAGTCATGTGATGATCGTATCAGCCCGTTTCTCGCAGGAGTTACAGCAAGTCCTTCAGTTGCCGCCGCATGATCTTCCCCGTCGGGTTGCGTGGCAGCGTTTCCACCTTGATGATCCGACTCGGCACCTTATACCCCGCCAACAAACCACGGCAGTGCTGCAACAGTGCCTTTTCATCAAATGTCTCACCCTCGCGCATCTCGACAAACGCCACCGGCAATTCGCCCCGCATCGGGTCTTTCTCGCCGATCACGCCGGAGGCATTCACCGTTGCGTGCTTGTTCAACGCCTCTTCGATCTCACGCGGAAAAACATTCTCGCCACCCACAATCAGCATCTCTTTCAGGCGGCCCGTGATGTACAGGAATCCATCCGCATCAATCTTGCCGATATCGCCCGTGCGAAACCACCCATCGGCAGTGAACGCCGCGGCCGTCTCATTGGGCAACTTGTAATACCCCTTCATGATGTTGGGGCCGCGCAGCTGAATCTCTCCCTCTTGCCCCGGCGGCAGAAACACCGGCGCCTCAGGCGATGAAGTGATATCATAAATACGCTGCTCCACATCCGGAATCGGCATGCCAACAGAGTGAGCCCGGTGCTCAAACGGGCGGCACCAGTGCGACACCGGCGCAGTCTCCGTCAGTCCAAACCCTTCATTGAGCTGCTTGCCAAAGCGTTCCTGCAAACGCTCGGCCACCGCATCTGGCAATGGCTCCCCACCCGAGACCGTGAATCTCAGCGACGCCAGATCCTCTTTGCTCGCATCCTTCACAGCCAAGAGCGCGTTGTACATCGATGGAATGGCTATGAAGATCGTCGGCTTGTGCTCGCGCATCAGCCGCACCAATTTCCCCGGCACAAACCTCGCCGTGTACACCACCTTGATGCCAAAGGCCAACGGCAACAGCGTCAGCACCGTCATTCCGAAAGAGTGGAACTGGGGCAGCACACCCAGCATCACGTCAGCCGAGGTGAAATCCACGTGCCGCCGGATCGAGCTCAAATTCGCGGCAAGGTTTCCATGCGACAGCATCACGCCCTTGGGCTTGCCACTGGTGCCGCTGGTGTACAGGAGGATGGCCAGTTCATCCGGCGTTGCACGGTGTGGCCAGCGCGGCTCGGGCACACCCCCAAGGTCCAATTCATCCAGCTTCATCACGTTCTGAACTTTGGGCGTGTAGCCCAGATGCTCCAGCATCGGCCCGACGGTGATCAGCGTGTCGGCACCGCAGTCGTCCAACACGTACTGCAACTCCTCTTTCTTCAAAAGGTAGTTGAGGGGCACGACGGTCTTGCCGATCAGCCAGCCAGCCAGTGCCGCGATCGGGAACCCGGCACTGGTCGGCGTCATGACGGCCACCGTCTGGGTGCGGCAGGTGCGTTCTATCTCCGTCGCCAGGTTGAACGCCGCCACCACCAGCTCGATAGATCGGTATGACCGCCGGTCATCCACCACGGCGGTGGCAGTGGGGTGGGTGATCAATCGCTTCAGGATGGGGGTCAGCACGCTCAGAGGAAATCTCCCGCAAAAAACCGCCGCGACCGGCGGCGGATCGGCCGATATGCTACCGGCACGGGACCTGGTTGCGGGCCCGGCGGCACAGACAAACGACAGGCGGGCTTGGCGAGCGGCATAATGGAATATGCCCGGTTCATCATTGAGGGAGCGAGCGATGGCAGTGCGTGGCACCGGAATGCGACTTTGGAACACGACCCTTGCAGTCACGCTCGCACTCGGTGTGAGTATGTGTGGTGCAGTGCTCAGTGGCTGCGCCTCGCAGAAGACCAGCACCGCGGACTCCAGCCGCAGCACGTACCTCAGTTTGTACAACCGGGGCGAATACGCCGAGGCGTACAAGGAAGCATCCAAGGTCGCCATCAGCAACACCACCGCCGGAGAGTTTGAACAAGCCGCGCTGATCGCTGGCGAGTCGGCTCACGCGCTCAAGCGTTATGAAGATGCCCAGCGCTGGCTGATTCAGGTCAAGGACAGCCCAAGCCGCCAGGTGTCCGGTCACGCGATGGCGACGCTGGGCCTGATCGATCAGCAGTATGGCTGCGAGGCCAGTGCCGCGGAACTCCTCTCCCGAGGTGCCGCGAAACTCGGTTCGGACGATGCCGCGCGGGCGTACCTCTTTGCCGGTGACAGTTACTCGCGGCTTGGTCAGAAAGACAGTGCGACCGAGGTGTGGGAGAAAGCCCGATTGCTGGTGAAGTATGACAGCAACCTGCGCACCACGATCGGCGCGCGCCTGGCCGGTGGACAGGTGCCCAGCGGCACCAGCGGTGCGGTGACGACAGTGACGGGAAGTGGAACCGGTGCCGGAAAGAAGACCACGACGGGAAGTGGTGGTTGGACTCTGCAGGCCGGAGCATTCAGCACACTCTCTCGCGCGGTGGATCGCAGCAAGCAGTTGGCCTCTGTCGCGAGCAAGGCGGGATTGCCCGCGCCTCGTGCGGTGATGACGCGCGACAAGACCGGCAAGGTGGTGTACGCCGTACGCATTGGCAATTACCCCTCTAAGCAGGCGGCGGATGCGGTGAAGGGGCGGCTGGGTGTCGAGACGTACGTGACCGAGGCGACGGGGGAGTGATTTCGCTGCGCGAGGGAGAGGCTCAGCTTGTACGGCCTTTGCTCGTAATGTGGCTAGAGTTCTGCAACTTTCCCCGGGCTAAAGCGTACAACCTGGGCCGGGCAGGGGGCGCCGTCGCACACCAGTGACGCAAAATAGCCTCCGATAAGCAGATCGCCGCGCACCAATACAGCGATCTGGGCCATGAAGCCGCGGCACACAGCACTTTGCAAAGGAATCGAGGCCATATGCCCACCATCCGTTTTCTGAGTCGTGCCGTCTCAGCTCGCACGCTTGCGTTGGCGCTCGGAGCGTGCATGATCGTTTCGCCACTGTGCGCGAGGGCAGATGATCCAGCGACTGCTGACAAGCCAGCCGAGAAAAAGACAGAGCAGCCCGCTTCCTCGGCGAAGCCGTCTAAGCCCATGGTCGAGATCAAGGACACGTCTGCCAGTGATCCCTTGTCGCGCATGGCGATCGATCCCGATTCTGCGGAAGGTAAGGCCATCGCCAAATTCAATCGCGAACGCCGCGAATTGGAGAAGAAACTGCTGCAGATTCGCTACAAGTACTTTCGTGCCCAGGTTGCCAAAGTGCGGCGTGAAGGCATCGAGAAGCTCGCGGACTTCAATCAACCCGATCAATACGCCACGCTGATCAATACATTCGAGGGGCAGGGCGACGACGTAGAGGATGCGCTGCTGGACATGTTCGCGGCGAACGCTTCTGATCGCGGTGATGCCGCGATCGCGTGGTGCGCCATCTTCGGCAAGCGTGATGGTCTGCGCGAGATGGCGACGCAGAAACTGGGCAAGCGCCTGAGCGTGCAGGCCAAAGTGCCCGCGCGTGTGATGCAGGTGCTGATCGGTGGCCTGCGTAGCGGCAACGATGCCGAGGTGATCAACGCCGCGAACTTGGCGGGGGCGCTCAGCATCTTCGACGCGATTCCGTTCCTGATTCCGGCCCAAGTTGGGCAGAGCGCGGCGACGCCGGATCGTCAGGGCGACCTGGCGTGGATCGCCATCGGCAAACAGTACGCGTATGTGGCCGACCTGAACCCAATCGTGTCGGATAACGCCGTGGCGTTTGATCCTGTGCCGGGCGTGGTGACTGAGGGCGCGCTGCTGCGGATTCAGGATGCGGTGGTGACGACGGTGTATCGAGGAGATGTGCAGATCGTGCTGAAGCGGCTGGGCGGTGATTACACCGGCCAGCCCGTGCCGGAACTCGGTTTCAACATGAAGAAGTGGTGGGATTGGTATCGCGAGGAAGTCGTGCCGCAACGCGCGGCAAGGGAGAAGCTGGAGCGAGAAGCGGCGGCGAAAGAAGCGGCGGGAAGAAAGAAGTGATGCGTCGCACGGGAAGGCAACTTCCATGGGGGTTATGACTTCTCTCTAGAGAGTTTTGGGGGAAGACGCTTCGGGTTGTCGCGCTGCGAGCAGAGCATTCGATCGTGCTTTGGCCCATTCGGATCGACGCACCATGGCCATCTCCATCCGGATGGCCTTTTCCATTCTTTCAGATGGCACAGCCCGATCGGGTGGATTTAGCGCCCGCACTGTGGTCATGACAAATTGACACGGTGCAATGACGATTCCGGGGATGCTCATCAAGCCGAAGCCGCCGGTGACGAGCAGACTTCCGATCTGGCGTTGAATGGCACATGAGTGGCAACAGATGTATTCCTTCGTCCAGTATTTACAACCGATGAAGTAGGACATTGCCCAGTGCGCCACATGCACATCCACTGGTCCTGGACCTCTGCAGATTGGGCAAGACCCTTGATGAATGTTCACAACCCGCTCGAATATCTCCTCTTGCGACATCGATTCCGCGAGACGATGAAACTCCTCTTTCCACGTGCAGGCGCGGCTGCAATAGCGGCGGTCACCCACTTTGACTGGGCCAAAGACGATCAATGTGCCGCAACCTGCGCACAAACCAATTGATCATCCCTCCCCAATCACCGACGCGATGGCGTGACTCGACGTGTGCGTGAGGGAGATAGTCCAGAAGCGGATGCCGAGGTCTTTGGCGATTTGAGCGGCGGCGTGGTGGAGGGTGAGTGCGGGCTTGCCGCTGGGGGTGGCGATGATCTCGACATCGGTCCAGGCGATGCCATCGCGCCATCCGGTGCCAAGGGCTTTGAGCGCGGCTTCTTTGGCGGCAAAGCGTGCGGCGAGGTGTTCGGTCTGGCGCTTGCTGGATGCGGCGTAGGCCTGCTCTGCAGGAGTGAAAACGCGATCGAGAAAACGCTGGCCATGACGCTCCTGCATCTGGGCGATGCGAGCGACTTCGATGAGATCTATGCCGTGGCCGATGATGGGCATGGGAGATGATACCAAAGGCAAGGCACTAGCCACTAGGCACTTGGCACTAGGGGGAAGCAGATACAGAAGCCAGAACATCAGGAGTGGCCGACGACGTTTTGCTGATTGCTGGGTTTACTGAAGAAAGTCGCGTAGATGACCGTGGCGACGACGAGCCAGCCCAGCCCGATGTAGGAGGCCTTGGGATCTGTGCCGCCGATCAGCGCGGCGATGAGGATGGCGAGTTCGCCGAGGAAGAAGATGATCGCGGCAACTGCAGCGAAGGGGAGTGACTTTTGACCATCTGCTGACTTGATAAAGAAGAAGGCGAGTGCGGTGAGGGCAAAGAAGATGCCGTCGATGAAGACGACGCCAGTGAGGAGGCGGTCGATGCCGCTGAAACCAACGCTGAGGACGAGGGCGATGGCGCAGAGAGAGAGCAAGAGGATCGCGGCGGTGGGTGTGCTCTTGGAATTGGTGCGCGCGAAGATGGGGAAGAAATTGCCATCGGCGGCCATGGAGCTGACGAGGCGCGGACCGGAGAGAAGTTGGGCGTTCAAGACGCCGAATGCGGAGATGGCGACGGCGGCGGCGACGACGCGGCGGCCGATATCGGGATAGATGGTGGCGACGGCATCGGCAGCGAGAGTTTTGCTGGCGGCGACACCGGCGTGGCCGAGAAGTGTGAGGTAGGCCCAATTAGCGATGAGGTAGATGGCGACGACGATGGCGGTGCCAGAGAGGATGCCGAGGGGAAGCGTGCGGCGGGGGTCTTTGACTTCGCCAGAAATCCAGAGTGCGTGCTGCCAGCCGCCATAAGCAAAGAAGGCGGGAATGAGCCCGGCGAGAACACCTTGAAGTGGATCGAGGGGTTCTGGCGGTGGACCGGGTTGAGGTGGGGTGGATGGCGCCATGAAAGCAGCGAGGGCGGCGATGGCCAGGAGCGCGGCGATCTTGCAGATGACGGTGAGATTCTGAACGCGCGAACCCCAGCGGACACCAGCGAGATTGGTGGCGGTGATGGTAATGATGAGAGCGAGGGTGAGGTACAGGCGAAAGAGCCAGTCGGGTTCGTGTGGCGTGAAGATGGCGAAGAGATTGTCAGCGCAGATGAAAGCGATGATGCCGATGGAGCCGGCCTGCACGGCGGTGGCATTACAGAAGACAAAGAGAAAACCGAGCAGGGGGCCAAATGCATCACGGAGAATCTGATATTGCGCGCCGGGGCCGGAGCGGCGGCGACCGAGTTCAGCAAAGCACAGTGCGCCGCAGAGGGCGAGAAATCCACCGGCGGCCCAGGTGAGAAGGACGAGAGATGGCGTGCCGCTGAGTGCGGCAACTTTGCCGGGGGAGAAGAAGATGCCGACGCCGACGATGGCACCGATGACGATGCAGGTGGTGTCGAAGATGCCCAGGGTTCGCGCGGGGGTGGACATGTGGGGCAGGGTACCGGATGGTGAGCGCACGTGGGAAGATTACGAATCGGCGGAGAAAACCCACTTTGGTCCCAGGCCCAGACGTCGGAGGAACGCGCTGAGTTGGCCGACGTGGTGTTGCACGTGGCGCGTGTTGTAGGGGTAGAGCTCGTATCGAGGGATCTTGACCCACGAAAATCCGGAGGGGCCGGCGAGAGATTGAGGAGTTTCGGCATCGAGGGCAGCGCGGAAGGCGGCGCGGCAGTATTCGAGGTAATCGAGGAGTTCGGCGCGGGTGAAGCGGCGGCTCGGGTACTCCTCGGCGAGTTCGGCTTTTCCAGCGGGGTGGAATGTTGTTGAGGGCTTCCATGCTTTGTTGGATGGCGCGGTGTAGAGATCTGCGAAGCAGAGGGTGTGATAGGCGACGTGCCAGAACGGGTATTTGCCGATGAGGCCTTCCCAGTGTTCATCGGGGCAGAGTTCGATGCAAGACTTGAGCATGGCGAAGGTGGCGAACCCCTGACCGGAGGCCATCGCGCGGAAGAAGTGGAGGTGGGAGCGGTCGGAGGGAGAAGAGGGAGAAGAGCGTGGGGAGGGGGATTTTGGTGTGCGTGGTTTCGTGCGGGTGGTTGAAGTGGGTTTCGTGGTCTTCTTCTTAGTCTTTCTTTTGGAGGTCGGCATGTGGGGCTCCTATCGAATTCAAATCAGAAGAGAGTCGGTTCGGCATTGGGGGCGCGGAAGTGCTGGCCAGTAAGGGGGCGGATGTTGAGATTCATGTGATACTTATGTGTGAAGATATCAAAAGTTTGCTTGAGATTGCGGGCGTAGGGGCCGTCGCCCCGGCCCCGATTGTGATTGGCGTCATCAAGCTTGCCCCCACGGAGTTGGCGCATCAGAGATTCTACTTTGCGGGCACGATCAGGGTGGAGTGTGCGGCGCATCCAATCCAGAAAGAGGTCTTTGAGCTGATAGGGCAGCCGCAGAAGCACCCAGGAAGCGCGGCGAGCGGCGGCCGCCGCGGCGGCCTCGATGATGGCGGGCATTTCGGAATCGGTGAGACCGGGAATGACAGGTGCGATGTTGACGTTGACAGGAATCCCAGCGGCGGTGAGTTGTTGAATGGCACGCAGGCGGGCTGAAGGAGCGGAGGCGCGGGGCTCGATGGCGCGGGCGAGTTCGGGATCGAGTGTGACAATGGTGATGGTGACTGATCCGGCGTTTTTCTCAGCGAGTCTGGACCATAGATCGATATCGCGGAGGACGAGGGCGCTCTTGGTCATGGTGGTGACGGGTTGATGGCATTCGGCGAGAACCTCGAGGCATTGGCATGCGATCCGGAGTTTGTGTTCGATGGGTTGATAGATGTCCGTGATGGCAGACATCACGATGGTTTCGGGCTTCCAGCGGCGCGAGGAGAGTTCGCGGCGAAGTAGCGCTGCGGCATCGGGTTTAGCGATCAGCTTGGTTTCGAAGTCGAGGCCGCAAGAGAAGCCGAGGTATTCGTGGTAAGGGCGCGCGAAGCAGTAGATGCAGCCGTGTTCACAGCCGCGGTATGGGTTGAGGGTCCAGTCGAAAGGCACATCGGAAGTGGAGGTGACACGATTGATGATGGTCTGGGTGCGGTCTTGATAGATGCGGCGTTCGACGCGGCGGAGTTTGCCTTCGTCGTCTTCTCGCTCGACGAGGTCGCGGTCGATTTCTTCTCCGAGTACGTGCAGACGGATGTCCTCGAAGCGATTGGCAGGATTCAGGCCAGCTCCGCGGCGGTGGGCCGGGCCGCCGATGAGGGCATCCTGATACTGATCTGGGTGCTGGTGGTCTGGTTGAAAGGGATCATCAGTCATACCAATCATTATCCAAACAAATGATCGTCTGTAAAGAGAATCTGTTTGGTTTTTGTGTGTACTTTTATAAGTGCTTGATCTGCCGGTACTTGCAGTGCGAAGTTTGTTAGGGTGTGGCAGCGAATCGGCGAACGGGTTCTGGCGTTTCTACCCTCGCTCACTATGGCAAACGCAGCGCAGCAGAGTGGTTTTGGTCGCAGGGGAACGGTTCAAAAGTGGAGCCGCACATTTATCCCGACGACGCGCGAGGCCCCTGCGGATGCGGAAGTGCCGAGCCACATCATGCTGCACCGGGCGGGGTATATCCGCGCGGTGGGTGCGGGCATTTACGACTATTTGCCTCTGGCGCACCGCGTGCTGGAAAAGGTCAAGGGCATCATTCGCGAAGAGCTGGAAGCCGCGGGCGCAGTGGAAATGCTGATGCCGGCGCTCGAGCCCTTTGAACTTTTCAATGAGACCAAGCGCGATGAGACGTACGGGGACAACCTGTTTCGTTTGAAGGATCGCAAGGGGCGCATGAACGCGCTCGCGCCCACACATGAGGAAGTGATCACCAGTCTGCTCAAAGGTGCGGTGAACAGCTACGCGCAGTTGCCTTTGAATCTGTATCAGATTCAGACCAAGTTTCGCGATGAAGCCAGGCCGCGGGCGGGATTGCTGCGCTGCCGCGAATTCCTGATGAAGGATGCGTATTCGTTTCACTCGACCGTCGAAGGCAAGGGTGGATTGAATGAGGCGTACGACGCGATGTTCGCGGCGTATTCCAACATCTTCAAGCGCTGCGGGTTGGATTACCTGGCGGTGGAAGCAGAAAGCGGTCCAATCGGCGGCAGCGCGAGCCATGAATTCATGGTGCGGTGCGCGAGTGGTGAAGACACAGTGCTGCGCTGCCCGGTGAGCGGCTATGCGGCGAACGTGGAAAAGTGTGAGATCGGTGAGCGTGCCAAGGGGACGTTCAACGAGGCGCCGAGTGGCGAACTGACGGAAGTGCACACCCCCAATCTGCCGGGCATTGAAGAAGTCGGCAAGGTGATGAAGGTGAAGCCCGATCGGATGCTCAAGACGATCGTGTTTGCCAATAAGGGCGAAGGCGGCCCCAAATGGGTCGTCGCCGTGGTGCGGGGCGATCACGAAGTGAATGAAGGCAAAGTGAAGTCGCTGGCTGGTGTCAGTGCAATCGAACTGGCTCCGGTTGAAGAAGCCAAGAAGGCGGGCTTCGCGGTCGGCTACGTCTCGCCCCGTGTGATCAACACGGTGCAAGGAGTCGTTTTGCTGGTCGATTCCGATGCCAGTGGCGGCGGATTCTGGGCCAGCGGCGCAGACAAGATCGATCATCACGTCAAGCACTTCAACTGGCGGCGCGAAGTGGGTGCCGCGCTGGATGATGCAAGCAAGGTGAAAGTCGGCGATGTGCGTAACGCGGTGGTGGGGGATCCCTCACCTCGCGCTGCCGGTGCGAAGCTTGAGGCGGAGAAGGGAATCGAAGTCGGGCACATCTTCAAGCTGGGTACCAAGTACAGCGCGGCAATGGGCTTGCAGGTGTTGAACAGCGACCAGCAGCGCATTCCTGTCATCATGGGTTGCTATGGCATTGGCGTGTCGCGCACGATGGCAGCGTGTGTGGAGATGAGCCACGATCAGGATGGCATCATCTGGCCGTGGGCGATCGCTCCGTATCACGTGCAGGTGACTGTGATGAAGCATGATGATGCCGCGCAGTTGGCGGCGGCGGATCAGGTGTGTGCCGCGTTGCGCGATGCCGGTCTGGATGTGCTGGTAGATGATCGCGATGAGCGGCCGGGTGTGAAGTTCAAGGATGCGGATCTTGTCGGTCTGCCGGTGCGGATCACGATCGGTGATAAGGCACTGGCCGAGGGATGCGTTGAATTCAAGACCCGCAAGGGTGGTGGCAAAGGCGACCTTGTGAAGTTGGCGGATGTGGTGACCAAGGTGATGAGCGTTGCTCAGTGACGTGGCTGATTCAGATGCGTGAGCCGCGAATCGCCAAGGCCTGTTTGGGCATCAGAAGGTTGTGAAATCGGATGTGCTGTAAAGCCCGATTTTGCAAGGACTTGTCGCATCGTGTCGGATGCGGACGGTTGTGATTTTGGGATGCCGGTCGGGGAACCCATACGGTTTTCTCATGCGGGATGGAGCCCCACAGATTGATCAGGAAGTGGCGACTGGATCGCGGCGTGCGGTTGAGGTTGCCGCACCAGTTGGTGGCGGTCCAAAGCCAGCGCGGATCGCGGTGTTGTCCCCCTTGGTCGCGAGTCAGATTGCCGCGGGCGAGGTGGTTGAGCGTCCGGCAAGTGTGGTGAAAGAGCTGATTGAGAACTCCGTGGATGCGGGGGCGATGCGGATTGAGATCGAGCTGGAACAGGGCGGGATTGAGCTGATTCGCATCATGGATGATGGCTGCGGCATCGAGCCGGAGGATCTAGCGCTGGCGTATGCGCCGCATGCGACGAGCAAAGTGAAAAGTGCGGCAGAGCTCGAACGCATTCCAACGCTGGGCTTTCGTGGCGAAGCGGTGGCATCCATCGCAAGCGTCAGCCGAATGAGTATCCGCTCACGCACGCCGATGCAGGAGTCGGCGTTTGAATTGGAAAGTGAAGGGGACGTACTCGGAAAGGCGAAGCCCGCGGCAGGATCTCGCGGGACGACCGTGACGGTGCGCAACTTGTTTTTCAATACTCCCGCCCGCAGGAAGTTCTTAAGAACGATCCCGACGGAATACGGGCGATGTGTCGAGGCGGTGGAGAACGCCGCGATGGCGCACCCGGCGATCGGGTTCACATTGAAGCATGATGGCAGAGTGACGCTGGATGTGCCGCCGGGTCAGGGGCCGCGCGATCGGTTGCTCGCGGTGCTGGGGAAGGAATTGGAAAGTGAGCTCTTGGAATGCTCTGCGGATGAAATGGATGCCGGGCGCGGTATGACGATGTTCGGATTGGTGGGAAAGCCATCGATCGCGCGCGGGAGCAACAAGGCGCAACACATCTTTGTCAATGGCCGGCCGGTGCGCGATCGCACAATCATGCACGCGATTGCCGAGGCATTTCGAGGATTGATCGAGCCGGGGCGATATCCGACCGCGGCGATCTTGATCGAGATGGACCCGGCGATGGTCGATGTGAATGTGCATCCGCAGAAAGCGGAAGTGCGCTTTCGTGATGGTTCGCGTGTGCATCAGGCGGTGTTGCACGCGGTGCGAGCCGCGCTGGCGAAAGAAGATCTGACACCCCGGGCTGAGTCGATGGTTGAACGCTTGTCTGGCTTGGCTCAGCGGCCGATGTGGGGGGGGTGGGGTGCGGATGCAGCCCGCGCAATTTTGCCTGCACATGGGCAGGTGCAGGTCGCGTCGAGTGCGATGCCCAGCGCGGAGGCGGTGGAGCAGGATCGGCAGAAGTTTGCAGAGTATTTCGCTCGTCAACAACCGATGCAGGGGCGTATTGGCTATGCCTCGCTGCAGCAGGCGATGTCTGCAAGTGAAGCGCAGCCCGCAGCATCGCTGATGCAGCCTGCAGAGCCGGAGCTGTTGATGCCTCCGACACCGGCCAAGCAGGTCTTGCAAGTGCACAAGTCGTTCCTGGTGACGCAGGATGAGGCGGGGGTGCTGATTGTGGATCAGCACGCGTTGCATGAGCGTGTGATGTTTGAGTTTCTGATGCAGCGGGTGATGAAAGATGGTGCGGGCTTGGAATCGCAGCGCCTGTTGGTGCCAGTCGTGGTGGATGCGACGGAAGTGCAGGTGGAACGATTGGCCACTTTGACGCCACTGCTGAACAAACTTGGGATGGAACTGTCAGCGATCGGGCCCAGGACTGTGGCCGTGCAGGCGATGGCAACATTCCTGATTGAAAAAGGTGTCGATGCAGGAGAGGTGGCGCGGGAATTACTTGAGAAAGCTGAGAGTGAACAAGGGTGGCAATCGCTGAAGATGGCGAGTGAAGAAGTGGTCCGCGACATCGTGAACATGATGGCGTGCAAAGCGGCGGTAAAGGCCGGAGATGCGATGACACAGACCGAATTGGCGGATTTGTTAGCGTTGCGCGAAGCTGTGGATCGCTCCAGCAATTGCCCGCATGGCCGACCGACAACGATTCGCCTGACGATTCAGGATCTGGAAAAGTTGTTTGGAAGAACCTGAGATCAGGAACCACCCGAGCTGTGGCAACGTCAGGATGATGTGCCGAGCGTTCGGGCGGGATGCGGGATGCAGAAAGAGGCAGAGTCGGGTATGTTGAATGTGTGCGACGGACGGAAAGGTGCTCAAGGACGAGCGATGGATGCCAAGTGCGGAGAGATGGTGGATGGTGCAGAGTGGGCAGGGAAACTGCGCCCCGAACCAGTCGTTCAGCATGAAGCGCCCTTGTGGCGCGGCCGAAAGATTCTGCTGGCGAGCCGTTCACCTCGTCGCCGCGAATTTCTGGAGCGAGCAGGAGCGGCCTTCATCAGCATTCATCCCGGCGTCGATGATTCAGAATTGCTTCCCGGTTGCGGCACGGCGGTGGGGTGGGTCATGGGGCTTGCCTACCTGAAGGCCCGCGCCGGTGTAGATCACTTGCGCAGCAACGGAGACCTGAGTGGCAACTGGGTCGCCCTCGGGGCGGACACCACGTGCGTGGTCGATGGTGCATGTGTCGGCACGCCGCGCGATGCTGCCGAGGCCGAGGCGATGATCCGCAGCATGAGCGGTCGTCAGCATGAAGTGGTGAGCGGTGTGGCCCTGGTGTGCCCGATGACGGGAGAGCGGCGGGTGTTTGCCGATGCCGCGAGGGTGTGGATGGATGCGATTCCCGATGCGGAGATTCGCCAGTATGTTGCTGGTGATGGATGGAAGGGAAAGGCAGGGGCGTACAACTTGTCGGAGCGAATCGCGGCGGGATGGAACATTCGCGTCGAGGGTGATCCGACCACGATCATGGGATTGCCGATGCGAAGGTTGGTGAGGGAGATGGGGAAGAGAAGCTAACACAGGTGGGCGGTGCCTGATGCCTCTACCCTTCCCCGTGCTTCTCGCCCAAACCGCCATCTCGAAGGCCTCATCGACACTCGACCCTGGTGCGCCTTTGGTCACGCCCTGGTTTGTGATTCCGCTCGCGGTCGTCGCCATGCTCCTCATCGCCGGGCACATCATGAATTTGCGTGCAGATGGAGAAATGCCCGATTCGCGGCGCCGGATTCGGCTCGCCAATGCGTGGCTGATGCTGCTCCTCGCCCCCATCGCGGCGATGGCCTTCTCCATCGTCACGCCCGGGCAGGCCCGCGAATTTGTGCTGCTCATGTCAATCGTCGTGGGCATGCTCGGGTTCATCGTCATCCTCGCCTGCGCCGATGCGGTGAACAACCTGCGGCTGCATCGCAGCGCAGTGCGCGAACTGCGTGAAGAGATCGCCAAGGTGCGCCTCGATGCCCAGATCGAAGAGGCCAAGCGCGCGCGCGATGCCAACAACGCTTCAGATACCAAGGAGCAGGCGTGAGCCGCCCTGCTCAAAGTGAATCGCACCGGCCTTCGCCCTTGCCGTCATGGCTGGCGGGAACACTCGGCCCCCTCGCCGCACAGGTGTATGGAAGTGTGCTGGCCTCGCGCAACGCCAAGTTCGATGCCGGCAAAGGCGTGGTCACCTTTGATCGTCCTGTCATCAGCATCGGCAACCTCACAGTCGGCGGAACCGGCAAAACGCCGATGGTGAGCTGGGTCGTCGCCAAGCTGCGCAGCGCGGGACATGACCCCTGTATCGCCATGCGTGGGTATCGTGCAGTCAACGGGGTCAGTGATGAGGCGGCGGAGTATGCCGCTCGTTTCAGCGATTTGCCCATCGTCGCGCAACCCAATCGCATCGACGGCCTCATCAAACTCTTTGGCAGCGAACGTGGCCAGCGCGTCGACACCATCGTGCTCGATGATGGCTTCCAGCATCGCCAGATTGCGCGGCAGGCGAACCTCGTGCTTCTCGATGCACGCTGGAATCTCGATGCAGCAAGGTTGCTTCCCCACGGGTGGTATCGCGAAGGTGCGCAATCGCTGCGACGCGCCGATGCAGTGGTGCTCATGCACGCTGATCGAATCTCGTCAAGCGAACTTGCCGCGCAGCAGGCACGCGTGCGGCGATGGACCGCCGCGCCTCTGGCATCAGCGCGGCACGCCTGGCGATGTGTCGATCTCTTCGGTCCCGGCGACAAGGTGTTGCAATCGACCGAGGCGACATGGGTGCGGGGCAAGAGGTTGGCAGTGATCGCCGCGATCGCGCGGCCGGAGCAGTTCATTGCCCAGGTCGAAGCGATGAGTGGGCAAAAGGTGGTCGAGCAGGTGTTATTGGGTGACCACGCGCAGATTCCGCTGGCCGAGGTCGCCCGTCTGGCAAGCCGGGGGGTGGACGGCGTCGTGATGACGGGGAAAGACTGGGCCAAGGTTGGTGTCGGCAGCGGATTCGCGGCATCAAAGTCCTATAACTCTAGTTTGGCCGACTCAGGTGGCCCAAGCCAAGGGGAGGCGATTCCGGTGGCCGCACCCGGGAGTTTGGCCGGGCTGTCGGTTCCGATCGTCGTGCCCCGCGTGGAAGTGCAGTTTCTGGATGCGGAATCGGCGGTTTGGGGTGCGGTGGAAGGGGCAGTCGCGCAGAGTGGGGATTTGAAGGGGCCGGAAGTTGTCGAAGCAAGTGCCTGATTTGACGCCCGGAGCGGTTTCGGCTAATACACTGGGGCCCCAATCCGGAGGGGAGATCCCACCCGGCTTTATCCCAACCCTGACGCACCTTCGAGTGCGGTTTGGTGGTATAAAGAGGAGGACGATGCCGCGGCAGGATGCCGTGGTTGTCGTGATTCAGAAAATCTGGAGCCGGTCATGCGTGGGCGTGATCGGATGAATGAAGGAGTGTCGCGTGCACTGGTTGACCAAAGCATTTGTTCTCGCCGCCGCTGTTCTGGCCGTTCTTCTTTCTGCGTTGACGATTGCATATTCGAGCAACGCCGACAAGATCGTGGGCGATTACTACGACGAGCAGGCACGCCGCACATCCGCCGAGGCTCTGGCTTCGGGTGCAGAGTCCAAGTTCGGCTCTGAGCGCGCGGAACTGAATGCCAAGGTGGCCGTCCTCGGCCGCGACATCACCTCGCTTCAGGCGCAGGTGAGCCAGCTGCAGAGTGAGAATGCCAAACTGCTCTTGGGCAAGAACTCGGCAGAAGATGAGCGTCGCCTGGCGATGAGCAAGCTCGATGAACTGCAGATCACCGCCCGCACGCAGGCGTCGCTGATCCAGTCGTATCGCGATGAGACCACCACGCTCCGCGGCAACGAGCAGCGTTCACAGCGTGAAAAGAATGAAATGGGCGATCGCATCAGCGACTTGGAAGCCAAGCGCGAAGTGCTTGAGCAGAGTCTGCGTTCGCTGCAAGAGCAGCTCGCCGAGGCCCGCACTGGTCTTGAGAACGCCCTGAGCGGCGCGACCGCGACCAAGACCGCCGCTGGAAACAGCGAGGCCTTCACCTTCTCCGGCCCGATCATCCGCGGCCGCGTCGATGAGGTTGGCAGCGACGCCGCCACAGGCGCAACGCTCGTGAAGATCAACGTTGGTTCGGCGGACAATGTCCGCGACAACATGAAGTTCTACGTCGTCCGTGGCAATGACTTCGTCGGCACCTTGACCGTGGTCAAGACCGATCTGAAGCACGCCATCGCCAAGGTGACGCTGACGGGCAGCAACGGAGCCGTGTCGACCAGCGACATGATTCTGAGCCGCATCGGAAACTGAGTCTGGTTCAACGAGACGCTACGAAAAGGAGTGAATCCATGAGCCAGATGGGAATGCAGATGCCGGGCGGAATGCGGATGCGTCGGGGGGCCTCCCCGGATGCGTATACCGCTCTCGCTGCGGTCGCGACGGTGTGCCTGGGTGTGGCAGTGGCCTTTGTGTATCAGGGCGCGAGCAAGGTCGGCAAGGACGGCAACGCACTCCAGATGCAGGAAGCCCACAAGATCGTCCTCAAGAAGGCCGACGCCAAGTAACGCATTGGTGTTGAGTAGGTGAATTCTCGGACGGTTTTGGCTTGCTGTATGGGTCGAAAGACTTGACGCCGGGCGGAATCGGTCTACATTTCCCTTCCTGTAATTGCCGCGAAAGCGCGGTTGCTGGACCGGGCCGCAAGGCCTGACAAGTGAATGCCGGGGCGGTAGCTCAATTGGTTAGAGTACTGGACTGTCGATCCAGTGGTTGCGGGTTCGAGTCCCGTCCGCCTCGTTTGAATGCAGAAGCTCGGCGCTTGCCGGGCTTCTGTTGTTTTTGCACTTTATTCACTCATCCCTCTACCGCAATCCCCTCTGCTGAAGCAGTGCTGAGTACGAGTGGCTTCGTGCGGGCGGAAGCAGGGGTGGTGGAGAGTTCCAAGGTGCCGGCGACGGGGTCGATGGTGGTGACGGTGACGATCGTGCCCGGTCTGATTTTGTGGGCATCGAGGAGTTTGAGGAAGGACTCGGACTGGTTGCGGATGCGGGCGATGCGCACGCGGCTGCCCTTGGCGCACTCAGAAAGCGGGCGGGCGGGAGTGCGCGTGCTATTGCCACCGGGAATGCGGCCCTTGGCATCGGGAATGGGGTCGCCATGCGGGTCGGCAGTGGGGCGACCGAGGAATACATCGAGGCGGTCGAGCAGTCGAGGTGAAACGGCGTGTTCGAGCCGCTCGGCCTCAGCGTGGACCTCGGACCAATCAAAGCCCAAGGTATGAACCAAAAAAGTCTCGATCAGCCGGTGGCGGCGGAGGACGTCGAGAGCCGCGGCTTTGCCGGATGCCGTGAGCGTGATGCCGCCGTATCGCTGGGCCTTGGCGAGTTTCATCGCGACCAGCCGCTTGACCATGCTGGTGGCGGTGCCCTTGGTCACGCCCAGCAGCGTGGCGAGTTTGGCGAGTCCGGCCTCGCCGGTGGGCGATTCCTCGCAGAGGGTGTGCAGAGCTTTGAGGTAGTTTTCGACGGTTTCAGAGGCCATCACTCAAGAGTACGCGGAAAGCGGGTAGTGCCGCAGGTTGGTTCTGTCGATCAGTAGCCGATTGAGATCTTTCGTTGTTGATGGTGACGGGAATCAAGGGCAAGATGGGGCGGTTCGTGAACGCGATGTGGGTGCAGGTGGTGGTGGAGTGGCAGGCATCAGGCATTAGAAAAGCAGTAGGACCCTTCGTTGAATGGGAACAAAGAAAAACCCCGAGTCCTGCGACTCGGGGTTTGGTTTTTCTCAGCACTCAGCACTCAGCACTTACTTATTGAGCATGCCGAGCTGCCACATGATGAATATACGCTGATCGACGACATCGCGGATGCGGAGGTTCAGCGGCTTGCCCTGGCCGTGGCCGGCATCGCGATCGACCCAGCAGAGGATGGGGGCATCCTTCTGATCGCTCGCGGTCGCGGCCTGCATCGCCGCGGCCATCTTGCGGGCGTGCAAGGGGTGCACGCGCGTGTCATTCTCACCAGCCGTGATCAACGCGGCAGGGTACTTGGTGCCCTGCTTGATGCGGTGGTAGGGGCTGTAGGCGTGGATCCACTGGAAGTGCTCCTTGTTGGCAACTGCATCGCCGTATTCCGGCACCCAGTAGCGAGCCATTAGGAAGTCCTGATAGCGGACCATGTCGAGCAGCGGCACAGCGCAGATGATGGCCTTGAACAGGTCAGGGCGTTGCGTCATCATGGCGCCCATGAGCAGGCCGCCATTAGAACCGCCGGTCGCCGCGAGTTTCTGGGGATTGGTGTACTTCTCACGGACGAGGAACTCGGCTGCAGAGATCATGTCATCAAAGACATTCTGCTTGCGGCCGAGCATGCCCGCCTCGTGCCAGTTTTTGCCGTATTCACCGCCGCCACGGAGATTCGGGACGGCGTAGACGCCGCCCGCTTCGATCCATGGGAAGATGGTGGCGGAGAAGCCGGGCTGCATGGAGAGGTTGAAGCCGCCGTAGCCGTTGAGGATGGTGGGGTTGGTGCCGTCGAGCTTCAGGCCCTTCTTGTGCACGATGAACATCGTGACGGGCGTGCCATCCTTGGAGACGTAGGTGACCTGCTTGGTCTCGGCGATGGTGGGGTCGACGGGAACAGCGGGGCGTTCCCACAGTTCGGGCTCGGCGGTGGGCTTGGCCAGATCGACCTTAAAGATGGTGGAGGGGTAGTTGTAACTGGTGAAAGAGAGGTAGGCCTCGGTGCGGTCTTCCTCGGTGGCGACACCGGCAGAGCCGACATCCTGCGGCAGTTTGAGCTGGCTGATGAGCTTGCCAGACTTATCGAGGAGTTCGATGCGAGTCATGGCCTTGGCCATGTAATCGGCGACGATCACGCCCTTGGCGACAGAGAAGGACTGGAGCACCGCATCGGACTTCTCGGGGATGATGTCCTTCCAGTTGGCCTTTTCGGGGTTGGCCGGGTCAATCGCGATGACTTTGTAGTTGGGTGCCTTGTGATTGGTCTGGACATAGAGGACGCCATCGACGACACCACCGGCAAAGGTGGCATCGGCTCCGACGGAGATCTCGACCTTCTTGAATTCACCGGTCTTGCGCCAGTGATCGAGATTGACGATCCAGATGTCGTTGCTGCTGGTGCCGGTCCAATAGGTGAGGACCATCCACTTGCAGTCTTTGTCGACGTTGCCACTGGGGCCCCAGGTGGTAGCGAGCTTCTTGTTCTCTTCGGGGGTGTATTGACGGAAGAGGAGCTTGTCTTCAGAGACCGATGTTCCCAACTTGTGGAACATGATCTGGCCGGAGTAGGGGTTCTTCACATCAGAGAGGTTGCGATAGAAGAATCCACTGGCATCGGGCATCCACTCGACGCTTTGGACCTTGCCGGGGACGACATCGGGGAGCATCTTGCCGGTGTCGACATCCATGATGTAGACGGTGGTATTTTCGTCACCGCTACGGTACGTTCCGTAGGCCAGCAGCTTGCCATCATGGCTGGGCCAAGAACCCGAGAGGGTGGTCAGGCCGTCGGCAGCGATCTTGGTGGGATCGATGAGGAGCTTGTCTGCGCCTTTGTACCCTTCGCGCACATAGAGAATGGATTGCGACTGGGTGCCTTCGCGGCGGGAGTAGAAGTACTTGTTGCCGCGCATCGTGGGCGAGGAGACCGAACCGATCTCCATCAGGGGGCGCATCTTGGATTCGAGTTCCGCGCGGCCGGGGAGGTTGTCGAGGATGGAGCGGGTGTAGGCGTTCTGGGCGTCGGTCCACTTGCCGACCTCGTCATTGACCTTTCCCATTTGCTTGGGATCGGAGTTGTCCCCCTCGAGCCAGCGGTAGTTGTCGATGATCTCGACACCGTGAATGGTCTCTTTGACGGGACGTTTTTCTGTTTGCGGCATGGTGGCGGGGCCTGAGGCCAGCGCTGTGGCCGACATCAAGAGTGCGGACAGAACCATCTTTGTGGACATGCGATTCTCCGTATCCATCTCAGCCCTTTTCGGGGCGGGGTATGGGGTTGCGCGTCAGACGGGGGGATGGTATGGGGGGAGGGGGAAAGCTGGGAATCGTGTGTTGTGAAGCAAGAAACGATGGGTTCGGCGCTGGAGTCGTCTGATCGATGTCGCGACGGATGAACTGATCAGTCTGCTGTCAACGTGGTCGGTCGCGGCTGAGCGAAGTCGGCGGCGATGTCATCGTCCGCGGCGACTTCAGCACCGCGGGGGCGGCCGGGGTTGGCCGGATCGCCCGCTACATCGATGCGACGGGGGCTTGGTCGACGATGGCGGGCGGTGTGAGCGGTACGAGTGTCGCGGCTCTGCTGACGCTGCCAAGCGGCGATGTGGTGGTGGGCGGGACGTTCACGTCGGTCGGGCCCGGTGTGGCCGCGCAGAACATCGCGATCTACCGCCCGGCGACCAACACGTGGCAGAGCGTTGGTGGTATCACGGGGGGATCCGTGCCGACGGTGGCGTCATTGGCCCTTACCGCGAGCGGCGATGTTCTCGTTGGCGGACGTTTCACGACGGCGGGCGGCGTGCCCGCCGGGAACATCGCCCGCTACCGACCTTCGACCGGCGCGTGGTCGGCGGTGGGCGGTGGGGTTCTCGATCTGGTGTACGCCTTGATGGAACTGCCCGGCGGCGACTTGCTGCACGGCTCGGACTGGGGTCTTTTCCGGTTCAACTCGGCGACGCAGACGTGGACGCGATTCTCCGCAGAAGACGTCTTCGGTACCCTCGCGCTGGCAACCCTCCCGGACGGGTCGGTGCTGGTGGGTGGTCGGCAGACCCAGCTTCTCGAACGCTATCGCCCCGATCCGGCGCCGCTGGGCTCCTCCGCGTCGTTCGCGGGCGGAGTCAATGGTGAGGTGCGGGCGATCCTGGTGCTCCCGAGCGGGCTGGTCTGGGTCGGTGGCACACTCGCACAGGCCAACTCCCAGAACCTCGTGGCGTACGCCGTTCCCGGCACGCTGCCGGCGTTCGCGAGGCAACCCGCCCCGATGCTCACGGTCGTCGGGGGCACGGCGGTCTTCGACCTCAGTGCTTCGGCGCTGGGCGCGGTCACCTTCCGCTGGCAGAAGGACGGCGTGCCGCTGGACATCGTCGCCAACCCGACGGCGGCGACACCGATCCTGCACCTCTCCAACCTGCAGCCCAGCGATGCCGGCTCGTACGTGTGCATCGTGACCGGCTCGTGCAACGATCTTCCCCTTGGCAGCGCCCCCGCCACGCTCACGTTCCCGGGCCCCGCCGGCCCGGCGGATTTCAACAACGATGGTGTTGTTGACTTGTTCGATTACCTGGACTTTGTACAGGAATTCAGCATCGGCTGCTGATGAAGAACCATCATCATGAGACATGCGAAAGGCGAGGCATCACGCCTCGCTTTTCTTGTTCGCACATGGTGTTGGAAGTTGATTGGCGGATCGCATTGATCTGGTGGAGTGACACTCACCGCAGGTTTCGCCGGTCAGCGAGAGGTGCAACGCGCACGGGCGTATCCGCTGGGGCAGTCCGATGGCACTTCTATCCACACCGATACCATCACTTCTCTATGGCTGCACTCCCCGCCGCGTCGAACTCACTTCCCATCACTGCCAAACTCAACCCGCTGTATCGACCGTATCTGGTCGTGACGATCGGATTGACGATGTGCTGCACCATCATCGGCATACCGCTTGCGATCGTCTGGTTCTGTGGTGTAGGGCAGTGGTGGGCCGGGCACTACTTTCACAAACTACTGTGCGAATTGAGCGACAAGACCCTGCGCTTCCGCAAGGGGATTCTGTTTCAGGTGGAGAAGACGATTCCTCTGGAGAACATTCAGGATGTGACGTTTATCGAGGGGCCGATCCTCAAGAAGTTTCATCTGGCGACGTTGAAGTTTGAGACTGCTGGGCACAGCGCGGGGCAGGCCCACGACATGCAACTGACCGGCATCATCGATGCGCATGAGTTTCGCAATCGGATTCTGGAAGCTCGCGAGCACTTGAGGGCGCAGGCACGCGGCACCTCGCCGCCGGCGAGCAGTGATGACCAAGTCTTGATGGCGTTGAACCGGATTGTCGCGCGATTGGATGAGATCACGGTGATGATTAAAGAAAGGCAAGGCACAGGGCATTAGGCATCAGGCATCAGAAAAGACAAAGGGGCTTTGGTGCGCCATGAGGTTTCTTCTCTGTACCAATCCTCTTTCTCATCCGGAAAGCACATCAGCACTGGTGACCAGAGTTGCCATCGTCCACCCATGTTCATGGGTGGGAGGAAAGAAGCCGGAAAGCGTTGTCAGGGATATTTCTCCAGAGGTTTCACCTCTGGCTACCAACGCGCGCCTGTTTCACAGGCGAAGAATTGCAAATCCGTGTCCAGCGTTTGCGTCGGCCGTGCGGAATGACACTCGGGAGTGCGCGGCGCGATTCAGCTTACTTACGAATGTCTACCTGAGGAGTGTGATTATCCGGCGCAGGTGTGAGCGCGGCGAGAACCCTCTTATAGAACTCTGCCTTGGTGTTGCCACCTTTGTGCCAGCGCCAGACGATAACCAGATCGTGTTCGGGATCGACCCAGATGGTGTTGTCGCCCGCGCCTTGTGCGGAGTAACTGGACTTTGGTGCCGCGGGCCAGCGGCTTGTGGTGTTCAACCACCAGAGCATGTTGTAATCCGGGCGTGCGCCGGGGCAGGTGGGTGAGGTGTTGGGAGTGGTGGCCTGCGCGACCCAGTTTGTCGAGAGAATCTGGTTGCCATTCCAATTGCCTTGGCGGAGCATGAGAAGGCCGAAGCGGGCGTGGTCTTGCGCGGAGATCCACAGTCCGCCTCCCCAGCGTGTGCCGCCACTGACGCTGGGCATGGATGTGCCATCGATGTCGACCATGGCGTTGTCATAGGGAATCCAGCGCCAGGTGGATGATGCGCCGATGGGGTCCATGATTTCAGACTTCAGCACTTGTGGGAGCGGGCGTTTCCAGAGGCGCAGCAGCGAGAGGGAGAGGCGGTTGATGCGGACATCGTTGTATTCGTAGTAGGTGCCGGGTTGCCTGATCTCGCGCGGCGTCATCGCCCCCGAGCCATACTCGCGCTCACCGATGAAGCGATGGTCTTTGCCGAAAAGTTCGCCTTGCCATTCGCTGGTCTGGGTGAGGTGGTGCCGCCAAGTGATGGCCGAGTTGTGCGGCGAGTCGTAGCCACCATCATGGATGAGCGCGGCACAGGGTTGATCGAGGAAGGGGATCATGCCGCGATCGAGGGTGAGTCCGGCGATGGTGGCGAGGTAGCTTTTGGCAACGCTGTAGGTGGGGTCTGCAGCGGCGGTGTCGCCAAACTCGGCGACGATGTAGCCGTGGCGGATGATGAGGCCGTTGGTGGAGGCGCGGGTGGTGGGGATGGGGCCGAGGCGGCGGCCGAAGATCTTCTCTTGGGTGGAGAAATCTTTGGGCCAGTCGGTTTCTTGAGTTTGGGCCCAGGCGACTGCGCTGGCGAGGAGGGCGGGATCAAAGCCCTGAGAGACAGGATCGCGGCGTTCCCAAGTGGTGGCAGTGGGGAAGTAGACACCGGCTGACTTCTGGTGTGGCGTGCAGCCGACCAACAGCACGGTGAGACTGATGAATAGCGTGAGAATGGAGAGTGCGCGAGTGAGGGTCGTCACGCCGGGAGTATAACGGAAGGCAATTGCCTGCGACTTGGCTGATTCGCGATGAGGTCAATTGACCTCATCGCGCGGAAAACTCACTTGGTGTCACTTTGCGAGTCGTCTGCAGGCGAGGAAGCACTTCGTTCGCTTTCGATTGCCATGTCGAATATCTCTTGAATTTGGTGGTCGAGAATGATCTGCCTCCCCCAATCATCAAACTTCAGTTCGTTCGCATTGTGCAACGATTTATCCGGCATAGCTTGGCAGCATTGGTGAATGGCCTCGGCGTTGAGTCTCTTGGCCATGGGGAGTCTTGTCAGAGTTGCCCAAGCGATCTGCTCTTCCACTTCTGGCAGAGTTGGCTGAAAGGGTCTGAAGCCGCGTGCAATGAGGGCAGTGGTTCTTGTACGAGTGCGGCTCACTTTGTAGCGCCAACCGGCGATCAAGAATCCTGTCGGACCTAGAACAAAAATCATGCAAGGGATGTAGCCCAGGAGCTTTACCTTGTCGAGTTCTTCAGCGATGACCGCTGACAAGTAAACGATTGCCAAGTAGATGGCCGTTGCACCGGCGGTCACACCAATGACTTTCAAAATGTCAAAAAAGCCAAGTTGAGATTTCGCAAAGAAAGGACTCGGCCCACTCGAATCAAGATGAGCCGCCTGCATAGGGATACGCATGAGGCCTGCGCGAAGTGTCGGATCAGCGGATTGTGAGCGGGCTGTTCGAACTCGCTGTATGTGTGAAAGCACATTGGCTGGCAAATGTGGATTGGTCTGCTCAATAAGATCGCGAAGCGGCATGTTGGAATCAGTCGCGGGCCTGATCACATCATTGGGGTCAAGGGGAGTCCAGCAATCACAGCCAAAGCAGCGCTGAAGTAGCGAGTATTGGGGTTCGTATCTAAACGAGTGAATCTCGTGTCTTTGTACGTCCTGCAGATCGGACACCAATCCGCGCGCCAGACGGGCTGTTTCTTGGAAAATCGCATCGCGATGAAACCTTACGGTGCCCACACATTCGCGGTCCCCGTCGGGGCCGCCGCGGCGTGTGAACCACTCGCTCCGTTGCGACCGGGTGCGGGGAGGATGGTCTGGGCCACATCGGCGCGGATGACATCGACGGGGTGCACTTCGTTGGGGAAGTTTGCCGCGGAAACCGGGGGCACGGTGGCACCGTTGAGGTGCACCTTGCCACTGGCGAGTCCTGGAAAGTGTTCACCCTGCCAGCTTGCTGGATACTTGTGATCATCCAAATCGAGTGCCGCCTGAGTGGGGTGAAGAGGGCGGAAGGTGTCGCACATGACGGCGAGTTCGGCGGTGTGGGTGGCAGTGAGGGTGGCTTCGATGGTGCCCGGGTGCGGGCCGTGCGGAATGCCCTGGGGGTGCGAAGTGAGTGAGCCCACTTCGATTCCTTTGCGGCTGCCGAAATTGCCTTCGACGTAGTAGAGAACTTCGTCGCTGTCGAGGTTGGAGTGGTTGTAGGGGACCTTGATCGCCTGAGGGTGGTAATCCAGCATGCGCGGGCAGAAGGAGCAGATGACGAAGTTGTGGGCTTCGAAGGTCTGGTGAATCGGTGGTGGCATGTGCAGCTTGCCGGTGATCGGCGCGAAGTCATCGATGTTGAAGATGTAGGGGTAGTAGCAACCATCCCAGCCGACGATATCGAGGGGGTGATAGTGGTAGATGTAGGAGTGCACGCAATCGCGGGCCTTGATGCGGACTTCGAAATCACCACGCTCATCAAAGGTGAGGGGGAGTTCAGGCAGCTTCAAGTCGCGCTCGCAGTATGGCGCATGTTCGAGGAACTGGCCGGTGGCCTTGCTCACATAGCGTGGCGGTGGACCGATGTGACTGCCGTTGGTGGTTTCGATGAGGAGGAATTTTCCCAATGGCATGTCGGCGGCGGATGGGCCCCGATCGGCGAACGTGCCGTCAGAATTTGCAACGCGCTTGTTCCATTCGAAGCGGTAGATGACGCCTTTGGGGATGACGATGTAGTCTTTGGGGCCAAACTTCAGCGTGCCCATCATGGTGTAGACGGTGCCGGAGCCGAAGTGAATGAAGAAACACTCGTCGCCCTGACCATTCTTGAAGTGGTAGGGCATCTGCTCGGCAGGGTTGCAGACGGCCATTTCGCAATCACTGTTGCCAAAGAGGACGACGCGGCCGGTGACACTGTCGCCCTTGGGCTTGAGGGGTGCGGACTTGACGTGCCGCATGCGCATGACGTCTTGTTCGAGGTACGTCTGCCTGGTGGAGTAGAGGGTTTTCCAGCCACTCACCTGGGTGGGCGGATGGATGTGGTACATGGTGGAAGAGGGTCCGGAGAACCCTTCGGTGCCGAAGAGTTCTTCGGAGTAGAGGGCGCCATCGGGGCGGCGGAATTGGACGTGACGCTTGCGGGGAATGAGCCCGAGTTTGGTGTAGTAGGCCATGGGGGAAGGGTACGCGAGTGGCAGGGGCACGTCGAAAGGCGGTCACTTGCCCAATGCCATCAACTGACGCAGAGATCGACCCGTCAAACCCCCGAGAAGGGGAACGATGGAGTGCAGCAGATAGACGACGATCTCGAAGGGGATGAGGTTGTGGCTGGTGCCGTCTTTGGCGATGTCGGCAAAGGCGGCGATTGGGAAGAGGGTCATGGCGGCGAGGCCGATGACCTTGATAGGCAGGCGGGTGAGGAACCCTGCAAGGAGGCCGACAATGAAGATGGCGACGAAAGAGGAGCGGCGCGGGTCTTCGAGTGAAGCGCGGAGGAGGGGGAAGAGTGGGGCGGGATAGATTCGCGTGGGAGGAATGATGAGTACCGGGAAAAGGAATGCCGCCATGCCAGCGATGGAAGTGATGGCCCATTCGGCGGTGAAGCGAAAGAGTGACCGGCGCGGCGGGGCGGGGACAGGAGAAGTGGGTTGGTCGGTTGGAGTGGTGATGGAGAGAGTGTACGGGATGTCGATCAGGCGGCAGCGCGTTGGTAGTAGGAGTCCAGCGTTGATGAGCGCAGGCGGAAGCGGGGGAGCCCGGCCATGGGGCCACCTTCGCAGCGTTTGAGAATCCAGATCTGTTGCCAGGAGAGGATGGTGAGGAAGGGGAGGACAAAGCAAGAGACGAGCGCGGGCCAGAGTTCGCTGAACCTGGCACCGGCGCGGATGACGGCTTGGTTGGGATTCAGATGGTCGTAATACACGACGATGGGGGTTTCACTCTGGCGGGCGTGGGTGAAAGTGAGATCGGAAGAAGTGAGTGTGGGGTGTGAGGCGTCGAAGCGTTGGCCGATGTAGGTCTGGTCGTCGATGGTGAAGGTGTAGTACGGGGTGGTGGGTTCGTTGCCTGCACTCTTGATGATGGGAGCGACAGGTTTGAGGCGTGAGCCAGGAGGAGGAAGGGCGGGAAGGGCGGATGTGGCGACTTTGCGGGGTTGACCGGGGACTGGAACGACGTAGGTGGCGGTGGTGGAATCCCAGCCGCTTGTGCGCGATTGGTAGAGGAAGGCAGAGACGGTGAGATGCGCGGCAAAAGGTGTGAGCGCGGTCAGTGAGAGCGCACCAAGGACGAGGAGTGGACCGGATTTCAGGACCGCGTTCATCGCGGGATTCATCGGGTGATGACGGATGGTGGTTTGCGGGGGGTGGTGAATGCAGGGGTATCGGACGTCGGGGTTGCCGGTCCAGAGGGTGTGTGGGGGATGTGGTGCGGGGCCGGTCGTACGGGGCAGGTCGCACGGGGCAGGCGTACTGCCGAGCGGGTACATTGGTGACATGGACCCGGTTCCGATACAACCCGTTCGCATCGCCATGTGGTCTGGGCCGCGGAATATTTCGACGGCGATGATGCGGAGTTGGGAGAATCGGGGTGATGCCGCGGTGAGTGATGAGCCGTTGTATGCGCACTATCTGAAAGTGCGGCAGGATGTGGATCATCCGGGGCGTGAGGAGATTCTGGCAACGTGTGACACGGATTGGCGGAGTGTGGTGGGGCAATTGAGTGGCGATATTCCTGAAGGGCACACGATCTGGTACCAGAAGCACATGGCCCACCACCTGCTGGATGAGATTTGCGATCATGGCTGGATGAGCGCGATGCGGCACGGGTTTCTGATTCGCGATCCTGCGCGGGTGGTGACGTCATTGGTGAAAGTGATGCCCAATGCGACGCTGCGGGATACCGGGTTGCCTCAGCAGGTGGAGATCTTTCAGCGCATGTGTGATGAGCGGGGAGCGCTGATGCCGGTGATCGACGCGGCGGATGTGCTTGCCGATCCTCAGGGGACGTTGGAATCGCTGTGCGTAGCGTTTGGCGTGCCTTTTACGGAGCGGATGCTGCGCTGGCCCGCGGGCAAGCGGTCATCAGATGGCATTTGGGCGAAGTATTGGTATGCGACGGTGGAGAAGAGCACGGGGTTTGATGCGGATGTGCAGTCGAGTGAGCCAGTGCCGGAGAGGTATCGGGGATTGCTGGAGGAGTGCCGTCCGCTATATGAGAAGTTGGCGAAGTGGCGTTTGATGGCAAGGAGATAGAGCGTGCTGCAGAAGTTCAATCCGGCCAATAAGGACATCGTGGTGAATATCAACGGGAAGTTGATGCATCGCGATGAGGCGGGAGTCAGTCCCTTTGACAGCGCTGTGCAAGGGGGAGATGCGGTGTGGGAGGGATTGCGGCTGTATCAGGGGCGGGTGTTTCGCTTCAAGGAACATCTGGACCGGCTGCGGAGTTCGGCACAGGCGCTGGCGTTTGTGCAGATTCCCAGCCATGAGGAGATTGCGCGAGAGGTGGCGAGGACATTTGCCGCCAACCGCATGTTTGACCATGTGCATGCGCGGCTGACGTTGACGAGGGGTGTGAAGATCACCAGTGGCATGGACCCGCGTTTGAACACAAGTGGGCCGACGCTGATTGTGCTTGCTGAACACAAGGCGCCGGTGTATGGGAGCGGGGGTATTTCAGTTGTGACGAGCGCGATCCGGCGATTCAGCGCGGACACGCTGGACCCCAAGATCCATCACTGCAACCTGATTCAGTCGATTCTGGCCAAGATTCAGGCCAATCAGGCGGGGGCGGATGATGCGCTGATGCTGGATCAGCGGGGGTTTGTGGCCGAGACGAATGCGACGCATGTGTTCATTGTGCATCAGGGAAGGGTGTTGACGCCGACGTGCGCGGCGTGCCCGGAAGGGATTACGCGTGCGGCGGTGCTGGGGCTGATGCAGGCGGCGTCGATCCCATTTGAGGTGCGCGATGTGTCGCTGACCGAGGTGTATCGCGCGGATGAGATGTTCTGCACCGGCACGATGGGGGAATTGACACCAGTGTTCAAGGTGGATGGGCGGCAGATTGGTGGAGGTGTAGCAGGGCCGGTGACGTTGCGGTTGCAGCAGGCATTTCGCGACTTAACCGCGCGAACGGGGACGCCGGTGGTGACGGAGGAGGGGAAGGTGGTAGAGCCGGTGGTGTGGTGAGGAGTTGGGTGTGGTGTTTTGGTGATTTGATTGGAAAATAGTGGGTTATTGAAGGACATCAACGAAGATTGATAGTGGGAGTATCGTGCAGCGTCAGATTCAGATACCTTCAGCCGCGTCGCTGCGCTCTCGCGGCATTTTTACTGAGGCAGAGTGGGCGGGGGCGTGGTGTGGGTGGGTGTAGTCGCTTTCCAAGGGTGGCGCAGTCCCTTCGGGACGCGCTGACCCCTGGCAACCAACGTGCGCCCGTTTCACGGGCGCAGAGGTGCGAAGCGGTGATGTGGTTTGATTCGTCTCGCGGGTGAACACACCCGGAAGGCACTGGGAATTGGTATCAACCAATGCGAGCACGTTTCACGGGCGAAGAGTTGTATAGATGTAGCTGCGTGTTATTTGATTATCAGGAATTGGCGTGAGGAGTGGTCAAGCCCGCTTCGATGCACTCAACAAAGGTGTGCAAGAGGAGCATGTGCAATTCCTGAATGCGGTCGCTGGTCTCACCGGGGACAACGATTTGAATGGTGGCGCGCTTGAGCATCTTGCCACCACCCTTGCCGAGCATGGCGATGGTGTTCATACCCAGTTCGTCGGCGGCTTCGAGGGCGCGCAGGCAGTTGGCGGAGTTGCCACTGGTGCTGAGGATGATCAGTGTGTCGCCACGCTTGCCGAGTGCCTCCACCCAGCGGGAAAAGATGTGATCAAACCCGTAGTCGTTGGCGGTGCAGGTGATGTGCCCGACATCCGTGCAGGCGATGGCTGCGAGGGGGCGGCGGTCGGCGCGGAAGCGGCCGGTGAGTTCTTCGGCGAAATGCGCGGCATCGCAGGATGAGCCGCCATTGCCACAGATGAGGATCTTGCCGCCGGTGTTGATGGTCTGCGAAAGGAGCGATGCGGCTTTGGCGGCATCGGCCATCAGCGGCTGATTGGCCAGGGTCTGATCGAGGGCAGTGCGTGCCGCGGCGAGTGCTGTGGTCATGCGCTCAAGCATGGGGGACGATATGAGTCCTAGAGCGATGGCGTCGGAGTGACGGGATCAGTGCTTGGCATCGCGCCAGGCCGGGAACTGTTCACGCCAGTTGCGGGCGGCGGTCAGATCGATACTCACGCTGAGCACCTGCTCACGCTCATCGGCCTCGGCGAGAACATTGCCCAAGGGGTCAATAACGAGGGAGCCGCCGGAATAGGTTGTGTTGGTGGGGGCGGGGTCATTGCCGGTGCGATTGCAGAAGGCCATGAAGGATTGATTTTCGATGGCGCGGGCGATGGAGAGGGCGCGGAAGTGTGCCGCGCGTTTGGCGGGCCAGCACGCGCCGATAGCGATGAGATCGAGTGTGCCGATGCGGGGACCGCGGAAAAGCTCGGGGAAGCGCAGGTCGTAGCAGATGGCGGGGAAGACGTTGAATGTTGCGCCGGCATCGGCAATCTGGTACGTGGTTGTGTGGGTGCCACTGCTGAGGCGTTGGGATTCGCCACCGATGGAGAAGAGGTGGATCTTGTCGTATTCGGCCAGAATTGTGCCATCGGGGCTGATGGCGGTGGCGCGATTGCGCGCGGCGGCTTCGGTGCTGTTGCCAGAAGCGGATGCGGTGCGATGGCCGTGCATGTACACCTGCCGCGATGTGGCCTGAAGCATGAGAAAGGCAAGGGTGCGACCCTGATCGACGGTGGCGGCGGTGTTGAAGGAGAATCCGGTGTCGAACATCTCTGGCAGGATGACCAGATCACCGGGATCAGGATGTGCGGCATCCAGCAATTCGGCGACGCGGCGGCAGTTGGCCTCGGCATCTTCCCACCGGATATCCAGTTGCACCAGGTGCAGCCGCATGATGTTCCTTTGTCGTCAAAGCTTTGCTCAGTCAAACTTGCCCTGGACCGTGAGGGGGAAATCCAGCAGGGTGCTGATTTCGCGAGAGGAACACTTGCCGAGATTGGAGAGACGCTTGATGACGGGCTTGGGATCGGCGAAAGCGAGCGAACCCAGCACGCGGAATTTGTTGTCGAGAATGTCCTGCAGATTCACCTTGTCGGGGCCCATGGCGTTGCGGGCGTGACCGCCGGGGTACATGACCAGGCCGGAGTCAAAGACCTGACCTTGTTCATCGGTGAAGACGATGGAGGTGGGGATGCCGTCGGGGTACTTGGCGTCGTACTCACTGCCACCATGCTCGAAGGTCATCTTTTCCATGAGCTGTCGGGTGACGGGGTGCTTGAGGGCAGTGGGGTCAAAGTCGTGGGGAGTGAGGATGAGCTCTTTCCAACCCAAGGGCTTTTTGCTGACGACGCGGGCTTCGAGGGCCTTGCGGAGCATGGTGCAGACGAGGTAGAGCATGGAGTGGTCGGCGGATTGGCGGGTTTTGGGGTCGCGCTTGGCGGGGTCGCCGATGATGCCGAAGGCGGGTTCGTACGCGCGGACCATGATGCTGCGAATGGCATCGCCGGTCTGATCATCGAGCAAGTGCGGATGCGCATTGACGATGTTGATCAACCCTTGCAGTGCACCGGCGGATTGATGCTCGTACAGGCCGAGCTTGAAGTGCATGCCCATGACGGAGAAATCGCTGCCAGCGCGGCTGAGGAAGAGGTCAAAGGGGGATGCGTCGGCCTTTTGCGTGTTGGCCTTGCTGCTGCCGACCTTCTGGAACATCTGGCCGGGGCCTTCGAAGATGCGGAAAATAGCTTCAGGATTGCGGAAGATATCGCGCGGGCCGAGGAACCCGGCCATGCTGCGCTTGACGGAGAGGATCGCGGCTTCTGTGCTGATGGCTGCGGATGCACCCTTGGAATCCGACAACTGCTTGCCCGCGCGAATGGCGCGGAACGGGATGTAGTGGGCCACCACCATGCCGATCGCGGATTCGATCTGCTCAGCCGTTGCCCCCATCATCGCGCCGAACGTCGCGGCAGAGCCGATCGCTCCGTGTACGACGTGATCGACTTTGTATGACTTGAGCGAGAAGGCCTCAGCGAGGCGGCCGCGAATCTCATCCAGGAGCAGCATGCCCTTGAGGGCGAATGCGCCGTCCTTGCCACGCAGCTGCGCTGCGGCAAGCGGAACGGCGTAGAAGTCGTTATGGCCAAACTCTCCGGCGGTCTGACTGCGCGATGGGTTGTAGCCGAAATTCGTTCCGTTCGAGTCCCATTCTCTTACTGCGGCACAATTCGCCACGATCGCTTTCTCGACCTGCACATCAATGTTAGAGCCAAAGACCGGTACGCCCGTGCGCACGGCGTGAGGTGCCCAGGGGACGCCGCCAAGCGTGCCGTAACCACGATTGGGCGTGGCGTATTGAAGAGCTTCGTTGCGGAGCAGTACCGGGGCATTGGTGCCCATGGCGATGGCAGAGACGCCACAAATGCAGGCATCGGTGAAAAAGAGATTGACGCGATCCAGCACGCTGGCATCGGGCTCGCCCCGCTTGCCGGGTTCATCGCTCATGAAGTCGATGGCGAACTGCGCAATGCCCAAGGCCTGATTTGAAGACGCGGGAAGATGAGTGACAGTGGACATGTGTGACGCTCCGAGTGGTGCCACGTTGAGGAACGTGTGGGTTGCTGATGAGCGTCAAGCGTAGAAGGGGCACTCGTCATCGGGTAGTGTTGGTGTCACTGGCGTGTTAATTCTAACTCTTTATTCAGTAAATGGTTATGGCTTGATCAGGCCATTTGCGAGTGCCGCCATGCCGCAGAGTTTGTAGAGAATGCGGGCCCCGACGTTGGCATCCCAATCCGGCTCGGTGGAGATGGGTTTGATTCCCGGCGAGACTTCATTGAGGTCAAAGCCGATGATGCGCCGACCCGAGCGAGCAAGAGTTTCGAGTAGCACACTGGCCTGGTTAAAGCTCAGCCCGCCGACCATCGGTGTGCCGGTATGCGGACAAAGCGATGGATCAAGGCCGTCGATATCGAATGACACGTACACGTTCGCAGGTAGGTTGGCGATCATCTGCGCGCAGAGTTTCTTCCACTTGGCTCCGTCATCCAGCTTCATCGCCAGGTCAAACTCAAAGTATGTTTCAACGCGTTTCTTCTGGCTGATGCCGAAATCTCTTTCGCTCTCTCCATAGTCACGAATGCCCACCTGGACGAGTTTGGTCACCTGCGGCAGACGGGTCAGCACGTTGTGCATGATCGAAGCGTGCGAATAGGCAAATCCTTCAAACGCATCGCGAAAATCCATGTGGGCATCCACTTGCAGGATTCCCAGCCCTCCGGCGTCGCGTCCTTTGGCAGGTAAGCGAGCCGCGTGCTCGGCACAGGCACGAATGAAGCCCAGTGGCGTGGAGTGATCTCCACCAACCAAGGCCGGGATCTTCCCTTCTTTCAGAATTGCGGAAGCCATCGCGTGCGTGTGTGCTTCGACGTGCTCGCACGCTGCGTTCACGGTCTTGACCGCTTTGGCATCTTTTCTGGTCGCGCCACCATTTTCAATGATGGGCTTGGCGAGTGCCCGCGCCTTCTTGGAGAGGGCCTTGATTTTCGCAGGAATCTTCTCCATGAAGATGCCACACTCATACACCTGCCCGAATTGGTGATCGAGGAGATCGACCTGCATGGAGGCGTCAAAGATGACCTGAGGTCCCGCGCTGGTCCCGCCACCATACGAAGTGGTGGCATCAAAGGGCACCGGCACCAGCACGATGCTGGCGTCAGCACGTGTGAAAGGAAGCCCGAAGATGCCAGAACCGGGTTGTGCCGCTGCGTCAGGGTCAAATGCCATGATCCCAGCGTAGCCTGCGTTTTCTGTGCTATGTCGCGCCTTCAGCGCGGTTCCAAAATCGCGTGTCGCGCAATCGCGATAATGGCGATAGCGATTCCCAGCACGAAGATGAACCCAACTCCGATCAGCATGCTAAGCCCGATCACCTTCACCATTGACTGTTTGCGGGGTGCGGCAGGGCTTGCGCTGATATCTCCTTCCGGCCCGAACATTTCATCCCAATCGATATCGATCGAATCCGATTTGATCGATGCCAGCGCGATCTGCGCTGCCCGCAACTGGCTTCGCGGCACCTGCACCAGGCAGGATGGCTTGATTCCCGCTTCCCATTGCATGGTGTCGCCCACGGCGGTAAAGGCCCGAGCGTGAATGCCGCGAGCCAGCAACGACTCGGCAATCGTCTCGGCTTCAAAGCCATTGGGTACGCGCACCAGATCGACCAAAAGATCGGGCGTGTCGCTCAATCGCCACCCCCGCCCCCGCCTCCGCCGCCACCGCCTCCGTTTCCGCCACCACCATCACCGTTCCAGTTTTTGTCGCCGCCATTCTGACCGGGATCGACATGTGAGTGGCCCAATCCTGCGGCAGCGTTTTTGCCCCAGCCAGCGTTGAGGGGGCGCACCTTGAGCTGATGCGACTCGACGACCGTGACCTTGATCCGCGTTCCGGCGGCGATGAAAGAGGTTTCTGCCAGCGCATCCCGGCGATCTCCACCGACCATGACTACGCCCACCGGGCGCAGGTCGGTGAGGGCGACGCCGTTGGCACCGATCAGAGATTCCAGTTGTTTTCGCGTCGCCTGTTCCTCTAGCGCGCTTTGCGCGACTTCCTCTTCGCTGGGTGCGCCGATAGCCCGCCTTCCAAACTCTGTGTTTTTCCACACATTCAACCCGACAAAGAAAATCACCGGACCCAATATAATGCAGAGGAGGATGCCGATGATGCCCCAAGTGGTGTCATAGCGAAAGAGGCAGACGATGCCGCCAATGGCTGAGATACCGGAGAGTCCGGCGATGATGCCGGCAGAGGGGATGAAGACTTCGGCCGCGAGCAGAATCGCCGCGACGCCGAGCAAGGCCAAGCCCCAAAGAAGAAAGGGATCCATTAGAGCGGCTCCTCGCGAATCTCAGCCCGCGCGGGGCTCGGTCCTGTGGCTTTCACCACGATGCGATCACCCTTGAGAGAGACGATTTCCACTGGCGCGCCGGTGTCGATGAAGCCCAGGTCAGCGGTGGCTTCGCGCACCATTTCGCCAAACTGCACTGATCCGGTTGGGCGGAGAGGTGCGATGCACATGCCCGGCATGCCCACGCTGAGCGCATCGGTATCGTCTCCGAGCCGCAGGGGAGCGATATCTCCCAAGGCCTGATCGGCTTCGGGGAGTTCCACGTTGCCGGTGAGTATGACGCGTTTGAAGACCGGCAGTTTGTAGAGATTCCGCCCCATGAAGAACATCACGATGAAGGCGGTGCCCAAGCTCAGTACCACCGTGAGCAGGGCGATCGAGACGTCGCGGCTGCTGGTCATCGCGCCTGCCGCGCCGGGGAATGGAGAACCAATTCCGGCGATGGTTCCCACGAGCCCGACAAACACCATGATGAAGCCGATGACTCCGGGGATGGCCAACCCGGGGAGGAAAAGCACTTCAACCAGGATCAGGCCGATGCCGATCACGATCATGGCGACGGTCCACCACGCGGCGAGTCCCATCAGGAGTGGGGGGGCGACCAGAAGTCCAAGAAAGAGCAGTGCAAGAGTTGCGGGCACGGTCGCGCCCGGGTGCGTGAATTCAATGAACAGGCACACCAGGAAGCCGACAATCAGGATGCCCCGCACGATCGGCGAAGAGAGAAAGACCGCGGCGGTGCCGAAAATCTGTTCTCCCGCCGTCTCGCGATATTCGCGCACGGTGAGGGCGCCGAAGTACTGCTTCAACTCCGCATCGGTGGTCACCGGCATCAGCGTGCCGTCGCTGGCGACATTATCTGCAAAGCCGAATTGAGCCATCTGGCCGGCATTGAAGACCAACGGGCCGGTGCCTGCCGAGACTTTACCCACCAGTCGATACGTGCCGCGCTCTGCGGCGGTGAAGACCGGACGCAGTGATGGACCTGAGAGTGCGTTCAGTGCCTGCTCAGTGGCTTGTTGGGCAGTGGGGGACGCGGCGGTCATTGTGGATTCGCCAATCGCGCCGGTGGGAGGCGCTGGGTCAGCCTTTTCCATTGTGGTGGTTGCGCCACTTTGCTTGGCCACTGATCCAGCCCCCGCGAGCATGGGGGCGCCTTCCAGAGAGGCATCGGGAAAAAGTTCGCGGGCTTCGGCCTCGGTGATGCAGTATCTGGCCCCGGTCTTCACATCCTCCACCTGCCACAGCGCGGCATCGGAAACAATGATTCCCTGCACCAGCAGTTCGTCGTAGACGTAGCGCTTCTCAGCGCGGTTGCGCCGCTGTGCCGAATCGACCACTTCGCCGATCAGTGGTGGGAGGATCTTCATCAGCATGTCTTTGGGAATGCTCCCGGCCATGCCCAACGCCATCGCGATGGGCTTGGCGTCTCCCACTGTGACCGGATCAGCACAGATGATGCGATTGCACGCTAATGCCAATAGTGCTCCGCCCGACAATGCCTGATTGCGCACCCAGGCGACGGTGGGAATCGGGGATCGTTTCAGCGCAGTGCAGATATCCAGCACTGCGCCCACCTCGCCTCCCGGAGTATCCAGTGAGAGCACAATCAGGTCTGCGCCATCGCGTTGGGCCTCGTCCAAGCGACGCTTGACGGAAAACGCCGTGGTGCGTGTGATGGAATCATCGATGACGATGACAGCAATGTTCTTGGCACTTTGACCGGCGGCACTCACTTTGGCGGGCGGGGGGACGCTCGCGGGAGCTTCGTTCTGGGCATGGCTGTGGCTGGCAAAGAGCATTCCCGCCACCACCACGAGCAATGTCATCATCACCCGCCACACGCCTGTGCTACGCGGCTGCATGCTCCACACCACACTGTCCCCGTGCCACTTCATGCCAAAGGGTATCGGGTGAATCGCTGCTTTGCCCGCACCTCACCGGGACTGCCTTTCTGGTTTGCTTACCGGGTCTTGGCACCCATCTGCATCATGGGCAGAATCAGGGCCAAAGCGACGATGACCACGGCCACGGCGAGGGCGAGAATTGCCAGGGGCTCGATGAGTCGCACTGCCGCGGACAACTGGCGATCCACGCGCTGTTCGATGGTGTCGGCGATATTGACCAGCACATCATCCAGGTTGTTTGCCTGCTCGGCGACGGTGATCATTTCCACCACATCGTCGTCGATCAGGCCACTCTCACCCAAGGGGCCTGAGAGGGGCTGGCCGGCTTTCACAGATTCGGTGGCTTTGTCGATGGCTTCTTCGAGGAGCAAGTTTTCCGCAGCGTCTTTGGCGATGGCCAGAGCCGACAGCATGGGCACACCACTGGAAAGCATCGTCCCCAGCAGGCGGCAGAATCGTGCCACGCCGATGCTGGTAGAGAGTTTGCCGACGACGGGGGTTCTGTGACGCCATTCGGCGAGGCGTCGCTGCATGTGAGGCTGGCGAAAAACGCGGTACAGGACGAACGCGGTCACGCCGACCACACCCAGGGTGATCAATCCGTACTTGGTGACCAGATCGCTGACGAAAAACACAAGCTTGGTCACGGTCGGCAAATTGTCTCCCATGTTCTGAAACTCTTTTCGGAACTTGGGAACAAAGAATCCAAAGAGCACACCCAACACGCCACCACCGACGCAGACCAGGAGTGTCGGGTAGATCAAACTGGAAATGATCGAAGCACGCAACTCCGCCTGCCGCAAAACAAGCTGGCCAAGTCGAGAGAAGACTGTTTCGAGGAATCCGCCCCTCTCTCCCGCTCTCACCATCGCCACGTGAAACGCGCGAAACGATTCGGGCGCACTCGACATCGCGCCCGCGAGATCGCGTCCCTCGGCGATTTGATCCGCCAGCTCGCGCATCACTGGGGCAACTACCTTGTCCTTTTTACGATTGCCGAGCAGCCGCAACGAGCGCAGGAGCGGGACGCCGGCCTTCAAGAGTTCCGCGATCTGTCGATACGCCGTACCCAACTGACGAGCCGGGATGCCTGCCCTGCGCCGACGCTCGGCAATCTGGCTCCGAAAGCTCCCCGGGGCGTCCTTGGGTTTGATCTGAATCGGCGTCAGTCGTTTGCCAGCCAGAATCGACAATGCCGCCTGCTGAGTCGGTGCATCCACCTCGCCACTCACGCGGTTCCCGGTCGAATCCAAAGCTGTGTACGAAAGCATCGGCACGCAGAGAGAGAATACGCCTCACTTGCCCTCGCGTTCCGCGGAGTCCTCGGGTACTTTCGAGTATTCTCTCTGCATGCAATGCCGCACGACCCGTTTGCTGATTTGTTCACTTGCTGCTGCCTGCGCCATCACCGCGCAAGCTGCCCCGAGTGGTGCTGATCTTCCCATTCTCGAAGTCACCCGCGACAACATGGTGATTACGAGTTCCTGTCGCGTAGTCATCGCCCCAGGCACGGTCATTCCCGATCCTGACAACAACGGTGTCGTTCAAGTCAAGGGCAACGACATCACCATCGAGTTCGCCCCTGGCACCGCTCTCTTGGGCGCATCTGTCACCACCCCGGGTTTCGACGGTTGGGACACCCTCTCTGGCCACGGCCTGATCGCTCGCGGCGAGCGCATCAAGATCGTCAACGCACGCATTGGTGGCTACAAGGTCGGGCTGCTGGCATCCAACTGCGATCGGCTTGAGATTGCCGGCGGTGATTTCTCGGATAACTTCCGTCAACGCCTCAAGAGCACCCCTGCCGCGGAAGACGCTTCTGACTGGCTCTGGCCCCACAAGAACGACAATCGCGAGTGGGCCACCAATTACGGAGCGGCAGTGCTGGTCGAACGCTCCGGTGACATCGTGATCCATGATGTCGTCGTCAGCTGCGGCCAGAATGGCATCATGCTTGATCGCGTCGATGGTTCCGCTATCTACGACAACGACTGTTCGTTCCTGTCCGGCTGGGGGCTTGCCATGTGGCGATCCAGCGGCAACATCATCTCCCGCAACGCCTTTGATTTCTGCGTGCGCGGCTATAGCCATGGCATCTACAACCGCGGCCAGGATTCCGCAGGCATCCTCTTCTTTGAGCAGTGCCACAGCAACGTGTTCGCGGAAAACTCCTGCACGCACGGAGGCGATGGCTTCTTTGGCTTTGGTGGCAAAGAGGCGATTGGCGAAACACCCTTTCCCGATGGCGAAACTCCCGACTACACCACGTTGGGCTGCAACAGCAACGTGCTTGTGGGCAACGATTTCTCCTACGCACCCGCCCACGGCATTGAACTGACCTTCAGCCGCGACAACGTCTTTCTCAGTAACCGCATCGTCGGTAATGCCATTTGCGGCGTGTGGGGGGGCTACTCCAACTCCACAGTCATCGCAGACAACGAATTCACGGAGAACGGTTCTCAGGGGTATGGTCTCGAACGTGGCGGCATCAATATCGAGCACGGTTCCGAGATCGCCATATTTGACAATCGATTCACACGCAACGCCTGCGGCGTGCATTTGTGGTGGGATGATGATGCCGCGCTGCTCAAGCTGCCGGGCGTCAAGGCCAATCACAAGGGCGTCACCGACAACATCATCATCCGTAACACATTTGATGGCGATGCCATCGCGCTGCAACTCCGCGATCCCACCGGCGGCAAGCAAGTGAAGAACATCGTCTTCGCCGACAACACACTCGTTAACGTCAAGGAAGAGACAAAGCTCGACAAAGGCATTGAGCTTGTTCGAGCCGGCTCGCCTCCTGACACGTCGCGCGTGATGACTGAGTTTGTCGGAAAAAAGAATCCCGTCGCCGCCCGTGCTGCACTTCGTGGCCGCGACAAGATCATGATGGGAGAGTGGGGCCCCTGGGATCATCAATCCCCCATGGTGCGGCAGGTGCGCGATGCCTCCGGCATTCGCTATGAGATATTCGGCGCTCATCAGGGCACCTGGAAGTGGTCTGATTTGGCGAATGGCAAGTCAGGCATCTGGCCCGGCATGGTGGATGGCAAACCGATGGTGCTGAATGTGCCCATGGTTCCCGGCGGCATCAGCCGCTATTCGTTTGTGATTGACAATGCCGAGGGGTTCTCGCATCGCGTCAGTGGCATGGTGGTGGGGGCGACGTGGAACATCCGCGCATTTCCCTGGCCAAACAAGGACGGTGACAAAGGTGATCCGCGTGAGGATATTGCTGCATGGCGCGATCTCGCCAAAGGCACCAATGTGCTCATCGCCGAGCAGAACTCTCTCGATCTGAAGTTTGCCCATCGCGGCCCGAACGCCATCAAGTGGGACAAAGTGATTCAGGATGGCAAGATGGCCGCCGAACGCTTCGGCCTCATCGCCTCAACCACGCTCACGCTGCCCATCGGTAAATGGAAGATCAAGACACTTTCCGATGATGGCATCCGGGTTGTTGCCAATGGAAAGCCGCTCATCGAACGCTGGAACTGGCACGGACCGACGCCGGATGAAGCGATCCTTGATGTCACTGATGGAGCGCCGATCACCTTTGAAGTCGAGTATTTCGAGATCGATGGGTACGCGGTGCTGTCGCTGGAGATTGAGCCGGTGCCGTGAGAAACGCCGAGGCCTTTATCGCAGCCCGTTCAGGAACTCGCCGAATCGCCCGATGCCTGCTTCGATCTGCTTCTCGCTGCAGGCGAAACTGATGCGGACGTGCTGCCCGCCGCAACCGCCGAAATCCTCCCCTGGCACAAACGCCACCAGGTTCTCTTCCAGAAGCGCCTCGCTCATATCCATCGCGCTCTTGATCACTCGGCCACCCTTGGAGGTCTTTCCGAAATGGGCACTGACATTCGGAAAGGCATAGAAAGCGCCGGTGGCCCGCGCGGTCGTCACGCCCGGCAGCGTGCCGAGCAGGCGGTTGATGAGTTCCGCGCGTTTGGCGAAAGCTTGTCGCATGACTTCAACCTGTGGGCCGCATTCCAAAATCGCGGTGCGGATGGCGGGGTAGAGAAACGCGGGAAGGTTGGTGGTCTGCTGACCCTGATACGCCGACATCGCCTGGGTGAACTTGCGGCCGAATGCGCCGGGCATGCCGGTGTAGCCGATGCGCCAGCCCGTCATGCCGTAGGCCTTGGAGAGGCCATTCATCGTGATAGTGCGTTCTGCGACTTCGGGCATCGAGCCGATGGAGAAGTGGGGGATGCCGCCGTAGGTGATTTTCTCGTACAACTCGTCGGAAAGGATGATCAGGTTGGGCGCGATGGACGCGGCGGCCTCGGCGCAGACGCGGCCAATCGCTTTCAACTCATCGGGGGAATACATCGTGCCGCAGGGATTGGAGGGGGAATTGAGAATCAAGAGGCGCGTGCGGGGCGTGATGGCGGCCTTGATCTGGGCAGCACTCGCCTTGAAGCCGGTTTCCACAGTGGTTGGCACTTCGACGACTTTGCCGCCGGCGAGTTCGACGAGGGGCGCGTACGAGACCCAGGCGGGAACCGGAATCACAGCTTCCATCGGCTGCTCGCCCGGCTTCACATCGTCAAACAGACACTGGCAGAGATTGAACAACGAGTGCTTGCCGCCGGAGGAGATGGTGATGTCATCGCCGGTGAGTCCGGGAATACAGTTTTCTTCTCGCAGTTTCTTGGCGAGGACGCTGCGGGTTTCGGGATCGCCGAAGGTCGGCATGTACTTGGTTTGACCCGCCTGCATCGCCTTGATCGCGGCATCCTTGATGGGTTGCGGCGTGTCGAAATCCGGCTCGCCTGCGGCGAAGCTGAGCACGTCCTTTCCTGCCGCCTTCATGGTCTTGGCGCGGTTCATGAACGCGATGGTGACGCTTGGCTTCAGACTCGCAACGCGGCGGGAGATGTCCATGGAGCCAAGAGTACGACACGCGATTTCAAACTTCATCCGGCGAAGAGTGAAGTTGTCGGTCCGCCGCTGATTCCACCCATTTCCCGTGTCTCGCGATACGAAACGCCCATCAATTCCGCACCCGGACGTGTCAGGGCCCGGCCGCGAGGAGTGATGGCGATCATGCCGCACTGGAGAAGGAAGGGCTCGACGACCACTTCCACAGTGCCGGGGTCTTCGTTCATGGTCGCGGCCATGGCATTCAGGCCGGCGGGTCCGCCGCCGTACACGTCGGCGAGTGTGCGGAGGTATTTGCGGTCGAGTTCATCCATGCCCCGTTCGTCGACGCCTTCGAGTTTCAATGAGGCATCGACGACGGCCGGCGTCACGGTTCCCTTGTTGCGGACTGCGGCAAAATCGCGGACGCGGCGGAGGAGGCGATTGGCGATACGGGGTGTGCCGCGAGCGCGGCTGGCGATGAGGTTGAGGGATTCCTCGTTCACGCCCATACCCAAAAGACTTGCGCTGCGGCTGAGGATGTCGCGGAGTTCGCCCTGGGTGTAGAGGCGGAAGTGCATATCGAGGCCGAAGCGGGTTTGGAGTGGGGAGGAGATCAATCCCTTTCGAGTTGTTGCGCCCACGAGGGTGAAGGGCTTGAGTTTCATGTGGACGGTCTGGGCGTTCATGCCGCTATCGACGCGGACCTCGATGCGGCAATCTTCCATCGCAGGGTAGATGAACTCTTCGACCGTGATGGGCATGCGATGGATCTCATCGATGAAGAGGACGTCGCCGTGCTGAAGCGTGGAGAGGGCTGCGACGAGATCCATGGGCTTGGCGAGCGTGGGGCCAGATTCGAGACGGACGCGGGTGCCCATTTCGCGGGCGATGACGTGGGCGAGGGTGGTTTTGCCAAGGCCAGGAGGGCCGTGAAGCAGCAGATGCTCCATGGCATCGCCACGCATCTTGGCGGCTTTGAGGGAGATGGTGAGACGCTCGATAAGCTCTTGCTGGCCGACGAATTCGCCGAGGGACTCTGGGCGCAGCGAATGCGACAAACGCTCGTCTTCGGGCGTTGTCGCTGTTGCGGTCAAGAGTCGTTCGGTGGCCATCGTTCCTCGTCTCTGGCCAAGATCGTTGGCTTACATCTGTGACTTATTTGGTGGGCTCTGCCGCGGGAGCCGGTGCGGGTGTCGACGAGTTGGGACGGGCGGGGCGAACTGGGCCGCCAGTATCCGTTCCATCGGGTCGCCCCGCCAGCGAATCGTTCACGCGGTTGGGATTGACACGCCGTGGCGGGCGGGCGGCCTCAGGGTTGCGAGCAGCGCGGGGGAGGAGGGAGGGTGCGCAGGCGAGGTTGTAGGCGGTGACTGCCGAGCAGGTGCTTGATTGGGTGAGGTACTCAGGGATGGCCAGATCCAGGCGGTCATACTGGGTGTGCCAGCCGTAGCCGTAGTCGGCCTTGCCGATTTCATCCCAGAAGAATCCAGGGATGCCAACGGCGTTGAAGGCGGCGTGATCACTGGAGCCGTGGGTCTGGATGGTGGGGCCGGTGGGACGAATGTTGACGGGCATCTCCGGAAAGGCCATCGAGACGGGCGAGGTTGCCGCGGCGAGGTAGTCCACCATGTTGTCGGCACAGGGGAGTCCTCCCTGATAGTTTGTCCCGCCATCGTCGACAAAGCAGGCCGAGACCTTGCCCCATTCGTCCTTAATGCGCTGGACGTAGGCCCGAGAGCCATGCAGGCCCTGCTCTTCGCCGGACCAGAGGGCAAAGCGGATAGAACGCTTGGGCTTGGCGCCAACGGCGGTGAGGATGCGGGCGGCTTCGATGGTGACGCTGGTGCCGGTGCCGTTGTCGGTGGTGCCGCGAGAGCCGGGGCCATCCCACGAATCCATGTGGCCGCTGACGATGACGACTTCGTCGGGGAAATCGGTACCGGTCAGTTCAGCGACGACGCAGTAGACGGGGAAGGGGCCGGGGATCATCTTGTTATCGAGGTTGAATTCTGCCTCGATCGATTCCTTGGCCTCGATGGCCTTGACGAAGTAGTCGTAATCGCTCTGGCGGACGGTGACTTCGACATCCTGAGGCCAGGTCTCGGACTTCTTAGGGTCAAGGGTCATCCAGCCGCTGGTCGCACCGGTCCAGACGCGCTCATCGCGAGACTGGGAGATGAAACCGGCGATGCCCTTGAAGCCAACGCGCACTTCGAGGGGGAGAGAGTCGGGGGATGCGCCCTTAGCGAGATCTTCGCGGGCTTTGGCGCGCTGGTCGAAGCGATCGCGAGAGCTGGTGCGCACGCCGCGTTGGCCGGTGGCGTTTGGCGGGGGAAGTAGGATCCACGCGCCTTGGAGCGAATCCTTCATCGCGGCGTATTCATCTTCGGTCGTCGGCTGCTTAAAGACCTTTCCCTTCGCCGGGCCTTTGGTGCCGGGCGTCCAGGCGAGCGTGGAAAATTCGAGCTTGCGGGGTTCGCTGCCGGATTTGAAGGCGACGCCGGTGCTGGGGCCACGATCAAAGCGGACGGGGATGGGACCCCATTCGACGAGTTCGGCTTTGAGGCCCCAGGAACGGAACTGATCGCGGGCCCACTTGGCGGTATTTTCAAGTGAGGTGGAGCCGGTCAGCCGCGGGCCGAAGGTGTTGCAGATGTAGCTGAGCGTGGCGAAGGTCTGATTGTTGTATTGGCCTTCGTTGATGATGCGTTGGATGGTGTCGGCATCGCCCATCGGGATGTTCGGGACGGGGACGCGCTCGCCATTGACGACGCAGAAGGGTTCGCCTTGGGCAACCTTGGGGAACTCACCGGTTGCACGCTTTGGGCCTGCACCGCCATCGACGAGTCCGCCACTGGCGGGTGCAGTGGCGGTGGGGGTCTTGGAAGTCAGGAAAGTTTCGGGGGACTTCACCAAGACGGCGTCTTTGGGAGAGCTCGACGATGCGTTCGCAGAGCCGCCGCTGGTTGTGTTGTTGCCGCCACTTTGGCTGGTCTGGCAACCGGCGAGCAGGCCGACCATCGACACAGCGGACACAGAGGCCAGCATCAATCCCGTCGTCATCCAGGCAGAAGCGCGCATGCAAGAAACTCCATGTTCCCGGCCCAAATCGAACCCTTTCGGACTGCCGGGGGTAGCAGCATATCACATTCTGGTCCGCGCGCGAAGGGGGAATCATCCCTCCGTGAGTCGGCGATTCATGCTCCGATGGTGATTGCCCGGAAAAACCCTGTGATTGGCTTGAAGACTTCCGCGCCGGATTCGCTGTTTGCAGCGATGCAGAGCACGGCTCGGGCCTCGGGAACGACCACGACCAGGGACCGATGACCGGGGCGGGTTCCACCGTGCGACAAGCTCCGCGCATCGAGGCCCTTGTGCAGGTGCAGCCCGAGGGTGGCGGTGGCGCCGAGGAGTCCGGAGGGTTGCGGGGTGAGTTGCAACTGCGAGAGATCGCGAGGTAAGAAGCCATCGGAGAAATGGCAGGCCTGCAAGCCGCGACAGACTTGCTCGGTTGAACTCACCAGACCGGAGGAGGCGTGACAGACTGTGGGAGGAGTGGGGAATACATGTCCATGTTCATCGTGGTCAGAGGAGAGTTGCTCATCTGCGACAGGGATGTCACGCTCGAAGCGGCTGTGCTCCATTTTCAGGGGGCGCAACACGCTATCACCCATGATCTTAGAGAAAGGCAATCCGGTACGCCATTCCATGACGATTTCTACCAGTGCGTAGTTGATTCCGGAGTATCCTGAAGCCGCGCCGGGATCGCGCACGAATTTCAAGTTGCTGGCGTTCAGCCACGTTTGACGGCAAGGATCGTGTGATCTTGGTGGATTGAAGTGGGCGAGACCTGATGTGTGAGCCAGGCAGTGCCGCAACGTTATGCCGCGAAGTCGAGATGAATCCTCTTGAGAGATGCCGGTGAAAAGATCAACGATCTCGTCGTGGAGGGGCTCATCGAGGTGAAGCACTTGGTCTTTGACCAGAGCCAGAACTCCAAGGGCTGTCAGCGGCTTGGTGACGCTGCACAATCCGAATACGGTTAACGGGGTAATGGGGATTCTTCGTTGTGCACACATCACGCCAAAGCAGAGTGTCCGCACAGCGCAATCACCGATTGAAAACGAAATCTGCACTCCGGGGACGCGGTGCTTCTGCATCAGCGAGAGGGTGTTTCTTCGCAGGGCCTCTTCGAAGCGCAGCATCCCTAGGCGCGGATGCACTCGAGCCACTCGGTCGATGACGCGAGGCAGCCACCGATCCCCACGAGATGCGCTGGGGGAATGGGCGGCGGTCATTCACATCATCCGTTCCATTTGCGATACGCGGGACCCGAGTAGAGGGAGAGGGGGCGGATGATGCGGTTGTTGGCGTGCTGCTCCATGATGTGAGCGCACCATCCGGTGATGCGACTGGCGACGAAGATGGGCGTGTATTGCGGCACGGGGATGCCCATGGTGAAGTAGGTCATGCCGCAGGGGAAGTCAACGTTGGGGTGAATGTTCTTCTTGGCCAGCATGATCTTCTGGACCTGCTCACCCAGCTCGAACCACTTGACGGCGGCGTGGCCACCGGGGTTCTGGGTGTCTTTTTCTGCGACAGCGCGGCCCATCTTGTGGAGGATGGGGGCTCGATGGTCACCATTCTTATAGACGCGGTGTCCGAAGCCCATGAGTTTGCGCTTGGTGTCAAAGGCCTTCTGCATCCAGTCATCGACGGCGGGTGTGCCAATGGCTTTCTCGCCGACATCGTGCATGATCTCTTTGAGCATTTCCATCGCCATTTCGTTGGCCCCGCCGTGGAGAGAGCCCTTGAGGGCGGCGATGCCGCCGGTGACCGCGCCGTGCATATCGCTGAGTGTGCCTGCGATACAGCGGCTCGTAAACGTACTCGCGTTGAAATCGTGCTCGGCATAGAGGATGAGGGAGACATCGATCACGCGGGCGTAGGCATCAGTTGGCTTTTTGCCGGTCATCAGATACAGGATGTTCGCGGCGTGGGAGAGAGTGGGGTCGCCACCGAGTTCGCGGCCGATGATGGCCTTGCCATCGATGACATTCTGCATGTGCCCGATGATGGTGGGAATCTTGGCCAGCAAACGCTTGCTCTTACGGAGCCCTGCGGCTGGGGAGTTGTCTTGGGCGTCCGGATCGGTGTGGCCGAGGATGCTGACGGCGGTGCGAAGGACATCCATGGGGACAGCGCGGCCTGAGGCGAGGTAGCCACCGGTGGACTCGATGAAACTGGTCACCATCGGGTGGAGGGGGCGCTCGGCGATGATCTCGGATTTGAAGCGGGTGAGTTCGCTGGCGGAGGGTTTGTGGCCTTCCAAGAGGAGGAAGGCGACTTCCTCGAAAGTCGCGTTTTGAGCGAGGTCGTGGATTTCGTAGCCGCGATACCAGAGACCGCCTTGCTCAATTGAACAGACGGCGGTTTCGCCAGCGATGATGCCTTCGAGGCCCTTGGCGAAATTGGCGGCAGCGGCAGAGGACGACGGGGCGGTGGTTGTGCTCATGGGGTGAGGGTAGGTTTCCCGGCTGCGCCGGGTCGAACATCTGGCCCAATACACTTCCATCCGCATGGCTTCCAAGCAACCTGTGATCGTGGTGATTGGCTGCCCAAATGGAGCGGGGAAATCGTCTATTGCGATGAAAGTGCTCCAGAGCATCTTTGATATTCACGAGTACGTGAACGCCGATTCGATCGCTGTGGGACTGGCTGGAACACCCTCAGATGAGGTGGCCATTGCCGCTGGCAGGGTCATGCTCGCCAGAATACGTGAGTTGGCCACCGCGAAAGAGTCCTTCGGCTTCGAATCCACTCTGGCAAGCAAGACGTTTGCTCCTTGGCTCAGAGAATGCAAAGGACGCGGATACAAAGTTCACATCGTGTACGTCGCCCTTGCAAGTCCTGAACTTGCCTTGCAGAGAGTGGCCGCGCGGGTCGCCGTTGGCGGCCATTCAATACCGAACGATGTTGTGGTTCGCCGCTTCAGTCGCTCTGCGCGGAATTTCATGGAGCTCTACATGCCGTTGGCAGATGCCTGGCACATCTTCGACAATTCTGGGAACGCTCCGGTATTGGCGGCATATCAGATGGGTGGACTAGTCAGAGTGCTCCGCTCAGAAACATGGAATACGATTTTCAAGCATGCGCAAGTCTGAACGTCAATCTCCTGCGGCGGACCAATCGAGTGTCCTCGACCCGTTGACTGCCAGGATGGTAACTGCGGTCGAAGAGGCGATCATCGAAGCGCGGCTGCGCACCAAGATGGAGATCGATCTGCGGCGCAAAGTGCAAGCCGCGATTGAACGACGCGGCACCAAACGCGGCGCGACCTCACGATCAGCGACGTCGTCTGCAACACGGAGCAAGCCGCGAGGTCGGTAGATTCGGCGACGTGTGCTGTTAGAAAGCAGCTGGAGCAATTCATGTCACGCTTGTGGTACGTGGATTGCCCCGAGTGTGACCAAGGTCGGCTGTTCGTACAGCGGAAGTCTGGCTCAAGTGACCTATTCCTTGAATGTGAAGAGTGCTATGTCGCGTGGAATCATCCGGCCCATGTTGGTCGTGAGTCAGAAGGATACTTGAGTATCGACATTCCCAGCGAAGATGCGACCAAAGAAGACATTGTGGCTGCCGGATGGATGATGTACTCCTTTCATGTCTCGCAGGATTGACCGGCTTCAGCAGTTTTGAGACGGCTATCCGTTTGCCGCGGCGATGGTGTTGGAGGTGTTGGAGGTGGTGGGGGTGTCCACGCGCCCCTTGGATTGGGCCAGAGCGGTGAGGAAATCCGCGGCCCAGCGATAGATGTTGAATTCCTCGATCTGCATGCTCATCCGGTTCATGCGAGCGCGTCGTTCGGCATCGTCCATGATGATGGCTTGGTGGATCGCGTGGGCGAACTCCTCGGTGTCGTAGGGATTGATGATCAGCGCTTCGGGGAGATCTCGCGCGGCACCAGCAAATTCGGAGAGGACGAGCACGCCCTCGCGGCTGCCTTCGTTGCTGGCGGCGGACCCTTCGACCTTGGCGGCGACGAACTCCTTGGCGACGAGGTTCATGCCATCGTGCAGGGAACTGACGATGCACACCTCGGCCATTTTGAGGAAGCAGTAGACGGTGGGGCTGTCGTGATGATCGACGAGGAAATGGATGGGTTTCCATCCGGTGGAGTTGTCCTGCAGCTTCCAATTGATCGCATCGGCCATAGCTTCCAACTCGGTCACCAGATCGCGGTAACGAGGGATGTGCACGCGGCTGGGAGCACCGAGCTGTACGAACGTGAATTTGCCCTTGTGTTCTGGGTGCTTTTCGAAGAGGCGTTCGATGGCACGGAAGCGTTCGGAAATGCCCTTGGTGTAGTCGATGCGATCGACACCGATACCGACCATGCAGCCATTGAGTTGATGCTGCTGCCTTGTTGTGGCGATGCGGTTCGCAAGCTGGTCGCCTGAGGCGACGCCGCGCTCGGACCAGTGCTGGACACTGATGGGGAAGGGGCGGACCAGGGAGGTGTGGCCCTTGATCTCGGCGGAGAACTGATCCCAATTCAATTTGGCCTCGACCATGCGGTCGACGGTTTCCAGGAAGTTGTTGCAGTGCTGCTGAAGATGGAAACCCAGGAGGTCAGCACCGAGCATGCCTTGGAGTAACTCCACCCGGTAGGGACAGATGCGGAAGGCCTCGGCGTTGGGCCACGGAATGTGCCAGAAGAGGCCAACGCGGATATCAGGACGCTGGGCCTTGAGCATTCCGGGAACAAGAGCGAGTTGGTAATCCTGGACCATGACGACGGCGTTTTCGTCGCCGATCTCCTCGAGCACGGCGTTGGCGAAGCGCTGGTTGGCGCGAACGTACTGCTCCCAATCGCTGGCACGGAAGATGGGGCGTTCGTGAGTGAGGTGACAGAGTGGCCACAGTCCTTCGTTGGAGAAAACGTAGTAATACCCCTGTTCCTCTTCCTTGGTGATCCAGACGCGTTTGAGTGTGTAGCGGGGATCTTCGGGGGGAACGGGGATGCAACCTGCGGTGTCCGCGGTCTGGCGATCGGCATCGCCCGCACCATGAGCGACTCAGAGGCCACCAGTGGCACGCAGAACGGGATCGAGACCAGTGACCAGGCCGCTGGCGGGGCGAACCAGCGAAGGTTTGCCATCGCGAAGCTGGTGCATGTATGGCTCACGATTGCTGACGACGACAAGGGGCTGGCCACTCAGGGCGTCGATGGCATGAGCGCGAAGCCGGTCGCGCGTCCATGCTTTGTCAGAACGCACAACTTCCTGCGCTTCTTCACGTTCCTTGGTGCGAGCGGCTCTGAACGATGCGGCGAGATGCACGGTTTCGTCAGTGAGCTTTCGGACAGGAAGGCCAAGAGGAGGGAGTTCGGGTGTGTTTCCAAACCGCAGGCGCCGCATCCAGTCGGCAAGTTTGTGAAGAGGGCGTTCGAAAAGCGTCCACGCCAGGCCAGTGGTGATGAAAAAGAGGGCCATGCCGATTCCACCCGACCAGAGCATGGCGCGAACGATGCCGCGAGTCATGCGGTCTTCCAGATAGAGAGCGTCGTGAAAGACAGCGATCGCGCCTGTAAGGTCACCTCAAACGCTCTCATCTCCCTCACCTGTCTTGCCGGTCTCGCCGCTTCGGCTGCCGCGTAGATCAGCATCACTTCCACTGAGCGATATGTGAACGCTCAGGCCGGCGATGGCAGCGGCACATCGTCGATCACCGCCTCCAACAACAACGCCTGGAATCAGCAGGCCTCGAAGTCCTGGTCCTCTGGCAACAACTCCATGCGGCAGATCTCCAGCATGTCCACTTCGGTGCTGGATTGCACCATGAATGGCTCCAACTTTGCCAATAGTGATGGCGAGGCGGGGCGCATCTGGTCGCGCTACCGCGTCGAGTTCAGCGCCTCTGAGCCGATGGATGTGTACTTCGATGGTGGCTACGGCGGCACGATCTTCAGCGGCGGGGCAACTTTCCGCCTCTACAACCGCAACACCAACGCCACGGTCTTTGGCGGCCCGGGTAACTCGTTTGCCCACATTCCCGCCGGTCAGTATGCCTACGTGCAGGAAATCGACACCTTCTCGCGTGGCCAGCTCGATTCCAACGCCACCGTCACCTTCCGCCCCGGCAACGACACCTGCCAGTATGCCAAGCCCGTCAGCAACGGCTCGTACACTGGCAGCACCTTCGCGGCCTCGGGCTCGGCTGACGGTGTCGCGGCGTGCAACAGCCCCGCCTTCTCCCCCGCCGTGTGGTTCTCCTACACCGCTCCCATGACCGGCAACATCAAGATCACAACTTGTGGTAGCACCTTCGACACTGTGCTGGCTGTCTTCAACAACAGCACCTGCGGTAACAACATCAACAACATGATCCTGTGCAATGACGATGCCCCCTCGGGCATGACCTGCGGCAATCAGGTGAATCAGGAATCCGCAATGATGCTCCCCGTCACCTCGGGCACTACGCACCTCATCCGCCTGGGTGGTTACGACGGCGCCGTGGGTAACTACCGCCTCAACGTCGGTCCTGTCAACGACCGCTGCGACAACATGATCCCTGCCGTGATCGGCGCCAACGCGTTTGATAACACCATGGCTGACACAGATGGTGCGGTTCTGAATTCCTGTGTCGTCAACAATCAGAATCAGGTCGGTGGCGACCTCTGGTGGTCCTTCATTGCCCCCTCCAATGGCCAGCTCACCCTGGATACTTGCGGCAGCAGCTTTGATACCAAGCTGGCCATCTACTCCTCCTACTCCTGCGGCGCTTCCAACTTCCTGGCCTGCAGCGACGATGCTTGCGGCCTCCAGTCCCGCATCCAGAACGTGCAGGTCAATGCCGGTCAGTACTACACCATCCGCGTCGGTGGCTATGGCACCGCTCGTGGAACGGGCAACCTCAACCTCGCCTTCACCCCCGCCTGCCCCGCCGGTTTCAATCAGGATTCCGTCGTCGACTTCTTCGACTACCTCGACTTCGTCGCTGCGTTCTCCAGCAACTCCCCCGGTGCCGATTTCAACGCCGACACCGTCACCGACTTCTTCGATTACCTCGACTTCGTCGCCGCATTCTCATCCGGCTGCTGAACCACGACGACTTCCCCCCACCGGCCCCGCCGGTTGAGTGAACAGGAAAGACCAAGCCGCCCGGGCAAATGCTCGGGCGGTTTGTGGTTTTGAGCGTCCAGGATGTCGCATGATGCGAATTGCCAAAGCGCGCCTTGCACTGGTGAAAATGGCTTGAGAATCGCCAGATACGCTGAAATACGCATTGCATGTACGGCGTTGGTGTGGTATGTTGCGTTGCCGGTGCAATACGTGACTTGGCAATCATCAGCCAATTGTGATTCGCGATGAGTTATGAGAATGTGATGCGATAGAAGTTCGGCATCGAGTGCATTGTGCGTACGGCATGGACGCTGACGTGAGGGAGCTGTGCCATGAAGAATTCTCGTTGGATGTTGCTGGCAACTGTCGGTGCGGCAGCGAACGCGACGGCGGTTTCGCGGGCGCAGCAATACACATTTGTTGGCTCGGGTTCACCAGCCAACTGGTGTAACTCAAACAATTGGAATCCGACGGTCGAGCCGCCGGATGGGGCGGAAATCATCGTTCCCAGTGGCAAGCATGCCGACATGTCGCAGTGTTCAAATCAGATGCGGGTTCTTGGGCCGATCACCGCCGGAGGAACCATCAGGTTCTACACGCCCGTGCGGTTCGCGGCGGATGCGAACTTAAGCAATCCAGTCTTTGAATTTTCCAGTGAGCCGGTGCAGAATGCCGGAACAATCACAGTGTCTGGTGATACCTCGGTCTGGCAAGGCGGGATTTTGCCAGCGGCATTGTCAGAAACGAAGGAACGCTGCTAGTGGAGCGAAGCTTCATCAGCGGGCGTACTGCTCCTCGGGAAGTCGCTGGTGGATGCGTGCTTTCGAACAATGGAACCATGAACCTGCGGCAAGGATTCACGATCAATGATTCCGGCATCGTGATCAACGCCGGCACGATCAACTGCGTGGTGGATAACGCGATCGGAAGAGATCGTGGAACGGGCGTGCTGGCGAATCATGGAACGATTGAGATTCCCGCCACGCGATCATTCTCTGTAGCCAGCGGATTGCAGAATCATGGGACGATTCACTCGCTGGGAACCATGACGATCAACGCCGAGGGGTTTCTCAGAGGCAATGTCCGACTTGAGCAAGGGGGGCTGGTGCGGGTTCAGGTGGCCACCACTCCGGTGTTCGCTGTCGGGCCTGTGCAGGTCTCGGGGGTCGGCTCTCTTCAATTGCTCAATGGCGTTCTGGAACTTGCAGAAGTCAGTGTTTCTGCTCGAGAAGAGAACGGCGCTCGCGGCTTGTGGGTGACAGCAACCAACCCGGTTACGGTTCGCGAAAGTGGCGTGTACATCGCCGAAAGTGGCTTGATGACCTGGAGCAGGGGAACGCTGGCCGGGACACCGCAAGTCGAGACACCCCACATCCGCGTTGCGGCGGGTGGGCTACTCAATGCCATCGGCGCACCAGGATTTACTGGCGGCGGAGCTGCACGCGACCTCTACATCCTGATTGAGGGAACGATGCGGCAGTATTCGCGCGTACGGCTGATGGAGGATGCGGACCTGGAGATCGCTTTGGGTGCCGTGTATTCACTGATGAATACACAGCTCGATGGTGACGGATCCGGCGTGCTGACTCTCAAGGGCCTCATGAGTGTCAATGGACCCACTCCGGGGAATCCGGCATCGATTACAAACAACTTCGTGGCCATATGCGCGATTTTGCCTATCTCTCCGTATACTCCGGCGATTGCAACACCGGTGTGAACGGCTCACCCGTGGTGTTCGATATGAATGGTGATTAAAGGGCTGTCGTCACAAGCGGGGCTCGATGGCGCGCCTCAGGCAATACCGTGGCCAGTAGTGGGGTGCCTCGCATCGAGGGTCAGGGAACCTTCGAACTCCTTAGTGGCGCGACACTGACCGTTGGGTCCGCGACACTCACCATGGACATGGGTGTGGATATCACCAAGCCCGGTCAATTCACCCAGTTCGGCGAAGTGCGAGCGGATCCACAGCTTGGTTCTGACGCCAAGTTCAGGAACCAAGGGCGGTGGACCTGGCGGGCCGGCGCGATTCGATTCCCCCAAGGCGCCGAGTCGCCAGTGGAGAACATCGATAGCTTCACGGCAGATTGTGGTTCATGCCAGTTGCGATCGGACTTTCTCAATCAGGGTGTGGCCAACATCCTCGACACGCTGGTTTTGGCCGAACCGGGTGTGGATTTCATCAACCGGGGATTCTGCTCATTGACCGGTTTCATCAATGATGCGACATCGAATCAGGAGGGAAAGTTCGTCAACTCGGGCATTCTCTCTCGCATCGGCGCCGCATCACAAAGCATCATCAGCACCACGCTGGACAATTCAGGCTTGGTCGAAGCCAGTCAGGGCATTCTCAATATCACCGGTCCGATCGTTCAATACTCCGGCGGCGGGCTACACGGTGGGCGTTGGCGAGTCAATGCCGGCGCGATCATGACCTTTGGTGGTCGCCCCATCAGTTTCGTCGCTCGCGGCGTCGAAGTCGATATCGACGGCGCGTGGAACGAATTCAGACCAACCCTCAACCGTGGCACGCTCGGTGGTCGCGGTCTCATTCGCTCTCCGGGCATGATCAACGAAGGAAACGTCAAGCCCGGCCGGTCACCCGGACGTCTGTCTATCGAAGGCAACTTCACGCAAGCCGCGCCCGATGGTGAACTTCAGATCGAACTCGCAGGCACCACATCCGAAACCCAGCATGATGTTCTTGCAGTCACTGGCAATGTCTCCCTCGGTGGCACGCTGCGATTGATCTTGCTCGACGGATTCTTACCTGCTCCGGAAGATGTTTTCACCGTGATCACTGCGGCAAGCGTCTCGGGCGATTTTGCCAACGTGATCGTGCCGACCGGTCTTGAGGTGATCGTCGAGCCCACTGCAACCAGCGTTCGACTGCGAGTCACGTGTCCCGCGGACTTCAACCACGATCGCGCAGTGGATTTCTTTGACTATCTCGACTTCGTGGTCGAATTTGCAGGTGCTACTCCGCTTGCCGATTTCAATGAGGATTCAGTGATCGATTTCTTTGATTACCTGGATTTCGTCTCGGCCTTTGCTGCCGGCTGCTGATCGATTCACGCCATTTCAAAAACAAAGCCGCCCGAGCAGATGCCCGGGCGGCTTTCGTGTGTGAACCTTGGATTCTCTTAGACCTCAGTCGCTGCAGCCGGAACGTTTGCATCGCTGGTGCGTGTGATGCGAGCGCCGACATTGGCCAAGCGGCCTTCCATGTTGTCATAGCCGCGGTCCAGGTGATAGACGCGGTGCACCACGGTCGTGCCTTCCGCAGCGAGGCCCGCCAGCACCAAGCACGCCGAAGCGCGCAGATCGCTCGCCATGACCGGAGCGCCCACCAGCTTGCGCACGCCGCTGATCACCACCGTCGCACCCTGACGGAACAGGTTCGCACCCATCCGTGAAAGCTCCGCCACGTGCAGGAATCGCTCGGGGAAGATCCGCTCGGTGATCACGCTGTTGCCGTCCGCCAAGCACAGCATGGCCATGAACTGCGCCTGCAGGTCAGTTGGGAATCCCGGGTGCGGTTGCGTGGTCAGCTCCACCGGCTTCAGTACTCGATCCGCCGTGACGCGCACGGTGGCCCGCATCAATTCGTCTTCACCGTTGACCGTGCGAATGTTCACGCCCGCGGCATCAAACCGATCCCTCACCGCGAGCATCGCATCGATGGGGCAGTTCTCGATCGTCAGGTCGCCGTTGGTGATGGCCGCCGCCGCGATGAACGTGCCCGCTTCAATGCGGTCAGCGATCACGCGATGATTCACACCACTCAGTTCCTTCACGCCCTCCACCCGAATGCGGGGAGAGCCATGCCCGGTGATCTTCGCACCCATGGCGATCAGCATCTCAGCCAGGTCGACGATCTCAGGCTCACACGCGGCAGACTCGATCACCGTCGTGCCCTTGGCCAGCACTGCTGCCGACAGCACGTTCGCCGTGCCCAGAACGGTCGAACCAAATCGGCCGCCTAGGAAGATGGTCGCGCCGCGCAGACCACCCGCCGGTGCCTTGGCCACGATGTCGCCCTGTTCCAGCGTGATGTGTGCACCCAGTGCACGTAGCCCTCTCAGGTGCAGGTCCACCGGCCGATCACCGATCGAGCATCCGCCCGGCTGGGCGATCCGTGCCTGACCGCGCTTGGCCAAGAGCGGCCCCAGAACACAGATGCTGGCCCGCATCGTCCTCACAATGTCATAGGTCGCATGACTCTGCGATTGCTCCACATTGCGGAAGGTGTGCACCCCGGTCTCAAACCCTTCCGCCTCATTCAAACGCAGGCAACCTAGTTCTGCCAGCAACCGCACCATGTTGCGGATGTCCGCCAGATCCGGGATATCCCGAAACGTTACTTTGTCATCCGTCAGCAGGGCCGCCGCCATCAGGGGCAGCGCGGCATTCTTGCTGCCATTGACCCGAATATTGCCTTCCAACCGCCGCCCGCCCTCAATGACAAACACATCCATGGGTCAAAACCTTCCCTGCCTGGCCAACCTTCCACTCAAGCTGTAGAAAGTCAGTATGTCCGGGAAAGAACGCCCTCGCGGCCTCCAATGCCGCAAGGAGGAGCTGCTTGAAGCCGCCCTCTCGCCCTTCCGCGGCACTATAGATCGGACCGCGCCCCCGCCTCGGCTGCAAAGTTGACACTCCCGTCTCACGCCCTTCAAACCCACCTCCGACCGACATTCCTTTCCCAGATTGCTGGCCACCCACGGCCCCGGATTGCACAGTCTGATTCGGAGCCGATCGCGCGGCTTCACCGTGTCCAAGAAGGGTTGGTTTCGGGCGTCCCGCACGGAGGGGACCGGCGGACGTCGGTCGGCCACAAGCCGCGGCCCAGAAGGAGTACACGCACATGAGCAGCCGTTTGAACAAGTCAGTCACCTTTGTCGCCTTGGCCGGAGCCCTGATGGGTGCTTCCGGCATCGCTGCCGCTCAGATCGCGGGCGGCGAGAACACGGCAATGCCGACCTCCCTCTCGCTGACCGGCACTATCCGCGACTTTAAGGAGCGTTCGGTCTCCGGCGGTCACCAGGACTTCGAGCGTCAGCCCTCCGGTGGCTTTGGCCACTACATGAGCATCGTCGCCGATGACCTCGGCTCCGATGGCAAGCCCGTCTTTTCGTCACTCGGCTACAAGGTCAGCACCAACTGGCGTGACTCTGCCGGGCGCGACATCATCCGTCCCAAGTCGTACATCTCTGCCCTCAGTGGTGATCAGGCGGGTGCCGTCGCCAGCAGCACTGGCGGCGCGCTCACTTCGGGCGACACGCTCCGCTCGTGGTTCCGCGACACCAGCGGTGTCAACGTCAGCAAGCCCCTGACCATCAACCTGAACCGCGATTCCAACAGCACCATCTACACCTTTGACGACCGAACTGATCCCGTCTTCTCCAGTCGCGGTGGCTTCTTCCCAATCAACGGTGAGTTGTACGGCAACTCCGCCGGCAACACCAAGAACTTCCACTTCACCTTCGAGCTTGCCACCGACTTCATCTACAAGCGCAATCAGGGTCAGGTCTTCACCTTCACCGGTGACGACGATGTCTGGGTCTTCATCGATAACAAGCTTGTCATCGACATCGGTGGCGTGCACGGTGCCGTGAGCCAGACCATCAACCTGGACCGCCTCTCCTGGTTGCAGGACAACGGCACCTACAAGCTCAACTTCTTCTTTGCCGAGCGTCACCGCACTCAGTCCAACTGCAAGATTGAAACCACCCTGCAGTTGCGAACCGTCGAGGTGCCTGCCGCCACGGGCCTATATGACTGATTCCTCAACCTCCGTGATGCGCGGCTTCGGTGCCGGAGTTTGCTCCGCAGCCGCGCAAGACACATCCCACGCCCGGGCTGGCCACGTGGCCACCCGGGCATGTCATTTTTTCGCTACCCTTCTTTCCATGCGAATGTCCCTCCTCTGTGCGTGCGTGTCGATGGTTGCAATTCTCTCTGGCTGCGCTGGCCGTCATGACACCTTTGGCCCCGGCTTCAACGCCATGTTCAATGGCAAAGACCTGTCGGGCTGGAAGGGCTTTACCGCCGACCCTCCCAAACGCGATGCGTTGGATCAGACCGCTCAGGACAAGGCCGATGACAGTGCCCGTGCTCACTGGACCTTCGTTGGCGAGGGTTGGCGCCGAGTACTGAAGTACGATGGCAAGGGTGAGTCGCTCGTCTCGGCACGCGACTACACAGACTTTCGACTCTTGATTGATTGGAAGATCGAGAAGGGTGGCGACAGCGGCATCTACCTTCGCGGCTGTCCCCAGGTCCAGATCTGGGATAACCCCATCGGCTCCGGTGGCCTCTACAACAACCAGAAGGGACTGAGTAAGCCCCTCATCTTCGCCGACAACCCGGTGGGAGAGTGGAACACGTTCGACATCACCCTCATTGGTGATCGGGTGACAGTGTGGCTGAACGACACGTTGGTGGTGGATGATGTCGTGCTGGAGAACTACTTCGATCGTTCTCAGCCCGTGTATGCGTCCGGTCCGATCGAACTGCAGAATCACGGCAATACCCTGTGGTTCCGCGATGCTCAGATCCGTGAGATTACTGACGGACGCACGGGTGCTCGTCTCGGCCCGGAAGGGCGGCGCCGCATGGAACAGATGCCTCGATGAAGATCAGTGGCGGAAGTGGCGAATGCCTGTGGTGAGGCAGGTGATGCCGCGGGAATTGCAGAGATCAAAGGTGTCTTGATCACGTTTGCTGCCGCCGGGGTGAACGATGCAGGTGATACCAGCGTCGGTAAGGATGGTGGGGCCATCAGAGAATGGGAAGAAGGCATCGGAGAAGGCGACCGCGCCTTTGGCGTGCGGCCCGGCTTTGGCGACGGCGAGTGTGCAGCTGGCGACACGATCCATCTGACCCGCACCAGCGCCGAAGAGGCGAGGAGTGGAGTGTTCGCCGATGCCACCGATGCAGACGGCGTTGCTGTTGAGGGCGCGGCAGACTGGTTCGAGGAATCGAGCGACGGCGAGGTGAGGGGCGGAGGGCGCAGGACCGGCGGCGTGAACGAGCGCAGGACCGACTGCGAGGGTGCGGTCGGGCTTTTGGATGAGAATGCCGCCGGGGACGGAGCGGAGTTCGAAGGTGGGATCGGTGAGGGATGAGGGGACTTTGAGAATGCGGAGATTCTGCCAGCGGGTGCGCAGGGCATCGAGAGCAGCGGGGGAATAGTCGGGAGCGATGAGGACTTCGAAGAAAACGTCTTTGGTGCAGAGCCGCGCGGCGGCGGCCTCGTCGATCGGTGAACTGACAGCGATGATGCCGCCGTATGCCGCGAGGGGGTCGCCCGCGATGGCGTCACTGATGGCGTGAAGTGGTGTTGAAGCCGTGGCTGCGCCACAGGGGTTGGCGTGCTTGACGATGACGGCGGAGGTGGCGGTGGGAGAGAGAGCGGCCAGTTGGCGTGAGAGTGAGAGGGCGGCTGCCGCGTCGTTGATGTTGTTGTAAGAGAGTTCTTTGCCGTGGAGTTGGTTGGCCTGAGGAATGCCACTTCCAAGGAGTGCTGGGCCTGTGTAGAGAGAGCCGGGCTGGTGAGGATTCTCGCCGTAACGAAGAGACCCGGAACGGGAGAGGGGGAGATTGAGTGTGGAGGGAAGGTCTTCGTTAGAGAGCCACTGGGCAGCGAGATAGGCACTGATAGCGGCGTCGTAGGCGGCGGTGGTGGCAAAAGCGTGGGCAGCGCACGAACGGCGAAGGGCGAGAGTGGTTTGGCCTAGGTTCTCTGCGAGTGCGGAGATCGTGGCGGCATACTGCGCGGGAGAAGTGAGGATGAGCACGTGGTTGGAGTTTTTGGCGGCGGAGCGGACCATAGAGGGCCCGCCAATATCGATATTCTCGACCGCATCATGGAGAGTGACATTGGGCTTGGCGATGGTGGCTTCGAAGGGATAGAGATTGATGCACACCAGATCGATGGGGGCGATTCCGTGCTCTTTCATGGCGGCGACGTGGGCGGGGTTATTGCGGACAGCCAGGAGGCCGCCGTGGACTTTGGGGTGCAGTGTCTTGACGCGGCCATCCATCATCTCGGGGAATTGCGTGACGGCATCGATAGGGGTGACGGGGATGCCGGCCTGTGTGAGGGCAGCTGCGGTGCCACCAGTGGAGATGATCTCGACGTTGTGGCTGATGAGGGCGCGGGCGAGATCGAGGAGGCCGGTCTTGTCGCTGACGCTGATGAGGGCGCGCGTGACCTTGACTAGGTTCGGAGCGGGAAGCGAGGGGGCGGCATGAGCGGACATAGTGGGCGTTCCTGCTAAGTTTTGCACAAAGTGAAACCGCGTGGTGGAGCTTGGAATGACAAGGGGCCGGAGTTGAATCCGGCCCGCGGGTTGGAACGTCGTGGGTGAAGCGTTACTGCTTGGGGACAAACTTGACGATGAGGCCGGTCTTGCTGGCGACGTAGAGGTTGCCATCTGCAGAGGCGTCGGGAGTGATGGTGTGGACGCCTGGAAGGGCAATGCGTTCGAGGAGATCACCACGCTTGGCATCGAGAGTGACAACACCATCGGTGGTGCGAACCAAAAGAGAGCCTGCTCGCGAGGCAAAGACTGTGCCGCTGATTCCTTTGGCGAACCAGAGTTTTTTGCCGGTGGCGGAATCCAGGCAGATGAGACCGGAATCGTTGTTGCCATCGGTGATGGTGGCGTAGACGCGGCCCTGCATGCAGGAGGGCTGAACGTTGATCTGTGCGGAAGTGCGGTATTGCCAAACGATGTTCGCAGAGGGGGAGATGGCGTAGATGGATTGATCAAGAGAAGCGACAATCATGGATGCGCCGTCGGTGACGGGATTGACGCTCAGGCCAGCAAAGAGGCGAGCGCGGGATTGTGCGCCGCCGCCGTAGGGATCGAGGAAGACGACAGAGCCATTCTGGGTGACCATGCCGACGACACCACCGACGAGGATGGGCTGGGTGTCGATGGAGTTGCCGGTGCCGAAGCCCCACTCGCGGAATCCGCGACTGACGTTGTGGCCGAAGTACTCGCCAGCGGGGGAGCCGAACGAGGCCATGTCGTCGGCAAAGACGGGGGCAGAACTGGCGACGCGCTCGAGATTCTGCGTGGTGATGAGGTTGCCGGTCTGGGCGTTGAGGATGCGGATGTCAGAATCTGAGCAGGCCAGAACGACGTCGCCACGGACGGGGTCCTGATAGCGGACGAGGTCGACGTAGCGAGTGAGGGGGCCGGCAATGGTGTTGGACCAGCGAACGCGCCCGTTCTGAGCATCGAGGATGCTGACGGTGCTGCCGGATTCCTGCACGGCGATGAGGTCACTGGCGGGGCGGACGAAGGTAAGGGTTGCGCCACCAGAGACGAAGGGGAAGCCGGTCCAATCGCGGCGGTAACCCAGTTTGGCCCACGCGGCATCGTCGATGGGAAAGCCATCAACGCGCGACTGCATGCTGGAAGCGGGAGGGGCAATGTTGGGGGTGATGCCGGTGCAGCCACCGAGGAAAAGAGAGAGGGTGACGAGGGGGAGGAGGGTGCGATTCATGATGCAGAGTCTCCGACAAATGCGCGGCGGGGTAGATGCCGCGGGGAATCGAGCGAAGAGGACTGGCGACTCAGGAAGCCCCGAGTGATACCGGTCAGGGGTGACAGGGTAGCGGGAATGGGGAGGGGATGTGGAGGGGGTGCCAAATACTAAATCAGAAGATGCCGGGCGCTTTGTGCTTCGAGAACTTGTAGTTTACGAGCTGATCGGAGGCTGTCTTTATGGGCTGATGGGGATTTCGACGGCGGTGCCGGTGGAAGTGAAGAGGAGGCAGCCAGAAATGCGGTCGAGGGGGAGTTTGAGGAGGGTGCCGAGCGCGGCGGCGTAGGCGAGGACCTGGGGGGTGTAGTGGGTGACGCGATCGGCGTGGGGTGAAGTTGAAGCGGAGGAGGTTGGGGTTGGGGAGTCGGTTTTGAAGTCGACGATCCTGCCGCGGATTGGGACGCCGTTGCGATCGAGGGTGATGACGACGCGATCGAAGCGGCCCTCGAGAAGGACCTGAGAGCCGTCGGCGAGGGTGGTGGGGCAGACAAAGGCCCATTCGCGGCGGAGAAGGGGAGCGTGATCGGGCGTTGTGGGGCGGGTGAGTTCGGCAGTGATGGCGGAGTGAGTGAGGATGGAACGGAACTCGGCGATGAAGGTGGGAATGAGGTCGATCGGCACATCGATCTTGCAGAGGGCTGCGTGCATGGCGGCATCGGAGAGGGCGTCGATGGAATCAGACCATTCGACGAGTTCGAAGAGGGCATGTACGGCGCGGCCTCGGAGGAGTGCGGCTGAAATGGCACCTTGGAGTGTGGATGAGGTGGGGGCGATGAGATCTGCGAGATTGAAATCTTGGCCGCCCTCGAGACCCGAGGGGCTGACGCGGCGGCGCGTGCCAGGGCGCGAGAGATCGGCGGGGCGAAGGTTGAGGGTGATGGTGCGAGGTGTGGCATCGGATGTGGCGTGAGATGTGCGGGGCGGGATGTGAGGCGTGCCGCTGCTGTGGATGAGTTGGCCTTCGGGGTGATCGCCGGGGAGCCAATCGCCTGGGTATGCGGCATTGTCGACGATTTTGAGGGCGGAGAGGATGACATCGGCAGACCGGCAGCCGGTGGAGATGTCTCCGTCTTTGGTGGGACTCTTTCCGGGGATGATGATTTCCATGTGATGGATGGCGCGGGTGAGGGCGACGTAGAGGACGGAGAGTTCTTCACTGATGTGGTGGCTGAGATTGCTTTCGTAGAGGGAATCGAGCTCCGGATCGATGGAGCGGAGTGCCGCGCTGGGGGCAAGAGAGGCCAGGTGCAGCGGCGCAAGAACTTGTTCACGCCCGGTGACGACGGACAGGGATTTGGTCCAGTTGGTTTGCAGATCAGGGAGGAGGACGATGTCGAACTCCAGCCCTTTGGCGTTATGCACGGTCATGAGACGGACGGGGACATCGGAGGTGTCGTGCAGAGTGTGGGTGCGAGCGCGGCGGACGAAGTGATCCAGATCGAGGGGGGCTGGGTCTTGGGTTGCGAGCTCGGTGAGTCGGGCCAGGCGTTGCACGTTACGGGCGTCGGTGTGAGGTGTGAGGAGGCGAGTGAGTTTGGCGAGAACGCGGGGAAGGGTGCGGCGGCGGATGGTGTTTCGGGCGCGACGGATGACCTTGTGGAGGTCGGCGCGAGAGGAGTCTGGGGTCAGGCCGATGACTTTGCCCAAGGGGCTGGTCGTGACATGAAAGCGAGCGGCGGTGTCGCCCGGATGGGCGATGAGGTGAAGGAGAGAGAGGAGGGCAGCGACGGCGGGGGAATCGATGAGCCGCGCAACGCCCTCTTGACTGGATTCGATGCCCAGGCGCGAGAGTTGGTAACGGAGCCGGGCGAAGCGGGCTTTGCTGCGAACCAAGACCGCGATGGTGGCGTGAGGGAACTGGGCGCGAAGTTCGGCGATTCGAAGTGCGGTGGTGTGGGCGAGGGTGTCGGAGATGTCTTCGTCGGTGGCGGGTTTGCCACAGATACGGAGATGGACAGAACCATCGGCAGCGCGTGGGGAAGGGTGATGTGTAGCAAAGCGGGGCTGCCAATGTCGGGCGCCGTCGGGGTGGTCTGCGAGTGCGGCGTTGGTGGAGATGGTGGAGAAGATCTGATTGACGAAGGCGAGGATGGCTTTGTCTGAGCGGTAGTTGATGGTGAGATTGGAGGTGGGGAGAGTGGGGTAGAAATGGCCGGCAGCGAGCTGATCTAGAAGCTCTGGCGCAGCGCCGCGCCAGCCGTAGAGAGATTGCTTTGAGTCGCCAACGAAGAAAGCGGTGCGGCCATCGTCAGAAGAGAGGGCTTCGTCGAGAAGGGGCTTGATGAGCTGGTATTGAACGCGCGAAGTGTCCTGAAATTCATCAAGGAGGACGTGGCGGATCTGGGCATCGAGTGAGAAGAAGGTGTGGTCGAGGAGGCCTTCGTAGGGAGAGTGGCGGAGGAGACGGGGAATATCTGCAAAGGTGAGGTTGGCGGCGCGGATGCGCGAGGCGAGGGCGAGTTGATCGAAGGCGCTGATGAGGGAATAGACAGAGATGTTTGATTTCAGGAGACGCTGGCGCAGGAGGGAGATGATGTGGGTCTGGAGTGGTTGCAGGAGGGCGATCAAATCGTCAGGGAAAGCGATCTTGTAGTAAGAAGGGGGTTGTTTGCTGAGGCCTGTCAGCAGGCCGCCACTTGCAATCGCGTGCCAATCCAGATTGGTGAGCTGCTCGACGAGTTTGGCGTGGGCTTTGGCGAAATTGGCATTGACATTGCCATCTTTGTTGCGAGGCAGCAGGTGTTCCGCGCGAGAAAGGGACTCGGCGAGTGCGTGTAGTTCGGCAGCAGACAAAGGTGGCTGCTGGGGTTTCAGGGCGTGCCAAGGGGGCTCGGCTTGGCCAGCATCGAGGTAAGCGTTGGTGGCCTTCCGCAAGTTGGAGAGCATGGGTGCGTGGACGCTGGCACCGGTGTGCTGATTCTGCAGATCAGCGAGGCGTTGCAGGGTGATGCGGATATCTGCGCGCTGGGCGTGCAGCAGGTCGGCGAGAATGTCGGTGGTCAATTCGGTTTCGGCAGTGTCTTCGAGTATGGACCACGATGGGGGAAGGCCGATACGGAGAGCGACGCTTGCGGCAATGCGCTGCAAAAGGGCATCGAGGGTCTGGATTTTGAGGAAACCGAAGGAATCGACGACAGCGCGGAGGAGCGCGGCGCAACTGGCGGCGGTGAGATCCGGGTGAGCGTGCTGGCGCAATTCGGCGAGGCGCGGGCCAGCGAGTGCGCCCTCGGCGAGGAACTTCAGAACGCGGTCGAGCATCTCACCCGCGGACTTGCGGGTGAAGGTGGTGGCGAGGAGTTGCGAGGGGGACTCGCCTCGAGCAAGCAGCGCGATGTAGCGCATGGCGAGTTGATAGGTCTTGCCGGTGCCGGCTGAGGCGGTGATGACCTGGCTTTGGAGTGGATCGAGGGTCACTGATCGCCCTCCGGATGATGCACAGTTTTGCGTGCCGCAGCGCGAGGAGAGAAGAGGCCAACACCCGCGAGGAGGGCCGAGGTGGGCTCTCGAGGCGGCGATGTGCCGGGATCATCAAAGTGGCGAGCCCTGATGGAGCGCACCACCCAGCGTGCCGCGGCGTCAGCCGAGGCAAGGACGTTGTCGTCGAAGTGAAGCTCGTCGAGCTTGGAGTTTTGCGGATCGCGAGGGAGGTGCAGCAGGCCCAGAGTCAGTGGGGCATCGGAGGGGATGATACTGGCTGCAAGATGGCGATAGAGGGGAAGTTGCAGATTGGTCCAGCGCGGGGGCGGGGCAAGGGAGCCATCAGGGAGGAGTTCCTGATAGGGCTCAACGTCTTCGCCCTTGTTGACTTGCTTGCTATGCGGGTTGTTGGGCTTGCGAGCAGAATCACCGGTCTTGTAATCGAGAATGGCGTACTGGGGCGTGCCTCTGCTGCGGTTGATGTCGATGCGGTCGATGCGACCGGTAAGGATCATCGGGGCTTGGCCGGGAATCTGAAGCCATGCTGATCTGGCGGGTGCGTTCCATTCGCTGTGAAGTATCTCCCATCCTTGCTGGCGATGTTCTGCTTGCCAATGACTAAAGGCCTCGAGCCGCGTGCGAGCGATGTGGATCTGGAGTTCGACCTCGACGCGGCGGAGCGCAGCGATGGAACGCGAGGCGACACGATGCAGGCCATCGGAGAGTGCCGCGGCGATCTCGCGCTGATCGGCACTGAGTCTGTACGGGCCGTCGGACCATTCGCGGAGGGCCTCGTGTATGAGATTGCCAAAGGTCAGGCGTGAGAGTTCCGGTGTGGGGCATTGGGTGTCGCGGAGTTTGAGGATGTGCCGCAGATAGAAGCCATAGGGAGAAGCAAGGAAGGTGGAAAAACTGGTGACGGACATCGATTCGGGAACCGCGTCTGGAAGTGGCATCGAATCGAGAGGTCGAACCGGGAAGGAATCCTGAGCGTCGGGTTGAGCGCGGCGTGCGAGAGTGGTCAGGCGGGACGCTCGGTTCTGCAGGGCGAGGATGCGCTGAGGCAGAGTGGCGGTGTCTTGAAGCAGGAGGCGAGATGGGAGGAGGGAATCGCCAGCGCGTGATCGCCTGCCGCAGATGAGGTGGGTTTTACGAGAGTGGCGAACAGAATCGAGGAGAAAGCCATCGCGAACCTGACGCTGCGAGGCGGTGGAGAGGTTGAGGAGTGAACGGAGCGACTCGGGAAGGAGTGGATCGGTGGCGGGCAGACCGGGAACCAGGTGATCGTTGAGCCCAGTGATGATGAGGATGGGGGAGGGATCGGCGAGGGCATCGAGCCAGCCGAGGAGCTCGATGGCGTGCGGATCTGGCTCGGGGGGCGTGGATTCGAGATCGAGATAGTGTTGCAGCAGCAGGGGGGCGGATGCGGAAGTGAGATTCCAATCGGCTGGAAGACAAGAGAGTTGATCCAAAAGAGAACTGAGACGTTTGAGCGCGGCAACATCGGCGCGATCGTGAGGAGATTGGCGATGGACACGTCGATTGCTGTAGATTCGCGCAAGGATGGTGCGCAGGGCGCGAGTCCAAGTGGCGATGGGAGCGTCGGAATTGAGCGCGAGAGAGGGGGCCAGGAGAGTGTCAACGGCCTTCAGGATGTCTTCGAGAAGGGGGCGCGATGAGGTGGATGCCGCGGGCCAGGATTCGTCTTCGGCACTGTCGAGGTGATGGTCTGCGACTTGACTGGCGTAGGCATCCAGATATGTTGCCCAAGTGGTTCGCGCAGAGCGTGGAAGCGCAGCGGTGACGCAGCGAGCGATTTCTGGTTGTTGAATGAGGATGAGGAGGTTGTGCAGCGTCCGACGCGATGTGAAGGTGAGCGTGGCGCGGAGGAGGGCGACGGGGCCGGAGTGCGTCAAGGGAACGGGGTCGGCGCTGCGGACGCGGAGGGGAACGTTGCAGGTGACCTCGTTGACCAATCCTTGCAGAGCGGCCGAGACTTCGGCATCGGGAACGGCGATGGTGATATCGGAGGCCGAAAGTGCGGAGGTGAATGTAGCGATGTGTGCAAGCGCTGCTTCAGCTTGTTCGGCAGGGGAGCCAGCGATGGTGATCTCGTCGTGGCGAATCGGTTCGGCAGCGAGCCACTGTGGGGCAGGATTGAGTGTGCCAAGATCGCTGAAACGCGGCGCAAGGTGAGGATCGGCTGCGATCAACGAAGTGACCGATGCGCAGTGATCAGTCAGGGCGCGGCGGAGCAGGCCGGGCATTTCCACCACGCCGATGAGCAGGACGTCGGGCCGTCGAAGGGGGGTACGGTCGCGCACCATGCGCAGGCGCCGAAGCGTGGCGAGAGGAACGCTACTCGTGGCGAGGAGTTTTTCCACTTGGCTCAAAAGCTGATCGAAGGCGTGCCACTGACCCTCGTCAAAAGAGGCGAGGAGTGCGTCGGTGCGGCGGGATGCCGGGGCTTGGGCAACCTCGGCGGGAATCTCAGCAACGTGCAGGTTTTCGCCGGCCAGAGTGTTGACGGTGCGGCTGAGGATCTGGGCGTATCTGAGAATGAGGGGAAGTGGGTCCTGATCTCGGTCATTCTGGAGGTCGCGACCGATCAGAGTCTGGCAGAGTGAGGCGGGGGCGTTCTGCAGCGCCATTGCCCATGCGAGGGATTCCTGCATGGCTGAAGCGTCGGTGGGTTCGACGGCGAAGATGGCATCGACAGCGCGGCCAGGAGTGACGATGCGAGGGAGGGAGACGAGTTTGCCAGCGCGCTCGGCGGCATCGATGAGAATTGTGGCGAAGGTGCGACCCGCGCGGCGGCCCGGAACGACGACCAGAAGCGAGGAGAGATCAATCTCACTGGTCATGGGGGAAGGGGTGGTGAGACCCCGGGCATCGGCGTGCTGGATGAGCCACTGCGCAGAGGCGACCAGCATGGGCTGATCCCAACCTATGAAATGGCGTTCGAGGCCCATGACGAGTACTCCGACGGTGGTGTGCCGCGGAATCAGCGTACCCGCCCGGGGCGGGGTTTTGACGCCAGAACGTGAACTTTCGGCGGAATGTGGGGTCAGATGGGTGTTGAACCTGACAGACAGTTGTCATGTTGAGTCAGGGTGAGGTTTGGTTGCTGGGGTGGTTTGCTAAAGTGTGGTGATCGGAGAGTGACATGGGCAAGCCCTCACAGCGCGGCAACCTGAACGCAGCATGGAACGCATCAGAGAGTGCTGGGGACGATGCCGCGACGAAACAGGGTGAGGCGAAGAAGGGGACGCGCAAGAACACCTCGGACCTGCACCGGCTGTTGAAGATCATCACGCTGCTGCAGAGTTCGGCGGGGTGGACTGTGGCGAAGCTGGCAAGTGAATTTGGAGTGAAGGATCGGACGATCTTTCGGGATATCAAGAAACTGCAAGGGTGCGGCATTCCGATTGAGAGCACGCGGGGGCGCGGTGGTGTGGGTGGATATCAGATTCAGAAGGAGTTCTTTCTTCAGCCAGTGCAACTGACGCCGGAAGAGGCGTTGGCGCTGACGGCGCTTGCGGAGAGCGTGGCGGCCAAGGATCAGATTGCGTTTCTGAAGCCAGCGCATCGGGCGGTGGCCAAGATTCGCGCGCAGTTGCCCGAAGATGTGATTGAATCGGTGGAGACGGTGCGGCCGGCGGTGGTGATTCACACGGCGGCGAGCAGCGCAGGGGATGATTACGAAGACGTGTATGACAAGGTGCAGCAGGCGATCAAGTCTCAGCGCGTGTTGGAATGTGAGTATGAATCGGCGGGAAAGGGTGGCGAAGGGGCGGCCCCCTTTCACTTTGAGCCGTATGCGCTTTTCTTTGGCATTCGCGCGTGGTATGCAGTGGGAAAGCACTCGCGGCACAAGGAAGTGCGGACGTTGAAGCTGTCGCGATTTGGGCGAGTGAAGGCGACGGAGCAGAAGTACTCGATTCCGGCGGCATTCTCGATGGATGAACACCTTGGGAATGCGTGGGGGATGGTGAAAGGCAAAGTGAGCTTTGATGTGGTGGTGGAGTTTTCCGGCCCGATGCAGGAGACGGTGGCGGAGACGCGGTGGCACAAAACGCAGGAGACGCAGTTTGATGATGGGGTGACGCGGATGATGTTCACTGTGGATGGGCTGGATGAGATCGTGTGGTGGGTGCTGGGGATGGGTCCGGGATGCCGCGTGGTGAAGCCGGCGGTGCTGGCGGAGCGTGTGAAAGAGCTGGCGCTGGCGACGGCGGCGCAGTATGAGCTGGATGAGAAGAAGGTCAGAGGTTCGAAGTTAAAGGCGAAGGCGGGTCGGTAACGGGTCAACAATTGGATCGATGAGGTGCATGATGAGTGCTTTGCTGGTGATGAGCCTGATGATTGTGACAAGCGTGCCGAGCCATGTGGCGATGGGTGATGATCCCGCAGTAAAGCCAGTGACGCAGCCCGCCACGCAGCCGGCGGTACCGGCGACACCTGTTCCGGCTCCGAGTTCGGCTCCGGCTGTGGCTCCTGCTGTCTCACCAGCATCCGCTCCTGCAGCGCCCGAAGCGCGCAAGCCATCGTTGCGGATGGTGAAGAAGGTGGGGAATCTGCTTTTGAATCCGGATTTTGAGTCGGCCAAGGACGCCGCCAAACCGGATTGGTGGAGCTTCGCCGGCAAGAACACCGAAAGCTGGGTTAATTTTTCGATTGTGGAAGGGCAGGGAAGAGAGAAGAGCAAAGCGGCGAGATTGCTGGTGGACAGCACCAATCGACCGGGAAAGACGGCGATTTCGGGTGTGGTGCAGGAGGTGAAGGCGGACCACGTGCCGGAGAAACTGAGCGGGTGGTACTTTGTCGAGTCCTTTGACAAGAACACGCCGAAGTTGTATCTGCAGGCGGTGGTGATTGTGTGGAATGACTACGAG
>JAGWZK010000001.1 GCA_018968885.1 Planctomycetota bacterium | reverse complement strand
CAGGCATCGTTCCCTGTGTATCGAGCCCGAGGACAGATCGAGTTCACACTGCAGCCCCAATTCGGCACCGGATTGCAGCACTTTGTGCTTGCGGTGCGGAGTGATGCGGTCGGCTATGCATCCAAGTGGTCACCGACCTCCACCTTTGTGATGAACATCGTGGGGCAGCCGAGCGTGAACAACATCACGCTGGCACAGTCATCTTTTTCTGCGACCGGTTCGGTAATTGCAGATTTTGATGTGCACGACGATTTTGCAGTGCGCGATGTTGCCGCGTTTCTGGATCGCAATGGAAACGGGGTGTATGACCAGGGAGAGGGCATTGCCCAGAATGGCAACTATGTTCGACTGACACCGGGCCTGAAGGATGGCCGCTGGCGAGTTTCCACTTCGCTCGCCGGGCTGGGATATGCGCCGGGGACGTACCAACTGCGAATCACGGCTTTTGACTTCAACGATGTGCCTTCGCTGGTCGCTGCATCTGTGCCCGTGACACTGGTGTGATACGGATCGATTTGATGGAGTCAAGGCGCACTCACATACTTCACGCGTCTGGAACTTTCTGCGTCTCTGGCCCGGATGTGATCAATCGCGCCCCGCGAGAGAAGAAGATATAGGCCCAGATCCATTCGAGCATCACCATGATGCGACTGCGGAAGCTGATGAGGAAGAAGATGTGCACTCCGGCCCACAGGGCCCAGGCGATGAAGCCGGTGAAGGAGATGCGCTGGGGAGCGTGATCCGTCGGAAGACAAGTCGGTGACGACATATCAGTCGCGGTCGACAGTCTTGCCACAAGATAGAATGATGGAGGGAAGACCTGCCAAGGGCGCGGCATCGAGGGTGATATGGCACAATATTCATTCCGATCCCAGATGATGCAAAACATGCTCAATTCGCGGCATCGGAGTGTTCGCGTGCTTGGATGGATTGTGGCACCGCTGGCACTCATGGGCAAGGTCGTTGCACCCGGGACGATTTTCCTGATGCCTGTCGTGGCTGCTTATCACTTCCGCGCGGAGTTGGGATGGAAAGTCTTCGCTGATGTGTTGAGTGGAGCGCTTCTCATCGCTCTGGGAGTGCTCGCCACGCGGCGAATCATCTTCTTCGCCCGGGATTATCAGTTCTACTCACTCGATGACATTTTGGTGTTAGCGGGGTGTGTGCTCGGGTTGCCAGTGATGCTGCTGTTTGTTCTGCGATATCCAGGTTGAAAACGAGAAGCTTCTCTTGCCTTGCAAACCGCAATCCACGGCTGGGGTTTGCCGCCACAACATTCATCCTTTGGCGCTGTGCCCAACTGCTCTGAGCACCTCTGCAAGCCACACAAACGCGTACGTGATTGGCTCATCATTGCCTTGCGCAATCCGCACGATTTGATCCCAGTTGTCACCGAGGTCGCCGAGTGCCAGATCGTCGGGCTCTTCGCATGGGTTGTAAAGCTGATCTGGTGGCACCCACCAATACAGATGAGCGGGCAGTTTGATTTCCGCTTGGTCCATCTCTTCAAGATGCTTGCACAACACAGCAAGTGCCCGCTGCAGCTCGGCTGTGGTAATCACCACCTGTGACTTGTCTTTCATTGCGAGTTTGCCTCCCCTGCCACTTTCGCGTACACGTTTACTCCCTCTTCTTCGTCTCTGGCCCGGATGTGATCAATCGCGCACCGCGAGAGAAGAAGATGTAGGCCCAGATCCATTCCAGCATCACCATGATGCGACTGCGGAAGCTGATGAGGAAGAAGACGTGCACTCCGGCCCACAACGCCCAGGCAATGAAGCCGGTGAAGGGGATGCGTTTGGAACCCAGGAAAGGAAGCGAGGCGACAGCGCGAGAGCGGCCAATGGTGGCGAGGGCGCCTTTATCAAAGTATGAGAAGGCGGGACGCGGAGGTTTCGGAGATTGTGTGCTGCGGCATTCGGTGTTGATGATGTCGGCGACGAAGCGGCCCATCTGGACTGCCGCGGGACAGACACCGGGGACGGGTGTGCCATCGGGATTGATGACTTTGGCCAGATCGCCGACGACGAAGATGTTGGGGTGATTGGGGATGGAGAGATCAGGATTGACGATGACGCGGCCTGCGGAATCGGTGGGCACATGCAGCGTCGCGGCAACCGGTGAGCCACGAACACCAGCGGCCCAGATGATGTTGTGAGCGTGAATGCGTTCCTCGCCGATGCAGACATGAGGAGACTCACCACCCTGAATATCGGTGACGCGGGTGTTGAGCATGACCTCTACACCCATGGAGGCGAGATCCTGGCGAGCACGCTCTGAAAGATGTGCGGGGAAGCCGGAGGGAAGGACGCGGTCTTGACCCTCGATGAGGATGACGCGGGCTTGCGATGTGTCGATGTGTCTGAAATCGCGGCGGATGACGGTGCGAGCGATCTCGGCGATTGCGCCGGCAGTTTCGACACCGGTGGGACCGGCGCCGATGACGATGAAGGTCATGAGGGCGCGGCGGCGGGAATCATCTGTCTCGCGCTCGGCGGCTTCGAAGGCCAGCAGAAAGCGGCGGCGGATTTCGAGTGCATCATCGATGGTCTTCAGGCCCGGGGCAACGGCGGACCAGGCATCGTGACCGAAGTAGGAATGAGTGGCACCGGTGGCGAGAATGAGGATGTCGAAGGAGATGGGGCCCTGATCGGTGGAGATGGTGCGTGAGGCGGCATCGATGGAGTTGACCTGCGCGAGGATGACTTCGGTGTTGGCGCTTTTGGAGAGGATGCCGCGGATGGGGGCGGCGATGTGTGCAGGGGAGAGGCCGGCGGTGGCGACCTGATAGAGCATGGGTTGAAAGAGGTGGTGGTTGCGGCGATCAATGACGGTGATGCGGACGGGGGCATGCCGCAATCGCTTGGCTGCTTCTAATCCTGCAAAACCAGCGCCGATGATGACGACGTGGGTCATGAGGGAAGGGTATGAGGGGGAGGTGATGCCGCGATGTCAGCGGCTTAGAATTGGGCATGCCAGCACAGAGTCCCAATTCGATTCCCTCCGCGGCGATTCAATCGCTGTGCAAGCGCTGGGGAATCGTGCGCCTCGGGCTGATTGGATCGGCATTCACGCCGGAAGCAACGCAAGAGAGCGATGTGGACATTGTGCTGCAATTTGACCCGGCAATGACCTGGGACATGTTCGATATTGTGCGCCTGCGGGAAGAGTGCGCAGCCATCTTTGGACGTCCGGTAGACATCATTGAGGAAGGTGCGGTGCGGAATCCGTATATGAAGGATTCGATTCACCGGACACAACGCGTGCTGTATGCCGCGTGATCGCAGTGATTTCAAGTATGTGTGGGACATGCTGGAGGCTGCGAAAGTCGTCACTTCGCTGACAGCGACCAAGACTCTCGCGGAGTATGAAGCGGACATCGCTTTGCGTTATGCGGTGGAGCGAGGTGTGGAGATTATCGGCGAGGCGGCACGCGGTGTGAGTGATGACTTTCGCGAGAAGCACCACAACATTCCATGGAGTGCGATCATCGCGACGCGCCACATCATCGCGCATGAATATGGCGATCTGCAGCACGATAAACTGTGGCGGATTGCGACCACTCACATTCCATCGCTGATGACGCAACTGGAAGCCATCATCGCAACCAACCCGCCACCACGATCCAACTAAACGCACGTTTCGCGACGGACACAACACCATGACCCCCAACTCGTCCCCCTCCCCCAACTCCCCCTCCCCCAACGACACCTACACCAGCCCCCTCGCCGAGCGCAACGCCAGCAAAGAGATGCTTACGCTCTGGTCGCCGCGCCACAAGTTCAACACTTGGCGGCGCATCTGGCTCGCCGTCGCCGAAGCCCAGCACAAACTAGGCCTGCCGGTGAGCAACGAGCAAGTGGAGGAACTGCGGGCTGTGGTAGAGCGGCCGGGTGGGATTACGGATGCAGAGATCGAACTGGCGAAGAAGTATGAGCGCGAACTGCGGCACGATGTCATGGCCCACGTGCACGCGTTGGGTGATGCGTGTCCGAAGGCCAAAGGAATCATCCATCTCGGCATGACGAGTCAGGATGTGGTGTGTAATGCGGACTTCCTCATCATCCATCAAGCCACCTGCTTGATCCTGACCAAAATCGCGGCGTGCGTTTCGTCGCTTGGAGCCGCGGGCGCCAAGTGGGTTCATGTGCCGACGCTTGGCTTTACACATTACCAGCCCGCACAGCCCACCACTGTCGGCCGACGCATCACACAATGGGCGCACGATCTCAGCCTGATCGATGATTCGCGGCTATTCAGCTCCAAGCCGCGTGGCTTTCGAGGCGCGACCGGCACTCAAGCATCCTTTCTTGCTCTATTTAGCAACGACTCGATGAAAGTCGATCGAATGGATGCCGAAGCGGCCCAGACGCTGAAGCGAGAATTTGTTTTGGACGAGGAAACCGGCGCAAACGAATCGACGATCGAGTACGTCACGAGAGTGCGAGATCGAAACATCCGGCAAGCCGAAGCCGAAATCGCCAAAGCAACCGCCGCCGGCGACCAAGCACGATCCGCACGCACTCAATCGTGGCTTGCCGAGTACAAGTCTCGCCCGATGTCTCAACTGCTCGATGAGCACGCGGTCGGATACCTCAAAGAGCAAACAGTCCAACTCACCGGCCAAACCTACCCCCGCGTCGTCGATACCTTCATCCTCGCCGACCTTGCCTCCACCGCTTCCGTCCTCCACAAGATCGCCACCGACATCCGCCTCCTCTCTAACCGCAAGGAAATCGATGAGCCCTTCGAGTCCAAACAAATCGGCTCCTCTGCCATGCCCTACAAGCGCAATCCCATGCGCTGCGAACGCATCTGCGGCTTGACGCGCTTCGTCATGAATCTCGTCGGCAATGCCTACGACACTGCCGCCACCCAATGGCTCGAACGCACCCTCGACGATTCCTCCAACCGTCGCCTCTCCCTCCCCGAGGCGTTTCTCGCCCTCGATGGCGCACTCGACCTGATGCACAACGTCGCCAGCGGCTTAGTGGTCCACGAAGCCACGGTGCGCAAGAACCTCATGGCCGAGCTCCCCTTCATGGCCACCGAAAACCTGCTGATGGAATGTGTCAAACTCGGCGGCGACCGCCAGCGCTATCACGAAGTGATTCGTCAGCATGCGCAGGCGGCGGGATTCCGGGTGAAGCAGGAGGGCGCGGAGAACGATCTGATTGATCGATTGAAGGGGGATAAGAACTTCTGGAGCACGAGCCGAGGCGGGGCCTTGTCGGCGGAGCTGAACTGGGATGGATTGCTGGACCCGATGAAGTACGTCGGCCGCAGCGTCGAACAAACTGAACGCTTCATCGCCGACGTCGTCGAACCCCTCCGCGCTCAATACGCCGATCGCCTCGCCGCGCTCGGCGATTCCGGACCGAAGGTCTAAGTTTTTATCAGATTGCCCATGTTCACATGGTGCCATACGCGCAAGATAATCGGATGTCACGCAACGTCCGGGTATGGTGTTTTCGTGCGAAATATGCAGCGTTTTGTAGTCCGCGGCGAATCACAAATGTAAGGTACATGTGTTCTGTAGGGGATAAGGGGTGGCATGTTCCACCGGGTTCCGCGACTCGGCTGTGCCATGGGATGTGGGTGTGTTGTGTGTTTAGGGGGATAGAGAGATGAAGAGTTCGATTTTTGCCCGCGCTGCGGGTTGCGCTTTCGTTGCGGCCACGATTTCGGCCTCCGCGATGGCGAGCCAGACCTTTACCGCCACCGTTGGCACTCGTTCGGCCTAGGCCACCTTTGATGTAGTTGGCTCCAACCTTCAGGTCACGCTCTCCAACATCTCCATGCACGATGTTCTGGTTCCCGTTGATGTCCTCACCGGCATTTTCTTTGATATCTCCGGCTCCGCCCTCTCTCTCAGCCGCGTCAGCGCGGTCGTTGCTGGCGGCTCCACCGTCGCCTTCGGCACCACTGACCCCGGCAACGTCGTCGGCGGCGAATGGTGCTACGTGGGTGGCCTCAGCGGCGCGCCCGGATCCGCGGCATATGGCATCGGATCCGCCGGTTTCGGACTTTTCGGCCCCGGCAACCTCTTCCCCGGCAACAACTTGCAAGGCCCCACCGGACCCAACGGCCTCGAGTACGGCATCACCTCCATGGGTGACAACCTGGCCACCGGCAACACACCCGTCACCGGCACCCAGGCCCTGATCAAGCACTCCGTCGTCTTCACCCTCGGTGGCGTCGGCAGCAACTTTGACCTCAGCCGCATCGGCAATGTGTCTTTCCAGTACGGCACCGCCCTGAATGAGCCCAACATCCGCGTGCCTGCTCCCAGCACCGCCGCCCTGATGGGTCTCGGCGCTGCCGCTTCCCTCCGCCGCCGTCGCCGCTGATTTCATTCCTCAATCCGACTATTCAACACCCCTCAACACCACCTGTTGAGGGGTGTTTTCATTTCACCCCCAACGCCCCACAGCCCGTGTATTATCGGACTAATTTACATCGGTTCAACTACTTCCCGCCATCTCCCCTCGCTCTCGAAACCTCGGCCGCGCCTGACAGTTAGAAATGGTGTACCCTAGCGACCCCTGTTGATCTCCCAGGCGCAAGTGCGCCGGGATTGTCAAACGCGCGGCACGCGCCGGGGACCACTCGTCGGTCTGTTTGGGAGTTCCTCTATGTCAGGTCGTACCAGCGCAGGTCTCGGAGCCGGCATCACCATTACCGTCCTCTCGATTCTCACGCTTGCCTTGTTCGTCACCACCGTCGTCTTTTTCGGTCAAGCCAACAACGCCAAGCGCGCCCAGGCCGATGCCGAAAGCCAGAACAGCGATTTCGTCACCGGTGCCGAAAAGAACACCGAGGCCGTCCGCGCCATTCTGGCCGAGGCCAAGCAGAACAAAAAGTCCCTTGTTGGCTACCTCTCTGAGAGCTACGGCAACGCCATGGAGCGCGTCACCGGTTCGCGCCGCGATACCCCCGCCTCTTTCAAGAGCAAGGTTGATGCCGTCAAGGGCTCGGAGAATCAGGCCCTCCTCAACATCATCACCGGGCTGAACACCGATCTTTCCAGCGCCTCATCACAGAGCGCCGAAGCCAACCGCGCCCGCGAAGCTGCGCTCGCCGACGCCGCGGCACAGGCCGAGCGCTACGAGAAACTCCGCAAGCAGATGGATGAAAGCTACAAGTCTCTGGCAGATGATGTCGGCCGCACCAAAACCGACGCCGATGCCTACCGCGACGGCTTCGAGAAATCCAAGCAGGATTTTGAAAAGCGAATCAGCGAGCAGCGCAACGCGGCCGATGATCGCGAGACCAAGCTCAAGGATCAACTCGACAAGCTCAAGGAAGAGAACCTCGTCCTGACGAATCAGCTTTCCGTCCTTCGCGGCGAGAAGAAGGGCGAACTCCTCCGCCCCGAAGACGAGGCCTCCCTCGTCGATGGTTCCGTCACCGGCCTCAACCCAGGCGAGCGCCAGGCCTTCATCTCCCTTGGTCGCAAGAACAAGATCCAGCTCGGCATGCGTTTCGGCGTCTACACCGATGCCCGCGCCGCCAAGCCCGATGCCGATGGCAACTACCCCAATGCCAAGGCCCTGCTTGAAGTCGTCAACGTCGGCGATGAATCCAGCACCTGCCGCATTGTCAGCGAGAATCGCGGCCAACCCGTCATCACCGGCGACGTTTTGGTCAACCCCATCTACGACGCCCGCAAGACCTACAAGTTTGTCGTCTTTGGAAACTTCGACAGCAACTCCGACACCATCGCCACAGCCATCGAACGCCGCGACATCGTCGCCCTCGTCGAGGAATGGGGCGGCAAGGTCGTCGATGATCTCAACGGCGATGTCGATTTCCTCGTGATGGGCGAGCGCCCCGTCCTCGGCCCCCGCCCCGCCACCGATGCTCCGATCGAAGTGGTGCAGGAGTTCATCCGCCGCGAACGCGAAATTCAGCGCTACGACACGATGTACAAGCAGGCCGTCTCGACCAGCATCCCGATCCTCAGCGAGAGCCGCATTTACACCCTCGTCGGACGCAACTGAATCACTCGCACAAAATGATCCCCCCAAACCCCGCTCACGCGGGGTTTTTTCTTTGGCCGTTCCGCGGTCACCTCATGGTCTCAACGCCAAATGCGGCCAATCTGTTATTTATCGGACTACTTGCTCGCAAGTCAACTGCAACAACTTTGTGACGGACCCACCATCCTCGCGCATCCACATGTGCAGTGACACCCGATGCCTCACAACCTGACCCAACCGAGGACCTCGATCTCCTGATCTCGCGCGTCGTCGATCACGATACCACGCCCGCCCACTGGTCCGCCTTCGAATCCGCCGCCGGGACCAACACCGTCGCCTGGCGCGAGCTCGCCCTCGCTCAGCGCGATGCCCTCTCTCTCTCTCAGGCGGCCCATGCCGCAGCAAGCCGTGCCAGCGCCATCACCCTCCCCTCCGAAGCCGACGCCATGCGTCCCATCCGCCTCGAAGAGGCCCGCCGCGAACTCGATCGCGCCGAAACACCTGACCGCCGCTTCTTCAGCCACTCTCGCGGCTACCTCGGCTGGGCCGCCGCCGCCGCCCTCGCTATCGCCTTCTACTCAGGCCGTCTCAACCCCACCTCAACCAACGTCTCCAACCCGGCACAATCCGCCAGCATCATTCCCCAATTCAACAACAGCACCACCCGTCCTACGGAAGACTATCTCGCCCGCTATCTCGATCAGGGCCACGAGGAAGGCCGCGTCGTCGGCGAACTCCCCGACAAGGTCCTCATCCGCGCCACCCCCACCGCTCTCACGGACGGCACCATCGGCTACGACGTCTACTACGTTCGCCAGATTCTCGAGCGGGTTCAGGTTCCTGACCTGTACACCTTCGGCGCCACCCAGGACGAGCTGGGCCGCGCCACGATGCAGCCCGTCCCCGTCCGCATCAACGCCCCCGCTCGCGGCCCCATGTGACTTTCCTCCGTGCCCGACGCGTGAAAACGCTTCCGGACGCTTTGTCTCTCCGACGCGCGAAACAGGATGCCGCTCCGCGGCTGATCAGTGGGAGGTTTATTATGAACACTCGCTCAAACTCGCTTCGACTCATCACCCTCTCCGGCCTTGCGATCGGCACAGCGCTGGCGTCCACGGCCCTCGCCCTCGAATGGCGCCTCGCCGAGCCCGACGACCTCAAAGGTGATTTCAAGCAGCCCCTCAAGGAAGTCCGCGGCGAGAAAATCCAGTCGCAGACCATGATCACCGAGTCGGATGGCAAAAACTCCTACTCGCTCCGCATCAACGGCGATGACGTCTCTGCCGAAGTCAACGGCGAAAAGGTCCCTGCCGAGCGCATTCGCCGCAAGGATGGCAAGATCGAAATCCTCGATGCCAACGGCGGCGTTGTGAAGACATTCAGCGTGATGACCGGCGATGGCATCACCGTGCAGGGCTTTGGCCTTGAAAACATGGGCAATGCTGAGCAGATGCGCCGCGAGATCGAGCGTCAGATGGCTGGCGTGCGCGATGGACGCGTGTGGGTTGGCGAGCTGCAGGGCAAGGCCGGCGATGGGGCCCGTCGCGAAATTCGCATCACGGGCGATGGCAAGGGCGGCTTCAAGGTCGATCAGGATGGTGACAAGGCCATGCGGTGGTCCACTGCCCCCGGTGGTAAAGCCCAAGGCGGCCTCACCGTTGCCAACAGCAATCCTCCTCCGGTCATGATCGGCATCACCATGTCCGAGCCCGAAGATTCGGTCCTTGAGTTCATCAACCTCGAAAACGCCATCCGCGTTGATCGTGTCGTCGAAGGTCTTCCCGGCGCTCAAGGTGGCTTGCAATCCGGCGATCTCATCATCGAGGTCAAGGGCGAAAAGGGCGTCAGCCAGGAGCGTCTGCGCGAAATCCTCCGCAACGCCAAGCCCGGCGATGAACTCGCACTCAAGGTGGCCCGCAAGGGTAATCAGAATCAGGACATCACTGTCAAACTCGCTCCCTTCGATCAATCCAAACTGGGCACCACGGTCGTCCCCGGTGTCAACCTGTTGGAAGATGTCGAAGTCCTCCGCCCCGCACAGACCCGCAAGTGGGATGACGCTCAGAAGCAGCTCGAAGCCGCAATGAAGGCGCTGAAGGAGAATCCGAATCTGCAGCCCGAGTCTCTCAAGAAGCAGCTCGACGAGGCCCTCACCAAGGCCTCCGAAGCCCTCAAGAGCGCACAAGGCCAGATGCGTGATGGCATGAACGAGATGCGTTTCCGCCTCAATCAGGATGGCGACGAAAACGTCATGCTCTTCCGTAGTCAGGATGGCGAGCGCATCGCTCGCCTCCGCGAAATCGCCCCCCTCCCCGGTACGCCGGGCACCCCCCGCGTCGAAGTCCGCGGCATGCGCCTCGACAGCGATCAGCGCATGGAAAACCTCGAACGCAAGATCGAGGACATGAACAAGCGCCTCGACGAAATTCGCGACCTGCTCAAGGAGAGCAAGGGCCGCTAAGGCCGGCGAATCAAGATCAGTTGAACGGAGTCAACCCCTTTCGAGAGTCCGGCCGCTGGCCCAAGTGTGAGGCCCTACCAAGCATCAGGCCAGGCGTTTGAGTCGGCGGCACGGACCTCTCGAATTCTCTGCCTCGATACCTGTGCCCCTTTCGCATCGCGGGTGTTCCGCGATGATCGAAGGCCCCGGGACGCGCGTCGCGGGGCCTTTGTTTTTTTGCCTTCCGCCGCCGCCACTGCCTGATCCTGCCGATAATCCTGATATGACAGACCCCATCGCGCAAGTCCAAGCTGCCTATTCCAAGCTTCGAGACGAAATTCACCGCGTCGTCGTCGGCCAGGACGAAGTGGTCGACCAGATGCTGATGGCGATCTTCTGCCGCAGCCACGCCGTGGTCGTCGGCGTGCCGGGTCTGGCCAAAACGCTTTTGATTTCCACAATCGCCCGCTCCCTGAATCTCCAGTTCTCTCGCATTCAGTTCACACCGGACCTGATGCCATCAGACATCACCGGCACCGAAGTGATCCAGGAAGACAAGGCGACTGGCCAGCGCGCATTACGCTTTGTCAAGGGTCCGGTCTTTGCCAACATCGTGCTGGCTGACGAGATCAACCGCACACCACCCAAGACCCAAGCCGCGCTCCTCGAAGCGATGCAGGAGCGCCAGGTGACGACCGGCGGCAATCGCCACGCACTCCCCGATCCATTCTTCGTTCTGGCGACGCAGAACCCGATCGAGCAGGAAGGCACCTACCCACTTCCCGAAGCGCAGCTTGATCGCTTCATGTTCATGATCAACATCGGTTACCCCACGGTGGACGAAGAGCTGGAGATCGTGCGCCGCAGTGCGACCAAGGGCGAGTTCCGCGTCACCACCGTACTCGGCCCCGAAGAGATCGCGGCGGTCCAGACCATGGTGCGCCAGACCCCTGCAGCCGATCATGTGATCCGCTACGCCCTGCGCCTGGTGCGAGCCACGCGTGTCAATGAACCATCCGACGCAGGTGTAGATCGTCCCAAACTCGCCAAGACGTATCTTTCCTGGGGCGCTGGCCCGCGCGCCAGTGAGTATCTGATTCTTGCAGCCAAGGCCCGCGCCATTCTCAGTGGCAGTACCCACGTGACGCCGGAGCATGTGAAGCAGATCGCCAAGCCCGTGCTCCGCCATCGCCTCGCCACCAACTACAACGCCGAGGCGGACGGCGTGACGACTGATCGCATCATCGACAATCTGCTGGCCGAGATTCCCGTGGAAGGAACCAGCGCCGACGAACGCAAGCAGATGAGTTCGGTGATGCGATAAGAGCCGGTCCGGACGAATTGAGTTCTCTCACTCGAAGCGGACGAGGGGTTTGATCTTCTCGATCATCTTGGGTCCGATGCCACTGACGGCATCGAGATCGGTGATGGATTTGAATGAGCCGCGAGAAGTGCGGTGTTCGATGATGCGCGAAGCAAGTGCAGGGCCGATGCCAGGAAGCAGTTCGATTTCGGCTTGGGTGGCGGTGTTGAGGTTCAGCAGTGACGTGCTGGATGGCGTGGCGGCTGCCGCGGGATTGGTGGTTGGTGCCGCATTGGCATCGGGGAACTCTTCGTACTGGGGCGTTGCGGGCGAGTTCGCGCTTGCCCCCGTGGCGGTGGTCGCTGGGGGCAGAGTGGAGTTGATCTGGTGATGCGATGTTGGCGATGAGGCACGTGAAGAGTCGCGTGATGAAGCCGGAACGGAGTCGCGGAGGATGGACCAAGCGAGCCCCGTGCCGCAGACCAGGCCCAGAACGGCGACGAGAATGAACTTGGCCGGGCCGGTGGTCCAGTCCGGGTTGGTGGGGGGGGTTGGAGAGGGGGAATTGAAGGCCACGGCAGAGTGTACCAGATGGTGTATTTATGGTGTTTACAGGTACTTACGGCATATCTAGGGAAAAATGTTTGCAGATGGTGCAAGGTTCAGGGGCGTGCTGGCAAATCTAGGTGTTGGCAGTCTGGACCACACTGCTGACCTCTCTCCTGGCAAGAACTTGAACACCTCTTGCCTCCTGTTGTACAACGAATGCACCAGCCGACTCTCCTCCCGGCTGGTGCGTTCGCTTTTGAGACGCGGCATCAGCACTTTTCCTGCCACCACCGCTGCCAGTTCCCGCTGGCGAAGTTGAAGAGGTCGGTGTCGGACCAGCCGCGGCGGGAAAGGGCTTCGAGCAGGCGCGGGTAGTGTTCAGGACGATCGACACCGGCGGGCTGCATGAGGGCAGAGAAGCCACCATCTGCATCGGAGCCCAGACCGACATGGGCGCGTGACTGCATGATGTCGCAGCAGTGATCGACGTGTGCGGCCCATTCTTCGACGGTGGCGCGGCGATCACGCTTGGCACCCTTGATGATGAAGGGGGAGAAGATGTTGAGGCCGATCATGCCCTTGCGTTTGACGAGTTCGCGGATGGTCGCGTTGGTGAGGTGGCGTTGACGGGGAGCATCACCGGGCGCATCGATCAACTCGCGGCAGTTGGAATGAGAAGCCATGATGGGGCCGGTAGCGAGTTCGAAGAGTTCATCGAGAGAGCGATCGGAAAGATGTGAGATGTCGTGGACAATGCCACGGCGATCCATCTGGGCAATGAGTTGGCGGCCCAGATCGGTGAGGCCGGACTCGGTGGTGTTGCCACCGGCGTAACGCGTCTGCTTGGCCCAGGCGAGGCCGATGGCGACGACACCTTGATCGACCCACCAGGAGAGTTCATCGGGGGTGCGGATGCAATCAGCACCTTCGACGAGGATGCCGAGTGAAATAGGGCCGGGTGAAAGCGGGATGGATGTGCCACGGAGGGGAAGGCGACGGATGATGCCATGATTGACCCAACGGTGGTAGACATTAAGTTGGGCCACACCAGCGCGGTGGGCGGATTCGGCATCGCCGGAGATGTAGGCGATGGATGAGGGCGAGCCATCGGGCTCGATGAAGATGGTGCCGAGCACGCCACGGACTTGGCCGGCATTCAGCGAAGGGAAGGTGATGGCACCTGGTGCATCGGGTCCACCGCTTTGGGCGGGATCAGCGGCATGCATATCGCGACCGGCGAGGGCGACGTACGCAAGGTCGAGGTGGGAATCGAACCAGATGGGGGAAGACATGAGCGCACTCCACACTTCGCACTTTGCTCTTATCCATGCAGCATGGAGCGGAGGCGTTCTTTAAGGGTGAACTCGCTGAGGTCTTTGAGTTCACCGGCATCGAGGAAGATGCCGTGACAACTGGTGCAGCGATCGAGGGCGACGTGAGCTTGCTGCTTGTGTTCGACGGTGACGAGGAGAGTGCCATCGCGAGGGCACTGCCGCGGATCTGCGGAGTTTTTGCGTGATCTGCTGCGATGTGCGCCACCACTGTCGGCCTTGAGGGCCTCAGCACGGACATCGGGATCGTGCTGAGTGAGCTTGTCGAGTTCGCCGGAATCGAGCCAGATGCCGCCGCAGGTTGTGCAGCGATCGAGGGTGACTTCGAGGGGTGTGCCGACGCCGAGGCGGACGGCTTCCATCACGCCGGAGTCGGCGGGGCAGGTGAGTTTCCAGCGGTCTTGGCGAGAGACAAAGGCCATGGAGTTCCCTCAGCCGCCGACGATGCCGACATTGGCGGGGATGATGATCTCGGCAGCGGTCTTGGCTTTCACCTCATCAACAGTGACGCCGGGGGCCACCTGCTTCAAGACGAAGCGGCGCCGTGAAGGATCCATTTCGGGGTCCATCTCGAGTACGCAGAGCTCGGTGATGATCATGTCGACGCAGCGCTTACCGGTGAGGGGGAGAGTGCAAGCGGGGACGACTTTGCTGGAGCCGTTCTTACTCGTGTGCTCCATGGTGACGACGACGCGTTTGACACCGGCGACGAGGTCCATGGCTCCGCCCATGCCCTTAACCATTTTGCCGGGGACCATCCAGTTGGCCAGGTCCCCCTCTTGGCTGACTTCCATGGCGCCGAGAATGCAAAGATCGATGTGCCCGCCGCGGATCATGCCGAAGGAATCGGAGGATGAGAAGAAGCTGGCACCGGGGCGAGCAGTGATGGTCTGCTTGCCGGCGTTGATGAGTTCGGCATCGACGGCGGCATCTTCGGGGAATGGGCCCATGCCCAGGAGTCCGTTTTCACTTTGGAGCCAGACATCCATGCCGGCGGGGACGTAATTGGCGACGAGGGTGGGCATGCCGATGCCGAGGTTGACGATGAAACCGTCTTTGAGTTCCTGGGCAGCGCGCTGGCAGATTTGTTCGCGTGTGAGGGGCATGGGGGCAGTGTAGGAGAAAGGCAAGGCACCAGGAGTTCGGCACTTGGCACTAGGGAAATGCAGATGCAAAGGCGGGGCGCCAGACACGCCATCCGTGATGCAAATCGGAAGCCGCGAAACCCAATAAACTGGTGGCTGAAAGCGGTTGATTGGCCCAGCAGTTTCTACATGAGGAGAAGGGGACATGGCACAGAAGAGTGTGGGGAATCAGCAGGTTTCCGGGTCATTGGCGGACCCTGTATACATCTCCTGCGGGGCGCATGTCGCGGCGGTCGATCCGGCGACCGGCAACGAATACTGGCGGTGCAAACTCCCCAAATCCACTTATGGGTTGATCTCTCTGCATGTGTGCGGCGATCTGATCATCGCGGGTTCGTACGGGCGGATTTACGGAATCGATCGGTGGAAGGGTGAGATCGTGTGGACCAATGAATTGCAGGGGATGGGGTACTACAACATCCTGATCACTTCGGAGGGGGCATCTGGATTGGGTGGGATGCAGGCGGTGGCGGCAGTGGCGGCGCAGCAGGCGGCGGCGGCGTCGGCTGCGGCGGCTTCGGGATGAGTGATTCAACATCACCGGCGCGGTTTGGAGCCGTTACACTCTGGCCCTGTGGCACTGCTTGAAGCACACAACCTGAAGAAGGCCTTTGCGGGGCGCACGGTCGTCGACGATGTGACGTTTCACGTTGATCGGGGCGAGATCGTGGGGCTTCTGGGGCGCAATGGCGCGGGAAAGACCACCAGCTTTCGCATGACGATCGGCATGATCGATGCGGATGGTGGCAAGGTGCTCTTTGACGGGCATGATGTATCGGGGCTGCCGATGTATCAGCGGGCCCGGGTGGGGATGGGATATCTGTCGCAGGAGCCGTCGATTTTCCAGCGGCTGTCGTGTCAGGACAATCTCTTGGCGATTCTGGAGACGCTGGATTTGCCTCGGACGGAGCGCGTGAGGCGTGCCAATGAACTGCTGGCGCAGTTTGGCTTGTCGCACAAGAAAGATCATCAGGCGCGGACGTGCTCGGGTGGTGAGCGGCGGAAATTGGAGATAGCGCGGGCGCTGATCACCAAGCCACGGTTGATTCTGCTCGATGAGCCATTCAGCGGCGTGGACCCGATCGCGGTGGAAGAGTTGCAGGAAGAAGTGCGGCGCCTGGCCAAGGCGGGGATCGCGATTTTGATCACCGATCACAACGTGCAGCAGACGCTGCGAGTGTGTGATCGCGCGGTGATCATTGATGCGGGGAAGAAGTTTGCGGAAGGGATGCCGCGAGATTTGATTAATGATGAACGGGTGAAGCGGGTGTATCTGGGTTCGCTCTTCAGGGGCGATGAGTTTGACGCGGCACCAGCCGGGAGGGCGCGGATATGAAGAGGTGTGGTCGCGTGCTGATGCTGTGTGGTGCTGGCGCGATGGCGCTGGGAATGGGTGGATGCCTGGAACGGCGGATCGCGATCACCAGTGAGCCGACGGGCGCGATGGTGTGGTTGAATGATGTTGAGGTGGGGCGGACGCCGTGCGAAACCGCGTTTACGTATTTTGGTGATTACGACGTGAGGGTGCGGCTGGAGGGGTATGAGCCGCTGGTGGAGCGGAAGAAGGCGCGGCAGCCGGTGTATGAATATCCGCCCTTGGATCTGGTGGCGACGGCGGTGCCGGCGAAGATCGAGACGGAGATCAAGTGGCACTTTGTGCTGCGCAAGTCGCTGGAATCAACGCAGGATAAAGATGCGTTTGAGACGGATTTGATTCAGCGGGCGAGAGAGTTGCGCGGACAAGTGGATCGGCCGGGGGCGGAAGTTGGCAAATGACCTATCAAAGATGATTCATCGCACAAATGTTGGCATCGCGCTGTAACGGAACTCACTTTAAATCGTGACTGTTGCGTTTCCGCCTGCTTTGTCGTAAAGTTCGCGATGTGCGATTCACACAATTACTCCATTAGATCAACCACACGCTTGGTCTCGTTCAACCATTTCTCCATGAGCATCACCAAATCTCCCGGCGCGCCTGGCTCAACCTTGTGTTCTGACGACTTTTCCAGATTTACTGAGATCTCATCAAAGTGGAGTTTTCCAATCGCTAATTCACGAGAATACCTAGTCCCAAGTGCCGCGAGTATGTCCTTTGCCTTCCTCACCGACTCGTCCGACACTTCGCCATTAAGGATGACACACTCCCAAGCATCTGCGTTGCCCTTAACTTTTGCCTCAATTTGATCTTGTCGAACCTTGGCGCCGTGAGGAAGTTGGAGCTTTCGTGATTCACTTAGCCCGGTACTCGCGCCAACTGCTATCTCGCATTCTGATCGAAAGAGCTTAACTTCGCCCAAGTTAAGTCGACCTTGTTTGGTAACATACCATGGCCCAGATTTACGACTGCAGCCCGTTATTATCAATATAATTACGCATATCGCAAAGCCTCCAATGACGTGTTTAGTTATTAAGTTATTTTTGGACATAAAGTTCTCTGCGATCTGTGTGTGCCCAAATTGGCGTTGGAACATTCAATGATGAAACTTGCGAAGTGTTTCACTTGACATCATATAACTCCAAAGCAGGAACATCGGGCCCCGGTGTGAAGCTGTCTTGATCACCAAGGAACGGCCGTGAGAGGGCGCGGTAGGTGTCGGGCGAGAGATCGACGGTGCCCCACTTGGCGCTGCGCGTGCGCATGTGCGCGGCATAGTCGCGAGCGCTGACCACGCGGGGGGAATACCAGAGGCCGCGATGCTCGAAGACATCGTGATACAAGGCATCTGGTGGTTGGACTTCCCAGCAGTAAAGGAACACCAGGACGGCCTCGAATTCTGGGCCGAAGAGCTCCTGCCAGCGCAACAGCGAGGCGATGTCATCGCGCGTGGCCCAGCATTCCAGACGTGGCTGCGCAGTGCGTGGGCGGCGGTGGCGAATGGGGAGGGCGTCGGCAGGTAAGGGGCGCGGCTTGGGCTGCCGCAGAGTGCGGCCCTTGATCTCGATCAGGAGATTGCCCCCGTGGCCGTAGGCGATGAAATCGAAGGACTTGAGCGAAGAGGCGCTTTGGGCCTGCGCGGAAAGCATGGAGGGAAGCAGCGACTTCTTGACTTCGTTGATGGCGATGTAGGGGACGCGGCGGGCGCGAAGGAGGGATTCGAAGGCGGTCTCGAAGTGGTGACGACGCTGCACGAAGGAAGAATACCAAGACATCAGGCATCGGGACATTCAAAATCCATAGCACCTATACGTCCTATGGGACTCATGGGACCTATGTCTTTGCCATCCTCGGCACGCAGCGCTTAAACGGTCGGCCGTGCCCGGCTGGCGGGGAGGAGGCCCAGCATCAAGGTGATGGCGCCGACGGCGAGCGTCCACAGGCGGAGCTTGGGATCTGTGCAGAGGGTGTGCAGGAGTGAGGCGGCTTGGGGGCGATCCTTGAGAGTCAGGGGCTCGGGCTCCAAAGCCCCGAAAACCGAGGCATCGGCGTGCTTGGTTTCGGTGAGGCCGGGGATGGGGGAGCGATCAGCCGGGATCTGGTTGAGCTGGCTAGCGGCAAGGGCCATGACCAGGGGTTTCTGGCCTTCCTCGACGGCCTTGAGGTAGGAGTGGTAGTTCTCCAGCCGCTTGGTCCGGTGGGCCTCAACGGCGAGGGCCTGATCACGCTTCCAGCGGGCCTCGTCGAGGTCGTCTTTGGCGGGGATCAGGACCAGGCAGGCGAGAATGGCCAATCCCGAGATGACGAAGAGCCATCCGGGATCGAGGATCCTGGCTCCGAAGCCGACATGATTGGCGCTGGTTCCCGGGGAGAGCATGGAGTCATGATATCGGCTGGGAGGGCATTTGTGGATGAATTGCCGCGGCACGGCAATCACACCACCAGATTCACCATTTTGCCCGGAACGACGATGACCTTCTTGGGTGGTTTGCCAGCCAGGAACTTGATGGTTTCGGCGTGGGCGAGCGCGGCGGATTCGATGGCCTTGGCATCGGCACCTGCGGGCACCAGCACGCGAGCGCGGACCTTACCACCGGCCATGACGGGGATTTCGATCTCGCTGTCGATGGTGAGGGAGTCGTCGGCGATGGGGAATGAGTCGTTGAGAAGGATGCGGGCCTCGCCGGTGACGCGATGCCAGAGCTCATCGGCGATGTGAGGCACGAAGGGCGAGAGCAACAGAATGAAGGGACGCGCGATCTCCATCGGCACTGCGGGAAGAGTTGCAAGGTGGTTGTTGAACTCGATGAGCTTGCTGATGGCGGTGTTGAAGCCCATCGAGTCAAGCTGCTGACGGACACTCTTGATGGTCTTGTGCAGGAGTTTGATGGTCTCTTTGTCGGCTGCGGCATCAACGACGCGCGATGTGCCGGACTTCTCATCGATCATGTTGCGCCAGACGCGCTGCAGGAAGCGGAAACAGCCCACGATGTCGCGCGGATTCCAGGGCTTGCTGGCTTCGAGTGGGCCCATGTACATCTCGTACAGACGGCAGGTGTCGGCACCGTACTCGGCGATCACATCGTCGGGATTGACGACGTTCTTGTAGCGCTTGCTCATCTTGGTGACGATGGGCGTGACAGCTTTGCCTGTGGCAATCTCGATGTATTTGCCTTCGGATTCCTCGCGCACTTCATCCACCGGCACGATGGACTTATCCGCGCGCTGGTAGGCGTAGCTGGTAATGAGGCCCTGATGGAAGAGCTTGCGGAAAGGCTCGCGCACCGGCGAGTAGCCCAGATCAAAGAGCACATTCACCCAGAAGCGTGAATACAGCAGGTGTCCGACGGCGTGTTCACTGCCACCCAGATAGAGATCGACACCGGCATCGGGGTGATCTTCCTTGCCCATCCAGTATTCGAGCGCGGCGTCGGAGGCGAGTTTGGAGTCGTTCGCAGCGTCGCAATAGCGGAGCATGTACCACGACGAACCGGCAGAGCCGGGCATGGTGTTGCACTCGCGGGTGACGGGTGTGGCGGGATCGAGGAGCGCCGGATCGACACCTGCCGCGCCAGCGGTGGTGCGGGCCCAGTCTTTGGCCTTGGCCAGAAGGGGCATGGGGTCCATGCTCTCAACCGGGGCATAGTCGGCGAGTTCGGGGAGTGAGATCGGCAGGGCGGATGCGGTGACGGGAAAAGCGCGGCCATCGTCGGTATAAACGATGGGGAAGGGTTCGCCCCAGTAGCGTTGGCGGGAGAAGGTCCAATCGCGGAGTTTGTAGTTGATGTGGCGGCGGCCGATGCCGCGACGCTCGAGCCAGCCGATGATGCTCTGCTTGGCTTGGTCGGTGGTGAGGCCATCGAGCGACACTTCGGTGTTGGATGAGTTGATCGCGTGACCTTCGTCCACACGGGCTTCGTTGAGGTCATACTGGCGACAAGGGGACGCGAGCACGGCGAGAGCGGCGTCCTCCATCGGAGACTGCACCAGCAGCACGCGGCCCCAGTCGCCATGACCGGCTTCACTCAGCAATTCGCGTCCCGCTGGCAGGCGATTGCGAATCTCATCGATCGGAGTCCGCACATCGGGGTTGGAGGGCATGATCCAGATGGCGGCGTAGAACTTCCCCTTGGCGTAATGCTGATGGAGAATGTGTGTCAGTGCCGGCGGATCTTCGAAGAAATGGTCGACGACGACGCGGATGGGAAGTTCGAACTTGACGGCAAACTCGTAGTCACGCTCATCGTGCGCCGGCACGGCCATGATGGCGCCGGTGCCGTACCCCGTGAGAACGTAATCGGCGGTCCACACGGGAATCTTCTCATCTGTAGCGGGGTTGATGGCGTAGACGCCGGTGAAGACGCCGGTTTTGTCCTTACTTTCCTGCCGCTCGATATCCGAACGCGATGCGGCCCATTGCACATACTGCTTGAGATCGTTCAGCGTGGTTTCGGGGATTTCAAAATCGCCGCTGAGCGCGGCGCGAACCAGATCATGCTCGGGGGCGACGACCATGTAGGTGGAGCCAAAGAGGGTGTCGGGGCGCGTGGTGAAAACGGTGAGTGAGCCAAACTTACCCCCCGCTATCTCGAACTCAATCTCCGCTCCCTCGCTCTTTCCGATCCACTCGCGCTGCATGGTCTTGGTGGCGCTTGGCCAATCCAGGGTCTCGAGCTGCGACAGCAATCGTTCGGCATAGGCAGTAATGCGGAACATCCACTGCTTGAGTGGCTTGCGGTAGACGGGGAAGCCGCCACGTTCGCTCTTGCCGTCGATCACTTCGTCGTTAGCAAGGACGGTGCCGAGCTTGGGGCACCAGTTGACGGTGGTTTCCGAGAGGTAAGCGAGGCGTTGTGAATCAATCAGATCGCGGCGTTCGTCCTGCGTGAGCTGGTGCCAATAGCGGGTGCCGACGGGACCACCTGCGAGGATGGCGTTCTCGGCGGGGGCGGCGATGATGTCACCACCGATGGTAATGACGAGTTCACCTTGTTCCAGGAGGGTGACGAGGTCGCTGATGGGGCGCGCTTGATTGGCGGAGGCATCGAACCAGGCGTTGTAAAGCTGGAGAAAGATCCATTGAGTCCACTTGTAGTAGCTGGCATCGATGGTGCCGAACTCTCGCGACCAATCGTAACTAAAGCCGAAGCGAGACAACTGGCGGCGGAAATTGTCAATCGCTGTCTTGGTGGTCTTGGCGGGGTGAATGCCGGTCTGGATGGCGTACTGCTCGGCGGGGAGGCCGAAGGCATCCCACCCCATGGGGTGCAGAACGTTGCGGCCGTTCATCCTCATATAGCGGCTGACGATGTCGGTGGCGGTATACCCCTCGGGGTGGCCGATGTGCAATCCGGCCCCACTGGGATAGGGGAACATGTCGAGGCAGTAGAACTTGGGACGAGAAGCGTCAAAGCCCGGCTGGCCGGGGTTGGCGATGGTGAAGGTGCGAGCGGCTTCCCAGCGAGTTTGCCAAGAGGTTTCGATGGTGCCAGCCAGAAGCGCGGTGTAGCGGTGTGGCGGGGTGTCGTCGGTGTGGGGCTTGGCAGGGATTTGAGGGGAGGCATACATTGCGCAGAGGGTAGGAATGACAGGTGGGATTTGATCTGGGGTGATTCAGAAGGCGTCAAGGGCGGGTGAAGGGTCGGGTCGGTATCTGAACCGAACCTTCATCGAGTCCTTGCGCGGGGTGAACGCCCCGTTGACACGAAGGTGCGACGGTTATGCCTTCATGGTTCATACCCCCACCCATCGCAATGGACGCGGATTCACACTTATTGAGCTCTTGGTGGTGATTGCCATCATCGCGCTCCTCATCAGCATTCTGCTGCCTTCGCTTGGCGCAGCGCGCGAGGCTGGGCGGCAGGTGAGTTGTGCTTCAAACCTGCGGCAACTGGCGATGGCGGGGATGAATTACGCCGCGTCGAATCGGGGGTATTTCTGTTCGGGAGGATGGGACAACCGGATCACACGCAGCCGCCCAAACAAGGAGGAGGGTTTGGGCGGGCTCGACCGGACCGGGTGGGTGGCGGATTACATTCTGGGTGGCTACGCAGTGCCGGGGAAGACGCTGTGCCCGACGAACGCGTCGAAATTCTCGAACCGATTGGCACCGGCGCGAGTGACGGGTGCATCATGGTCGCAGTTGTCGGGCTCCACCCTCGACAATCTGATCGATGCGGGGTACAACACGAATTACTGTCAGTCGTGGTTCATGGCGCAGACAGATATGGCGGATCCAGCGGATCTTTCGGCAGATCGCGAGGAATACCGCTTTGCGGTGGGGCCGTTGAATGACAAGAGCTTGGGAAACGCGGCATCGGTGTCACGGGTGCCTTTGTTTGGCGATGGACCGGTGCTGGATGATGATCCTGAAGACATTGTGATCTACAAGGGTCAGCAGTTTGCCGGGAGCAAGACCACAACGGATGGTCCGACGCAGAACTTGGTGCCGGGATTCGGACAGGTATGGGGGCGGCAGGATTACACCGACTTTGGCCCCGTGCACGGGAAGAAATCCAAGGCCGTGCTGCCGGGAAATCGCTCGCGCACGTTGACCTCCATCGGTCAGATTTCCTTTGCCGATGGGCACGTGGATCCCTTTACGGACACAGTGCGCGACGGAACTTTCAATCATCGCGGCGCGCTCATCAACGGCATCACCACGGTGAAGTATGACGAGCTTGAAGGCAAGGTGTATGGCGGGTGGCTGAGCCGCCCGGGCTTGAATTTCTGAGTGCGTGCGCCGAGAGAGCGTGTGCACGTGTGTGGCGGTGGCTGACTGTGCGCGTGCACAGTGCAGCTCATGTGAGGCAGATGGTGAACCCCGGAATTTGGGAGAGAAAGATCATGACACGGACTTTGATGCAGAAGATGGCAATTGTTGCTCTGTGTGCCGCTGCGCATGGGGCGTTGGCCCAATCGACAATCATCACGCGATGGAACTTCAACGTTTCAGATGCAGCGAATCAAACTCCATTTGGCGGCACGGTGGTGCCAAATGTGGGAAATGGGTCGTTGCGCTACATCGGTTCGTTTGCGACGGCCCCCAATGGCGACCCAATTGCGCCGATGTTCCGTTCTGGTGAAGGCTCGACTGATCCGGCAGCGCAGTTGGACGATTCGGCCTTTGACATGTCTCCCTTCCCGGCCCAGGGAACGGGGAACCTGACCAGCGGGCTTGAAGTTTCGGTATCAACTGTGGGAAGGAGCAACATCACGTTCAGTTGGGATCAGCGGCACTCAAACCGCGCTTCACGCTGGGCTCAGTTCCAGTATTCGCTGGATGGAACCAACTTCATCACCACGGGATTGACGGATCAACCCGCACCCGGGGCCAACGGCCTCTTCAATTCCACCGTGGGTGATGCCTGGACCAATCGCACGATCGATCTCTCGTCGATTCCCGGCGTGAACAACAACCCAAACTTCAAGGTGCGGATCGTGGCAGCATTTGCCCCCAGCACCAGCGTGTACGAGACGACCTCCGGTGCGTCGTGGGATCCCAACGGCCGCTATCGCTTTGACATGATCACGGTTTCGTCCCTCTCCACCTCCACAAACATCGATGCCTCGGCGCGGGCTCAGCCCAAGGCGGCCATCACCGGCGGCACGGGCTCAGCCCTTCTCGTCGCCACGATCACTCCCGGCGCGGCACCCACTTCAACCGGCATCGTCGCCACGGTCGACCTCACCCAAATCGGCGGCAGCGCGACGCAGGCCCTGAATGACCTGGGTCAGAATGGTGATGCTGGCGCGGGCGATGGTCGTTACTCATTCAACTACACCGTGCCTGCCACAGTGGCCCCCGGCGTGTACTTCCTGCCGGTGTCGGTGAGCGATGCCCAGAATCGCACGGATACCGCGAGCATCCGGCTGGAGATCGTCACTCCGGTCAATTCCAACTCGCCGGTAGTGATCAGCCAGCTTTTCTCCAGCGGCGGTGCGTTCGGCGCTCGTTACAACGCCGATTATGCTGAGCTCTTCAATCGCTCCGCAGTGCCGCAGGACATCGGTGGGTGGTCGGTGCAGGGCGCCAGTGACGATGAGCCCTTCGCGGCGGATCGCCTCATCGAGATTCCCTCTGGCACAATTCTGCCTGCCGGTGGCTACTACCTGATTCAGTTGAACCCGGTGAGCGGTCAGTATGGACTGCCACTGATCGCCGACCTCATCGGCTCGCCCGGTTATGGCATCGGCCAGCCCGATGGCAAGGTGGTACTGGCTCGAAACAACCTGCCCATCACATCGTGCAGCAGTGGCCAGGGCAGCGACCCGAACATCGCCGACCTTGTTGGCTACGGCGCGCAAACGGACTGCTTCCTGGGCGCAGCGACACCGTTGGACACCACCGTGCTGACCGCCACGATGCGCAAGGATCTGGGTTGCCAGGACACTCGCCAGAACTTCCACGACTTCGCACTCGCCACTCCCAATCCCCGCAACTCTTTCAGCGCGACGCACTCATGCCCTCCACTGTGCACGGCAGACTTCAACGGCGATGCCGTCGTCGACTTCTTTGACTACCTCGATTTCGTTGCCGCGTTCAGCAGCAACGCCGCAACCGCGGATTTCAACGCCGACACCACCATCGACTTCTTCGATTACCTCGACTTTGTCGCAGCGTTCAGCAGCGGCTGCTGAGCACTGGCCCGATAATCTCACGCGCCAGACGGGGCCCGTGGCGATTGCCTCGGGCTTCGTTGCTTTTCTAGCCATCCTGACCGTACTTCTCGTTGGTTGATCGGAGGGCGAGTGCCGCGACAGTGCGACGTGGGTTCGACCGGAAGCAAACCAGGGAAGTGCATCATGAATCTGAATGAGAAGCGCGTGGCGAAGATGGTGATGTTGGCGGGTGCAGCGGCGGTGTGCGTAAGCGTATCGACCGCGAGTGCTCAGGTGAATGCCGTGTGGACGGGCGCGAGCAACGGCACCTACAGCACCGCGAATCGCTGGACACCGGTGGGTGTGCCAAATGGCAACTTCAACGCGATCATCAACGCGGCGGGAGCGTACTCGGTTCGCGTGGATAACAACTATGGCGTGCGCGGGCTGAGCGTGACAGTATCGAGCGTCGCTGTGGAGATTCAGCCGGGCTTCACCTTTGCTGCGAGCACTTCGATCGCCAACAACGGCAACATCATTGTGAACAACACCGCGACCAACGCGGATACCAATCTGGGAATCGGTGGGTCGCTTCCGCTCAGTGGCACCGGCTTTATCACTCTCAATTCGTTTGGAAGCAACGCCGCTCGGGCAAAGATCATTTCCAGCGATCCGGCGTTCACACTGACCCAAGGCCCCGACCACACGATTCGCGGCACGGGCACCATTCTGATGGCGATGAACAATACCGGCACGGTGCATGCCGACCGAGCCCAGATGATGGTGATCGACAATGCCGCGTCTTCTGTGCCCAGCGCCAACAGCGGATTGATCAAAGCCACAGGTCTTGGCGGATTGCAGATCAATGACACGGTGCTGGTGCAGAGCGGTGTGGGTACGGTGCTTTCGGATGGAAGCACGGTACAGATTCGCGGCTCGCGTGGTGAACGGCCGCATCAATTCCACCAACTCCGGCGTGATTGAGTTTGACAGCATGCTGGGTGATTCCTCCATCGGCGGCACACAGTCGATGAACGCGGATGCGAGAATCCTGAGCGGTGCGACTCTTGGCCTGCGCACCGGTACACTCACCAACTCTGGGTCACTCAAGGTGAACGATGCGGCGGGCAACAGCGCGACGACACTCACACTTGAGACTGGCTCAATGACGCTGACCGGCAGCGGCGAGGTCTGGCTGAATGGCGTGGCGACGAATCTGGCAACGGCTCAGATCACGGCGGCGGATGCCGCGTATGTGCTGACGAACGACACGAATCACACGATTCGCGGTATCGGCACAGTGACCGCAGCGTTCACGAATCTAGGAACAATTCGCGCGGATGGCACCGGAGCGATTCTGACTCTGGAATCCACTGCCGTGTCGACGAATAGCGGCACGATCTCGGCTCCGACTGGCACAACGTTGCGCGTCGCCAACATGCAGTTGAACCAATCCGGCGGCGTGGTGCTGGCGGATGCTGGATCAGCCAAAGTGCGCGGCTCCAGCATCTACGGCGGCAACGTGCACGCGCAGAATGGCGGTACGGTGGACTACGTGACCACAACCAGCGGCAATCCGCTGCTCTCCAATGTGAACCTGAGCGGCAACCAGTATGTGCTGCCAGGCACAACGCTGATGGCCAACACGGCGATCACCAACAACAGCACGCTGCGAGTGGGCGATGGAACTTCGAGCGATCCCGCCTCCATCGAGATGGACACCCTGAATGTCACGCTTGGGGGAACCGGCACGGTGCAATTGCGCGATTCCAATCTTGGCCCCGACACGGCCTCGATCCACGCGAGCCAGACCACCAGTGTCCTGACCAACGGCGTGAATCACACCATTCGTGGTAACGGCGAGATCAACGTCTTCAACATCGTCAACCGTGGACAAATCATCGCCGATGTGAATGATCGCACCCTGGATATCTATATCGACGACATCACCAACCACGGACTCTTGCAGGCAACGGCCGGCGGTAGTCTGAACCTGGGCAATTGCACGCTGGTGCAGGTCGGAAGTGGTGAAGTGCTGGTTGAGAACAATTCAGACGTGGTGATGCCTGATTCAATCGATGGTGGAAGCGTGCGCGCCACGGGCACTGGTCGCATTCGCATCATCAACGATCTGGACATTCTCAGCGATGTCACCTTCGTCGGAGAAGTCTCGCTCAGCAATTCGACTGTGGGATGGATCAACACCATCTCAGTCGGCACACCGACCACCGTGACGAATCAGGGGAAGATCATCGTTGGTGACGCTCCAGGTACGCAGCCGTGCGAAATTCGACTGACGCAGAGCGGGCCATCATTCTTCAATGGTCAGGGAGCCATCATCCTGGACACCGCGATACCCGAGGCCATCGGAAACGCCAAACTGGTTTCGTCTGTCGCTGGCGCAATCCTGGTAAACCGAACCAATCACACCATCCGGGGCCGCGGCGTGGTTGATGTGGAAGTGTCGAATGAAGGCACCATCGCGCCAGGCCTGGTAGATATTGACTTCGGCATCGGCGAGCTGAACTTTGGCAATGTCGAGCTCGATCTGGAGCCGTCAAGCCGACTTCGCATCGAGATCGCGGGCAATACCCTCTTTGACAAGATCTCGGGAAACGCGGACGTAACTTGCGATGGCGAGATGTTTGTGAATCTGGTGAATGGTTACCAGCCCACGGCAGGACAGGAGTTCCGCATCATCCGCGGCACCACCCGCACCGGCACCTTTGACACAGTGCACCTGCCCACGCTCAACGATTCCAGTCTCAAGTGGCTCGTCAGCTATATTCCCGCCGGCGTCACGCTCAAAGTCGTCTGTGGCGCAGACTTCAACAGCGACGGCGTGGTGGATTTCTTTGACTACCTCGATTTTGTCGCAGAGTTCTCCGGCGCGACAGTAAGTGCTGACTTCAACAACGATGCCGTGATCGACTTCTTTGATTATCTCGACTTTGTCGCCGCGTTCAGTGGCGGCTGCTGATTCAGTCTGGAGCTTTTGCTCATTCAGATCGCGCACCCGCCTTGGCCGCACCGCCGGGGCGGGTGCGTGCGTTGAATTGAATGTTCATGGCAACCGATCAGCGACTGTCCGGCCAATCGCAACTGGCTTCGATGGTCTCGGGAATACGCATGGCACCTTGCAGGCAGAAAATGGCCCGTTTGGATTCGGCGGTCATGAAGTAAGTGAGCCCGCCGTAGCGCCAACCGCGCACCATGAGGTCGCTGCCAAGAATGCGATACAGGCGCGATTCGTCCATATGTCCGCGCGAAAAATCGTCGTCGGTGCCAATAATGAGAGTGACTTCGCGGCGTTCAGAGATCTGCCTGGCTCCTGCAGGATAAATGCCGAATCCCAACTCGTATCCGGGACTGCCGACAGGCGTGCGTGCCGGCCTGGCCCAGAGGAGTTCGGCCTGACCAACGGCCAATACGCCGTCGAACTCGATACCCATCGGGCGTTGTCCAAAGAGCTGCGCCGCTTCGTCGAGGGCCGAATCCACAGACGTGGAGCTCGTCACTTGCGCGCTTTCCGCCTCTGCATACACAGACTCGAGGCGATTCTCCAGATCCTTGGACAACGCAAACATGGCGTCAGAGGTGATGGATGTGGTCCACATCGCAACACCAACTGAAGCGACCAATGCCGCCGCGGCCGCAGTCAATGGCAGCCAGCGCCACGTCCCCGCCGCGCGACGCTTTGCGTGTGACGGAATCTCTTCACGCCCGATGGATCGGCCCAATAGCGTCTTGACGCGGAAGCGAAGTGCTTCATCCGCCGCCAGGGCACCGTCAATCTTTCCTTCAAGTGCCGGCGAAGCAGCGGGGACCTGGGACATCACCCGACCCGTTGCCTGGCGCAGTTGGCTCTCATAGGCGATGCCTTCGTTGCTCACTGGTCCTCCAGCTGGCACCGATTCACCATCGGCAATGGCGCGAGTGGCGTCGATATCGAATGGACGATCGGGAATGTTGGGGTTCATGAGTGAATCTCCGACAAGGCAATCACGCCTGAAAAGCCAAGCGAAACAGAGGCCAACCATGCGGCAGAGTTGCCGCCAATCCGGCGAAGAATTCCGCCGGATTGCCTTGAGGCGTCCTGGGCGCGGCGGTGCTCCTCCAGCCGCCGCGCCAGAATGCCTCGCGCTCGATACAGGCGACTCATCACCGTGCCCAGAGGCACGCCGAGAACTTCGCCGATCTCGCGATACTTCATTCCTTCCACGCCCCAAAGCACCAGCACCTCGCGATACTCGGGACGCAACTCGTTGATGAACTGCCTGAGGTGGTCATCAACCTGATCCCAATCAATATTGGGACGATTCCACGCCGTATGCAGTTCCGCTGACTCAGTCGGCCGATCCTCGACCGACTCTCCTTCGGGCAAAGCGCTCATGCCGCGCTTGCGACGCGCGGCCTCGGTGAAGAACGCGTTGTGACATATGGCAAACAGCCAAGAACGCATCGCATTGTGTGAGGGGTCATACGAAGCGATGCTCGATGGGCGAAAGGCACGAACATACACCTCTTGCACCAGATCCTCCGCCAAGTCCACAGAGTGCGTGAGGTGATAGGCGAGGCGGTAAACCGCATCGATGTGTTCGAGGGCCAGTGGCTCAAACTCTTCCCTGGTCATCGCTGCTGATCCGCATCCCTCTCGCACACGATTCGACACAGAGTAAAGCACCGAAAGGTCACGCTTTATTCCCGATTCCCAAAGTTGGGGGCCAGAACCCCAAAAAGCCCAAACACAATCCTCACCAATCAACCCGAAACGAGATTCGGGCCTCACATTCCTACTATCGGCTCGCATGCCCAGCCCAGCCCCCTACTACATCACCACCCCCATTTATTACGTCAACGACCGCCCACATATCGGTCACTGCTACACCACCACCGTGGCCGATGCCGCGGCACGGGCCATGCGCCTCATCCGGGGCGAATCTCGCTCCACCTTCTTGCTCACTGGCACCGATGAGCATGCCGACAAGGTTGTCACCTCCGCCGCGGCACACAACAGCACCCCGCAGGCATGGGCCGATAAGCACGCCGACGCCTTCCGCGCCGCCTTCACCTCGCTGAATTGCGGCTTCGACGATTTCATCCGCACCACCGAGCCGCGCCACAAAGACAAGGTGCCCGGCTACATCTCCGCCCTCCTCAAAACCGGCGACATTTACAAGGGCGTGTACACCGGCTGGTATGACGCGGGGCAGGAGGAGTATCTCACCGAGACCGCGGCACGCGAAGCCAACTTCAAAAGCCCGATCAACGGCAAGCCCCTCGTGCAGCGCACCGAAGATTGCTACTTCTTCAAACTCGGCGCCTATCAGGAGCGTCTGCTCGCGCACATCAATGCCAATCCGCACTTCATTCAGCCCGACGCACGCCGTCAGGAAGTCCTCGGCCGCCTGCGCCAAACCCTCAACGACATCCCCGTCTCACGCCCCGTCACCGATGATCCCGCGACCCAGTGGGGCGTGCGCATGCCCGGTGACCCTGCCAACCGCGTGTACGTCTGGATCGATGCTCTCTTCAATTACTACACCACCGTCGACACGCCAGAGCGCAAGCACTTCTGGCCCGCGGCAGTGCACCTGATCGGCAAAGACATCCTGTGGTTCCACGCGGTGATCTGGCCCGCACTTCTGATGGCACTGAATTTCCCATTGCCCAAGATGATCTTCGGCCACGGCTGGTGGGTCAGCGAGGGCCAGAAGATGTCCAAATCGCTGGGCAATTTCATCGATCTGGAGCGCATGCACGCCTACGCCGATGCCTTCTCCCTCGATGGATTGCGCTGGTATCTCTTGACGCAGGGTCCTCTCAGCGGGCAGGATGCCGACTTCAGCCATGCCAAGTTCATCGAGGTCTACAACGCTGATCTGGCCAACGGCATCGGCAACTGCGCCAGCCGCGTGAGCAACATGATCGTGAAATACTTTGATGGTGTGGTGCCCACACCCGGCAACGCCGCCGCGCTGCCAGACTACGACTTCAAGGCGATCTGTGCCAAAGCGAGTGTCGAGTATGTGGCAGCGCTGGATCGCTTCGACATTGCCTGCGCATTCAACCAGGCCAGCGAAATCATCCGCAAGGTTGACGGCTACATCAACGTCACCGCCCCCTTCAAGCTCGCCAAGACCGTCGAAGCAAATCCGACGGCCAAACAGGAACTCGCCGCAATTCTCTACACCTGCGCCGAAGCCGTCCGCGTCGCCAGCGTGCTCATGGCCCCCGCCATGCCGCAGAAAATGGCCGCGCTCTGGTCGACATGGAATTGCACGCCCGGCGCGGATACGAAACTCGCCGATCTCGCGGCGTTCGGCGGCCCCTGCGCCCTGAAGCCCGGCAGCACCGTCGCCAAAGGTGATGCCCTCTTCATGCGGGCTGATCCCGCGGCACCCATTCCAGGAACCATCCCCGCCCCTTCCGCTCCCACCGTGTGATCGTCTTTTCCTCCCGCACCGAATACCATCCTCCCCCATGCCACACATCATCGCCGAACCGTGCATTGGTACCAAAGACACTTCCTGTGCAGCCGTCTGCCCGGTGGATTGCATTCATCCCACCAAAAACGATCCGGATTTCGGCAAGACCGATCAGCTCTACATCGACCCAGACACCTGCATCGATTGCGGCCTGTGCGTCGACGAATGCCCTGTCAAGGCCATCTTCCCACAGGAAGATCTCCCCAAGGAATGGGGCAAGTTCGTGCAGTTGAATATCGATTACTACAAGAAGAAGTAGTCGTCGAGCGGCTCATTCCTCTTCGAATGTCCTCTTTCGCCGCAGCACATGGTGATAATGCTGCGCGAAACGGTGCGCCTCGTCGCGGATCGCTTGACACAATCGCAATCCCAGGTTGTCGCGGCCGAGCTTGATCGGCTTACTCTCGCGCTGCACGTAGATCAACTCTTCCTTTTTCGCAAGCGAGATCACCATCGGCGGCTTGATATCCAGTTGATCAAACGCTTCCAGCGCGGCGTGCAACTGCCCCAAGCCCCCGTCGATCAGAATCACCTCGGGATACAACTCATGCCCCGCACCCGCCTCGCGATAGCGCCGACTCACCACCTCGCGGATCGCCATGTAGTCATTGTTCTCCACCGTGCGGATGCGATAGCGCCGGTACTCGCTTTTGAGCGGCTTGCCATCCACGAAGCACACCTTGCTTCCCACCGTCTCGCCCCCCTGCAGGTGCGCGATGTCGATCGCCTCCAGGCAGCGGATCGGCTCTTCCAAACCAAGTGTCTTCTGAAGACTCTTCAACCCCTTCTCCGGATCAATGTGGCCGATCTCGGTTTCCGGCTGCCACCCCATGTCGCGGCTGCCGCGCTCATCCAGTTTCTCAATCGAGCGGATCTGGTCACGGATGACCGCGGCACGCTCAAACTTCATGTCCGTCGCCGCCTGCGTCATTTCCTCGCGCATCTCGCGCAGAATCACGCTGCGGCGACTTTCCAGCACGCGGCAGAATCGTTCCACATCCGCGCGATACTGCTCACTGGGAATGCGATTGGCACACGGCGCAGTGCACTGCCCGATGTTGTAGAGCAGACACGGGCGAAAATGGCGGTTCTTCTCATCGTTCTCCACAATGTCGAGCGAACACGTGCGGAACCTGAATACCCGTTGTAGCACGCTCACCGCATCGCGCAGCGCGCCCGCGTTGGTGAATGGGCCGAAGACACGCGCACCTTTGAGCAGCTGCGCCAGCTCCGCATCTCCCGCGCCCGTGGGGTTGCGAGTCACAAACACGCGAGGGAACTCCTCGCGCATGGTGACCACCAGATACGGAAACGTCTTGTCATCCATCAGCCGCACGTTGAAGCGCGGGCGGATGTCCTTGATCAATCGATTCTCTGCGAGCAGCGCCTCCCACTCACCCTCGCACAGCAGCACATCAAAATCATGCACGACATCCAGCAGCGGCTGCTTCTTGAACCCCAGATCTGCACTCGGCACAAAGTAACTCGAAACTCGATCGGGCAGTGTCGCAGCTTTGCCGACATACACCACCACGCCCTTGGCATCTTTCATCAGATACACACCGGGACGCTGCGGCAGTGCGCGGGCCTTCTTGGAAAGTCGCTGCAAACGCTGATCGTCGGTCTCACTACCCCAAGGCGGTGGTGTATCCGATGGCAACATGCCATCTTCATCAACTGGCGAAATGTCCGGATCATCGGGCACGGGAAATAGTACGAACCAAACTGCAGTTCATGCCCCCACTGCCGCGAGCACCATCATCTCGATGCCCAACGCCAGCGCGTTGTCATTGAAATCAAAATCGGGTTGATGCAGCGATGGGAAGCGATCAGCACCCGACGGCTTCAAGCCCAGCATGAAGAAGCACGCCGGGACTTCCTGCCCATAGAACGCAAAATCCTCGCCACCCATGCTCGGTTCTGGCAAGAGGCCAACGCGTTCGCTGCCCACCGCGTTCCTCGCCAGCGTCATGAATCGTTCAGTCAACGCAGCATCATTGATAGTGGCGGGATATCCATCCACCCAGTTGATCTCGGCCTCACAGCCATGCGCCTTGGCGGTGTACTCCACCAAGGCAAACAGCCGCTCCTTGGCAATCGCCTTGGTCGCGGCGCTCAGCGTGCGCACCGTGCCCACGAGTTTGGCTTCCTGCGGAATGATGTTGGTCGCAGTCCCCGCGTGGAATTCTCCAACCGTGACAACCACACTATCGAGGGGGCCCACATTGCGTGAGGCAATGGTCTGGAGTGCCGTCACGATCGCACTGCCGCAGACGATGGTGTCGCGCCCCTGATGCGGATACGCGCCGTGCGCCTGCACACCCTTGACGGTGATGTAGAAATCGTCTGTGTTTGCCAGCACTGCGCCGGGCTTGGTCCACACTGTGCCGACATCCAGCGACGGCCAGCCGTGCTGACCAAACATGCAGCGAATCGGCGCACCGATGCCGCCACCAGCTTGTCCTTTTAGCACACCTTCCTGACACAGGACGTGTCCGCCGCCACCATTTTCCTCAGCTGGCTGAAAGACGAACGACACCGCATTGGGACGATGTGACAACGCCTTCAGCACCCGGGCGGCACCGACGAGCATGGTGGTGTGGCCATCATGGCCGCAGGCGTGCATCACGCCAGGGCATGTGCTTGAATACGGCTTGCCCATCGCCTCTTCAATCGGCAGCGCGTCCATATCAGCGCGAAGACCGACCGACGATGCGTTGTTGCCCGAAGTGGACGGGAGAAAAGCGACGACACCGGTCTTGGCCATGCCGGCTTTGAACGCCAGTCCGAGCGCGGCGAGTTCTTTCTGAACGACCTTACTCGTGCGATTCTCGTTGAAGGCAAGTTCAGGATGAGCGTGCAAGTCGTGCCGCAGAGCGGTGAGAGATGGGAGTTCTTTGGCGATGAGAGCGCGAATCTCGGTAAGTAGCGCGGAGCTCACGCCGCCAAAAGTAGAAGATACTGGCTTGGGTTCAATGTGCACGCTGGCGGCTCCGGACGATGTCGCGAAGGTCATGGTGAATGGTAGAGGGTGAAAGCCGATCACTGAGGTGCGAGAGTTACCGGCCCATCACCTTTTCCCAGAGCTTCTGCGCGGCTTCGTCCGCAGCAAGCAGTCTCTGGGCATCGACGATCCAGGGGTTTTCAATCTGGTTCTGACTGAATTGTGCCGCGAGTTCGGGATCAAGGGGCATGGTGTGCGAGTCACTCTGCGCCATGGTGATTTCAAAGGTCTTGCTGCGGAGAAGATCAAGCACCGCATTGGCGGCAACCTGCTCCGCCGGATCCTTCGCTCCCTTCACCATTGCCGCCGTGTTGCAGATGCGCAAGGCGCCCATGCTGGGGAGGCCGTCACGAATCGCGCCGTTGCCAAGAGTGCCGGCATCGATCGGTGGTTGTTGCGGATCAACGGATTCAAAGAGCATCTCGACAGGCCATTTCTCGCGCCGTGCACTCCACACGTCATCCGTATCCGTCAGACCGATATCAATCTCCGCATGCGCGATACCCCTCACCACGGCGGAGTTGCCGTCATAGAGACGAACCTTGGCGGCCTTAAGCTGATTCAACCATGCTTCAGTTGCTGCTTCGCCGTGAATGGCTACAAGCGCGGCGATCTGGGCGCGAGTGGTGCCGAACTGGGGTCGAGCCATGCCGATGCGCCCGGCGTGCGCTGGATTGACGAAATCACGCAGCGTCCGCGGCGGGTTTTTCACGCGAGTGGTTGAATACGCAATCACACGTGCGCGGGCGGCGAAAACGGCGAGTTCCTTTTCGTTGAGGAGACCTGCCTTGATGAGCCGTGCTGTGGCGAGCTCTTCGTTGCTCCACCAGATATCGGCTTTGGGCGCGGCTGCTTCATCAATGAGCCGCTGGGCGATGCCGGTGCTCTTGGTGGCTTCAGTGTCGCCGACAATCTGGACATCGACATCGAGAATGGACTTTGCCATCGCGACGAACTCGCGCGCGACGGGATCATCCGCAGAAGTGTAAATGACTGCGCGAGGCACCGGTCCGGTGCCACCTTTGTGCAAGAGCGAACGGCGAACGCCTTCGCGGATCGCATAACCACCGATCATGCCACCGAGGGTGAGCACGACAATGAGGGGGATCAGCCAGCGCGGTCGCTTCGAAACCGGGGCGACATCACTCACTTCTTGTCACCATCGGATGCAGGGGCAGAGCCAGCGTCCTTGGCATCTTGGCTGGTCTTGGCGGGGCCATCAGAAGACTTGCCTTCCTTGGCGGCTTTGGCTTTCTTGGCCTGCTCCTCCAGCCGGCCGAAGTAGTGCTTCACAGCACCGGAGTACTCGCGGTGGACGCGGAGGGTTTCAAACGCTTCGGTGGCCTGCTGGCTGCCGCGTTCCACGGCATCGGTGAACTCTGCGACGGATTCACCACGAACCTGCTCGCCATACACCAGGCGCGAGCCGATGATCTGGCCTTTGGTAGTTTTGACGTTGGCCTTGTCCTTCTGAAGTGTGTAGGAAGCAGGATTCTCTTCCGGGCCGCGACCGCCTCCGGATTGACCCGGGCCGCCGGAACCAGAGCCGAGCTGACCGGTGGAATCGCCTTCCTCGAATTGACCGACGTTATCTGAGTTGGCGAGCATGCCGCTCATTTCGCCCATGGATTGGCCCATGCCTTCCATTTGTTCCTGGGCCTCCCCGAGCGCGGCTTGCATCGCCTCCATCTCGCTCTGCATCTGCTCCATCTCGCTCATCTGATCGCCGAGCTGGCTCATGGCTTCCTGGCCCTGCTGGCCCATGCCATTCTTCCCCATGTTCTCGGCCATCTTGTTCATGTTCTCGCCCATGCCGTTGCACTTGCTGCAGGCCTGTTCGAGGGCCTTGGCCATCTCCTCCGCCTGCTGCTTCTGCTGTTCGGTCATGGACTTGTTTTCGGAGAGGGCCTTTTCCAGCGCCTGCTTTGCCGCGGCGGGGTCCTTGAGCATCTGCTTGGCGATGGCTTCGGCCTCTTTCTGATCAAGACCGGCCTTCTTGAGGGCTTCGGCGGCGGCTTGCTGCTTGCCTTCCGCACTCTTCATCTGCTTGGCCAGTTGCTGCAACTGCTGCTGCAATTGTTCCTTCTGATCCGCACTCATCGCGCCGGAGGCGAGTTGCTTCTGCAGTTCCTGCAGAGATTGCTCGGCCTTGCCGAATTCGCCGCGAGCCATCATGCGCTGCATCTCAGCCAATGGACCGGGGCCGGGGCTCTTCAACTGCTCCATCATGTCTTTCATGACGGCAAGCTCCTTGCCCTTGGGGCCGTCCATCTTCTCCTGAATCTGCTCAGCCATGTTGGTGAGCTTCTTCAGACCGGCGCGGCGGATCTCCTCGGCCTTCGTCGGATCAGGGCCGTTCTGCTCAGCCATCGGGTCGGCCTTCTCGTCCTTCAGGGCGATGCCGGCCTTTTCGAGGGCTTCCTTGATCTTCTTCTCGGCGGTGTTGACCTGGGTCTTGGCGACGATGACATCGGCCTGCTTCTTGGCAACCTCTTCACGCTTCTTGGTGAGACCGGCAAGATCGAAATTCGGAATGGTGACCCAGGCAACCAGAAGCGCGACGCCCCCGACGATCGGATACAGCCACTGACGCGTCCACTCGATCGGAATCACGCGGCTGACGTTGACACCAGTTGCTGTGCGACGAGCATTCTCAACGACTGAGGCTGCCCAGGGATCTTCGGAGGCAGACTTCTCAACATAAAGCGCGGTCGAAAGCGATTCGCGGAGGTCGGCTCTCTCATCGACTTCGCGTGCGATGGCGACGGGGGCGGCCTTCTTGATCAGGCACCAGATGAGTGCGACCGCAAAGGAACCGGCGGCAAGGCCGATGCCGATCTTGGTCCATTCCAGAGTGAGGCCGATCGTCTGCTGCGTCAGCCGCGCGGCAATGGCGAGGCCGACCGCGACAGTGAGGGTCCAGGCCAAGGCGCGCAAGTAGGAATTGAGGAAGACGCGGCGCGAGGCGGCGGCAACGACTTGTTTGACTTCCTGCATGAAAGACCTCCAGCAGAGAGCAGCGTACCAGAGGGGAGAGGGCTCCCCAAGACAATCCGCAAGACCGTCACGGACACAATTCTTGTACCGGCACCGGAAAGCAAAGGTGCCCCCAGTACATCGACCCGTGGATCGACATATGTGGAGACGCACCAGCCGGAAGGTTTGTTCGGAAAATCTACGGGGGTGTTGCAGAACTGATACCGCAAACCCCGTTGCTGGAGAAAATACCGAACGGCCTTGTATTTAGTCCTATAATACACAGCCTGGTGACGCTCCACGGTCGGGAGAACTGTCACGTGAGTGTCACGACCGCGACAAGAAGTCGTGCCGACGGGGTGGCTTGCGTGTACAAGATGGGCATGAGAAACCTCCTTCTTGGCGCGGTCGGTGTGATGGCGGCTTCGGGATTTGCTCCGGGCCTGACGATGCCATCTTCTCCTGCTGAGGTGTCACAGCAAAAGGAATCCGCAGAGCGCCTGGGTGTGGTGTCATCAGAGTTTGCCACCGACCTGTTGCGGGCGTTGCGAGCTGACGGACAGAAGGGGAATCTGTTTTTCTCACCATCGAGCATTCATGCCGCGCTGGCGATGGCAAGGGTCGGCGCGTCAGAGGCGACTCGCGACGAACTGAGCAACGTCATGGGCATTCACAAAGTCGCTGGCAAGCCGTCGGTGACAGATGAGTCATTCAGATCGTTTGCGGAACTCCTGAAGACCGAGGCAACCATCAAACCAGAGTGGTTGCCGGAGAATGCGCAACCCCTCGCGCTGACACAAGCCGCGGCGCTGTGGGCGAGTGCGGATTCGGGGATGAAGCCGGAAGCGAGCAAGACTCTGGAACACGTGTTTACATCGCCGACAGAGATGATGAACTTCGCCAAGCCAAAGAAAGTGGCAGAGACGATCAACGACTGGGCGAGCGTGCACACGCGCAAGCGGATCACGCACGTCGTGGATGCGGGGGACATTCCGCCGAGCGGATTGATCCTGACCACGGCGATTTATTTCAAGGCGTCGTGGTGGAAGCAGTTTGATCGCACGCACGACATGATGTTCAACGGTGCGGGAACACCGCGCCAAGTCACGACGATGATGAATGAACGAAACTATCCCTATGCAAAGATCAAGGATGGCCAAGTGGTCTGGCTGCCGTATGTCGGGCAGGCGGAGATGATGGTCGTGCTGCCGGATGAAGGGAAGTTTGAGCAGGTGGTGACAGAGCTGAATCTCAACGAGATCAAGAAAGGGCACCCGGGCGTCCCCGTGATCGTGACCATGCCGCTGTTTTCGCTGAGCTCCAATCTGCAACTCAAGAGTTCCTTGGCAAAGATGGGTTTGAGCACGGCGATGGACCCCAGCGCGGCGGACTTTACCAACTTCACGGATGTGAAGCCGACGTACATCGACAAAGTCATTCATGTGGCCAATTGCGATGTGGATGAGAAAGGAACCGAAGCGGCGGCGGTGACAGCCGTGATCGCGGTGACGGGCGCTCCGGCACAGCAGGAGCCGCCAAGGCCGATTCGATTCACGGCCGATCGACCCTTCGTGTTCTTCATCCGCCACTCCAGCGGCGTGGTGCTTTTTGGTGGTGTGGTGCAGGAACCGATCGCGCCCACTCGCAAGTGAGCCATCGACACCTACCGTTCACACATGGCAGATGTGAAAGTGATTTCGATCGGGGCGCTAGCGGCGAACGCGATGTGGGGCGAGAAATCGCCGGTGCGCACCGGGCACGCCACGACGACGCTGATCGTCGCTGGCAAGGCGAAGATCCTGATCGACCCGGGATTGCCGGGGCCGGCAATTGCCGCGAGATTGGCCGAGCGGGCGAATCTGGCGCCGGAATCCATCACACATGTTTTCCTGACGAGCTTTCATCCCGACACGCGTCGCGGCTTGGCCGCATTTCCAAAGGCGCAGTGGCTGATGAGCGAGATGGAGAGAGAGTCACTTGGCGTGCCGCTGGCTTCGCGGCTTCGTGATGAAATGGGGCGGGAGAACGCCGACCAGGAATTGATCGCAATGCTGAAGACGGATGTGGAATTGCTGGCGCGGTTTGTTGCGGCGCCGGATTCGCTGGCGGAAGGTGTGGATCTTTTTCCAATGCCGGGCGTGACACCGGGGATGTGCGGCGTGCTGGTGCCGGATCAGAAGCACGCGACACTGATCACCGGCGATGCGATCCCGACGTTGGAACATCTGGAGCGAGGCGTGATGGCGACAGGGGCGTTTGATGTTCGCGCTGCACAGGAGTCATTCAAGGAGGCGATTGAGATCGCTGACCTGATGGTGCTGGGTCGCGACAACATGGTGGTCAACCCGACGAAGCGGTTGTTTTGAGGCGATAGCGGCGCGATGTAGCGAGGTGCACTTATTTCAGTTCGGCACGCACGGAAAAGACTCCGTCTTTGACACCGGCCAAACTCTGCAGCATCTGTTTTCTGATCCACGGCACGCGACTGAGCGGATGCATCAGCACATCGCGTGGCCAAGCGAGAGGCGTGAGATCAGATTGGAACCACGGCGTCAGCCAGCGCGAAGCCCGTGAGTAGAAGCCGATGTGTGCCGCGCGTTGTTGGTCGTACACGTGAAGCGCTGTGCGAACCGATGACTCGCTGGACAAGCACTGAGCCAACTCCAGCGCATCGACCAATGCGAGGTTGGCTCCCTGACCCAGTTGAGGGCTCATGGCGTGTGCGGCATCACCCAGAAAGACAACCGGTGCGTCGTGTAGATAGCACGGACGCATGGACGAGTCAAAGTACGATGCAAAGACGCACTCATCGAGCGATTGCACCTGCTGAAGCAGTTCCGTAGCGTGGGGCGCAAGTTCGAGTGCTTCACGTCGCCACGCATCGAGACCCGCCGCACGAAACCGATCGTGCGCCTTATAAGGCAGACTCCAGAACACACTGATGGTGTCGGCAGCGCGGGCGCGAGGGCGGCCAGAGGGAAGAAAGCCGATCATGCGATCCGTGCTGCGGTAGACCTGCGAGAGGGTGTGATCAAACGTTGTGCCGCGGCGATCGGCGACAAACCAGAGCGCGCCCCAGGGATAGCGCTTGACGCGATGATGAGGTGCGTATTGGCGCAAGGCCGACTTAGCACCATCGGCGACGATGACCAGGTCAAATGGGCCGTGAGAGTTTGTGTGAGAATCAACCATTTTCACCGCGTCGCCGTCGATCTTGATTGATTCGACGGTGCAACCGACGCGAACATCAGCGCCAGCCCGAGTGGCGGCACCAAGGAGCGCCGCGAAGAGGGCTCCGCGATGCAGACCCAGGCCAAAGAGGTGTGGAGCAAGATCGGCGTAGGCAAGATCAAGAATGTGACGACCAGTTGCGGTGCGTCCATCGAGACGATGGATGCGCGAGCCAAGCGTGAGCAGGTCATCCAGGAGACCAAGGTGCTGAAGCACGTGCATGCCCGTGGGCTGGATCAGCAGGCCCGCGCCGACGGGGTGGAGCTCGGGGGCGCGCTCGAGGATGGTGACGGCGTGTCCGCCGCGGGCGAGGATCGCCGCGACGGCCGGGCCAGCGGTTCCGCACCCCACGATGCCGATGCGAAGAGAACGCACGGAACGAGCGTATCAGTTGGGAAGCGAGGGGTCAATCATGCGCACTGGATGATCAGCGCTCTCTGCTGGGAACATTCACCGGTGCAAAGCGATTGGTGTACAGCGAACGCTCGTCTGCGGTTTCTTCGCCGCGAAGCCAGCGTTGGCGACGGGCTTCGAGAGTTTTGATGGACTCCTTCAGTTTGTCAACGCTCTCCTTGCGGTTGTTCTCCTGGAATGAGTCCTTGTACCTCTTGGATTCGTAGCCCTTGAGTCTGTCCCGATTCTCCTTCAACTTCTTGTCAATCGCGTCAATCACTGTATCGAGTTGCTCCTTGGCCGATTTGAGCAGCTCGTTAGCGGTGGATTCACGGTCCTCATAGCGAACCAGAAAGGGCTTGATCTTGGTGAGGCGTTCAATTGAAATCTTGGGCGATCTCCACTCTTTCTGGTTCTTCTTCAGTTCGGCCAGGATGAGATCGGCTGCTGTGGGAATGTGGTCATCAAGACGAACACGCTGTCTCTGGATCGTCGATTCATCGGAGACCATGTCAATCGTCAACGCTGTAGTGGCATCGGCACCAACATCCCACCATTGTGCGGCAGGACGAAGAAAGAAGCGATGAGTATCGGAATCTTTTGCTTCGGCGGACCACTCCGCGAGAAAGTAGTAGTGCTCTAGCGCTCTGCCATCAAGTGTCTCCCAGACAACCTTGAGCGAAACATTGTGAAGTGCTTTACCTGTGCCGTTCACGGCTTCGAGGAAGACACCTTTGTCGCGCGTAAACCAGTGACGAGCGCTGATCTCGCCATCGCTCAAAGGGCTGCCCGTCGATTGAGATCGCAGCAATGGGAACATGCGGCGGAAGGCATCCTGGCACTTTTGGTCGTGCTAAACATACCACTCAAGCAGAACTTTGTCCTTTCTGATTTCAACCATCGCAGCCAGAAACGCCGCGGCGATATTGGCCTCTCGATACGCAGCATCCGTGAAAACCGCCGATTGAAAGTTGAGTGCGCGCAGCACTGGTGTGACTCTCTTGTGTGAAGAGACTAGAAAGGCGCGATAGTCGCGGTATGAGGTTTCCAGTGAAGGATGCGACCCGAAGTCGCGATCCTGCTCGCGGTCCGCTGTCCAGTCTTCAAGCACTGTGACCACGTCAACGGGGGAATACTCGCCGATCGTGAACTTGTTGCGCAACGACACCAGGGGCGCGAAGCGTTGCAGGTCATCGCGCAATTTGGGATTCCGAGGAGAATCCGCCTCGACCGGTACAGCTGTAGTGGGCGGAGCGGATTGCGCGAAGCACGCGGTGGAAAGGTAAGTGGTCGCAATTACGACAACTCCGTACCCCATCAGCGAACGTACAAACATGACGCCTCCTTCGAGTCATACGCATCTTACTCGAAGTGACTCGCAATACTTTTCAATTTGCGTGGGGTGATTGCCTCATGTTTCAGCACCCACCACTACTGAATGCCGCGACAAAGTCCAGGTAATCAAAGAAGTCAATGGTGCCATCGGCGTTGAAATCGGCGGCGGTGCTGGAGGCGCTGAAGTCGGCGACGAAATCCAGATAATCAAAGAAATCGATGATGCCATCGCGATTGACATCGGCAGGGCAGAACGCGGCAGCAGAGAAGGAGAGCCATGATCGTGTGCCGCCATCAGCGAGAGATCGCGCAGAGAGGGTCAACGTCACAGGTGCTGAAGCGGGCGCGACTGCGGAGAGAAAGACTGTGACATCCTGAGATTGGCCAGAGGCGATAGACGCGGTGTTGATGGTGGTGCTCGACCAGTTGGGCGAAGCGGACTCGATGGTGACAGCGGCGGCCAGAGTACGTGGCGAGGTGTTGGTGACGCGAACCGTGCATGGGGCTGGGGTGCCAAAGATAACGACACTCGGCGCGGGGCTGACAAGAGAGACGGCCAGACCGGAGTCCTGCACGGAAGTGATGCGGGTGTCGGCGTCTCGATCTGGACCCCACGCCACACGCCAGCGGGTTTGATCTTGTTTGATGTACAGATCAAACCATCCGGTGAGTTGGCGGCGGACGATCGCGAGTTGTTCAGCGCGGGGAAGTGTGGTCTGGCTATCGCAGCCAAAGCTGCTGGAATCCTGATAGCCGCAGTGAAAGCCGCCGGCAATCAATGGGTATGACTTCGGTGCGCGCGCGGCGTTGTAGTGCGATTGATTCTGCGCTGGAGGGACTATGGTGTCACTGCTGCCACTGATGAGTAACACAGGCACGCTGACATTCGCAGCGGCAGCGATGGATGATGGATTGGTGTCGGCGGCAGCCAGTGTTGCAGCGGCATCGACACGCGCATCGGCGGCAGTGGCAAGAATCGTCGCGCCGCCGCCCATGGAGTGGCCGAAGACGCCGACACGGTCAGGGGCGAGGCGTTGGAAGACAAAGGAGCCCGATGTGGCGTGCTGGGTTTCCAGGTGGGTGATGCAGGTGCGGATATCCGCGGCAAAGTTTGAGTGGTTGGGAAACAGCCCGCCCTCGCTGGTGGTGGCGATCACGGTGTAGCCATGCGTCGCCAGGTGCGCGAGCATGGATTGGTAGGTTGATACGGTCTGAAAGAAGCCGTGACCGAAAGTGAGAATGGGAGACGGAGGGCAGGTGGGATGAAACGGCGCGCTTGCGGCGTTGGTCGCGCCCGGGTACCACACCGTGGCTGTGAAGGTGGTACTGGAAGGGCGCGTAACCGTCACCGATCGCGACGATGCCGGAAAAGGACCAGGAAGGGCGAGATCCTGAGCATCAGATAGCGCACAGCACGCGGCCAGAGTGATCATGGCGATACCAGAGCAGCCAAGCATGCGGACCTCAGTAGATCGTGTTCGGCCATCCAGCGATACGTGCGCCACCAACGAAACGGTGTGTCATTCAAACACTTGCTGCGGTGAATCAGCACCCGCCGCTGCTAAACGCCGCGACAAAGTCCAGATAATCAAAGAAGTCGATGGTGCCATCGAGATTGAAATCTGCGACAGGGTCATTGGCGCTGAATGCCGCAACGAAATCCAGGTAGTCAAAGAAGTCCAGTGCCTCATCCCCATTGAAATCGGCTGGTCCGCACGCCGTGGTCAGGCGGAAGCGCGGCGACACGGCGAAGAAAACGTTACCGAGTGAGCGGACGACAAATCGGGCGAAGCCCGTGGGCTGAGCAGAGAGATTAAAGGTCTGCGACCCATCGTTCGTGGTGGAAGCAAGAAGGGTCGTGAATGTGGCGCCCTCGTCGCGAGTGAGTTCGATCTTCACGTTCGCAACGCCGATCGGTGCGACATTGGTGTTTCCAACCGACCAAGCCAGGCCCGCCGAACCACGATTCACATCCGCATTCGCCACGGGCGCGGTCACAGCAAACGCCGACGAGCCGCTGGCGATCGTGAGATTGACAAATGGCGAAATCAGCGTACCACCCGCGCCCGCGCGGTTGTCGCGGATCAGCACGCGGAACTTGCGGATTGAGCCCAGCACACTGGGAAGCCGCTCGTCATTGGTGGGTCCATTGAGAATGTTGGACCAGCGCGGGAAGGTGCGCGTCGGGCTGGTGACGGGTGGAAAAACCCGGAACAGAGGACTGGTTCCATTATCTCCGGCAGTGATCGCCTGAGCGGGGCCACGGTCATATTGCTCCCACGAAAACGTCATGACATCGCCTTCTGGGTCGGTGGCATCGACAGTCAGCTCAAAAGGAGTCGAGGGCGGAATGGAAAGATTGGCAGGAGTGATGGAGTTGATGACTGGAATGTTGTTGGTCGTCGTGGTCGGCGCATCGCAATTGCCACCGGTGCCTGCGATAAAAGTCTGCATTTGCAGCAGCGAGCCGTGCATGAAATAGGGATCCGCAAACTGCACGATATTGTCGGTCGGCGGCGCATCACCGACGGGGCAACCACCGGCATACGCCATGGGCGAACTGCCCGAGCCGGGTTCCCACGCAGTCGTGCCACTGACGTTGTTCAGGCAGCGACCACGAATGCCGTTGAAGGTGTGGCCAGCACCGAACTGGTGACCGATCTCGTGAATCACGACCAATGCCGAGACCGGATCGATATCTCCGCCCCGGGGAATGCCGCTGATGCCACCGGCCTTGTTCGATGTGCACACGCTTCCGAGGTATGCCACGCCGCCAAAGACGCGGGTCATGAGATGGCCGATATCAAAGTTGGTGTTGCCGATCACGCTGGAGAGGTTGTTGCGATTTGGAGTGAGGTATTCACCCGAGCAATCCGCGCCCGCCGCGCCATCGCAGCTGGTGCTGTATGGATCGGTTGCAGGATTGATATAAACAATGCTGGCGTTGTTCGGCACCAAAAGGAATCGCACGCCTAAGTCAATCTCATACGTCGCATTCGTGCGGCTCACCACCGTCGCGATCGCGGCAATCGGATCGGCGGTGTTGGGAGGATTGCCAAGCACAGTGCACTGATGCAGGCCCCACTCGCCAGTACACGCCATCGCCAAGCGATACGTACGAAATGTTGTCGCCCGGGGACGGAAGGCAGGTGCCCCGTTGGGGTCGGCGGATTCACCGTGAACGCCCTCTCGCGTCGAACAGCCCCAATCCATCGATCCGGGAAGATCGCGCAGGTGATAACTCACCACGGTCGAGGCATCGCCCAGGGCGTAGATATCCAGCATCACACACGAGCCGGGCCAACGGAGCATCGCCGTCACGCCACGCTGCGTGACCTCCATACGACCGCTGATGGCCGCATCATCAAGGCCTTGCACGATGTAAGTACGGATCGACGGGAACTGTGCCGCAAGCTCGGGAGCAAAGACCGGCGCGTCAGCAACCGCAAAACGGCCAAGCGTGCCATCAGGCAGGGGCAAGGTGATTTCCAATCCATATTCAGCGAGTCGACGATTGACATCCTCGCGCGGTGCGCGCGACAGAAGCGCTTCGAGCGCAGCCCGGTCCGCAACCGCAATCTGACCCTTGGTCGGGCGCGGGCCAGGAGTGAAGTTCTCAAGACCAGCCGGGGCCTTGTCGTGCAAGGTCCACAGCGGGGCATCGGCTGATGCAACGGAAGCGCAAAGACCGGCAATAAGCAGTAGGGTCATCTTCATGTCTCCGAGCATACCGAAAGGTGCAAGGGGTTCGCACAAGGGGTTTTCTGCCCCTTGAACGTTGAAACCGATAGGCATGGTCCGGGAATAACGTGAATTGGGGCTCGCCATGACGTGAACCTGATCACGCCTGGCGTGTCAGAAGATCGACCACCAAGGGTTTACGCTGTAGGCGCATGAGTATGTGGAACGCGATTCTTCGGCGGGGCGACAGAAACGGCCTTGGGCTGGGCACTGCTTTTGCCGTTTTGTCTCTGGGCGCAGCCACATTGGGTGGCTGCTCCAACGTGGCCCGATTTCAGCCGCGACTCAATGAATACCACGCGCGAGGCGACTACATCGGAGCCGCCGCACTTCTCGATAGCGAACCCACCCGTGAGGCCTACGGCGATAAGAGTGGCTTGCTCTGGCACATGGAACGCGGCTCCGTAGCTCTGGCGGCAGGCAATCCCGAACTCGCAGTCAAACGATTTGACACCGCCGAAGCCGCCAGCGCGTACAACTACGACCCTTCGCGCGGTGATGTATTTGCCATGTGGGCGCTGAACGACGCCGCGGCGAGCTTTGTCGCCCAGCCCTACGAAGACATGTACATCAATGTCTTCAAGACCTTGGCGTATCTGGAACAAGGCAAGATTGATGGCTTTGCAACCGCAGAGGCGCTGCGGCAGTTGCGCAAAGCCGAACACCTGCGCGATGTCTACGGCAAATACATGCAGATGGCCGGAGCGCAGGACAAGGCGGGTGTCCTGAAAACCGAAAAGGCCAAGGCGGGAATGAACGCCCGAGATGCTGGCCAGTTTGTGGAAAGCCCGCTGGGCGCCTATCTCTCCTGCGTGACGTTCTTGGCTGTCGACGAACGCAACAACCAGGAACTGGCAGCGCGGCGACTGGTTGATGCGATCAGGCAACAGCAACAGATTGTCGGGCCAGTGAAGGCGGAGGCCTTCGAACAACTGGCGACATTGAATCGCGATGATGTCAACGTACTTGTTGTGGCCCTGACAGGTCGCGGCCCGATCAAAACTGAATCGCGCTTGCGTGCCCCACTGCTGGATCTGGTCGTCGATATTCCGTACCCGCGATTGAGCATGCAGCCATCGAGCGTGACCGGTGCGATGCTGGAGGTTGAAGGGTCTGCCGAGGCACCGGGACGCTTGTCGCTGGTGGAAGACATGGCGAGCGTGAGCGCAGAGAATTACCGCCGCGCTGAGCCAGCGATCTATTCCCGCACGCTGGTGCGCGTCGCGGGCAAGCTGGGCTTGGTGGCCGGCGCATCTGTCGCGGCACATCAAGGTGACAAGAAGAACAATTACACGCTCGCTGCCGTGACGGCCGTGGTCGGCGTGCTTGCGGTGCAGGCCACCGAACAAGCCGACCTGCGCAGCTGGGTCTTTCTTCCCGGACAAGCACGCGTAATGCTTGCCAAGCTTCCCGCAGGAACCCATCGCGTGCGCATGGTGTATGAACTGGCGACCGGCGGCACCGTGCGCGAAGAGTGGAAAACAATCCAGGTGCCCGAGCGTGGGCTGACGACCGTGATTGGATACAACCCGTCGTGATGACCACGTCAGGCGGAAATCGCGACAGACAGAATCCGAATCATGCGTTTGGGGCACGTTTCGGGCCTCGGAACCGGCCGAGTGGATAAGGGTCTTACAGTCAGGCACATTGATCACATCGCAGCACGCGCCGCGAGATATTGGAGAGTTCACATGAATCGTGCAAAGATGGCAGTGGGTTTGGTCGGCGGAGTTCTGATGGCGGCAACGCTGACCGGTTGCGCCGGCGATCGCACGCGCCGCGTCGATCCTCAAACCGACATCACGCTGGCACGTCGCTTCAATGATTCCGATGCGCGCATCGTCGCCCAGAACATGATTCCTGATTGCATCAATCGCCCTTGGCTCGAGCAATCCATCGCCAAACTCGGCCGCAAACCGATCATCGCCGTGGGTGAGATTCGCAATCGCACCGATCAGGTGATCGAGACCGAGATGTTCACCGGAAAGTTTGAGGAGGAGCTCCTCAATAGTGGCCGCGTCGACATGCTCACCGAGCGCGCTGTGCGCGATTCGCTGCGGCTGGAACGCAGCGACACCGAGTTCACCGATCCTGCGTTCATCAAGAAGATGAAGGGCGAGATGGCCGTGGACTACGTGCTCAGTGGCTCGATTGTCATGGATCGCGAATACTCCAACAACCGCTCGCAGGACTTTGTCGCCTATCAGGTCAAGCTCGAATTGCTGGACATCGAAACCCTGCGCAAGGTGTGGATCAAGACCCAGGACCTCAAGAAAGAACGCTATTGAGAATTCGCTGTTCAGACACCAACCCGTAAACATCAGGCCCGGTCACTCCGGGCCTTTTTGCTTCTGGATGTAGCCAGCGATTCATCTCTCGCAAAACACACATCTTCGCTTCACCCGCATCTCAACGCGTTGCGCAACGCTCTGTTCCACAATGACTTACAACAGAGTTTCCAGAATTCCCTCTTCGCGCGCTTGCACCTTGCCGGTATTTTGTTCTTCATGAATACCGACCCGCTCCAACAACTCCCATCCTCCGAACTCGCACTCCTCAACCTCCTCATCCTCAACAGCTTCAACCTCCGCGCCTGCATCAGCCCGGATCCGCAGACTCACGCCGCGCGCCGGACCTACATCACCCTCCTCCTCTGGCTTGATACTCCCCTCATCCGCCCCGCCTACCAAGCCCTGGTGGCCCTCGAAGCCGAGAAATCCGCCGCGGCAGATATCGCCCGCGAGGAATGCGCCCGCTCCGCACTCGAGCACGCGGTTCTCGTCGCCAGACAGAATCTCGACGACGCCACACGTCTCCCCGATAATCACGAACAGATTGATCGCCGCGCCCGCGAACTCCGCCTCCTCGCCCGCCCACTCATCCGCGCCCGCCGCACATCTGCCAGCGCCCCCACTTCACACGCACATCACACCAACCCCTCCCCTGATCCATCGCATGCACAATCGGTCAAACTTCCTCGTGCCAGACGCGACTCCGCGCCTGCCTCCAAAGTCACAAGCCAGAACCCGCCTCCACACCATCCCGCCACATCAACCGCTCACTCCGCCACTTCCATCCTCGCCGTCGCCCAGTCCTCCGCGCACACGCCACTCACCCCCCACTCCACCATCTACAACCTCCTATCCGATACCCAAGCCGCGCGGCAGCCACTCTCCCCACACACCCTCTCCGCCGCAACACGACTTCTGAACGCCGCCGGCCAATCCCTCGGCCAATCCAGATTCCAGGCCAAACCCTCCGGACCACACTGACGTCAAGCAATCCCACATTCCGCTCATGCTCATTTCGCATGCGCCTTTGTCGACCGCTGCACTTCTTGATTGAGAAGCCAGGAGCACTGTGATGTATGTTCACGCCGAGGGCGTGGTCGTTCGTAGCCGATGGTGGAGCGTTGCGCAGCGGCGACGACACCACCGGAAATCGCTCCACACACCAACTGATCTTGCCCTCTCCAAGCAGTCTGAAAGACTGCTCGTGGCCCAAACCACCATGTTCGCCAACGCGATGACGAAAGGTACCGCCCCTCCACGTGGCGATCTCTTAAGACCGCTTCATCCACTCATACTGCGCAGCCAGGCCATCGGCAAGAGTCGTTGTGGCGCGATACTGCAATTCCTTGGCACTACGCGAAAGATCGGCCCACGTGCGCTCGACATCACCCTGCTGCATGGGCTTGTGCACGATCTGGGCGGGCTTGCCCACGGTCGTGCTGATCGCGCTGATCAGATCGTTCAGCGTCGTGGGTCGGTCACTTCCCAGATTCCACACGCGATATCCGTGGGTGGGAATGGCTTCGTACGCGCTGAGCACGCCACGCACGATGTCATTCACAAACGTGTAATCGCGGCTGGTATGACCATCACCAAACATCTCGATGGATTCACCCCTAGCCACGCGCGAAAGGAACTTATTGATGGCCAGGTCAGGTCGCTGCCGCGGGCCATACACCGTGAAAAATCGCAGCATCGCCACCGGCTGCCCCGTCAGATGATGATGCGTGAAGGCCTGCAGTTCATTCGCACGCTTGCTCGCGGCATATGGACTGATCGGCGTCGACACGTCCATCTCTTCATGAAACGGCGCAACCGGGCAATTGCCATACACGCTCGAGCTGGAAGCGCACACCACACGCGAGCAACCGTGCGCATTGTGCATTCCCGAGGCGTGCAGAATGTTCGCCGTGGCCAGCACGTTGGCCTTCATGTAGCCAGCCGGGTCTTCGATGCTGGGTCGAACACCCGCGCGAGCCGCAAGGTGAATCACGCCGCTGGGTTGCAGAAGAGTGAAGAGCTCGTTGACAGCATTCGCATCGGTGATATCGGCATCGATGAACCGGAAGAGTTCCGGGGCATGCCGAGCACTCTGCTCAACGTCAGAAAGATTCTGCTTCTTGAAGTGCGTCGCATACATCGCATCGAAGTTGTCGACACCGACAACACTGATGCCTCGCGCGATGAGCGCTTCGGCGACATGCGAGCCGATAAAGCCAGCCGCGCCGGTGATGAGAATGGGCCGGCTCATGCGATCATCACCACAGCAGAAGAAGTCATGGGCGATGCTAGAACCGGTGACGACGTGAGCGTGAGGCAAAAAAGAAGCAGGGCACCATCAATGACAGTGCCCCGCTGGAGGAGAGAGAGATCAAGGTTGTATACAGACTTGATCGGGATTTCGTTCTGATTCTGATGCAAAGTTTCCTGTTTTAACACTCCGGCTGTTGCCAGGAGCAAGACCGAATCAAGACACCACCCGAACAAGAATCCGTAAACCATTGCCCGATAAGCACTAACACTCGCGACTTTGTGTCGCGCAAGGATTGCTTTGGCGCAACTGACAAAATCGGGGTTGGAATAGGGTCTTTGCCTCATTTTATGGGGCGTGGGGTGTTTTCTGCCCTTTTGTGGATGGATTGTCGGCACCGATCGGGCGTTCCCAGGTCACTTTTTCTCGGGCGTAGGAATGTTGACCTTGTCCACCGTGGGCGCGGCAGACTTGTCCTTCTCCGCTGCCGCCTTGCTCTCGGCGAGTTCGGATTTGAGATCAACCAGGTAACGCGACAACGCCTCGGTGCGCGCTTCCGGCTTCATAAAGCGAATGCGACGGCGAACGCGCTCCGGAAGGCGCGGATCATCAGGCGCAATCGTCGATGGATCGGTGCCAAGAAGCGAAGCGGGGTCTGCGCTGGCTTCCGCCTTGGATGCCTGAGCGTCCATTGCTCCGACTGTGCGGTTGGTCGAAGCACCTCGCATCGAATCGGCAGACATGGAAGATGCGCTCATCGCGCTGTTCATACCTCCACTCATCGCCTGATCTGTCATCATGCCCGAGGCGACGGCCTCGGGCGAGAGAAACTCGCGGCGCAGCGCTTCCTGCTGCGCCACCAACGAGTTGATGGTGTCAGTCAGAGCGTCGCGTTGCGGAGCAGACAGCACTTTCCAGATTCTGGCGTGCACTTCGGTGGCGCGAGGCGCACCTTCGTAGATGCGGCGGGCTTTCTCGCGAGCGGCCTCCTTCACCGCTTCATCGCTCATCGCCTGCTGATTTGTCGGGTCGTCGCCGACGATGCTGCGACGGAGCTCATCAACGCCCCTGCGGATCGCGGACTCTGTGGGTGGTTGGTCGCCACGAATGTCCAGCGACTGCCGCACATCGCGGATGTCGTTGAGGTTTCTCTCAAAATACGCGCGCTGCAACAATCGATAATCGCGCACCAGCACGAAGACCTGGGCATCCTGATCCGGACTCAAGCGGATAGCCGAATCTGGCGAGTTGCGCAGATCGTCGAGGGCTTTGAGAAACGTGCGATGATCGACAACGCGCTCGCCTTCGCGGCGTCCGCCACCTGTGAAACGCGTGCTGTTGCCGGGGACGCCGGGTTCCTTGACATAAGGGCCACTGAGCGGGGATGCGGGTTCGTCTGCCAGGACAGCCGGGGAGATCGCAACGCATGCGACTGCGACGCACGCGACGATTCGAGCCAGTTGTAAGCTCGCCATGCGACACCTCTGAAAGGAAACGGCGGTTATCTGCTCATTGGGTGATACGCCCCAAACATTGCAAAGTTGAGGATAATGGGCGAGGAACAGCAGCCGAACTCAGAGCCGCGGAAATCGCTTGGAAAGTTGGGGAAGTTTGGGGCGGGGAATGCCCACCTTGGACTCGGTGCCGCTCGCAAGGCGTTCGATGTTGGCCCTGTGGGCCCAGATGACCAATCCAGCGAGAATGCAGGTGGTCGCGACAATCAGGCCGGAGCCAGCCAGGTACGGGGTCGCATCCGGCGAGGGTGGCAAGTTGGGAAAGAGGAGCTCTTTGCGGGCGTTGGCCACGACGATGACCAGAGGTGGCAACGAGATCGCTGCGAGGATCGAGGCCAAGCTGACATAGCGCCACATCGCCACGCACAGGCACCAGACGCCAAAGCAGACGACCATGGCGACTGAAAGCACCGGATACACGGCCAGAAGCGCGCCGAGTGAGGTCGCCACACCCTTGCCCCCCTTGAACCCAAGCCAGGGGCAAAAGACGTGCCCGAGTACCGCGGCGCATGAGACACTGAGCCACCAGGCAAGCAGTTGCGGCTCGATGGTGGTGGCGCGGGCCGCGTCCATCGCACCGGACCAGAGGCCAAAGGCCATCGTGGGCAAAAATCCCTTGGCGACATCGAGGCCAAAGCAGAGGAGGCCCCATTTTCGACCGAGGACGCGACCGACGTTGGTGGCACCGATGTTCTTGGATCCGTGCTGGCGGATGTCTATGCCGCGGAAGCGGCCAACCAGGAGGCCGAAGGGAATCGACCCCACGAGGAAGCTGACGATGACGAGGGCAAGATTCACAGAGAATTCAAACACGGAGAGAGTTTAGGGACTTTCGGGAGGGAGTGCGACGACATCGCCAGCCCGACCAAAGAGGGTGACGGCGGAGCCGGGGGCACGCCGGGAAAGGAACCCAGGGTTGAATTCGGCGACGTGGACTTTGGATTGATTGGAAAGGGCCACGGTGTGCTGGGCCATTTCGCCAAGGTAGGTTGTGTCGGCAAGTGTGCCGCGGAGCTGGAAGACATCGGTTCCCTGGACGGGATTGAGGGAGAGGGCTTCAGGGCGAATACTGAGCGTGGCCGTGGGGCCGGTGGTTGTGGCGGCGTCTTCGTTGACGAGCACCTCGCCGGCGACAGATTGGTAGCGGCGGATTCCGGATTTGGATTCAACCATGGATGCGGTGAGGAAATTGGTCTCACCGAGGAATGAGGCGACGAAAGAAGTCTGAGGGCGGCGGTAGAGGGTTTCGGGGGTGCCGAGTTGTTCGAGACAGCCCTGGTGCATGATGGCGACGCGGTCGGCCATGGAGAGGGCTTCTTTCTGATCGTGGGTGACGTAGACGGTGGTGATGCCGCTGGCTTTGCAGATGCGGCGGATTTCGGAGCGCAGCTCGATGCGGAGCTTGGCATCGAGATTGGAGAGGGGCTCGTCGAGCAATAGGACGTCGGGGCGAATGACGATGGCGCGGGCGAGGGCGACGCGCTGCTGCTGACCGCCAGAGAGTTGCACGGGACGACGCATCTCCAGATGAGCCATCCGGACCAGTTCGAGGGCTTCCTTGATGCGTACGGCCTGCTCGGCCTTCGCGATTTTGCGGATGTCGAGGCCAAACGCGACGTTTTCGGCGACGGTCATATGTGGCCAGAGGGCATAAGACTGAAAGACCATGCCGGTGTTGCGCGTGTTGGCCGGGGCAAAGGTGACGTCGCGATCGTTGAAATGGATCGTGCCAGAATCGGGCTCGATGAATCCGGCGATGATGCGCAGGAGCGTGGTTTTGCCACAGCCGGAAGGGCCAAGAAGGAAGAAGAGTTCGCCGGATTGGATCGTGATATCGATGGAGTGCAGGACGATGGTCTTGCCATCGACCGTTCCAGGAGCACCGGGAAGGGCTGGAAAGGACTTGGCAATGCCGGAAATGGCAATCGAGGTGGACATAGGGGCGGAATGGTACGGAGACCGTACCATTGTGCGATGTCATTGAACCGGGCCAGCAAGGTGCAGGAATGGAGGCGGATTCCCGATCGGAGTTCTCATTTGGCGGCATCGCTGGGGGAGGAATTCGCGACGATCAAGCGCCAGCACAAGACCTTTGGAGGCATTGCGGCGGCTTGGAATGTGGTTCCTGAGCACTTGGCGCAGGGGGCGGTTTTCAAGTCCTTGAGCCGGGGCGTGCTGACGGTGAGTGTTTCGGAGGCGTCGCTGCGCTTTGAACTGGATCGGTGGCTGCGCGAAGGCGGGCGGGACGAATTGAGCAAGGCGGGGATGAGGGTGCGAAACGTAAAGATTGTGGGATGACCGCCCTTGCGGTTGAAAAACACACAGGCCCGGCGTGAACCGGGCCTGTGAGGAAGATCTCGCTTTGTGATCTTTAGCAGGGCGAAGAGAACGCCGCGACGAAGTCGAGGTAGTCAAAGAAGTCGATGGTGGTGTCGGCGTTGAAGTCGGCGCCGGGTGCGTTGCTGCTGAACGCAGCGACGAAATCCAGGTAGTCAAAGAAGTCAATCGTGGTGTCGCCGTTGAAGTCGGCGGGGCAGGAAACCGAGCCGTTGGAGGGGATCTGGATGCCGTTGAGTGCCAGCGTGCCAGCAACCTTGAAGTAGGTCAGGGTGGCGTTGCCGGTGGTGGGCGCGGTGTTGGTGGTGACACTGAACGTGGCGGCAGTGCCCCAACGCAACGCGCTGGTGTTGGAGTTCTGGGCGAAGGTGAAGGGGGTGGCCCAGGAGATGCCGCTGGCGTTGGCGGTGTGCACCCACGCGGCATTCATGGCCGTGTTCTCGCCGGAGTGGTAGACCACGCCGCGGTAGTAGGGATTGGAGGCGGTGACGTTGGTGCAGGGAATCTCAAACTTGGACGCGGAGTTGTCGCTGTTGAGGTTGTAGATGGCGTAGGTGTAGGTCCAAGTGCCGTTGTTGTTGTTGGTCACCTTGGTGCCGACATAGAAGCGGCAGACGTAGTTGTTGGCATCGGTGTAGCTGTGGGTGGTGACGATCACGGTGGGGTCTACCACAGGCCAGTGCATGATGGCGGGCTTGGTGCGGGTTGTCGTGCCGCCAGGGGAGACGGTGGAACCAACGGTCTGCGAAGGGGAGTAGCTGGAAACGCGATAGGAGACGTTGTTGAGAGCGTTGTCGCGGAGGCCGCCGGTGGGGTTGGGGAACGACGCATCATCTGGAGTGACGTACTGGGCTTCGGAGATGTAGGTTGCACCAGGGATGAACATGTCGGAAGCTTCGACCTGGAGGCGGCGGCCGATGGTGGCGGGTGCCGAGGGGGGGACCATGTAGCCAGCGCCGGGCGAGGTGAAGGGATAGGGGAAGTGGCCGGTGGTGGCGTTCACGTGGGAACGGGGACCAAGATTGCTCTGTGAGCCGTTCAGCGAGGCCGAGTAGGGGTCAGAGCAGCCCACGCCGAGGACGGAACCGCCAACGCCACTGCACGTGTTGCAGAGGTTCTGAGTCAGGGCGGTGAAGCCGTGCTTGAGCCATGACGTGCCGATCATCTCAAAGCGGCCGTTGTTGATGCGGTAAAGGGAGCCACCGATGACGGGGTGCTGATTGGTGCTGGAGACCCATTGCAGATTGGCATCGCCGATGTTGCAGGAGACCGTGCCGAGGGAGTAGGAGCGGGTGGTGCCCACCGAACCCCAGTAATAGATGCCGTCGATGTCGCCGACGATGACGTCGGGGCCGTTGGTGGCGGGCGGCGGGGGAGCGCTGGCAGAGACTGAAAGGGTAAACGTGCCGCCAGTGCCCGCGCTGTACTGACCAACGCGGATGTAGTAGGTGGTGCCGGTCGATGCGGTGAAAGAAGCAGATGACTGCACGCTGCAGCTGTCGTCGTTGCAGGCGACCGAGGTCAGCGAGCCACAAGAACCTGTGTATGCAGAGATCGTGGTGTCCCACGAGGCGCTGCCGCAGAGTGCGATGGTGATCGACGCGCTGGCGCCAGTGTGGGTGTAGCGATACCACACATCTTTATAGTGCGTGCCGTTGACACACGAGGTGGTCACGCCCGCGCTATCCGTCGCATTGGTCGTCGTGCCTGCGATAGACGCGGGCAGAGCACCAACAACAGTCGCGTTGGCGCAGAGGTCGTTCGCCGGCTGGGCCATCGCCAGGCCTGCGGCAGCGGACAGTGCGGCAAGCGACACAACAGACTTGATCTTGCTCATCTTCAAATGCTCCACAATTGAATGTGATACCCACCAGAGCCAAAAGGACTCGGCCGGTGATGGCCGAGAGAATCCTTATTTCAGAATACCATGAAACTTGGTTCGATACCAGAAAAAAACGTGATTCTGGCCGAAACTCCTCATAGGGAATTCTCCCGTTCGGATTTCACATGAAAACCCGCCCGGGACTATCCCCATACCGATGTGTTATTGGACTCCGGCGGCCTTGACTATCACATCGTGAATCTGCGGCTGATCGAGGTATGCGCCGCGTCCAAATTGCCGCCCTGAGACATCTTGGTGCTGATCTATGCGCGTAGCTGCGGCATGAAACCCCTCGGCGCCGGCGCCACGGGCCAGCACGGGCACAAGTTGATTGGAGTGACTGCCAGAGTGAAACATGGTGCCGGGGAGAACGCCCTTGCCGCGATCGACTGGCGGTTGAAAAGGTGTGGTTCCAGATTCGGATCCCATGAACAGGTGGTCGTGATCGGCGGTGACGACCACGAGCGTGTTTGTCCATGTGTGACCGTGTGTGCCTGCATCGAGGTATTGGCAGATCGTCTTGATGGCGTCGGAGAACTCAATAAACTCCTCGATCATGCGTCCGGTGTTATTGGCGTGCATGGCGCGGTCGACGGCTCCACCCTCGATCATCAGGAAGAACCCTTTGTCGTTGCGTTCGATGACGCGGAGCGCGGCGTTGGCCATCTCGGACAATGTGGGGACATCGGTTCGCCTTGGCGTGGTGTAAGGGGCGTCGAGCTTGTGGTCCCAGCCGGAGCGATAGAACTGATGGCCATTGAAGGAGTGGAAGATTCCTGCGAGGCGCCTGGCGGGAGATGTCGTGGTGGCAGCTTTGCGGAACTCATCGATTGATTGGATGAGCTTCCAGCCGCCGGGGTGCTTGCCTTCTTTGAGTGGTTCCCAATCGGCCTCGCCGATCCAGGAGTATTCGGGTTCGTAGCGCACGTTACCACTGTTTTCGTAATCGGGATTGCCAGCACCGATGATGACATCGACGAAGGAGCCATTGAAGATCTGGCGGGCGATATCGGCGCGATTGTTTCGGGAGATCTGATGAGCGCCGGATGCCGCGGCGGGTGTGGCATCGGACATTTCGACGGTGGTGACGACGCCAACGGATTTGCCGAGGGCCTTGAAGCGCTGGGCGAGGGCGGGAACGGGCTCGCCGTTGCCATTAACGTTGACGGCGTTGTTGTAGGTGCGAACGCCAGTCATGATGGCCGATGCGGTGTTGGCAGAGTCGGGAAAGGTCTGCCGGTGCCATGCGTATGAGGCGAAGTGGGCGGGTCGCTTGGGGTCGTCTTCGTGAGCAGGGATGGGTGTGGTGTCCCACGATCGTGCGGAGCTGTAGACGAGTGAGCCGTCCTGAGTGAGCCCCTCCGGTCCTGGTATGGGTTTGGCCTGACGGCGGAGCGGATAGGTTGAGCAGCCGACACGGACCCACTCGGGGGAGGTGAGAGGCGCGTCGGATGATCCGCCGGTGTAGTGGCTTGCGGCGATGTGTGTGTTGTAGCCGCCGCCGTCGGCAATGAGGACGATGACGCTGTGTGCCACGTTGGGATCACGAGCCGCGGCAGGCACGCTCAGCAGCAAAACAGCAACGAGGCAGGCGAACTTCATGCACGAAGAGTACGGAACGCGAGGCGTTTATGCGTCAAGATTTGGCGAAAGCTCGCCGATGTGTCGCGTGCACGTCTGCCGCAGAACCGCGGGATCGACTGGTTTGGTGAGATAGTCAGTGCATCCGGCGCGGAGGCAGCGTTCGCGATCGCCACTCATGGCGTGAGCGGTGAGGGCGACGATGGCGCCGGCGTATCCCTCGCTTCGCAACAGACTTGTGGCGGTGTAGCCGTCCATGAGGGGCATGGACATATCCATGAGAACGAGATCGAACGAACCGTCTTCGTGGACGGCGTCGACTGCGGCACGGCCGTTATCGACGACCCGGACTTCCATCCCGGCGCGGCGGAGGTGATGAGCAATTAGGCGTTGGTTGTCAGGGCCGTCCTCGGCGAGGAGGACACGGCCACGCACGCTGCCGAGGCGTGTGTTGGATGTTGATACACGGTGTTGTGAAGCGACTCGCTGTACGAGGGTTGCGTTGCCGGGGATGGATCTGGGAACGTTCGCGACATCCCCGGGATCGACTGTGACCGTGAAGGTACTGCCTCGTTTGGCGACTGAAGAGACGGCAATATCTCCACCCAGGGCTTGTGCAAAGCGCTTGCAGATGGTGAGCCCCAGGCCTGTGCCTCCGAATCTTCGGGTAATGGATGTGTCGGCCTGGGTGAAGGGACGGAAGAGCCGCCCGATCTGTTCGGTGGTCATTCCCACGCCGGTGTCGGTGACGGAAATGGCAAGAAGCTCTCTGCCATCATGGACTCGTTCCATGCGCGCGGAGATGGTGACACCGCCAAGCTCGGTGAACTTCACAGCGTTTCCAAGGATATTGATGAGGATCTGGCGGAGGCGGGTGGGGTCTGTCTGAATCCGCTGGGGGAGGGGCTCGGCAAAGCGGGCGGAGAGGGAGATGTTCTTCCCACGAGCGCGCTCGGCGAGAAGGTTGGTTGCTTCGCTGATGATGGCGACGGGGTCGCAAACCACGCGCTCTAACTCGAGCCGGCCGGACTCGACCTTAGAAAGGTCGAGAATGTCGTTGATGATTGAGAGGAGGTGGTCGGCGTTTTTGCGGACGGTTTCGATGGCCGAGGCACGTTCGAAAGCCGGGTACGACTCGTCAGCTAGCAAATCGGCGTAACCGACGATGGCGGCCATGGGCGTGCGGATCTCGTGGCTCATGTTGGCGAGGAACTCGCTCTTGCTTCGGCTGGCGAGATCTGCGGCGGCACGGGCGGTTTCCAGTTCGGCGGTGCGTTCTTTGACGAGTCGCTGCAGTTCTTCGTTCTGATTCTGCAGAGTTACCTCGAGCTTTCGCTCCAGGGCCTTGGCATTGACGCTGACGGAGAAGGCATTGATGCTGCTGATGAATTTCCACGTGAAGATGTTGAGGACCACCAGGCATGCGGCGAGGAGGCGATATCCGGGCCAGAAAAATGAGACGATGGAGAAGGCGTAGCCGCAGATGGCGCACCAGATGAAGATCTGGGCGAGATCCATGAGCTTTTGGTTGCGGTCCTGCTTGGGAATGGCGTAGTGACTGGAGAACCAGAAGCCGACGATGCGCAAGTATCCGACGATGACGCCGAGGGTGAGCACAATGAGCCCGATGATCCAGGGCCAATCCGGCTCACCGGCTTGGTTCTGAAGACAATGGGCACGGGGAATGTACTTGCCGAAGTTTGTGAAGTAATCGAATTGTGATTGCCAGGAGGCAGCTTGCACGCCCGGCCCGCTGATAGCGAGATCAGAGACGCAGCAGAGGTGAGCGCTCAAGGTCTCGGGTTGAACTTGCTGCAGTTCCTGCATGGCGATTCCAGCACGACCACGAGCTTTTCGCTTTCATGGCCCGTGGTAGTCGTCGGCAGGATTTGAATGCCATGTCGGTGATTACCCCGAAATAGAGCGAAACCAGGGTGAATCCCTCATGTTCAGTTGTCGCGTGATCCCCAGCACGTGGGTCGCCCGATTGAGGGGTGCGATCTCCGCGAGTACGAGCTTTACCCCATGATGTGGGCGGGCGCGGGCGTGTCGTCGGTGATCTTCTCGCGCTTGGGGCGGTCGTTGGGGTCGTTAATGCTGAGTACCAACATCTCGTCGTTGACGCGCATCTGCAGGTGCACGGGACGGCCCCAGAGCATGCGAATGTTGCGGAGGACTTCGACTGCCTTAGCTGCGTCGACCTCGACTCCAATGTACTTGTGAGCCAGAAAGAGCTCGCCCCGATTCAGGTAGTTCCCATCCACCACATACACGAATGGCTGACCGCTGTTGGTGAGAAAGTGCAGCATGGTCTGCTTCACAGCCCCGAAATCGCGCGTTACGATGCGGGCCTCACCGGTCTGCGGATCGCGGCGGTATTGATACATATGGTGGCGCTCGACGAACTCGGGAGTCAGAAATTCGTCGATGAACGAGACGTCGTTGTAGATGCGTCGGACTTCGAAGATCTTTTCGCGTCCCTTGCCGTGCTTGTGGTCCACGGCCTCGCGTTCGCCGATGCCCTGCAGCGATTCCCACTGTGGCCCGTGCTGGCCACGATCCCAGCGGCGTTCAATCTCCTTGAAGAGTTCAACGCCGATCTTGTACGGATTTAACCCACCCGGGGGCATATGCACCACGCCGGAGTGCTGATCCGCGTAATCGACGATCTCGCTGGATTCGAGGAAGTGCTGTGTCATCAGTTTGGAATGCCAGTACGTCGCCCATCCTTCGTTCATGATCTTGGTCATGCCCTGGGGGGCAAAGTAATAAGCTTCATCGCGGATGAGCGCCAGGATGTCGCGCTGCCACTCTGCCAGTTGGCCATACTGCATCAGGAACATGAGCAAGTCGCGAGTAGGCTCCAAAGGCACGCGACCTGCGGATTGCTGGCGCCTGTCATCAAACTCCTTCTTCTGACGCTCCAGATCAGAGGCGGGATTGATGAAGGGGTCCATGTACTCCTTGGCGGCGTAGCGATCGGGATGAAACTCGCCATCATCCACTTCGGTCTCCGGCAATCGGGCCGGGCCACGCTTCACAAACATGGAGTGCGGGTCAATTAGATGATCCACCGAGTGGCACAGATCCAGGAATCGCTCCACGTTGTCCTGCCCGCGCCGATCGATGTGGCGGCGGACGCGGGTGGCATGATTGGCCATCTCATCCATCATCTTGCGATTGGTCTTGCTGAACCAGAAGTTGTGTTTGAAGAAATCCGCATGGCCGTAGACGTGAGCCATGACGAGTTTCTGATCGGTGACGCTGTTGGATTCCTGCAGGTAGGCATAACACGGATCGGTGTTGATCACCATCTCGTAGATGCGGCCAAGGCCATAGGCATCGCGCTTGGCGAGCTTGTCGTATTCCATGCCCCAGCGCCAGTGCGGGTAGCGGGTGGGGAAGCCGCCGTATGCCGCGATCTGGTTCATGGTGGCGAAGTCGAGTCGCTCAAAGACGACCTCGTAGAAATCCAATCCGTAGTCGATGGCACGCTGCTTGATCCGCTGCATGTGGTCGAGCAGTTCCTTAGGCAGATCGGTGGTCAGGCGTGCAGACATGAGAGAGTTATCGGCAGTTTCGCCGACCCCCTTGGCCACCCCCAAAGTCAGGGTTTCGCGGCACGCCCGATTCTCTCACACCCCTTCGGGGGATTCGGCCCGCCGCCAACCCACATATATGCATACGCATCTCCGCCCCGGCGGTTTGCGCTCTTCGCCGACATCTCAACGCACAAACGCCGTGAAATACAGAAGGTTTCCCGCCGCCAGAAGCCACGCCAGTACCGCGCACGTGATGCGAATCCAACCATCCCAGCGGCAGAAGGTTCGCCTCCCGTTCAACAACACCGCCAATGGCACACCACACACGATCAATCCGGGAAGCACTGCCTGCAAAAAATCCGGCGGCACGCTGCCCCGACTGCGAGCCAACTTATCGACAAGCACATACCCCAGCAACATGGCGCTGAAGCCGCCACCCACAGCCAGCCCGAGCACCGTCGCGATGAACGCCTTGAGTTTGGGCTCTGCCAGGCGCACGCCCAGCACCAGATGCTCCTGACACTCCGGACACATCTGCGACGTCAAGCCCCGCAAGTTGTACCCGCACGAGGGACACGCCGCGTCTTGATCGCTGAGAAACTCTTTCAGCCCGAAACCCATGTATCACCATCCTAATACGCCACCGACAGCACGATGTGAAAGATCGTCGAGAGTGCCTGAATGATCAATATCGACAGCGCATACCGCCGGGTGCTGCGTTCCTGCCTTGGCTGATACGTTGCTCGCAAGCCCAGGATCGAGAACACCAGCACAATCAGTGCGATCACGATTTCGGACACGATGTACCCGAGCCACGAGAAGCTCAAGCCACCACCCGCTTTTCCTGCCATTTCCCAGGCGCTGGTCGTCTCCATCACCGCGCCGGGGAGTTGCCCAGCACCGCTCCACACGATCAGTGCCAGAAAGAGGAGCCGCAGCGCCCGGGCGTAGAAATCTGCGCCCGAGCGATTCACCGACAGCACCAGCTCCATCCCACACTCAGGGCAGGATGCCTGTGTCACGCCGCGCAGGTTGTATCCACATGCCGGACACGGCACATCCTGGTCAGCCAGATGGGCGATCAGGGGTTTCACGCCCGAGACGATATCAGAATCGCGGTGCGCTCATCACGCCACCACGGTCACCTGGAACGACACCGGGCGACCACTCCACACACCGTTGGAGTCGCGCGCATCGGCCACAAATCGGTAGATGCCGGGATTCCATGTGGCCTTGACCTGCTTGGCCCAGGTGCCGCTGTTTGCGTTTCCGTTCAGCAGCGACGCGGTGCCCATATCCATATCCACGCCGGCGGTCCAGCGTCCGTCGCCATTCACATCCATGAAGAAGGTGACCAGGTCGACACCGAAGAAGTCGCTGACGTTGGCCTGCAATTGGAAAAACGTGTTGTATGCCACGGTGGGAGGCGAACCCTGCGCCGACCCGATCAGCGGCACATCGTTGATGCGGACCGCCACGGATTGGCGAGGGACAAAGCCCCACACATTCTCAAGATTAACCGCGTTGGCCGCGAACCTGCCGTTGGTGGTTCCTGCCCACGTGCTTCGCGCGGTGGTGGTGATGGACCAACCGCCAGCGCTGTTGAAATCTGCGCCTAAGTCGGTGTCGACGCCCGCATCCCATCGCCCATTGCCATTGGCATCGTAATAGAAGGTCACGGCGCGGGTGGTGCCGCCGCCGATTGTGGTCGCCGTCAGAGTGAACGACTGATTGGGATTCAGGTTGGCCACCGACACGGCCACCTCAGAGACGCGTGGGCCCATCGACAGCGCGAACTGGCTGGTGCGGGCCGTCACCGTTCCCCACTGATTCTGCGCATTCACAGCGTTGGCAACAAAGCGTGCAGCGCTGGCGTTGCCCCAGGTTGTGGGAATCGTGAACGTGCGCGTCCAACCTCCGGTGGCATCCTGATCTGCACCAAGGTCAATGTCCGTTCCGGCGTCCCACGCGCCGTTGCCGTTGCGGTCAAAGAAGAAGGTCACCGCCCGCAGGGGCACACCCGCAGACACGATCGCCGTCAATGTCACGCTCTCGCCAGCAGCGATCACATCGCCACTTGTGGTGTCCAGCCGCGCCACCAGCGGCCCGGCAGAGATGTTCACGATTCCGCTCCATGCTGGCACTGTGGACCATGCACCTGCGCTGTCGCGCACGTTGGCGCAGAACTGAATCTGCCCGGCCCACGAACTCAGCACCGTGACATCCTTGAAGAAGCCATCGCTCGGCGTGTTGTCCGAACCCAGGTCAATGTCCGTCCCCGCCGTCCACGCCCGGTTCAAGTCACGATCAATGAAGAACGACACCAGCGCCGGGCTGGAATCCTCCACCACTGCCGCCAAGCGCAGCGGCTGCCCCACACTCGCCATCGGGGGTACATTCAGCGCGACCATCCGGGGAGGATCATTCAGTCGGATCGCGGCGGTCTGGCGCTGCGAAGCCCACGCCCCGTCCGCATCCTGGGCATCAACAATAAAGCGGCCAGCGCTGGGCGTGCCAAATCGTGAGTCAATCACCATCGACAGTCGCCACCCGTCCGCACCATTGGTGTCATCGGGGAAAGCGATGTCCACTCCATCTGTCCACGCGGCATTCGCATCAGCGTCAAAGAACGCTGTCACCCGCGCGATCGGTCCGGTGTCAAAGACGCTGGCTCGCAATTCCAGAGTCTGGCCCCACAGCACATAGGGCGGCCCAAACTCGCCATTCACGAAGGGATTCGCCCCATCCACGCGGGGCGGGCGGTTGAAAACCATCGGCAGCGCAAAGGGGCTCGCGCCCCACAACCCTTCAGCGTCGCGCACGTTGGCATAGAACGTGCCGCCAGACACGCCCCACTGTTCCGTCACTGTGAAGCTGGTCGTGAATCCGTCGTTCGGGGTGCTGTCATACCCCAGCGAAATGTCGTCGCTGGAGTTGAAAACCCCGTCGCCGTTCTTATCAAAGTAAAACGTCACGCCCACGGCGTTGTTGTCGGGATCGCTCACCGTCGCCGTCAGTGTCGTCGATCGCCCAAAGGTTGCGTTGGGCACACTCGACACCATGTTCACCATCACCGGCGCCGCGTTGATGCGCACCGACGCGGTGATCACATTCGAGTAGTTTCCCTCCGCATCCGCCGCGATCACCCCCATCGTCACCATGCCCCGGCCCCACTCGGGCGTCACGGTCACTTCTGTCTGCCAGTATCCATCCGCATCGGTGCCCAGCACCCGCCCTGCAAACCAGCTCACACCTTCGGTGATCATGTCAAAGCCGGGATCGGGCCTGCCGTTGTTGTTCTTGTCAATGAAAAAGAGCACAAAGTCCATCGCGGCATCATCCACCGCACGGGTCCGCAGATACACGGTGTTCCCTTGCACCAGAATCGTGTTCGAATTCGGGTTGGTCGTGAACTCTGACAGCACCGGAGCAACCTGGCCATTGATGCGATCATCGGCGGAAGTCTCCATCGGCAGTCCGGCAAGATCCAGATCGTTCTGTCCGGTCCACGTCTGCAGAACCACGCGCGTGTCCGCGTCGATGAGGCGAATCTCAAACTCCATCACGCCGCCATCGGGTTCATCTCCCGGCAAGTTCAAGAGATCCGTGGGCACCGCGGCACCAAGCTGGCGCGTCTCATCAGGATTCAAGGCGAACGTACTGGTTCGCACCAGAAGATCGTCGCCAAAGGCACCGTCGTCCTCATACAGCTCGACGTAGAAATTAGTCGCGCCCGTGCCGGTGGCATTCACCTCAAACCACACCTCCGCCGAGCGGTACTTTCCGTCGGCGTCATAGTCCACGCCCGCAGTCGTCCACGCATCGCTGAACGTGAGGGCAGCAAGTAATTGCCGCGGCTCCAACCGCTCAAGTGGCTGGGCAAACAAATCGGCGGCAGAACGTCTTGAAGTGGTGTGGCGCAGCATCACAGGAGAAAACGGACGTTTTCCCCTGCTGGTTGAGCCCACCCAACCCACTCGCGCCGGCACCACCCCTTTACGCGCTTTGGGTGGCGCGTGCGGCATCACCGCCGCGAAACTACGGTCCTGTAACCCACTCGTGCCCTGAGATCGCTCAGCACCCTTCGGCAAAAGCCGCGACAAAGTCCAGATAGTCAAAGAAGTCGATCACGCCATCGCCGTTGAAGTCGGCCGAAGGGTCATTAGCACTGAACGCAGCGACAAAATCAAGGTAGTCAAAGAAATCCAGAATGCCGTCACCGTTGAAGTCGGCCGCGCATGGCGACACCGTGAACATGCCGATCGAACCGTTGCTGAGAACACCGCAGAAAACAATCTGGTTGCGGGTGTTGATGTCGATGGGGCCGGAGATCGCTTGAATATTTGCCCCGCCGAAATTGAAACCCAGTGCCAACGGTCCAAGGTCCGTGTTCACGATGTCGTTCATGCCCACGATCCGCTTCAAAGTGGTGCCATCACCGATGTACAACGCATCACCCGCGGCATCGCGCGCCCGGAACGCCACCAACCCGGAACTGGAGATCGCCGGCGGAAAGTTGCCCATCGTCGGTGATGTGATCCCCAGATCGCCCGCCTGGGCGATCTGTGTTCGCGCCTGACCATCACCTCGGATCAGACGGAAGACAGTGCCGATCGAAGTGTTGTAGCGGACAAAGAATGCCATTTGCCCGCTGGCGTTCATGTCTGTGCCGCCGGCGATGAAGTCCACTTCGGGCTCAGTGGATGAAAACAAAGTGGTGATCGCGCCCGGCGCGTTCATGCGAATGATCGCGGAGTTTCCGGCAGAATCATCAACCTTGCCACCCATCTGCAATGCCGCGTTGGCGGTTGGTGGATATAGGAAGAGGAAACTGGTCCCTGCGCCGTCCGCCAGATAATTCCGCTGTTCGCGCCCCGTGGGGCCGAAGCGATCAATGATCCACTTGCGCACACCACCAGCCGTGGTGCCGCGATACCCCACTGAGTTTCCCAGCCAGCGCGAACGCGTGTAGCTCACCACAGATTCACCATTCGGAGCGCCAAACGACTGCTCCAGTGTGCCATTGAGCAGGCGCTGTTCGACCGCCGAGCCGCCGGCTCTGGTCAACAACAGCGTCGAATCTGTCAGGTCCATTTCTGCTGACGAGAATCCGGTTCCACCCTGAGTTCTCACCACCACCGAGCCGGTGCCGTCACGCCCGATGAAAACCACATCCACAATCTGCCCCGAAGAAAACGCGGCACGAACCGCCGCCTGTCCGGCATCGTTGATTGAGGGTGTCTGGTTCGTCAGCGATGCACCCGCTGGCAGGTTGAACGTCGGAATGTTCGACGCATTCGTGCCGCGGCACTGCAACTGAATCTTCCACGCCTGAGGCACCTGCGCCACCGCACTCGATGACAACAACAAGCCCGCCACTGCGACACACGCGAACGCTCTCATGATGTATCCTCCGATAAACAGTGTACCGGGCACGTCAAGCGTTCTAGGTCCCAGAGCGTCAGACCCGCGCGAAAATCGTGCAAAGACGGCCCGATTATCATACCATTCGCACGTAATCCCGCACGTCTTCTGGTGAACTTGGCTTGGCTCTCGAATCTGTCCTTGGCCTCGCCGCGTTTCTCAACTCTTGGGGTTCACGAACTGCAGCGGCACTTCGAAGTCGCTCCCCTGCAAGATCGCCATCACCTCGCGAATCTCATCAATCGACTTTCCCGTCAAGCGCACTTCATCACCCTGAATCGATGCCTGCACCTTCTTGCCCGTGTCCTTGACCATCTTGACCACTTTCTTGGCCAGCTCCTGCTCCAATCCCTCGCGAATCTTCCACTCCGCCTTGGTCATCCCCGCCGCACCCGGCTCCGGCTCGCCAAAGGTGAAGGCCTTGAATGACAACCCCCGCTTGCTCGCGGCGGTCCAGAACATCTCCTGCATCGCCCGTGCCTTGTAGTCGTCCTGAGCCAGGATCTTGATCTTCTTCTCTTTCTTGTCAATCTCAAATTCGGCCTTGGCCCCGCGAAAGTCAAAGCGGTTGGCAATCGCCTTCTTGGTGTTGTTGATGGCATTGTCGATTTCGTTCATATCCACGCGGCTAACGCAATCAATCGAAGGCATAGATGCTCCACAATCCGGGTCCAAACCTGTTCCAGGGCAAACTTCCTGCACCAATCTCCAACGATACACCCCCCTCCCGCTCGATTACAGTGGTTCCATGAGCGACCAAGACCAAGGCCAATATCTGCACACCCAATCCGCAGCGCCCCGACAACCCTCGCTTTGGCCGCGCAATCCCTCCGCCCCCCCGGACCCCGGCTCTCCCAATCGCCGCCGCATCGCCTCCATCGCGTGCGTTGTTCTGGTCGCGATCGTGGCGATTTCTCAACAGATCAGTGCCCACTCCACCAGCGATACCCCCGCCGATGCCAAGCCGGGTACATCCATCGCCTCTATTTACTCCAAAATCATGGTCAAGGTGTTTGGAGCCCTTGGCCCCTCCATGAGCCAGACTGAGCGCGACCAATTGCGAAACAATGTCTCTCCCGCGCTCCAGGAGATGGCCATGACCGCCGACGAGCGCATCGGCGTGGTGGTTGCCCAGGGTGAACTCGGCGACGCCGAACTTGCGCTCACCGAGATAGACCGCTTCACAGACTGGCTCATTCTCAATGCCGATCTGGCCGCCAAAAACCCTCTGGGCCAAGACAAGCAGCACCCCAAGGTCGATCTTCCCACCGGTCTCAACATGATCGATTACTACGCCGCCGGCCCCCAGCGCGCCGAGTACGAGCTTGACGCAGAGTCACTCCGTGCCATTTACAAGGGCACGGCCACTGCTGAGCAGACCTCGCGTCTGGCCACCCGTCACGGCTTCTTTGGCAAACTCGCGCCCACCCACGCTGACAAGAAGGGCAAAGAGCACCAAGCCCTTGTCGCCAGCGGCTTTGGCCTTGTCATGGTCATGGGTCTGGCCGGCTTGGTATTCCTCGGCGCGTTCCTGGCTGGGTTTGTGTGCTTCATCATCGCGCTGGTGCAGATCCTCAGCCGAAAAATCCAGCCCCGCATGGATATTCCTGATCCCGGTGGCAGCGTCTATCTCGAGCTCGTCGCCCTGTTTGTCGGTGGCTTCTTTGCCGTCAAAATCCTTGTCACGGTCGTCGGCTATTTTGCCATGAAAGACCTCCCCCAGGGTGCCGAGGCGCCAGCATGGCTCACCACCTTTTCCATGGCCATCCAATGGGTGCTGGTTCTGGTTCCCTTCTATCCCCTCGTCGTCGGCGTCCCCGCCTCGCGGTGGAAATCCGACCTGGGCCTGCATGCACCTCGTGGCATCTTCCGCGAAATCGCCTTCGGCGTCTTTGCCTACTTCGCCGGACTTCCCGTCCTCTTCCTCGGTGCGGTCACTTCGCTCATCCTCAAGCTCATTTCTGATCAGATCAATAAGACCGTCGGTGCTCCGCCCTCCAACCCCGTGATTGAAGAAGTGATGAATGCCAATGTCGGCACACTTCTCCTCTTCTTCTGCCTCGCCACCTTCTGGGCACCCTTTGTCGAAGAAGCCGTCTTCCGCGGCGCGCTCTTCCGCCACCTGCGTTCCTGGCTCATCCTCCCCATCGCCGCCATCGGCTCAGCGCTCGTCTTCGGCCTCATGCACGGCTACGAGATCATCATGCTCGGGCCCGTCATCGCCCTGGGCTTCACCTTTGCCATGATGCGTCACTACCGGGGCTCCCTCGTCAGCGCCATCACCGCCCACGCCCTCCACAACGGCACCATCATGACGCTCCTTATCTCCATCATCACCCTCGCCAAGGGGTAATACACCCCACTCCCCTGCAACGCCACCCCTCCAGAGCGGAACAATCCCAGAGGCATTGACCGGATAACCTCCCGCCGCCTTCCGAAACCCAACACTTGGCGCGAACCCCTCCCCCATCCCCCGGCTCCGGCGCAACCCACGGCAACCCCGGCGGGGGCACACCTCTTCGCCCAGTCGAAGTTCCAGCGCCCGCCGCTCCTCAAACCCCTGCCGATATCGATTCCGGCCTCATCGCCGCCGTCCGCAAAGGGGACAGCCGCGCCATGGGCCTCTTGCTTTCCCGCCATCAAGACCAGGTTTTCTCCCACTGCCTGCGCGTTCTTCGCCACAGGCAGACCGCCGAAGACGTCGCTCAGGATGCCATGGTCAAAGTCATCCAAGGACTGGACTCTTACGACGGACGCTCCAAGTTCTCGACGTGGATGTACACCATTGTCCACAACGCTTGCTTATCCAAGCTCAGGTCCGAGAAGTACCGCAGACACGCGCGGCTCGACACCGGCGCGGCCCCGGGCGAAGAAGATTCACCGGGTCTGGGTGCTGGTTTGGCCCAAGGTCGGGAACCCGACGCGATGTCGCGCGTCGAACTTGGTGAGGCCCATCGACGCCTGCTCGATGCCCTGGATCGGCTCGAAGATGACTATCGAGCCATCCTCCTCCTCCGCGACTCTCGCGGCTTGGACTACGAGCAGATCGCCGAAATCCTCGCGGTTCCCGTCGGCACCGTCAAGTCTCGCCTCTTCCGGGCCCGCGAAGCCCTGAGACGAGAAATCGAAAACCAGTCCTCTGATCCGTCCGCTCTTTGACTCTTTGCCTTTGAACTTTCATGTCCTCCACTCCCTTCCAACCCGGCCACCGCTTCAGCGATGATGAGCTTCTCGCCTTTGTCGAGGGCGAACTCACTGCCGATCACGCCGATCGCCTGTCGATGCGTCTCTTGGCTGATCCCGATCTTTACCGCCGCCTGGAGCAGATGCGGATTCACCGCAGCGTGCTCATGAGCATGCCCGACGCCGCCGCGCCAGCTGACCTTGCCGATCGCGTGCAGCAGATTCTCGAACAGCGCTCACTCCTGGATGCCCCCGTTGGTGTCGACACGCTCACTCCCGGCTCACTCCGGCTCATCAGCGATGGCACGCCCATCTCTGGAGTCCGCCGCGCCACCACTCTGCCTCGCGCTTCGTGGTGGCAGCAGCGTGGCGCTCTGGCCGCCGGCATTGCGCTCCTCCTGTGTGGCAGTGCGTACTGGGGCTACACCGCCATTCGCAAGACTCTTCCTCCCACACTCGAACCCATCGCCATCAACACCGGCACCAACGCAGAAAAGGGCACCATTACTGAAAAAGGCACTGGCGGCGCAACTCCCACCGCCGACATGAACCCCGAGACCGGCGCCATTGCCGCCCGCAACGCGAGCACCGAGAGCGGCATTACCAACGACGGCCCCAGCGACACCGACATCGCCCATGCCGCACGCTTGGAAGATGACCCCATCGAGGCCATCCTCGAACAGGCCCGCCCCACACTCGCTGATCTTGCTTCTTCGATCTCACTCCCTGATCGCCCCATGAGTGAGCAGGACGCGCTGCGCCTGGCTCGCGAAGGGCGCCTTGCCATTCGCATCAACACCCTGCAACCCACTCACGCCGGTCGCGGCATGGAAAAGCTCACCCAAGCCAACTCCGAAACCGCACGCTCCTGGCGCTTTGGTCGCCTCGAAGGCACCCACGCCGCCAGCGTCCGCGCGGCCCTCGATACCACGTCTCAAGTACACGCGCGCCTCACCGCCGAACGCAAAGAGCGTCAGGCCGCCGTCGCCATCGATGATGCCGCCCGCTTTGCACACGGCCTCGGTCCGATCCAGTTCCCCAATGCCTTGCCGCCGATGGCCCCTGCATCCAAATTGAGTGGCAAGTTCGAAGCCGACCCCACTCGCCCACTCTACACAGTCGAATGCGATGCCAAGGTCGGTTCACTCAATGCCGTTCGTGGCCTGGTCACCGAATACACCCGCAGCAGCATCACCTTTATCGAACTGGCCGAGCCAGTGTCTGCCGCGACCGACGATGCCGCCGTGGTGTGGTGGACATTGCCACCCGCCCAGTGGGCCCCCCGCATTCACGTGCCGGTGGTGATCGGGAACTAAGCGGCAGTGTTCACGTGTCGCTCTGTCGCCGCGGACGATTGCGCTTAATCATCCGCGCTGATCGACTTGGGCCCTTGCTTGCCGGCCACGCGCTCCATGTATCCCTTTCCTTTGCGCTCGTACTTGGTGAAGCCCATGCGCTCCAGGTTCGAGTTTGACAGCACGCCCTTGCCTTTGATATCCGACCACTTTCCCGCGATCTGCGGCGCCACAATCGCGCGGCGGACGGGCTCACCCGTCTCGGGGTGCTTGGTCAGCGCATCCTCTTTCATCGATTGCACAATCTCGAAGGTCTTCCCGGTGGGCTGACCTTTCTTATCCAGAATCTCGTAGACATACGTCGGCATACAGCAATCGTATGTGCCCCAAAGAAGGGACATTCAGACGGGCAGTGGCGGCGGGTCTTTGTCCGTCATATCTCCAGACCAGAACTTGTTGGTCGGGGCATCCGCCCCACCACCCAAGTCACGCATCGTCCCATCGCCATTCAAGCGGTAGCCCAGATCGTACAAGCTCATCACTGAGCCGTGCCCATCAATCCACAAGGTATTCACACGACCCAGGTGCCGCTCCGCCGGGCCAGAACGGTGAGGTGCGCTCTGGCGATCACTCTGCGCTGTCAAGCGCGGCGGATCGTTGGTCATGCTCTCGTTGCCCACTGCATTTTCTGCGGTGCCGTCGTTGGAATAGGGCAACCACTGATCCTTGGGATAACTCACCGCCGTCCCCATGCTGTCAGCGCACAACACCGTCCCCGCCGTCATCTGAATCGAACTGACACGCACCGGATAGTTGTTGAACTTGCCATTGGTCTCGCGCGCGTTGCCCAGAAACAGATAGTTGTATCCGTAACAGTGGTTGCGCTCGTCGCTCCAATCCTTCACTTCCGGATCCAGATAGCACGATGCGACGTAATCCTGCCGCGAACTGGTCTGGCTTGGCTCACCAAAGGGGTAGACACCGATGTATGGCCCGAGGATGCCGATCCATGACGGGCGGAACTTGAGCCCGTTGCCGATCTCGTATTGATTCAAGGGGTTGCCGGCGCCGCCTGCCCGGTTGGGCATTTTGTGCGGCACCATGATCTCTTTGCTCTCATTCAGGTACGCCGACCACCCCACCGTCAACTGCCGCAGGTTGGAAAGACATTGCGTAGCGCGGCCGCTCGAGCGCGCCTTGCCAAGTGCTGGCAACAGGATCGCGATCAACAGCGCGATGACGGCGATCACGACCAGCAATTCGATCAATGTGAATGCACGGTTGCGCAAGCGTTCCATCCCTTCAGATTACAGAAAAGCCTGACCGGATTCAAGATCTACCAGCGTCCATCCGTTGGCCCGACACGCCCTCGACAGCACCGGCCAGGCAATGTCATCATCCGAGACGGTGATCATGGCCTGCTGCACCTCGGATTTTTCGCCAGAAGCGGGGATTTCCACCGTCATTCCCGGACCGTGGAGCAATTCCAAGCCGCTGGAAGGAGCTGGGCCCCCATCCGGTGCCGTGTTAAAATTCGCAAACAACTCGCGAACCTGGCGTGGCAGGCCCAGTGGCCCACCCGACTTACCCGGCGTCCCCGAAGACTTCATCAAGACAAGTTGTCGCGCTCTGGGCATGAAACCTCACTATCAATGGTCGATTGTTGGCTCGCTCTGCCCGCTGCGAATTCTCACTCTTCCTCATTCTGCTTGAGCAATTCCACCGAGCGTTCGATCAATCGCTCCAGGGGCACTGGCTTGACCAGATAGTCATCCACGCCCTGGCTCTCGGCATACGCCTGGTGCCGCTTGCCTTCGTTGGCCGTCATCATGATCACCACCGGCGAATCCTCATACCCCTTGATCTTCTCCAGCACCAGAAAGCCCGACCGATTGGGCAGCATCATGTCCAGCACCACCAAGTCCGGCTCACCCTCAGCGCACATATGAATCGCCGAGTCGCCATCGCCAACACCCATGGCATCGGCCCCCTCAGCGATCATCGCGGCGACCACCGAATCGCGCACGTCCTTATCATCCTCAACCACCAGCACGCGATACCCCGCCAACCGACCATCAGAGGCCTCGTCCATCGCCTGTGCTTCGCCATCGGATTGCTGTGGTGACACGGTGTACTCCTGTTGGCCCTTTGGCCAATTAATGCCTGACAGCACTACCTATACGTCCGGCAACTGCTATCGGTTGATGCCCCCATCAACCTACTTCTTGCGTTTCTTGGGTGGGTTCGTCCGATACTCCACCCGATCGCGCTCGCTGCGTTCGATGATCCGCTCCAATTCCTCGGTAGTCATCCACGGCAGCCACGCCAGTTTCTCTTTGAGTGCTGCCGGAAAGGGCTTATCCAGCCGCTCGTGAGGTGGCCGCGCTCTCCAGACTCGGTGCATCCACAGATACTGCTCCGGAGCTCGCCGGATCATCACTTCCATAGCCCGTCGATATCGCGCGGTGAGATAGAACAAGGGGTCCGGATAGCGATTCCAATCTTCCGGCCCAAACGCATCGACAATCTCCGCCACGTATCGCAGGGACCCCGGCCCACCAAACCCTGGCTGCGCACGTGTGCCCGGCGGCACGGCTTCGCCCGGTTTCAGTCGCCTCGCAAAGCCGCACACAATCGGAGATTCAAATTGCATCGCCATCAAGCCAACCGATTTATACGTGCTGCACAAGCGTCCGAAATACGGCACGAAGACTCCGCGATCGCCGCCATTCTGATCGGCCACGAATCCCGCGGCGTTCCCCATGGCCATCGCCTTGGGAATATCCCGCACCGCCCCCCACTTACTCACCAAGGTCAGTCCGCGCCGCCGCCGCGTCTCGCGCATCCAGCCATCGAGCGCGCGATTGTCGATGGGCCGATACACCGCGTGAATGGGGAAACCCATCAGCGCGAGGGCGTAGCCGATCAATTCCCAGTTTCCCACATGCCCGGTGATCAGCGTCACTGGGCGTGAACCAAGCAACGCTCGCACCGGCGCTGAAACATCTGTGAGCGCGATGTGCCGCGGCCAGGCATCCTCGGTCAATAACCTGGGCGCGAAGCTGAACTCGGCGCCCAATTTGAAAATGTGTTCGTACGCGCTCAACGCCAAACGTCGATGTTCAACTTCATCCAGATCTGGAAACGCCTCGCGCAGATGCTCCACACCGCGCTGCAAACGCTTGCGATTGATGAAGCTACTGCCAAAGCCCCGGCCAATCGCTGCAGCCAGCCGCACCGCCCGCTCCGGCCCCAGCACCAAAGGCAGCGTGAGACCACCCAAGGCCAATGTCTTAGCCGGAGTGTCGAAAACTCGCCAGATGGATGCCGCCGCGGCTGTCACATCGCAACCATATTCAACTCAACCACGCAACCTGTTGCCTTTCACGATCGCGCCGGAACCCGGCGCGGAATCGCCGATTCCGCAATCTGTATTTCATCCTGTCTCTGCAAATCGCGCAGCATCCGTCGCGCCCGCGCGATCCGTGTTTCCACCGTCGTCTCGGGCAATCCCATCGCCTCGCCGATCTGGCGATAGCTCATGTCACGTAGAGACTTCATCAACAGCGGCTCGCGGTATCCCTCTGGCAGTTGCATCGCCAGGTCCAAAATCCGCCGCGCCTCTTCGTTCAAGTCCCCATCCCACGCGCCGCGGCTGTCCGCCGGATCGATGCTCCCTTCCGGACCATCCAACCGAGCGTGTCGACGCAGCTTCTCACTTCGCGCACTCGCGCGTGCCGCGTTGATCGCCACCGTCCGCAACCACGGCCGCACCGCACCCGCATCACGCAGGTCCTTGCCATGCCTCACGATCGCGAACGCCACTTCCTGCAACAGGTCATCCAGATCCACATCGCGCGGCTTGTACGCCAGCAGAATCGCTGCCACCCAGCGCCGATGCTCTTGCCACACCTGATCCAGCCATGTCCGATCAACGACCCCCGACCCGCCCTCCGCGCGCGACGACAGCCCCGCAATCTCCTGCGGCGTCAATCCCCCATCGGACCCGGATTCTCCGGGAATAGGTTCTGGCTCGCGCATCGTCTCGGGCCACCATGGGCCCGCCCCTCTGTGTCACTACGATGACGAGTGCGACGCGCCCCGTCGCAACTTGTTCGGAATCCGAGGGTCTCTGTCTGCAAAGACAGATCGGACTCTCCGAATTACAAACAAGAACCAAACCCGCTTCACCCTTAGGAGCCATGGTGGCTTGGAACCTCTTCAACAACCTGGGTCGTGCCGCGGCAGCCGCCAAGGGCCAACCCATGCCCCCCGAGTCACCGCGCCCATCGGCTCCCCCCGAAGACCCCGGCGCGGTCATGTCCCTCTTCAGTCACCTTGAAGAATTGCGCAAGCGGCTCTTTCTCGCCGCGTGGGGCATTGTCCCGTTCCTGCTCCTGGGCCTGGTCTTCCTCAAACCACTCACTTCATTCCTCTTGATGCCGCTGCAGAAGTTGCTGCAAGAGCGGGGCTTGCCCGCGGCGCTGATCTCTACTGCGCCGATGGAGAGCTTCAACACCGCCTTCAAGATCGCGTTGATTGCCGCGGCATTGGCGGGCAGCCCGTGGATCCTCTACCAACTGTGGCGCTTTGTTGCGCCCGGGCTGTACGCGCACGAGAAACGCTTCGTGCGTTTTCTCTTGCCGCTGTCACTGGTGTTGACGCTGGCGGGCGTGGCGACGCTGTTTTACATGATCCTGCCCCTGGCGTTGTCGTTCCTGATCAACTTCTCAGCGGAACTGGGGTTGAAGCCCTTTGAGGTTCCCACGCTCGCACCAGAGATCACGACACCACTTTTGAACCTCCCCGTCTTGGATGGTGATCCGACCAACCCCGCGGCGGGAAGCGCGTGGGTGGTGCGGCAGATTCCTGAACTGCGGGTGGCGCTGCCCATCGATGGTGGCGGCATCTCGATCGTGTCGGTGCCATTGGCCAAGAGCGCGGGCGTGCTGCCGCAATTCCGCATCAGTGAATACATCAACTTTGTGCTTCTGCTCACGTTGTCGTTTTCGATTGGGTTCCAGTTGCCGGTGGTGCTGCTGCTTTTGAGCTGGATCGGCATCCTCAAAGACACACACCTGAAGAAGTTTCGGCGTTACGCGCTGTTGGTCTGCGTGATTGCTTCTGCACTTGTGACGCCGGGCGACCCATTGACGCTTGCCCTCGCGGCGATCCCTTTCTACGGGCTGTACGAACTCTCGATCCTGCTGATCAAGTGGTTCCCGGCCAAGCGTGTGGCGGGTAAGAAAGAAACCGGGCGGGAACGGTGGGAAGATCCGAAACCTCCTGCTGATCCGCCGCCTTCGCAGCCGCCCCCTCAACCACCCTCTCAACCCCCCCAACCCTGGTCGCCTCCATCTTCGCCGCCGATGCCATTCAATCCGAATGCGGGTCCGGATGGTGAGCCGTTTGCGGGGCCGCGGGTTGAACCAAGTCCGGGTCCAGACCCTTCGCGCGATCTGCCACCACTGGGTATGAGTGATGAAGAGATCAGCCGCATCAATGAGCAGGGAATGAGCGGTGCAGGGCAGTGGTATCGGGCGAATGGTGCACCACCTGAGGAGCCGAGGGTGTGAAGATGCCCAGTGATCTCGACACGGCCATGATGATCCGCGCGCTGGACCTGGCGCGCCATGCCGCGAGCGAGCGTGAAGTGCCGGTGGGTGCGATCGTGTATCGCACGGCGACGGGCGAGGTGTTGGGGACGGGGTCCAACCGGCGTGAGAATGACCGCCAGCCCCACGCGCACGCCGAGTTCACGGCGATCGTCCGCGCGTGCGAAGCCATCGGTGATTGGCGGCTCAACGACTGCACTCTCGTCGTCACCCTCGAACCCTGCCCGATGTGCGCGGGGCTGATTGTCAATGCGCGCGTCGGGCGCGTCGTCTTTGGGGCCAGTGACCCCAAGGCCGGGGCGGTCACCTCTCTGATGCAATTGCTCTCTGATCCGCGGCTGAACCATCGACCCACCGAGTTTGTGCAGGGCCTGATGGCGGAAGAATCGGCGATGTTGCTGAAGGAGTTTTTTAGAGGGTTGCGGACTAGCGGCTAATCTGGGTATTGTGGTAATTTTCCAAAACATATCTATTGCGTCGCGTACCTCTGGTTTGTAAACTTCGACCCGGAGGTTCTCATGCGTAATGCTCTCGTTGTGGTTACTCTGCTGGGATTTTCGGGTATCGCCGGTGCGCAGTGCGTGTCACAGATTGTGCGACTCGCGCCAAGTGATGTGCCCATCGGCAATCGCTTCGGCACATCGGTGGCGATTTCTGGCGACATTGCAGTGGTTGGCGCACCCGCTGCTGAAGAATCGCTTGGAAGCGCCGTCTACGTTTTTGAGAAGCAAAGCAACCTCTGGATTCAAACCGCTCGTCTCACGCTTCCCGATCGACCCAATCATCGATTCGGCGTGGCTGTTTCGATTGGTCCCATTTCTCGTGCGATCTTCGTCGCGGCACCCCGCGCTGGAACCACACAGGGCATGGTGAGTGCGTTCACCAAAATCGGCAGTGCGTGGACAGGTAGGTTTGATGCCGAACTTTCATCAAGCACTATTTTTGACGGATTCGGTAGAAATGTACTTGTCTCTGCAAGTGTGCAATCGGGCTTTGAGGAAGTTTTTGCATCCGGTGCTGACAACGTGTATAGACAACGAGTGAGTTCGAGTTCGCCACTTCAAGGCAATTTCACCGGAGTCAACTACTTTGCTTCAAACTCGGCAGCGCTCGCGTCATATGGAGACTTCTTTGCTGGTACTGCTTCTTCCTTTGGCTCTACGATCATCAAGTCAATCAACAGTCAGTTTAATAACAGTGTGAATCGCTACCCGTTTGGAGTTGGCGGCGAAGCGTTTGTTGGATATTCGCTTGCCATGACTGAAAACTTGCTGGCTATGGGCGTTCCCGGCAGCTTCAATCAGCCAAATTCGTCTGGATCTGTTGCTTTGTTTCGCAGTTCTGGCCAGGTCTACTGGGGCCAGTTCGTTTCTATTTACCCTTCTGACGGTCAGTTTGGTGATTTCTTCGGCGCATCGGTTGGAGCTTCTCCGACTCGATTGGTCGTCGGAGCTCCATATGCGAATGCGCCAGCTGTAGACTCGGGTGCCGCCTATGTCTTCACCAAGCAAGGCACGACGACATGGACGCAAACCAGCAAACTCGCCCCGGGTGATCTGCAAAGTTCGGACGAGTTCGGTCAAGCGGTGGCGATTGATGGAAACGTGGCGATTGTCGGTGCGCCTGGTGTGAGCGGTTCGCGTGGAGCGGCTTACATATTCAACTTGGCCGCCGGTGGTCCGATCATTCAACAACTTTCACCGCCCCGCACCATCAGCCCGGGCGAGCGTGTACAACTGAGCGTTTCCGCCGAGGGCACCGGCACGTTGACCTATCAATGGTTCAAGGGCGGATTGCCTTTGCAAGGTTCATCGAGCGTAAGTGGTGTCAGCACACCAACGCTGACCATCGACCCGGCGGAGCTGTCCACGCTGGGCAACTACAGCGTGCGAATCACCGACTCATGTGGCACGACGGCTTCAAGCAACATTTTTATTGGTGTGCGCTGCCCCTCGGACTTTAACCGTGATGGTGTTGTTGATTTGTTTGATTATCTCGATTTCGTGAGTTCTTTCGCGTCGGGCTGCTAGACGTTGAATCACCGAGGTATTCGAGGGCAGCAGATCTTCGAGCGCTGCCTCAAATGTCTCTGGCCAGAATTTACGGTTTGGTTGCAAATTTCGCATTGACACTACGAGTCCGCTTGCGTGATGCGATCTTCTTGGCGTTTGGGCGACGCATTTGAATCGAAAGCGGTTCGATATCCCCTAGAAGCATGTTGCGAACATCATCCAAATTACGCGTCTGACCTTCTGCAACATCCGCCTCGGCATCCTTCAACAGCACCTTGGCGTGTTTCGCCCATGCGCGGCGTCGCTCTTCGCGGTCCTCAAGCAAGCGAATGGCATCGCGCACTACCTCGCTCGCAGAGGCGTAGCGACCACCCTTGACCAGGTTGGCGATGAACTCCTGATTCTGGCGGGTGACAGAAATGTTCATGTCATGCTCCTATAGCAAAGAATAGCAAATATTGCTATGCCTTGCAACAACAAAAACCCCGGCCCAAAGCCGGGGTTTGAGGTTCGTGTCTGTAACTTAGCGATTGCGAAGCTTGGCGAGCAGGCGGAGGATCTCGACATACAGCCAGATCACTTCGACCAGGAGGCCGTACGCGCCGTACCACTCCATGTACTTAGGTGCGCCCATCTGCACGCCTTCTTCGATCACCTGGAAAGAGATCACCAGGTTGAACGCAGCCATGACGATGCAGAAGATGCTGAAGCCGATACCGATGAGGCCACCGGTGCCATCCACGGCGTAGAGCTTCCACAGCCAACTGACGTTGACGCCAAAGAGTGACAGCCCCATCGTCACCAGGCCGATGAGGGCAATGCCCAGCGTGCCGGCAAAGACCATTTTCATGGCGGTGGGGCCGACGCGAATGAAGCGGAACGAGTACGCCGCGAGCAGGCCACCAAAGACGCCAAAGGTGATGAGAAGCGCGACCGAGATCAGGCCGAGGTCAAAGCTCTTGCCGGCCTTGCCCTGACTTGCGATCCACACTGAGAAGCCACCGATCGCCAGGCCCTTGGCGAGTGCGAAGACGGGCGCAAGGAACGGCGATGCCTTGGGGGCAAAGCACAGAATCAGGCCGACGACAAGCGACACGATCATGCCGCCGACCCACGTCGCGCCAGCAAGGGGGTGCTGGTTCGCGGCAAGGTACAACGAGACGACGCCGGTGGACATGGCCAGCCCGAGCAGGATCGCGCTCTTATTCACCGTGCCCTGAATCGTCATCGTGTTGGACGATTCGGCGACCATGCGGCTGTTCTGCGGCATGGTGAAATTGCCATAGACGTTGCCCGCGCTGATGCCGCGCGAGGTGCCGCCGTTTTCAAAACCTCTGGTCAACACTGGATTGGCCATGGTGATCCATCCTCCTCGTATAACCCCCGGGCGAATCCGTAGCCCGGGAAGATGCGATTGTTGCCCAATACATCGCCACAGGAGGACAAATCGATTCAAAGTCCTATAACTTTTCGTCGGGCCCCCTGAGGTTAAATCTAGTTCGGAATTGGCCCGCGGCGGGTTCGCGCTCGAACGCGCGGCCCGGTCGTGTTTCGATGGGTTGACACCAGCACTAATTGTTTGTATAATGTTTGGATCTTTGACCCATCAATCCTCTCAATCTTCGGCCCCTGCAACTCACCGCCCTGCTTTCCGTCCAATCTCGCGTGACGATTCACACCAAAACCCGATCCAATTTGCTTCAGCAGTCATCCCTCCACATCCCTTCGCGGCGTTCATTCGTGCACACCCCTTTACCCACCCAATCCCCCACTGCTTCGCTCCTGGCCGCCGCCGGGTCGACCAGCCCCGCGCTATCAAACCGCCCCTCCATCACCGACTACCTGACCGATGGCTCTTTGGCACGCCTGGTCAGCCAACTGACGCAGATGGTGGGTGTCGAAATTGAGCTGCGCGACGCTCGGGGCTGGCTCATCACTCCCGCCGCCGACCCCTCTCACCCTTGGCAGGTCCTTGATGATGGCCCACAGCGCGCCTGCGACCCGGCCAATCTCTACTTCCCTCTCAAGCTCAGCGGCGACACCATCGGCTCGCTGGTCATTCGCCCAGGCGCACCCACCTTGTGCGAGCAGTCGCGCGAAAAGCTCGCGGCGGCCGTCGAGCTCTTGGCCAACACCAGCGCAGAACTCGTCGGCTACGAAGCCGAGGTTCGCGATCGCATGCACGAGCTGCAGGTTCTGCACAAGCTCGGCAACATGATCAGCCGCGCCGATAGCGTGGAACGCATCCTCTCCGTCGCGCTGGAGTCCGCCCTCGATGTTCTGGGGCTGGACGCCGGGAACATTGTCCTCTTTAAGGAAGATGCCGATGGCGTGCTGTCTCAAGACGAGGCGGATCTGCAGCACGTCGCCTGGCGCAATCTTTCCAGCGAGTGGCTGCGCGATCCCCGACCTGTCAGCAAGGATCGTGAATTCGACAAGCTCGCCCTCAAGGGTGAAATCGTGATCTGCGACGACCTCACCACCGATCCGCGCATTCTGCTGATCGACCGCGTGCACACCGAGGGACTGATCACCGCCATCAACGCAGGGCTCCTCTTTCAGTCTCAGCCCATCGGCGTGATTCGCCTGTACGCCAAATCGCGCCGTTCCTTCACCGATCAAGACAAGCGCCTGCTCAAGTCCATCGCCGATCAGGCCGCTGTCGCTATCGAGCAGTCGCGCCTGCTGCGCCTGCAGCAGGATCGCGCCAAAGCCCAGAGGCAGATGGAACTCGCCATCGATGTGCAGCGCCGCATGCTGCCTCGCACGGCCCCGACGTTGCCGCGCTTGGATGTTGCCGCCAAGTACACACCCTCACTGGAACTCGGTGGCGACTTCTACGACCTCTTTGAACTCCACGGTCATCTTGGCATCGCTATCGGCGATGTCTCAGGCAAGGGTGTCGCGGCGGCCCTGCTGATGAGCAGCGTCCGCGCCAGTCTTCGCGCGTACGTGCAGGATCTCTATGACCTGGACGAGGTGGTCGCTCGAGTCAATGTCGCGATGTGCCGCGACACCCATGAACGCGAATTCTCCACGCTGTGGTACGGCGTCATCGATCCAGCCAAACTGCGACTGACGTACTGCAGCGCGGGACATGAACCACCCATGGTGGTGCGCATGCCTGCCAAAAACTCCAAGCGCGCCCCCAAGGAAGCCGACATTGACGAATTGGGTGTCGGCGGCATGGCCGTCGGCATCGACCCTCATCAGCGCTATCAGCGCGGCGTCTTTGACCTGCACGCCCGTGATGTGCTGCTGGCCTACACCGATGGCATCATCGATGCACGCAGTTTTGCCAATGAACGCTTCGGCCGCACGCGGCTCCGTCAAGCCCTTCTGGCCATTCTCAACTCCGAGCCCGACGCCAACGCCGCACGCATCGTGGAATTGGTGCAATGGGAAGTGCGCAAGTTCGCCGGTCTCAAGACCCGCTTTGATGACGAAACCATGGTGGTGCTGCGGGTAGGAGAGAAGCCCGGTGCCTGAATGGCCCATGGCCTGAGTGCTGCTTTAAGTTCCATCGATGCGCGGGCACACGCTCAGGTCGTGCACGGAAAGTGATTAAGCCGCGCGCGGGCCATCGTCATCGCGAGTCAGGAACGGGCTGGCGAGGACGCGCTCCACGTCCTCAGTCAGTTCACTCATGGTGGCATCGACCCGTGCAAGGGCCTGGTGCACGTTGGTGATCGCATCCAAAGAGTCTTCGTGGCCTTCGTTGTGCTCACGACCCCACCACGATGGGCTGATCCGCCCGGCTGTGTGAGAGTCGGTCTTGGCGGGGCCGCGGCTCTCCTTGGGCTGGCCCAGGGCGCGAACCGCGTTCACAGGAAATGGAATTGGATCCAACGCCGAACGAGTGTCATCAGTCACGAGTCGAAGATTCATGGGATCCTTCCCCAAGAGAGCACATGCCCGGGCGAGGTTCGCGCGTAATTCGCGCTTGGCCTCATCGACCAGCCACGCCCAGCTCAATACTGCGGCATGACCAATCTCCACACAGAAACCAGCATCGATGCCAAACAACCCGCAGACTTTGCCCGTTTCCACAATCCGAATGCCCGATGCGGCCCGTCCTGAGCCGCCGACACCCGAACTCAGGGGGTTATCGGCACAGACCCACCTCGGAGGTTGAATCTGAAAGGGGGACTTCACTTGAAGTTTTTTGTGCCCGATAACCAATAAACGAGGGGTCACCCGCCCTTCTTTGCGGCATCAAACTTCACGTGACAGCGAACTGCCTGCCTTCCCAATACCTAATACCTCACCTGAAGCACGCCGCCAAGTGCTTGTGGTACCCTCGTACTGCCGCCAAAGGTGGTCGGTCCTCCTCGCGCATGAGTCAGGTTTCCTCCACTTCCAATCCGATGGTTGACGACTCGCGGGAACGCGAGCTGGTGCGTCGTCTGCAGGCAGGTGAAAGCCGCGCTTTTGAGGAATTGGTGCGTGAGAACAGCCCGCGGCTGCTGGCCGTGGCGCGGCGGTTTTTCCCCTCCGAATCCGACGCCATGGATGCATTGCAGGATGCGTACCTCTCGGCGTTCAAAGCTATTGGCCGGTTCGATGGAAATTCCAAGCTTTCTACCTGGCTGCATCGGATCGTGGTCAACGCCTGCCTGATGAAGTTACGGGCCAAGAGCCGCAGGCCGGAGGCCCAGATCGAATCGATGTTGCCGACATTTGATTCCAGCGGCCATCGCGTCAGCGAAGGTTCGCAAGAAGGCAGATTATCTGAAACCGCAGAAGATGCGCTGCATCGCAAGGAATCCCGTGAACTGGTGCGAGCCACAATTCACGAATTGCCTGAGCAATACCGCGAAGTTCTGCTGCTGCGGGATATCGAAGAACTCGATACAGATCAGGTGGCCCAGATGCTGGACCTGACAGCCGGGGCCGTCAAAACTCGTCTGCACAGGGCCCGTCTGGCCCTCAAGCAGTTGCTGGAAGCCAAGCTCGATCGTCTGCGAGGAAGGGAGGTCGCCCCATCGTGAATTGCAAATCACTCATCGACTTCCTGACAGAGTACGACCAGGGCACGCTTCCTATGCACCAGCGGCTGATGTTTGATCTACACCTCAAACTATGCCCCCCGTGCAAAAAGTTCCTCGACGATTACCGAGCCGCCATCAAAATGGGGAAGAAGTGCTGCTGCCCAAAGCAGGAGCCCGCCCTGGAGCACGTTCCTGAAGAGTTCATCCAGGCAGTCCTCAAGGCCAAGGAAGCCATGCCCATTCCAGGCAATGAGCCAAGGAAATAATTGGTGTGGTTGTGTCCACTCTGAATGGACCGAGGTGTCGGGGGCTACAGTGAGAGCGGATTTCGCTTAGCGGCGAGGTTCGACCTTTCAGGCCGGTCGCGTTGATCGGCCAGACAAAACAACGGATTCTGGTCCGCGGGTGTGCCGCGATGACTGGAATTCGGAATCAGGACATGTGTTCCGTGCGCGGCAGGCCGATCGGCATGCCTTGATCGCCGGACGAAAGAGCCGCTGTGCAGGCCCGTTCCCTCCAGATTCAGACACCTTCCGTCGTTCGCGATGCCGCGCACGATTCAGCCCTGTTGACTGGGCGTGCATCGACCGCGTGTGGCCCGATGAGCGTGGTGGTTCGAGGTTCGACAACCCGTCGCGATGAGGTCGCTTCGGATTTTTCGACTCGTGCTGAATGGGCCGGAACAACCTGCAGTGTGCACCGCGTGGGCAGAGTGCTCGTTCAATTTGGACGAGCGCTGATGAGTGCCTGCGTTGAGCGTCGGTTTGCCCGCGATGACATTCATCGCGACCAGATTGATGACGGCCGCTTCGGACGATTCAGGGTGTGAGTGCTTTTGGGGAGAAGAGTTCTCTTCTCCTGGCAGATAGATCGATTGCCGCGAGCAAAGTGGGTCAGTGGCTGACTAGATCAGACCAGGCCCGAAAGGTTGGCTCGCGATGGCAAAGTCTCAGATGTTGATCAATTACGTCCCCGGCGAAGAGTGCCGCGTGGCGATCGTGGAAGACGGCAAGCTCGAAGAGCTGCACGTTGAAAAATTCAGTTCCGCAAGCCGGGTGGGAAACATCTATCTGGCCAAGGTCTCCAACGTGGAGCCGTCGATTCAGGCGGCGTTTGTCGATTTCGGAATTCCCGAAAATGGTTTCCTGCACGTCTCGGACCTGCACCCGCGCTATTTCCCGGGTGGTGATCCTGAAGATGGCATTGAAAAGGTCGGGCACAAGACTCCGCGGCGCGAGCGCCCGGCGATGCAGGATGCGCTGAAGCGTGGCCACGAGATTCTCGTGCAAGTGCTGAAGGAAGGCGTGGGCACCAAAGGCCCGACGCTGACCAGCTACCTCTCGATCCCCGGGCGCTTCCTGGTGATGATGCCCTTCATGGACAACGTGGGCGTCTCGCGCAAGGTCGAGGATGAGGATCAACGCCGCAAGATGCGTGAGATTCTCGATCAGCTTGATCTCCCCGAGGGGTTCGGCTTCATTCTCCGTACGGCGGGAATGGACCGCACCAAGACGGAATTGAAGCGCGACCTGGCGTACCTGATGCGTCTCTGGAAAGACATGGAGCGCCGCCTGGCCGAAGGAAGTGGCAAGACGCGCTTGCTCTATTCCGAAAGCGACCTTCTGGTACGCGCCCTGCGCGACATGCTGACCAGCGAAATCGATGAAGTCATCATCGACAACGAGCAGGCCCTGCAACGTGCGGCACGATTCCTGAAGATCGTCGCGCCGCGCAGTTCGTGCAAGTTGCTCTTGCACACTGAGAAAACGCCCCTCTTCTACGCCTTTGGCGTTGAGCCGCAGATCTCACTGATGCACGCACGCGAAGTGCCGTTGCCCAGTGGCGGCCGGCTGGTGATCGATCAGACCGAAGCGATGGTGTGCATCGATGTGAACAGCGGTAAGAGCCGCGATGCGCGAGATGCCGAGGAAAACGCGTTCCAGACCAACCTGGAGGCGGTGGATGAGATCTGCCGCCAGTTGCGTTTGCGTGACTTGGGCGGCATCGTCGCCAACGACCTCATCGATATGCGCGATGCCAAGAACCGCAAGGAAGTGGAGAATCGCTTCAAGGAACGCCTCTCGCGCGACCGTGCCAAGACCACCATCGCCACGATCTCGCCCTTTGGCATCTTGGAGATGACCCGCCAGCGCATGCGTGGCAGTCATGAGACGGTTCACTTTGCCGATTGCCCAACGTGCCGTGGCCGAGGCATTATCCAGAAGCCCGACTCGGTCGCGGCAGATGCGATTCGCGAACTCGCGGCAGTCCTGAGCCACCAGAAGATCCGCAAGGTCGAAATGGTCGTCGCCCCGCGCGTCGCCAGCGAACTGCTGAGCCACAAGCGACAGTTGCTTGGCCGCCTTGAGAAACTCATGGAGCGCCACGTCGATGTCCGCGTGAGCGAGACGGTGCCCGTCGATCGCATCACCATCTACGCATATGACGACGAAGGCGATGTTGATCTGACGCGTCTGCCCTTGCCCCCGCGCCCCAAAAACCTGCAGGAGTTCTCTTTCGCCGAAGATGCGCCGGATGTGGAAGACACTCCGGTCTTTGATGACGAGCCCGTCGCCAGTGCTGATGAGCCCATCGAAGATGGTGAAGTTCCTGCAGCGCATCCCATCGAGTTTGATGAAGCGTTGCCTGCAGGTGGCAGCGATGGCCCCGAACAACTCGACGGCCCGACGCTTCATGACATCGGCAAGTATGACCGGCGCGGCAGAGGCCGGGGCAAGTCGCGGCATGACCGGCCTGCGCGTGACGGAGGACGCGAAAGTGGCCGCGAGACTGCCGGTCAGGGTCAACGTCAAGATCGCCGCGATGGCCACCGCGAAGGTCAGCGCGAAACCGCTCGCGACAATCAGCGTGATGGCGGTCGTGCCGGGCGTCGTGATCAGGGCCGACGCGACGACGGTCGGCGCGGCACTCAAATCGGACGCGGTGGCGAACGCGCCCCGGCCCACGCCGCGCCTATTGCCGACGACACCGATGAATGGGGCGAGCCGGTCACGCACCCGCAAGGCGGACCGGCAGGGACCAACACGGGCGCTCCTGTAGACCAGCCCGCAGTCGCTGGTATGGATGGTGCTGGTTCGATGCCCCAGCATGCGCAGGATGATGAAGGCGCGAATGGGCCAGATGGAGCGCGTCGTGGACGCCGCCGTCGCCGCCGCGGACGTGGTGGCCGGGGCGAAAGCCGGGCTGATGGTCGCAGCGAAAACGCGCCCGAAGGAATGGGCGCTCCGTCGCCTGCCCCAACCGATGATGGCAATCGCGGCGGCGGTGATTGGGGCGACGAGCCGCCGGCGTTGCGTGGCAATGAACCACGACGCGCACCGCAGCGAGGCAATATTCCTCAGCAGCCGCGCGGCGATGATGATCGCATCGTCGGCTCGGCTTTTGGTCGTCCCACCGGATTTGGAAAGCCCCTGGGCTTTGCCGAGTTTGGTGGCATGGAAGATGGCGGCATGGGCGCCGAAGACGAAAGTGGCTTCGGCGATGGCGGCCAAGGCGTGCAGGATGGTGGTGGTGAACAGCGCCGACGTCGCCGCGGGCGAGGCGGTCGTGGCGGCCGCGGCCAAGGCCAGCAAGGTGGACCGGACTCACGTCAACAGGGCATGCATCAGCAGAATCAAGGTTCGCGGGGCGGTCCCCGCGAAGGTCAGCGTGATGACCAGCGTGACGGCCAACGGGACGGCCAGCGCGATGGTGGTCGACAAAGTCGCGATCAACAGCGCGGGCAACGACCGCAGATCTCTCGTCCGGCGATGTCGGGCGAAGCGCCTCGGCCCAATCAGGGTGGCCAAGGCAGTGTGCCACCGGCACCACCTCAAGAGCGGACCAAGGAGCGGCCACCTGAGAGGCCGATCGAGCGTGCGGCAGAAATGCCTGCACCCGTCGTACGCCCCGTACAGCCCCGAAGTCTGTATGGTGCCGGTCGACGCAAACTTAACGCCAGCGAGTTGAACAAGCGTCCCAAACAGGAGTGACTTTTGGTTGCGCTGTCGGTCCATCTGCGTGGGCAGGCGTGCAGAGTGTGTGGAGCGTGCATGACGAGCAAGCGAGTGGTCATTCTGGGTTCGACCGGTTCCATCGGAAATCAGGCGCTGGATGTCATTGAACATCTCAACCATCTGGAGATGAACCGCCAGACCACCTTTCACTATCAGATCGCCGGACTGGCTGCGGGGCGAAATGCTCCGCTGCTGGCCCAGCAGGCGCGCCGCTTCGGTGTGCGGGCAGTCGCGCTGGCGGATGACACCACATCTCGCGAGTCGCTGCCTGAAGAATTGCGTCAGGCCCGGCGCGGGACGAGCGCTGCCGAACAATTGGTCAGAGACGTCAAGCCGGATCTAGTGATCGCCGCCATGGTGGGCGCGGCTGGGCTGCCCGCGACACTGGCGGCCATCGAGGTGTGCCCCCAGGTTGCCATCGCCAATAAAGAGACCCTGGTCGCTGCCGGAAGCGTGATGATCGCGGCAAGTTCGCGGTGCATGCTCCTCCCCATCGACAGCGAACACTCCGCCGTGTGGCAGGCCCTCAGTGGCGTCTATCCCTACGAAGCCGTGCCGGTGTATCCGCCCTGCGAAGATCGCCATCATCAGATTGCGCGGGTACTGCTGACGGCCAGTGGTGGCCCCTTCCGCACCTGGAGCACATCGGATATCAGCCGCGCCACTCGCGCAGATGCCCTCAAGCACCCGACATGGCGGATGGGTGGCAAGATCACCATCGATTCAGCAACGCTGATCAACAAATCACTGGAACTGATTGAAGCACATTGGCTGTTTGGTCTTGGCCCGGAACGATTGGGTGCCATCGTGCATCCGCAATCCATTGTGCACGCCATCGTGGAGACCGTGGATGGCGCCGCACTGGCGCAGTTGGGAATGCCCGACATGCGCACACCAATCCAGTTGGCACTCACATACCCGGCCCGCGATCAGGGCCAATGCGGACGCATCGATTTTGCCACATTGAGCTCGTTGAGCTTTGAGCCCGTGGATGAGAATCGCTTTCCTGGTGCCGCGCTGTGGCGTGAGTGCATCGGTCCCGGGCGCAGCGACACGACGCGCGGGGCAATTCTGAATGCGGCCAACGAAGAGGCCGTAGGACGATTCCTGAATGAATCCGCCCCGCCCATGCCATTCTCGCGAATCGCTGAATTGGTGATTGGTGCGCTGGAGAGTGTTCCCAGCCGGCGATGCAACTCACTTGCTGATGTCATGACATCAGACCGCGCAGCCCGCGAATGGGTGAAATCTCGTCTGTAAAGGTCCGTATGTAAGAGCGATCAAGCATGAGCACTTTTCCTCCGGCCAAACAGCAGCAGGTTCAGGCGTTTCTTTCCGCGGGGCAGTATGACCGCGCCGTGGCCGAACTACAGAAGCTCATCCGCGCCGAGCCCAAAAACCCCTACTACTACGATGCCATGGCGGTGGTGCTGATTCACAAGGCCGAGCATCAGAAGTCGCTGTATTACTCTGAAACCGCCAGTAAATTGGCGCCGCAGAATCCCCACATTCTGACCACCTACGGCAACACGCTGGGGCAACTTGATCAGCTTCCCAAGGCCGAAGAGATCTTCCGCCGCGTGCTCGCGATTGATCACAACTGGGTCAACGCGTGGCAGGGGTTGGGATCGGTGCTCAAGTATCAGGGGCGCTTTCGCGAGGCCGAAGAGGCGTATGGCAACGGCCTGCGCACACAACCCGACAACGAGAACCTGATCAGTGCCAAGGCCGGAGTCATGCTCACCAGCGGTCGCCCCGCCGAAGCCATTGCCTTTCTCGAGGACGCTCTCAAGCGTGTCCCCCACTCTCATCTCCTCGCGGCAATGATCAGCAACGCCAGCAACTACATCGACGGTATGGACCCGGCCCGCGTTGCCTTTGTGCACAGACGCTTTGGCGAGGTTCTCAGCCGCGCCTATCGCACTCCGGTGGTGGAATATCCACAGACACGCGATGCCTCGCGGCGCATTCGCATCGGCCTTCTCTCTGCTGATATGCGCCGCCACTCCGTCGCGTTCTTTATTGAGCCGCTGCTGAGATTCGCCGATCGCACCCAGTTTGAAATTGTGGTCTATTCCACGACCAACCCCGGCGACGACTTCACTGAACGCTTGAAGAAGCAAGCAGATCTGTGGCGCGACTGCCGCGCATTGAGCGACAACAAGATCGCCATGCAAGTGTGGGATGATCACACGGACATCCTCATTGATCTGCACGGGCACACCGTCGGCCATCGTCTGGGTGTGCTGCACAATCGACCCGCTCCCGTTCAGGCCACGTATTGCGGCTATCCGCACTCCACGGGCCTCGCCGCAGTCGGCCACCGCATCGTCGATGCCCTTACCGACCCTCCCGGACTCACTGACCCGCATTACATCGAACGCCTGGAGCGCATGGACGGGTGTTTTCTCTGTTACGCGCCACCGCCCCCGGATGCGAGCCCGGAGCCATCAATCGCTCCAAATCGGCCGCTGACCTTCGGCAGTTTCAATTCTCTGCAAAAGGTCACTGATCGCACCGTCGCGCTCTGGTCGCGCGTCGTGCTGGCCCACCCCGGTTCGCGGCTGCTCTTGAAAACCATCGGCCTCGATGATGCCGAATCTCAGCAGCGCACCCGCGACCGCCTTGCCGCGGCAGGGGTGGACCCTTCGCGGCTCGTGCTGCACACCGCCACTCTCGGTCTGCGCGAACATTTGGATCTGTATTCGCAGATGGATATCGCCCTCGACACCTTCCCGTATCACGGCACGACAACAACCTGCGAAGCGATCTTCATGGGCTTGCCCGTGGTGGTGCTGGAAGGTCAAAGCCACGCCAGCCGCGTGGGAGTGTCGCTCCTCACGCACCTTGGTCATCCAGAGTGGATCGCCAGGGACGAGACGCACTACCAGCAGATCGCTTCGGCTCTCGCTGCGGATGCCTCGGGCCGCGCGGCGCTCCGCTCATCGCTTCGCTCGCAACTGCTGGCCTCCACGCTCTGCAATGGGCAGGCCTGGTGCCGCGATTTCGAGCGCGTGTTGCGTCACATGTGGGCTTCGTACTGCAATCAGCCCTCTAAATGAGGCGCACACGCCATGCGAGCGACTTATCCTTGGCACATGCCAACTGTGCTGGTCAATGGTGAGTTTCTTGCTCCGGGTGATGCCCGCATTTCGGCCTTTGATGCTGGTTTGCAGCACGCTGTAGGCCTCTTTGAAACCATGACCGCCGTCATGTCCGGGGGCGAGGCCCGCGTCATAGGCCTCGACGAGCATCTGGCGCGCTTAGCGATCTCGGCCAAGGAACTCGGACTGACGCGCGAACTCAATCTCGCTGCACTCGAGGAAGCCGTTGTCGCCACCGTCGAGCGTGACGGTACGCCGCGCCAGCGTGTGCGGCTCACGGTGACCGGTGGCGATCTCAACCTCCTCGCCGGCGGCAAAGCCGAAAACGCCGGTCCCACCGTACTCGTCGTCTCGCAACCTGCTATCGCCTATCCCGTAGAGATGTACGACAACGGCATCAGTGTCGTCGTCGCTGATTTCCGCGCGAACCCCCTCGACGAAGGCGAAGGACACAAGACGCTGAATTACTGGACACGCTTACGCGAACTCCGGAAAGCCGCCGCCAAGCGCGCTGGCGAGGCACTCGTCTTCTCCGTTACCAATCACCTCTGCGGCGGGTGTGTCTCAAACCTGATTCTGGTCAGAGACGGTCAGGTCGTTACACCCATCGCTCGTGGTGAAGAAACCGAAGGGAGTAGCACTGCTGGTCCCGGTCCGGCAGGGGTGCGGCTCCGCGCCCCCGTCCTCCCCGGCATCACTCGCAGCCACGTCCTGGATTGGGCCAGCGGCTTAGGACTCAAAGTCACCAAACGCCTCGTCTCGATAGACGATCTCCTCAAGGCGGACGAGGTTGTCGTCACTAATTCGAGCTTTGGCGTACTCCCCGTCACGCGGCTGGAACGCGAGATGATCGGCGGCGGATCTGTAGGCCCGATAACTCAACAATGGGTCGCCAACTGGCGCGAGCAGGTCGATGCCTGACGGATTCTGGCGGCACGCGCATCCTCAACAACCTGCATATAACAATCCCCCAGGTGATCAGTCTGGATGACCTGGGGTTTGGTGGCACTCTGCGGAGGTGTTTTTTGCTCCGTAAGTGATGCGATGACAAACACTTCTGATCGCAACTGGCGGCCTATCGCAAAGGCAGCTGCAAGGAGCCGACGACCATGATCGAGTTGCAGGCACTACGCAAAGAATTCGGCTCGTTCGTAGCCGTGCAGGGAATCTCCCTGAAGATCGACAAGGGCGAGGTTCTGGGCTTCCTGGGACCCAACGGCGCGGGCAAGTCGACCACCATGAAGATGGTCGCCGGATTCCTCACGCCCACCAGCGGCACAGCGATCGTCGCCGGGCATGATGTCCTCAAAGACCCCCTCGCGGTCAAAACCGTCATGGGTTATCTCCCCGAGGGTGCCCCTCTTTACCCAGACATGACACCTGAAGGGCTCTTCAAGTTTGTTGCTCAGGCCCGTGGCATGGCGTCCGATGTGGCCAGCAAGCGCACCGGCTTTGTGGTTGATCGCCTGCAACTTGCTTCTGTGATTCGTCAGCCCATCGAAACATTGTCCAAGGGATTCAAACGCCGCGTGGGCCTGGCTCAGGCGATTCTGCATGATCCGCCGGTGCTGATTCTGGATGAACCCACTGACGGACTTGATCCCAATCAGAAGCATCAGGTGCGCGGGTTGATTCAGGACATGGCCAAGGACAAGTGCATCATCCTTTCCACGCACATTCTGGAGGAAGTCGAAAGCGTGTGCACTCGCGCTGCGATCGTGGCCCGCGGCCGCGTGGTGGCGGATGAGACTCCTGCCAAACTCGCTTCGCGATCCAAGCTGCACAATGCCGTGTGCCTCAAGGTTCGCCCGCCGCAGGGCGTGATGGTGTTTGATGAACTCCGCAAGGTTGCTGGTGTTGCCGAAGTCGAGGGCAATGGCACTGAAGATGGCATTGTCACCTGCCGCGTGATCGCCAAGGGTGGCAAATCCATCGTCGGCGATGTGTCGCAATTGGTGCGCAACAAGGCATGGGAGGTCAAAGAGATGACGGTGGAATCAGGACGACTGGATGACGTCTTCCGGGATATCACCGCAGCAGGAGGTGTGGCATGAGAGGAACTCTTGCTGTCTTCCGCCGCGAATTGGCCGGGTACTTCGCCACTCCCGTGGCCTATGTCTTCATTGTGATCTTCCTGCTCCTCACCGGAATCTTCACATTTCAGCTTGGTCGTTTGTATGAAAACGGCAATGCAGATCTGCGCATCTTCTTTGACTGGCACCCCTGGCTGTATCTGTTCCTGATTCCCGCCATCAGCATGCGTCTGTGGGCCGAAGAGCGCCGCAGCGGCACGCTGGAACTGCTTCTGACCTTGCCCATTTCCCTGGGCGGCGCGGTGCTGGGTAAGTTCCTCGCGGCGTGGGCATTCGCAGCCGTCGCGCTCGTCCTCACCTTTCCAGTGTGGATCACCGTTTCGTATCTGGGCAAGCCCGATCACGGCGTGATTCTGGCTGGGTATCTGGGCTCGCTCATGCTTGCTGGTGGATATCTGGCGATCGGCCAGTGCATCAGTTCGATCAGTAAGAGTCAGGTGATCGCCTTTGTCATCGCCGTCGTCGTCTGCTTTGTCTTCATGCTCATCGGGTTTGACCCCGTGCTCAAGGTTTTCCGTGGCTGGCTTCCTGACAACATCGTGTCGGCACTCTCTTCGTTGAGCTTCCTGACAAACTTCGAATCCATTTCCAAGGGCGTGATCGACTTCCGAGGCGTGGTGTTCTTTGGCTCACTCATCGGTGTCTTTCTCTTCATCAATGCCGTGGTGATCGAGGCCAAGAAGGGTTGAGCGGGCTTTTGCTCTTAAGCAGACCACATTCACAACGACCAGAGCGAGTACAACCATGAATCGTTCATTCAATGCACTGCTGGCCATCGTGATTCTGATCGCCCTGTTTCTGGGTATCAATATCCTCGTCGGCCAAGGCGTCCGCCGCGCCCGCGTGGATTTGACCCAGGACAAGCTCTTCACGCTCAGTGACGGTGCTCGCAACATCGCGCGTAATTCTGACGACACCATCACGCTGACGTACTACTTCAGCGAGAAATCTGTTGCCGGTGTCGAGCCATACAACACCTACGGCAAGCGTGTCCGCGAACTGCTCGAAGAGTTTTCGCGGCAGAGCAATGGCAAGGTCCTCCTGCAAGTCGTCGACCCCGCCCCCTACAGCGAAGATGAGGATCGTGCCACAGCGGCAGGCCTTGTCCCCCTGCAAGGGCGCGATCCGATATTCATGGGTCTGGTGGGCAAAAACACCACTGATGGTGTGCAGGTGATTCCTGCGCTGGACCCCAGCGAAGAACGCTTTCTCGAATACAACGTCTCCAAACTCATCTACCAACTCTCCAATCCCAAGAAGAAGGCCGTGGGCCTCATCTCTCCATTGAATATCGCAGGCGGCTTCGTGCTGAATCCGCAGACTCAGCGCCCCGAGCAGAAGCGCCCCTCTCAGGTGATCACCGAACTGCGCCAGCTTTACGAAGTGCGAGAGCTTGGCGTCGATTCCACCGAGATTCCGGCTGACATCGAAGTGCTGCTGCTGGTACACCCCAAGGACTTCAAGGACCAGACGCTCTATGCCATCGACCAATTCGTGCTTCGTGGTGGGCGACTCATCGCACTGGTCGATCCCTATTGCGAAACCGATATCCCCATGAACGCGCGCAACCAGATGGAAGCGATGCTCGCCCCCAAGGCCAGCAACCTCAACAAGTTGCTCAACGCCTGGGGTGTGGAGATTGTGGATTCGCGCTTCATCGGAGATCTCAAGCGTGCGGTCAATGTCAATCAACCCGGTCAGCGCGAGGCCGTCCCCTACATCGGCTGGGTGGATATGCGGATGGATAAGGAAAAGCCCGCAGACTCCAACCTCGTCAGTGGCGATCTCATCACCGGCAACCTCAACCGCATCGTCTTTGCCACGGCTGGCTCCATTCAAGATAAGCCGGGGCGTGGCGAAGGAAGCTGGGTAACAGTCACCCCCTTGGTGCAATCCACCGACGAAGCGATGCTGATCGACACCGCCAAGATCGGCATGATGCCCGATCCCAAGAAGTTGATCGCCGAGTATGTTCCCGGCAAGAGCCGCCTGACCATTGCTGCGAGATTGACCGGCCCGGTGAAGACCGCCTTCCCCGCCGGCAAGCCCGCGGCAACACCCGACCCCAACAACCCGGTGGAGAAGAAGGAAGAACCTACCACCCAGCCCGCTCTCACCGAAAGCAAGTCCCCAATCAACGTGGTGCTGATCGCCGATTGCGACTTCATCGATGATCGCTTCTATGTGCAGGAAGACCGCCTCTTTGGCCAGATTCCCGTGATGCGCAAGTTCAGCGACAACGCCGACTTTGTCTCCAACACGGTGGACAACCTGGGTGGCTCGCAGGATCTGATCTCCATCCGCGCTCGGGGCGAATACGCCCGTCCTTTCACGCGCGTTCGCGACATGCTCGCCACCGCCCAGACCAAGTATCGCGCTGAGGAAGATGCTCTGCAACAGAAAGTGGAGCAGGCCAAGAGCAAGATTGAAGAGATTCAGCGTGCCCGCCCTGATCAGAAGGATGGTGCGGTGATTCTCACAGCCGAGCAGCAGGCAACGATCAAGAAGCTGCGCGAAGACATCGCCGAGACCAACAAGCAGCTTCGCAATGTGAAGTTCAATTTGAGCAAGGATGTCGAACAGCTCGGCACCAATCTGAAGATCATCAATATCGGCCTGGTGCCGGCGATCGTCGCCCTCTTTGCCGTGGGCATCGGTTGGTATCGCGTCAGCCGCCGCCGCGTCAAGATTTCTGAGTGATTCACCCCTTCATCCAGAGCACACACCATGAATGCCAAGACTCTTGCCCTTCTCGCTGGCGCCCTCGTCGTTGTTGGTGGCGGGGCCATGCTGGTGATGAAACAGAACGCTCCCACCACTTCCGTGCTTGCAAGCGCACAAAAGCTCGCCCCCGCGCTCGCTGACAAGATCAACGACGTCGCCAGAATCGAACTGCGGAAAGGCGCCGACACGCTGGTGATCGCGCGTGGCAAAGATGGCGAAGCCACCGTTTGGAAGATCGAATCACGTGGTGGCTATCCCGCCAAGAGTGACAAGATCAAGGAACTGCTGCTCGCCTTCTCCGAAGCCAAGCTCATTGAACCAAAGACCGACAAGCCGGAGAAGTTCTCGCTCCTTGATCTGGATGCGCCCTCAGCTGGCACGAATGGTGTCTCTGTGACGCTCTCCGACTCCGGCAACACTTCGCTTCTTTCTGTCATCGTCGGCAAGTTTGCTTTTGCTGCCGATGGCCGCTCAGGTGAGGGTCTTTTCCTCCGCCGCGCCAGCGAGAATCAGACGTATCTCTCTGACCTGAAGTTGCAGCCCGAGGTCGCCGCTTCACAGTGGCTGGTGACTGATGTATTTTCCACCGAGCGTTCGCGCTTGAAGAGTGCCACCGTCGCCCGCGCCGCGGCGGGCGATGTTCCCGCCGAAACCTTCACCGTCTCGCGCGCTGACGCGAGCAAGACCGAGTACGCCCTTGAAAATATGCCCGCCGGGAAAGAGTTGAAATTCCCCACATCGGCAACCACGCCGAGTTACGCCGTGGAGTTCGTCGATATGGCCGATGTCGCCCCCGCTGCGAGCATCGACCTCACCAAGGAACCAGTCGCCACCTGCACTTACACCATGTTCGATGGCATGGTGATCACGGTCGCGCTCGGCAAGCAGGACAACAAGACCTGGATGAAGGTGAGTGCCGCGAGCAACTTTGCGGGCATTCCCGATCCCGCCGCTCAGCCCGACGCGGCCGAGAAAGATGTCACTGCACCAAAGCCCAAGACCCATGCTGAGATCGAGCAGGAAGTCAAGGACTTCAACGCCAAGCACGCGCCTTGGTCCTATGCGTTGGTTGACTACAAGGTCAATCAGTTTGTTCCCAAACTGGCGGACATCATCAAGGACATTGAAGCGCCTGCGAACGGCGCGCCGGGCGCGGGACCAGTCCCCGGAACTGGACCTGCACCAACATTCCCCGCACCGGTGCCAGGAGTTGAGCCGGGAGTCGCTCCGGTGACGCCGCCGGCCAAATAATTTTCGCCTGCGGCATGTGCTCACTTTTCTGTTGACACAGCACGTGCTGTCAAGTACCGTTGTAGTTCCGAATCTGGCAGGATGCCGCGCGATGCAGGTGGGCGTAGCGCGGCACAGGATTCGGCGAATCGACCAAGCGACTGACTGGACGATTCGTCGGTGTGTAGGGGTTGCCTCGTCCCATCGCGTGTTTTCCTCCTCGTGATCCATTCCTGCCGGCGCGATGAACCAACCTGATCGTCAACTCTGGGACGGCATGCTCACGCATCTGCGAGAGCATCACGCCCCCACGTATCGACACTGGTTCAGTGAACTCGAACCAGTCGGTGTCGCCGACGGCGCGTTCTGGCTGCGCTCCGGCACTGACAACCATCGGGATTACCTGCAACGCTCCTGCTCCGAGCATTTCAACGATGCCGCGCTGGCAGTCAGTGGCCGTTTGCTTCCCGTGCGATTTATCGGGCCAAATGACGCCGCCCCCACCATTCCCACACCAGGCCGCAAGACGACCAAACCGTCTCGACCCGCGCCCACTTCGACCGCCGATCAGGGGATGAGTGAGCCGCCGCTGCGCGATGCGCCAGTCGAGCCAGAAAACCGTGCCGCCGCCCCAAGTGGAGCGGGTGGCCTGCAATCTGGATACATCGAGCCCAGCCCTCGCTCGGCACCGATCCGCGATCACGGTCTGGTCATCAATCCGGATTATGGGTTTGAGAACTTTGTGCAGGGGCCGTCGAACCGTCTAGCACATGCGGCTGCGGTTGCAGTGGCGCAAAAACCCGGCAGGACCTATAACCCGCTCTTCATTCACGGCGGCGTCGGGCTCGGTAAGACCCACCTCCTGCAGGCAATATGTCTGACGATTCGCGAAGCACAGCCAGGCGCAAGCATCTATTACACCTCGTGCGATGGGTTCATCACCCAATTCATGGATGCTGTACAGGCGGGGCAGATGGGTGATTTCCGCCATCGCTTCCGCGATCTGGATGTGCTGGTAATCGATGACATTCACTTCCTGGCCAAACGCGAGCGGACCCAGGAGGAGTTTTTCCACACCTTCAACTCGCTGTATCAGATGAACAAGCAGATTGTGCTGTCATCGGATGCCGCGCCGGAAGAGATCCCGGATTTGGAAGACCGCCTAGTGAGTCGCTTTAAGAGCGGCTTGGTGGCCAAGATGGATGCGCCGGATTATGAAAGCCGCGTGGCAATCGTGAAGACCAAGGGGAAACTTCGCGGCATCAATCTGACCAGCGAAGTCGCCGAATTCATCGCGGCTCGGGTCGACACCAACATCCGTGAACTGGAAGGAACAATCGTCACCCTGCACATGCGCTCGGCGGTGGAAGGACGTCCGCTGAGCATCGAGCTGGTTCGCGAGGCGCTGGCGGATCGCGGGGAAACGGAACATACCGATCTGTCTATTCAGATGGTCCTGGATGCTGTCGCGGCGTTCTATCGCGTGCGTCCGGCAGAGCTGATGAGCAAACGGCGGCACCGGTCGGTAGCTATTCCTAGACAAGTCTGTATGTTTTTGGCTCGCAAGCACACGCGGCACTCGCTGGAAGAAGTGGGTTTGACCTTTGGAGGCCGCGACCACACCACGGTGATGCACGCGGTGCGGATGATCGAGACCAGATTGACCCAGGATGACGATCTTGGTGGAGTGATCCGGTCGATTGAGGACAAGCTGCGGCTATCCAAGTCTGTCTAATTTGGAAAGATTCGGTCGCCACGCTAACTGACAGCGAATGTGCAAAAGGGGTGGATATCCCGCCGGGTGTGAGCGTTCGACACCCAGTTGTTCGGTCTCGCAGGGGTGTCGATTTCTGGCGCAAGACCAAGCGCCAGCGTCCGAGCGCTTCAGTCGTCAGCCAACTGACAAGTTTGCCGTCGGATCGGTGTGTTGTAAGTCGTGTATTTATAATGATTTATGAGCGTGTGTTCGAATTGTCCACATCGCGCCAGCGCTTGCTACTAGGACTACGAGTTTTCTATTCTCTATAAGAGAGAAGAGAGACCCTGACGCGAAGACCTGTGAGGAGAGGGGGCCGGTGATGGTCTTGGCGTGATCTGAATTGTGAATAACTTGTGTTGGGCGGTGGGTTTGCGGCGTTTGCAGGTTGGTAGGTAGTGCGTGTGATTCCTCAGGATTGGCATGAGGGGCACCAGACGGTGGTGCGTTGGGCGATGGGCCGCGACTTGAGCATGGTGGAGCAGGAGAGGCAGGGGAGGCCGCCACGGCCGTAGACGAGCAAATGGTTCTGGTTTGTGCCGGGTTGGCCGGAACCATCGCGGTAGTCGCGGATGCTGGAGCCGTGACGGGAGATGGCCTGAGCCAGGATTGTGCGGATGGCGTCGGCGAGGGTGTGGTACTCGGCGGGCCTGATGCGGGTACAGCGGCGTCCGGGGCGGATGTGGGAGGCGAAGAGGGCCTCGTCAGCGTAAATATTGCCGACGCCAGCGACGACAGCTTGATCAAGGAGCGCGGCTTTGATGGGACGAGCGGAGTGGCGGAGGGTACTGTGCAGGTGATCGCCGGTGATTTCGAGTCCGTCAGGGCCGAGGGATGACCAACGGGCGTCGAGCGCCGCAGGGTTGGCGAGGGTGGTGAGTTCACCGAAACGCCGGGGATCGCGGAAGAGAAGAGACACTGATTTGCGATTGGTGGTTCGGAGCGTCCACACGATGTGCACATGAGGAAGGGCAAGGTCAGTGCTGGATGACGGGATGTAGAAGTGACCGGTCATGCCGAGTTGGACGATGAGGACCGAGCCGCCGGAACCGATCAGGGCGAGCTGCTTGCCGCGACGCGCGGTGTCGGTGATGGTCTGGCCGACAAGGAGCGCGGCGGGAGATGAGTCGCCAGTGATGATGTCGGGACGATGGATGTCTACCGATTCGACGCGCGCGTCGAGGATGATGGGGAGCAACGTGGCGCGAACGGTCTGGACTTCGGGGAGTTCGGGCATGGGGAATGGAAGTGGCAGAGTGGCAGAGCAAAAACTCTACTCTGGCGGAGGTAAGACATCCGGAGTGCACATCGAGTGGGATCAGATACGAGGACTGCGTGATTCAGCCCACGCGGCAGTGCATGAGGATCTGATCCCACTCGGTGCGATCGTCGTGGATGAGACCACCGGGGAGACAGCCGTGAGTGACAAAGCCGTGGCGGCGATAGAGGGTCAGGCCCGGAGTGTTGGCGGCGTAGACCTCGAGGGTGACGATGTGCAGATCGGGATGAGCACGAGCCCAGGCCATACCGACGGTCATGAGGGCATCTCCCACGCCGCGAGATCGGTAGCACGTGCGGATACCCATGCCGAGATTCACAGTGTGGCGAAGTTTGCGTTTGGCGGCGTTCTGAAACATCGACATGAGGCCGATGACGAGAGGGCCATGTTCATCTTGAGTCGATTCGTCGATGGCGATGATGAAGGCCTGCCGTGGATGATCGGCGACGGAGGTGAGAAGAGCGGTTTCCTGCTCGAGCGTGACGGAGAATTCGTCTTTGCTGGTGAGGGTGTAGTCAGAGGTGGAGAACATCTCGCGAGCGCAAGCGAGGACAGCGGGCGCATCGGCGGGCGTGGCGGAGCGGATGAGGATAGAGCCGGGGCCTGAACGAAAGGGGAGAGATTGCGGAGGGAGAAAGGCCATAGGAGATTCAAGGCATCAGGCACGGGGCATCAGGCACCAGAAAAGGCAATCCGATTCAGAACTTGGGCTTCTTTTTTTCCGCCGGTATTTCGTCGTCTTGTGACTGCTTGGGTTTTTTGGTTGCGTCTTCAGCGGCGGCGGCCTTGGTGCTGGGAGTCATGGTCTGAGAGAAGAAGAAGGCGTCGGTGTGTTCGGTCCACACGGCTGTCATGGGTGAATAACCAAGGGGGCGGGCGACGAGGGGTTGAGTGAGCCACTGGGCGCTGGCGTGCTCATCGGGATTGATGGAACGAAGGTCGATGAAGGCGTGCTGAAAGTTGGCCTTTTTGCAGAGGTACTCGAGGGAGCCCTTGGGTGCGGCTTCGAGTGGTGACGGACCAGTCCAGGGGCGGCCGGTTTCGCCTTGTGCTGCGGTGAACATGATGGAGTAGACATCGGGGCCGAGGGCTTCTTTCACGTAGCCACCCATGGTCTTGGTGCTGGCGTAGGCGTTGGGGACATCCTGCCACTGAATGCCCTCGATGGCCCAGGCGTTGTGAAAGCTGGCGGCCCAGACGACGATCTTTTTGCCCGGGTACATGGTGTTGGCCAGGAAGAGGAGGTTGTCGGCCATGGCCTTGTCGCGCTGGTTGGTGTCTTCGGGTTTGGCATCTTCGGTCTTGGCACCAGCGCGATCGACCTGGCGCGTGTACGCCGCGAGAGAGAGGAGGCACTGGCGGATGAAGGCGACATGTTGAGGTGATTGTGCGGTCAGCAGCTTGCTGTGGGGCTGCTTGAGATCCATATCCATCGCGGCGACGACATCGGCGATGTTTTCCAGGAGTTCTTTGGTGAGTTCGCGGTTTGCAGCGCGGGCGCGGGCAAGAACTTCGCGGTCTTCCTCGGAGAGCTGATCCTCATCGTACTCCAGGGGCTTGAAGTTGCTTTCGATGTGCCAGACTTTGAGCTGAGTGAGGCGATCGGCCTGATCGGCGGTGATGACGTTGCCGGCGCGGATGAAGAACTCTTCGAGGTCTTCGAAGAAGGGGGAGTTGCGGATGGCGGCGGTGAACTGACTATCGAAGCCGGCGAGGGTGAGGGGTTGGAGGCCAGGAAGCTCTTTGGCAAAGGCGCCTGAGTGGGTGTCCATGATGTATTCGAAGAGTTGGCGGCACTGTTCGGATTGAGACCAGATGCCGAATACGCCGCGTTTGGTGGCTTCGGACCAGGAGGACTCTTCGCGGAAGCCATCGTTAACGCGTTTGCAGTCGTAGAGGCCGCTTTCGAAGGCGACGACATCGAAGCCGCCACGCTGATGGAGAAATTTGACGAGTCGTGACTTGGCGAGGAAGGTGGCACCATCGCCGTGTGAGGGCTCGCCAAGGAGTACGACGCGTGCGGTGCCGATCTTGCTGAGGATGGGAAGAAGATCGGAGTATTCGTCGGAGGCGGGGTCGATGGTGAGGATGGGGTCGGCGACTTCTTTGAGAGAGAAGATGCGTTCGAGTTCGACGTTGGTGATGGGGGCTTTGGGTGCGGGAGCCGGCTTCTTATCCGCAGGTGTGGGGTCGTCGGCTCGCGCGGACGCCGCAAGACCTGTGATGAGGATGATGAGAGAGGAGATGAGGATGGTTTGGCGGTTCATGGGACAACCTCCGGAAGACATGATCCTACCGGGGGTGAGGGAGGAAGGGTGCGTTTTTGCGTCCGCCCAAAGGGCGGGAGTCATATGGATGAGATTTCCGGGGGCTTGGTCGCTGCGCGACCTTTACCCCTGGCAATTTTCGTTCGCCCTACGGGCGAGGAACGAGAAGCAAATCAGGAAAGCGGCAAGTTTGGCGGAGCGTGGGGTGTACCCCAAGCAGCAAAATCAGGAGCAGAGCATATTCAACCGCTCCGCCGCGGCGGCGAGGGTTTCGGGCTTTTTGCAGAAGGCAAAGCGGACAAAGTGCCTGCCGTGGGCTTTGTTGATGTAGAAGGCAGTGGGCGGGATGGCGGCGACCTTGAGGTGTTCGGTCATCCAGCGGCAGAGGGTGATGTCATCCTGAATGTGGCCGAGCCCGGGGCGGGCGGCGAGCCGCGAGATGACTGGTGAGGCATCGGCCATGATGAAGTAGGTGCCATCGGTGCGATGGGGAATGAAGCCGGCATGTGTGAGTGCCGCGGCGAGTTGATCGCGCGAGGCGGCGTATTGGGCGATCAGAGATTTCAGGTACGCAGCACCATCGGGGGAGGCAAGGGCGTGTGCCGCGGCATGCTGCATGGGGGTGCTGGTGGCGAAGGTGAGGAATTGGTGAGCGGCGCGGACTCCGGCGGTGAGGTGCGGTGGTGCGATGGCCCAGCCGATTTTCCAGCCCGTGACGCTGAAGGATTTGCCAAGAGAGGAGAGGGTGATGGTGCGCTCGGCCATGCCGGGGAAGGAGGCGATGTGCAGGTGGGGGAGCGCGGGGCTGTAGACGAGTTTTTCGTAGACCTCATCGACGATGCAAAGGACGTTGTGTTTGATGCAGAGTGATGAGATGTGGGAAAGCTCAGCTTGGGAAAAGACTTTGCCTGTGGGGTTGTGCGGCGTGTTGAGGAGGATGGCACGGGTGCGGGTGTTGAAGGCGGCTTCGAGCTCGGCGGGATCGAGGGCGAAGGTACCCGATTTATCTGGGCGCAACGTGAGGACACGGGGTGTGGCGCGGGCAAGGGCGATGCAGGCGGGGTAGGAGTCGTAGAAGGGCTCGATGAGGATGACTTCGTCGCCGGGGTTGATGAGGCCGAGGATGGTGGCGGGGAGAGCTTCGGTGCAGCCGCTGGTGATGGTGATGTGGGTGTCGGGATCGGTGATGGTGTAGCCACCCGTGGTGGTGAAATCGCGAGCGATGGCGGCATTCAGCGCGGGGACGCCGAAAGAGCGAGCGTATTGGTTGTGACCAGCGCGGATGGCGGCGACGGCGGCGACTTTGAGAAAGTCGGGGCCATCAAAATCCGGAAAGCCTTGAGAGAGATTAATGGCCTGATGGCGCATGGCAAGGCCAGTCATCTCTGCGAAGATGCTGGTGCCGAAGGGTGCGAGAGTAGAGGAGACGGGCATGGCAAAAAGAATAGCGATCCGATGGGGATCGGATCGCTAGAGAAGAACGAGAATAGAAGTGCGCAATCAGTCGTTGGGGTTGCGCATCAGTTTCTTGAGCAGCGGGGTGAAGATGAGAATCACTACACCAGCTCCAATTGACGTAACGACGAAGAGGAAGAAGAAGTCGGCCTGTCCGCCGAAGTTCCAGGGCAGCTTGATCTGGCCTTTTTCGATGGCTTCAACTTGTGCGGCGATCAGCCCGCCACCCAGACCCGCGACGAAAGAGGAGACAAACCAGATACCCATGAGCAAAGCCATGAAGCGGGCGGGAGCAGTTTTGGTGACGTAGGAAAGTCCTGTCGGGGACAAACAAAGCTCTCCGACGGTGTGCCAGAAGTAGGTAGCGACAACCAAGATCATGCCAGCCTTCGCGCCACCCCCCACTACTTTGCCAGCCATCACCATAAAGAGATAGCCAAGACCGAGGAAGATGAGGCCAAGCGCGATCTTGACGGGCTGGCTGGGGTTGAGGTTCTTCTTGCCCAGCTTGGTCCAGATGATCGCGAAGATTGGGGCGAGAATGAAGATGAGACCGGCATTGACGGATTGGAACCAAGTTGCAGGAACTTCGAAGGAGCCAGGGCCAGCGATGAACCGATCGGTGTTCTGTTCAGTGAACACGTTGATAGAAGAGCCGGCCTGCTCAAATGCGCACCAGAAGAAGGTGTTGAAGGCCATGAAAATGAAGATGCTGAGCACCGGGCCACGATCCTCGGGGCGATTCTGAGACAGGAACCAGCCGATCCAGCCAAGCAAGCCCACGATAAGTACGGCAGGCACAGCAATTCGCAGCGTGCTGTCTTCGCCCACTTTCTTCATCAACTCGCCGACCTGCGTGATCAGGCCAGCGTGATACGCCAAAGCAAACAGGGCGGACAGCACAATCGAACCCACAAAGAACACAGCAGTGGCACCTGAGGGGTTTTTGATGTGGGCTGGAGCCTCTCCAATGCCGCGAAGCAATACCGGCTTTCCAAATGTGTAGAGGCCAAGCCCCAAAATCATGCCTACAGCGGCTGCACCGAAGCCCCAGTGCCAGCCAACCTTTTCGCCCAGCGTGCCACAGACGAATGCGCAGAGGAAGGCACCAAGGTTGATACCCATATAGAAGATCGTGAAGGCACCATCGCGGCGAGGATCGCCAGAGGCGTAAAGCTGTCCGACCATGACGGAGACTGTTGGCTTGAAGTGGCCCGTGCCGCAAACAATGAGGGCGAGTCCGGCCATGAAGATGGCCATGCCCTCTTGATTCTGGGCAAACGCGCCCATGCCGCTGAAACCCAAAACAATGTGACCGAGTGAGATCAGGATGCCGCCCACGAGCATCGAACGGTGTGTTCCGATGAGTTTGTCGGCGATGATGCCGCCGAAGATGGGGAAGAGGTAAGCCAAACCTGTGTACCAACCATACAGGACTGAAGCTTCGGCTTTGGACCAACCACGTCCGGGGTTGAGTTCAGTTTCGGCTCCGGCCATTTCTGTGGTGCGGCGGATGAGATAAAGCACCAGCAAGCCGCGCATGCCGTAATACGAGAAGCGTTCCCACATCTCGACGAGGAAGAGGAGAAAGAGACCCATGGGATGACCCAGGATCTGCTTGGTGTTGACGGAGGGTGGTGGTGTATAGACGGGGCCGACAGGCGTTTGAGGATTGGTGACTGGTCCGTTGGACATGTACGGGGACTCCTGCGTGTGGCCAATTGCCCGAGCGGGCGGATCAGCCAAGGGGTCAGGATAGCGGATTTGGGGCAAATCGGCGGGGTGGCGGAAACGAGGAAAACGGGCCTTGACTGGCGGGGTTCAGACCCGATAAGTCGCGACCTTCAGAGATTTTGGCGAGTGGTTAGCCGGTGTGTTGCGAGGTGTCGCACTGCGTGTGTTGGCTTGGGTGGTGGGTCTGCGAGGGAGCGGATTCGACCAGGGCCCAACAACGCAACAGATTGCACACAGGAGTTTGAACCATGAATCGCAAGACTTTCGCAGTGATGATGTTGGTGGCGGCGGCTTCGACGGCGATGGCTGGCCCTTTGAATCCTCCTCCGGGCCCGATCGCGGCGACGATGAAGACGCTGGCTGAGTTTGAGGCGCGGATTGCGATCAACGCGACGAATACGCCGGGGGCATCGAATGCGATGTTCGTGATCAGCCAGCCGGGTTCATACTACCTGACGGGTGATGTGAATGTCGATGCGAGCAAGAGCGGCATCGTGGTACAGGCATCGAATGTCACGATTGATCTGAACGGCTTCACGATCAAGGGCATCGCGGGCTCGGTGGCGGGCGTTTCTGGTGGTGGTAAAGATCGTGTCAAGGTTGTCAATGGTCGCATCGTCGGCATGAGCACCGGCATCTACATCACACATTCAACGAGTTATCACCAGGCGATTGTGCTCGAAGACCTTGTGATTAGCCAAAGCACTAACGACGGCGTGTTCATTGGCGGCGGGGCTCTTCGCCACTGCGAGATTGAGCGGAGCGGCGGCATCGGCGCATTCATCACGGCCAACACCGCGTCGACCGTGGAGGATTGCACCTTCTACGACAACGGCAGCAACGGCCTCAACATGTACTCTGGAACCGTGCGGAATTCGTCGGCATCGTCAAACAGCGGCACGGGCATTTCTGTCACCACTGGTACTGTGCTGGGCTGCACTGCCGCAGACAACTTCGTGGGCATCACAATTGAGGCAGGAGTTGTGAAAGACTCAACCGTCCAGGACAATCGCGACCTCGGTATTCGCGCCAACGGAAACGCCTTGAACAGCAACAACAGCATCTCCAACAACACCTTCGTTGACCAGAGCATCGGCATCCAGGTGCAGAACACCAGCGGTACGCGCATCGAAGGCAATGCCATTACTCGGATGTATGTCGGTGTCAGTCTTTTGACCGGCAACAACTATGCCTTCAGCAACAGCTTCCGTGGCTGCACGCACGCCTTCAATGTCGCAGCGAACAACCGCATCGGCACGCTGGTGACCGGCACGGCCAGCCCGATGTTCATCGGCAACGTTGGCGGCGGCCTGGGAACCACTGATCCCTATGCCAACATCATCCACTGATCTGGATTGAATCGAAGATCAACCCTTCTGCACCACCAAGCCCGTCGTGCGACACACCTCGCGCTGCGGGCTTGTGTGCTTTGTTTGAATCACTGCTCGTCTTCGGCTTCGACCTGCACATCGGGGTATTGCTTCTTGCCGCTGGCCGCGGCGTGGGCGGCGGCAAGGGCCTCGGCCTCGGCGAGTTGTTTTTCGTAGCGGAGCCGGTTGGTCTTGTGGTCCATCAGGAAGAGAACCTTTGATGCAGCCTCTTCGCCCACAGTCTGGACAAAGTGCTTGCGAGCGGCCTGCATGTCCGTTCTGCGGGAAACGTGGATGAGGATGAGATGCTGGCATTCCAGCACGCGCAGCCACTCTGCCACATCGCTGACGTGCATGTGCATGCCGATCTTGGCGCGATCTTTGTGGTCGGGCTCAAAGAAGGTGCACTCGCCAAGCACGATCTGGGCCTTGCGGATGTCATCGTGAATCAGGTGTGGACCGGGAGCTGTATCACCGACGTAGGCGATGAGGGGGATTTCCAGGGTGCGGGTGATCTCGATGCCGCGATCTTTGAGCTCGCGGAGTTTGTCTTGAGGAAGATCGAGAAACTCGGGCTTAAGCTTGGATCGTTTCTCGATGAGGGAGTAGCCCATGCTGGGGGCGGTGTGCTCGGTGAGGAAGGGGCGGAGGAAGATACCGTTCTTGATCTGAAGATCTTGACCCGGTTGAACCTTGATGAGTTCGTAAGGAGTGCGCTGGCGCTCCAGATCGACAAAGCCAGCCATCATCTTGTCGATGGCGGGGGCGATGCGCTCATCGCAGATGATCTTGCCGACGCCCATGCCCTGGAACTTGCGCTGGCTGCACCAATACGCCAGACCACCGATGTGATCCATGTGGCCATGCGAGATGGCGCAAATCTTGGAAGCCAAGGCCATGCGTGGGCACAGGCCCATGTCAAAACAGATGTCCAACTCGGGAACCTGGATGCAGGTTGCTTCGCCGGCGATGGAAACGCCTTGAATGCGGTATGGGGGAAGGTACAGGAACCCGAGTGTGCCGTCTCGCGGCGGGGGCTTCGGAAGCATCGAGCAATCTCCAAACCCGGGCTGTCGTCCGGGGTGGTGTGCGAGAGACATTCTAGGGCGTGAAAAAGGCGGTTACGAGGGTGTGACCAACCAGACCTGGGTTGGCGAGTAGGTTTCTGTGCACCTTTGCCGCGCGTTGGGCGAAGGGGTGCACAGGAGTCATGTCATGTCGAACAAGCAGAATGCAGTGATGGCAGCGGTCTTGATGGGTGTAGCGGGGCAGATGTGCAGTGTGGCGTGGGGGGCGGATGGACCGACCTCAAAGGGAAGGGTCGAGGCCGTCACGGTGTACCGGGGGCAGGCGATGGTGATGCGCGCGGTGGATGTTCCCAGCGCCGGTGGAAGCGGACTGGTGGAACTGGTAGTGACGGAATTGCCAGCGACGATTGAACCAGCGAGTTTGTTTGCCGAGGGAATCAGCGGGGCCAAGGTGCAAAGCGTTCGCTATCGGGCCCGGCCTGTGGTGGCGGATGTGAACGAGAATGTGCGGGCGCTTGACGCCAAGATCGCTGAATTACAGGGGGCGCTCACAGCCAACGCGCGGCAGGCGGGATTGATCGAAGAGCAGAAGAAGTACGTGGAGTCTCTCCAGGGTTTCGTGGCCCCCACTGCCGCGACAGAATTCAAGTCTGGCGTACTCAACGCCAAGACCGTGCAGGAGATTTCCACATTCATCATGGGTGAGCGGGCCAAGTTTGCGGAACGTGAGCTGGCGCTGGCGGCGGAGAAACAGGGATTGGAAAAGCAATTGGCGTTGGCCAATGCCGAGCGGCAGAAACTGACTGCCGGGTCTTCCAAGACGCTGCACGAGGCGGTCATCACGCTGAATAAAGATGGCGGCGCAGGGCGCGTGAACCTGTACTACATCGTGAACAACGCAACATGGTCGCCCAGTTATGTGGCGCGGCGTGATTCGCGGAGTCAGAACAACGACGGCAAGACGGTGCAGCTTGAGTATTTTGCGGACATCACACAACTTTCTGGCGAGGATTGGAGCGATGCGGCGTTGACACTGTCGACGGCCACGCCATCGCTGGCATCTGACGGTCCGAAGCTGTTGCCGATGACGCTGGCGCTGGCCAATCCGCAAGCGGATGCGGAGGTGGCTCGCACGCGCGAGCTGATGAGCAAGAGTTACGACGATGCCAAGAAGGAATTGCGCGACAAGCAAGCGATGCTGAATGAGGCGATGAACCGCGCGCCGGGAAGGCCGGAGGGTGCGGCATCGCAGACTCGTGCGCAGACAGCGTCGACGGGAGGTGGATCGTTTGGGCAGTGGCGAGATGATGCGACGGAGCTGAAGGTGAGATTGACCAAGGACATCAACCTTGCCGCGGCGGATGACCAGTTGCTGGATCTGGTGGCGAGTCGCAGCATTCTGCGCAAGGGAGACGTGATCAAGCCGGCGCGGAGTGAGGGATTGAGCGTGACCTACACGCTGCCGGGGAAGATCAGTGTCCCTAGCCGCGACGATCACCAATTGGTGCAGATCACGGCGGCGAAGCTGCCTGCAAACTTTGCCAAGGTGGCGAGCCCGGCATTGACTTCGTATGTGTATGACGAAGCGAGTGTGACCAACAGCAGCAACATGGTGATGCTGGCGGGACCTCTGACCACCTATGCGGATGGCGCTTTTGTGGGGCGTGGTGACATGGCGACGATCACGGCGGGTGAGCGCTTCACCGTTGGATTCGGCATCGATTCATCGCTGCGTGCGTATCGCGACCTGGTAGAGCGGACGGAGAGCACGCAAGGTGGCAATCGCGTGATCAATGTTTCGTATCGCTTGCGCCTAGAGAACTTTGGCTCCACGCCAGCGCAGGTGCGTTTGCAGGATCGACTGCCTTTGTCGCCAAGCAAGGATCTGACGATCACTCCCGGCGCGATCACTGGATTGTCTGATGATCCTGAGTATGCCAAGAACAAGGCCAAGACGGGCCTCTTGCGCTGGGAAGTGTCGGTGCCCGCCAGCGCAATTGGCACCAACGAGTTTGGGTTGGAGTATGGATTCAGGATCGAGCATGACAAGCAGATGATTCTGTCTGGCGGCGTGAACTGAGACAACTCCAGAAGAGATAATGCCAAAAAGACACACGCCCGCGAGCACTGTTTGTTCGCGGGCGTGCGTTTTTGAGAAACAGTGAGATCAGCAACCAGCGCTGAAATCAGCGACAAAGTCGAGGTAGTCAAAGAAGTCGATGATGCCATCGAGGTTGTAATCGGCGGCGGGGTGTTGGGTGGCGAGGGCATCGACAAAGTCCAGGTAGTCAAAGAAGTCCACGACTTGGTCGCGATTGAAATCGGCGGGGCAGAAGACTGAGGTGGCTTCGAGGGGGCCGATGGTGGGCGTGCTGCCGCGGGTCAGGCCCAAGGCGTCGTATTGGACGACGATGGGGCCTTGAGGGGAATTGCCCATCGATGTGGAGGCAGCAAAGCGGAGTTGGCCGGGGATGGTGTCGCGGCCCGCGTCCGTGAGTGGGAAGTCCGGTGCGGCAGAGGCGACCACTGGAGATCGGGTCTGGGAATAGAAGGATGGATTGATGGCGAAATAGCCGCAATGACCAGCGCCCCCGTAAGCGGTGTCGGGATTGGAGTTGGGGTAATTGAGGGTGAAGAGGTTGCTGCTGAGCTCGTTGGAGAAGATGCTGTTGTAGTGCCTGGTGAGGGAAAGTCGCGCGGCCTGGACCTCGGCGCGGAAAATCTCATTGCTGGAAATGGGAGAACCAGTGAGCCGCAGACGCTGGTGCAGGGTGATGGTCTTGTGAGGGTTGAGGACTTCGGACATGGCAAAGAGGCCGGAGAAGCCGATGGGGAGAGTGATGTTGATATCACGATTGATGGAGATGCCGTGAGGTGAGGCGTTTGCGACTCCCCAGAAGTAGGCGCGAGGAGCATTCTGAACTGCAAGGTTGATTCGGCAGTTGATGTCCACGCCTCGCCACGAGCCGCCGGCAGGGCCGAAATCCAGATCTGCGGATTCGTTGATGATGAAGGATCGATACGAGCGGATATCAGAGGGATCGGCCGGTTCGTTCACGCGCTGACCCAAAAGATTGACGATGGCGTCAGAGCCGATGTTGTAGTCGACATAGCGAGCGCGGTCGGCGATGGTGCTGGAGAACGTGCAGTTCTTGCGGACATGCAGACCGATGGGCTGCTCTCCCGCAGTGTGGATGTAGGTTGGCATGCCGAGCCAGAGGGAGTCGGCACCAGATTGGCCGACCCGGCGCAGACCACCGGCAAAGCCGCGGCAGTTGACGAGTACAAACTCGTTTTGACCTCGATTGGCAAAAGAAACCGCACCATCACCGCCACCTCCTTGTGCAGTGGTCCGCTGCGTGTGCAGGCCGAAGGTGCAGTCAGTCAGTGTGGCAATTCCACCCTCACCGTCGGTGGCGATATGGGCAAAGCCGTGATAGGCGGTCCACGCCCATTCACAATTACTGACATGAATCGACTGGCCATACGAACCGTAGAAGGTGATAGCGGAGAAGGTGCTGGTTGGGGCTTCCATCCCCCACCCCTCGAAGATCAGGCCATCAATGCGGACATCGTCGACGTTGTAAACCAGAACTCCCGGGCCGCGAGCGATGCATGCTTCGACCGCAGTGTGTCCGGCGGGAATGTTGATGGCCAACTGTTGCGATGCAGAGCTCCAGGCAAAGCTGCCGGAGAACGAGGGAACGAGAAACAGATCGGAATTCTTGTGATACGGAACAACACGGAACCCGGAGCCAGGTTCCGCATTATCCGGGCGCGAACGCACCCAGTAGGGCTCAAAGATGTACGGACCTTGACGAGTGGTTGGGCTGGCGTAGATCCACGAGTCATCGATGGTGACCGGCACGAAACCGAGCAAGCGCGGCTTGGCGGAACTGGGACGAGCAGGATCGACATAGGAGCCAAAGGAATATCGGCCAAAGGGCATATGGGGCAGCCCCTGCCAATCCTGAGAAGGTGCCGCGAAGAACGTATCACCACAGCGAAAGAGCACGGAGGTGTCGGGCGAATTCAGCGCCAGGTAGACAACCTGCCGCACATCCATCATGTTCTTGCAGCGATACGCAGTGGCGGGTGTGAGGCCATCGCCGCCACCACCCCGCCCATCTCCGGCAGGGTCCTGGCAGATGTAGCGGACTCGAGAGCGAATGACCGGTGAAGCGGTGGTGCGCGCCTCGATCAGGCGATCAATGCGGTCGAGGAAAGCTCGTTGTCCAGGAAACTCCCATGCTGAGGTTGGGCCAACTCCCGGAACATCAAAGAACTGGGGCGCGCCCAGTGCCGGACGAGAAAGAATGAGCCCCGCCAAGCCGACGATACACGCCACCCAGCCCTGGCAGGATTGTGGCGAACTCGATTCGTGATGTGGCGTATGGAGCACGGTCATCGCAGATAAAGGTACTGAATGGCAGATCAAACCCCAGCATCCCATCGTGGCACGCATTGAAATCGTGGAATAACCGAAAAATGGACGATAGATTCTCGGACCCCGCGAGACGCACGAGGGTTGGGGATTGATCCGCCGCGTGCGTCGGGGCGGTTGCAAGGATGATTATGAATCTTGTTGCGCATGGTGAAGCAGAGCAGGCATGAGTGAACCCAAACCAAGCGACGAAAGCGTGGCACCCGGGACGACCCAGAAGGCGCTCGGCGCGACAGTGGGTCGTGGGGCATCGTGGATGGTTGCCGCTACGATCTTGACCAAGATCGCGGCGTTTGTGACGCAAATTCTGCTGGGTTGGTGGCTGAGCAACGGCGACTTTGCGGTCTTTGGCGTGACCATCGCACTCTCCGGCTTTGTACAGATTTTTCGCGACGGCGGCGTGCGCGAGGTGCTGGTTCAGCGCGGCCCTGCGGATTATCGGGATTTGGCACCTGCGGTGTTTGGACTTGCGGGGCTTATGAATCTGTTTGCCGCGGCGTTGATGGGCGGTGCGGGCGCGGCAATCTGGTGGATGCAGAAGCATCGGCCAGAGTGGTTGAGTGAAACATACGCCGATCCTTACATGCCATGGATGCTGGCAATCATCGCCGTCACGCTGCCCATGAATACACCCGTGGCAGTGCTGCAGGGAAAGCTGCGGCTGGATCTGAAGTTTGACACACTGAGCCACATTTCGCTGGGGGGTGCCGTCGTACGCAATGGCGGCACGATTCTGCTGGCGTGGTGGCTGCGTAATCCGCTCGCATTTGTAATTCCGCTGCTCGGTGTTGCGGTTCTTGAGAATGTATGGTCGTATCTGGCCACCCGAGACGCGCCGTGGATGCGCGGCATGGGTGTGAAGTACTGGCGCGAGCTTCTCGCCAGTGGTGTGTGGATGATCATCGGTGCGGTTTCCAACACCCTTATGGATGTGGCCAGCTTCGGTGTCATCGGGATGATCCTGAGCAAGCAGCTCACAGGTGAGTATTTCTTTGCGTACTACTGGATCGCCAATGTCGGCACCATTCTCGGGTTTACTGTGCAGCAGGTGCTCTTTTCCGCATTTGCGCGATTGAAAGATGAGCCGGAGCGATTTGCGGCGGCAGTTCGCAGGGCGCAGGGTGTGCAGATGATGCTGGGTGCGGCGGCATCGCTGGGCATCGCGTGCGTGATGGAACCGCTTGAGCGTCTGCTCTGGCAGGGAAAGTGGAGCGGCGCGGTTGTTGCAGTGATGATTCTGGGCCTCTTCTTTGCTTTTCGAGTCACCTTCGGCCTCTCTGCTGCGGTGCTGATGGCGCAAGGCAAGTTCAAGAAGCTTGCCTGGCTGACAGCGATCGAAGGCGTGGGTGTCGTCGGCTGCGGAACGCTTGGAGCTTTGTTGCACGGCACTGTTGAAGGTGTGGCATGGTGGACGGGTGGATCGTTGCTGGTGACGCGCGTCTTGTGCACGGGGATTTCGCTCAAGCCCCTGGGTATCGGTTGGGGCGAGGTCTTCAAGGGCATGTTCCCGGCATGGTTGCTGGCGTGTGTCGCGGCTGGACTTGCCATCAGCGCGGATTACTACGGCGACCTGCCAGAGCGACTGAGTGTGTGGTTTGGAGTGATTCACAATCCTGCATGGCGCGAACGGTGCGTGGATGTGATACGGATCATGGTTGTGGGCGGTGTGTTTGCGGTGGCCTATGCCGCGCTGTGCCGCGTGGCCTTGGCTGGCGTGGTGCGCGAAGTGTGTCAGGCCTTGCCGGGTCCGGCGGGCAGGTTGTCTCGAACTGTGATGAGAGTGTGAGAAAAAACCCGCCGCCCGAAGCGATGGCGGCTTCGGGCGGCAGGCGTCTCCAAGTCAAACAGATGTCGCGGTGGAGTGGCCGCGTGAAGTGGTGATCGATCAGCAGCCAGTGCTGAAAGCGGCAACGAAATCCAGGTAGTCAAAGAAGTCGATCACGCCGTCGAGGTTGAAGTCAGCGAAGCGGGCGTTGCTGCTGAAGGCGGAAACGAAATCCAGGTAGTCAAAGAAGTCGACGATCGAATCGCTGTTGATGTCGACCTGGCACAGGCGCTTGGCTGCGGGGATGTAAGCCGCGAGCAACTGACCACCTTCAGAGAGGCCGTTGGCGGTGATGCTGTAGTGGGCCTGCATGTCCAGCAGAGTCCAACCGGGACCGAGGATGTCCCACGCCTCGAGCACGCCGGAGGTCTCTTCGTCCTGGGTGAGGAAGCTGGGCGCGCCGGTGACAAAGTAGTTGGAGCTGGAGATACCGACTTCAACAACCGAGTCTGCGTAGATGTCGTAGGCCCACATGCGAGCGAGACGAGCGTTGTTGCCGGGGTCTTCCTGGATGAGCAGGATGCCGCCGCGGGTTATGCCGATGTTGTCCATCATCTTCAGCTGTGTCGCGCCGGTGGCGGAAGTGAATCCACCCGAGGCCGTGGTAATGTCGTTGCCATCCAGCAGCATGGTGATGGTGCCGCCCAACTGGGGCAGGGTGATGTCGGTGAACTCCATCTTCCACAGGCGGCTGTTGCCGTTGAAAGACGCAGTGGTAAGGAAGTAAGCCACGTTGGGATTTCGAGTATCCCAGCAGAGGTCTTCGGGGCGGTTGAAGTTCATCTGACCCTGTGCGTCCGCGCTGCTCTGCAGGGTTGCGCCCGACACGTTGGTCAGGTCACCCATGTTGATCATGGTGAATGCCTTGCTGGCCACTGGGCCGGAGACCGCATTACCCAGGATGTTGGTCGCGCTCTCTTCGTTCTGGCCGCTGCCGTTGACCGTCGTGCCGCTCATACCGATCGCGTACACCGTGCCGCCGGTGAGGCCCGCACGCTCGATCTCGGTGCCGGTCGACTGCTTATTGCCCACAAACACAAAGACGTTGCCGGGGGTCGAGTCATCAGCGCCGATCACCACCGTCTTGGCTTGGGGGAAGGGTGAAGCAACGTTGTTTTCCCAGGAGTAGTCACCGTGGCTGGGGAGTTCGTACGTCGTGCCGGCGTTCGGGCCGGTGGCGATGTGAGCAAAGGCGCGGCCGTTGGCGCCCGTCTCTTCACCGTTCAGGAAGATCCGCTCATCCGTACCGAGTGAACCGAAGCGGAAAGCACTGGGCGCGGCCAATTCAGCAGCGCAGAAGCGACCGAGCGACGGCGAGCCGGCAACATACGCGTTCGTGGTCGTATCCCACAGCAACACGTTGGTCATCAGGTCCTTGCCGCCAATCACCTGAAGGTCGGTGGCATCTGCCTTAATCTTCCAGAGAGACACCGTCGTGCCGTTAGCCCCGTGGCCCTTCACTCCGCCCGAGCCCGAGCCGACTTCGTGATTGACCAGGAATGAGAAGGTGTTGTTCGCCAAGTCATCCGCATCACGGAACGCGCCGGCACCATCCACAAGGCCCCACAGGCGATACACGCCGCCGCCCAGTTTGGGATAGGTGATGTCCGGATCAACGTTCGCCCCGCCGCGGCCATTGGTGGCGATGGAGACGAAGATCGTTCCCGAGGAGCCATCGCTCGGAAGCATGTACGGCGGGGCGCCAGCGTTGGGGCCGGTGACCTGTGCCGAAGCCAATGAGCCAGCGAGCGCCAACAGTGCAAGAGCGGAAAGACAGGAACGCTTCATATTCAATCTCCCTGGGTCCAAATGGGTGAACCGGAACCCGGTGCGATCTTGAACGCGAAGGTCCACCAGAACCTGCGCATCGAGATGCCACTTCAATTGGCCAGAGTGAATCCACTTCGGAGCGCGGATGTGTTAGCGGCGATTCAAGACCGTGCGAAGGTTCTCTCTCACAGGGATTTCCCGCGCACTCATTCCTCCCCATCGTCTTTGCAAGACCTTCACGCGAACCTCATCAGAAAACGACACGAACAAAACATCGCATCGCTAGCGTCGCACCATGAACAAGCAACACATCACCATCGCACTGGGTGTCGCCCTCGCCACGCACGCCGCATCACTGGTCTCCGCGCAGGTCTACAAGATCCCTGACCCCCTCGAAGTGCGCGACAAGCGCTGGATCCAACCAGAACTCCCCGCACGCAAGGATTACCGCAACGCCTACATCATGGTGCCGCTGGTCTCTACCCGCGAGTCAGACAACCCCCTGATCGTGGATGAACTCATGGTCGATGCGTGGGGGATCGCGATTCGCCCGCCGGGCAAGGGTGGCCACTGGTGGATCACCAACACCGGCACCGGCACCACGACCACCTACATCGGTGATGCGCCAGGGCACCCCTTCGGCCAGGATGAACTCGAAGTCGTTCACCTCCCCGTCGGCGCACTGCACGAGAAAAACGAGACATTCTCACAGCCCACAGGTATGGTGTACAGCGGCTTTGCCACCACCGAATACCCCGTCGACGATGGCAAGGTGAAGGGCTCCAGCAAATTCATCTTCGTCGCCCTCGATGGCACCATCTATGGCTGGACCAACGGTCAGGAAAAGGGAGTGAAAGTCATCGATCGTGGCGGCGAGGGGCGCATGTACGTCGGACTCGCCGCAACCGAAAAAACTTCTGGCAGCCGCATTTACGCCTGCTGCATGAACACATCCGTCGTCGACGTATTCGATGGTGGATGGAAACCCGTCACCCTCGCCGGAGATTTCAAAGATCCTGCCGTCGGTGATGGCTACGCCATCTTCAATCTCTGGTGGCACGAAGGCAAGATATACGCCGCGTGGGCTCGCATCGCCAACGAACCCGGCGATGCGGAGGCCTACCCCGGTTACGGTTACCTGTCAGTCTTTGACGAAGAAGGCCGCCTTATCCGCTCCCTGCAGCACTCCATCCAACTGAATGCGCCGTGGGGGCTCGCGATTGCGCCTCAGGACTTTGGTGCTCTCTCCAACCACCTCTTGGTCGGCAACTTTGGCGACGGACGCATTCTCGCGTACGACCTTGTCTCCGGAGCCTACGTCGACACCTTGCGCGATCAGAAGGGTGAGCCCATCGAACTCGACGGCCTCTGGGGCCTCACCTGGGGCAACGGCGAAACCCTCGGCTACAAGAACCACCTCTACTTCGCCGCTGGCCCAGAGCAGGAGATACAGGGCCTCTTTGGCAAACTTGTGCCGCTCTTTCCGTGATCGCCGCGTACTCGATCAGCACCCGCTGAAGTACTCCAGATAATCCAGATAATCAAAGAAATCGATCTCACAGTCGTAGTTCACATCAGCGCTCGGCATCGCGGATGAGAAGTCGGCGACGAAATCGAGATAATCAAAGAAATCAACCACTTCATCGCGATTGAAGTCCGCAAAATAGCAGGGTCCGGGTCCGGGACCGCCGCCGACATAAATGGTCAGATCGCACGGCTGCGTGAAGGGCTGGGTATTGGCACCCTGCGGCGTGGTGTACACGCGCAGGTTGCGATGCACTGGGTCGTTCGTCACGTTCGACGGCCACGCGCACGTCACGCGGCGGATTCCTGCTTCGCTGCCGACCTGCAACTGGAAAGTGAGAAGCGTGACGGGATTGCTGGTGCTGTAGTTGGTGCCGCTGATCTCTGAACGCAGCTGCAGAAGGATGAGCGACGAAGGATTGGCCCCCGCTTCGCCAAGATCAGCATTGTCGTCGATCTTGATGCCTTGCGCGACGCGTCGCGCCGAGATCGTCTGTGGACGGGCGTTGAATGGCGGCACACGCACCGGGTTCACCGCGCTGTCGTCGTTTGCCGCATCCTTGACAAGCGCATCCATGTATAACCACGCTGCACCCGTGCTCCCGGGCACATCCCAAGAAGCGACGAGGCGAACCTCAATCGCCTGTTGAGCGGCGGAGGCGATGGCGCCACTTTGCCACGGGCCACCCGGGAACCGAGCTTCCCAGCGCAGTGATGCGGTTTGAGCAAGAGCAGGGGATGTGGCAAGCAGTTGGGCGGTCACGGACCATGCAAGCAGTGTCTTTGTGTTCATGTAAACCTCTCTTCAGCACCCTTGGGAAAACCCTGCAGCGAAGTCCAGATAATCAAAAAAGTCAACCGTGAAATCCTCGTTGAAATCAGCGATATCGGCCTGTTCGGCAAACGCGGAAAGAAAGGCCACATAGTCGAAAAAATCCACTTGCATGTCCCCATTGATATCGGTCTTACACATAGGAGTGGGACAATTGGCAATCGCGATGCGGCACGAAATCACCGAACCCGCTTGCACAAAGTCTCCTGCGGCGTACAACTCGGAGCGGCCGTTGGTGCCGGGCACAACGAGTAAGTCTGCAACTTCACCATCCAATCCCCCATCAACATGATGCCATTGCGCGCCATCCCACCTCGCGATGCGCTTTGCGGGGTTTCCGCCTGCCGTGACAAATCCTCCGCCGGCAAACACGTCCCAGCCCGCGAGCATGTTTGGCATATGAGTTAGCGCGACAGGAGCCGCGAAAATGCCCTCGCTTCGTCTTCCAAGCCCGGAACCCATCGGATGCCAGGCATTGCCATCCCAGCGGGCAATTCGCAACACTGGCATACCTCCCGCTGAATCAAAACACCCACCAACAACCAAGTCTGCACCTCCGCCTCGTCGCGGCACGACATCAAGCGCCGTGACAAAGTTACAGTAGATTGGGGGCCCGTACCCGGAGAACGGAAACCTGGGTCCGCCTAAGCCGCCCCCCAGATCGTCCCACGAGGTTCCGTTCCAGCGGCAGATGCTTGATCGAGGTGTGGTACCGGTTTGGTCGAAATTGCCGCCGGCATAAAGATCTGCACCGCCACCGATACGCGGTACACTTGCAACCGCTTTCACAACGGGCGCGGGATTGGTATTGGAGTAGCTAAACCCGTCGCCGAGTGTGTGCCACTGCGTTCCATCCCACTTGGCGATCCGCGTTGCCGCAACACCCCCGATGGATGTGAAAGTCCCGCCAACGACCAGATCCTCTCCACCCGATCCATTCGGATGCAAGGTCATACAAACAGGTCCGCCGCCAATGAAGGCACCCGTTCCAAATGAAGACCACGATGTGCCATCCCACTTTGCAAGATGAGCGATTAGCGCTCCTCCGATCGAAGTGAAGTCACCTGCGATCAAAAGGTGATCGGGTCCACTCGCCTGCGGCAAAACCAGCATGTCACGAACCTCGCGATTGACAGGTCCGCCAAGCCATATCCAAGAACTCCGACTTTGATACGCAAGCCGCGAGGTTCCCTGCCCAGGAATCGTGAACGATCCCGCAGCAACCACTCGCCGCGAACCGGAAGCGTCTCTCATCCGAGCCAGCTGAGTCACGGGTCGTTCAAGTCCGCTTCCCATTGGAGACCAGGAGTTGCCACTCAACCGCAGAACTGAGTTACCGCCTAGTGCCCGAAACAATCCGCCGATGATTAAGTCGTCCACAACAGGTGAAACCGGTAGGGCCAAGAAGCAGGAGGCTTCCACGCCCAGAGTTTGAGACCACCCTGCGCCATTCTCTACGTAAACGCCAGCTCCCGGACCGGATCTGATCGTTGTAAACAGAGCGGGCCTGCCGGCGGCTTGTCGAGCTGTTCCAAAAGCAAAGTGTGAGTAGTTCAGACGACCGGATGGACCGTGCAGGAATGACCAACTGCTCCCTGACCAGTACATCGTGTAATAGTCGGTCATGTTGAAAATATTAGTTTGTTCTGCTCCCGCGATGAGGTCATAGCCGCCACCGGTTCGAGGCCAACCGATTGCCGCAAGCCCGGTTGGTGATGGATAAAACGGGACCTGCGGCAGGCTGACCCACACACCATTAGTCCACCGCGCACAAAGAATCGTCCGGCTATCACAAGATCAGGCGAGCCCGTCGCATTCACGGCGATTGAAAGCGCATTTACTTCATCTCTCAAACCCGAAACCAGACTACCCCAAGAGGTCCCGTCCCAAGTAGCCAGGTACGGTGACGGCACGCTACTCGAAGCGGTGAAGGCTCCGCCGACACATAGCAGACTTGTGGTGCTGCTTGTCGGTATCGAAGCCAGCGCGCGAACCACACCATTCACCCCGCCACCAACATCATGCCAGCGCGAGCCGTCAAACCGCGCCAGATGCTGAACCGCCACGCCTCCCGCCATTGAAAAATCACCACCAACGACGAGGTCTTCGCCCCCCGCGGCATTGCGAATCGATGTACACGCTCGCGCCTTGGCATTTACTCCATCACGGCAACGCGACCAACGCTGGGTCGCCAGATCAAAAGTTGCTACGTTGGCGGCAAACTGATCGCCCGCAATATTGAATTCTCCCACCGCTACAACCAGCGGCTGACCGGGTCCGGAACCATCACGATCCCAGAGACAAGTGCCCCAGACCTTTCCGTGTACGCCAGGAATCGGATCACCGGCAATCCAGGCCGGTGCGCACGGCTGCGCGCGGGCGACGAACGCCATAACACACACACTCAAGCAACAGAGTGACCAGTCACCCCGCTGCGGCAGAAGTGCTCTCATCAGAGCATCATACAGAATCAGTCAAGCGGCCCGATTCGCCGCAAACTCACTGATCATGCCCGGCAAATGCCGGCATGGCGTGCCCGGCATCGCGCAGGGTCTTTTCACGCGAAGCCAGTTCGGTGTCGTGGTCCACCATCATCGCCGCGAGCTGCTCGACGCTGGTTTCGGGCTTCCAACCAAGCTTGTTCATCGCCTTGGAGGGGTCGCCCAACAAGAGATCCACCTCGGCCGGACGCAGGTAGCGCGGGTCAAACTGCACGTGCTTTTGGAAATCAAGACCTGCATGGCGGAAGGCCATCTCAGCAAACTCGCGCACCGTGATGGTGCGGCCGGTGGCGACGACGTAATCATCCGCCTTCTCCTGCTGCAGCATCATCCACATCATCTTCACATAGTCGCCGGCAAAGCCCCAGTCGCGCTTGCTGTCAAGATTGCCCAGGAAGACCTTGTCCTGCAGACCCATCTTGATGCGGCCGACGGCGCGGGTGATCTTGCGGGTCACAAACGTCTCGCCGCGGCGGGGTGATTCGTGGTTGAAAAGGATGCCACAGGATGCGTGCATGCCGTAACTCTCGCGATAATTCACCGTCGCCCAGTGAGCCATCAACTTCGCACAGGCGTACGGCGAACGGGGATAGAAAGGCGTGGTTTCTTTCTGGGGCACTTCCTGTACCAGGCCATACTGCTCAGAGCTGGAGGCCTGGTAATACCTCACTTCGGTCTTTGTGCGCTGCTGATGCTCGCGAACGGCCTCGAGCAGTTTCAGCGCGCCCATTGACACCGTCTCTGCCGTGTAGATCGGCATGTCAAACGACACGCGCACGTGCGACTGGGCACCGAGGTTGTACACCTCGCTGGGGTTGGCCTGATCCAGAATCCGCTGCAGCGAATTGGAATCGCACAGGTCGCCGTAATGCAACTTCAGATTGCCACCCTTGACGTGCGGATCAAGATAAATGTGGTCGATGCGGCCAGTGTTAAAGCTCGAAGAGCGGCGGATGATGCCGTGCACCTGATACCCCTTGGCGATCAGAAACTCGGCAAGATACGAGCCGTCCTGGCCAGTGATACCGGTGATGAGAGCAACCTTCGAGCGAGCAGTGGCCATGTTCTTGTTCCTGTGATGAGAATCGAGGGAGGCAACGATACGAACGCCGCCGGAGGCGGTTCGCGCTGCGGCAGTGATCAGCCCCCGATTCCGGGGGCATCCCGTGCAGTCGCTACACCTTGTATCGGCTCAGAAATCACCAAACCAAAGTACGGCCAAGTGCGGATTGTGTGTTGGTGCGCCGCAAATGCACCCGCAGCCCAAACAGCACCCAACTTCCAGCATCGAGTCGCAAGGAAACCGCCGTCACTTCTCTTCAATCTTCCCTGTCCGCAGGAACTCCTTGGTCCGCTCTGTCCCCGGCTCCAAATTCAATACCGGTTGCGGCGTTGCCTTCCTTAGCTCATTTACCGTCACCGCCCCCAAGAGCAACGCGAGTACAAGCGGCCCGGCGATCCGCAACCTCCACCACCACTTCGCGCTCAGTGGTCGCGCCGGCTCAGTCACATCCTGCGTGCTCAACAGTGGCCCGCAGCACAGGATCAGCACAATCAACACAAACGGCTCGTTGTAGCGCTGCCACAATTGAAAGCTCGCCATCTGTGCCGCGGCAAACCCCGCGATGCTCGTCAGCAACACCGCCGCCTGATTCACCCGCATCCCCAACATCATCGCTGCGACAATCACACCCCCCAATATCGAGCACGCCGCGATCAACAGTGATGTATGCCCGACCGTCGGCAACTTCGCCGCGATGTTCCAGAGTCCGCTCCATCGGCCCTCTGCCATCGAATACGTTGTCGCCGGAATCACTGCCGCGAGTAATCCAAAAACAGCACCTGCGATCAACACCACTCGCCCGCGCGAATGCTTCAAGCCACGAATAGCCGCTGGCCCCCACCACGCCGCGAAGAACGAGCCAAACACTCCAAACAATGCGAGCACAAACGCGGGCGCGGCGGGCGCATTGATCAGCCGCAAAAGTGGCGGCTTACTCATATCCACCGGATACTGACCCTGAAACGTCGGCGGCGTGAGTCCGCCCCACAGATGAACGAAGAATCCCACGAGGGCAAATGCGGGCAATGTGCAAAGCACAGCCATCGCGGCTCGCTTGATGCGTCGATCCAGTTGCGTGAACAAAAGATCGCGCCACGTCCAACCCGCCTCGTGCGATTGATTCAGTCGCACAGGCAAGCCGCTTTGAATACCCGCGCTCATCCATGCAGCCACAACGAGCGGTGCTGCGGCCCAGAGGTGGATCTGACGAACGAAAACCAGCAGGGCCAAAAACACTGCCGCGAAAACGTACACCACAGCGGATTGTCGGAAGTGGATAGCAGTTACGAGAACCGCCACAACCCCTGCCCACGCCAGATTGTCGGGCAGCGACCACGCAGAACTCGTGAAGACATATACGCTCGCGAGAAGCGGAGCGGTGATGCACAATCTACACAACCAGGACAGCCCAACCGATGGGTCCGTCGCCTGGGCGTCTCCACGAGATTCAAGAAACACCCGATACTTCGAAATCCTCCCAAACAACCCGGTAAAAGTCACTTGCAAGAGCACCACGCCAATTGCCGCAGCCCCGATACTTGTCGCGCCAGTGAATCCGCAAACCGCCATGAGCAAGTGGTATCCTGGCGTCGTTGCCGAGAGATAGTCACTCAAATCCGGACGAGGCATTTGATCGGCAAACCGCACGATCGTCGGAACGTGGTAATTGAGAGCATCAAATCCCGCACGGCCAGCCGGGCCCAGAAACTCGCCGACAAAGAGAGCCAAAAGCGCATAGCCCACCCCGGTCAGGGCGTCCAACAGGCCGGGCCACATAGAGCGAGGCGATGTGGGGTCGAAGTCAACCGAGTCACCTTCGCCGGCGGCACTTCCTTCAACACCCTCTTCACTTCGCCCCGTCTCATCTGCCATACCCACAATCTAGCACCGCACCCCTCCCCTCGCATCACCCTTAGGCAGGGCAAAAACACCGCCGCCCGATCCCCTGGGAAGGACCGGGCGGCGTACGAATTGGAGAGAAGCCACTTCGTGAGTGTTTCACTCAGCGCCGACGACGCAGCGCCACAACCCCACCCAAACCCAGCGCTGCCACCGACGGAGCCGTCGGGATGAACACCGAGATATCGCTCAGACCAGCACCCACAGTGCCCACCAACGTCGCCGCGCCCGTGGCCAGATTGATGGTGTAGAGGCGAGTCAAGCCGCCAGAATTCAGTGAGGCAAACGCCACACCAGTCTGGCTGGAGATATCAAACCCAGTGTTCACGTCAAACGCGGCGCCAAGCATGCCCACCGTGTTCAACACACCGTTATTCGGCGGAATCTGCGTCACCAGCGCGCCGGTCGCCAGATCAATGTTGTACAGCGTGGTTGAGGATGCGCCGTTGAAGTTGTTGGTGTACGCGCTTCCCACCACCGACGGGGTCACGTTCGCGTTGGTATCACCAGCCGCATACACGATCGTCCCATCCACCGCAGCCACGCCACCCGTGATCGGGTTCAGGCGCAGGTTCTGGCCATTGCTTCCCACCACGCGAATGCGATCCACCGTGGGGTTGAAGTCAAAGCCATAGTTGTTGGCCGTCAGCAGTGTCGAGAACTGACCACTGCCTACCTGCGTCGCGACACCCGTCACAACGTTCACTTTGTAAAGGCGGCTGTCGCTGCCGATGCCGAACAGCTGACCCGTCGCCGGACGGAAATCGATCCCCAGCAGGCGCTCGCCAGCCTGCAAGCCGCTGACCGCGACGGTGCCAAAGGTTGCATTCGGCGAGGCCGAATCAAACCGCACCAGTTCATTGTTCAGGGTCAGGCCCACGATCCCCTCGGCCGATGCAATGCTCACCATACCAGCCAGCGCCACCAACACAAATGCCTTCTTCATCTTTCCTTCTCCTTTTCCGTATTTCCAAACCCCATCAGGCGCACCGATAGCCCGGCCACGTGCGCACGCACTCTGACCCAGCTCACCACTCCCGATCCCGGACCTCCATCCGCCATCGGTGGGTGCAAACCTGTTGCGATTCACATACCCCTTCACCCGTCCATTCTGTCTGGATCGCGCCTCAAACAAAAACTTGCGGATCGCTCCTCCCCCAATCACTCGGGAACCCCCCCGGATTTGGTCGATAACCTTCATCCGTGCCTTCGCCTGCCTTCAACCTCATCAAACTCGCCCGCCCCGCGCAATGGGCCAAAGGCGTATTCGTCCTCATCGGGCCCCTCTACGCCCTGGCTGATCCCGCCAAGCACCCCACCATCCATTGGCTCAACGTCGCCTGCGCATTCCTGGCTTTCGGCTTTGCCTCCAGTGGCTGCTACATCATCAATGACCTGCGCGACATCGAGGCCGACCGCCAGCACCCTCGCAAGTCCAAACGCCCCCTCGCCAGTGGCAGTATCACTCCTGCCACGGCCATCGGTTTTGCGTTCATCCTCTTTCTCCTCGCCGCGTTTGCCGCCCTCGCGCCCGCGATCTCATTCATCAACCCCGCCGCGACCTCCTCACTCCAGAGCAGCATCTGGACCGCCCTTCTCGTCGCTGCCTACATCTTCAACACTCTCATCTACTCCATCCGCATCAAGCACTTGGTCATACTCGATGTCCTTTCTCTCTCCCTGGGTTTTGTCATTCGCGTACTCGGTGGCTGTGCCGCCGCAGGAGTCGAGCCCAGCTCCTGGTTGCTGAATTGCACCTTCTTTGTCTCCATGTTCCTCGCGCTGGGCAAGCGATTGGGCGAACTTCGCTCCCTGGGCGACGCTGCCGCCAGCGTTCGCGGCGTGCTGGGCATCTACACCATCGACTTTCTCCGCATGGCCGTCGTCGTCACAGCCGTTGCTTGTTTGGTCACTTACGCCGGTTACGTCCAATCCCGCGCTGAACAAGGCACCATCCATTACGCCGGCTGGGGCTTCAATCTTCTCTGGCTCACCATGCTCCCTGCCACCTATGCACTACTCCGCACCATCGTGCAGATGGAACGTGGCAAATACGACGACCCCACCGAACTGGCATACAAAGACAATGCCTTCCGCGTCGCTGTGCTGATCTTCGCCCTCATCACCGCCGCCGTCATGCTCGCCACTCGCGCTGCCCGCTGACTGTTATTCGTGCAAAACCACTCATCAAATGGTGGGGTTTACACCACCATCACCTATTTCCTGCGGAAAATCAACCCATCCGCCTCCCACAGCACATGCAACTGTGCCGCCAAGCGCTGCGGCAGCACCCCCCGAATCACCCAACGCGACACACTCCGCCCGGTGCACACCCCTACCGCCAGAACCCCGCTTAACCCCGCAATCATTGCAAATCCCACCATCTGCGGCACGATCTGATACGCCAGCTCCCGCGTCGACGTATATCCCCCCGCTGGCTTCCATCCCCGCACGCTCGATGTCAGCACCACCATTTCAAAGATCGCGCAGGCTACACCACACACGATCAACACCAGCACCACGCGCCGCACCCCGCGCACACCGGGCATCGCCGTCGCCAGCAGCACACCACACATCCACACCCCGATGATCAGCATCACTCCCATATACGCCGACATCACCTTCTTCTCTCGATCGCCAGTCCACGGCCACGAGATCATGCCTTGCTGATCCACCCCATCCCACCACGAATCCGTCACCTGCGCCCATCCCCATCCGCCACCCTGCACCTGCTGCACAATCTGCTGCCTGGCCGCCTGCGTCATCGTCCCCGCAGCGACCTGCTTCTGCAGTTCCTGCTCCTGCTTGGTCTCGACAAACCACTTGGCGTGCTGCTTGCCAATCTCCACGCTCGTCTCTTCGATCGTCACCTCGCGCATGGCAACCGCCGACCCCGTGATCACCCCCACGGTTCCTGCCACCATTCCCAGAAGCACGAATAGCCACAACGCAATCAACGCCCCCGTCAGCCATTTCAACGCTCGAAATGGCCCCGGATACTCCTGCAGCGATGCCGCCGCACCACATTCCGGACACCGCGACAACATCAATCCCGTTCCCGCATCACGCTTCACCGGTTGCCCAAACAGATTGAACCCGCACCCCGAGCACAACCGATCGCCTCCGATCTTCGACACCCGTTCATCCTGATTGCCGCGCTCACTCATGTTCATTCCTATTCCGTCTTACGTGCGCTCCGCTCGCCCACGACACACCCATGACACGCTCATCACACGCGCATTGGCCGCATGTGCCGCGCCCTCTGCAAACGTCGCCTCCACAACACGCTGCGAGCCAACCCCTGCATCCACCGCCCCAGTGCTCCGATTGCCGCCCCCACCCACCACATCAACGCCAGCACGGGCACCGGCACCCACAACCATGGCAACGCACCCGCAAGATTCCGCCCACTCACCATGTCCCCCACTCCCTTGGCCAGTGCCAGTTCCCCTCCCAGCCACGCCAGCGCCAGCACCACAAAAACTCCCCATCGCTTCCAATCTGCCCCATCCTCGCGCACCACCCGCATCCACGCCCCCACCACCGCCGCGCCACACCCACCAATCGCAAAGAGCGCCAATGGAGCCGTCCACGCGCTCAATCCGCCGCCGTGCCGCAACGTCGAGTACAACTCGATACTCCCAAAAAACGCCCCCGTTGCACACGCCACGATTCCACCCGCCCACACCAAAAGCGTTCCCACCAGCAGCGCCACCGCCAACACCGGTCGCGTCACCTCTCTGATCTGTTTCCTTCTCGCCTCCCCCCTCGCCACCACATACCCACACCCACACCGCACCACCTGCCGCGCGACACCATCACACCACTCGCCACGCACTTTCGCCAGCTCGCTCCCGCACCGTGGACAAATATGACTCGCTCTCACACTCTCAGTGTACTGTCACGCGAGTTCCCGGTTCACCACTCGCTCTTGTATAGTCCACGCCTGTGCCCTTCAACCCCCGCTCATCCCGCATCCTCGGCTCCATCTCCGCCGCCATCCTCCTGGGCATCGCCATCTGGTCGGCGGGCTCCACCATCCGCGCCATCAACGATGGCAAACTCAAGGATTTCGCCGAGTTCCTCGCCGGGGCCCGTGCCCTCGACATGGGCACAGACCTCTATTCCGCCGGTTCCCTCGGCTACATCTATCCACCCCTCCTGGCTTGGCTCCTCGTTCCCCTCTCACGTCTCGCCGATCACCACGCCGCCCTTCTCTGGATAGCGCTCAACCTCTCCCTTCTCCTCTTCACCGCTCTCCTTGCCTCGCGCGATGTCCTCCGCCGCGTCATTGGCTCAACACTCCCCACCTTCTCACCCACCGCACTCCTCGTCGCTTCAGCCGGGCTCATCCTCATCGCCGACAAAACCCGCGCCGACATCGTCATGGGTCAGTGCAATCTCCTCATCGCTGCCCTCTGGCTCCTCGTCCTCATCTTCATGGAGCGTCGCCCCGCGCTCGCTGGCCTCATCCTCGGCTTCACAGCCAACATCAAATACATCACACTCATCGCCGTCCCCTACTTCCTCCTCCGTCGCAACTACAAAGCCGCGGCGTTCTCTCTCCTCTTCAGCGCGCTCTGGGCACTCCTCCCCGCCACAACCCTCGGCACAGAAACCAACTCCCGCTACCTCGCCAAGGCCTTCGGCGGCCTCACCCGCATGGTCAGCCACGAATCGGAAATCACCGATGCCCGTGAACGCGATCCCAACACGATCGCTCCCACCACCCCCGGCCAATCCACCGCCCGCATCGCAGGTCTCGCCGACATCCGCTCCATCAGCATCCCCAGCGCCATCTCCCGCTTCACCAGTAAGCCCCTCACCGATCCCCTCACGCTCTCCCTCATCTCTCTCGCCGCCGCGGCTTTCGTCACTTCCGCTCTCCTTCTCTACCGCACTGCCCGCATCCCCCTCTTCACTCTTCCCTGGAATCCTCCTCACCCCGCCCACTCTTCACCACTCCTGATCGCCACCGAGTTCAGTGGCCTCCTCGCCACCGTCCTCTGCTTCGGTCCGCAGACCAATCCGCGGCACCTGGTCCTCCTCCTCCCCATGTTCATCCTCATCGCCGCGCTGCTTCTGTTGCGTGGCTCTGTCTTGGGTGGCACCCGTCTCCAGGCCGGTGTTCTTGGTTCCTCGTTTTTCAAATCTGAAATCTCAAATCTCAAATCTCTTTCTTCTGCTTCCGACCCTGGTGCCAAGCGCCTAGTGCCTAGCGCCTTGCTTTTCTTCTCCACCCTCATCCTCTTTCTCGCCCTCATCCTCCCCCCCGGTGGTGAGTACTTCAAAGACGCCGTCGAGAAGTGGCGCTCCGTCGGCGGCATCTCCTGGGCCCTTGCCCTCTGCTACCTCGCGCTTCTGCACCACACCCTCTCCCGCCTTCGCAACGCCTGATCGCGCTCCACCAACCCGAACGATTTGTTAAGAGCGACGCATTTGCGCGCGCAAACCCGGTCACGAAAATCACGTTACCGGACCACCCCAGAAAAAAGTCATAAGTCCTTATCCCATAAGGCGTATCCACCACTTTTCGCGACCCCCGTGCGACACGTTTGCGCGCGCAAACGCGTCGCTCAACTCCATGGGTAAAGACGCACTTGTGTCCCACCTTTGGAGTTTCCCATGCCCCTTAACGAACCACTCCGCCTCCGCCTCTCCGCGGCACTCACCACTCACAACACCCAGCGCCTCCCACTCTTCCGCAAACTCCACTCCTACTACCGCAATCCCCTCACGCCCAATTCCACCTCTCAGCATCGCTGGTACTCCCTGGCGCAGCAATGCTCCCTCCCGCCCCGCATCAACTCCGCCAACGCCGCGCACCGCGAACCCGTCATCGAAAATGACATCGGCTGGCGCATTCACACCATGGTCGATTTTCTCTTCGGTAAACCCATCTCCCTCCGCTCCGCCGCCACAGATCTTCCCACCGCTCGCACCATCGAATCCACTCTCGACACCATCTGGGAGCGCTCCGGTGGCACCGCGCTCCTTCACGATGCCGCGCTCCTCGCTCACATCTACGGCCACATCGATCTCGTCCTCCGCATCGATCCTTCCCTTCCTCGCATCAACTCCCTCGACCAGGCCCTCGATCTCATCCGCATCGAGCTCGTCGATCCCACTCGCGCAGTCCCCATCCTGAACTCGCGCGATTACCGCACCCTCGATGCCCTCTTCGTCTCCGCTCCTCCCTCCGTCGGCTCGGCCTCTCCTTTCGCGCCCGCGCGGCTTATTGAGATGCTCAATCAACTGCGGCTCTCAACCACCGGACGCAAAGGGGAGGCCGCCTGGGGAGATCACCCCCGCGATTCCTCACTCACCGGCGAACTCATCCTCCCCGGCTCTTCCCTCTCTCTCACCTCCGGCCGCGCCAGCGCAACACACCCCTCTCTCATTCCAAACTCTCCCCTCCCCGTCGTCCACATCCAAAACTCCTCGCAACCCTTCCGCTACGAAGGTCTCTCCGAAGTCGAACCTCTCATCCCCCTCCAGGATGAACTCAACACGCGACTTTCCGATCGCGCATCGCGCGTCACTATGCAGTCCTTCAAGATGTATCTGGCCAAAGGCCTCCACGGCTTCGACAAATCCCCCGTCTCTCCCGGCGTCGTCTGGAGCACCGACAACCCCGATGCCTCCATCTCCGAATTCGGTGGAGATTCCTCCAGCCCCTCCGAAAACGCCCACATCGACGAACTCCGCGATGCCCTCGACAAAATCTCCGGCGTCCCTCCCATTGCCACCGGCGTCGTCAAGGCCAAAATCGGCAACCTCTCCAGCGCCAACGCCCTCCGCATCACCCTCATGGGCGTCCTCAGCAAAACCGCCCGCAAACGCGTCGCCTACGCCCACGCCATCACCACACTCAACTCTCTCATCCTCGACACACTCGACGCCCACCACCTCCTCCCCACCGCGCCCGACCAACGCACCACCCGTGTCGATTGGTCCGACCCACTCCCCGTCGATCCCGAAGCCGCCCTCCGCGCTGCTGAAATCAAGCAACGCCTGGGCGTTCCCACCGAACGCCTCTTGAAAGAACTCGGTTACGCACCCGGCGACGACGTCGTCGCCTGATTCCTTCACCTCTCACACAAGGAGATTCCCATGCCCGAAGGCCTTCCCGAAGAAGGTGGTGGCGGCTCACCGCCTCCCATCAACGCTCCATCACCAAAGCCCAACGACTCTGCATGGCGCGATCGCGCCCTCCGCGCCGAAGCCCGCATCGATGATCTCTCCAAACAACTCGATCAACTCCGCGCGGATCTCAACAAAGCCAACACCGCCCTCGCCGAATCTCGCGCCGATGCCGATCTCGATCGCACCATCCTCACCAGCGCCGCCATCGACACCGATATCACCCGCACCCTCATCAAAGACGCCGTCGCCAAAGGCGCCAAGTCCTCCGCCGAAGCCCTCAAACAACTTCAGCGCACCAAGCCCTACCTCTTCCGTACATCGCCGCCCCCTTCCTCCATGTCCCCCGATCCTCCCTTCACCGGCCAACCGCAAACCTCCCTCTCCGATCTCGCCGACGCCGCACGCTCCACCAACGACCGCCGCTCACTCCTCTCCTACCTGCGGCTGAAACGCAACTCCTGATCCTCACCGCCTCATTGACCCCATTTCTCCCCGCCTCTGCGTTGTCTGTCTTTCTTTCCCCTAGTGCCTAGTGCCTAGTGCCAAGTGCCTAGTGCCTCTCTTGAAAGGACTCCCCATGCCTTACACCGGAAAATCCACCTTCGATGCCGGCTCCACTCTCCCCGAACTCGCCGAAGACATCTCCGACATCATCTCCATCGTCTCTCCCTATGAAACTCCTCTCCTCGATCGTCTCGGCGATCCTCAGCGCGTCGCGCAATCCACTGTCCACGAGTGGATCGAAGACACCCTCCTCCCCAATTTCGATTCCGTCAATCAGACCACCTTCTCCCCCAACGGTCAGGATTGCACCGACATCACCGTCGCCAATATCTCCCGCTTCCAGGTTGGTGATCTGGTTCGCCCCGATACCTCGAGCGAAGTCCTCCTCGTCACCGCCATCAACGCCAGCATCATCACCGTCATCCGTCGTTACGGCTCATCCCCCGCCTTCACCCTCACCAACGGCCGCCGTCTCCACATCATCGGCAACGCCGCCCTCGAAGGCGCCCCCGCCTCCGCCGCCCGCGCCACCACTCGTCAGCGTCGACAGAACTACACCCAGATCTTCTCCGCAACCGTCGATGTCAGTGGCTCCATGCAGGCCGCACGCAAAATCGGTATCGCCGATGAGCTCGACTACCAAAAGTCCGAACGCGCCCGCGAACTCCTTCGCGATCTCGAAAACTGCATCATCAATGGCGTCGCCGCCAGCACCAACCCCCAGGGCACTTCCTCCGTCCGCCGCACCATGGATGGCCTCGTCAAATACATCACCACCAACAAGTTCACTCCCGGCTCCGGCGGCTTCCCCTCCGGTGGCGGCAGCGGCACCGACCTCAACGAAACCCTCGTCAACACCGCCCTCCGCAATATCTGGGAGCAATCCAATGGCTCCGTCGACACCATCGTCGTCGGTGGCTTCCAAAAGCGCCGCATCAACCAGTTCATCGCCAGCACCGCACGCGCCTACTCCCCCGCCGATGCACGCCTCGGTGAAATGGTCAGCGTCTACGAATCCGATTTCGGTGTCTGCCGCGTCGTCGTCTCACGCTGGATGCCCGCTGATTCCCTCCTCCTCCTCGATTCCTCACGCATCAACGTCCTCCCCCTCACCAATCGCTCCTTCCACTACAAACCCCTCGCCACCACCGGCGATTCCGTCAGTGGACAACTCCTGGGCGAATACACCCTCGAGTTCCGCAACGAACTCGCCCACGGCATGATCCGCGGCCTCAGCATCACCTGATCACTCTCAGTCTTGCCGCAGGCCACTGTCCGCGGCAAGGCTTTCCGTTCCCTCTTCGCCCGTAGGGCGAACGAGAATTGCCGGGGTGCGCAGAGCGACCAATCGAAGATTGGGCGATCCAGCCCCCGGAAAACGCCTCTCTACACCGCCCGCACTTTGTGCGGACGAACCCCGCCTTTCTCCTTCCTCGCTTATTTGCCCATTTCTCTTCTGCACCTCTTCCTCTCTCTTCTCGTCTTCCTCCGATTGTCCTCTGCGTCTCTGTGACTCTGCGTTGAAAAGTCCTTCAAAAAGGAACTCCCATGCTCACCTCCGACCGCGACCTCCTCGTCATCGATCCCTCCCTCCTCCGCTCCGTCTCCTGGCTCGGCCAGCGCCTCTCCACCGGCGTCTGCTCCGTCAGTGCCACCGCGCTCACCGCATCAACTCAAGACTCCACCTTCACCGCCGCCAACATCTCTCCCGGCCACATTATCACCATCGACGACATCTCCTACGAGATCATCGCCCGCACCTCCGCCAACACCCTCACCATCTCCCGCCTCCGTGCCGAACCCAGCGGCTCTCCTCTCCCCATCGGCACACTCACCGATCGCCCCTACTCCATCCACACCTTCGCCCCCCAGCTCGCCGCCGCCGAATCCGAAATCCTCTCATCCCTCGGCCTCACTCCCTCCTCCACATCCCCTCCCAGCGGCACCCTCACCGAACTCCACATCACCAATCCCCGCACACTCATCCGCCCCATCGCTCTCCTCACTCTCCGTCATCTCGCCGATGCCGCCTCTCTCACCCTCCCCTCCTCCGCTTCCATCGCCCGCGCTGCAACGGTCTACATGCTCCTCTTCGAACGCGCGGCACGCTTCATCTCCGCCCAACTCGATACCAACTCCGATGGCCTCCCCGATACCACCCGCTCCCCCTCCCAATTCCACCTCACTCGCGCCTGACTCCCTTCCCAATGCCCTTCTCCGTGCCACTGACCCGCTTTGGGGTCAGTGTGTCTCTCACGCTTTTCTTCTGCTGCTTCTGATTCTTTTCAAATCTGAATTTCAAATCTGCAATTCTCATCTCTTCACTCTGCCACTCCGTCACTTCCTCTTTCTTCCTCCGATCAACCTCTGCGTCTCTGTGCCTCTGCGTTGAACTCTTCGGTTTTATGCCTCCCTTCTGGAGATTTTGCCATGTTCCTCTCATCCCCCACTCGCGTCACCTTCGGTTCTCTCCTCCTCTCTAGCGTCTCCTCCATCTCCATCGATCGCACCGCGTCGCGCGAAGCCATCGACTTCTCCGATGCAGGCCCACACCCCACCTTCGCCGATATCCCCGAGCAGAAAGTTCTCATCACCATCCTTCAGTATCTCACCTCATCCGACTTCGCCGCGCCCCTTCCCTCTTCCTCCGCCACCCTCACTATCCACGCCAAACCCAACGACTCCGACAGTGGCTCTCTCACCCTCCAGGCCTCCACCGTCGTCCGCTCCTGCACCCATTCCCTCAATCCCAAAGGCGCCACCCGCACCATCTCCCTCATCGCCATCTCAACCAATGGCGCCACCGACCCCATCACCATCCTCTGAGGTGCTGTCATGTCCACCTTCAACGGCCTCTCCATCTTCGTCGGGCCTCATCGCTTCACCATCGGCGATCAAGGACAAACCCTCATCCCACTCATCTCCCAGGGCGCGCTCGACCCCGCCTCTCTCCCCATCGGCCTCAAAGAGCTTGTCATCACCGTCACCGGCCGCCTCGTCGCCTCCACCGAATCTGCTCTCTGGACGCTGCGCAACAACATCACCGCGCTCCTCACTCACCCTCCCACCGCCGCCGATCTCATCGACGACCACGGCCACACCTGGTCCGACATCCACTTCGTCGCTTTCAAAGAACTCGCCCCCACCGATCGCGCCCGCACCCGCTCCATCACCTACTCCGCCACCTTCCGCAAACTCCTCCCCACCTGATCCGCGCAGCGAGTTGCTCTCCTGCTCTCCTCCGCTCGACACCTCGATTCTCCGGAGCCCCCATGGACCCCACCCTCCTCACCAACTTCGGCGCAGCCGGCCTCATCGCCTGCTGCTGGCTTCTCGAGCGACGCGCGGCACTCACACGCGACAAACAACTCGCCGACGCCCACAACAAACTCATCACCGAACGCCTCGGCTTCGACACCCTCGCCACCCTCACTCAAAACTGCACCCGCGCCCTCACCGCCCTCGAATCCACCCAACGCATCCTCCTCAATCGCCTCCAACCCCGACTCCAGTCACGCCGCCGCCCCCGCACCACACGCTGAACTCAACACACTGAGTGCAGGTCAGTTCCAAACATACTTCGGATCAAACGCCACACCATACTTCTTCAAAAACGTTTCCATCTCTGTCTTGAAATCAACCCTCGCATGATGCTCTTCTTGCCCGTCAAAATACGCCCGCACTCGCTCCACATCATCATGTCCAACTGAAAACGCGAAATACCCATCCTGCCACGCAAACAGGTGCTGCCCCGGCCGACTGTTCTTCATCCACCCCGAACTCGCCCGCTTCACATGCATCATCAGATCCGAAACACACACAGTCTTGTCCAGTGAAATCAGGAGATGAACGTGATCACTCACCCCGCCCGCATGCACCAGCACGCATTTCATCTCGCGGCACACGCCACCCATGTATTGAAACAACTCGTCGCGAATGTCGGCTGCAATCATCGGCTCACGATTCTTCGTCGAAAATGTGATGTGAATCAGAATGCTCGTCAACGTGTTGGCCATGACGATGAATGTACCACACGCATCTGTCGCGCAGCGGCAACCGTCGATGAACGTGGGTTGCCGCAACATCTCAACCCCACGAACTCAATCTGCGGCAACTTCTGCCGCGTAGCGGCAATGGTGAATAGACGGGGGTTGGGGCGTAGCCCCACCCCCGGAACTCGCCCAACCCATCAACACGGCACCGCGCCAGCGGTGCTGGTGGGCCAACTGCACCACTGCGTGGTGCACAGCTCGAAAGGAGGACGTGCTCCGTGGGCGTCGCTGCGCGACAGCCCACGGCTATTCACCACCATCGCTACGCGATGTCATACATGCTTCCGCCGCGTACCTGCAATGGTGAATAGTCAGGTTGGGTACCTCCGTGAGGGGATTTGACGCCGCGTAGCGGCATCGGTGAATAGACGGGGGTAGTGGCGCAGCCACACCCACGTACAAGATCAACGCACTTGGTTGTGCACCGCGCCAGCGGTGCGGGTACTTCCCGCACCACTTGATCCCCCTCTTACCTCTCTGCCTTTCCGCATCCCACTAGTGCCCAGTGCCTCTCTCCCAAAAACACAACCCCCCAGCCAATGGCCAGGGGGTTGGAAAGAACTCGATGTACCAATCAACTCAGGAATTAGTCCTGGTAGAAGGTGACGGTCAGGTTGGTGCTAGCGCCAGTCACGCCGCCCGAGGGGATCATCTTGATCAGGGCGTTGGTCTGGTTGAGGGAGGTGTCGACCACGCGAGTGCCATCGTTCTCGTTGACGAAAACGTTGTCGGGCTGGGTGCGCTGACCAGCAGCCAGGCCGGTGAAGGTGAAGGTGACGGCCTCGGGATCGGGCTTGGTCACGTAGTCAACGTGGTTGTCGTTGAAGCCGAGGTTGCCTTCCCAGGTCGTGCGGCTGCCGTGAATCAGGAGGCTGTTCGAGCCGGTGCCGGTGCCATCGGCCTTGAGCTTCCAGGTCAGCGTTGCGCCGCTGCCGTTGGCTTCGTACACCGGACCGCGGTTGCCGACGGCAACTTCGGTGGCGGTGAAGGTGTTACCCCAGCGGGCCTTGCGACCAGCAAAGGGGATGTTGATGGCGTAAGAAACGCCACCAGCGGTGATCGTCGTGCTCACACCCTGGCCAGCATCGCTGGTGATGGCGCGGAAGCCGGGGTCCCACAGGGCCAGAGACTTGTCAGAAGCAGCGGCCTGCTGGGGGCTGTTGAACTGGTAACCCTCGTAGGCCTTGATGTTGCCGTTGGCTTCGGCGGGGGTCACACCCATTTCAGTGGGGATGTAACCGTTGTAGATCAGGATGGACATGATGTTCTTGTTGTTGTCCTTCGCCTCGATGGGGGTCGTCGTCGCGACGGTGTTGTTGTTCTTGTCGAGGTCAGAGGGGAGGGGGTACTTGTCGCCGTTCGACTGAGCCCAGATCACGTTGCCCTGCATGATGCCGCGAACCTGGGTGGAGCACTTGAGCTGACGAGCAGCAGCGCGCGCCTTACCGAGGGCGGGGAGCAGGATGGCGATGAGGAGGGCGATGATGGCGATAACCACCAGCAGCTCGATCAGCGTAAAGGCCTTGAGATTCTTCTTCATATGAACTCCGGAGGACGGCTGGAGGGAGGGTTGCATGTGCAGCGAACGCTGCGATACCACACAACCGGGGATCCACCGTCCGGTGCGAACGCTAAGGAAGGGTCGCGTTCGAGAACCCTGACAATCGATTGGGCGAAATCACCAGTCGTCCTCGTGTGTTCTTGCCCTGCCAAAGCAGAACTTGATCACACTTCTTGGGGTGAGGACATCCGAGGCGCCGAGACGCGTCGCGAATGCTGGACGAGGGTGGCTTTGCCGACCGACGAACACCCTGAAGACCTTCTCGCACCCGCCCGGCGGATTGTCTGGTGGCCGGCGAGCACTGCGATCTTCATTCCGGATTGTCGGCAGGCGTCTCTGACAAAGGGCTTGAATAAGCCGGGTGACTCAACATCACCCTATCAGAACGATTCAGGTCGAATGAAGCCAAATGGCCAGTCGCACCTGCCACGTCCGCGGGCTTCGGTGTTGCCACCTCGCCGCAAACGTTTGCCCCCTTCCCACCCCCCATATGGAAGGGAGCGAAAGAGAGGATACAAAAAATGGTACGCACCGTCAACACATTCTGTTGCAGGAAAACTGCAGGCATCACTTTGCCATCGCATCCCAAACAAAACCCTCCGGAATCACCTCCGGCCTCCCCTGCAGCCACCCCACCAGCCATTCCAACCCATCCACCAGCCGCGGCCCGGGCCGATTGAAATACTGATTCCCATCTACCAACGCCACCTCCCCCATCCGAACCGCTCGCATCTCTCTAAACCACTGCTGTTGCATGAGTTGCGCAAAACATTCCCGCGTCGCTGCCAAGTCCAATCCACATGGGCAGATGATGATCCGGTCGGGATTGGTCGCCGCCAGAATCTCCCGCGGCACCTTCACGCTCTTTCCCGCCTTGCGATACGCCATCTGCGGCCCCATCGCGGCACCCGATTCATCCGCCGCCTGCGTCGGATTCAAAACGTGACTTCCCCCCGCCCTCTCAATCAGTTGGGGGGTCCAATGCCCCCCGACAAAGATCGGATCAGTCCATTCCAGAAACGCCACGGCAATCGGCGGATCAAAGGGATTGACGTATTCCTGGGCCGTGTGCAGCCGCTCTCTCAAGCGCACAACCACTGTGCTGGCAACGGCTTGCAATCCAACCGCCACCCCCACGCGATGGATGTCATCCAGCATCGCCTCCACCGTGTCGGGGTTCAGAGAGAGAATGGAAGGCGAGGGGGAAAGCCCTTGAGCGATGCCGCGAACGGTGGTGAGATCGATAGAACACACCGAGCACAGATCCTGGGTGATGATCAGGTCCGGTTTCAGGTCCGCCAGCCGCCGGGCATCGAGAGTGTATAAAGAGGATGCGGTTTCCAGTTGGGCCCGAACTTGGGAATCGATTTCGGATGGTGACCCCGGCGTGGTGGTCTGAGAAGTCAGGATTGGCACATCGGCGAGTGAAGGAGGGAAGTCGCATTCGTGGGAGCGTCCAACCAGTTGAACCGGGCACGAAGGGCCCGCCTCCTGAATCAGGAGGGCGAGGATCTCGGTGGCGCTGGGAACAAGGGAAACAACCCGCATGCGGACACAGTTGAAAGTCGAAAGGTGAAAGTCAAAAGCCCGGGGAACCGTCGTGCGGCGGGCGTGTCGGAACGGTAGAGTTGCGGCACGGGAATGGACTTCCCCGATTGACGCCCGCGAGGGCACACGCCGCGACACTTCTGATCAAGGTCAGATGTTGCGGCGTGGTCAACAACCCCTGGAAGGGACGTATGCAGCAGTTCACACGTGCAGAGATGATGTGCCGCCGACAGCGCTTGATGGTGGTGATGGCGGCGGGCGTGTGCGTGTCGATCTCGATGATGAGTGTGGCGCAGCCAGCGGTGACAGCGCAGCCATCGGGGGTTGGTCAGCCCACTCCGGTGCCACTGGGTCCGACGGGCACGCCACTGAATCCCAATGCAGTGGGTCGTCAGCCGGGTGCCGTGAACCCGGTCAATGGCGCGCCGAATGCCGCGGCACCGGGGAGTGCGAATAACCCGCAAGAGATTCCCGTCGAAGGTGACATGGTGACCTTCTCGGCGTTTGCCGAGCCGGTGGAGTTGTCGACGCTGGTGGATTACGCCGCCAAGGCGCTGGGGATCAACATCAGCATCAAGAGCAATCTGACGGGAACGATTGTCTTCAACGCGCCGGTGTCGGTGCCCAAGTCGCGCCTGATTCCATTGATCTCTTCGCTGTTGGAGCAGCAGGGTTTCACGCTTACGTACGACGCCAGCAGCACCTTTTACTCGGTTGTGAATCAGAATGAAGTAGGCGTGAACCTGTCGGGTGAACTGCCGACGACGCGGGTGTTTTCCACGCCGAATCTGAAACCATCGAGCGTGAAGCAAGCACTGGCAGAGCAGTTGACGGCGCAGGCGGGCGGTCAGGGAACCCAGACTAAGGTGAGCGCGATTGATGAGATGGGTGTGTTGATCGCGACGGATACGCCAAAGAAGCTCGCGGCACTTGAGAATCTGATCACGCGATTGCTGGATGAATATGGCAAGAGCAAGTTCATTCGCCTGGAGTTGAAGCACGTTGCCGCGCCGGTGGCGAGAGAGCGCGTGCTGCAATTGTTGGGCCAGGCGGCACAACCGCGCGCCAACGTGGGGAACCCTAATGAGGGTCAGCCCCAGCAGGTGCAGCCCCAGCCGGGTGGTGGCAATCGCCTGGAATCGATCGGTGATCGCCTGACGATTGACCCACAGGGAAATGCTTTGATCTTCCGCGGCGTGGAGGCAGAAACGGCGCAGGTCAGATCTGTACTGGAAGTGATCGATGTCTTGAACCAATTGGTGCCGAAGAAGTACACCGTGGGCTCTGCGGCTAAGCAGGTGGCGGATCTTGCCCAAAAGCGCGGTCTGGGCGAAGTGCTGACGATTGAGGCGCCGAGCAATCAGCCCCAGTACAACTACAACTACAACTACGGAGACCAGAGCGGAAATGCACGCTCGCGCGGCACGACCTCATCAGTGGGTGGCCCGGTGATGGTGGTGGATGAAGGCCGCGGCACGATCATGTACTACGGCACATCAGAGCAGCAGGTGCAACTGGATCGATTGATCGCAGAACTGGACCTGGAGCAGGAAGCAATCGTCATCCGCAATTACAAATTGAAGAATGCGGATGCGGAAAAGGTGGCCGATCTGGTGCAGGGCCTGATTCAGAATCGCGCGCCCAATCGCGAGGATTCGTCGCTGTTGCCCGGAGGTAACGGGCGAGGCATGAATGTGCAGCCGAACGTGATCATGGTGGCGCCGGGGATGGAGGGTGGTTCAGAGTTGTCGCTGGGGAACGGCAACAACGTCTTTGTGATGGCAGATAAGGCCAACAACCAGATTATGGTGAAGGCGCCGATGAAGCAGCAGCCGGATTTCAAGCGGCTGCTGGAAAAGCTCGACCTGCGTCGCCCCCAGGTGTATATCGAAACCAAGATCGTGGCCGTGACGTGGTCAGATGATCTGCGCCTGGCGTTTGAGACGCAGCTCATCAACTCTGGCGGCACTGGCGGCGTGCTGAACACCAACTTCGGGTTGTCATCGTTTGGCACTAATGGTGTGATCACTCAGCCCAAGACCGTGGCGACTGGGTTGGGTGGCGCGACGCTGGCGCTGATCAAGAGCGATCAGGTGCCGATCATCATGACCGCGCTGGCCAAGGAAACCGATTCGCGCATCGTGAGCAGCCCGCAGATTCTGGTGGATGACAACGAAGAGGCATCGATCGACTCGGTGGACAAGGTGCCGTACGCCCAGACCAATCAGAGCACGAGCACGACGACGACCTCGCTGGGTGGCACGAGCGAGGCGGGTACCAAACTCAAGGTCAAGCCGCAGATTTCCGAGGGTGGCTATCTGCGCTTGAAGTATGAGGCAGAGTTGTCGAGCTTTACCGGCGCAGCGACACAGGGCCTCCCCCCGCCGAGCCAGAACAACAACGTGAAGGCAGATGCGGTGACGGTGCCCAGCGACTTTACCATCGTGGTGGGTGGGTTGACGTACGACAGCGCCACCAAGAATTACGACCGGATTCCCGGCATCGGCGACATTCCGATCATCGGTCGTCTCTTTGGCGACACCAAGGACAACAAGCGCAAGACCACGCTGTACATCTTCATGACGCCCCGGATCATGCGTGATCCCAACTTCATGGACATGAAGTTGATGACGGAAGGACCGCAGGCCAAGAGCGCGATTCCCAAGCACCTGCCGGATCTGGTTCCGACATCGATCGAGATGCACAACAACAACTACACGAGCCCGGCGACAGTCAACCGTCCCAAGACACTGACGGAACCGAGCCGCGACAGCGAAGGGGCGACGCGCTGATGGCAGGGACCGGAACAAACGGGAACGGCAAGGCACCGGCGCTGGAAGCGGTGAGCGGCGGGTCGGGTGCCGTGCTCCAGATTCCCAAGCCCAGTCATCAGGATTGGGGCAGGGTTGCGGAACTCTTCAGCCCGATCAAGCTGCGCCCGGAGCAGCTCGCGCGATTTGCGGGAACCGAAGGCAGCGACAACGAGCCATGGGATGTGCTGTTGTCGATGCTGGCGATCGATGAGCATCACGCGCTGGAGATGCTGGCCAAGCGGACCGGCCTTGAGTATGCAGCCGAGCCGCGCTTGCAGGATTCGGCGCAGAGATACTTTGAGAGTGTGCCGGCGGATATCTCACGCCAGCATCAGGTGGCCGGTGTGAGTGTTGAGCAAGGGGTGGTGACGATCGCCAGCGCCCAGCCGATGATGCCGGGCGTGTACGCGATGCTTGAGGATCTGCTGGATGCGCCGATCCGGATTGTGCTTTCGCCCCGCGCGGCGGTGGTCAACCTGATCAACCGCGGATATGAGCAGCGCCAGGATCTGGTCACAGAGATCGTCGATGAGATGCCGCTGGATGATCGCGCGATCGCGGCGGCAGCGGGAAGCGCGGGAAACTCGACGGACCTTCTGCAACTGGCGCGGCAGACCCCGGTCATTCGACTGGTGAACATGATCCTGTTTGAGGCGCTCAGACGGCGAGCCAGCGACATTCACGTGCACCCGCAAGAGAACAAGCTGGTGATCCGATTCCGCGTGGACGGGATGCTGGTGGACGCCTTCAGCCCGCCGGCATCGCTGGCGCCGGCGATTTCCAGCCGCCTGAAGGTGATGACCGAGCTGGATATTGCCAATCGTCACAGCCCGCAGGACGGGTATACGAGTGTGCGCATCGGCAGCCGCAAGGTGGATATTCGTTTTTCGTGCATTCCCACGGTGTATGGGGAGCGATTGGTGCTGCGCCTTCTCGATCAGGCGACGACACAGTTGTCGCTGGATCAGATCGGCATGACCAAAGAGATGCAGGCCCAGTTGGTGGACCTGATTGATCGACCGACGGGGATCATTCTGGTTACGGGCCCGACGGGTAGCGGCAAGACGACGACGTTGTATGCGGCGTTGGCGCAGATTGACCGTGGCAGCCGCAACGTGATGACGATTGAGGATCCGGTTGAATATCACCTCGATGGCATTTCACAGATGCAGGTGAACCCCAAGCGGGGTGTGACGTTTGCGGCAGGCCTGCGGGCGCTGTTGCGTCAGGACCCGGATGTGATTCTGGTGGGCGAAGTGCGCGATCCCGAGACGGCGCAGCTCGCGATTCAGGCGTCGTTGACTGGCCACCTGGTGCTGGCGACGCTGCACACCAACGACGCGCCCAGCGCCATTCCGCGTTTGATTGATATCGGATTGCAGCCGTATCTGGTGACGTCGTCATTGATGGCGGTCTTGGCGCAGCGGCTGGTGCGGCGCAAGTGTGTGGTGTGCAAAGGCAGCGGCACTCATGATGGAATGCGCTGTGAGCAGTGCTTTGGCACCGGCTATCGCGGGCGCATGGCGGTGTATGAGATCATGGCGATGAACGATGAATTGCGTGATCTGACCAATCAGAACAAGGACGCAGTGACCTTGCGTGCGGCGGCTCTGCGGCACGGCTTCAAGCCGATGCACGATGATGCGGCGCGGAAGATTGCGATGGGATTGACGGATGAGGCCGAGGTGTATCGCGTGTTGCACTGATGAGCGGGCATTGGAAAAAGCAAATAGGTCCTATGGGACGGATGAGTCGCATAGGACCTATGTGTTGCGTGTCGAAGATCTGAGATGCTGGCTCAGCAGCCCATGGCGAAGGCGTTGACAAAATCGAGGTAGTCGAAGATGTCGATTTCGCCATCGTGATTGAAGTCGGCGTTGGGCTCCATGTTGGCGAAGATGCTGACGAAGTCGAGGTAGTCAAAGAAGTCGAGGACGCCATCGTTGTTGACATCGGCGATGCAGCGAGCGACGTGGCCGACGGCGACGAGGCCGAAGCCCTGGCGGCCTTCATTCACGGCAGCGCCGCGGATGGAGACGGTCCAGAGTCCTCGCTCGGGCTGCGGAAGGTGGACGACCTCGGTTGAGTTCAGACCGTCGGGGGTGCCGTTTGGCGCGCTGATGCCGTTGGCGAAGAAATTGCCGTAATAGCGCTGGCCACTGGGTGAGACCAGGATCAGATCGATGTCGTTGACGGGAGCGAAGGTTGCGGGGAGTGTGGCGGGCGCGTCGAAGTACGACAGCACCACGCGCAGGGGTTGATCGTTTGCGACGACGCGCACGACCATTGACTGCTCGCTTCCGGTGACCAGTGCTGAAGTGCTGTTGTTTCGCACCTCCTTGACGACCAGGGACTGCGGCTCTTCGGCAAAGACCAGGCACCCTTCGGCGCGGATGCGACCCCATCCTTCGCGCTCGGAGGGATAGCCGTCCACGCCGGTCATGTTCTCGCCACCGGCGATGAGCATGGCCTTGACGAGGGGGCCGGAAGGATCAAAGCCATCCCCTGGACTTTGAGTGCCGGAGGGGTAGTAGCCGCTGGAGAAGTACTGTCGAACCAAAGCGCCGACACCAGCCATGGCGGGGGCCGCCATCGAGGTTCCGGAAAGTGCGGCGACCAGGCAGCCGCTGGCGTTGACAGCGGAGTACACAGCGCAGCCGGGGGCCATCAGATCGGGCTTGCGTCGACCATCGACGGTGGGGCCGGTGCCTCCGGAGCAGACCCAAGCCTGCGATGGGTTGTTTCCAGTGGCGCCGGTTGACAGCACGTTCTTTGCATTTTCGGGGTTACGCAAGGTGGTGCTGTTGGAAGTGGACCACACGATCATGTTGTTGTCGCTGCCCCACAGAAAGGTGTCGAGGGCACATGAGGCGTAGTCGTATTCAATGGTTGCGTCGTTGCCGTAGGAATTGGTGTGAATTCGGGCACCTTGCGACTCATGCAGTGAGAAGCGGCTCAGAAACGAGGCCTGGGTCGTGGAGGGCCAGATGTTGAAGGCGAGCCGCGCGGCGTATGCCACACCCCGTGCCGCGGACTCGGTGCCGGGATCACCGGCGACGATGCCGGCGACGTGCGTGCCGTGCAGGTCGTAGTTGATGCTGGTGTTGTATGCGACGATCTTGCGGTGATTGGGTCCGATGGGATTGCCGGGATCAGAGAATGCGCAGTGATCCGCAGCCATCCAACCATCGATTACGCCAACGATCTGACCGGCGCCGGTCAATCCGCGAACGTAGATCGGATAGGAGTTCTGCACATTGGATTGCACGATCCAGCGCTGACCAAAGTCGCGCGGGGTGAACTCAGAGAGCTCTTCGGCCCAGCGCAACCCCTGCACATCGCGCAATTGGCCCACCTTGGTCAATGGCATCACCACCACGGCGCTGGCGGCATCGCCGATGGCTTCGCCGCCGGTGACCGATGCACCGGGGATGGCATTCAAGCGCGCCTGCGTCTCTTCGGCGCTCACACCGGGGAACATCACGACGCGCACGGCGACATGGCCGGTCTTGGCCAGTTGCAGACGATCAGGAGTCTGAAAGTTCACGGTGCCGATGGCGGGATCGACTTTCCACTCGCGCGGATAGGCGACGACTTTGGCGACTGCGCCGCTGGCGAGGAGGTCGGCCGCGCGCACTTTGGAGACATCTGCCACAAAGCAGTTGGTGGGGAGGTACCCCATTCGGCGCACGCCCAGGGCGTCCAGCACCTGACGGCGTGCCTCATCCAATGAACCGGGGAGCACGAGCAGCACTTCGGTGCCGGCTGCGCTTGCGGCGTCGATGGCTTGAGCACTCAGAGGGGGCAGGGCGTTCAGGTCAATGTCGCCGACACGCAGGTTCAATACACCTTCGCGTGCGAGCACTCGAGGGCGAACCACATCCGCACACACGCTGCCAGCAGCAAGAGCCAAGCCGCACGCGGCGACCGCCGCGCGCAGCCAGAAACCTCCGTCGTCAGATCGGGAAAGAGAACCTTCCATGCTCAGCCGTCTCCTCGCTCTTCACCCACAGCATCAGCACCCCGGAGAGCCATATCTCTCTTCGTCTCAGCGTACCGAAAAGGTGCATCACATCAAGGTGGAAGGGATGGGAATACTCCCTAGCGAGGGTGAATCTGGTAAACCCCCCAATTTCACACCCATTGAAGTGCCTGATAACTAGGGGGGTGAATCCCCGTCACTCCCTGATTCAGGCGTCAGGCTTCAGGCGGCCTGACTGAGGGGTTGGGCGTTTGGCTGTGGTGGGCGAGCGCCGCCAATGAGGCGTTCCCACATGGTGGGCTGCTCGATGCCGAGTTTGCCCAGGGCTTCATCGCGATTGGGGCAGATGGTCATTTTGCGATCAAGATGAGTGGCGCGGAGAATGCCGCGAGTCGGCCCGTGGAGGCCGTAGATGGCGAGATCCCAATTGTCGCGGCGGCATGCGCGGGTGAGCTCGAGCATGACGTTGATCCAGGCGCAGGTGAAATCGGTGACGGAGGAGAGGTCGAGTGCGACGCGGCCGCGGCGTTCCTTGACGAGAGCGATGAGGGATTGGCGGAGGAGTGCAGCCTGCTTGTCTTTGATGCTGGCGATGCTGATGTGGGCGATGGTGACACCCTGGTGCACTTCGGACCAGACGAGGGCATCGCCCGGAGTCATCGTTGAGGCATTCACGACTTCGTACATACACAACCCCCGTGCCGATCCGACGAGGGCGCGCCACCGGCCGCCATGAGTCGGACCGGTTCTGAACTTGGGATTCGGAGCTGAGGCGCGGCACGTGCCGCGAAACACCCCGAAATACGCAGGAGAAATAGGGGATTTGCGTGGAGGATCGTCCAGCGATTGCGGGGCAGAATCAATGAAGGGTGTCAAAGCGGAAGAGATGGGGCGTGCGTGGCGAATGTGCGCGATAGGAGGAGTGTGCGGTCTGTGAGGCCTGCGCTGGCGGCGATCAGTGCTGGGTGCCGACGACGCGGACGTTGCGGCGGCCGAGGTCATCAACCTGATCGGAGGGAGACGATTGGGTGGTGTCGTTGGTTGCGGTGGTGGAGTTGAGGGTGCCGCGTTGTTCGAGTCGGGCGCGGAGGGAGTCGAAGTCTTCGCCTTCGACGGGTGGGCGAGCGCGGGGTTGACCGAGTGTGCGGATCCAGCGATTGAGTTTGTACAGACCGAACGCGACCAAGCCCAGGGCGCCCGCGATGAGGACAAAGGGGAGGAGGAAGATGGCCAGGGCGACGAGGATCAGGAGTCCGAGAATGAGACCGACGAGCAAGCCGCCACGTGGCGCGGCGGCGGAGTGACCTGACAACATCTGGATGCGAACGGGCATGAAGGATGGTACGGAAAAGGGAGCGTCGGGTTTGACATTCCGGAACGTAGTCCCATAAAAGCGGTCCAGGGCCCCTCTGAGGGGCCCCGGCGATGAGAAGGGTGTGACTGGGTTGAAGAGTTAGCGATTGCGGCGGCGGGCCATGGCGAGACCACCGATGAGGCCCAGGCCAGCCATGCCGGGGGCGGGAACGACGCGGGTGATGATCTGATCCTGGGCGCAGTCGTTGCTGATGCCCTTGATTTCGATATCGGTGGTGTTGCTGTAGATTCCGGTGCCGGCGACGGCGAGGAGGTTTGTGAGGATGGAAGTGATGCCACTGGAGAGGGCCGAGCCATCGCTGGCCTTGGTGCGCAACGAGCCACTGGTGATGCTGAGGCCGTTATTGGCCGAGGCGGTGTTGAAGTCCTTGACGATTTCCCAGACGGCGAGCTGGAAGGCGGTGGCGAGGTTGTTGGATGCGCCGCTGGTGGTCACCGAGTTGGTGGTGTAGGCGAACATGTCTTTGATGGCGTTGGCCTTGGTAGCGCCCATGGGCGAGGAATCGGGCATGGAGGTGAGATCGACGATGTCGAAGGAGTCGACGCCACTGACCACACCCTGCGACAAATCGGTGCAGAAGGTGCGGTAGGTGCCATTCCACACCGCATCAGCGCCGGTGGCGCCGCTCAAGGTGTGCTTCAACTGGCCGGCAAAGACGTTGTACGTGCTGGAGCCGACGGTGATTTTGACGTTCTGGCCTGCACCGGTGCCGGTGTAATCGACATTGACGGGGCCGGCGAAGGCCGAGGCGGCGATGGTGGTGGCGGCAACGGCGACGATGAGCTTGGCGGTTTTTATGATTCTCTCCACTTGTGCGATGTGTCTTGTTTCTGATCCGCTCGCGGAAAGCGGCTGCACGAACCTCGTGCACTTTGAATGTGCAATGCGGCTTGAGTGAGTGCCAGTGCTCCGGGAGATTCACCGTGAAACGGGTCCGCTTGTGGGGGCTATTCCGGCGCAGGTACACATGTGCACGGCGACAACGCGGTGTTGATGCGTGTCGGTTGAGCGCTTTTGTCTTGGAGAAGGGGGAGCCGCCCCATAAACTGGAGCTTCAGAGAGGTTTGTCATGCCTGAGAACGCTTCCCCATCTACCACACCTTCAACCAATTCGGCTCCGACGCCACCTGGCGCGGCGTTTGGGACGGGCTTTGCCCACTTGCACCTGCACACCGAGTACTCGCTGTTGGATGGTGGCAATCGCGTGGACAAGTTGATGGCGCGGGTGGCCGAGTTGGGGATGACGAGCGTTGGCATCACCGATCACGGCAACATGTTCGGCGCGGTGGCGGCGTATTCGACGGCGAAGGAGAAGGGTGTCAAGGCGATATTGGGTGTGGAGGCGTATGTGACGCCTCCGGATAAGCCGCGGACGGATCGCACATACAGCGGCGGTGGTGAAGGTGGATTTCACCTGGTGCTGCTGGCAGAGAATGACATTGGCTGGAAGAACCTGCTGGTGCTGTGTTCTGAGGCGTTTCTGACGGGATTTTATTACAAGCCGCGGATTGACCGGGAATTGCTCGCCAAGCACAGCAGCGGATTGATTGCGATCAATGGGCATTTAGGCAGCGAGATGGGGGACCATCTTCTGGAGTTTGAGCGGTCATCGAGCGATAGTGCGTGGGAGAAGGCGGTGGAGAGTGCGCTATGGCACGCCAAGACCTTCAAGGATGAGGGGACGGGGCCGCGGTTTTTCGTTGAGTTGCAGAGACACATTGCCGAGCAGAACTCGATCAATCCGCACTTGATTCGGATTGCGCAGGAGTTGAAGCTGCCGCTGGTCGCGACGAACGACTCGCACTTTCTGAAGGCCGAGGATCATGATGCGCACGACACGCTGATTTGTATCTCGACGGGGAAGAGCAAGCACGATGAGCAGCGGATGAAGTATCCGCGCGAGTTGTATGTGAAGAGCCCGGCGGAGATGCGTGAGGCATTTGCGCCGTACAGCGACATTGGCGCGGAGGCGTGTGATAACACGTTGCGGATTGCCGCGAGGTGCAATCTGAAGTTGCCGATGGGGGCGAATCACGCGCCGATGGTGCGGGTGAAGATTCCGGCGAAGAAAGACTTGCCAAAGCCGACGGACAAGGCGTTTGCGGACGATCTGACGGCGTGGTATCAGAAGTACTGCTCGATGTTTGAGGTGCGGCCATTCAATGGCGCGACGGCGACGGCGGAGCAGATGGCGGAAGCCAAGCAAGAGTGTGACACCACGCTGTACATGCTCTCAGAGGCGGGGGCGATCTGGCGGTATGGTGTTGAGGGTGCGGCACAGCCGGATCGCACCGCGCGGCTGCAGCGTGAATTGAAGATTCTGGCGGACAAAGCGATCAGCGCGTACTTCCTGATCGTGTGGGACTTTGTGAACTGGGGCCGCCAGAACGGTGTGCCGGCACTGGCTCGTGGTTCGGGCGTGGGAACGATGGTGGGGTATGTGCTGGGTTTGTCGAACGCGTGCCCGGTGCGGTACGGCCTGCTGTTTGAACGATTTACCGATCCGGATCGCAGCGAGTATCCCGATATTGATATCGATCTGTGTCAGGATGGTCGGCAGCGCGTCATCAACTATGTGCGCGCCAAGTACGGGCACGTCGCGCAGATCATCACGTTTGGAACGCTGAAGGCGCGCGCGGCGATTCGCGATGTCGGCCGCGTTTTCGAGCTTCCTCTCCCCGAAGTCGACAAGATCGCCAAGTTGATTCCTGAAGCGCTGGGGACGACGCTGGATGATGCGCTGGCGAGTGAGCCGGATCTGAAGGCGTTGTACGACCGTGATGCCCAGGTGAAGCGGATTCTGGATACGGCAAGGACGCTGGAGGGTCAGGCGCGGCACGCATCTGTGCACGCGGCGGGCGTGATTGTGGCGGCGCGGCCGTTGCATGAGGTTGTGCCGCTGTATAAGCCTTCGGGCGCTGCTGATACGGATGTGGTGACGCAGTGGGACGGACCCACCTGTGAGAAGATGGGCCTCCTGAAGATGGACTTCCTGGGCCTTCGGACGATTAGCACAGTTGAGCGAGCGAAACGGCTGATTCGCGAATCACTCAGCGAGGACGAGATATTCCGCGCAGTGGGTCGCAGGCGTGCTGACGGCGGTGCTCATCCTCTCGACCTTGATCGCCTCACAGCGGATGACCAGAAGGTGTTTGAGCTTTTCCGCCGCGGCGACACGACGGGTGTGTTTCAGTTTGAATCACCGGGGATGAAGCGGCTTTTGGTGGAGATGAAGCCAGACCGGCTGGAGGACCTGATTGCCGCGAACGCGCTTTTCCGTCCGGGTCCGATGGATCTGATTCCCGATTACAACCGCCGCAAGCATGGTGAAGCGGCGGTGCCGGAAGTGCATCCTGTGGTGACGCAGTACACAGGTGAGACGTACGGCGTGATGGTGTATCAAGAGCAGGTGATGCAGATCGTGCACGGCCTGGGCGGGATTCCGCTGCGCTCGGCGTATTCCTTGATCAAGGCGATCAGCAAGAAGAAAGAGAAGATCATCGAGGCGGAGCGGCCGCGGTTTATCGAGGGGTCGGTCAAGCAGGGCCTTTCCAAAGACAAAGCCAACGAACTGTTCGAAATGATTCTGAAGTTTGCGGGGTACGGCTTCAACAAGAGCCACTCGACGGGTTATGCGATTGTGGCGTATCAGACGGCGTATCTGAAGACGTTCTTCCCCGCGCATTACATGGCGGCGTTTTTGACCTTTGAATCGCAGAGTTCGCAGGTGAGTGAGTGGACTCCGTATCTGGAGGATTGCAAGAAGTCGCGGTTTATTGATCCTGTGACGGGCGCAGTGCTGAAGACGGGTGTGGAGGTGAAGCCCCCGGATATCAATCTTTCCGGTGCTGATTTTGCGGTGGTGTATCCTGAGGGGGAGGAGAAGCGCGCTGATCGGGGTCACATTCGCTTTGGGTTGGCGGCGATCAAGGGCTCTGGCGAGAAGGCGGTGCAGGCGATCATCGCGGAGCGGAGTGCCAAGGATGGTTCGCCAGCGCCTTATCCCACGCTCTTTGATTTCTGCGAGCGTGTGATGGCGCGGAATGCGACGGCGCTCAACAAGACGACGATGGAAGCCCTCATCAAAGCGGGGGCGTTTGATTCCTTGCATGGGCGTGATGCGCGTGCCGCGATGACGGCGACGGTTGAGCAGGCGATGTCTGCAGCGCAGCGAGCGCGGGCGGATAAGGCAGCGGGTCAGGTGGCGCTGTTTGGATTTGGCGGCGGGAACGAGCAAGCCGCGCCGACGGTGTCGCTTGCCAAGGCCGAGAAGTGGTCGGAGCCGGAAACGCTGGCGAAGGAGAAGGAGGCGCTGGGGTTCTATGTGTCTAGTCATCCACTTGATCGGTGGAGGTTCTGGTCGGATGTCTTCAGCGATTGCACGGTGGCGCAGTCCAAGGAGAAGCCGGCTGATGCGCGCATCGTGATGGGTGTGATGGTGCAATCCGTGCGCACGCTGGTGACGAAGCGCGGGCAAGCGGCGGGGCAGAAGATGGGTGTGCTGACGATTGAGGATCTGTCGGGGACGATGGAGGCGGTGCTTTTCCCTGAGGCGTATAACCGATTTGGGCATCTGGCGGTGACGGATGCGACACTGTTTGTGTTGGCACGGGTGGACAAGCAGCGGGGTGAGCCGCAACTTCTGGTTGAGCGGCTGGTGCCGATTGATGGCGTGCCGTTCACGGCGGGGAAACTGCGGCTGTTCCTTGATGAATCGCGATTGAACGGCAATGCGCCGACGGCGATTGATCGGATTGCAGAGACGGCGGGCGTGCCTGGTGGCGTGGCGCAGATCGAGGCCAAGCCAACCGCAGAAGCTGCGGGCGGACTGGCGTTCCCGTTGGAGCTTGTCTTTGTCAGCGAATCGAATGTGGTGGTGCTGGACACGGATCGGCGGGTGCGCATGCCGATGGAGCCGGCGAAGCTGAAGGCACTTTCGGAGTTGCTTGGACCGAGCACGATGAAGGTGGTGGGTGGAGTGACGGCGGAGCCGATTGAGCGAAAGAAGCCGTGGGAGAAGAAGAAGAGTTCGGGGCCGAGCGACGATTTTGAGTGAGTTGTGGCTGATGGTGGGGGTACGGAATATGGGTTACGCTTGCGGGCGTGAAGCGATTTTCACAGTTTGATGAATGCAGTCGGGCCTTGCTGGATCGCAAGGTGTTTGCGGGGCTGCGTCGACCAATCGGGTTGGGGGTTCTCGGGCGGCAGCGACGACTTTGGCTGCATTGGCCAAGGATGGGGCGGACGTGGGTGCGGGTTCTGATTCTTGTGTTCATTGTGGGAATGTGGATTGCGTGGAACATCGTGTTCGATATGTCGTCACGAACCGGACAGTTTCTCGGTCGCGGCATGGTGGTCAGTGCGTATGTGCTCTCGTTGAGCTTCATGCTGTATCCGGCGGATGCGCGGATGGTGGCGTTGTCGCGGCAACGGACTTTCGCGGCCGAGCGGGGCGACTGGCCTTTAGTGAGGGCCAGACAGGAAGCGTGGTTGAGAATACTGCGACGCGATACGGATACTGCGAGAAATGAGCGTTGGCGGCAGCACCCGCAGATCAGCGCACTGATGATGTTGAGTATTGGCACGTTCTTTGCACTTGCGATGTTGAGTGATGTGGTGCCGGGTGCTGCGAAAGTGATTCCGTTTGCCAGTGGGATGCGGAGTCTCTCGTTCTTATTTGGATTAGTAGTCGCACTGACGCTGATGGGTTGGTATGGCAAGCGGCTGCGGACGCGGCTTGCGGATCGACTTGAAGCGGGCCAGTGTTGCGATTGCGGATATCAGTTGGATCGAGGGGTGGAAGGCATGGGGCCCAAGCGGTGCCTGGAGTGTGGGTGTCCGTGGCCATTGGTGGCACCGGAATTGCCGATCCCAACACGAGGCGAGAGCTTTGCCTGGCTGCCTGCGTGGATGCGCAAGCGGCTTTGGTAGTGAATTCAGGGGTTTGCATCAACAGGTTTTGTGCGGCTTTCGACGATGACCCCTGGGGTATAGATGAGGGTGTACCGATGGGGAAGGATGGGCGCGGGAACGAGCCCGTGCTCGGCTTCGCGCAATTCGCGGACGAGGCGGCCACACCAGGTGCGGAGTTGGGCATCGTCGGATTCAAAGTGCGGGGTGAGGAGGGGGATGATGGCGGGGCCGAAGTGCCGCAGAGCGTCGGCGGCGACGCGTTCGTCGCCAGAAGTGTCGTTGTCGCGGAGTTGGGCGATGAGGATCGGCGCTGCCTCGGGGATGAGATCGGTGAGTGAGGCGCGGGCGATGATGACGGCGGCTAGCCAGCGACCCTGGGGGTTGGAATCGCTGAGTTTGTGATGCAGAAAGCGGGCGGATGCCGCGGCGTGAGTTTGCAGGAACGTCACGCCCTCGCGGGCATTGGCGAGCCAGCCAGTGCGTTCATCGAGGTTGTCGCCATCGAGACCTTCGACGGTGACGGCAAGGAGCCGGGGAGATGGGGTAGAGCCGGGAAGTTTGGCGAGGTGGCGGCGGAGTACGCCTGCGACGAACTGGCGAGTCTGGCGATCGGGGTGTTGCAGCGCGGCATCGAGGGCGGTGTCGGCGGCGATGGAGATTTTGGCATCGGGGGAGGAGAGGAGCTGGCAGAGGGTGTCGGAGGCCTGCCAGCCATTCCATTGCCGCGAATCGTCGCTGAGGCGTGAGATGAGGACGGGGATGGCGTGGGGAGCGTCGGCGGCGGAGAGGGCGGGGTCGCTGACGCGGGTCATGAACTCAGATTCGAGATGGTCCGGCGAGGCATGGCCAAGGGCGGAGCAGAGCGAGATGATGGCGCGATCAGGAAGATGACGAACGAAGGTGGCGTGGCGGTAGGTGGGACTTTTCCAGAGGATCAGGCAGCCCAGCAGAGTGAGCCCGGCGACGACATCGCGGCGGAAGATGCGGGGGCGGAGACTGGATCGCAAGGAAACAGGTCGACGCCAACGTGTTGGTCGAATAGCGAGGGAGAGAGTTCCCGGGATTTGGTGTGATCGGGCAGAGCGTGTGCCGCACTCTGGGCAGGTTTGATGGCCGGTGTGGTCGGCGGGAGTGTGTGAGAGGTCGTAGCCGCAACGGGCGAGGGACGACCAGTGCGAGACCCAGTTGACGGGCCAGAGGGCGGCGATGATGCGTCGCCAGAGAAGGAACCCGGCGGGGCGGGGACCTGGGCAGAAGCGGCCGTGGTCGGTGGTGAGGAGGCCGAGGAACCACCAGCCGATTGCCGCGATGGAGATGATGGCGAGGAGGACGAAGGTCCAGTGTTCGCGGATCCAGACCAAGGGATCGTTCCACAGGGCGCGCAGGTGTGGCGACCAATCGGAGAAGAGGTCCGCGATCATGGGGAGATTCCGAATGTGAGGGGTGCGAGCAGGGCGCGAAATGCCCGTGATGTATCGGCGCGCGGCGGAGCACTCATGCAATGGTCGGTTGCGGATTGAAAGATGCGATCAGACGCGGAAGATGGAGCCGAGCTTTTTGCCCAGGAGGTTGCTGGCGGCGAGGAGTGTGACTGTGAGCAAGGCCATGCCCCACACACCCATGGCGCTGGCGATGTAGGGGCCGTCGCCGAGACGCTCGCTGAAGGCCAGGATGGCCTTGGTGACTGGGTAGTCGCGCCCCTGCTGAGCGAGAATGAGGGAATCGCTGACCTCAAGCATGGAGAAGCTGAAGACCAGTAGAGAGCCAGCGATGATGTTGGCGAGGATGAGGGGGACGATGACGCGGCGGACGGCTGTCACGCGGCTGGCGCCAAGGTTGATCGCGGCTTCTTCGAGTTCGGCGCTGGTCTGCTCTAAGCCCGCAACGGTGGAACGCACGATGTAGGGGAGGCGTCGGACGGCGTAGGCGATGACCAGGAATGGGACAGGGTTGGGATCGGTGCCGAAGATGCTGGCAAACCCTTCTAAAGGACCACCCTTGAAGGGCCAGCGCAGACTCATGGCGACAAAGCCGAAGGCCAGCACCAGACCGGGAACGGCGAGGGGCAACATGCATAAGGCATCGAGGAACTGGCGGCCGGGTATGCGGGTGCGGACGATGAAGTAGGCGATCAAAAGACCCAGGAGCACGTTGGTACACATCGCCAACGTGCTGAACTTGAGTGAGTTGACGATGGCCTGGAAGGAATCGGGAGCGCCGAGGGCCTGCTGGAAGTGTGAGGTGGTGAGGGCAGTGGGGAGAACGGTGCCATACCACTGACCGGGGCGGGTGATGCTGGTGAGGATGACGCCCAGGTGAGGCAGGACGGCGAGGAAGGCAACGAGGGCAAAGCCGAGGGTGACGGCCCACGCCTTGAGACCGGTGAGTTCGGTTTCGCCACCGGCGCGAGAGGCCTTGGCGTACATGGCGTAGGAGCGGCCGCCAAAGAGCTTGCGGCCCAGCAGATACATGCCGATGGCGAGCACGAGCATGACGACGGTGAGGGCGTAGGGGCGGGCGGAGTTTTCGACTTCCTTAAGCCCGTTGAAGATCTGCACAGGCACCACGTCGTAGTAGTCGAACATCAGGGGCGTGCCCAGTTCGGTGAAGGACCAGATGAAGACGATGGTGGCACCGGCGAAGATGCCGGGGCGGACCAAAGGCAGTGTGATGCGGCGGAAGCGCTGCCAAGGAGTCGAGCCCAGGTTCTCGGCGGCTTCGCCCAATGCGGGATCAAGGTTGGCGAGTGACGCTGTGGTATTGAGGAAGATGATGGGGTACAGGGACAGAGATTGCAGGACAATGACGCCGAGGGGTTTGAGTGACCAGGTGGTGCCAAAGGCGTGCACCATGCCGCCGAGGAGATCCCAATCGGTGCCCAGAAGAGAGTTGAGTGACCCTTCGCGTCCCAAGATGGCGCGCATTCCGATCGCGCCAACGAATGGGGGCAGGATCATGGGGACCAGGACCAGGCCCTGGAAGAGTCCCTTGCCGGGGAACTTGTACCCGGCGGCGAGGATGGCCAGCGGCAAAGCGATGCAGGTGGCGAGGGTGGTGGTGCCCAAGGCCAGGAGTAGGGAGTTGAAGAGGGCGCGTCGGGTGGAGGGGTCGGCGAAGATGAGGGTGAGGTGTTCGAGGGTGAAGCCGGACTTGGTGGCAATGTCTGCCGCGAACCCGCCACGGACAGTCAACAGGATGGGGTAGACGAGGGTGACGAGAAGAAATGCGATGAGCGCGTAGAGGATGATGGCCTGCCACGAAAAGACAGGACGGCGTGAAGCGGGTTTGGGGTGAACTGGCGGATGACCCATGCGAAGCGGGAGGATAGATGCGTGCCTGAGGAAGAATCGCGGCGTTTACATCGGTGGGCGGAGCTCGGTGGGCCCGAGAGTCTGAATGGTGGGGCGAGTGATGGTTCGGGTGGCGAGGTATGCGTTGACCTCATCGAGGGTGATGGAATCGATCGCGGAGGCGAGGGAGGCGAGGGAGCGGGGCTTGCCAAAGCGGTGCACATCGTTGACCAGGGCACCCGCGCGACCAGCGGTGGACTCTCCAGCGAAGACAACGCCGGTCTTCATGCTGACCATGGCGCGAGCGAACTCCTCTGGGGTGATGCGCCCCGCAGGGGTATTGATGTGCTGCAACTGCTCCCACAATACATCTATAGATTGCTGTGCTTTCTCGGGTGTGGTGCCTACATATGCCGAGCAAGTACCGAACTCTCGGTCACCTCGATAGGAAGCAGAGACGGAGTAACAGAGCGCGCGTTTCTCGCGCACCTCGGTGAAGAGACGACCGGCCATGCCGCCGGAGAGGACATTGGCGATGACTTTCTCGAGGAGGGCCTGGCGTTCGGAGGTGGCATTGTCACAGGGTGCATCGTGCAGGATGATGATCTGGACCTGGTTGGATGGGTCTTGGGTGTGTTGATAGCCGCGAGATTTGGCCTTTCCGATGGAAAATGGGGCGCGGGTGCCGGTCCAACCACGCAGAAGGTGATTTAGCGTTGCAGCCACGCGATCTGGGTTGACATCGCCGGCGACGCCACAGATCGCGCGTGAAGGAACCGCGCGGGCATTCCATGCGGAGATGATGGAATCACGCGTGAGAGAGTTGAGTCCTTCGACGGTGCCGAGGCCGGTTCGATCAAATGGGGACGCGAAGTGGCGGTCGCGCGCGGCAAGGACGGCACGTTCCTGGGGGTCATCTTTGAGTGATTCGATCGCCGCGAGGCACTGTTCGCGTGCCGGATCGATGGCGGATTCGTCAAATCTTGGCCTTCTGAGCATGTCGACGAGCAAAATCAGCGCGTCGTCGAGTCGATCGCCGAGCATGGTGGCAGAGAGGGAGAGGTAGTAGGTGCCGGCGGCGGCTGCGCGGGCGACTCCGAGGCGGTCAAAGGCATCGGCATCAGCGCGAGAATCGCGGTCGGCGCTGCCGCGCAGGATGAGTTCGGCGAGCATGGGTGCGAGGCCGAGCGAATCAGCGGAATCCTCACCATTTCCCGCAGGAATCGCCAAAGTGATGGCGGCGGATTTCACGCCCGACATCTCTTCAACGACGAGCGGCATGGAGCAATCGAGTGTGATGGTGTTGATGATGCTCACGTTTGACTCCGAAGGTGATCAGAATGATGAGAGCGAGACTCTAGAGGAGTGATGTTGAGCGCGAATATGGTGTTCGAGGATGGTCAAACGACCTCTTGAGGGATGTTTCACCCCCTCGAAGTTGGTGCCTGCACTTGACGAACGCTCAAGAAGTGTTTAGGTTGTATCCGATATACCTCAGGTGAGCGGGACGCGCACGGTGCGTGGCTCTCTCACAGTTTCGAGACAAGGAGTTGTCAGATGGCGAAGAAAGCCAAGAAGAAAGCTGCAAAGAAGACCTCGAAGAAGAAAGCCAGCAAGAAGAAGTAACTGGCGGGTCGGAGCGCGAGGCGGACAGGAGCGTGACGCCCGCGACGCAAAGAAGTCAGAGCGAACAAAGCCGACCCCACACACAAGTGCCCGCTCCTCGGATGATCCGTTCTGGCATCCGACACTCAAGACGAACTTTCAATCTGACATGAGATACGGGATCGGCTTGCCGGTCCCGTGTCGTTTTTATGCGCACTCAAGGCGTGGTGATGGTGCCAATGATCCTGGCAATGCATGTCTTGCCGCGACGAGTATTGCTGGATCATGTTCAGGGCGTGGCGCTCGCGGACGACGTGGCCCACGCCGTGACGATGACGATCGATCGCGAAACCGGGTGGCCGGTGTTGATTGGTCCGCGGCAGGTGCTGGATGCACAGGATGCGTGTTTGTGGGTGCCTGTGGATGGGCCAGGATCCCTGCAGATTTCCGGGGTTTTTGAAGTAATTGACGCTTCCCGACATGCCGCGATGCTGCATTGGGAGATGCTGCATGGTCCGTTGCAGGGGCATGCCGGACGTGACGGTGAGAGCCACATGTCGATGGCGGCGATGCAGTGTCGCGTGCAATGGGGGCGTTGTGGCGGGCGCATGTATGAGGCGCATGAGGTTGCGATTCCTCATCCTTTTGCGCGCGGCGAAGTGGCGATTCTTCGCGCGGCGAACGCGCATGCCGAATTGATTGATCGACTGGCTTCGGCGCTGGCGCGAAGTGTGCAGAAGGGCGCGCGAGCCGTTGCGGTGGATGAGTGGGGGTTGACGATTCGTTGCCGCGCGGGCGCGCTGCGTGCATCTTTTGAAGAGCCCAGATTGAATGAAGAGGATGCGCGCATCGCGACGGTTTCAATTCTCAACGCGCAGGATTTTTGATTGGTGAGGATGAGATGCTGACCCTGCCACGACCATCGAGATTGCGCGAAGCGCACTGCCACTTGCCCATGCTGGGACGCGCGTTATCGATGATTGATGTGTCGATGTGCCGCTCGCTGGACGAGATGCTGCACGCGTTGCGAGTCTGCACTCACAACGCTGAAGGGTTGATAACCGACAACTCATCCACTTTCCGCGCAGATGAATCGCGTCAATGGGTCATTGCCATCGGCATGCGCATCGAATCATGGAGTGATGCGCGTTGGCCGACGCGACAAGACCTTGATCGCGTCTTTCCTGACCGGCCATGCATCGTGCGCTCCTTTGATTTTCACTCACTGGTGGCGAACTCTGCCGCGCTTGGAGCTGCTGGTGTGCATCGAGGGACGCCCGATCCCTCGTCTGGCGTCTTCAAGCGTGATGAAATGGGTGAATTGACGGGTGTGGCGTTGGAATCTGCGGAATCGCTGATCTGGAAAAGCGTCCCTGAGCCGAGTGCCACGGAACGCACTCAGCATCTGCGTGCCGCGCTTGCTCATCTTCGCTCTTTGGGGTTTGTCGAAGCCCACGATCTCAAGAGCCCGGCGTGGCTTGGGCCAGAGTTGGCGCGAATGGCCGATGCCGGTGAGCTCGACATGCATATCGAGCTCTATCCGATGGTGGAGGAAGCTGGCCAAACCATGAAGTCGCGGCAGAGTTGGGAGCGCGATCACGTTCGGTTGGGGGGGTTCAAGCTCTTTGCCGATGGGACGCTCAACAGCCGCACAGCTTGGATGCTGCACCCATATGTGGATGGGATGGCGGAGCATCCGCGCGGGTTGCCGAACTGGACACCCGAACAGATCACTGAAGCCGTGCGCATCGCGGAGCGTTGCGGAGTGGCACTCGCGACGCATGCCATTGGTGACGCGGCAGTTCGTGCGGTCCTCAATGCCATCGAGGCCGTCAAGAGCGAGCGCATCGCCCCCGATATTCACCATCGCATCGAGCACTGTGAGGTGGTAGATCCGCGCGAAGTGCCGCGATTTGCAGCGTTGGGCGCGATAGCGAGTGTGCAGCCGTGTCACCTGATCTATGACATTCCCGTGCTGACCCGGGCTTTGCCGGATCGGTTGGAGCATGTTTTACCATTGCGCGACATGATGATGGCTGGGTGCAAGCCGGGGGAGTTGCTGTGGTTTGGGTCGGATGCCCCGATTGTGCCTGCGGATCCGATTGCGAGCATCGCCGCGGCGGTGGGTCGGGGAGAGCTTGGACTGAATGACGGTGTGGCGGCGGAGTCTCTGTCAATCGCAGCGGCGCAGGCACTGACTGAGGAAAACTCCTGGAAGGCGTTTGTTTCGAGGCACTGAAAGACGTGTTGGTTCCTCCCACAACCTCGAACACTCCTGGTTCGTATCATCTATATAGAGGTTGCCAACCCCGAAAGTGGTCTGCTCAAGGCAACCGATGCCGGAGGCGATGCCATGGTTCAGAAGTACGACGCAATCATTGATTCCACCGAGGCGATGGCGGCACAGGCGGCGGCGGATGCCGGGGCACACCTTCCGGCGGATCAGATCGATGCGACCAAGTTCTACATCACTCAGCACTGGGACCGGTATACCGAGGAGAATCACAGGACGTGGGCAGCGCTGTATGCGCGGCGGATTGAGACCCTGCGCGAGCAAGCCAGCAACGTGTTTTTGTCAGGGTTTGATGCCTTCAATCTGCCCAAGACGCACATGCCCCGCCTGAGCGAGGTAAACAAGGTGCTGCAGGGTAAGACGGGGTGGCAAAGCCGCCCGGTGCCGGGGTATCTGCCGGCCAAGAGCTTTTTTGCGTGCCTGGCGCGGCGTGAGTTCCCCACCACCATCACCATTCGCCCCTTTGACAAACTGGATTACCTGCCAGAGCCGGACATTTTCCATGATGTGTACGGGCATGTGCCGCTGCATGCCGATCCGGTGTTTGCGGAGTTTCTGCAGACGTATGGCAAGGCGGCCCTGATGTGCGATGATGAGGTTCATGTGAAGCGGCTGGGGCGGCTTTTCTGGTTCACCGTCGAGTTTGGCCTGATTCGCGAGGATGGGCGCCTGAAGATCTATGGCAGCGGGCTGATGTCCTCGATCGGCGAGAGCAAGTACTCCCTGGAGAGTGATATCCCGGAACGCCGCCCATTTGACCTCGAACAAGTGTGCAATACCGACTTTGAGATTGACCACTTCCAGCCGATCTACTACGTGCTCGACTCCTTTGCCCAGTTGCGCGATGCGATGAACTCTTATGCAGAGCAGGTGCTGGGCGTGGGCGCGGCACACTAGCTGAACACTGGCCCCACACTGGCGATGCACTAAGCAAGTGTGAAGAGGGGCAAGCGGAAACTTTTCCGGCCAAAGGTGCGCCTCGCGCTCTTGTCTGGAGCAAAAAAGTCGATAACCTTCTATCCGGCGGTTACGGCATCGGTTCGCGTTGGGCAAGGCGTCGCCCGGCGGCGGACAGAGCAGGACCACCTCGGCGGCCTTCATGGATGGCCAGGCGCCGGGATGGACGTGCGAATAAGCCAAACCCGCCACCATGGTCAGACGCCCTGACCAGTTCGCACAGCCACGGAAGCTCGCTTTGGCCACACAAGCCAAGCGACGATCCGTTGAGCGCAATGCAAGCCGCGACTCTGCGGCACACACACGATGGCCACCATCTCCTCCTCGCGATCCAGTTTTCTCCACGGTCAGTGGACCAGTTCTGATTCGGCCCAGCTCTACGGCATTCCCGATTGGGGCAAGGGCTATGTGAGCGTGAATGCCACCGGGCATGTCACGGTCATGCCGACCAAAGATCCGGCACGGCAGATCGATCTGAAAGAAGTGATCGACGGCCTGCGCGAGCGCGGCGTGCACACGCCCGTCCTGCTGCGATTCAACGACATACTTGATCATCGTCTGCGCGAGATTCGCAAGTCGTTTGATGATGCCATGGCCGAGCAGCAGTACGCCGGTGGATATTCCTGCGTGTACCCCATCAAGGTGAATCAGCAGCGTCACATCTGCGAAGAGATCGCGTCGCTGGCGGTGAAGCTGAACTTCGGCCTTGAGGCCGGCTCCAAGCCGGAGTTGATCGCAGTGCTGGGCTTGTCGGCGGTGGCTGGCGGTCCGGGCGTGAATGGCATGCCCATCATCTGCAACGGCTTCAAGGATGATGAGTTCATCGAGACTGTGATGCTGGCGACCAAACTGGGGCGCAACATCATTCCCGTGGTCGAGAAGTGGACTGAGTTGGAACTGATCGTCAAGCACGCCAAGCAATACGGCGTGCGTCCGAAGATTGGCCTGCGGGTGAAGCTCTCCAGCCGCGGCGCGGGGCGTTGGGAATCCAGCGCAGGCGCGAGATCAAAGTTTGGCTTGTTTATCTCTGAAGTGCTTCAGGCGGTGGAGTATCTGAAGAAGCACAACATGCTGGATTGTCTGAATCTCTTGCACTGCCATGTCGGCAGTCAGTTGTACGATATCCGCGTTTTCAAGAACGCCGTCAACGAATTGACGCACATCTACTGCGAGTTGGTCAAGATGGGTGCAGGGCTGTCGATGCTGGACATCGGTGGCGGCATGGGCGTGGATTACGACGGCTCACAATCCGCGTGGTCGAGCAGCATCAATTACACCGTGGCGGAATACGCCAGCGATGTGGTGTATCGCATCAAGAGCGTGTGCGACGATGCCAAGGTGCCGCACCCGATGATCGTTTCGGAATCCGGGCGCGCCATGACGGCGTATTCCAGCGTGCTGGTGATGGACGTGCTGGGGTGCAGCAAGTTTGAATCGAATCCTGATATCGAGGCGATTGAGCGAGAGCTGAAGGCCGAGACAGAGCCGCCACAACCCGTGATTGATCTGCTGGATGCCTATCGCAATCTCACAGATCGCAACCTCGTCGAGGCGTATCACGATGCCACCCAGGCGCGCGATGAGGCGATGAGTCTTTTCTCGCTTGGGTACATGTCGCTGCGCATGCGCGCTGCGGCGGAGCAGGTCTTCTGGGCTCTTGGTCACAAACTGTTGGAACGTGCCAGCAAGAAGGGTGAACTCCCCGATGAGTTCGAGGCCCTGCCGGAGCTGCTCAGCGATATCTATTTCTGCAATTTCTCGCTCTTTCAGAGCATGCCCGACAGCTGGGCGATTGATCAGCTCTTCCCCATCTGCCCGATTCACCGGCTGAATGAGCACCCGACACGTCAGGCCATTCTCGCCGACATCACCTGCGATTCGGATGGCAAGATCGATCACTTTGTCGACAAGCGCATCGATAAGAAGACTCTGGAACTGCACGAGCTCAAAGACCTTCCCGGTGAAGGCCAAGGGTGCGAGCCGTATTACCTGGGCGTCTTCCTGCTGGGCGCGTATCAAGAGATTCTCGGCGACTTGCACAACCTCTTGGGCGACACGCACGCCGTGCACGTTTCTTTCTCTGAGAATGGTTCGTGGGAGATCGACGAGGTCATCGAGGGTGACACCGTCGAGGAAGTTCTGCAATATGTGCAGTACGACATTCCGGATATGAAGCGAGCCATGCGTCTGGATATCGAAGCAGCGTGCCGCCAGGGGCGACTGACTCTGGCCGAGGGCGCCAGCTTGCTGAAGTTCTATGACGATGGCCTTGAGGGGTATACCTATCTCGAAGGTTGATCGGACACGGGGTGAGCCACCGCTCGTTTGAGCCCCAGCAGGATCACCAGGGGTCCGATGGATGCCGCGATGTGCTTGAGTGAGTGACCACTCACCAGCGCGATGCCATTCACAGTCAAGAGATCAAATACCTGGTGATCGAGTGCTTCGAGCACCTTGGCTGCGACATACCACGCCAGGGCGTGCATGAGCGTGCCGGTGCGAATCCATCGCCCCTTGAATGCAACAGCCACGGAAGGGATCATCACGAGCGGCGCGAATTGCACGATGGCGTAGGGACGCAGGTCGCCACGACCTGCACGTTCGGTGTAGTCCCAATAGAAAACACTCGCCACGCCCGCTGCCGCCAGCGGCATCAGTAACCACGCCGCGGCTTTCAGCGAAAGGCGATCGGCGACCAATGCCGCCACCAAACCGGCAAAGGAGATCGCCATGGGAATGCGATCCCACACCAGTGTGGCGTTGGACGGAGCCCAGTGGTAATACCCCGAACCGAAGCCAGTGAGAAACACGCCGACAAAGAAGATGGCCCATGCCGCACGCTCGGTCTCTGCCAGAGCCAGTCGCACGGCTTTTGTAAAAACCCAGACCAAGCCCATCACGCCAAAGACCACAAACGGCAGGTTTGACATCACATCAGCAAAGTTGGGAATGCCCAGCCACGCGCGCCCATCGGCAAAACAGTGATAATGAGGGTCCTGCGGAATCGCGCCGTGCAGCCACAATCCGATCACGCCGCCGATCGCGGCGATCAGTGATGCGCCCAGGAACCACTTGGTCCACGCCTTGGGGACCGCTGGTGCACTTGCATGCTGCTGATTCATCGGCCCAGTGTACTCCGCAGCACGCCTACACCGTCTGCCGGTTCACTGCCGACGATGGGGCACTCTCCAAAGCTGTCGCGGCGGCACCCGGCGCAAGTGGCGCAACAAAGTGGCCCACCTTGGGGCGTTCCGACCCGGTGTGGAAGCTGTGAGCAAACTGCTGAATTTCCCGATCTGCGACTGTGACGCGATCATGCTGGCGAAGGTGCTCGCCCCAGGTCTCACAAATGAAGACCTCCAGCCACTTGTGTTGATCTTCAGTGTCCTGGGTGAGCAACCACGTCACCGCCCCATCGCGATAGCGGGTCTGGGCGACGGCATCCATGGCCTGACGGAACTCCGCCGCGCGAGCGGGAATCACGCGATACTCCACCGTGATCACCACCGGACCGGCCTCCGGATCGATCTGGCCAGAAACACTCGGCGGCAACCAGTGATCACTGCGGCCAAAGTCGTCAGCGCGAACCTGCGGCAGGGGCCAGCGGGTCATGGTCGCAGCGCCTAACGCCATCGCGCCTGCTGCCACCCAGAGTGCGATCGGCACATTCCACAAGGCGGCCACCTGTCCCCACACCAGTGATCCTGCTGTCAACGCTCCAAAGTGAACAGTGAGATAGCAGGCAAAGACGCGGGCTCGTACCCAACCGGGGCTGCTGGTCTGCGCCGCAACATTCACAAGAGTGACCATGGTGAGCCAGCAGCAGCCGGCAAAGAACATGACACCGATCGCCGCAGGAACACGCCATGTCGCGGCAGAGTCCACCAACGTGGCCAGCGCACCCAGCATCGCCATCGCCAGTGCGTAGATCAACACGGCCACGAGTTTGATGCGACCCTCATTGATCACACGGCGGATGCGTGGCAGCACAGCAGCGCCTGTCACCGCTCCTGCGCCCAGAGCACCAAGAAGCACTCCGTACCCCTTGGCAGTCATTCCCAATTCGTTTCTGGCCAGCAGGGGCATCAACGCCCACAGTGCACTGGCCGGAAGCACGTAACTCGCGGTGCGCACCAGCACGGCGTGGGCCGGGTGCGAGTAGCGCACATATCGCACACCCGCCTTCAAAGCGCCAAGAAATCGTTCCGTCGGCGCGCTGCTGGCCCGAGGTTGCATGCGCCACCACCACAGCACCACGATGAACCCCACAAAGCTCAGAGCATTGAGGGCAAAGACAGCCCAGGCCCCCACCGCAGCCACAACCAAGCCGCCAAGGGCTGGGCCAGTGGCACGCGAAAGATTCAGCGAAACCGAGTTCAGGGCCGATGCGCTGGGCAGCTCTTCGCGGGGCACCAGATCCGCCATCGCGGTCTGATACGCAGGATTGGTCATCGCTGCACCGATGCCGAGCAATGCTGTTCCCATGATCAGTGTCACGGGTGATGCAATGCCAGCAAACGTGGTGATCGCCAGAAACGCCGCGCCGCCAAGCGCGAAGACCTGCCAGAAGATCATCATGCGGCGGCGGTCCAGCACATCCGCCAACGCCCCCGCAGGCATCGCCAACAGGAACGATGGCAAGCTCGCTGCCACCTGAATCAACGCGACCAGCATCGACGCCCGCCCCGCCGACATCTCTTTGGTCAGGGTGGTCATTTCCCAGCCAACACCAACTTCATTGGCCCACGTGCCGATGTTGGAGGCCAGTGCCGCGATCCAAAGCCAGCGAAAGACCGGTCGCGCCAGCGGAGCCAGCGCGCCGGGGCGATGGGTCTGTGTTGAAGTTGTGCCTTCAGGTTCACTCACGCCGCGTGTTTCTCCTACCACACCGTACGGCGCTGATCACCCTGCAACCACGATGTGGCAAGAGCGAGATCCTGAGGTGTCAACTGATGTCCTGTTGGTAACACGTCATGCTGCACACGGTCACCCCGCTGCGCAAAGAGCGTGCTCAGTCGCCGTGCGTTGGCGAGAGGAATGATGGGGTCATTCTCGCCACTGAGCATCAGAACCTGAGCGGGTATCGTGGAAGCCGCACCCGGTGCCGGTGCCTCAACCTTCACCATGCCTCGCAGGAGGATGGCGTCTTTGACGACATCTGGCTCCCGCAGCATCATCGCCGCCGCGATATTGGCACCGTTGGAGTATCCGACGGCGGTCAGCTTCCTGGCATCAATGCCATAGTGAGCGATCGCGGCACGCAGCCATTTCGCCAGCTCGCCAGCACGAAAGGCCACATCTTCCAGATCAAATACACCTTCGGCGTAGCGTTTGAAGAATCGCGGCATGCCGTTTTCGAGCACGTTGCCGCGTGGGGAAAGCAGTGCCGCGCCCGGAGCGAACTTGCGTCCCAGGGGCAGCAGGTCATGCTCATCGCCACCGGTGCCGTGCAAGAGGAGAAGTGTGCGGCCCGTGTTGCCGGGCTCAAAGACGTGGGTGTGAATGGAAAGGTCGTTGGACATGGTTCACCTCACCGAGTCTGTTCAGGATGTCCGGCGAACTGACGGAATAGTGACAGGAGGAAGATGCGCCTCCAGCCGCGATCGGGCACCCTCATACTGAGGCGGCAGTTTGAGGTTTGTACCCAGTGCATCCGCTGCCTCATCAATAGCAAAGCCAGGTGCATCGGTGGCGATCTCAAAGAGGACACCTCCGCGCTCACGGTAATACACGCTGCGGAAGTAAAAACGCTCACGTACTTCGGTCACGCCATAGCCGGTGTCGGCAAGAACGCGTTGCAGCGCCAATTCATGAGCATCATCACTGGCACGCACCGCGATGTGGTGTACCACGCCGGCGCCAAGTCGGCTGGGTGCGCGATCCGGCTCAGTCAGTAAGTCAATCACGCGACCAATCGCTCCGGCCTGATCGACCGTCACAAAGCGCTGGCGGCCATTCTCTGATCCTTGCTCGACCATGCCCAGTCCCTCGCGCAGCATTCGGCTGGTGGCTTCGCAGGAACGCACGCTCAATGTGGCGGAATGAAAGCCGCGAATTGCCACGGATGGATCAAGCCCCCACGCTGGCAGCGCTTCCACTCCGGGCGTTTCGATCACTTCCAGGCCCATGCCATCATGATCTTCAAAGGCGATGAACTTATTGCCAAAGCGCGTGCCTCGGCCTCTGATGGCAACCTTCAAATCGCTGAGCCGCGAAGCCCAGTGATCAATGCTGCCCACGGGCACAGCGAATGCAGTCGCGATCACGCTCCCCGATCCCTGCGTGCCACGCTTGGCGCCAGGCCAGGGGAAGAACGTCAGGATCGTTCCCGGTGATCCCGCGGCGTCACCAAAGTAGAAGTGGTACGTTCCCGGATCATCAAAGTTGACGGTTTTCTTCACCATGCGCAGGCAGAGGATTCCCACATAGAAATCGATGTTCTTCTGCGGGTCGCTGGCGATGGCTGTGATGTGGTGAATGCCGCTGATCGGCACGGCTGATCCGGTAGTTGTCGGTCTCATGCTGGCCTCCTGATCTTCGCGGCTGGGTGATGGGAGCCAAGCCCCGAACCACACAAGCGGCAGCATTTAGATGTGTAAACAACTATTGTGGTTACGGCATGTTGCGGAAATGTATATAGATGATGGGTTAGGGATGGCTGGGAACATAGTTCACCGGAGAGCCCGGACCCAGGGAATACCCTAACTGATACCAGATCAACAAGAACCCGGTCCAGACAACAAAGAAGACGATCGAGTACGGCAGCATCAGCGAGATCAGGGTGCCCAAACCTGCCTCTTTGCGGTACTTCTGCAGCACCACCAGGATGATGAGCAAGTAGCTGTTCATGGGCGTGATGATGTTGACCACACTGTCGCCGATGCGGTACGCGGCGGTGGTTAGTTCGGGGCTCTTACCCACCATCATGAACATGGGGATGAAGATGGGGGCGAGGACGCCGAACTTGCTGAGCATGCCGCTGATGGCAAAGTCTCCCAGCACCACCATGAGAACAAAGAGAACGATGAGCAGGGGCACAGGCAGATCGGCAGTGACGAGGAGTGAGCCGCCGGAATATGCAAGCATGCGGTCGAGCTTGGTGTAGGCAAAGTAGTTGACGAACTGTCCCATGAAGAAGGCGATGGCCAACACCGGAGTGAGCGAGCGAATGCCGTGAAAGATGCCATCGATGAAATCCTTCTGGGACTTCATGACACCTGTGAGCCGTCCATAGACCATGCCGGGAATGAGGAATGCAAAGAAGATGATGGGGACGATGGCGTGAGACCAGCGGGGTGCGGGTTGCTCGGGCAAGCGGCCCTTGACCGTTGTTTCAGCGACTAGGAATGGATCGCGCGTCAAGACGTCGTGAGCGGGCGCGGTTGTGGCGGCGTCCTTCTCCGCAATCGTGACCGCATGATGCACAATCACCCGGCCATCCGGCAGTGTCGGCTGTCCATCCCCATGCAGGGGCGCACCAGGAATGAAGATCATCGCGGCAAAGACGCCGAGGATGCCCACCATCGTCACCAGCGACCAACTCAATGCGCGCTTTTCTTCAGATTTCAGGGCCATGTCACCCACTTGCGGGCCATCGATGGCACCGGTGAGGCCGGAACGGATCAGGCGTGGCTCGACAATTTTGTCCGTCACAAACCACCCGGCGAGCATGATGATGATTGCCGAACCAGACTTGAAGAAGAGGTTGTGAACGATGTTCACGTTGTAAGTGGGATCGATCACTCGAGCGGCATCCTGGGCAAAACCTGCGAGCACACCATCGCCTCCTGTGGGAAAGAACCCGCCACCGAAGCCGCCGGAAACGCCCGCGAATGCCGCGGCGACACCGACAATGGGAGGACGACCGACCGCCATGTACAACGCCGCAGCCAATGGCGGCAGGATGATGTATCCGGCATCACTGGCGACGGATGAATTGGCACCGATGAGCACGATCACAGGCGTCAAGAGTTTTCGAGGAGTGGCGACGGCCAGTCCGCGCATGAGGGCACTGAAGAATCCAAATTTCTCCGCCAGGCCGATGCCGAGCATGGCGACGAAAATCAGCCCCATCGCTGGCAACGTGGTGAAGTTGCGGAGCATGGATGAGAACATCCAATAGACGCCTTCACTGGTCAGGAGACTCTTGGGCTTCACTGGCTCGCCGATCTTGACGAGCTCGACCTCGGGCCTGCCATCGGCCTTCAACTTGGGGACTTTGATGGCTTCGCCGCTGGGGCTTGTGCCATCCACCATGACGACACGCGGTTGCACAGGCTGCACCTGCCAACCGAGTTTGCTGCCGATGGCGGAGAGGCAGATGACGACCGCCGCGAGAATGGCGAAAATCAGGGCTGGCTCCGGCAAAGCGTTGCCGACGCGTTCGATGAAATCCAGAATGCCCTTGGTGCGGCGTGAATCTGGCTGGACGGGTGACGAATCGCTCATGCGGAAATCCTCTGTGAACCGGGAAGGTACCACAGAGTTCAAGGGGTCGCGGTGCCGATCGTCACGAAGAGACTCAGATGGGGCGCAATAAAGCGGCCGGGGCATCTGGCAAGGATCTGCCAGCCGCGCCCGGCCACTCTCTCTCCCGCAGCTCTCCCAAGCTCTCTCCAGCGGGGTCTCTCTCTCAATCGGTCAGACGGTCTTGGCGATGGGCACACCGATCAGGTTGCCGTACTCGGTCCAACTGCCGTCGTAGTTCTTGACGTTCTTCACACCCAGCAGGTACTTGAGCACAAACCAGGTGTGACTGGAACGCTCGCCGATGCGGCAATACGCGACGCTGTCGGCGGCAGGGCTGAGCCCCTTGGCCTCAAAATAAATGCTGCGAAGTTCCTCGGGTGACTTGAACGTGCCGTCGGTGTTGACGGCTGTGCCCCATGGGATGCTGGTCGCACCGGGAATGTGCCCTGCGCGCTGCGCCGTCTCATTCATTCCAGGCGGGGCGATCACCTTGCCGGAGAATTCATCAGGGCTGCGGACATCGACAAGGTTGAAGCGACGCTGGCCACCGGCACTCAATGTGCGGCTGACATCCAGCACTTCGATCACGCGAGCACGAAGCGATTCATCTGGCTCCTGTGCGCGATAGGTGGTCGCGGCGTAGGTCGGCACGTCATTGGTGAACGGAAGTGAGTCATCAGCCAGCCACTTGGCGCGGCCGCCATTCAAGAGGTGCACATCCTGATGTCCGTAGTACTTCAATACCCAGAAGGCGTATGCCGCGAACCAGTTGCTGCTGTCGCCATACAGAATGATGGTGTCGCGCTCGGATACGCCGCGCGAGCCAAGGAGTGATTCCAGCTGCTGCTTGCAGGGCACATCGCGGCGGACGGGGTCTTGCAGATCTTCGGCCCAGTCCAGGCCGATCGCGCCCGGAATATGCCCTGCGCCGTATTGCTTGGGATCAACATCCACCTCGATGATCTTCAAACCGGGATTCTTGAGATTGTCTTTGAGCCAATCGACCGAAACCAGAGCCTGTGAAGCAGTAGAGCTCATGTGTGCTTTCCTTTCGATGCTTTGTATGTGCATTGCCAAGAGCGTGAACCAAACGTGAATACCCGGAGATGTCCTGTTCTATTGGGTTGCCGTACCACCGGCGAGTTCTCTTGCACACGATCAACATCGATTGGAATCGGATTTCGCGCTACGCCGCGACCGTGTCCACAACACGATGGGTGCGAGCAGGATGAACGCCATCACGAGGCACCTCCTTCATCCGTGGCCAGTTCGGGAAGGTGCTTGACCATTGTGCTCATGTATTTGAAGACGTCATCGCAGAAGATCATCACGCCAAAGCCCACCTGCTCACGCTCTGCCACGCGGCGCGCGCCTTCGAAGATCAATCCGCTGGATGGGCCGGCCCGCAGCCCCTCGCGGCGGAAGAGCTCTGCCGCACGCTGATAAGCCAACTCGTAGGGGATCTCGAGGATCTCATCGATCAGTGCCGGATCGTAGAGCTTGCTGACACCGATCTGTGAGAGATTGCGTAAACCGGGCACATCGTGTCCCTCGGTGGGCTGCACGGTGATGATCTTGATGTTTGGATTCTGGGCTTTGAGGAACCTGGCCAATCCTGTCACGGTTCCCGCTGTTCCCAGCGAAGTGAAGACGTGCGTGACCTTGCCACCGGTCTGCTTCCAGATTTCGGGCCCGGTCGTGCGTTCATGGGCGCGGACATTGGCTGGATTCTCGTATTGGTTTGGCATCGCGTAGCGATCGGGCTGGGCGCGGGAGTAGCTGCGTGCCAGGCCGATACTGCCATCCTCGGTTCCTGGCAACGGGCAGAGGGCATCGGTGACGACATCGACCTCGGCACCTGCGAGGCGCAACAAGGCCTTCTTCTCATCGGGCACCTTCTGCGGCACGATGGCGCGCATCGAGTATCCCTTTACCGCGGCGATCGCGGCAAGACTCAGCCCTGTGTTGCCACTGGTTGGTTCGACGATTCCTCGATTGGGCTGATCTGCACCGAGTTTGCCTTGTCTTTCCAGATCGGCGATGAGTTCTGCCGCGGCGCGATCCTTCACGCTCCCGAAGGGATTCAGCCACTCCAGCTTGGCCCAGAGCGGAAACGTCGGACTTGGGCTCAACCTCTGCAATCGAACCAGAGGACTGGGGTTGCTTTCATTTGGAAGCGCATCGAGAATCGAGTCGTAGACGCGAGTCGTGTGGTCGGTTTTCATCGTGAAACCAGCTCCTGCTGTAGACGTGCGATGCGGCGGAGCAATGAAACTTGCGGCATCCTCCAATCGAGCAGATGCCGAGCGGGCGGAAAAGTGACGCGGATCAAAGGCCAGAGACGAACTGGCAAGTGACGAAGAGGCAAGTGACGAAGAGGCAAGTGACGAAGAGGCAAGAGACGGAGTGGCAAGAAGCATGAGATGAACTCGGGGAACTTCCCTTGGGAACCACGTGACGTGCGAAACCAAGAGGCGGTGAATGAGTTGTGAACCAATCTCGCGTTACGGAGCGAATCCCGTTTGGGGCCAGCTGCTGTTCGAAGGTCAAATGATCAATTCAGCAACAGCACATTCGGCAGCACATGCGGGCATGTTTTTGACAACAATGGCAGCCCATGGCATATTTATGGCCGCGTTTTGCGGCACAGAGATAGCATTTCACATGGACCGAAGCGGTCGGCATGACAGAAGATGCTATGGCGTGTGATGAAGCCATGGCAATAGGATGCCACGAACTTTTTCTCGTCACGCGATTTATACACATGAAGAGGGTGTTTTCTTCAACAATACTTGAATTATCGAGACGTACCCATCGCTCCCACCGGAATGCCGCGAAACTCAAATGGGATCGTCAAGGGCGTGACCGCGAGCACCAGATCAATCTTGATGACCGGAGTGCCTGCTCCTTTCTCAAAGTCTGCACTGAGGTTAAACGTGCTGCGGCGGATGCCATCCGCGCCATCTTCAAAGTTCATGCCGCCGACGTCGCGGCTGCGTCCATCTGGGCCGGTATACATCACCGATCGCACAAACGGAAGTTTCTTGTCCGCGACTTCGATGGTCATATTCACGCGGCGGTAGCGCTCAGCACTGTTCCCTTCGCCAGGCAGAATGCGCAGATTGGCCTTGACGCCCGGCACCAGTTCCTCTTCGCGAGAGTCGGTCAGAGGCAGCGTGAAGATCTTGGATTCACTGACGACTTCCATCGGGATCTCGCCCCGCAACGTGCGGAACTGCCGCGGCAGTTGCTGCGGCGTCACCGTCATTTCCATCAATTGCCACGACGTGCTGCCACGACGGGTGGATTTCAAGAAACTGACACTGTTGCCGGAGTGGTGGGCCTTGGTGCTCACGTAAGAAGCATGCTCGTTTCCGGCATCGTCAATCAGCGAAGTGATACGCATGGGCCCGGCCACGCGCGACCAGCGATCTTCATGCTCATCTCGCAAATTGAAACGCAGTGTCACTTTCCAGTCATCGCTCCCGGCTCGGTAGCCATCTTCGCTGGCGAAAGTGTGCATGGTCTGGGCGTGCAGCGTGGCCAGGTGCAATTCGAACTGGTCGTACTCCACCGGAGTGGCGCGATAGATGGTTGCGGTCTCGGCGGAAACTGTGCCGCCGGTGGGGGATGCAGCGTGGATCGTCGCGGCGGCCATTGACGGCGCTGCATTGCCTGCCGATCCCCCCGCAGTTGCACCGTGTTCCGCCCTTGGCGTGGCACACCCCGCAACAGTCGCCAACGCGGCAGCGGTACACACGAGTGAGACAACACGAGAAAGTGGACGGGTGTGAGTACTCACGAGTTTTAGTCTACCCGCAACTCGGCAGTTTGATCCTGCCCGGTTCTTCATGTTTCCTGAACGTGACACGGTGGAACCCTGCCCCCGCCGAAGCATGAAACGCCTGCCGAAAACCGTGAACTTTGCCGTCCCTCCCCCGTATACTTCTCCCACGCCGCGTCACCCCCGTGGCACCGCAAATCCATACTCGGCCAGGGGGGCTTGGCCATGCTTGCCGCGATGTTCACACAGCCGCGGCATTCGGAGGTTTTTGACCATGGCAAACGGCACCCCCAAGTGGACGAAAAAAGAACTTCTCTCCCGCCCCATCGAGCACATCGACATCACCGCGTTTGATGCCCGTCCGGTGATCACCAGCTATCGCGACATGGCGTACAGCAGCCGCACATTGGCCCAGGCCAGCGACATCTACAGCATGATGCTCAAAGACAAGGACTGCGCGGTGATCCTCACGCTCGCTGGCTCCTTGATCTCTGCTGGCCTCAAGAAGGCGATCATCACGCTCCTCGAGAACAACATGGTGGATGCGATCGTCTCCACCGGCGCCAACATCGTCGATCAGGATTTCTTCGAAGGCCTGGGCTTCAAGCACTACATCGCCCCCGGTTCGCCCGAAGCGCCTCCGGTCGATGACATGACCCTGCGCAACCTGATGATCGACCGCATCTACGACACCTACATCAACGAGGATGATCTCCGAGATTGCGATGCCCGCACGCACGAGATCTTCAACGCCTTTGAGCCCGGCGCCTACAGCAGCCGCGAATTCATCGAGGCGATGGGCGCGTACCTGGCCAACACCCCCAAGTTTGCCAAGAACGAATCGCTGGTCAAGACCGCGTACTTGAAGCGCGTCCCGATCTTCGTCCCCGCCTTCAGCGACTGCTCGGCCGGCTTTGGCATCGTGCTGCAGCAGACCGAGGCGATCGAAGAGGGTCGCGGCCAGGTCGCCATCGATAGCGGCAAGGATTTCCGCGAACTCACCGACATCAAGCTCGCATGCAAGGACACTGGCCTCCTCATGCTCGGTGGCGGCGTTCCCAAGAATTTCGCCCAGGACATCGTCGTCGCTGCCGAACTCCTCAACGAGCGCAAGGGCGGCAAGGCCCGCGGCGACATCGGCATGCACAAGTACGCCATCCAGATGACCGTCGCCGACAGCCGCGACGGCGCACTCTCCGGCTCCACACTCCGCGAGGCGTGCAGCTGGGGCAAGGTCGACATCGTGCACGAGCAGATGGTCTTCGGTGAAATCTCCGCCCTCTTCCCGATGTTGGCCAGTGATGCCTACCACCGCAAGGCGTGGAAGAGCCGCAAGGGCTTCAAGCTCGCCGACCTCTTTGAGAAGGGCAACGGCCTCCCCGCGTTCATGAACGCGACGGGGAAGAAGAAGGTTGCTCGGTAAGTAGGCATCAGGAACTAGGCCCCTCGACTCGCCGCTGCGGGCTCGGGACGGGCATCAGAGAAAGCGAAAACAAGAAGCCCCGGGCGTGATGCTCGGGGCTTTTCGTTTCACTCCACATGGTGGATGATGTTGGCCGCTGGACCGCGCGAGTTGCTGATTCAACATAACTCTGCTTGGCCCACTCACCAACCCACAGAGTTGCGCACGCCCTGCTTGGTCACATCCACGTTCTTGGTCCACACCTCTGAACCCGACGTCATGCTTGTCAGCGTCAGCCGGAAGGTGTAGGTGGTCTGCCGCGTCTGTCCGGCTTGGCGTTTGATCTGAGTAATTTTACCGGTCAAACTGAAATCCGGCTTCTGGACACCACCTGTTGTTCCTGTCAAAAATGCTTCTCTTGTTGCGGCGTCCTTTGCTGTGGCATCCTCAGCATTCGCGCCCCAAACCGTGACTACTTGCGCTTGACCACTGTTCACTAATTGTTCACGCATCCGATACAGCAACTCGCCAGTATCAAACTGCGAGCTGGTGTCGTTGACCACCTTGTCGATGGCCAAAAGTGCGGGTGTACGAGCCGCCCGTTTGAGCGTGCCGGTTTCAAGAAGTGAATCCAGCATTCCTGCTGCGGCTTTCTGAATATCCTGAATATCCACTTCGCCGACACTGACAATATTCTCCTGATTTCCTGTCTCAACGTAGCGAGCGTTTCCCGATGCGCATCCGCTGAGAACAATCACAAGGGGCAATGCCAAGAGTGAGACCAATCGAATCAGACAGAGCATGATGCACTCCTCAGTTCAAAAAAGATTACCGACGCAGCATCTGCAACCGGAAATCACTTGCCTTCTCGGACGGAGCCACAGAGGTCAGTGTCTGCACTCCCCCGGGCGGCACGGACCCGGGAAGCAACTGCGACTGCATAGACTCTATGCGTACACCCGTTGGATCAAACCACTCAAATCGGTAGGCCATGCGCTGGGTCGCGCTGGTGTTGTTGAGTAGTTCCACTTCGGCCTTCAGCACGCCCCCCGGTGTGCGGGCAAGGCGAACTTCACCAAGTGTGAGGTTTGCTGCGGCGACAATGTCATGCATTTCCTGCTTGACGGAAACGGCATTGGGACTGGGTGCTGAGCGGGTGGACACGATGTTGTTGGAAGGAGCGCATCCGGCCAACAGAAGTGTCACCGTCATCAATGAGTAAAAGCACTTCATTGCATTCTCCACGCGACGTTTGCCAGAGACTGTGTGCCTGGCTGTGTGTGCCAGATGATAACGCCATTGTTGGCAAGTGGGTCCACCGACACTTGTACGGCAGGCCCGCCTGGAACTGACACGGTCAGTTTGCCGTTGTCCGGGGTCTGAATTCGTGCGACATATATGTGCTTTGGCAGTGTCCGCCAACCGCGAAGGTCGGCAGATGTCGTCGCCGCTTGGTAGATAATTCCACTAATCTGCAGGATTAATGACGTCGTGTTATCGTTGCTCGCGGATTTTGCGCCATAGGTCGCCGCAGCTTTGAGAGCGCTTGACAGAATTTCTTGCGCGATGATGGTGGGCAACTGTTGCTTGTACTCGGCCTTTACCACATCTTCTACATTCATGAGCATCTGGGCATTTACAGAACCCTCAGCACTCGACACTACAAACTGCGAAGTATGGGCATCCACGGACTTCAACAACGGGAACGCGGCTGACACATAGTTGACGTTGCCAACCGGGATAGGAATATCCAGACGCAGTTCTTCACGCCTTGGGCACAGACCGGAAAAAGCAAAGACCCAGGTAGTCTTTGTGATCTTACCGCGATCCACTGCAGCAAGGTCGATCTCGATTACTGACCTGGCATCTGGGCAGGACTCCCACGCCAGTCGCAGTTCAGACCGAGCTGTGGAAATGTCTCCAGCGTCCGAAGCGGCTGATGCCAGGAACACACCACGCAAGTAAGACGTCCACGCGCTCTGGTATGGGCTCTGAATGCCAATGTTCTCCAAGCCCTCCGTGAGTCGCGACAGTCCGGGTGTCTGGATTGCCTTTTGCATATCCACGCCGTTCTCGCCTGCTGATTTCAGTGCAGCATTTCTATCGTTTTCAATACTGGCGGCATACCGGTTGCGCGCGTCCTGCTGCCAATCGTTGGCCCGATTGAGTTCAATCCGCGCACCTGCGGAGTTTCCATCGATCATCTGTCCAATCGAAAGAAACGTATTCAGCATGACCCGTTCGACCGGAGTTGATTTGTAGTCTGCCAACGTTTGATTGACCACGGTCGTCGCCACGCCTTCAGCCACACTGTCTTCGGCTTTACTATCCAGATACGGCCGCACCACCTCGTAGGCACTCGTCAGCGCCTCACTGCTTTCCTTGTGTCGCCCCGTCAATAGCAGCAACGACCCCGCATCCAATGCGCGCACCACTCGGTCTCTCTCATTGGCCTTGTTCTGATACTCCGCATACGCGATAGTGGCGGCTCCGTTCACATCACCTGCGAACAGAGCGGAATCGATCTTCTTGCAACTTTCACGATGCCCAGACTGGCACCCGCTCAACCCACCCCAACACACCATCACACTCAGCACAATTCCGCCAAACGAAAAACCTTCACGACATCCGTTCATTGAAACCTCCCACGAAAGAGCTTTCACATCAGGTCACTTGAAATTGCCCAACAGCGAACCCCAGCCGCTGGTATCCAGATTGATCTTCAAACCGCAGTTCGACAGAAAGTCGGCGAACGCCTTGGCCTTGACACGCTCCACTTCCCGCAGATTCTCATTGGTCTTGAGCGTGTCGAACCACGCCGCATTCTGCATCCACTGAGCACGCCCCTCCGCAGTGAGCCGCAATGGCACCGAGATGATCATTCCCGGTCGAACATTGATCATCCGATCCTCCGGCTCGCACAACTGCCGCTGAACCCGCAGCTTGTGCAACCCGGGGCGCAAACGCATCGTGCCCGGTGCGGCACCGACGGAAACGCCGTCTACAAGCACCTCCGCATTGAACACACCGACCTCCACCGTCTCGGCGGTCAGACTGAACTCGCCATTGGCATCCCGATTGATCCGTGGCACTCTCATGTCCGCCAGGAAGGTATTGATCTGCACCTCGCATTCCTCGACAGCAGCACTCGGGCGACGCGCGGACTGGTTGGCGAAATATGTTCGCACCCCAGCCCCAATCTGACGTCCGCTGTCTGTCAGCAGTGTGTTGGTTGGGTCGGCCGTCACCTTTAAGTTAGCTGTTTGCCGGTATGAGGCCGTGGAATCGGCCGTCCCAGACCCCAGGGATCCGCCGCTCGCACCGTCCAGTACGGCATAGGTGCAGCGCAGCACGAATGTGTCCACTGTGGTCGCCTGCACACCGTCGTTGTACGCGGCCGTCTCCCGATCAAACGAAGACATGGACGCCACGATCAAACCATCCGCGCCCAGCATCTGGGCCAGAGACGTGGCACTGGCACGGTCGGAGAGCAGTCGATCCACCACTTCGGACTCTGCGCTCCGCATTCCTGCGTTGGCCCCAGCCGTTGCGAACCGGGCGACAGCGTTCGCGACGTCCTCGCGCCGGATAATCTCGATTGAGGCATCAGTTGCCGTGGCGGTGATCTGATCCTCCATCGCCATGACTCGTTCATCCGGAATACCCGGCGCACGGTTTTTCACGAAGATCGCAAGTCGCGATGGCTTGGCGGGAGATCCCTGAATTGCTGTACCCGGCGATAGTGGCGCGGCACGCTCAGCAACTGGCACGCTCGGATTCACCGCACCCGTCACCGGTTGAACCGTCTGGATCGGTTGGAATCCCTGGGTCGTTTCCGCCGCTTGTGTTGCGCTACGAGTGCTGCTCCCCGTCACGCGTTGATTCTGATCGACTCCTGCGGGCAAACCATTCCTACGGCGGAGAATGGTGCCTTTATCAATCCCATTATCCACAATCGCAGCGGCCTTGGAGAACTTCTCCCCCGCATCGGAGATCACGCACCAGCCAATCGAAACCTCCTCCGCACCAAGCGATTCGCCAGTATCCGGATCGACCATGTTCGGCCCGGGGGCAAAGAGTTCCCAATATTGCCCGATATCAACTCCACTGGCTTTGGTTCGGTTGAACGTGATCACACCCATCGTGTAGCCGACCACCTTTGCAGGGTAGATCACATCGGTGATTTCGTTTGCCGCGCGGGTTGCCAGTTCGCGCGCGACGGCTCCCGTCAATGCGTTAGTGGCCCGTCCTTCTACCGACGCCCCTGCCATCGTCTCGCTGGTGGCCGAGTTGTCGATCTTCACGCTCGTCGAGCGAAGCACCGTGGCCTTTGTGGACTCCACAACTTGTATGACCGCCTGGAGCTGGATGACTCGCCTCTCCGCGTTTGTCTTTCCCAGCCCCCCTTCCAACTGCATTGTCTGTGTGATGTCCTGGAAATTATCGACCGTCACAATCGCGACATACTTCACGCCCGCCATCTGCAACGCCTTGGCGGCCTGCGGATCCAGGCGGTTCACATTGCCGCTCATCGCCAGATCCTGCTCACGAATCACCGCGTTCAAGTCCCGCGGCACCATCTCGAACTTCCTCGTCTGTTCCACCGCGTTGAGCAACTGCGTGTCCGCCGCGTCCAGTATCTGGCGAAGAGTTGACGCGGCCGACCCTTGGGTCGAAGCGTTCACCGATGCTGTCGCCGAGACCTGCTGAACCCGCAGCCGCGCCTTCATCGGAGCTTCACCGCTCGTTTGGGCCAAAGCCACGAACGAGCAACCTGCGAGAGCGTACAGAACAGCAAAAATACGAGTCCATCGAAGAGAAATCATCGGTGACAACGCGCGCAGACCATGCCAACGTTCCTGATTACGCATTAGCTTGCTCCTTTACAGGTGGCCGGTACCGATTGTCCCCAAACTCTCCTAGCAGATACCAATTTAGACTAGCACAAACTCCTAGACGATGCAACGGCCACCGACGACATTCTAGTTATCTGTTCGCTCTCGCTAAGGCTATATATTGCAAGAGGTTACGAAAAATGAAAAGCGAGCAATTCAAGACGACATCTCAATTTCCCTCACCTGTCACTCGATTGTTGATGTGGATCGTTATTCTCGCCCTCGCACCGGTCTGCGCCACACTCCCCGCACGCTGGCCTTTGTCCCCACTGCCGTTATGACCGCGCCGGGCTGGAGGCGAAGCCGCCATGTCCGGAATGCGGCACTGCATTCAGCGCATCGCCATAATCAACGGTGGTGCTCCTTGACACGACAACGCATTATCTCTTCCTCTGATTGACTTCTGTGTCTCATCGTTGGGGGCGCCTCTGCGTTGAAAGGGAAACCAAAAAGCCCCGAGTTTTCACCCGGGGCTTGGTTCTGCTCAGCACTCAGTACTCGGCACTCAGTACTTCTTCAATCATCCGCCTTGTCACCATCCTTGATCACAAAGCGGGCTCGCAGCTTCGCCACTTCCGTTGCCAGCCCCGCCTGCTTCACCGAGTCCAGCACATCGCCGAAGTTCTTGTAGGCATCTGGAGCTTCATCGATCGGATACTGGCGGCAGTTGGTCAGGATGTCCTGCTCCACAAATCGCGTGTCAATCTCGGTCTGGTTCAGCGTCTTGGTCGCCGCGGTGCGGCTCATCCGCCGACCCGCGCCGTGATTCACGCTGTAGCACGATTTCTCCGCGCCCGGTTCCGCCACCATCACGCTCGAACCATCGCGCGGGTTGCCGGGCAGCAGAATCGGGTGACCAGTGTCAAAGAACGGTGTCTCTTTGAGGGCGTGATGACCCGCTGGGAAGGCTCGGGTTGCGCCCTTGCGATGCACCCATTGCAGAGTGTTATCCACCACTTCCTGCCGCGCGATGTTGTGACTGATGAAATACACCAGATCACCCTTGATGCCTGGAATCACTTCCTGGAATGCTTCCAGCACCAGCGCGTTGATGAGAAGGTGGTTCACTGTCGCAAAGTTGGCACCCAGGGCCAGGTCATCCAGATACGCGTTCGCCTCTGGCGAACCCAGGGGTGCGTAGACCAATTGCCGATCATTACCAGGCAGCGGAATGTTCCACTCCTGAAACTTCTTGAGCATGCCTTTGAAGTGAATATCCGCCAGCGCCGCCCCGATCCCGCGGCTGCCGCAGTGCGACAGAAACGCCACGTGCCCATCGCGCAGACCAAAGACCTCCGCAGCGCGGCGAGCCCGATTGTTGCCGGCCACCTCCACCACTTCGCACTCGCCAAAGTGGTTGCCGCCGCCATAAGAGCCAAGCTGATTCACCTTGAAGCCGAAGTTCTCTTTGAAAACTCCCGCCTCATGCTGTTGCAAGCGTGCTTCGAGCGCTGCCTGTGAGCCATCATGCCCCACATGAAACGCATCTTCGCACCGCTTTGCCCAGTGCTCAGGAATACCCAGATCATCACACACCCACGCCGAGACACCCTGCGTGAGCGCTGCGCGGCCCGCCAGTGGCGACACGGGCCGGCCCTTCTTGGCGTGCCGCTGACCACGGCCGGTTCCCGTTGGTGAGCGGTCCATGATTGCATTGATGATGGCCCGCCGCGTGCGCTTGTCCGCCACCGCTTCCGCAGGCAGATCGAGCTGCAAGAGCGACATCGAGCATTTGATATCCACACCCACCGGGCCGGGATAGATGTGCGTGGGCGACACCAGCACGCTGCCGACTGGCGCGCCATAGCCGCAGTGGGCATCGGGGTTCAACACCACTTTGCTCACACCCGGCGCACGCCGCGAATTCAACGCCTGCTTGATGCACCCTTCATCAAAGGTGGGCCGGATCGCCTCATTGCCAATGACGGTGATCGGCGACAACTTTCCATCATCCACCGGCAAGATGCCCGTGGCCTGACCAGTTGGAATGATGCTCTCGTAGTTCATATGCAATTCACTTTCCCTCGTTGTCACCAACCGTCCCGGCCCATTCTCATCGACAATCAATTACCCAGTGAGATCACCACCGCTTTCGCGGCGGGGTGGGATTCGAACCCACTTTCTGCCTCGCGGCAGATTTCGCCAATGTACACCAGATGGCATTCGATGAGAAGTAGACCAAGACAACCTGTGCGAGATCGAACACCGGAGCGACAAGGATCTAGGCCGAGAGGCTACAGTTTCGAATGTACTCCCGACAAACATTCGGACCGGTGTTCGATCCCGGACAGTGGCCGCAGGTGATCACGAGCAGCCGCCGGGCTTTGATAGTGCTTACAGATTCATCCGCTCGATCTCTCCGACCCAGTGGTCAGGGTGCATCGTGCCGGATCCAAACTCCGAGATCATGGTGAACACAGCGTCGGAGAAGCCGCCGATGTTCAGGATGTCGCCGCGCTCGTGGGCTTGCGTCGTCGAAGAGGGCTGCAAGTCCAGGCACACCAACTTGGCCTTGGGATTTCGACGTTGGAACTTCGTCCATTCCTCCATCATTCCCGTTGAACCATTTCCCACACTCTTTCCCGCGCTGTCGATCCACGACTCGTTATCCGAGACATAAATCACCAGGTCGCCAGTCGCGTGTCGCCTGTTCAACTCCTTCAAGGGCAAAGAGCAGTCAGTTCCGCCTGATGGCAACGCCGCGAGTTTCACCGCCTGGTCCAGCACTGTCGCATCTCGATTCACATGGAAAGGTTCCACGCGATCCGAGAACGCCAGCACTTGGGCCCGTGGGTTCTGCCGCGTGATCGTGGTTGCGATCAACGCTGCCACATCCACGCAGCGCATCACGGTCGTTGCGCCCTTGCGGTGCCCGGTGATGGGGCTTTGCATCGATCCCGACACATCCACCATCACCCACACATCCCCGACGGTCTTGGGCACAGCCAGTACGGACTGCTCCATCGCCGCCTGCAACGCATGACGCAGGGCAAAGGGCACTTCATCGCTCAAGGACACATACGCCGCGAGAATTTGGTATGGCAGTACCCGCGCCTTCGCCAGTTCGTGCGGATCCATCAGCTTCCGCGACAGATCATGCACCAGCGACGCATCCTCGAGCGCGCCGTGCCGCGCCAGCGTGTTCAGATTCATGCGCAGACCCTGCCAAGACAGGTTCCGCGCCATCTGCTTCCAATGCCGGCGCGACAAGTTGAGCCCCGCCAACAACTCCAGAGGCACCTTGGGCGTATCCGCTCCTGAGAACATCTCCGGATTCGCGCTGAAGGCCAAGTACTCCTTCACCACCTCCGGCAACTGCGCCACTTCATACGGCCGACCGATCAGCCATGCATACAACGCGGCACGCGTCGCATCCTGGGGCTTGGGGTGCACCATCTTCACGATGTCAGCCAGCGATGGGCTCTTACCCACCGACCCGGCCAGTATCTGCGCATCACTGCGCCCTTCCAGCCATTGCTGAATGCACCGCTTTGGCAATGTTCCCAAGCTGCGCCGACCAGTCACACCCGAACGCATGATCTGCACAAAGGTCCGCAGCATCCGCGGCGAATCGATGACGCGATCAAAGATCTCCGCCATCAATCCCGGCGACACCACCGAGAGCACCGCCAGCAGCAGCGCGGGTGTGTCCTTCATGTGGTTCTGCCGCGCATACAGCGCGACTCGCGCCACAAACTCCGGCTCCACGCGCTGAGCCAAGTCCAGCACCGCGTTCAACTGCGACTGCTCATCCGCATAAAACGTGCCATTGAAGCATCCCGTCGCGGCATACTGCGCCAGCGACTGCTGCGGCGACAGTGTGTACGCCACACCACCCGCCTGATTCACAGTCTGCGTCGGCTGCGCGAAGAACTGCTTGATCACATTGAAGAGCAATGAGTTTGCCATGACGAGTGCCTCCTGCCGCGACTCCGATGTCGCGACACCCCTCTATTGCACATGCCATGCCAAGCCCCAAAACCGCGTTTTTGATGCAAAGCGCCTGCAGGCCGGTCTTGAACGCGATCCCTGGCGATGAAAGCGTATCTCAGAATATATGACGTATACAATGGGCTATGCCTTCCCGCCGCAAACTCGTCGCCATCTCTATGCTCGGCACCACGCTCGACAACGTCATGAACGAGCAGCGCTGGCAGCGTTGGCGGCCCACACTCTCTCTCTGTCAGCAACCCGAACTCAAGATCGATCGCCTCGAGCTCCTCTATCCACGCTTTGCCTATGCGCTCGCCGAGCGCACCACCAAGGACATCGAGCGGGCCTCGCCCCACACCGCCGTCCGACTCCACCAGCACGACCAGAAAGATCCGTGGGACTTTGAAGAGGTCTACACCAAGCTCGACGACTTCGCGCGCGGCTATCGCTTCGACCCTGACAAAGAAGACTACCTCGTCCACATCACCACCGGCACGCACGTCGCCCAGATCTGCCTCTTCCTGCTGACTCAGGTACGCCGCTTCCCCGCCAAGTTGGTGCAGACAAGCCCTGATCGCCCGAGTCGCAACTCCAAGACTCCCGCCGACCCGCGCGGCATCGTCAAAGTCATCGACCTCGACCTTTCCCGCTACGACTCTCTTGCCGTGCGATTCGCCGCCGACGTCAAATCCCGCGTCGCTGGTCTCAAGTCCGGAATCGATACCCGCAACGCCGCCTTCAACACGCTGATCACCGATATCGAGCACGTCGCGGCACACTCCCTCGATCCCATCCTCCTCACCGGTCCCACCGGCGCAGGCAAAAGCCAGCTTGCCAAACGCATCTATGAACTCCGCCACCACCTGCACTTGATCAACGGCCCACTCGTCGAAGTAAACTGCGCCACGCTTCGCGGCGATGGTGCCATGTCCACTCTCTTCGGCCACCGCAAAGGCGCCTTCACCGGTGCCGCTGCAGACCGCCCAGGTCTGCTCCGCGCTTCCGATGGCGGCATGCTCTTTCTCGATGAAATCGGCGAACTCGGTCTGGATGAGCAGGCCATGCTCCTCCGAGCCATCGAGCACAAGACTTTTCTTCCTCTCGGGGCGGATGCCGAGGTCTCCAGCTCGTTCACGCTCATCGCCGGAACGAATCGCGATCTTGCCTCTCGCGTCGCATCGGGTCATTTCCGCGAAGACCTCTTGGCCCGCATCAATCTCTGGACATTCACGCTGCCTTCGCTCGCAGATCGCCGCGAAGACATCGAGCCGAATCTGGACTACGAACTGGACCAATTCGCCCGTCGCGCCCAGCGTGCGGTCCGATTCACGACCGAAGCGCGCGACGCATATCTCGCCTTTGCCCTCTCCCCCACTGCCACATGGAGCGGCAACTTCCGTGATCTCTCTGCCAGTGTGACCCGCCTGTGCACTCTGTCATCCAGCGGCCGTATCAGCGTCGAGACGGTGCAGCAAGAGATTCAACGCCTGCAACGCCAGTGGGCCCCGACTGCCGCGAATCACCCCGCCTCTGCATCAGCAACGGCGGCATTGCCAGCACACGCCGCGCTGCCCGATGCACTCCACGCTTCAACGCCGCCCTCACCCTTGCCCGGCACACTCTCCGCTGATCTTGACGACTTTGACCGCGTGCAACTCGAACATGTTGTGCGTATCTGCCGCCAGAGCCGCTCACTCTCTGAAGCGGGCCGCACACTCTTCGCAGCATCGCGTACGAAAAAGAGGGTCCGCAATGATGCAGACCGCCTGAAGAAATATCTTGCACGCTTCGAACTGGCTTTCACCGACCTCTGACCCTGAACAACTCGCCGCTCATCGTGGCATCGAGAATGCTGCAACAAAGTCCAGATAATCAAAGAAGTCGATCACCGTATCGCCGTTGAAATCCACGCCGACATCACTGTCGCTGAAACCACTCACCACGCTGAGATAATCAAAGAAATCGAAGTGCCCATCGCCGTCGCGGTCCTTGCCGCGGCATGCGATATGCAAGGGTTCCCCACCGCCGATGCCCCCGGCACTACTGATGCCGACCCCTGCACTCGCTGTCGGGGCGCTCTCTGCTAAACTCGGCCTGCTGAGCCCTCTTACCACAAATCCAACCGCGTGCCCTTCGAAGAAGCCGCAGCCGCCAAACGCTGTTCCATGCTGATCCACCGCGTAGCAGTCATTCAATTGCCAGCCCGTCAGGTTCACGCCCCGTGCTTCCAGATACGATGCGAGATCAACCGTGCCCATCGCGTCACTGTGCACAAACGCGCCCAGGCCAATCTTCCCGTTGCCTTGCCCGACAACGAGCACCCCATCGCCACTGATGCCTCGCGGCCGCAAAACCGTCCCGGTGGGCATGAATGGCAGATCCACCATCCCCGTTGTTGCCGTCCATTTGAATCCTCGTTCGCCGCCGTTGTTCCACAAGCCCGCGACGGTCGTTCCTGTGGGACTCACACTCCGCGCTGTCGCCGATGTCTGCCCCGGCAAACTTCCCAAACTCACCATGCCTCTCGTGCTCGTCCAGCGAAACGCCAACGTTCCGCTTGCGCCGACAATCGTCGAACCATCTCCACTGATCGCGTTCGCGCTGCTGGAGAGCTGACCCGCGAGCACTCCCAGGTTCAGCACCACCCCCGGATTTGAATCTTCCCACAGAAACGCCCGTGCAGTCGTGCCGATGCCGCTGGTCCCCACAACTCGTGTTCCGGCACTGCTGATTCCACTCGCCGTCGCAAAGTTCGTTCCGGGAATCAGCGGCAGCACCTGATATCCACCGGTGTTCGTCCAGCGAAACGCGCGCGTGTTTCCACCACTATCCCCATACCCAGCGATGATCGTGCCACCCAGACTGATAGCCTGCCCATACGTGTTCGTCACGCCAACCGGAAGCAAGCCCAGGTTCTGCGTCGTACTCGGCTGCAACCACCGCAGCGTCATGTCGCGGCTTGTGGCATCATTACTGAACCCTGCCGCAGCCGCACCACCATTGCTGATCGCATACACCGCCGAATTGCCGCCGCCGGGAAACAACCCCACGCTCGTGATCGATTGGGCTGCGGCGCCTCCCACGCACAGCAGCCACGCCGCCGTCGTACACACTTGCGCCGCGAGCCCAATCGATCGAGAAGACATAGTCAGAACCCTTCACACGAAAGTTCGTTTCCGGCGCAATGCCCTCACAAGCCCATCGCCAGCCACGCCCCTTCCCAGTCACGACTTGCCAGACCGGGCCCAAACCTTGCAACCGCAGACCCGCATATCCGATCAATTTTGCGAGACTCAGCTTGGCTTCCCACTATCCTGCAGGGATGTCACCAGCGACCGTTATTCTCGGACTATGCCAATCGATCCATTCCACCTCGACCCCGATCGTCACAAGCCCAAAGTGGTTGAGAAGCCACCGCTCTTCCATCCATTGCATATCGCGGCACTCGTCGTCGTGCTTCTTGCTGGCCTCATCGTGCCTCTGGTGTGGAGCGACCGTGTCTACAGCGTCATCTATCTGAAGATCGCTGGCGCACTCTTCGGTTTGATCTTTCTCTGGCGTCTGAAGTGCGGCTGGGATTCCGACGGCATCGCCGGGCTCTGGTACTCATGGCACCAACCTTGGGGCAGTTCCTTGCTGGGTGATGATCCCGGGCCGCGCGACACCGATCCGCTCACCTCGTCCATCTGGTGGACCGGGATTGGCCTCGCTGCGTGCTGTGTCGCGGTAGTACTTGGTTTGCTACTAAAGTAACGCTCAGCCTTGAATCACATCGCCTGCTGCGAAGACGGACTGCGGGCAAAGCGCTGCTCATATCCCGAAATCGCCATGAAGTTCGCAAAGCGTTGCTCACACGCCAGATCAAGATCCGCCCCCAGATGCGCTAGCCCTTGCGCCATCTTGCCTCCGCGCACAAACGTCTGACCGCGCGAGGCCTTGTCCGCACTACCTTCAAACAGCGTGCGTTTGCCCGAATTCTTCTCGGCCACTTCCATTTCCCGCATCTTCTCAAAGGAGGATGCAGCCACCGCCCGCTCCAAACGCTCTTCATCAACTCCTGCAGCTGGTCGCAAAAACTGAATTACACCTCGCAAAGTTCCCGTCGTGTCCGACTTCAAGTCTTCATAGCGAATCGCCATGCGCGGAAACGTCACTGCAGCTTGCCAACTTGCCAGGTGCAGATCCAATGTTCCAAAGCCCTGTTCATACCAGCGCGGATCTCCACCCATCTGCACAAAAATCCGCGCATACTGATCATCTGTGACATTCTGCGATGCCGGGCCTCCCTCCAGCCGCAGGAAGTTCAGATTCGACAGCAGCACATCCGAAGGATTCCTCACCACCACGATCGCGGCACACGTCTGATTCCAATACGGATGGGCAGTCGCCGCGGCAAGGTGCGTCTTGGCAAAAACCACACGACGCCCAGGAGTCGCCACACCCAGACCCAGGTCGTGCCCGGCCTGCGGCGGAATCTCCTTGACCTTGTGAATGTCCGGAATCCGCTGACCAACCTCAACACTCGACGCCGGAGGTCCGAAAAAATAGCTGGCGAGCAGAAACCGCAGCCAAGTGTTTCCACTTTTTGGATACGAAGCAAGCCAAATGAGTGCAGGGGCTTCAGTCATGGAAATGAAGGCAAGATTCCCGCCAAGAGAGGGCCGCAGTCACATTCGCTCCCATCGGCAGCAAGGTTGCCCTGCAACAAACTATTTCCGACGAAACGGGAATAAAGAGGGTGAACACCCCAGTGAGGGGGAATCAAAAAGCCCCGGTCACGGACCGGGGCCATGAAGCGTGTTTCAGCACAGGATTATCGGCGACGACGAATCGCAACCAATCCGACAACGCTCAACACACTCACGCCGCTCGGCGTCGGAATCAGATACGTCTTCCAACTCAGTGCATATTCCTCCGCGACTGCGGCACCGCGCCACCCAGCCCCGGAAACACGCAACAGCAGACTCGTGAATGACATGCCGCCATTGGCGTCGCCGGGAATGGTCAAGCCGTTGCGCAGCCAGATGTGCTCAACGTTGTCAATCGTGCTGTCGCTGCGGGCAATCTCAATCGGCGCGTTGGTTCCATCCCACAGATACGCCGTCAGGTCAAGATTCACCAGAGTGCCCGCGGCATAGTTTCCCGCACCATCTGCCACGCCCACGTGGTTAAACCAGTTCAGCGTCGCGATGAACGAGAAATTCGTGGTCACCATCGGTGCATCAAACCGCACGTCATACAGATGCCCGAGACCCACATCCACTCCGCCGCCAATCGTGTCGTGACTCGTGCTCGTCAACATCGCGTTGTAATCCCAACCCGACGACGTCACGTGGTCGTTGTGCTCCTGTGGACTCGTGGCGATCAGATCCACTGCTCCGACCGGGTTCAGCATGCCCGCGCCCCAACGGAATGAAAGTGGAATCCGCGTGTTGGCATCATCACCCGCTCCATCCACACCTTTCGACCAGCGATAGGTATCACCGCCGTAGGGACGTTTGTCCGCCGTCGTCATCAGCACGCTCTTGATCGACAGCGGATTGTGTGCCTCGGTGCGATCCGCGCCCGCGTGCGAGATCGTTCCCTGCTGCACCATCAAACCGGCCACACCAGCCACAGTCGGCGCCGCAAACGACGTTCCTTCCACCGCCACACCCGCTTCTGAACCGGATTGGCGCGAACGCGTGCTGTATAGACCACGATTCCCGGATTCCATGTACGCCGGATCGATCTGTGAGATGTAGTTGAATCCACCACCCGCCCGTGGCACGCGATACTCATTCTCCATCGTGAACGCCGAGTAGTTACCCGTTCCCAGCGCCGTGATATCCGGTTTGGAACGACCATCCGCCGTCGGACCCCGTGACGAACTTCCGCTCAGCGCGGCATTCGCCGGATCGAAATCCGTCGGATACGACACATCCGCGCCATACTCCAGATTGCCCACCACAATCGCGTTGTACGCGCCACCCGGTGTGGTGATCGCGCTGACTCTGCCCGCGTTCCCCGCACTCTTCGTAAAGATAATGCCGTTTGCCTCAACGAAGTGATCAATCGCTCTCTCGCTTTGCGACTGGCCGTTGGCGCTCGAGCCCGGCACACCCGCGCTCATGTTCATCACTTTCACAGGCGCGCCGCCAACATTTCCGGTGGCCACAGACGTGATTTCCGCCACACCCGAACTTCCGTTGGTGAGCAGCTTGCCCTTGGGCGCCACGCCCGTGAATCCGAATCCGTTGTTGATGCGGTTTCCCGCCGCTTCGAATCGCGACTCATGATCCACATGAATGCCCAGCGGGTCGTACCCGATCATGATCGATGCCACGCGTGTCGCGTGACCGCTCGATGCGCCCGCCGCAGGAGCTGCGCCGTCGTACGCCGCGCGCAAGACAGATGGATCACTGCTCTGCCAGTTGTCAAATGCGCCATGCACGAGATACGGGCTGCCCGGTTCCACCTGGCCAAACACCACACCCTCGCCCGTCAATCCCCGCGCGTGTAACGCCGCGATCCGCGGATCCTGATGCACCGGCGCCACGCCCTTGGCACCCACCGCCACATCAAACTCGCCCCCCATGTTCGCGGTCTTCCCATCAATCAATGAGAGATTCGCCGACACTGTCGTGGTGATGTTGCGGATCTGATTCGGCTTGTCACCATTGACCGTGGGGTTGAAGCTCGCTCCCCCAACAGGTGCCGCCAGTTCGCCACGGCTGTGCTGGCCAAACTGCCACAACCTTGCCCGCACGTGAATCTCATCCCCCGCCGGCCCCGTCGCCTGCGTGGTATCCCAAGCCATGCGAATCTCGGGTGCCTCCGGACGATTCCACCCCTGAGGCAGGTTTTAGGAAATCCCCTGATCCGTCGCGCTCGAACCCGCCCACGACAGGTGGAACTCGGTCCCCTGCACCATCTTGGCCGAGAGCGCATTCCGCGAAGCCACATCCGCTGCGGCGTTCCCCACCGTCAAACCCTGCGTCGCCGTCAGCTTTGCACTTTTATCGATGGTGTCGCGCGCAAAGGTCAGCGACACCTTGTTGCTGCCGATTCCCGGCGAAGCAAATTGCTGCGTGTTGTACCGCACCTTGATGTCATACCGCCCGATGCCGCTCAACTCCGCATTCTCGCCCGACACCTCAACCATCGCGCTGTTCGCATTCGCGCCTACCGCGCGAATCGTTCCGCCATTCACTCGCACCGTCGCATTTGGGCTCGAGAACGAAGTGCCCACATTCATGTAGCCGCTGAATCCGCCAATCTCCAGCACGCCGTTGGCACCAATATTCATGACTCCGTTCGAACCAGTGTCGCGCCCGATGAATGTCCTCTCACTCCGCAATGTTCCATCGTCCAGGTCATATCGCCCGGTCGATCCCGCCTGATCGCCGATGGTGATATTGCCCAGAACTTCAACAACATGGCCAGCATTATCCTGTTGGAAGTATCCGTTCGATCCATTCTCCTTTCCGATCGTCAGGAACCGCCCGACATCCATCGAGAAACCGCCCATCTTGCGAAACGTTCCCGTCCCGGCCTTTCCAACCGTCAGGTCCTGACGCACGTGCACCGCAGATGTGCCTCCCGCAATCCCAAACTCCGCGACGCCCGTTGTTCCCGCATCACGTCCAACCGTCATGTCGCGCGTCACATCAATCCAGCCGAAGCGCGACGCCAAACCGCCATTGGCATTGGCCGCCACCACCAGATCCAGAACGGTGGGATACAAGTAATTGTCAATAGTCACCACACCGCCGTTGTTCACCCAAACCACATCCGTCGGGGTCGGAGTTCCGTTCGGCGACCACTTCGCCGCGTCATACCACAGCCCTGTCGCGGCATTCCATTGCCTGGTCTGTCCGTTGGCGACACCAACCAACAGCGACACCACACCACCAGCCAAAGCCGCCACATGCGCAGCACGCAACGTGCAACCTTGCAAACGAGCCATGACTTGTCTCCTCCACAACAACGTGAACCTTCGCCAATGCGCGGACACCAGCCAAGACCTACAACGACAATCTACTGCGCCCGCTCACTCCTTCGCAAGCCATTTTCACGCTTTTCCCCGATGTCCAATCCGGTGTTTGTGGCCCGTTTGCTGCTTTTCAGCACCCCGCCGAGAATGCGCCTACGAAATCCAGGTAATCAAAGAAATCAATCGTGCCATCCTGGTTGATATCCGCACGCGCTCCGTTCGATGAGAACACACTCACATAATCCAGGTAATCAAAGAAATCGATTGTTCCATCCGCGTTGAAATCTCCGGCACATACACACGGCCATTGCTTGAACCAGCGCAGGGAATCCGTTCCTCCATCATCAATCGTGAGAAACAACGACCTCCAACCTGCGTGCGCACCATTCCCCGTTGAGCACGTCGCGCCATCCAGAATCGCTAACCCCTCAATGTTCGCGTTTGTTGCGCTTCCCGTGGGCCGCTCAATCGTCTGCACTTCGGTCAATCGCCGCGAGGTTCCTGTTCCTGTCGCCGTCAGCGCGCACACTTCAATCCGATTCTGATTGTCTCCATGCAGAATCAACAACTGCCGCGTTGAAGCATCAAACGTCAACTCCGCAATCTCCGGGTAATTCGTCGCCAGAGATCCGTACCACGTGAACGATGCCCCCGAGGGCGACAGATCCAGCACGTAGATACGCCCATCAATCTGATTGCCCACAAAGAACAATCCACCCAGACCCAGCGTTGATCGCGTCTGTGCGCCGCCGCTCAATATCGCAAACCCCGCCTCCTCCAGTGCCCAGTTCGGCACAAACGTCAATCCCTCAATTCCATCTCCACCACTCGCAGGCACCGCGCTCGTCACATTCCACTGCCTCAGAATCGTCACGGTGCCATACGTGCTCACGCTCAAGGCACGAATCACCTGCTCACCCTCACTCGCGCAGTACACCACACTCGGAGTCTGCGGGCAGAGCGTGACCGCCTCAAGATCTCCCAGCCCTGTCCACTCGCCACGCAATGAACTCTGCGTATCGACCACCCACGTCGATCCACTCTGCCGCAACGCCCACAGTTTCGAGTTTGGGGTCGGCCCATTCCGCGCCACCCACAGTCGGCCCGTCTCGCCATCCCACACCGCCGCCGACAGGTCCTGGTAGAAGTCGTTGGTTCCCGCCCCCTCAATCCCGGTCAGGTTTACCGATGCCCCCCAGCTCTCCGCCGGCCAAGGCACCCGTGCCATCGCACCGGCGGCAACCACTCCCAACACCCCCAACCTCATCACCCCACCCGCGGCTGGTAAGTGAATCTGACTCATATAAGTAGTATCCTGATAAGTCCTATAATCAATCTCGTTAGACCTTCCCGTCTAGCCAGGCGCATGGTATCACCACGTGCAACTCATCCTCACCGCCAGTCTATCCGATCAACTGCCCTCGCGTCGCAGCATGACTCCATCTTCATTGACCGTTTGACCCTACTCGCTACTATCCCCTCCCTGTCAGAGGGACCTCCTTCGTTCTGATGGGTGTCATTTGTGCAGGAGTCGCCCCCCAATGGCGCCTCATGCCGCTGTAGCTCAGTGGTAGAGCGCACCCTTGGTAAGGGTGAGGTCGTGGGTTCAACTCCCATCAGCGGCTTTGATTCGCGGCAAAGGGCCTGAAAAGGCCCATTGACGCGATCAACATCACAACCCGTGCCGCGTGGCACAGCGGTTGTAGACAATGGAATCGTCCCCGCGTCAGACGCTGGCAACTCCAGTGACTGGCGCGGGATATCTCAACATCGGCCGGATGGGCAGAATGGCCCGCTGGCGCATTTCTCTCGGAGCACAGTCATGGCCAAGGGCGTTTTCGAGCGTAACAAACCCCACGTCAACGTCGGCACCATCGGTCACATCGACCACGGAAAGTCGACCCTCACCGCCGCTCTCTCGGCCCGCTCGGCCGCCAAGTTCGGTGGCGAAATCAAGTCCTACGCCGAAATCACCAAGGGTGGTACGGTGCGTGACGCCAACAAGACCGTGACGATCGCCTCGTCACACACCGAGTACCAGACCGACAACCGGCACTACGCCCACGTCGACTGCCCAGGCCACGCCGACTTCGTCAAGAACATGATCACCGGCGCCGCTCAGATGGACGGAGCGATCCTCGTCGTCTCCGCCGCCGACGGCCCCATGCCCCAGACCCGCGAGCACGTGCTGCTCGCCCGTCAGGTCGGTGTGCCCCACATCGTCGTCTTCCTCAACAAGGTTGACCTCGTTGACGATCCCGAGCTCCTCGATCTGGTCGAGATGGAAGTGCGCGACCTCCTCAAGAAGTACGGCTTCCCCGGCGACAAGACCCCCGTGGTCCGTGGCCAGAGCAAGCTCGCCCTTGAGAATCCCCGCGACGACAAGGCCTGCGCTCCCATCGATGAGCTCTTCAAGGCCATCGACACCTTCATCCCCGAGCCCCAGCGTGAAGTCGACAAGCCCTTCCTGATGTCCGTCGAAGACGTCTTCAGCATCAAGGGTCGTGGTACCGTCGCCACCGGTCGTATCGAGCGCGGCATCATCAAGGTCGGCGATGCCTGCGAAATCGTCGGTCTCCGCCCCGAAATCAAGAAGTCCACCATCACCGGTGTCGAAATGTTCCAGAAGACCCTCGATGAAGGTCGCGCCGGCGAAAACGTCGGTGCCCTCCTCCGTGGTGTCGAAAAGGACGACATCGAGCGCGGCCAGGTGCTCTGCAAGCCCGGCTCCATCAACCCCCACACCCAGTTCAAGGCCGAGGTGTACGTCCTCAAGGCCGAGGAAGGTGGCCGCAAGACTCCGTTCTTCTCCGGTTACCGCCCTCAGTTCTACTTCCGCACCACCGACGTCACCGGCGGCGTCAAGCTCATGGGCGGCGCTGAAATGTGTATGCCTGGCGACAACGTCGCCATCGAAGTCGAACTCCTCGGCTCCGTGGCTATGGAGAAGGGCCTCCGCTTCGCTATCCGCGAAGGTGGCCGCACCATCGGCTCCGGCGTTGTGACCGAGATCATCAAGTAATTCGATTGCCCTTTCACGATCCCGAGTGCGAAAGCCCTCGGGATCGCTTGCCTCGAAAAGTTCTTCGGTGTTGTGCGGCGTGTGATCAATCCGCTGCGTGTGATGGGTGGGACCGTCAACGCAACAGACATCATGTCAGTCAAACAACACTCCGTTGATGGTGGCAGCGGTTTTTCCGACCGGTTCGCGTCCCTCGCAAAGGTCCGCTTCCGGTCGGCTTGCTTGGAAAGTGAGATTGTTATGGCAAAGAAGAAATCCATGGCTCGCGAGTATGTGTGGTTGCAGTGCACCGAGACCGGTGACCTCAACTACCGCACCGAGATCAACGTCAAGGGCGGCATCGCGGAGAAACTCAAGGAGGGCTTCATGAAGTACTCCCCACGCCTCCGCCGCCACAGCAAGCACAAGATCAAGCGCAAGTAATCCTTGCGTCCGGATGGCGTGTTTCACCACGCCCTCCCCCACACGCCTTTTGCGTACGGCGGTAGCTCAGCTGGTAGAGCAGCGGATTCCAAATCCGCAGGTCGTGGGTTCGATCCCCTCCCGCCGTGTTTATGGCCGAATCGTCCGCAGAATCCCGCTCTTCCTCTGGTGGTCGCCACGAGGAGAAGTCCAACGTTCATCTGGGTCTCTATCGCTACGGCGAGGGGTACTGGGTGCGGGTGATGACTGCCGTTCTCGCGGCACTTCTCTTCATGGCCGCCGCCGCTTGGGGCGCTCAGGAACTCGGTGCCCTCACGCTCCCGGTCAAGGGGTACACCCTCTCTCTGAAGAACATCGATCCCTCTCTCACCTCGGTCGCCGCTGGCACCGAACTTATCCCCTTGGGTCAGGATTCGACCGGCACCGGCGTGCATCCTCCTGTCGGCAAAGGCGTTGCGGGCAGCTTTGTCCGTTCGTCTGACGGCACCGGCTCGCTCACCGTGCTCAATGCCTCACTCAACGAAGGTGTCGATCCTACCTCGATCAATCGGGTGCAGATCGGTGGCAGCACCGTCTCCGTCACCGGCGCACTCTCCATCCCGATTGTCGAAAAGCTCTACGTGCAATCCGGTCTGGCCACCCTCATCTTCCTCGTCGGCGCAGGTGTCATCTTCTTCTACGTCGGCCGCAAACGCAGCACCGTCGATTTCCTCGTCGCCACCGACGGCGAAATGAAAAAGGTCAACTGGTCCACCAAGAAGGAAGTGCAGAACGCGACCATGACCGTGGTCGGTGCCACCTTCCTCATCGCTGGCTTCCTCTTCATCGTCGACATCGGCTTCCAGACCGTCTTCCGCGCCATCGGCGTATTGACGCACTGATTCACTGTTCGTCCTTTGGTCTATTCACCGCGGAGCGTCAACATGAGCAACGACACAACTCAGGATTCGCAAAACGCCCCCACCACTTCCGAAGCTCCCGCCGAGCCCGTGGTCAAGACTCGCGGCGACGTGATCCCCCACAACGAGGCCATCCGCGCCGAAGGCATGGATTGGTTCGTCCTCCGCGTCGCCAGCAACAAGGAATCCAGCGTGCAGGCCACCTTGCTCCGCAAGGTCGCCATCGAAAACATGAAGCACCTGGTCAACCGCATCCTGGTGCCCACCGAAAAGAGCAAGACCGTCAAGGGTGGCAAGGCCCGCATCGTCGAAACCAAGCTCTACCCCGGCTACGTCTTTGTTGAGATGAAGCTTGAGCCCGATGGCCGCATCCCTCAGGATGTCTTCTTCCTCATCAAAGAGACCACCGGCGTCGGCGATTTCGTCGGCACCGCCGGTCGCCCCACCCCGCTGAAGCTGCACGAAATCGAGAAGATGCTCCGCGACAGCGAGAAGCCCAGCGAGGAAGTGATGACCAAGCTCACCTTCTCCAAGGGCGAGCACGTCAAGATCAAGGAAGGCGCCTTCGAGGGATACGAAGGCACCGTCGACGAACTCAACCCCGAAAAGGGCATGGTCAAGATACTCGTCACCATCTTCGGTCGCCAGGCCCCCATTGATATCGAAGAGTGGAAGATCGCCAAGTACGACGAAGAGGCCTGAAAGTCAGGCAACAGAATCCAGAGATCAAACAACCCCGAGTGCGAACTCGGGGTTGCTTTCAATAACTCCATACAGAAGCTGCACGCGACTACTTCGCAGCTGGCTGCCCCATCAACTCCAAAGCCGACAGCGTGAAGATCGTCACGCCCGTGCGAATCGACGGCTCCTGATCCGGCAGAAACCTCGCCGAGTGCGGCGTCGGCAGCAGCAGCGTTCGCCCCTTGGCCTTGGCATCAGCAAACACCGCTTCATTCACCATACCAAATCGAAACTGAATCGACGGCACTTTCGCCACGGTGCCATACACACCGAAATCCTCCGATCCCATCACCGGTTCGATCTTCTGTACACGCTCTTTGCCTACCGATCCTTCCAACATCCTCGCCAGGCGATCTGTCAACGATGGGTCATTCACCACCATGTAGTATCCCTCACCATCCGGTTGCTTGACCACTGGCTCTTTCACCGCACCCGCCGCCATCGCCTCGGCCTTCACGATCCGCACAATCGAATCCATCACGCGCTTGCGCGTTTCGGGCTTGTACGTCCGCACCGTCAATTCCAATTTGGCCTCATCAGAGATGATGTTTCGCTTGGTTCCGGCGTGAAACGTCCCCACCGTCACCACCGCCGCATCCAAAGGATCCACCTCGCGGCTCACGATCGTCTGCAGTGTCGTCACGATCCGCGATGCAATCACAATCGGATCCACGGTGTAGTGCGGCGCCGATCCGTGCCCACCCACGCCGTACACGGTGATATCCACCGAATCTGATGACGCGAACACCGGTCCGGATGTCACACCAATCTGCCCCGCCGGCATGCGGCTGTCCACATGCAAACCGATACAGAAATCCGGCTTGGGAAACTTCTCAAACAGTCCATCCTTCACCATCGCCTTGGCGCCTGCAAACCCCTCCTCAGCCGGCTGACAGATCAAGAGCAGCGTTCCCTTCCACGCATCCTTGTTTTGCGAAAGCAGCGTCGCCGCGCCCACCAGCGAGGTCATGTGCACATCATGTCCGCAGGCGTGCATCACCGGCATCTCTTCACCTAGATGATTCTTCATCCGCGCCTTGCTGGCGTACGCCGCGCCAGTCTTCTCTTCAATCGGCAGAGCATCCATATCCGCGCGCAGCAGCACCACCGGCCCCTCACCATTCCGCAGCACCCCCACCACGCCATGTCCACCGATCTTCTCTGTCACCTCACACCCGATGGTGCGCAACTGCTCCGCCATCTTGGCTGCAGTCTTCTCTTCGCACAACGACAGCTCTGGATTCTGGTGCAGATGCTGATACAACGCGCTCAACTTGGGATAGAGCGCATCCAGCCCGTTCAACGGCGCATTCGACACCACGCGCCCAACCGCCACGCGTGACGCGGCTGCGCACACCAGTGCCGCCACCATCCACCCCGTCAATCTTCCCTTCGCGATCATGCTCAACATCGCCACACTCCTGCAGGCCTGATCGCCATGCACGCGCTCAGCGCGCAGGCGAACTCGCAAGAGTTTACTTCACTTTCATGCTGCATGTGTGGCACGTCTCGCGGCTTCCGCGCGCTTCACCGCACCTTGATCGTCGCCAGCGCCAGCACCACCAGCAGCACACTCACGATCCACGCCCGCGCCACCACCTGCTGCTCTGTCCATCCGCTCATGTGAAAGTGATGGTGAATCGGCGTGCACTTGAAAATCCGCTTTCCCTTGGTCGCCTTGAAATACGAGATCTGCATCACCACCGAGCCGATCTCCATCAGAAACACGCCGCACATGATCAGAATTACAAACTCCTGCCGCGTGACGCTTGCGATATAGCCGATCAACCCACCCAGCGCCAGCGATCCGGTATCACCCATGAAGACCTGCGCTGGCGAGCAGTTCCACCACAAAAATCCCAGACACGCCCCCACCATCGCCCCCGAGAGCACACTCAATTCATCCGCCCCGGGCACGTGCGGCACCAACAAATACATCGCCACACTTCCCGACCCCGCGATCAACGCGATGATCGACATCCCCGTGCTCACCGCCGTCGATATTCCCGCCGCCAATCCATCCATGCCGTCGGTGATGTTCACCGCGTTCGACATCCCCGCCACCATCAACATGAAGAGCACCACATACGCCGCCCTGCCAAAATAGTGCAGGTTCGGATTCGGCCTCAACACCTTGGTTTCCGCGGCGTTCTCGGGATTGTTCGCCGCCGCGGGCACCGATCCCTCCGTGTTCGACACCGCCACATACGTCCTCTGCGTGGGCAGATTCAGCGCATGCGCCATCGACAGTTCGCCCTTGTTCGTCAGCCCCGCGTTGAACGCGAAATACCCCACCAAGACACCAATGCCAAGCTGGCACGCCAGCTTCTCCCACGAATACAGCCCCTGCCGCCCCGTGCCGCGCGTCGCCGCCGTCAATTTCAACCAGTCATCAATGCCGCCCAATATCGCCATCCACACGCACACCACCACGCCGAAAATGATGTAGCGATTGGTCAGGTCTCCCAACAGAAACACGCTTCCCAGGATCGCCCCCGCGATCAGAATGCCCCCCATCGTCGGCACGTTCTTCTTGGCACTCGCGTGCTCAGCAAGCGCGGCAACATCCGTCGCGCCCGTATCACCGATCTTCTTGGCCCGTAGCCAGCGGATCGTTCGCTTCCCCATCACCACCACGATCAGGAACGACACACACGCCGCCGCCAGCATGCGAAATTGCAATTGATCCAGCACGCCGAAAAAGCGATACAGCCCGTGCGAAGCGAGCCAATCACCCAATTGATGAAGTAACCACAGCAGCATCGATGTTCACATGTCCTACGTCAGAAGTCCAATCACATCACCATACCCAAAAGCCCGGCGTCGTGTCTTGTCACGTCTTGTGACGTCTTGTCACGCCGCGTTGGGCCGCTCCGCACACAGCGGCGACTCGGGCTTGGCCTCCACCACGCTTGTGCACCCGCCGCTGGCTTCCAGCGCCTTGAGCACGCGTTCCAGTCCCATCCGCCGCGAACCCTTCAGCAGCACCAGATCTCCTGAGCGCAGCAAGCCAGCGATCTGCCTCGCACCCTCCCCATCCGCGCTCAACACCCGCACCACCTGCACCTGCGGCATCATTTGCCCGATCACCCGTGCCGCGTGCTCCATCATTGCACCCACACACACCACCACATCCGGCTTGGCCAATCCCGTCGCCTTCCCCACCTCCGCATGCAACGCCGGCGATTCAATCCCCAGTTCCAACATTTCTCCGATCACCAGCACGCGCCGCCCACCCGGCGAGACACTCATCGCCCCGATCGCCTCAAACGCCTTCACCATCGATTCCGGATTAGCGTTGTATGCATCGTTGATCACGGTGATCGTGCCGCCACTCCGCTCCACCGCGTGCTTCTGCATTCGCATCTCCGGCCCCTTGGCCGTTGCCAGCGCACTGACAATCTGTTCTTCATTCAATCCCAATCGCCGTCCCACGGCGAGCGCTGCCGTCGCGTTCCACGCGTTGTGCTCTCCGAGCAAACCTATCGTGCACTGCAATCGTCCATTCACCATCCAGCGCACACCGTTTCCATCCGCCCTCACATCACCGATGCGCAGATCCGCATCGCTCGCGCTGCCAAATCGCACCACGCTGAATGTCCCCGCGATGCGCTTGGCCAGTTCTCTTTGTGTCGCCCTGGTCAGTTCCGGCGCATCCGCATTCAAGATCGCCAGTCCGCCCTTGTTCAATGTCCTCAGCAGTGTCGCCTCTTCCTGCGCCACTCCCGCCAGGTCCTTCAATCCTTCCAGGTGCTCGCGCCCGATCGACGTGATCACCGCGATATCCGGGCACACCACCTCGGTCAGCGTCAGGATTTCCCCCGGCGCATTCGTCCCCACCTCGCACAGCAGAAACTGATCCGTACGCCTGGCATTCAGAATCGTCAGCGGCACACCGATCGCGTTATTGAAACTCTTGATGCTCGCCGTTCCCCGCAATCCACTCAGCAGCACCTGCTCAATCAGCCGCGTCGTCGTGGTCTTGCCGTTACTCCCCCCCACCGCGATCACCTTGGTCATGTCCAGGGTCTTGCGATACGCCGCCGCGAGCTTCAGGAGCGCGGCACCCACATCCGGCACACGCAGAATCGCCCGCTTGCTCTTCACCTCTTGCACCAGCCCATCTTCCAGCGCCTCAGGACGATCAACAATCGCAAGCCCCGCGCCGCGCTCCAGCGCGCCGCGCACAAAGGCGTGCCCATCCACACGCTCGCCACGCAAGGCAAAGAAGATCTGTCCCGCACTCACCGCGCGTGAGTCAATGCTTGCCCCACCCAGCGATCCTTCTTCACTCGGCCGCGCCAGCCACGTGCCGCCCAGCACGCTCTTGATCGATTCCAATGTCCAAAAACTCGCCATGCTCATCCCGCCTTCCTTGACGCTGCCCAATTCACTTCCGTGTGCTCACTTCCTCATCTTCAACGCCTCGCGCGCAGTTTCCACATCGCTGAAGTGCACTTTGCGATACCCACCCTTTCCATCCGCAAAGACCTGTTGCTCTTCATGCCCCTTCCCCGCGATGATCACCACATCACCCGGCCGCGAGGTCCGCACCGCATGCTGAATCGCCGCGGCACGATCCACCTGCACCTGTACCACATTCCGCCGCGACGCGTTCACGCCTGTCAGCACTTCCTCAATGATCGCGCCCGGGTTCTCGCTGCGCGGGTTGTCACTCGTCAGCATCACCACATCCGCCAATTCGCTCGCCGCCTTCCCCATCCGCGGCCGCTTGGTGCGATCGCGATCGCCACCACATCCAAAGACGCACACCAGTCTTCCGCCACCTTCATCGCGCTTCATCGCCTCGCGCAGCGCGGTCAGCACGCTCACCAATCCATCATCCGTGTGCGCGTAATCTACAAACACCGTCACATCATCCGCCTCATCGCTGACACACTGCAATCGTCCAGGCGGCACGCTCGCCGTTGCCAGTGCCCGTTCCATGCGCTCCACGCTCAATCCCATCTCATGCGCAATGCACGCCGCCTGCAAGACGTTCATCAGGTTGTATCGCCCGGTCAAAGGCACGCGCGACACCATCACGCCCCACGGCCCGCGCAATTCCATCAGCGTGTGCCGCAATCCATGCTCCACCGCGCGCACCGTCGCGGCATTCTCATCTCTCTCATCACTGCGTTGATCGATCACACTGCAACGCAGCACCCGCGCTGCGCAATCGCGAAGCATCCGCGCGCTCCACTCCGTCTCCACATTCACCACTGCCAGCGAACCCGGCTTCAGCCGCTCAAACAACTTCGCCTTCGCCGACGCATACCGCTCCATCGTCTTGTGATAATCCAGATGGTCGCCCGTCAGGTTCGTAAACACACCCACCGCAAAATCCAAAGCCCCCACTCGCTCCTGATCCAGCGCGTGACTGCTCGTCTCCATCACGCACCCAGCGCATCCACTCTCCACCATCGTTGCCAAGCTGCGGCTCATCTCCACCGCCGGCAATGTCGTCATCCCCGCGGGCGCTACCTCGCGGCCATCATCCACCGCCACCGTCCCCACGAGACCAGTCCTCACGCCCGCCTGATTCAACATCTGCCAGGCGATCCACGCTGTCGTCGTCTTTCCATTCGTCCCCGTCACCGCGGAGAGCGCCAGTTTCTTTCCCGGCGAGCCGTAAAAACGCTCCGCCACCTGCGCGGCCACTCGGTTCATGTTGGTCGTGACGACCACTGGGCCTGGCACTGGCCCCGGCGCACGTGTTTCGGCGTTCGTGGCTGCAACATCTTCCGCCCCGCCTTCAGCCAAAACTACCGCAGCGCCCTGTTTCAGCGCATCACCGATGAACTTCCGCCCGTCCACCTTCGTCCCGCTCCGCGCCAAAAACAGCGACCCCGGTTGCACTGTGCGGCTGTCCTCCGTCACATCACAAATCCGCCGCGACATCAACGCCTGATCCGCGCCCCCCGGCACGGTCACATCCAGCCCTGCGATCAATTCCGCGAGCGTCATACATCCCTCTCCCGCAACATCCACCAAGCATCAGGAATCCGACGCCCATCCTATCGACCGCCAACTCACAAAAGCCGCAGATTCCTGACTCTGCTCGCAATTCTGGCCATGTTTCCTACAGCAAATCGCGGCAGCTCCGCCGCCTGGCTAGTGCCCGCCTTTGCATCTGTCTTCCTCCAGTGCCAAATGCCTAGTGCCTAATGCCTCGGCTCATTGCCCTTCACGGCACAATCAGCATCCCATCCCCATACGAGTAAAAACGAAACCCCTCCGTCAGCGCCCGCACATACGCATCCTTCAACCTCTTCAACCCATCCCCACCCTCCCCATCCAATCGCGACGCCACCATCGCCATCAACGTACTTCGCGGCAGGTGAAAGTTCGTCACCATCCCATCCACCCACCTCCACCCATACCCCGGCGTAATCAAAATCCGCGTCGATATCGATCCCGGCACCGCTCCTGCACCGTCCCCCACCACTGCCGCGTAACTCTCCAACGTTCGCGCCGCAGTCGTCCCCACCGCGATCACCCGCCCTCCCCGCTTCCTGGTCTCCAACACCATCCCCACCGCCTCCGCGCTCATGGTGCACCACTCCTCGTGCATCGGGTGCTGCTCTACAAACTCCGTCTCCACGCTCTTGAAAGTCCCCGTCCCCACATGCAGGGTCACTTCCGCACGCCCGACGCCCTGAGCGTCCAACCTTGCCAGCAAACGCTCCGTGAAATGCAATCCCGCCGTCGGCGCAGCTACCGATCCGCCGCATGACCCAATCCGCGTCTCGTCCGCATGCGCATACACCGTCTGATACCGCTCCCGATCCATTTCATCCGCCACCGCAATCCCCTGCTTCTCCCGTGCCTTCCTTATATATGGTGGCAGGGGCGTCAATCCGCATCGCTCCAAGATCGTCAAATCTGATTCCGCTTGCTCCCCCCCCACTACTTCCACCACCCACGCCGTCGACTCCGTCACATCACGACGCAACAGCCGCAACCGCACTCCGCTGGGTTCACCACCTGGCTCAAACAGCTCCACTTCTGTCCCCACATGCAGGTGACTCGCGCCGAGCATGGCAATCCATGTGCGCGCGGGCCCTTCCCGTGGCCCCGGACTCAGGTACAACCCCTCGACCTTGCCACCACTGGGCTTCTTCCCCAGCAAACGCGCCGGCATCACCCGCGTCGCATTGAACACGAGCAAATCACCCGCCCGCAAAAATCGCGGCAGATCAGCCATCGTCGCCAATTCACACGCTTCACCATCACGCGGCAACACCATCAGCCGCGCAGCATCCCGCGGCTCCGCGGCGACCGTCGCGATCCGATCCTGCGGCAAGTCGTAATCCAAATCATCAGTGCGCAACATGCCGCCCATCGTTGGCAACAATTACACGACGGCAACACAACGTCCTATAACAACATTAGCGACCGATGCCCGATGCCGATGGCTTACAGTTATACAAGTCTACCTAATCAACAAGCGGTATTTCGATTCTGAATCGCGCACCGTGTTCGCTCGGCATCAAGTTCAGTGTGCCACCATCGCACTCGATCAACATGCGAGAGATGAGCAGGCCCAATCCGTGTCCCCCCCCTGTTCCACGTGGAACACCCCCCTCACTGCTTCCCATACTCTCGCCGCTCACCACCCCCGTGAACAACTTCGCTGCAATCTCTTTGGGCACTCCCGCTCCACTGTCGACCACTTCAATCCACGCCAGGTCGTGCCGTTGTCCACCGGTAATCCGCAGCAGGCCACCGCTTCCGCGCATGGCTCGTATCGAGTTTGAAAACAGATTGACCAAGACTTGTTGAAGCAGAATCGCATCCGTCGCCGCCATCACACCGGTTGAAACCTCAATCTCCAGTCTCACTCCATCCCGCGCCGGCGGCCTCACCAGGCACCCCACCGCCTGATGCACGGTCTGTTCCACATCGCAACACCGCTTTCCGACTCCCCCCTGTTCCACGTGGAACCGGCGGTCTTTGGCAAATTCAAGGATCGTTCCTGTGATCTTGGACACAGTCGTCACGCCGGCCGCGGCTCTCTCCAGGGCCTTCTTGGCAAGCGCCGCATCCTCCGGCCTGCTCAATGCCATCTGGGCGTATGACAAAGCCGGAGTCAAAACGTTGTTGATTTCGTGCGCAATCCCACCCACCAGAGTGCCCAGCAGGGTCAATCTGTGCTGATGGGCAATCTCATCCCGAGCCGTGGCAAAGTCGCGATGGGCTCGCGTGAGCCGCTCCATCGCCTGGTCAACTTGGGATAAAGCGCCGGTAATCTGCGCGGCATCCACTGGCGGCGTGTGCGATCCGCCTTGCTCCTGGCTCGTCTTGGTCTTGCGCTTGGCCATGTTCCACGTGGAACATCGACCCCCACGCCACCTCGCTATGGTCTCGGAACCTCTATCAACCAAAGTGGGTGAGTTGGCTTCCAACCACTCGGCATCGCTTCCCCGTCTTATCACACGTTCGCACAGTCGCTTCGACGGAATGCAACCGCCGCGATCTTGATGCTAACATACTTCTATCACGTACCCCCATGTTCCACGTGGAACAGGGGCCTACAGATAGTGGTAACCTGTCGGGATTGCATCCCCCGACCGAGAATGTGGTACAATTCCGACTTCCAGGAGCACTTATGGCCTCACAAAACCCTCCCCCACGTAAACTCGGCCGCGGCATCAGCTCTCTGATGAACCTCACTCCCGTTCGTGTCGAACCAAGCCAAACACAAGCCGCACAGCAAGTTCGTGTCATAGACGGGTTTCGTGGAACTCACGAGTCAACGCCAGCAGCAGTGGGGGGGGCTACTTCAGCCGAAACCCCAGTCGTTTCCGATTCCGGCGAGGTCCTGGGCACCCTGCGGCACATCGCCATCACATCCATCACGCCCAACACTTTTCAACCCCGCACCGAATTCGCACCCGAAGCTCTCGCCGAGCTCGCCACCAGCATCAAGACCATGGGCGTGCTTCAGCCCATCGTCGTGCGCCGCCGCGGCTCGGATGCCTACGAACTCATCGCCGGTGAACGGCGCTGGCGTGCTGCGACCCTCGCCGGGCTCACCACCATTCCCGCTGTCATTCGCGATGCCGCGGATCGTGAAGCAGCCAGCATCGCCATCGCTGAAAACGTGCAACGCACTGATCTGAATCCGATCGAAATCGGACTCGCGCTCTCGCGCCTGCATGCACACTTCAACATGTCGCAGAGCCAGATCGCCGAAGAAGTGGGGCTCGAACGTCCCACGGTCGCCAATCTCTTGCGCCTCCTTGATCTTCCCGAATCCGTGCGCGAACTCGTCGCCAAAGGCGCGCTCAGCAAGGGGCACGCGAAACTCCTGCTCTCACTCGAGATTGATCCAACACGCAGTGCATCACTCGCACAAAGGTGCGCCGATGAAGGGTGGAGCATCCGCAAGCTTGAGGAAGAAGCCAAGCGATTGCTTCAACCCATCGCGCAGTCATCAACACCAATCGCGCAACCAGCAAAACCCGTCTCGCGCTTCGATGCGAATCTCGCCGATCTGGAACGTCAATTGAGTGACAAGCTTGCCACGCGCGTGAAGATCAAGCCCCAGAAAGGTGAGAAGGGGCGCACCCGTGGGCGCATCATCATCTCCTACTACGACCTCGATCACTTTGGTGGCGTGATGAGAAAGATCAGCGGCATCGAGTAATCGAACAAGATCGTCGTGGGCGTGTTCACCCAAGCAGGGTGTTCGGCCGATCAATCGGTACAGAGTCATGTCTCAGTACGCACGCAAACGCGCGATTCCCCTGATCGGGGCGGTCACCGGACCCGTGTCACTTTCATTGGTGGCGCACGGCGTGCTCGTCGTCATCCTCATCCTCTTCACCATCGAACGCCAACGCGATCCCAAACAACTCACCGACACCATCAACGACGCCGACGCCGGCACTGTCATCGCGCTCAAGGGTGTCAAAGCCCTCGAAACTCCGAAACCCGAAATCAAAGAAGCGCCCAAACCAGAACCCAAAGTTGAACCCCAGCCAGAAGTAAAGCCAGAGATCAAGCCAGTGCCGCCTGTTGTGGTTCCCAACTCACCACCTCAGCCAGAGACTCCCGCCGGTTTTGAGACTAAGCAGAAAGTTGATGCCGCGCCTGCCGCGCCGCCCACATCTTCTCCCGCGCGTAGCGCCATCATCAGCGCGCCCGTCGACGCCATCGTCTCGCCTGGGAGTATCAATTCCGGTGTGCCCCGCGTCGCAGTGGGGGAGGGCGTTGCCAGTTTCACATCAGTGAGTGGTGACCGCGCCCGCAGCATCGTGTATGTGATAGATGGCTCAGGAAGCATGACGAGTTGTCTGCCGTTCATTCGTCAGGAGTTGCAGCGTTCGATCATGCGGCTCGACTCCGGTCAGCAGTTTCAGGTCGTGGTGTGTCGCGATTATCCGTCGGGTGTGACCGGAAGTGAACCCGCGATCTTTTCGTTCTCACCACGCGCCGATCAAGAGAGTGCGCTGGTGCCAGCGACAGATCTGAACAAGTCTCTGATTCGTTCCTGGTGCGATCGCGTGGAGCCACTGGGCCGCTCGCGCGTGTTGGCTGGTTTGGAGCGCGCGATCGAGCTCAAGCCGGACCTGATCTTCCTGCTTTCGCGTTCGGTGAAGCGCACGGGCGTGAGCACCGATGGTGTGCAGGATGCGATTCTGCACCGGCTGGGGGAGATCAATCCGGCGGATGCAAATGGCAAACGCCGCACGGTCATCAAGGCCCTGCAGTTCATCGAGGAAGACCCCACCGGCCTGATGCAGCGCATCGGGCGCGAGCATGGCGATGGTCCCGAGTCCTATCGCGTGATCAGCGTTCCCGAAAACAAGTGATCAGTCTTGTGTTCAGCTTCTTGCGCGGCCAGCCAACGCTCTTAACTGATCGGTTTTTGATTGGGCGACAGATTCACCGGGTGATCGCCTTTCGACTCGATGGGTGGGGTGTGTTCGGCTACCATCCGACCTCTTATGCCCAGCATCACGATCAATGGCGTGCGTTCGGACTTTCGCCCTGGCGAGACGATTTTGCAGGTGGCGAATCGCCTGAAGGATCAGGGGAACGCCACCGAGATTCCGCAGTATTGCTACCACGACGGCTTGTCGGTGGCCGCGAGCTGCCGCATTTGTCTGGTTGAGGTGTGGGCGCCGAATCCCAAGACCAGCGCGCTTGAACCGATGATGGGTGGCAAGCTCCTTCCCAGTTGCCAGCAGACGTGCAGCGACGGCATGGTGGTTTACGCCGATTCGCCCAAGGCGGTGGCGAATCAGAAGGCAGTGATGGAGTATCTGCTGATCAATCACCCCCTCGATTGCCCGGTGTGCGATCAGGCGGGTGAGTGCTTCCTGCAGGATTACAGCTACATCTACGGCCGCGGCGTGTCGCGCTTTGAGGAAGAAAAGGTCAAGAACCCCAAGAAGGATCTCGGCCCGCACGTGTATCTGTATAGCGATCGCTGCATCATGTGCACGCGCTGCGTGCGCTTCACTCGCGAGGTGGCAGGGACCAGCGAACTGATGGTGCAAGGTCGCGGCAATCGTGAAGAGATCGACATCTTCCCCGGCGTGGCCATCGCCAATGAGCTGTCGGCCAACGTCGTGGATCTGTGCCCGGTCGGCGCGCTGCTCGATAAGGACTTCCTCTTTGCCCAGCGCGTGTGGTTTTTGAAGAGCACGCCGAGCATCGACGGCATCACCGCCAGCGGCGACAACATCTGGATCGAGCACAACGAAGGAAAGATCTACCGCTTTAAGCCGCGCACCAACATGGCGGTGAACACGTGGTGGATCACCGATGAAGTGCGGTACGGGTGGAAGTTCGTGCATTCTCCTGAGCGCCTGAAGACGCCGATGAGGCGCCAGTTTGGCACATTGGTAGAGACGGATTACACCCGCGCCTATGAAGTGGCGATTGCCGGTGTCCAGAAGGCGGTCAGCGCTGGTCAACGCAGCATGATGGTGGTGAGCCCCATGCTGTCGTGCGAAGAGGCGTACCTCTTGGGCACGCTGGCTCGCGCGATGGATCCGCGCGCGATCCTCGCGGTGGGGCCAGTGCCGGTGAACGGGCAGGACAAGACCTTCAAGAACAACGTGACGCCGCCTGGACCGACGATGACGCTGAATCCTCTCGCGGATGAGCGCAAGCCATTCGTGATGTATGCAGAGAAGTGTCCCAACAGCCGCGGCGTGAAGCGTGCGCTGCAATCACTCGGCGGCGATGTCGTGGACTTTGCCGAGGCACTCAAGCGCCTCGGTCACGGTACCGGCGCGAGCGATGTGGGCGCGGTGATCCTCACCGGCAACTACCCGAGCCAATGGGCGACGAACGAATTGACCACCTCGCTGGGTGGCAAGTTCACTGTGTTGTTTGATACGTTGCAATCGCGATTGGCCGAAGATGTGGATGTGTTGATTCCTGGCGCGACATGGATGGAGAAAGCAGGGACGTTTGAGAACGCCAGGAACCAGATCCAGGCGTTTGAAGCGGCGATCCCGGTCATCGATGGCGCACGCTGCGAAGGGCAGAGCGCTGTGGAGATGCTGCGGATCGTGCAGGCGGGTGGCAAGGCCGAGAACATTCCTGCAGGTGAGAGCATGCCGATGTTCAACTCCGCCAATGTCCGCCGCATGATGGCGGAGAAATCCGGCCTCACCGTGTTTGTGGCTGGAGTTTCGTATCCAGCTGTGGAAGCGCAGCAGAAGCCGGATATGGAGATGGTGGAGTTGTAAGCCGAAGGCATCAGGCACTAGGCATCAGGCACTAGGCATCAGGCACTAGGCATCAGGCACTAGGCATCAGGCACTAGGCATCAGGCACTAGGCATCAGGCACTAGGCATCGGGCACTAGGCATCGGGCACTAGGCACAAGGCATCAGAAAAGGCAAGGCATCTTGCCATCTTGGCACTTCTTCACGTCACAGCATCGCCTTCAGATACCGCCCCGTATGGCTCGCCTTCACCTTGGTGATGTCTTCCGGCGTGCCGCTGGCGATGATGGTGCCGCCGTTGTCGCCCCCTTCGGGGCCAAGGTCGATGATCCAATCGGCGCGTTTGATGACATCGAGGTTGTGTTCGATCACCACAAGCGTGTTCCCGGCATCCGCCAGTCGATCAAAGACGGTGCAGAGCTTGTTGATGTCTTCAAAGTGCAGGCCGGTGGTGGGTTCATCGAGGATGTAGAGGGTGTGCCCGCCGGAGAGGGGAATCCTGCCGCGGCGCTTATTGATGGGTTCCTCTTCCGATGTATCCGCCACATTGGTCTGCAACGGGCCACCGGTCTTCCCCAATTCCGTCGCCAGCTTCACGCGCTGCGCTTCACCACCCGAAAGCTGTGTGCTGGGCTGACCGAGCTGGATGTAATCAAGCCCGACATCATGCAGACACTGCACATATCTCTGGATCTTGGGATGATTCTCAAAGAACGCGCACGCCTGCTCGATCGTCATGTCCAGCACATCCGCGATCGATTTGCCTCGATACGTGATCTCCAGCGTCTCGCGGTTGTAGCGTTTGCCGTTGCAGATTTCGCAGGTCACATACACATCGGGCAGAAAGTGCATCTCGATTTTCTTCAGGCCCTGACCTTCGCACGCTTCACACCGACCGCCACCATTCTTGCTGGTGACGTTGAAAGAGAAACGCCCGCGCTCATATCCCCTGATCTTGGCTTCCTTGGTCTGAGCGAAGATGCCGCGAACATCATCGAAGATGCCCACATAGGTCGCGGGGTTCGATCGCGGCGTGCGCCCGATGGGTGATTGATCCACCTCAATGATGCGGTCGATGTGCTTGAGGCCCATGATCTTGTCATGAGCACCGGGCTTTTCCCGCGTGCGGTTGATGTCGTTCTTCAGCGCTCGCAGCAGAATGTCATTGACCAGTGTCGATTTGCCACTGCCCGAAACGCCGGTAATGCAGATCAGGCCGCCAAGCGGAAAGACGGCGTCGATGCCTTTGAGATTGTTCTCGCGCGCGTTCTTCACCGTGATCGCACGCGACAGCGAAAGTGCCCGGCGCTTCTTGGGAACCTCGATCCGACGACGACCCGAAAGATACTGAGCCGTCAGTGATTCCGGCACCGCAAGAATCTGATCGACCGTGCCCTGCGCGACGACTCTGCCGCCGTGCACGCCGGGGCCGGGGCCGATGTCCAGCACATGGTCCGCAGCCCGGATCATGTCTTCATCATGCTCGACGACGAGAACCGTGTTGCCGATGTCGGCGAGATGGCGGAGCGTGCTGATCAGCCGCGTGTTGTCGCGCTGATGCAGACCGATGGTGGGTTCATCCAGCACATAGCAGGCCCCGACCAATCCCGAGCCAACCTGAGAGGCCAGACGGATGCGCTGCGCCTCTCCACCTGAAAGCGTGGCCGTGCGCCGATCCAAAGACAGATACTCGAGTCCGACACCTGCGAGGAAGCGCAGGCGACTCGAGATCTCTTTCAGAATCGGCTCGGCGATGATCGTGTGTTCTTTACTCAGGATCAGCCCAGCCACAAATTTCTGCGCATCGGTAATGGTCAGTCGCCCGACCTCTGCGATGTTCAGCATCGAGCCATCATCACGCGGGCGACCGATGATCGATTGACTGAACGCTCGACCGGTATCCGCCCGGTGCGCACTGCTCAACTGAATGTGCAACGCTTCAATCCGCAGACGATCACCGAAACACTCCGGACAAGGTGTCGTGGAAAGAAACGTGCCGAGCCACTCTTTGACCGACGCATTCTCGGTGGTCTGCCACCACTCGGCAATATTCGGAACCACACCCTGAAACTTCGTGCCGTGCGCGGCCACATCCGCAGCTGTGGTGCCCTTGAGCAAGATCCGCCACTGATCCGGCGTGAGCAGCTTGACCGGCGAGTTGAAGTCGGCCCCGAAGTTCTTGCAGAATTTGCGAAGGATGCGGTTGTACCACGCCCGCACCGGACCATTCTTATTCCATGCCGCCACCGCGCCACCCTGCAGCGACAGTTCAGGATCTGGAATGATCAGATCCTCATCAAACTCCAGCAGCGTGCCCAGGCCATCGCAGCGTTTGCAGGCGCCAAAGGGAGAGTTGAACGAGAACAAGCGCGGCGACACTTCTTCCAACGCATATTCGGGTGCTTCCGGATCAGCAAACTTGTTGCTGAAAGGATGATCCTTCCAGCTTGCCGGCGCATCAGGATCTGAAAACGACCCCTGCTCCGACACCACCACCAGACCGTCCGCAAGTTTCAGCGCGGCTTCGATGCTTTCGGCGAGACGCTGGCGAGAATCGGGGCCGAGGACGACGCGGTCGATGACGGCCTCGATGGTGTGCTTTTCGTAGCGGCCGAGCTTCAGTGGATTCTCAGATGGATCCTTCAGCGTCTCGCGCAGATCCATGATCGCGCCATTCACGCGGGCGCGGGTCCACCCCTGTTTGGAGAGATCTTCGAGCACATCGCGATGAAATCCCTTTTGACCTCTCACCACCGGAGCCATGATCATGAGCCGCGCACCGGGGGACCACTGCATCACCCGATCGACGATCTGTGTGCTGCTGGTGGCGGTGATGGGATTGCCAGAGCGGGTCTGGATCGAGCCATCTTTCTTGAGCTTCTTGGGGGCCCAGGAGTACGGCGTGCCGCAGCGCGCGTACAGCAGGCGCAGATAGTCGTAGATCTCCGTCGTGGTCGCCACCGTCGATCTCGGGTTGCCGCTGGCGGAACGCTGCTCGATCGCAATCGTGGGAGGGATGCCCTCCACTTCATCCACATCCGGCTTCTTCAATTGATCGAGAAACTGTCGTGCGTACGCGGACAGCGACTCCATGTACTTGCGCTGACCTTCGGCAAAGATGGTGTCGAAAGCCAGTGATGACTTACCACTGCCAGAGAGTCCTGTGATCACCACCAGTTGATCGCGCGGAATATCCACCGAGATGTTCTTGAGGTTGTGCTCGCGCGCGCCGCGGACGCGGATGGATCGTGATGCTCCGCGAAAGGATGCAGAGGGCACCGACTGCGGGAGCGATGAGAGTGCGTTCACCTCAACCGGTGTGGCAGATGGAGCGACGGTCTTCGCGGCAGGTGTGGCTGGAGTCTTGGGCATAGAGAACAAACCGAAGAATGAATGCGAAAGTGGTCTATGAAGAGGCGGAGAATGGTAGTGATTCGCGGCGAACAGACCGAGCGATTCAATCCGAATCGTTGCGAAATCCCCGCGTTTTATCCTTGCGACTTGCCGCACTCAGGACACTTCAGCCCCGCCAGCGAATGTCCGCAGGAACAGCGATTGGGCCGGCGGGCGAGAATGTGGTGCAGCACCTCGAGAACCAGCCAGATCAACGACGCGACAACCGCGAGAATCACGCTCGAATAGATATCCGCATCGCCATAGCTGGGATAAAAACTGAGATTGATGCGAACAAAGACGAACCCAAAAAAGAGCGCGGCAGCCGCGATCATGAGAAAGATGTGGCGATAGTGCATGGCACGCTCCCAGGGGGGTTACCGCTGCGGTGTGGAGGCGGGTGCGGGAGGTGGTGTGGTTGCGGGGGCGGGATTTTGTGTCGGTGGTGGGTTGGTGGCGGGGTTTGCGGCGGAGTTCGGGGCCGGAACCGGTGCGAGTTTCCAGTCGATCTGCGGTTGTGCCGATTGCTGGGCGGCTCGCTGCCGCGCTTTGATGCCCTGCACCACCATCAGGATGGAAAGTCCCATCAGCACACCAATCAGGTAAATGGCCAGCCGACGGCCAAAGCCCTGTTTCCAGTCAGAGGTTGTGGAGTTTGGCGACGGTGCGGACATGCAGGTGACTTTATGCTGGGCTTAGCCGCGGACGGCTGAGAGGAGTGAACGGGGTGACCGCTTGCCCAAGGCAAGGGCAGCGGGAATCGCGGCGGCCAGGGTGATGACGATCACGAATGACCATGCCGCGGCAGTGGGAAGCAGCGGCGGCGCAGAAGTGAGCACGATGCCGAAGAGCTTGGCATCGATCTGGCGTCCGGCATAAATCGCTTGCATACCCAGCAATGTGCCGACCACACAGGCGGTAAGGCCGATGAGCAACGCTTCGCCCAAGACGAGCCGCACCAAAGTCGAGTGATGAGCGCCGACAGCGCGAAGCACGCCAAACTCAAATTGTCGCGCGTGAATGCCCGCAATAACAAGGTTGGCCACACCAAAGCACGCCACGATCATCGACAGCACCGCGACAGCGGAAGAGACCACCAGAGCACGCTGGATGAACCCAATCAGGTCGTTGATGATGCGGCGGCCACTGCCGGCCTGAATCGCGCCGTAGGGAATCGTCTCCATCCGGATGCGCTCAAGCGCCTTTCGCTCATCAGCTTTCTCTGCAATCGCGATGTTGATGAGCTGGGTGGGTGGCTCGTTGCCGTCCATGAGGTGCGCGCGCAGATCATCGCGAGCGCCAAAGACAGTGTGAATCGCCTGATCGACGTATTCATCGCCTATCTGGAAATACTTGCTGATCACATCCAGACCCGGGCTGGTGACGACGCCCGCGACAGTGAAATCGTGTGAGCGACCTTCGTACGTGACCTTCAGCGTGTCACCGACCTTGATGCCGTTGGAGACCTGAAACTCTTTGGCCACCAGCACGTGATTGCCGGATTTCAGCTTGGAAATCGCCGCATCCTGATCACCATCGATGAAGTTCAACTTGGTGATGGCAAAGAAACGCTCAGGCTCAAATCCGATGAAACTGGATTTAAAGGTGTTGAGCCCTTGCACGCCGAAGCGCGCGCTGGTCTCGACCGGTACCAGCGAGATGCGGTTGGTGCCGATGATGATGTCACTCATCGCATCCAGCTTCTGCTGTGCTTCCGGCGGAAAGTTCAGGCCGAGCACGAAGGCATCGGGGAATTTGAACTTGGTGAGGTAGTCATCCAGAATGGCGCGACCCTGAGCCCACAGCGCGACCATCACGGCAAGGCCTGCCATCATCGCGCCGGCGGTAAAGCCGAAGCGATACGGCGTGGCTCGTACCGTGCGCTGCAACAGCAGCGGGGGCAGGCCGATGAGCTTGCTGATGAGTGGCGCACACAGTGTGGTGATGCCCACCATCGCGGGAACCGCGAGGAGGAAGTAGCCGATCACCATGCCGGGGAGACCCAGGGTGATGTAGTACCAGAAGGTGCTGGTGGCGTTGTCACCAAACTTGACGGTAAGGATGTTGAGGCCGAGTCCGGCGAGGGCGCAGGTGAGAGTGATGAGGATGCCGCGACGACTGGGGAGTTTGCTGCGCACAGTCAGCGCGGCAAGGGGTGAGACTCGGGCACTCATGATGGCAGGGAACGCGGCACCGAGCAATCCTGCCAGCAGCGCGCCACAGAAAGCCAAGACCAGACGTTCCCAGGTGACGACCAGCGGAACACGAATCTCCTTGGCATACCACCAAAAGAGAATGCGGGCAAAGAGCACGCCCAGGGGCACACCCAGAAACGCGCCGACGACGCCGATGAGAAGCCCTTGCACCAGCTGTGTTTCAATCAGTTGCAGACGTGAGCAACCGATGCAGCGTAGCACCGCAAGCTCGCGCTGGCGCTCGGTGACGGCGGTGGTCATGGCGGTCATGATGATGAATGCAGCGCCAAGGAACGCAAACATCGAGACCACGGTGAAGCCAATGCGGTTGGACTCGAGGTTTTTGCTGATCTGCCCGGTGATTTTTTCGGTGGTGGAGAGCGATATGCCGCGGGGCAGCGTGGGTTTGTAGGTATTCACCACTGTGTCAGCAACGGCGGTCTTCTTGAGCGTGATGTCAATCTCAGAAACCGTGCTCGGGGATTTGACGACATCCTGCAGCGTTGGCAGGGTCATATATGCCGAAGCGCGGCCGCCGAGCGGGGGTTGGCGCACGATGCCGACGAGGGTGAGTTCGCGGACCTTTGTGGTGGTGCGCGCGATTCCGATGCGATCACCAAGTTTGGAAAGGAGTCCATTGGCATCGCTGGGGCGCGAAACCACGGAGATCGTGTCGCCCAATTTGAGCATGAAGCGCTCGTTGAGTATGACGGCTTCATCCGCGTTTGCGGCGGTGGCGGGGCCGAAATCGCGGGCAGTATCGGCGGGCTTGGCCACTGACGACTCGACGGAACCGGCATCGGCAAAGGGTGACAGCGACAGTGCAGGATCAGGAAGTGTCTTGTTCTCGGCTTGCGCTTTGACGTTTGCAATGATGCGCGAGCGCGGGCCGAGCTGACGCAGGGCGAGTTCATCCAGCACGATCTCGTTGTCGGCGGTGGGCCAGCGGCCTTCGATGAAGTCCAGGGGGCGCAGGTCATGCTCTGCGGGCGTGATGCCCGTCGCCGTCAGGGAAGAGTTGATCCGCTTGAAACGCTGCGTGTGCGCGCCGAGGGGTTGTTCGCGCGAAGCGGGCTCCCACACCGGGCGCACAATCTCGAGAATGAGCTGCCGCTGCAATCGCGGCACCGCGCTGGTGACCTCTGGCCACTGCGAAGCAACTTCGACCAGAGATTGCGCCACTGCGGTGACGCCACCGACAGCGCGGATGCGGAGATCGCCGGAGCCGACGGTGCGGGCCACGCGGCGTTCGAGGCCGATGTTGACGCTGTAGAGGCCGACGAGGACCGCGCTGATGAGTGCCGCGCTGAGGGCAACGGCCAGCACGAGCAGTACCCAGCGGCTACGCCTTTCGGACGCACTCTTGATAGCGAGCAGCCACGCCGGTCGCATCGAGTCCCTCCGTTGCAAAGGTGTGGGTCAGTCGGCCATCGGCCAGGACGTGGACGCTCTTGGCGTATGCCGCGGCGGCGGGTTCGTGCGTGACCATGACGATGGTCATAGCGCCGGCGGCATCGCGGACAAGCGTTTGCAGAAGTGCCCAGAGTTTGGAGGCGTTGGCGGAATCCAAGTTGCCACTGGGCTCATCCGCGAAGAGCACCGGAGGCGAAAAGAGCATGGCGCGGGCGATGGCGACGCGCTGCTGCTCACCACCGGAGAGGGCATCGGGGCGGTGCGTAGCGCGGTCGGAAAGGCCAAGGAGCGCGAGGAGTTCTTCGGCGCGGGTGCGCAGTTTGGAGAGAGGTTCGCCAGCGAGGAGGCCGGGGAGTTCGACATTCTCCAGCGCCGTCAGGGTGGGGATGAGATTGAACTGTTGAAAGACGATGCCGATCTGGCGGCGGCGGAAGAGAGTGGCTTGGGATTCGGTGAGAGTCTCAATGTGTTGATCGGCGATTTCGATGGTGCCGCTGTCGGGGCGGTCGAGGGAGGAAAGAAGATGAAGAAGCGTGGATTTGCCCGAGCCAGATTGGCCCATGATGGCGGCGAACTCACCTTGGGGGATGTCGAGATCGAGGCCGCGGAGGGCTTCGACGGTGCGGGTGCCTTGGCGGTAGGTTTTGGTGACACTCCGGCAGCGGATCAAGAGCGACCTCCTGCGGCACAGAGTGGGAAAGGATCAGAGGGGGTTTTCGGCGTCATAGGCCTTGGCATCAAGAGTGCCGGAGAGGGGGCCTGAGGGCTTGATCTTACAGAGCCAGCCCTTGCCGTAGCAGTCTTGATTGATAAGGGATGGGTCATTGATGAGGGCTTCATTGACGGCGACGATTTCGCCGGGGGCGGCACAGTAGATGTCGCTGGTGGTCTTGACAGACTCAACTACGCCGATGGGCTGGCCACGTTCGAATTTGAAGCCGACACCCTTCATTTCGGCAAAAGTGACGTCGGTGAGGGCGTTGACGGCGAACTGGGTGACGCCGAGGATGATGAGGCCATTTTCCTCTTTGTGCCACTCGTGGGATTTGGAGTATTGACGATCGGCGGGGCTGGACATGGGGGAGTTCCTAGGGAGGGTGAGGGCGAGTGTACGGCGGCGAGGGTGGGGGATGACAAGCCGGGCCCGGAGCAAAGCTGGGGCGATCTGAAAACAGATGCCACGCGGTAATGCTGCGGACCCGGCAATGGAGTTGTCACAAGGTGAAGGGAATCAACAGCCGTAGAAGAACTTGGCTTCGGTGATCTTGTTGCCGCGGACGGTGTACACGCAGTATTCCTGCACCTGCATGCGCTGACCGGCGAAGGGGCCGGCGTGGCTGGTGCTGTCCATTTTCATCTCGCAGACGAACTGGTCGCCATTGACCAGGGGTTTGCTGACCCAGCAGCTGTGGATGGTGGTGGACTTGTTGAACTGCTCAGACATCTTGATGAGGGCGGGTTTGCCCTCAGTGATGCGTTTGCAGTCGGTGCCGGGCATCTCCATCGCTTCGACGTGGCGAGCATCGTCGGCGTAGAGGTCAGTCATGGCCTGATCGAACTCGCCTTCATTGCAGAGGGCGTAGAAAAGATCAGCGACTTCGTGAGTGGGGTACGGTGGAAGGTTGGTGTTTCCGTGGCCGAAGTGTACCAGATATGAGGTTTCTGTAAAGTGATAGTTCGTATTTTTTCTGTGTTTCTGCGGAAAGCCCTGAAACGTTGATCTTGGATATCGGTCAATGGTCTTATGGGACGATTTGAATGCCCGCTGGTGTGACCTGAGCGGTTTGGCCAGAAGTGAGGGTGAGAGAAAGGCGTTGCGCACGGTCGGGGAGTCTGAGGTAGACCGTGGCGGGAAACTCGGAATTGACGGGGCCGGAGTATTCGCGGCGGATGCGGGCGGTTGAGAGTGTGCCATCGTTCCATGTGATGTCGACGACGAAACCGCCGCGGGCGCGAAGACCGGTGACAGAACCTTTGGTCCATGCTGAGGGGAGCGCGGGGAGAAGGTTGATGGTGGGGGGCTCATCGGGAAGTTCGCGATGACTTTGGAGGAGCATTTCGGTGATGGCGGCGACGGTGCCGAGATTGCTGTCGATTTGAAATGGGGGATGGGCGCCGAAGAGGTTGGGGTAGGAGCCGCCACCGTTGCTGTAGTTGAAGCCGGCGTCAGCGACGGGGAGGAGTGCAAATTTCAGGAGAGATTCCGCGCGATTGCCATCACCCAATCTGGCCCAGAAGCATGCTTTCCAGGCCATGCTCCATCCGGTGCTGCGGTCGCCGCGAGCTTCGAGGGTTTTGCGAGTGGCGGCGGCGAGATCGGGAGTGCCGTGGAGCGTGATCTCTTCACTTGGATGAAGGGCGTAGAGGTGCGAGATGTGACGATGTTTGGGCTCTGGCTCTGCGTAGGGCTCTTGCCACTCTTGCAGACGGCCATCGGGGGCGATGCGATTTGGGGCCAGACGCTTTTGCAGTGAAGCGAGTTCGGCCTGAAGAGGCGCATCGAGATTGAGAATGTTGGCAGCGCGGCGGGTGTTCTCAAAGAGCTCGCGGAGAATCTGCTGATCGACAGCTGGTCCCATGCAGGTGTGGGCGGTGCGACCATCGGGCAAGCGGAACGCGTTTTCGGGAGAGTTGGAGGGAGCGGTGACGAGATGATCGGAACCGGGAAGCGGGATGAGGATGGAGCGGTAGAAGTCAGAAGATTCCTTGAGGAGGGGATAGATGCGGCGGAGGTAGTCGAGGTCGCCGGTGTATCGATAGTGCTCCCAGAGGTGATCACACAGCCACGCGCCGCCGGTGACAGTTGACCCCCAGGAAGCGTGCTCTCCGGGGGCGGTGTATCCCCAGACATTGGTGATGACATGAGCGGTCCAACCGGGCGCGTTGTAGTAGGCGCGAGCCGTGCGCGCACCGGGATCGCGGAGACTTTCGATGAGGGCGGTGAGGGGTTGATGACACTCACTGAGGGCTGCGGCATCTGCGGCCCAGTAGTTCATCTGTACGTTGATATTCAGGTGGTAATCGCTGTTCCAAGGAGTCTGCAGTTCTTGAGCCCACAGCCCCTGCAGGTTGGCAGGAAGTCCACCAGCGCGAGAGGAACTGATGAGGAGATAGCGGCCATATTGAAAGAGGAGTGCAGCGAGTGCGGGGTCTTTGGCACTGGCGTTGGCATTGGCATTGGCACCACCACTGGCACCACGACTGGCGCGATCACCGGCGAGCGCGATGAGGCGGGACTGGGTGCTGCCCTCTGGAGATGGACCAAGATCGAGCGTGACGCGATCAGCAAGTGAGCGGTAGTCGCGGCGATGGTCGGCGAGGAGTTGTTCCCAAGAGGTTGCAGCGGCGGCATCGAGATCTGCTTTGGCGCGAGATTCGAAGTCGGCACCGTAATGAGCACCTTTGATGGGTCCATCGTAAGAAGTTGCTGCGGTGTGCAAGAGGAGAGCTTGGCGATCTCCGGAGATACGGAGGACTCCATCGGTGATGGAAACCTGTCCTTTGGAAATGATGCGGGTGCGAGAGATGTAGCGGAGACCGGAACCGCCGGCTCCATCATTCATGGTGCCACGCATGATGAGGTCGTCGCCTTCGGCAGAGATGGTGGCGCGTTCGGGCCGTGCGATGGAGACTTCGCAGGTGAGTCCATCGGGAGAGGTGGTGGAAATGAGGCAGGCGATGACTTTGGCAGGGTGAGAGGCGATGAGGTGACGCTGATAGGAGGCACCCTGATGCTGCCATGTGGTGACGGCTTCGGCATTGGAGAGATCGAGCCAGCGTTGATAATCAGTTGGAGCATGTGCGGGGTTGGGCAGATTGGGCATGGTGATGGTGAGCGTGCCCAAGACCTGGTAGCAGCCGAAGGGACCATCTTTACCAGAGCCGTGAGAGCTGCCGGGTCCATCGGACGTGAAGGTGGCATTGACGAGTTGTTCGGCTTCGGGGTTTTTGCCTTGGAGGAGCAGATCGATGATGGGTTGACGATTTTTCCACGCATCGGGGCGATTCTGATCGAGGGGTCGCCCGGACCAGAGAGATTGCTCATTGAGGACAATGGTGGTGGACGATGTGCCGCCGAAATCCATGGCACCGAGACGACCGTTGCCAACGGGCGAGCTTTCGGTGAAACGGGTGGCGGGTCGATCAAAAACGATGCGGTCGGCTGAGGCGAGGGAGGGAATGAGAACGCCAAGGAGAGCTAGGCCAAGGGGGAGAGGTTTGGTGTGGGGAGCGAGGAATTTGGCGCGGATGCAGCGGGGACGAGATGCGGCGAGGTTGGGTTTCATAGCGGCTCCAGTGTACCAGGCATATGGTATCTGTAGGGTACTGGTTTGGATTTTTTATGGTTTTGATTCGAGATTGTCGAATGAGGCCATTGGCAGTCTGGAGGCTGCTTTTATCGGGCGTTATGGGCTGGATCGTGGGAAATCGGTGGCATGACAGCAGAAAACGTGTTGGTTCGGAGCCCACCGACTGCAGCGGAATGAGATCGCTCACCGGCGAAGGCCCGGTGCAGGTTGGAATGTTGAGAGTGGGAAATGCCGAGGGGCGGACTCGAACCGCCGACCTCCGGGTTATGAATCCAGCGCTCTAAACCAGCTGAGCTACCTCGGCAAAGGTGGGGCGATTCTAGGGGGAGATTTGGCTGGGGCCAAGTGGCAAAGAAGGGGTGGGAAGCGGCATGTGGAGACTGCGTTCCGAGGTCAGTGTGTTGGGCTTTCTACGGTGTGGGTATGCAAACTCTGTCAGACAGAATCGGCGTGATCACGGGTGCTTCGGCGGGGATCGGATATGCGATCGCGAAGCAGTATGTTGCCGCGGGAGCGAGGGTGGTGATCAACGGTCGGCGGGGTGAGAAGCTGGAGGCCATCGCCAAGGAGTTGGGATCGGACAAAGTGGCGTGCGTGGCTGGGGATTGCGCAGATGTGGGCGTGATCAGCGCCATTCTGGAGATGGCGGAGAAGCGGTTTGGACGGAGTGCGGACCTGGTGGTGGTGAATGCGGGGCGAGGGTTGAATGGATCCGTGATGACTTCGGACACTGGGCAGTGGGAAGAGATGGTGCGGACGAATCTTTTGGGGGCAGCGCACCTGATTCGCATGGCGGGGACGAAGATGATGGCAGAGAGCGCGGCGTTGACGGGGCCGGCGGTGTTGACGCGATCGCGGGACATCATCGTGCTGGGATCGACGGTGGGGCGGCACGTGTCGCCGTTTTCGAGCATGTATGGAAGCACCAAGTTTGCGGTGCATGGATTGACCGAGGGGGCGCGGCGGGAACTGGGGCCCAAGGGCATTCGCGTGTCGCTGATCGAACCGGGGTTTGTGGTGTCGGAGTTTCAAGGTGTGGCGGGGTATGCGGAGAAGTGGGTAGAGGAGACGTTTGCGCGGATCGGGCCGCCACTGACTCCGGATGACATTGGACGGGTGGCGACGTTTATCGCCAGTCAGCCCAAGGGCGTGCATGTGGCGGATGTGTTGATCCGGCCGACAAGGCAGGATTATCCATGAGAGAGGGAACGCATCATGGATCAGGCACCAGGCATCAGAAAGGCAGAGGCACTTGGCACTAGGGGACAGACGAATTGGCAGAGTGAGGGAGCGTGCAACGTGTGGATACCCATGACATGTTTTGAGGTAGTTGTTGTGATATCCCATTTCAATGATTGAGTGACTCGCGGATTTATTTGCTCATTTGTGATTTTCCGATGCCCACCCCTCGCCCCTTCCAAGTCGTCAGTCCGTTTTCACCGATGGGTGACCAGCCGCGGGCGATTGACAAATTAACGACGGATCTATCGGCTGGCGCTGCGCATGCGTGCTTGCTTGGAGCAACGGGTACGGGCAAGACCTTCACGATGGCAAACGTGATTCAGCGGCTGGGAAAGCCAACGCTGATCATCAGCCATAACAAGACGCTGGCAGCGCAGCTGTATGAGGAATTGAAGGAGTTTTTTCCGCACAACAGCGTGAACTACTTCGTCAGCTATTACGACTACTACCAGCCGGAGGCGTATATCCCGCAGCGGGATATCTATATCGAAAAGGATTCGAGCCGGAACGATGATCTGGATCTTCTGCGCCTCGCGGCGACCAGTTCGATTTTGTCACGGCGTGACACGATTGTGGTTGCGAGCGTTTCGTGCATCTTTGGTCTGGGATCGCCAGAGGCGTATGGCAATCGCGTGCTGACACTGACCAAGGGGTCGCGATTGGATCGGCGCGAGTTTCTGCTGGCATTGAATGCGATGCAGTACAACCGAGCGGAAGTGGATTTCAAGCGATCGACCTATCGCGTGCGCGGCGATGCCATCGAGATTTATCCGGCGTATGAGCGATTTGCGGTACGGGTGGAACTCTTTGGCGATGACATCGAGCGGATTGAATTGATTAATCCTCTCTCGGGAGAGTTGCTGGCGCAAGAGAAGCAGTTCTTTCTTTTCCCCGCTGTTCACTATGTCATGCCAGAGACGGAGCTGAAATCGATCACGCAGAAGATTCGGCAGGATCTGGATGCGCGGGTGTTGGAACTGCGTCATCAGGGCAAGCTGCTGGAGGCGCAGCGGCTGATTGCGCGGACGCGCTACGACCTGGAGATGATCGACGAGGTTGGGTATTGCAATGGAGTGGAGAACTACTCGCGGTATTTTGACGGTCGCTTGCCGGGGGAGCGTCCGTACACACTGATGGATTATTTCGATTTTGCTCCACCCAAGGACAAGCCGGATCTACCGCCATTGACTGATCCGGCGCGATTCAAGGATGGGATCAAGCCGATGCGGACGGCGGGGCTGGAGAGCCCGGAGCGCGGACCGGAGAGGCCCAATTACCGCGATTGGTTGTTGATTATTGATGAATCACACGTGACCTTGCCGCAGATTCGTGCGATGTATCACGGCGATCGGAATCGCAAGACGATTCTGGTGGAGCATGGGTTTCGTTTGCCGGCGGCGATGGATAACAGGCCGCTGAAGTTTGAGGAATTTGAGAGCATTGTGCCGCAGATCTTGTTTGTTTCGGCGACACCGGGGCCGTATGAACTGGAGAAGGTGGGCGGGGATGTGGCGGAGCAGGTGATTCGCCCGACGGGGCTGATTGATCCGAAGATTGAGGTGCGACCGGCAAAAGGGCAGGTTGAGGATCTGGTGCAGCAGGCGACGGCGCGGGCGGCTAAGAACCAGCGCGTGCTGGTGACAGCACTGACCAAACGCTTGTGCGAGGATCTGGCGACGTACCTAGATAAGCGGGGCTTGAAGGTGCGGTATCTGCACTCGGAGATCGAGACGTTGGACCGGATCGCGATTCTGACTGATCTGCGGGCGGGCGACTATGACGTGTTGGTGGGTGTGAATCTTTTGCGGGAAGGGTTGGACCTGCCGGAAGTGGCGCTGGTGTGCATTCTGGATGCGGACAAGGAAGGATTTTTGCGATCGGCGACGTCACTCATTCAGCAGATGGGGCGTGCGGCGAGAAATGCGGATTCGACGGTGATCATGTACGCCGACACGATGACGCCGAGCATGCAGGCGGCGATTGAGGAGACGGAGCGTCGCAGGGCAAAGCAGATCGCCTTTAACGCCGAGCACGGCATCACACCGACGACGGTGCAGAAATCGATCCGGCGGGGAATGGAACTGGAACTGCGGGCCCGCAAGACAGCGCGGCAGGCGGTGGATGAGAAAGAAGAGACGTTTGAAGTGTCGGAGTTGATCACGATGCTGGAGAAGGAGATGCTGGAGGCGGCGGAGGCGCTTGAGTTTGAGAAGGCGGCGGGGCTGAGGGATCAGGTGACGAAGTTGAAGCGGATGCGGGATGATGCCGCGAGAGTGGGGGTGCCGGAGGCGAAGGTGAAGAGGTCGGAAGGGGCACGGAGCAAGGGGCGGGAGGGGGAGAAACCCAAGGGGGCGCCGGGGATGCCGGGGACGCGGTCGGGCAAGCGGACGGTGAGGAAGCCAAAAAGGCCTGACTAGGGAAACCGAATGAGGTACGGAGTGCCCTGACTAGACCCGACCCCCCGAGCTGTCCCAAGTTGTGTTAGGGCCGAAAGGGGGGTATCGTCCGCGTTCTCACAACCCTTCCGGCACCCTTTCCGGGATAGCACTTTGAGCCCAAGACCAACCTCACAGAAAACTTCGCACCCCATTCCGGCACATTCGGATGCCACGAACGCTGTGAGTTCTGTTGGAGGGATGACTGCGCGCAGACCCGCGGCATGGTTGTTTTTGGCGGCTGGGTTCCTTGCCGCGGCAGGTACGCCTGCACTGGGGTGGCAGGCGGGGGCGGCGGTACCTAGGCCGGGTGAGAGCCAGCCGAATGAGCAACCGGCGGCGGCCAAAGGGCCGAATGAGAGACCGGAAGAGGCCTTGCCAGCGGCACCGATTCCCGAATTGGCGATTTATGAGGGGCGGCCGGTGCGGGCGATCATCCTGCGGCAGCCGGTGATCGCGGCCAAGCCCAAGAAGCCGGAGCCGACGACGACGGACCCCGAGCTGGTGCAGCCAGCCAAGAAAGAGGATGCACCTCCACAGCCGCCAGCGGCACCCACGTTCAAGCCCTTGACGGGGGCGGTTTCGCAGTTGGCGATGAATCAGATCCGCACGGCGGAGGGTGGGCCTTATTCGCAACGGGTGGTGAGTGAGGACATGACGCGCCTGAACCGGCTGGGACGGTTCAAGGGGATTGAGAACAGCGTGGAATTGCTGTCGGATGGATCGGTGAATCTGATTTTTACCCTGACGCCCCAGGCGGTGGTGGCGGATGTGCAGCCGGCGGGCAACACGGTGATCTCGGATGAAGACATTCGCGATCGCGTGGAGGTGCTGATTGGATCGCCGGTGGATCGGTTTGCTCTGGATCGGGGCTGCCGAAGAATTGAGGAGATGTATCGCGAGAAGGGGTATTACCTCGCGAAGGTGTCGGTGGATGAGCAGCAATTGGATGAGACGGGGACGGTGGTGTTTGTGATCAGCGAGGGTCAGCAGTTGAAGGTGACGAGGATCGCCTTTGACGGGGCCAAGGACTTTGCGCCGGGATTACTCAAGAACGAGATTCAGACGACCGAGGCGTGGCTCTTGAATCGCGGCAAGCTGGATGACCAGATGCTGGAGGATGACGTCGCGACGCTGACGCGATTTTATAAGGATCGGGGATATCTGGAAGTGCGGGTGGCGAGCCGCGTGACGCCGAGCCCGGATGGCAAAGAGGCGATCGTGACGTTTGTGGTGGAAGAGGGTGGGGTGTACACGCTGCGGTCACTCAAGATTGATCCGGGGACGGGCGAGGCGAGTGACGGGCCGGGGCGGTTTACCGAGCAGCAGTTGATGGCGCTGACGACGATCAAGCCGGGGGACATCTACAGCGATCTGGAACTGAACAAGAGCATCGAGGCGGTGGAGGCGGCATATGGCGCGCTTGGTTACACCGATGTGAAAGTGGAGAAGCGTGAGCTGCGCGTGCCGGACACCACGCAGGTGGACTTGCTCCTGCAGATTCGCGAAGGGCGTGCATTTCGTACGGGGCTGGTTGAGATTCAAGGGAATGACCTCACTCGTGGCAGCGTGATTCGGCGGCACGTGCAGGTGAAGCCGGAACGGCCATTGGATGCCTCGGCGATCAAGGACAGCAAGCAGCGGATTGAGGAACTGAATATTTTCGCACCGGCCAAGGTGAAGATCACGCCGCAACCGCCGCGTGAGGATGAACCGGATGTGCGCGATGTGCTGGTGGAGGTTGAGGAAACGAATACGGGTTCGTTTGAATTCGGTGCGGCGGTGTCGAGCGATGCGGGGCTTTTCGGACGCTTCGGCATCACGCAGCGGAACTTTGACCTGTATGACACGCCGGATTCGTGGAGTGAATTCTGGACGGGGCGAGCATTTCGCGGCTCAGGGCAGACCTTCAGCATTCTGCTGAGCCCTGGTACGCGCTATCAGAACTACGGCGTTTCGCTGCTGGAGCCGTCGGTCTTTGATTCGGATTACTCGGCATCGGCGTCGCTGTACCTGAACACATCTGACTATGACGAGTACAACGAGCAGCGCTACGGAGCCAAGTTCGCCGTGGGGCGGCGCTTCGGCAAGCGTTGGAATGTGACAGCGCCGCTGCGCATCGAAGGGGTGAAGCTCAACGACCTTGAGCCGGAGGCACCGAGGGATGTCTTCAAGGTGAAGGATCAGAAGTTCATCACCGGCCTGGGTCTGAACGCGACGCGGCAGACGCTTGACGACATCTATCGCCCGACCGAGGGCAGCACGGTGAACCTGGGTATTGAGCAGGTTGGCGCGGCGGGTGGAGATTTCACGTTTACGGCGGTGCGAGCCGAGCACAAGATCTTCTTCCCGGTGGCGGAGGATTATCTGGGCCGCCGCACGGTGGTGAGTTTGACGACGAGGGCGAATTACCTGACGGGCGGGGAAGATTCGGTGCCGGTGTATGAGCGAATTTTCCTGGGTGGGCAATCGTTCCGCGGATTCAAGTTTCGCAGCGTGAGCCCTAAGGGCATTCGCAACGATAACGGCGAGCGGGGCGGTCCGGTGGGCGGCACGTGGATGGTCTTCTTCTCACCGCAGTTGCAGTTCCCGATCTATGAGCGGTTGCTGGACGGTGTGGTGTTTGTGGATTCGGGTACGGTGACCAACAAGATCGGTATTTCTGACTATCGCGTGTCGGCGGGATTTGGCTTCCGCATCTATATCCGCCAGCTGACGCCGGCCCCGCTGGCGTTTGACTTTGGTATTCCGCTGAAGAAGGGGCCCGGAGATGAGAAGCGGCTCTTCAACTTCAGCGTGGATGTGCCGTTCTAGTCTGGCGGACCTGCGGTTCTGGTGGGAACGCGGCGGGTGGTTTGGGCGTCGTATCCTGAGGGAAGACAATCGGAGTTGCGAGAGGGGAAGCGCCGGAATCGCGGCGATCGAAAGAGTTTGGTTGTTCAAGCTTCCGGGAGAAAGTGACACATGAAGACTGTTTCTACTCGTTCGGTGGTGTTGGTCGCGTCGGTCGCGGCATTGGCCGGGATCGCGGTTTCGGCGGCGTATTCCAATGCTGCCAGATTTGCCGCGGTACCCACCTCGGTGGCCGTGGTGGATATGCAGAAGGCGATCAACGGGCTGGATGAACTCAAGGCCCGCAACGATGCCAATCAGAAGAAGGCCGATGCGCGGGTGGCGGAACTGACCAAGATCCGCGATGAGATCAAGAAGCAGGGCGAGGATCTGGAGAAGTCTGCACAGATGGCCCCTGCGGGAAACAGTGACATCATCAATAAGCGAGCTGAGTTGATGGTGCGGGCCCAGACGCTGGATGCTCAGGCCAACGCCTACAAGCAGTTGACGCGCCTGGATGCGGGCGATGTGCTGCGCGATATGCACGCCAAGGTGCTGGAAGGAATCGAGGCGATCGCCAAGCGCGAGAGCATCGACATCGTGATCGCGGACGACCGCGCTTTGGAACTGCCGAATCCGGGAACGGATGAGGATGTGGGCCGGGCGATCAACGCGCGGCGTCTGCTGTTTGCCACCCCAACTGTGGACCTCACGCAGCGCGTGCTGACGCAGGTGAACAACGATTACAACGCCGGCAAGAAGAAGTGAGCCAGACACATAGTGGAGCCGCAGGATGATCCTTTCTGCCGATGCCCTGGCGACGACGCTGAACGCAGAAGTGCTGGGCTCTCGCGCGGCCACTGCGCGCGGTGTGGAGAGTGTCGAACGGGCGCGGCCTGATCAACTCACCTTCGTGCGCGACGCGCGGAATTGGGAGAAATGGACCAGTCGCGGGGCTGCCGCGGCTGGGATCGTGTTAGCGCCGGTATCACTGAAGGATGAAATCATCAAAGTCTCGCTGGCGCCGGGGATCGCCGTTCTGCTGGTGGCAGATGCTGATCTGGCGATGATGACCGTGCTGGGGTTAATGGAGAGTGCACAGAAGTTGCCGCGACCGGGGCCGGGTGTGCATCCCTCGGCGATGGTGCACCCGTCGGCACAGGTTGATCCCAGTGCCATCATTGGTCCAGAATGCACGATCGGGCCTGACGCCAAGATCGGCGCGGAGGTCTTGATCAAAGAACGGTGCAGTGTTGGAGCTTCGTGCACGATTGGAGATTGCAGCACGTTGCACCCGGGTGTGGTGCTATACGCCCACACACAGGTGGGGCAGCGGGTGATCGTGCACGCCAATGCGGTGCTGGGGTCCGACGGCTTTGGGTATCGCTTTGACCCGGCCAAGGGTGGGCTCGCCAAGATTCCGCATGTGGGAAATGTGATGATCGGCGATGATGTGGAGATCGGGGCGAATACGTGCATTGACCGTGCCAAGTTTGGCTCGACACGTATTGGTGATGGGACCAAGATTGACAATCTGGTGCAGATCGGGCACGGGTGCCAGATCGGGCGCAGCGTGGTGATCTGTGGTCAAGTCGGTCTGGCTGGCAGCGTCACGATTGGAGATGGTGTGATGCTGGGTGGGCAGGTGGGCGTTGCGGATCAGCGGCAGATCGGTTCGGGCGCGATGGTGGCGGCACAATCTGGCGTGGAATCAGACATCCCGCCCAAGAGCCGCGTGATCGGCAGCCCGGCTGAAGACATGAAAGTATCGATCGGCAAATTGCACATGCTCAACAAGTTGCTGGCGCATCGCAGTGCTGTGGCCAAGTTGTTCAAGTCATTGGGTGAGTGAGCTTCGCGATTGATTCTGTTCAGGCGCACTGCTCGCCGACCTGATCGCCAAAGCCGGTGCCTACGCCTCGTGCAGCGCGGATCAGCGCGTCATCACGCTTTACCAGACGCTGCTTGCCGGCCGGCTCAGAAATATCGATGTCGGTGAGTTTGCCATTCTGCATCGCCACCATGCGATTCCACTTACCTTCGAGCAAGAGGTGCATAGCGTGATGGCCAAACTGCGTTGAAAGAACGCGATCGGCGGGCACTGGAGTGCCGCCACGCTGCACGTGACCGAGGATGACGCTGCGCGATTCGATGCCAGTGCGCTTTTCGACTTCATCCGCGACGTATTTGCCCACACCACCGAGGCGGATGGGGTCGGGGCTGGTGTCATCAACGCGCGAGACGATCTGCGAACCGCCCATTGGCTTGGCACCTTCGGCGACGCAGATAATGGAATGGCGGCGGCCTTTGGCGACGCGTGATTGCAGGAAGCCCGCCAGCGCATCCAGTGAGAAGGGAATCTCGGGAATCAGGATCGCGTGTGCCGCACCGGCGACACCGGCGTGCAGGGCGATCCACCCAGCGTTGCGGCCCATGACCTCGACGACCATGGCGCGGTGGTGGCTTGCGGCGGTGGTGCGCACCTTGTCGATCGCATCGGTTGCTGTGGCTACGGCTGTCGCAAATCCGAATGTGATATCCGTGCCGACCAAGTCATTGTCAATCGTCTTGGGAACGCCGATGCACGGGATGCCTGCCTGGGCAAAGTCGTTGGCGATGGTGAGGGTGCCGTCGCCACCGATGACGACCATGGCATCGATGCCGTGAACGCGGAGTGTGTTCACGCACAGTTCGGTCATGTCGCGCTTGATGGGCTTGCCCTGCTCATCGCGCCCGATGACAGCGGACTTAGGGTTGAACTTGTTGTTGGAACCCAGGATCGTGCCACCGACGTTGAGGATGCCGCCGACTTCGGGAATGCCGAGAGGTCGGACGCGATTCTCGACCAGGCCAAAGAAGCCGTCTTCGATGCCCAGCACCTCGAGGTCGCAGGCGAGCGCGCCCATGGTGACCGCACGGATGACCGCGTTGAGACCGGGACAATCTCCGCCTCCGGTGAGGACGCCGATTCTGCGCACTGGCTTTGCCATGCACAGGTTATCGGCCATTTCGGGCTATGGGTTCAAAGGCAGCGATGAAGATCAGCATCCCGTGCTGAATGCGGCGACAAAGTCCAGATAATCGAAGAAGTCAATGACTTCGTCGACGTTGAAATCGCCGGAGACGTCCTGCGAGGAGAATGCCGCGACGAAGTCGAGGTAGTCAAAGAAGTCAACCGTGCCGTCATCGTTGAAGTCTGCAAGGCAGGTGGTCAGGATTGCGGCTGTGCTGGTGTACTTCAAGTGCAAGGCGGGTGTGGTGGGGGGATGGTGACACTGGTGAAGCGGCCGGTGAGGCCGTTCGACGTGATGATGGGGAAGGTCTGGAGTGCGGCGGGTTGGAATCGTTTCGGTTGCCCCGAAGAGTTCCACTGCGCCACCTGTAATGGTCAGGTCTGAGGCGTCATCCAGACGCTCATTCCCTGACATCCGCAGCACTCCCGCATTCACTGTGGTGGTTCCGGTATAGGTATTGCCTGAAGCAAAGACTGCGGTGTGGTCGCCGTTCTTTATCACGTTTCCGGTGCCAGAGATGATTCCGCCGTGGGTATATGTTCCGCCGTCGTTGGCGGCGAGTGTCAGCGTCGCGGTTCCGATGAAGCAATTGGTGCCGGTATTGCTGGAGAGTGAAGGAATCGTGTCGTTGTTGTTCTGCAGTGAGAGATTGACTGTGCCCGTCAGCTGCACATGACTGGAATCCGACAGAAAGTTTGCTCCACCCGAAAAGAGCGTTCCGCCCGTCACCAACGTGGGCCGGAGTATGAACTGTTCCCGATGGTGGCTGAACTGTTGCCGGATTTAGTGAGAGCTCCAGCACCTGTGACCAATCCAGAAAACGTAATTGATCCGACAGGAGCGTTCAGAGTCAGATTCGCATTAAGCGCGACGTTGTTGTTGATTGTGAGAGAGCCGGACGCTGTCGTCCAGTTCTGCGAGGCACTCACAGTAATCGGGCAGGAAAAGGTTTGCGTGGTCAGGTCGTTGTTGGTGATACCACCGCCGCGGATAGCCAGGATGGTTCCCGGGCTGATATTGAATGCACCAGCAGTGTTGTTGAAGGTGACGCTGTTCACGTCATACGCGACGTTGACCACGGGTGACAGCCGGGTCGTTCCGCCAAAGATCAGGTTGGCTGTGCCGTTGTTGACCGGAGCCACGCCGCCAACCCAGTTGGCGCCGTCATTGAAGTTGTTGGTGGTTACCGAAGCACCGTGCCAGGTTTGCGCATGGGTCTGCGGCGCGATCGCCAGCAACGTCGCGGCGGTGCCGCACGACATCATCATTCCGCCAATACGACGACCATGTTGCTTCGACATACGCAATCCTTGAATAGATGAACCGGCGGCACACACGGAAGGGTCACGGAAACTATCACAAGTCTGCAGCACGTGGCAACGCCCGAGAACTCGCGCCACGCCGCGTACGATGCACCATGACAGAGGCCTCAGTCACTCAAACAGTTTCTGCAGACCAGCCCATTGTCGGCACACTGTCTTTCGTGTTGGTATGCAAGAACAACGCCAAGACCATCGAGCGGACGGTGGCGAGCATCGCACCGTTGGCCAAGGAACTGGGTGGCGAGGTGATCGCGCTGGACAATGGGTCGACGGATGGAACGCTTGAGATTCTGAGCAAAAATGGCTGCCGCATCGTGCCGACGGTGTGGCAGGGGTATATCAAGACCAAGCAACTGGCGTTGGAGTCTTCGCGATCACAGTGGACGTTCTGCATTGATTCGGATGAGTCGTTGGAGCCGTGGTTGATTGATGAAGTCCGCCGCGGCGTGATGCGGCCCGAACCCGGCGTGGTCGGCTATCGCGTGAATCGGCGGATGTGGTATGCCGGAGCGTGGCTCAAGCACGCCTGGCAACCCGAGTGGCGTTTGCGGCTGGTCAGCCGCGGCGTGGCGCGATGGGGCGGTGTCGATCCACACGACAAGCTCGAGGTGACCAACGGCATGGGGCGCACAGCGGATCTGAATCGCGAAGCGATACTGCGGCATGATTCGATGGAGAGCGTTTCAGACTTTCTGGCTCGTCAGGTGCGACACTCACGGACCAGCGCAGAGGGGTTGTACGCCAACGGCGTGCGTTCAACTCCTTGGCGGATGTTGACTTCGGCAGTGGGGGCGTTTCTCAAGCAGATGATTGTCAAGAGCGCGTGGCGGGATGGATGGCGTGGGTGGGTTGCCGCGATGTGCATGGGAATCGCATCTGGGATGAAGCACGCGATGCTGGTGGAGATGGGGGAGATTAAAGGATCGAAGTGATGCCGGTGGCGGGTGCCAAACTGCCCGCACCGCTCTGATTCATTGCGGCTCATGCGCCTGACGAAGGCGTCGCAATGCGACGAGGTGCTCGGAGCCGGGGTATGCGCGATCGTTGTAAAGCGACTCGGTATCACGAAGGAGCATGATGGCTTCCCCGCGCTTCTCGGGGTGTTGTGCACCGCTCGAGAGAAGGATGCTGGCCAGGTGAACGCGCTCCTGCAGCAGGTGAGTATGTTTGGCTCCATAGAGGCCGATCATGCCCTGAACGACCTGCCTCTGTAATCTCTCGGCCTCTTCGAGGCGCCCCTGTTGCTGACGGATCAGCGCCAGGTTGCGATAGCTGCGTAGAAGATCGTCTTCGATCTCGATCTGCGTGGTGGAAGCTGGCTTGAGATCTTCGATCGCCTCAAGCACGAGAGATTCTGCCTCCTGGATCTTGCCTTGCGAGAACAGTTCAAGACTGATGTTGCGTTTGGCCCTGGCAATGCGTTCGCGGGGTTCGTTTGCTTCGGCAATCAGAGACGCAAGGCGTTGTCGGTAAAGCTCTTCGGCTTCGCGGAACTTTCCTTGCGCATGCAAAATGCTGGCAAGATTGGAGATGTAAGCGGATCGTGGGCTGGCACCCTTGGCCTGCAGTTGAGTGTCGATCTGGATGGAACGACGCGAGGTCACTTCTGCCGCGGCATAGTCACCCAGGCGATCCAGTGCCGCGGTCTGGCTGTTCAAGGCCATAGTCACTTGACGGGATATAGCACCATACTTTGCCGCGGCCAGTTCGGCGTACTTCTGATGATGAAAGAGAGATTCACGCAGCATCCCTCGCGCCATCAAGGTGCCTCCAAGGGAACGATGCATCAACATGAGTGTGTCGACATCGTCATCGAGCATGCCGGACTTGACCATTTCGGCGGCCTCGCGCAGTCTCGCGTCGAGGGTGTCCATCGTCGCATCGCTGGAATAGGTGCTTGCCAGCGACTGCACCATGGTGGCCAGGGACTGTGCTGTCACTTTCCGCTTTTCAGCCAAGTCCAGTGCAATGTGCTGCTGGCGCTGTGCATTGTGCGCGGAGATCGCCAACTCGTCCGTGCGGCGGCTGAGTTGCCACGAGAGAATGCTCAAGAAAACCGTCAGAGAAGTAATCAATAGAACCGCAATCGCAGCAACCGAAACGGCCAGGCGCTAGCGACGGATGAAGACGCGTGCGAGGTAACGCCGTGTCGGCGGTTGGGCTGTCACCGGTCGGTTGAACAGAAAGCTGTGCACATCACTGCGGAGCGCATCGACAGTGGCATAGCGGGATTCCGGATTGGGGTGGAGTGCTTTGAGAATGATGGCATCAAGGTCGCGTGAAATGCGAGGATTGCTTGCCGAAGGTCGGGGAGGAACACGAATCTCTGTGGCGGTCCGGAATGCCTGTGCCGTGGTCGGGTTGGAGCCGCACACGGCGGAAAGGGGATCTTTACCCGTGAATAGTTTGTACAGCACTGCGCCCAGTGAATAGACATCGACCCGAATGTCCGGCGTCACCACCACCGTGTCGCCGATCAGTTGCTCAGGAGCGGAGTATCCGAGCGTGCCAAGTACACTGCCGGTCAAGGTCTGGGGCTCTCCCCCGCGGTCGTTGACGAGCTTTGCGATGCCGAAATCGAGGATGTGAGGGCGCAAGCCCGCATCGACGAGGATAATGCTGGGCTTGATATCGCGATGAATCACGCCACGCGAATGAGCGTGTTGTACGCCGTTGCAGATTTCGATAAAGAGGGCCAGAATCGCGCGGATGGCTTCAGGGCTCGAACCAAGCGACTGCGCCCAGTGATCCACGGCCGGACCGTCGACCCATTCCAGAATGAGCCAGCGCTGCTCGCGGTCGCGTTCTGCAGCAATCACCGAGACAATCGAAGGGTGTGTGAGGTCAGAGAGTACCTGAATCTCGCGCTCAAAGCGGTCGAACGATGCGGCTCTGCCTCCGAACAGACGCTTGGCCGCGACAAGTCGGCCGGTCGAAAGCTGCCTGGCCTGATAGACGGTCCCCTGTCCACCTTCACCGATCTTGCGAAGCAGTTGATATCCGCCGGGGGCATCGGGCAGGCGAACGGCCACCGCATTTGCCAACTTCGATTGCCAAGACTCATCTTCGAAGCCAAAGCACCGAAGAGTGTCATGTTGCCGTGATGGTTCGAGCGCGTCGTTCATGGTGTGGTGTGATCGGCTGTGGCACCACGCTCTTCGGCGGCGACCTGTTCCGTGATGAGCTCCTTTAGCCGCAAACGAATCCGCTGGCGAATCTTGTGTACAGCATCTTCGCTGGTGGAGAACTCGGTGGCGAGCAGCTGTGTGGAGACCCCTTCAAGCGAACGCTCGAAGATCTCCACTGACTTTGGCTCAAAGGTGTCTTGGATGGCAGCCATGGCAAGTCGGAAATGGTGCTGGACCCATTCCTTCTCCCAGGAGTGGTCGGAGTCGTCCTCCTTGTGGTATAGGGTGGAGTCGGACTGATATGGACGCGAGCGGTTGGGAAGTTTGGACATTTCCGCGCGAATGCAATGGAAGAGATAGTCCCGAAACCTGCCCCGAGAGGGTGTGTAGGTGAAGTTTGGAAAGGTGCGAGCCAGATTGGTGAGCACGCTCTGGGCGATGTCCTCGGCATCAGAGAGTTGCAGAGAGCGGGAAAGGCAGAACCGGATGATGGCCTCGCGGTAGAGCAGCACAAACTCAGCCCATGCCGCGTTGTCGCTGGCGGAGAGCCGCTGCAGCAGGGTGGCGCGGGTTTGTCCCAGCAGTGGAGGCATATGTGCAGAAGTGTACCGAATGCGAAAAGTGCAAAAAGTGTTCGCCGGCGCGTCCAGATCGGCTGAGAAGTCGCTAGTCCCTTGGATCAATCTTCTCAAACAGGGGATTGCGTAACACGAGGGTCAGCATCATGAGAATCACATTCCTGACGGTCCAGACTCTGGTGAGAGCCGCTTCCCTTCTCGCCGGCGGTGAAGCTTTGGCCATTCCCTTTACGTTTCAGGGCGAGCTGCGCGATGGTGGCACAGCAGTCAATGGCGTGTATGACATGCAGTTCTCTTTGTTTGGCGTGGCGACCGGTGGCACCAAGATCGGCGACACGCAGTGTGCGGACAACGTCACGGTGACAAATGGACGATTCACTGTGGTGCTGGACTTTGGCAACACTTTTGATGGCACCGACCGGTTTCTGGCGATCGACCTGCGTGCGGATACTGGTCTGGCTTGCGATGACAGTTCAGGATTTGCCACGTTCACACAACGTGCCCAGGTGACCATCGCTCCTCATGCGGGCTTTGCGATGCAGGCAGGGACGGCAGCCAACGCCACAAGCGCTTCCAGCGCAACAAATGCCATCAACCTGAACGGGCAGCCATCGACGTTTTATCAGAACGCCACGAATCTGACGGGCACCCTTTCCGATGCCAGACTTTCAGGAAATGTGCCGCGGTTGAATAGCGTGAGCAGCACCTTCACAGGAGCAGTGAATGCGACCTCGTTCACCGGCTCCGGGGCGGCACTCACCAGCTTGAATGCCACAAATCTATCCAGCGGCACCGTGGCAGATGCGCGACTGTCGAGCAACATTCCCAGATTGAACGCGAGCAACGCATTCACAGGGGCCCTCACCGCGACAGCGTTTATTGGCTCGGGTGCATCACTGACTGGCCTGAACGTCTCGAATGTTTCGAGCGGCACTCTTGGAGATGGCTTCCTCAGCGCAAACGTGCCACTGATGTCTGGGGCAAATACGTTCAGTGCGACGAACATATTCAATAATCGCGTTGGTATTGGAACCACACCTGCCGTTAGTCTGCATGTGAGCGCAGGTGCGTCTGGTGCATCACCAAGTGCTTCGAGCGAACTGGTGATTGAGGACAATGCCAATTCGTACATTCAGATGCTCACACCGGATGCAAATGAAAGAGGTATCGCCTTCGGTTCCCCAGCCGGCACATTTGAAGGCGGCATCTACTACACCAATACCGGGGGGATGACTCTAAGAACTGGTGGCAACAACACCCGGATGACTATCGGGCCAACCGGGGATGTCGGTTTCACTGGGACAATTACGATTCCGCCGACACTCAGATACGAAACGCTCTCTGGTGCGTCTTTCACCGTTACTTCAAACATGATTCGCATCGCGGACAAAGTCTCGTCTGCTCAGAATCCTATCGACGAGTATGCGTATGCGCCTGTGCGCTTGCCTCATGGCGCACGGGTCACATCAATGGCCGTGTACGGCTCTGACGGTTCACCTACGAACTTCAATCTGCGCCTGAGGCTTCGCGAACTGGAAGGCGTTAACCTCTATCGGGACCTGGTCAGCGTTTCTTCTTCAGGTAGTTCAGGCACTCTCACTTGGTGGACTTCATCCAGCGTCAACTACGCAGACATTGATAACGCCACCAAGAGTTACTTCCTGATTCTGCAGATCCCCGCAAATGCGCCAGACTATCAACTTGAAGTCGTTGCAATCCGTATCACGTACACCGTCACCGCACCTCTTCCGTGAATACGTCAGGCCAACGATGCGATGACACACTCGCCGTGCATTGCTGTTGGCACAATTGCACATCGCGGAGTCAGTCACGTTCAGCACGAATTGAACAAAGGGTGGATACATGACACGATCACTGTGTGGAAGCATGATCTTGGTGAGCGCGCACGCCCTCGCCACACCCGAACTTACGTCGTTTGTGATCGCCACTGGCGGCGGTCAGGTCGGTGGTCTGGGAAATATGGAATTATCCTTTACCATTGGTCAACCCGAAGCAAGCGCCCAAGAACTCACTGTCGGGACTTTCAGCATGAGCGGTGGATACTGGCCTGCCTTTGTTGCGCCGGTGTGCGCTGCGGATTTCAACAGCGACGGCTTTGTCGACTTCTTTGACTATCTGGACTTCGTCGCGGCTTTCAGCACCAGTGACCCTGCTGCCGATTTCAACAGCGATAGCTCCATCGACTTCTTTGATTACTTGGACTTTGTCGCGGCATTCAGCATCGGCTGCTGACGCCATAGCAAGACACCTTCATCACTTCAGCTTGGAAGCGCCATGACCGCGTGAGCATCAACGATGCGGCGGCAATTCGCGCCGTCGAGTGAGCGTGCAGATTGCCCATGTTGACAACTTTCCGGCTGCCGCGTTCCAAGGCATCCCTGATTCTGCACGAGCTGAGGCCGAAACGAGTTGGCTGAGGCTCTGTCGGCCAATCTGTGTTTAGACTACCGCCCCCGCTGAAAGTGCGGCTCGTGGAGATATGGACATGAAGTTGAAAGTTGCCGCGTTCCTCGCATCCGTCGGTGTGTGTTCATCCGCCTTTGCCTAATGTGTCGGAGAATGGCTTCCCAGCGGCGCGCCTGCAGGTGCCAACGGTGTGGTGTACGCACTCACCACGTGGGATAGCGATGGCGCAGGTCCGCAGCCGACGCGCCTGGTTGTCGGTGGCGCGTTCACCAGCGTTGGTGGTGTGGCCGCCAGCCGCATTGCTTTGTACGACCCCGCTACGCAGACCTGGAGCGCGCTGGGTGCTGGTGTGAACAACGTGGTGTACGCACTGACAGCATTGCCAACCGGTGAACTCGTCGCTGGCGGACAATTCACCACCGCCGGCGGAAGTCCGATTCCCTACATCGCAAAGTGGAACGGCACTTCGTGGTCCGCTTTGGGATCAGGGCTCGGCGGCTTTGGTGTCTATGCCTTGCACACCCGCAGCAATGGCGAATTGGTGGCCGGCGGCACCTTCACCACTGCAGGTGGCGCGCCTGCCAACTACATCGCCAAGTGGAACGGCACGTCTTGGTCTGCGCTCGGCACTGGCATGAACAACTTTGTGTATGCAATCACCGAGGGTGCCAACGGCGACATTTACGCTGGTGGCAACTTCACTTCCGCAGGCGGAGGCGCGGCGAGCAAGATTGCCCGCTGGGATGGTGCAACATGGAACTCCATGGGTGCGGGCACCAACTGTCAGGTGTTCGCGCTGACTCGAAACACCAGCAACGACATCATCGCGGCAGGTCTTTTCACGACGGCTGGCGGCGCTGCTGCCCAACACATCGGCCGATGGACGCCGACCACATCAACCTGGAGCACACTGGGCAGCGGCATCAATGGTGACCTCTACGCGTTGCAGCTCATGCCCAACGGTGACATCGTCGCGGGTGGCTTTTTCAATACAGCTGGTGCGGTTCCTGCCAATTCCGTTGCTCGATGGAATGGATCCGCTTGGAGTGCCCTTGGCCCAGGTGTGAACGCGATGACGCGAGCGCTGGCCGTGATGCCCAATGGCGAGCTCGATGCGGGTGGCGAGTTCCTGACCGCAGGCGCATACACCGTGAATCGCTTCGCACGGTACATCACACCCACGCCGTTCATTAGCGCTGAGCCGCAGGATCTGGCCACCTGTCTGACCGGGCCGGCTCAGATCACAACGGTCGCCGGTGGCAATGGCCCATTTACGTACGCGTGGCAGTTGTCACACCCGACCGAGCAACCCTCTTGGACACCTGTAGTCGGTGGCCTCAACAGCGGCAGCAATGGTGCCCTCTTCGATGCAACCGACGTTGCCACAGCCAGTCTGGCCATTGATCCTGCGGGCACAAGTGTGCAATTCGCTCAGGCGTTGCGTGATATTCCCTTGCAGGTGCGCTGCGTGGTGACGACGGCCTGCGGCAGCGTTACATCGCGTGCCGCCGCCATGCGTATCTGCCCCGGGAACTTCAATTGCGATGAAACGCTGGACTTCTTTGATTACCTGGATTTCGTCGCGGCATTCAGCACCAATGACCCAGCGGCCGATTTCAACGGTGATGAGACCATCGACTTCTTTGATTACCTCGACTTTGTCGCGGCATTCTCTGAAGGGTGCTGAGAAAACGTCTTACTTCTTCGCAGGCGCAGCGCTGTCGCCACTTTGTGATGAAGTCGGAGTGATTGTCGGTTTTGCGGTTGGGTCTGGTTGCTTGAGCTTGCCGAATGCAACAGGCAGCTCGATCCCCGCCTGAGCGGCGAGTTCATGCACTTTGGGAAGCACACCCACGATGCCGGAGACAAAGTCGGCGGTGGCGTTGCGGCCCGTGCCGCTGTTGGTGCCCTGATCCCACACAGTGATCTTGTCGATTTTCAAGCCCTGCACGGCCTTGACCTGTTGTTCGACGAGCTTGGGCAACTGTTCGATCAGGAGCAGCGTGGGACCAACAGCAGGATCGCTGCCCGCGGCCTGAATGAGCTTTCGATAACCCTCGGCCTTGGCCTCCATCACCATCTGCACACCCTTGGCCTCGGCTTCGTACTTGGCCAGAATGGCATCGGCTTCGCCTCGGGCTTCGCGGCGACGACGCTCGGCTTCCGCCTCGGCGGCAATTTCAATGCGCTGCTTCTCAATCTGTTGCGGCGCGATCTCTTCCTTGGAAAGGCGGGCTACTTCCTGCTCGCGCTGAGCTTGCAAGACGGCCTCGCTGGCCTTGGCTGCCGCGATCTCGGCGCGGCGGCGACCTTCTGCTTGAGCTTCGGCGAGCTCGGCCTGCGACTGCACAACGCGTTGCTTCGCTGTGTTTTCGCCGAGCACGGCCTGGGCTTCGGCCTCGGCGACGCGGACACGTTTTTCCTGCTCGGCCTGCTTTTGCGCGACCAACGTTTCGGCGGTGCGCTGGGCGAGTGTAATCTCGCGATCGCGCTGCGCCTGGGCTTCGCCCTGTACGGCGGTTGCTTCCAGCGCGGCAATAGCCACACGCTGCTTCTGCTCGGCGAGCTTTTGACCTTCGGCGCCGCTGGCCCGTTCGGCAGCCACGCGGACTTCCTTCTCGCGCACGGCAGCGGCCTCGCCGGTGGCACCTTCGCGCTCGGCCTCGGCGACCTCCACCTTGGCGCGGTTGATTGCGTCTGCCGCAGCGCGGCGACCGATGGCCTGGATGTAACCCGATTCGTCGGTGATGTCGCGAATGTTGACGTTGATCAGTTCGAGGCCGATCTTGTTGATTTCCTCAGCGACGTTCTTATTGATCAGATCCATGAACTTTTCGCGGTCCTTGTTGATCTCTTCGATCGACATGGTCGCGATCACCAGACGAAGCTGACCGAGGATGATGTCCTGGGCCTGTTCACGAATCACCTGAATGTTCAGGTTGAGCAGGCGCTCCGCCGCGTTCTGCATGATGATGGGGTCAGTCGAGACACCGACCGTAAAGGTCGCCGGCGCATTCACGCGAATGTTGTTGAGTGACAGCGCGCCTTCCAGCGGCACCTCAATCACGATTGGTTCGAGGGAGAGGTAGGCATAATCCTGTACTAAGGGCAGAACAAACGTGCCACCGCCGTGCATGCACTTGCTGGATTTGTCTTTGCCGACGCGGCCGAAGACAACGAGAATGCGGTTGCTGGGACAGCGCTTGTATTGCCGCACGATCAGAATGCTGAAAAACAGAAACAGCAGCAGCGCGGCGGCGATGAGGCCGATGAACCACAACGCTGAGCCCGATGGCTTTGCAGGAAGCCCTTGCAGACCGAGCGTTGCTGGCCATAATTCCTGAGTAATCCCCAGAATGTCCATAGATCTCCCCGTGCCGCGATCGCGGCGATGTATGTCCAAAAACCACGGTTGAGCATATCCGAACCGAAGCTTATTTGTTCGCGGGCACGACAACCACAGAGTTGTCGGGGCGAACCTCTACCACCCTTATTGTGATTCCGGTCGCGATGGATTCACCAACCGACACGGCCTGCAGAATGCGTTGGCGGCCGGAAACCACAACCTTGACCTGCCCCCGACCTTGCCCATTGGCGGGAACGGTGGCATAGACCTCACCGGTTGCGCCCTTGGCCTCAGCGAAATTGACGTTGCCACTGCTGGAGAGTTTGCGCGTGGTGGTGAGCAGGGCGACAAAAATGCCACCCATCACCACGCCGCCGAGGACGCCGATGCCCATGGAGGGAATCAGGCCGAGATTCATGCCTTGGAATGCGCCGAGCCCGGCCCAGCCGAAACCCATCAGAAACGCGGAGACACCCTGGATGCTGGCGATGGCCATGAGGCCGCTGCCGTGACCGTGCCCATCATGGAAGTCGTGACCTGCGTGCCCAGCGCTGGCATCGCCGCCAACGTCAAGATCATCGGAACCGCCGCTGAGCATGAGAACCAGCTTGATGAGAAAGACGCCGGTGCCCAGTAGGGCCGGGATCGTGAACCATGCCGCGCCGCCAGAGAAGAGAAGATCGAGCATGGACGGAGGATATCGCCATGACGCACAATCAGATGGAATAACCACATAGTGACCAATCTGATGAGGCAATCGACGGGGGAAACGAGCGTTGGGCTGGTGGCGGCGAGGTGGCCGCCTCAACTTATGAGGTGACTGATGTTTGCGTTCTCTTTGTCTCGTTCCTGCGTTACCTTGGTCGTGCTGGCTGGGTTGGCATGTGCCCCGGCTTTAGCGTGGGATGACCCGGCTGTTCTCAGCGGGCCCAAAGTGGGCGATGCGGCGGGAGGGACCTTGTCGCTGGTCGAGAAGGACTTTGATGGCAAGATAAAGATGCTGGAAGTACGCCCGGAAGTGGCTGGTTTGAAACTGCTGAAGCTCAGTGATGCCGAGAAAGCAGCGACGGACAAGATTCTGCAAGAGCGGGAGGCGATGGTCGCCAAGGTGCTGAAGGAGAATTACGCACTCTTTCTGGAACTGCAGAATCTGCGGCAGGCAGGTCTTGGAGGTGGAGGGGGTGGTGAAGGCGGTGACCGAGAGAAAGCCCGCGAGGAACACCGCGGCATGATGGAGAAGATGCAGACCTTCCGCGAGAAGGCCAAAGACCTGCTTGAGCCAACGCTCATGGATCGACTGGGCAAGGAGTTGACCAATCCCAACGCAACGCAACTCAAACGCCTGGTGCAGGAGTACAACACGGCGGCGTTGGAGGCCCAGCGTGCCGAACGCGGCGCGGGTCGTCCGAACGCAGGCGGTGGCGTTGGAGGGCCCCCGGCGGATGGACCGATGGGGGAACCCGCAGGTCGTTCCGCCCGAAGTGGCGGCGTGGGCGGAGCGGGCGGCGAGTTGGCAGCCCGGCGCATGGAGATCAATCAGACCTTGCGAGAGATTGGCCGCTCACTGCGCGCCACAGTCGAGGACCGCAAGGATCGCGCAGATGCGATTCTCAAAGCCGCGAACGCCACACCTGAACAAGAGGCCCAGATCCGTGCGATCTTCCGAGAGATGGGTACAAAGGTGGCGACGGGTACTCCGAGCGAGGCCGAGCGTGGTGCCGCGATGCGCAAGGTGATGGAGATTCTCACGCCGGAACAGCGCGAAGCGGTGATGAAGGAACTCCGCCGCTGAGTTCTCGTGATTCAATCCAAAAAACAAGCGGACCTGGTGAGGTGCCAGGTCCGATGTGTCTCTCCGTGCAGAGCGCGACATTCCGGGGCGCGTGTCAGCACCCAGCAGCAAACGCGGCGACGAAATCCAGATAGTCAAAGAAATCGACGACAGTGTCGGCGTTGAAATCTGACACCGGCTCGTTGGCCGCAAACGCCGCTACGAAATCCAGATAGTCAAAAAAGTCCACGATCGTGTCACCGTTGAAATCAGCAGTGCATGAGCCATCCAATAAGCAAGGGGCCCAGGCACCGGCCGAAAAGATTTCTGTTGTAGGGAATGGGTTAGTGATCGGTGTGTCAAACTGCCCGGAAGCCAGATCGAACACGGCGATGTCGCCGGGTTGATCAGGAACGAATTATGCCTTGCGGGCACCCACCGCCAGACCATCGACATCCGGCGTCGTTCCAGGATTGCCAGGGAAAATGGGGGTTGCCACGATCGGTGTCAGTGTCTGAGTTTCAAGGTCGATGCTGTAGAGTCCGCGAATCGAACCGGTGGGCGATGTGTCGGTGATGCCGTAGAGGGTTCCCCCATCGGCATCGATACCCCCGAAATCCCATGCTGTGGGAAACCCGCCGACCGTCTGCGTCCAGACGCGCGTCGCGACGCCGGTGGTGACATCGATGGAGTAGAACCCTTCGTCGGTGACATTGCGGGTGGCGATCAATTGGCCATTGTGCCAAGCCAAGCCCACCGGTGACACCGTGGCTCCATCAAGTGTGACGGTGGCCACTTGTGTCAGGGGCCCACCGGGGTTCATCTTATAAAGCACGGTACCACTGACGACATACAAAGTGCACGTGTTTGGATCGGTCGCGAGCCCCCACACATCGGCGACGAGGGAGTCGTAGGTGAAAAGCGGCTCCCACGCGCCGGCGTTCCGAATCCAGGCGATAGTCGAGCCGCTGGTGGTGTCGTCAAATCCGACCACCAGACCATCCTGCGCAAACGAACCGCTGGCCACACCCATCAGCGTCGCCGTCGCTGCGATCAACATTGTCTTTTTCATGTTTGTGCTCCCAAAGTCCTTGCCACACGCTGAACGCATCGTACCGCATAGGGCAAGCGGCTCAGCGTCTCAGCATCCCGCTGCGAATGCGACAACAAAATCCAGATAATCAAAGAAATCCACAACAGTGTCGGCGTTGAAGTCCGACACCGGATCGTTGGCTGCGAACGCCGCGACAAAGTCCAGGTAATCAAAGAAATCAACAACAGCGTCGCCGTTGAAGTCGGCAGTGCATGAACCACCCGCAGGGTCAATCATCCAGAGTTCCCGACCGGTCCCCGGCGCATCCGCGGCAAAGTACAGCTTGCCACCAGACACTTTGGGCAGATAGCTCGATCCGGTCAACAGATAGGCGCTGGTTGCCGCCCCGGGGTAGATATCAGTGACGAGATGTGTGCCGTCCTCGGTGCCATCTGTCACCCACCATTCCAGTCCATGGACTCCGTCCGAAGCCAAGAAATACATGCGATCACCCATCGCCACGAAATTCTGAGGAAATGAACCGGCGATTCCCGGTTGAATGTCCTTCACAAGCATCGTGCCGCTGGATGTTCCATCCGTGACCCACAACTCTCGCCCTGTGCTGCCGTCGTTGGCGGCGAAGTACACACGAGTTCCCGACACTGATGGGCCAGCAGTCATCCCCGCAGGGAATGAGCCCTTCAGTCCTGTCAGAATATCTTTGATGCGGGTGGTGCCCGCTTCTGTGCCATCGGTGATCCAGAGTTCGCCATCCTGAGTCTGATCGATGTCCGCACCCCAAATCACGCGGTCGTTCAGCACGGCGGGGCTGCTGCAATACAACTGCGAGCCAACTGAAGTTGCCGAAGGGCGGACCCGCCCGATAGTTGTACCAGTTCCGTCATACACCCACAGCTGTGTTTGTGCGCCGACTGCGAAGGCGTTGTAAAAGAGCTTGCCATTTGCAGCCAGCATGCGGAGCGTCGCGGTGTTCGGTGTGCCTCCTCCGGCTCCCGCGATGATTCGAGTACTGCCGATCTCCCCGTTGGTTGCATACAGCGCGTACGAAGTATCCGTCGAACCCGTGAAGTACCGGGCCAGGAAATACGTCTCGCCCTGAAACTGCGCCCATCCATAAACGTTGGATGGCTGGCCGAGCTGAGTTGTCGCCAGTGGGAAGGTTCCTTGGGAAGATCCATCTGAACGCCACGGTACCGAGTAATCATCCGTTGTCGCGCCTGCTGCGCGGAACTGAAAGAAACACAGCGAGCCATCGGAAAAGAGCCGCCCGTTGTAGGTCGTGCTGCCAGTCACGCTCGCCAGTTCGGCACCGATCCCTTCTCCGTTCGGTGCCACTCGAATCGAAGTCACGCCGCCAACATTGACGCGGCTGAAGACGTTCTCACCGGCCACCGTCGGCTCATCGCGCGACCAATTCCCCGACCCTGCAATCGTCTCTTCGCACAGCGCGACAGTGGTGGGGGAGGTCAGCCGGTGCCGTTCCGTTCCTTGCGTGTTGGTCAGTGCATCAAAGAAGAGTGAGCCGTTGGCATCAAAGAAATCGGTCGGATAGCCGCTGGGTATATTGGAATAGATGTCTTTGAGCAACATCGTGCCATTGGGCGTGCCATCGGTGATCCACGGCTCGGTCCCCACGCCGTTGGGAAAAGATGAGTCAGTTGCCGCGAGAACAGCCTTGTTACCGGTTGATCCGATCCAGCGCGGGAATGATGATGTCGTCCCCGGATACACATCCTTGAGAGCGATCGTGCCGCCGGGCGTGCCATCGCTCACCCACGGTTCACTGCCAGTGCCACTCACAAATGCCGTGAAGTACAGCCGCGCTGGCCACAGCGGGCCCGCCGGTATTGGCAGCAGATCTCCCGCCACCTGCACCGACGTGCTGGTCGTAAGCAGTGTGATCGCCCCATTCAGTTCGCGGCGATACAAGCGAGATGGAGAGCAGAAGTGCAGGCGATCATCCAGCACCGTCAGAACCCGCGTGGTGGCATTGACATTTGCCACAGCCGTCGTCGAAATGAACGACAGTGTGGCACCATCCCAGCGGTACACCGCACCATTCTGATTGCTGATGAAATACACACCATCGCTCGTCGCGACAGTCTGCTCGTTCGCCGGTACGGCCTGATTCCCAGCCACCGTTGTGGACAACACTTCCGTTCCCGCCTCTGTGCCGTCAGTGCGGCACAACCGCGTCAAGCCGTTGCTCGCTGGTGTGGCAAAGAAGTACAGCCGCCCATTCCATTCCGCAAATGAGTGCGGGTTGGAAGACTGCCCCGGCGTCGTGAACAAGTCCTTGACCAACGTTGTACCAACTGTCGTTCCATCGCTGGACCACAGCTCCATGCCCGAGCCAGAAACACCATTACACGACATGAACACGCGATTCTGAAAAGCCGCAAGATAGTTGATGACATTCACGTTGGCCGTGGGCGGGTCAAAGACCATCCGCGTTCCCGCAGCCGTTCCATCACTGGCCCACAATGCCTGTCCCAAAGATGTGGTTCCCGCAGTCGTAATCGCGGCAAAGTACACCGTGTTTCCGACCAATACCGGAATTGGATTCACACCTTGGTTGTTCAGAATAAATGTCGTTGTGTCAGATGCCGAAGCGGGATAGATCTGCCGGATCGCTCCGTCCGGAAAAATCCGCCAGAGTGCATTCACGCCTTCGATCACCGCAAAGAACATCACAGATCCATCGGGACCAGCAAACAACGGGTTTGGCATCTGCGGTCCACCGTTGTATGGATCGCAGCCGGAACTCGGTCCTGGCCACACATCCATCGCGAGTTCCGTCCCTGCCGGCGTCCCATCTGTCCGCCACAACTCCCACCCGTGCACCACATCGGTCGCGACAAAGTACATGTGCGACCCGCACTGCAACGCACCCGGGCGCGGATTGGAACTGATTAAGCTGGTTCCTGCCGGCGCGGTGCGGATATCTGCTACCAGCGACGCGGTTTGAGCTTGCGCGATGGACAGCACACCACCGATCAAGGTGCCGAAACCGACTATCGACTTTCCACCAAAGAGTGCTCGCATGACCCGCTCCCACGTGACCGACTCGCTCATGAGACTACCACACGACAAGTCCGTGGCAAGGCAACTTTCATGAAGTTTGACTTCACCGGCCTCGGTCCGACAACATTGGTCTGCTGATGCTAACTGAGTTTCACCAGCCGCCGTCCCGCCCACTCCAGCGTCAGCAGCACCAGCAGCGCCGTGAGGGAGAAGGGAGTGTCCCACAGCGTCTGAATCTCTGCCGGCCCCAGCAGCCGCACCGATCGATTCGGCAAAGTCGTCGGCAGCAAAGCCAGTTCGTTCACGTTTACGACTGCTCCGCCTGTATCTTTGGCCAGTCCTGCCAAGAGCGCGTGATCCGCTTGTGGTCGGCGCAATTCATCCGCATCGGCCACCACTTCGACGGTCGCGCTCAGGTCTAATCCATCCAAGAGCGGAGATCGCGGCACAATCACATGCGTCCCCGGCACCGATGTTGGCCACAGCACCGACCACGTCGCCACGGCACCGAATTGGGTCTTTTCGCGTGTTGCATCGAGCGAGATATCACTTTGCTCGCGTGCCGCGCCAGTGAGTGATGAATTGCGAATGCGAATCGGAATCGCCCGAGGTGCACGATCGGCCAAGGCCTGATCGAGAATCCTCAGCGTGACCCGCGCTGGCTGACCAGTCGCCACCTGCGAGGGAGATGCTTCAAGCAAAGCGGGTTTGCCAAGCCGCCCCAATGAATCTCTCGCGAGCAGACGAATCAGCGGCAGCCAGAACCGCTCCTGCAGCGTCTCGCCACGGCCATAGCGCCACCGCCAGGTTTCGTCACTGGCAAAGTACATCGATCGTCCAGCGCCATATCGCATCGTGATCAGTGCGGGCGACGAATCACCAGTGCCCGAAATCGGCCAGGCCGAGGCGAGCACTTCCGCTGTCGGCTTTAACGAGCCGCGATCGATCCGCTGCATCCACTTCAATTGCGACCAGCCGCTGGCAGGATTTGCCACTGAGTCCGGCCACGCTGTGGAGGGTGGATCATCCAAGGCCAGCACGCCCAGGCGCTGCGCTGCTGCTTCACGCCGAAGAGTCACCGGTTCCAACCACACGCGCAAGGGCAAGGCCTGCGATTCCGAATCCGCACCGCCGGAAGTAAACGGCAGCACATCGGTCAGGGGCGTACTCCGCCAGCGCTGCGGTGTGGAGTTTGGCCCGGCGATCCACAACATGCCACTGCCTCGGCGAGAGATCAGATCGCGCAATTGGTCCTGCTGCGCTGCCGAGAGTAATTCAGGACGCACATCTCCCATGATCACTACGTCGTACTTGTTCCAATCCTCTTGATTCTGAGGCAACGCCATCAGCGGATCAGACCCTTCTTGTATGAACCGCCGATCGGGCGCGAGGATCAGCACCGATGAGCGGATCGATGCCTCGCGCAGCAGCAGATTCTTCAGATACCGATATTCCCAGCGGGGTGTGCCATCAACATACAGCACACGAATCGGTTGATCCGAAACCTCAATGCTCACGTTCTGCGTGTTATTGGTGGTCGAGAGTTCGGGCAGATCGCTGCTGAGTCGGATTGTCCAATTCTCTCGCGCTGCACGCTCCGGCCGCGCGGTCAGAATCACTTCACCACTGGCACCCGGATCGAGCGTGACCGTCTGTGTATCCAGCACCGTACCCTGATCGTTGACGAGTTCCGCCTTGATACGTGCCCCATCCACCACGCCGCCACGTCGCGACACATCCACGGTCACCGGCACCAGATCGCCCGCAAATGCCAGCGTGGGTGCCTGCACCCGCGCAATAGCCAGGTCATCCAGTTCCTTTTCGCTTCCCAGGGGCACTGTAAAGACGGCGATCTTTTCTGCCTGCAACTTTCGCACCAGCGCAGGATCAATCGGTGCGCTGGCGCGCCCATCGGAAAAGAGCACAATCCCCGCCGCCGGCCGAGCTGCCATTCGCTTCAACGCGGCCTCGATCGCCGGGCCGATATCACTGCGCATCGCCGCCGGATCACCCAGCCCCACAGGACTCGCGCCCTCGCGGCTCAATGGCAAATCAGTCACTGCATCACCAAAGCCCAGCCACAGCACTCTACGATCCTGACTCATCTGCCGCAGCGCCGCTACCGAACCCTGCAACCCGTCGCGCAGTTGCGTTTCTCGCGACATCACCTTTCCATCTGAGGTCGTGACATCTGCCACACCCAGCGATGCCGATCTATCCACCAGCATCGCCACCACATCGGGCTCTGTGCGATCTTCCTGCTTCACCAGCCGTGGACCCGACAACAGCACCATGACCACCACCAGCGTCAAGCCACGCAGAGTGGCCAGCAGATATCGCGGCAGGCGCGGGCCCGACAAGTGCCAATACGACCAGAAGCTGACCACGAATGCCGCGACCACGATAATCGCCCACATCCAGGGTGGAATCGGCAGGGCAAGTTCAAAGCGCACGCCGGGGTCACCAAAGTCAAAGCCCCGCAGGCCAAACAGACCCGACCACCAACTCGGATTGCCCGCGCTGGCAGTACTCACGATGTACGCTCCTTGCCTTCATCGCCGCGATCAATCACCATCCGCGAATCTAATGCCGACTTGGTGTGCCTCACGCTGGCGTGGCTGAACCAGCGACCTAGCAGCAGATCCAACACACCCAGAACCACGGCGACCGCAAACAGCCACATGCTGATCCGCGAGGCATTGGCACTTGCACGGTCGGCATCGCGCCGAGCCTGCGCCGTCGTCGCGTCATCCGGTACAGATGAAGTGGTCTTGCCGCGTTCGCCCAGAACGTTCATGCGCTGAGGTGAATCGACCAATCCCGTCATCGTGGCCAACGTCCGGCGCACTGCCGCATCATCCTGTACATCCAGATTTGTCGCCGCAGCATCGACGGCACTCGCCACGATCCCCACGCCCAGGCCACGCTGATCGACGACGTTGAAGACATCGCGCTCACGCACCGCGTCCAGTGTTGCCCCGCGGGGCGAGACCGCCAATGTCCGTCCTTGCACGGTCAATGACGTGAGTGTCATCGCCCCCGGCGGCGCCATAAGGGCCGTTCCCGCCCGCTGCACCAAGGGTGTACTCGATGAACCCAACCCCTGTCTCACCAGTTCCTGAATCAGCGGCACAAACAGCGGCCGCGTTGGCAAGTCTGTCCACTCTGGCACTGTCGCCGCAGCAAAGAGATACATCCTGCCACGCGCTGCGCCCACGCGATCAAGCGACACGAGCAAGGGTGCCGCCAGGCCAGCTGCGCCGTCCGCCTTTGTCTCAATGGTTGTCAGCAGCGGCTGTACAGTCGGCTCTGGTTGAATCACAAACTGCCGCGTCACTGTGACCGGATTCAAGAGCGCGGTCATCTCCGCCCGCAGCAGCATGAGTGGATCAACCCGGTTCGCCGGTGGATCAACTGCCGTTACGCTGGCCGGGACTGGCCACTGCCGCGGCTCGCGCGACATCGAGAATGGCGCCCCCATCAATGTGGCCACCGCATCCGACCACACCTGCACCGGCGTGGATCCGCCCGGCACTATCAGCACCACGCCTCCCCGATCCAGGAACGATGCCACCGACTTCCAACCCGCATCATTCAGCGCGTGTGGCGCTGCGATCATCAGTGCATCGACATCAGAAAGTGGCGAAGTAGCCAAAGCGCCTGGTTCGATCCAAAGGCGGCGAATCCCCGTCCCCGCGCCATCGATCCCACCCGGCTCGATCGCCAGATACATCCAGTCTGCAGCGGAGAACCCTTCCACGCCGCCACGCGTGCCCAGCGAAGCCAGCGGCGATTCCACCGCAGGTGCCACGCACGCCACAGTCAGCATGTCGCGCGGCACGATGGGGAGCACAAATTCATTGTCCACCGCCAACGCATCGCGATCAATCGTCACCGACAACACCGGCTGGCGCATGCGGCTGAGCGTGCCACGCGGCGTCGTGACCGTCACGCTCTGCTGCCGCGCCCCCGTAGGCCACGACATGTTGGTACTCGAAGCAACTTCGCCCTGTGGCGCACCCGCTTCATGCAGAATCACCCGCACCGTACTGCTTGCCGCGGGCAGCGGCCCGCTACGCACCAGCTGCACACGCACCGCACCGATATTCATTTCCTCATCGCGTGCCGAGCCGGCACCCAGCACGATCACCGGCTCCAGCAGCGCGGCATCGGCAATCGTCACATTGGATAGACCTCTTTGCGCCGCTTCAGAAATCACCAGCTGCACTTGAGGCGGTACCAGCGTCAGAGCCGGTGGTGCGCCGACATCCAGTGACCCAGCACGAAACTCTGAGAGCACCGCCCAGCGCTGTGCCGACTGCGTTGTCTTGCCCTCACCGGTGCTCTCTTGCGTTAGCGCAAAGCCACCGGACATATCACTGCCACTTGCCATCGGTCGAATCGCTGCCAATACGCGGCTCACCGCTCCCAGATCACCACTCGGCGGCCACACCAGCGCTTCGGCCGGAGAAGCCAGCGTGATCACGCCCACCCGATCGCCACGGGCGGCATCCAATTCGGCAACCAGTCGTTGCGCTGCGCTCAGGTGCAAATCCAGCGCCACGCTTGTGCCGCCCGATTCGCTGGCACCCGACGCCGCGGCATTATCAATAAACAGCACCAGCGTCTGCGGGCCCGAGACCGCAGCACTCTGCGGCTGGGGCCAGAATGGTCGCGCAATCGCCGCCCCCAGACACGCCACCAGCAAACAGCGACACAGCAGCAGCAGAATCTGCTCCAGACGCATGCGCTTGCGCTGCTGCTGATACGCCTCCAGCACAAACTTCATCGCGCCCCATTGCACAGGCGTGCGCCGACGCCGCAGCAGTATGTGAATGAGAATCGGCAATGCCACCGCGCACGCCCCAGCGACCAGAAGCCCGGCATGCAGGATCGAGAGGTTCATCCGCGCGAACCCCCATCGGCTCCCCCGCCCGATCCCCGTCCTGCCTTTCCACGCTTTAACTGCGCATTCCTTCTCGCTACAAACCCAGCCAGCGCGGGTCCCAGCCAGTCATGTGTGTTGACCACCATGGAGTCAAAGCCAAAGCCCTTGATCGCGGATTCCACTCCGGTGATGTGCTTGCGAATGCTCGCGAGATACCCCTCGCGCAGTGCACGAGGATCAATCCGCACGCGCGATTCACCTTCTAGTCCCTCAAAGGGCGCGGTGTCGGTGAAGTTGAACTCCAGTTCCTGTCTATCCAGCACCTGAAAGGCGATCAGATCATGCCCGGCGTGGCGGATTCGCGCCAGTCCTGCTCGCAGCACATCCAGATCAAAGAAGAAATCACCGACCATGGCGATGATGCAATGATTCGTCACCTTGGCCAGGGCCTGATCGAGTGCCCGCGCCAGATCGGTTGGCCGATTGCGATTGGTTGAGTCCACCGGATGCGTCGACAACGCACCCACCACCTGCCTCCACGCCGACATGCTCGACAGCCGCCGCGTGACCAGCTTCACTTCATCGGCGTGAATCACCAATCCCACCCGGTCGCCCTGGTGCAACGTGATGTACGCCAGCGCCGCGGCGAGCGCGGTCGAATGGTCGTACTTGCTCCAGGTGCTGCGTCCATCCACGCTTGCTTTGGTGCCAACGCCGCTGGCTTCGGCGAATGGCCGCGAGCCGTAGAACATCGAGCCGCTGGCATCCACCATCACGATCAGATCGAGATTGGTCTCTTGCTGATACTGCTTGAGCTGCAGTTTGTCCGTGCGGCCAAAGACCTTCCAATCCAAGTGCCGCGGATCGTCGCCTGCGACATAGGGACGGTGCTGCGCGAATTCGACGCTGAACCCTTGAAAGGGTGAACGGTGCGTGCCGCTGGAGAGCCCTTCGACAATCATCTTGGCCCGCAGCTCAAATGAGGCCAGCCGCGCCAAAGTCTGCGGATGCAGATACAGCGACGCATCCGTTTCCGGCGGACGTTCAAGTGCCGAAGCAGTGGGGGAGGAACTGGTTACCGAGCCGGGGTCGGACATGTGTCCTGATGGTATCGGATATTCCCGGAACCGGGGTCATCTCAATTCCGAACAAGTGATGGGAAGGAACTCGTGGTCATGGGAATTGGTTGTGGACTTCTCGTGTATCTGGCGTTTGCGGGAGCTTTCTTTTGGGCTCTCTGGCTCGTCATTCGCTGGCTCTTCTTTCGTCCCGTAGTGGTCGCTGGCGATGCCAAGCTGATCATCGAATGCACCAAGTGCAAATACTCCCTCGCCGGTCTGGGTACAACCCCCACCTGCCCGGAGTGCAACACCCTTCATCCCACCATCTTCACCACCCATTCACGCACCGAATGGAGAGTTCGATACGACCTCTTCTGGCACTGGGTTGTCGCCGCGCTCCTCTGTGTAGGACTGTGGTGGCTCGTTGCCTACGCGTTTCCGCCAGTCATGACGGCTGTCGTATATTGGTTCAAAGGTTGGCCTGCCGCGCAGCGTGTTGAACAACTCATGGCTTCCCACCGGTATCCGTGGTATCCCACAGAGTTCGCATTCACCATGGCACTCGCGTGGCTGGCGGCGGCCGCACTTTCACTTCGTTGCCGACTCCGAAACCTTGCCATTGCTATCGCCCTAGGTGCTGCCGTCACCATTCTTGTGACAGTGTGTGCTGCCTTTGTCAGTAAGAACTGGCAAGGCGATTGGTATTCTTATTTCTGGGATCTCGGGCCAAACCCGGCCGCCGCGACTGTCGGAACGCTTAGTGTGGTCACCATTTTCGCCTGCATGCTCATCGATGCCGCTGCGTATGCAAACAGAAAGCCGGTATCGCTTCCCGATGCGGCCACTTCCGTCTCAGCCACGACAAACGTGATCACGTCAGATTCAGCGGCATCACCACATACACAAAGTCCGCGCCCGCCTTCACCAGACCCGGCTTGTTCGCCGCCTTCAACTCAATGATCACTTCCGTCTCGGGAATCACTTTGAGCGCATCGACGATGTAGTTGGGGTTGAAGCCGATCTCGATGTCATCACCCTCAAATTTGGCGATGTCGCAGCGGATATCAGCTTCACCCATCTCCGCAGCGCGGCTGGAAAGGTGCAGCTGCTTACCGGTGTTGGAGAACTTCATACGCACCGCGCGAGATTCCTCTGTGGTCAATAGCGACGCACGTGACACCGCTGAACGCAGCACATCGCGGTCAAACGTCACGCGGCGGTCCTGCTCCTTGGGAATCACATCTTCATAGGGAGGGAATGTCCCTTCCACAAGGTTGGATGTGAGCGTCGCCCGGGCCGGCTCCTTGCCAGAGATGTCGCCGCCAAAGGCGCAGATCAACTGCGAATCTGTGAGCACCACGTGCACGGGCTCTTCCACATCGCCCACCAAGTCACGCAGCATCTGCAGCGCCTTGGTGGGAATGATCGCCGAAACCGCTTTGTCATCCTTGGATGAACCGGCACCCAAGCCGCCGTTGCACAGGGCGAGCCGCTTGCCATCCGTCGCGACCATCGTCAGCTTCTTGCCATCGCGCTTCATCAGCACGCCATTGATCGCGTAACGCGATTGCTCCTTGGCCGTTGCGAACAAGGTGCGATCCGCCAGGGTCCGCAGCACGCCCGCGCCGATTCCGAAATTGGTCCGCGTCCGCGGGGCCGCCGAAGTCTGCGCCACCGTCTCGGCATAACTGGCCAAGGGGGGAAAATCGGCAACCGGATAGGTGTTCAATTTGAACGTCGCATCCGCGCCGCGGATGGTCACGTGATCGCCTGCCACTTCCAGAGTCAGCGTCGGCTCATTGCTCTCGGCACTGACGATCTGGCGAAGCTTGTCAGATGGAATCAGCACTTCGCCCGGCTGGTTCACCTCGACCTGTGAGATCGAAAGCCGGATCGCCACTTCCAGGTCCGTGCCGCTGACCACCAGCTCGCCACCGCCCTTGGCTGGCTTGACCGCCGCGATCTTGATGCACTGCAACTGCGGCCGGGGCGAGCGGCTCGGCACCGCCCGGGCAACGGCATTGATGGCAGACAGCAAAGCAGCGCGGTCGCAGATGACCTTCATGAAGTGACTCCGTTCAATGTCCAAATTTTCTATCTTCCAAGCCAGTGTATATCGCGATAGCTCGTTTGGTATTTCCTCCGAAGTGAGTTGAAGCAGGGCACGGTGACAGTACGTTGCACCCCTTTATTTGTTCGTAAAAAGATTGGAAAAATTTCGGTATTGGCTCGAAAAAGTGAACCGACAGGGTCTGTCATGGTGATCGGACCAAGCTACGCTGGTCTCCCCGAATCTGCCGCTCGCCCGTCGCAGGGCAGGCGATATATTCGGACCCACATCTTGGCCGGCGGCATGGTTCGAAGAGGTGTCTTCGCCAGGCCGTTCCAGGGCTCCCCCGGTCTGGTCGCGTGAGTGGCCGCGGCAACGTCCTCGGATCGGCCAGACAAACGCATCCTCTATATACCGCTCCTCCAGCCAAGGGTCGTCCTTACCCCTCGCTGTCTCTTTGACCCCGGAGCACCACCATGTCATTCGAAGCCGCCGTCCATGCTCAGGCCATCGAACTCGACCGTCTTTCCCTTGATATGTGCGCCGCCGCTGGTTCGGGCCATCCCACCAGCGCCGCCTCGTTGGGCCACATCATCACCGTCCTTATGTTTCACACCATGCGGTGGAGCCCTGAAAGCCCCGATTACCCCACCAGCGATCGCCTCGTTCTTTCCGAAGGCCACGCCGTCCCTGCCGTCTACGCCGCTGCCGCCAAACTTGGCGTTGTCTTTGGCAAGGGCAAGCAACGCCGCGAACTCAAGGTTGAGGATCTCAAGACCCTTCGCGCCAAAGACTCCTGCCTGGATGGTCACCCAAATCCGATGGAAGGGTTCCCCTTCTTTGATGCAGCGACTGGGTCACTTGGTCAGGGTCTCAGCGTTGCCACCGGCGTCGCCGAAGCCGCGCTCCTCGACAAGATGGATAAGCGCGTCTACTGCATCGTCGGTGACGGTGAAGCCCGCGAAGGCCAGATCGCCGAAGCCCTCGATTACATCATCGATCGCAAACTCAAGAACCTCCTCACCATCTTCAATTGCAACGAATACGGCCAGGCCGATCGCGTCAGCGGTCAGCAATCCGTCGAGGTAATGGCCGCCAAGCTCGTTGCCGCGGGTTTTGATGTCAAGACCATCGACGGCCACAGCCCCAAGGAAATTCTCGCCGCGTTCGCGGCATTTGCGGATCTGAATTCCAAGGGTGGCGGCAAGCCCATGGCCATCGTCGCCAAGACCGTGAAGGGGTGGGGCTCTCCCAGCATTCAGGGTGGCGGCTGGCACGGCAAGCCCCCGACCGGCGAACAGCTCAAGCGCGCCCTCGCCGAACTCGATGACAAGCGTGTCGCCCTCACCAGCTCTCTGGCCCAGGGCGATCACTTCGAAATCCAGCCCCCCGCTGAATTGCCCGAGCAGGATTTCTCGATGGGTGATCTTCCACCCCTGCGTGAAGTGATGCGCGCGATGGATATGGAAGCCAAGCTGCAATCCGGCAAGCTCGCCACACGCTTTGCCTATGGCATCGCGCTACGCACTTTGTGCAAGGTGAATAAGAACGTCGTCGTTCTCGATGCTGATGTTTCCAACTCCACCTTTGCTGAAATGGTGAAGAAGGACAACGCCATCAGCGATCGTTTCTTTGAGTGCAAGATCGCCGAGCAGCACATGGCCAGTATGGCCGCCGGTTTCTCCGCTGGCGGTAAGGTGCCCTTCCTCTCCTCCTTCTCCAAGTTCCTCACCCGCGCCTATGACCAGATCGAAATGGCCATCAACAGCGGCGCGAATCTGAAGATCGTCGGTAGCCACAGCGGCATCACCCTCGCCGCCGACGGCCCCAGCCAGATGTCACTCCCCGATGTCGCCTGGTTCCGCTCTTTCGCCAGCATGCGCGATCATCGTGGCAACCCCGGCTGCTACATCCTGCAACCCTCCGACGCCTACGCCGCGTATGCCCTCACCGGCGTCATGGCTGAATACGAAGGCGCCTGCTACATGCGCACTCTGCGTCCCGACACCGAGTTCATCTACTCCCCCGAGCAGGTCTTCAATCTCGGCTCATTCGAAGTTCTCACCCAGGGCAAAGATCTCTGCATCTGCGCCGCCGGTTACATGGTGCACGAGGCCAACAAGGCCGTTGACATGCTGGATAAGGCCGGTGTCTCCGCCACCCTCGTCGATCTCTACTCCCTCCCCTTCGATGAGGCCGCGCTCCTGGATGTCATCAACGAATCCGGCGGTCGCATCATCACCGTCGAAGACAACTACGGTGGCGGCATCGGTTCTGCCGTTGCCGACGCGGTCACCACCAGTGGCGATGGCTTTACGCTCCGCCAGATGCATGTCCGCCGCATTCCCAAGAGCACCCGCACCATCGATGAGCAGCTTCAGATGACCGGTCTCACCGCCGACGACATCAAGAAGAACGCCATGGACATGCTCGGCGTCTGATTCTGTTCAAACATTGCAACTTTCCTGCCACACGCCCGGATCAATTCCGGGCGTGTGTCGTTTTCACCGCCTACTATTATCCTGCCAACTGGGTCACGCCAACTGGACCAGACCACCGCGCGGTTCTCGTCACTCGCGCCCCCCTGGAGCATCCTCATGCCTCGATTCAACGCTTCACCAGCGCTGATCGTTTTGCTCGCCGCATCCGCTGCGAATGCACAATGGGTCGGACCCACCGGTCCGCAGAATCTCATCTCGTACACCACCGGAAACGCCTATGTCGGCACTGCCGGCTCGACGAATTCCGTCGTCCGCTTCGATGTCGTCGACAATGCCCAGTCCGGCCGCGTCATCGGCCTGCACAGTTACATCGGCACACCGCAGAATGGCGTCCGTACCACCGCCATCTGGGGTGAGACCAACAACCCTGCAGGCCGCGCTCTGCAGGGCTTTAACTTTGCCTCCACGGGGAATGGTGTTGGCATCTGGGCCGAAACCGCCGCGAGCGCTGGCACGGGTATTCGCGCACGCGCCACCTCCACCAGCGGCAGCAACGTCGCCGGATACTTTGACACCGCATCCAACAGCGGCGTCGCGGTCTACGCCGATGCCACATCCACCACCGGCGCACCTATTGGCGTGTGGGGCAAGGTCGCTCCAACCTCCAGCGGCTTTGCCGGCTACTTCAGTGGCGGCAAGTCTTACTTTGAAAACAAAGTCGGCATTGGCACTCAGAATCCCACCGCATATCTCACTGTCAGCGTCAATGACGCTGGCCCCCTGATTCTCGGCACCAACGGCAGCACCGCGATATCGTCGATTACCAACGGTGTCGCTGGTGTCACTGGTCAGGCCACTTCTGGTGATCCTGGTCCGTATGTTGCCGGAGTGCGGGGCTACTCGCAATCTCTCACCGGAAACGGCATCGGTGTCATCGGCTATCACAGTGGCACGGGCTTTGGTGTGTATGGTGGCACGGGCAATGTTGGTGGCTACTCCGGCGTCTTTGACAGCAATGTTTCCGTCACTGGCAATCTTGCCAAGGGCGGCGGCTCATTCCGAATTGATCATCCTCTCGATCCGGAGAACAAGTACCTCTACCACTCTTTCGTCGAATCTCCCGACATGATGAATATCTACAACGGCATCGCCACGACGGATGGGGAGGGGTATGCCACCATCAATCTGCCTGAGTGGTTCGACACGCTGAATCGCGACTTCCGCTATCAACTCACCGTGATCGATGAATCCGATGCTGGCTGGATTCTCGCCAAGGTCGTCCGCAAGATGTACAAGAACCAGTTCACCATCCGCACCAATTTTCCCAACGTCGAAGTGTCGTGGCAGATCACCGGCATCCGCCAGGATAAATACGCGAATGCTCACCGCATTCCCGTCGAAGTGGAAAAGGAAAAGTGGAACAAGGGCCGCTACGTCCATCCCGAGGTGTTCGGCAAGCCCCGCAACATGATGGTCTCGTACCAGGTCGATGCTCAGGGCAATGCTGTCTCTCCGTACGGACAGACAAACACGGTTCCCACGACAAAGATTGCTGCGCCTGCCGCGATCGCACCAAAGGCCCCAGATTCCACCGCGACATCGCCCCTCACACCGGTCACCGGCAGGTAAATCTTCATCACCACCCTGCATAAGGAGCCCGCTGCGCAAGCGGGCTTTTCTTTTCACGCGTACGCATCCTCTGCGACGATCGCTTACGTGTTAGTCCTATACACATCGCGGCACTCGTCCGCCGCGATTTCAGGAGCGTTTGTCATGCGTATGCACCCTGTCAGCATTCGTTCGGCTTGCGTCCTTGGTTTGTCCGTACTGACTTCTTTGTCGCACGCTCAGTGGCTCGGTCCCACCGGCGCACAGAATCTCATGTACTACCACAACGGCAACGGCTACATCGGCACACCCGGCTTCGCCAACCCCGTCGTGCGTTTCGATGTGGTTGACAACGCACAATCCAGCCGCGTGATCGGCCTGCATAGCTACATCGGCACGCCCAGCAACAACGAGCGCACCACCGCCATCTGGGGCGAGACTAACAACCCCGTCGGCCGCGCTCTTCAGGGTTTCAACTTTGCCACCACCGGTGCCGGCGCAGGTATTTGGGCTGAGTCTGCTTCTTCTGTTGGCTCCGGCATTCGCGCTCGCGCCACCGCCACCAGCGGCCTCAATTACGGCGGACATCTGGAAACTTCCAGTTCCTCCGGCGTGGCTCTGTATGCTCAATCCACCTCGACCTTCGGCCAACCCATCGCCGTCCAGGGGTCTGTCTCAAGCATCAGCGGCCTCTCCGGCTATTTTCTGGGTGGCAGTTGCTACTTCAATACCAAGGTCGGAATTGGAGTGTCAACCCCGCTCAATTACTTTACAGTGCTCGACGGCCGCTCAACTGGTGTAGTGCTGGGAGACAACTTCACCAGCAGTGGCGGCAGCGCCACCAGCGGCCCGTCGGGTGTCACTGGTCAGGCGAGCGAAAACAATCCGGGTGCTTTCTCCGCTGGCGTCCGCGGCTACAGCTTGTCCTCCACTTTGAACGGTGTCGGCGTACTCGGATACCACGCCCACAGCGGTTATGGCATCTACGGCAAGACCGGCAACAGCGCCGGCTTCGCCGGATACTTCGATGGCAAGGTGCAGGTGGTGGGAAATCTTTCCAAGGGTGGCGGCTCTTTCAAGATCGATCACCCGCTTGACCCCAAGAACAAGTACCTCTCGCATTCCTTCGTCGAATCCCCCGACATGATGAATATCTACAACGGCAACGTCGTCACCGATCAGGATGGGTACGCCACCGTCACCTTACCCGAGTGGTTCGAAACCCTCAATCGAGACTTCCGTTATCAACTCACAGTCATCGATGAATCCGATGCCGGCTGGACGCTGGCCAAGGTGGTGCGCAAGGTGCACAAAAACCAGTTCACCATCCGCACCAACTATCCCAATGTCGAAGTCTCGTGGCTCATCACCGGCGTTCGTCAGGATAACTTCGCCAATGCCAACCGCATCCCGGTGGAGGAGGACAAGGAATCCTGGAACAAGGGCCGCTACCTGCATCCCGCGGCATTCGGGGCCTCCGAGGAGCTCGCCGTCACATACCAACGCGATGAAAAGGGCAACCCCGCCCCGGCATCCCGCGCCAACGCCCCGATCGGTGATCCTGTTGCACGCAACACGTATCAAGCCAATCCTCTGGGTGTCAGCAAAGCCGCGGAACCAGCGTTGATTCCCGCGGTCGCGGGTGGGCGGTGAATGTGATGAGCGTGAAACTGCCTGCACGATCATGTGTCTGATTCACTACGCTTGTTGATGCACATCGGCCCATCCACACTTCGCACGCTGGCCTGCGTTTCGATCGCCGGCGGTTTGGCATGCTCCCCCGCCCTCGCCCAGCTTGCCCCCAAAAACGTCCTCGTCGTCTACGACTCGCGCATCGCCGATTCACGCCTCATCGCTGAGCATTACGCTGGCTCCGCCGCGATTGAGGGCGCAACCGAGAAAAAGCCCGGCACGCGCCCCGGTGTCCTCACTGTCGATCTCGCGGCACTCCTCAAAGACGTCCCCAATTCCACCATCTCGCCCGGTTCCTGCGATTACGGCCAATTCTGCAAACTTCTACGCGATCCCCTCCGCGCCCACATCCTGAAGGAAAAACTCCAGCATCAAGTTCGCGTCCTCGTCCTCACCAAGGGGCTCCCCCACGTCATCGCCGACATGAAAAACGTCGTCGCCGGTGATCAACCACAGATTCAGGATCAACACTTCCGGTCCGGCAACGCCACCGGCGCATCCGTCGATTCCGAACTCACACTCCTCTATCAAGATCTCGCGGCAGGCGAAATGGGCGGCCCCGGCGATTCCCTCGCCGATGGCATGATCATGAATCCCAGCTGGCTCAACACCCAGCCCATCACCTTCTCCAGCACCGAGCACATCCTTGTCAAACGCGCGCTCGTATGCCCGAGTGGCCGAGGAACAATCTGGACCAGCGATCCAGCCGAAATCGAAAAAGCCGCAGGCAAGGCCCCTTTTGATCCCGCTCGCATCCTCACTCCCGGCGACATTCTCCTCACCGCGCGGTTCGATGGTCCCGCAGTCGCCGATGTGGTCTCGATGCTCGATCGTGCCAAAAACGTCTATTTCAACATCAACACCCAAACCATCGTCCTCGATGAAGGTGATTCCAACGGACTCACCGATGCCGCGCCAAACAAAGAACTCGATAATGCTGCTCCTCTGCGTGGCGGCGATGATCTCGAACAGACCCGCGATCTCCTCAAGCAGGATGGCCGCCTTTCCGCCGCAGGATTGATGTACGACGCGCGGTCCGGCACCGATCACTTCTGCGTCGGTCCACGCTACGAGTGGTCACCGAATGCCAAGGTCATCACGCGTCCCGTCATCCTCATTTCCACCAGTGGCAGCAACACTCCCGGCAAACATCCGACCGTGAAAGCCGGCTCCAAAGCCGGGCAGGATGCAGGCGTGACGTACGGCGAGAGTTTCACTTGGGCCTCCGGCGCGATCTTCCTTTCCATCGAGAGTTTCAACGCCCGCGACTTCGGCGGCCTCGGCGGCTGGCCAGGTCAGCAGCAGATCTCCGCCTTCCTCGCCAGTGGCGGCACCTTCGCCATCGGCAACGCCCAGGAACCCTTCTCATTCACGACGCCCGACACGCTCCCCCTCGCTGCCAACTTCCTCTTGGGTGATCTCACCTTCGTCGAGGCCGCCTGGTCCGCCATCCCCGCCATCTCCTGGCAGCAAGTTGTGATCGGCGATCCCCTCGCCCGCATCACCCGCAGCAGCGAAGACATCAACATGGATCGCACCGTCGACGGCAAAGACCTCGCCGCGTGGGATGCGCTCGATTCCGAGAAAGACAAAGCGCGCAAAGACCTCAATCGCGATGGCGTCTGCGATGCCAATGACCGCGCCTTTATTGAACACGCCGTCGCGATCAATAAGGCGTATGCCGAGGCGGCGACGCGGTAGGCTTGTTTGGAAGTGTGCCTCCCACAATTCTGTGGTGTATGGTTCCACGAGTGATTTGGTTACAGGTGAATGTCATGCGCATCGATCTGTTTCGATCCGATCATCACCTTCCGTCGTCTTGGCGAGCGACTTATCGCGCCTGCATGGTCATCGGTTCTGCCGCACTTTTCTTCGCCTTGTTCTGCATCGTCTTTGAAGTCGCGACAGTTCCGGGTGCAACCACTCTCCCTATCACGATCTCAGTTGTGTCAGCGCTCATCGCAACAGTCCATGTGTTCTGGGAAGCTCGCTCTGCGACGTCGCTCACGTTGTGGCGTTGGGCCGCGTTTCTGGGAGCGATCAGCGTCCTTGCAATTGAAGCGTGGGTCACATTCAGTGATCCCCAGGCAAAACAGTTTTTTGTCACTGTCTTGATACTGGGTTCACTCGCATTGCTGGCCGGACGCGTGATCTACGCAAAGACAGCTATAGATGATGCTGACGCTGCGGGCTGAAGTGCTGCTCGCGTACCCCATTGTTCCGCGAGGGGTGTCTTTACTTTCAACTTGCTTCTTTCAACTACTTCCTCACCGCTCCCCAACTCCCCCGCAACCTCTCCACACTGTCCACAATCACCTCCACCGCCTCGTCAATCTCTTGCTCCGTCGTCTCTCTCCCAATCGAAAAACGCACACTCCCATGCGCCACCTTTGGCTCTACTCCCATTGCCACAAGCACGGGCGATGGATCAAGCGACCCACTCGAACACGCTGCCCCCGCGCTCGCCAGAACACCGCGCTCCGAGAGCAGAATCAAGATCGCCTCGGCCTCCAAACCCGCAAACCCCACATTCGTCGTGTTCCACAACCGCTCTACCGCACCGCCATTCACAACACCGCCGCATCGCTCCACCAGAGCCCGCTCCAATCGGTCCCGCAACGCCGCGCCTCGCACCCTCGCCCCCTCATCCTTCAGCCACTCCATCGCTTCCCGCGCTGCCACTCCGCTGGCATGAATCGCCGCTGTATTCTCCGTTCCGCCCCTTCGTCCCAGTTCCTGCGTCCCCATGACTCGCGGCATCACCTTCACATGTCTTGCCGCCATCATCACGCCCACACCCTTCGGACCGTGAAATTTGTGCGGCGCACATGTCAGCACATCCACCGCCGGACCGGTCTTCAGATCGGTCGGCACCTTCCCCACCCACTGCGTCGCATCCGTGTGCACCAGCCACCCGCGCTCATGCGCCACCCGAACCACCTCACCCAGCGGCTGCACGACGCCGGTCTCGTTATTCGCCCACTGCACACTCACGAGTCCGGGCGCACCACCCAGCAGCCGCGCCAACCCCTCCACATCCACCCGCCCACTCTGATCCGGCAGCAGTGGGGCATCCATCACCTTGAAATCACTGCCAGCATTCTCCGCGATCGCCCGCACCGCGTGATGCTCCACCTTGGTCGTGACGAGTCTTCGATTGGGCTTTGGCAGCGCGCCCAGCACGCCGCGAATCGCCAGGTCGATCGCCTCGCTCCCGCTTCCCGTCCACGTCACATCTCGCGCTTTGCACCCGATCAGCTCCGCCATCGCCTGCCGCGCTAGTTCAATCGCCTGCCGCGCCTGCTGCCCAGCCCGATGCGTGCTCGAAGGGTTGTGATACAGCTCCCCCGCCCCCTCCACCAGCGCGGCCAGCACCGCCGCGCTCGGCCTCGTCGTCGCATTGTGGTCTAGGTCAATCACGCATCATCCTATATACACGTCCCTGCATCATCCCATCCCCCATTCAGGGGGTGTTGAATCGCGATCCGGCCACCTCAATGCCCTTTCTGCTCTGTTTTGCCAGCTGCCGTTTCTCTTCTTCCTCCGATCAATCTCTGCGCCTCTGCGGCTCTGCGTTGAGATGCATGAGTTTGGCATTTGGTATTTGCGGCGATTTCGCCACTCCCGCCGATAACCCCTGATGCGCATGGATGCGATACCCCCTTCCGGTGGAACCGGGCTTCCCGTTCCCAATCCCATCACTCTCCAGCGAAACCTGGCCGCCCTCGCGCGCACCAGCCCCGATACCGCCACGCTCATTCAGTCCGCCTCGCCACACCCCTCTCTCGATTTCTTCCCAACCGACGATGGCGTCCCCGCCGCGATTCTCACCATCACCCCCACCAGCGGCCCGTCCAGCGGCACATCGCAGGCCATGCAACTCTGCTCGCGCCGCCACCCCCTCGCCGAGGCCGAAGCCCTCGCCAAATCCGCCAATATCGAAACCAACGCCGCCATCGTCGTCAACGGCTTCGGACTGGGCTACCACGTCGCCGCCATGGCCCGCCAGATGAAGCGCAGCGGCATCATCCTCGTCCTCGAAACCGATCTCCCGCTTTTGCGTTCCGTCCTCGAACGCCTCGATTTCTCAGAGGTCTTCGAACACTCCAACGTCGCCCTCTTCACCGATCCAACCGACATCCCCGCCATCTCCGCGCGTGTCGCTGGCTTCGAAGGCATCCTCTGCGTCGGTGCCAAAATCGTCGATCACCCACCCAGCCGCGTGCGTCTCAACGCCGCCGCGCACACCTTTGGTGCCAGTTTCGCCCACGTCATCCGCGCCGCCCGCACCAGCGTCGTCACCACGCTCGTGCAGGTCGATGTCACACTTCGCAATCTCTTTCAGAATGTCGATCGCTATGCCACCGAGCCCGGCATCGCTCACCTCGCCAATGCCATGAAGGGCAAGCCCGCCATCGTCGTGAGTGCTGGCCCCTCACTGGCTCGCAATATCGACCTTCTCTCCCGACCAGGCGTGCGTGATCGCTTTGTCATCATCGCCGTCCAGACCGTCTTGAAGCAACTGCTTGCCAAGAGCATAAAGCCGCACTTTGTCACCGCGCTGGATTATCACGAAATATCGCGGCGTTTCTACGAAGGCCTTACCGCCGCAGATGTCGAAGGCATCACCCTCATCGTCGAATCCAAGGCCAACCCCGCCATTCTCCAATCCTGGCCCGGCGAACTCTGCATGCCCGCCGAGCCGTGGCTCGACACGCTTCTTGGCGATGATCTCAAGCGAGACATGCACCCCATCGCCCCGGGCGCCACCGTCGCCCATCTGGCCTACTACGCCGCCCGCCATCTGGGTTGCGATCCCGTCATTCTCATCGGTCAGGATCTGGGGTTCACCGACGGCCAGTATTACGCCTCCGGCGCTGCCATCCACGATGTGTGGGCCAGTGAGCTCAACCAGTTCCGCACGCTGGAGATGTTCGAGCTCGAACGCATTCTCCGCTTTGGCAAAATGCTCAGTCGCCGCGAAGACTCCCTCGGCCGACCCATCCTCACCGATGAGCAGATGTCGGCATATCTGTTGCAATTCGAACGTGATTTCAAAGCTGACACTGATCGCGGTCTGCGCATCATCGATGCCACCGAAGGGGGCGTCAAAAAGCAATTCACCAGCATCCGCACCCTTGCGGATTGCCTCACACTCTTTGGTACCGAACCTCTCGGTCCCCTCCCGACGGCGCGATCAGCATCTGATCCCTCTTCGCGCCTCAGTCGCCTCCACGCTCGCATCACCCGTGTGCGTCTCGACACGCTTCGCGTCGCCGCGCTCTCGCGGCAGGCCCGCGATCTCCTCGATCAGGCCCGCCAATCTCTCGACGATACCTCGCGCATCAACAAGATCATCACCCGTCTCCACGATCTCCGCTCCACCGTCGAACGCCTCACTCCCGCCTACGACCTGGTGCAGTACCTCAATCAAACCGGCGGCCTCAATCGTTTCAAGCACGATCGCGCCATCTCCATGAGCACCGCGCAGGACGAGCGAACCAGACTCTTGATGCAGCTTGAGCGTGACCGCACCAATGTCGCATGGCTCGCCGATGCCGCCGAACATCTCGCCCGCCTTCTTGACGATTCCCTCTCCATGCTCTCCGGCGCGCCACGTGTCACGCGCGAAGCCGCACCGACACCAGACATGCTCGCCGCCGCTGGGCTCGCTCCCTCCGCGGCCGCGCGCAAAGTCATCGCCTGCGTCCTCGTTGATGAGCACCGCTCTGGCCTGGGCACAGCCCGCGATCTCTCTGCACCACTCCATCTGGGCTGCAATCCCCTCGAGCTCACCCTCAATCGTCTCCGTCAATCCGCACACCTCGATCAGATCGTCCTCCTTTCTGCCGATCCCGCCCGCGCCCTGCAACTCGCCGGCGCTCACGGCCCTCACATCTCCGCCGCACGCATCGATCCCGCGCACGCCGATGACCATTTCCGCGCCCTCCGCGCCACTCGCGCCTGCTCCCGCGCCTCATGGCGTGGCGGCATCTCCAACTCCACAGTCTTCGACGAGGCCCTCATCCCCTCTGCCCTCTCCGCCGCGCTTTCTGACCACTCTGCCGACGCCTGCATCCTCTTGGGTGCCGATTGGTCACTCATCGATCCCTCACTCATCGACCTCACCATCCAGCGCCATCTCGAGCGCCCCGACACGCACAAACTCATCTTCTCCCAGGCCCCTTGCGGCATCTCTCCCTGCCTCCTCTCCCGTGATCTCGTTGACGAGCTCGCTGCCAATCGCCCCGGCGCAGGCGCATTCGCCTCCATCGGTGCGCTTCTGGGCTACATCCCCATCGCACCGCAACTCGATCCCCTCGGCAAGAACTGCTGCCTGCACATCGCTCCCTTCGTTCGCGATCTTCCCTCCCGCCTTATCGCCGACACCCCAGACAGCCGCGCACTCATCACCTCCATCCTCACCACACTCGGTCCCACGTTTCCCACCGCCGATGCAGAGGCCATCGCCCGCGCTGCCCACTCCAGCGGCTTCCTCGCCACCCGCCCCGATGCTCCCACCGAGCTGTTCCTCGAGCTTGTCGGCTCTGATCACTCCATCCTCGACACTCGTCTGGCCGAACGCATCCTCCGTGATCTCGGTGGAGCCAACCCTGCCGCCGCCGTCACCTTCCTCGCTGCTTCCCCCGCCGATCCCTGCAACCACCCCAACCTCATCCACCTCATCCACGCCGCCAAAGACGCTGGCATCGGCGCACTTCACCTGCGAACACGCCTCAACCTCTCTGAGCAGGAACGCGCTGCGTTGCTCGCTGCCCCCATCGACATCATCTCCATCGATCTTCTTGCACCAACCGCCGAGTCATTCGCCCGTATCACCGGCCTGGATCCTGCTCTTTGGCACGATTCCACCGCCGCGCTCTCGGCGGCTCTCGCGCAGCGTGCGCCATCCTCCATCGGTCTCCCCACACCCTTTCTCATCCCACGCCTCCAACGCCGCGATGAGACCTACCCCCTCGATGAGCGCTACGCCGAACTCACTATGATCAGCGGTGGGTGCGTCATCGATCCACCCACATCCTTCGCAGGCCGCATCACTCCTCTCGCGATTCCCCTCCGTGCCCGCTTGCTGCAAAGCATGCATCACATCGCCATCTCTTCCGCTGGTCGCGTCTCCCTCAAAGATTCTCTCGCCAACTGGGTCGAGGGTGGTGCCCTCTCCTCCTCCACCTCCTTGCTTCACATCTGGTCCAAGCCCCCTCGCGTCGCGGCACTCCCCGCGCTGCCGCCCCTCCCCCTCCCCGCTTCACTTATCGAATCCACTCCCATCGCCACCATCACTCCCCTCAAGGCCGCTTCATAAGAGCTTTCGCCGTGACCACACCCGCTTCTCATCTTCTCGCAGACACACTCTGCATAATCCTCGCGCGTCGCGGCTCAAAGGGCGTCCCCGGGAAAAACACCGCACCCCTCGCAGGTCGTCCCTGCATCGCCTGGACCATCGATTTCGCGCAGCGTTCCACCTCCATCACCAACCCCGCGAACATTCTCCTTTCCACCGATGATCCTCACGCCGCGCGTCTCGGCACCGACATGGGCTGCACGCTCATCGCCCGTCCCGCCAACCTCGCCTCCGACACCGCCACCATCGACGATGCTGCGCGGCACGCCGTCTCCACCTATGAAGTGCAGCTCAAACGGCAGTGGTCCGGCCCCATCGTCATCCTCTACGCCAATGTCCCCATCCGCCCCGCCGATCTTCTCGATCGCGCAGTGCACACCCTCATCACGACCCGCTGCCACTCCGTCCAATCCTTCGCGCACGTCGGCAAGCACCACCCTTGGTGGACCGTCCGCATCGACGATCAATCGCGCCTCGCCCCCTGGGAAGGCGACACCCTTTTCCACAACACGTACCGCCGCCAACTCCTCCCTCCCGCCTACATCCCCGATGGCGGCATCATCGCCCTCACCCGCGCCGCACTCTTCCAGCAGATTCCCAGCACGCCTCCCGGTCCGCACGCCTTCCTCGGCACCGATCGCCGCGCTATCACCACGAGCCAAGGCGATGTCATCGACATCGACACGCCCCTCGACCTCGCCGTCGCCGATGCCCTCCTTCGCCAGCGCGCGCTTGAGCACAGCGCCTCATCCGCCAAGGATGCCGCATGATCACCATCAACTCCCGCGCCATCGGCGGCCGCGAGCCCCCCTACATCATCGCCGAGCTCGGCGTCAATCACGACGGTGACCCCGCCCGTGCCGTCGATCTCACGCACCTGGCTATCGATTCCGGTGCCGATGCCGTCAAATTCCAACTCTTCGAGGCCGACCGCCTCATGAGCAGCGCGGCCAAGCTCGCCGCCTACCAGAAATCCGCTGGCGAATCCGACCCCATCTCCATGCTCAAACGGCTCGAACTCACCATCGAGCAACTCGCCCCCTGCGTCACGCTCGCCCAATCCCGCGGCGTGGACGCCATCGTCAGCGTCTTCTCCGCCGAGCTCGTCCCCATCGCCGAACAACTCCCCTGGAACGCCTACAAAACCGCCAGCCCCGACATCATCAACCTTCCCCTCCTCACCGCCCTGGCTAAAACCGGCAAACCCCTCATCGTCAGCACCGGCGCCAGCACCATCGAAGAAATCAGCATCTGCGAATCGTGGCTCTCTGACTATCCAAACATCGCCTACCTCCAGTGTGTCAGCAGTTATCCCACTCCTTCACACATGGCCGAACTCGGCGGAATCGCGGCAATCTCCAACCTCCTCCCCCATCGCATCATCGGCTACAGCGATCACACGACCGGCCTCTCCACCGGCATGGATGCCGTGCTCATGGGCGCCCGCATCCTCGAAAAGCACTTCACCTACTCCCGCTTTGCCGCAGGTCCTGATCACGCCGCCTCTCTCGATCCCAACGGCTTTTCCCTCTACTGCCACAACGTCCGCTCCCTCCCCCTCTTCGATGCCGATGCTCTCGCCTCCATGAGCAGCGCCCATCGCCGCTCGGCCGAACTCATGAGCACGCGCCCGCCGGATGTCAACGCCGTCAAGCGTGTCCTCCCCATCGAGGAAGACGTCCGCACCGTCTCCCGCCAATCCCTCACCACCACCCGCGCCCTCCCCGTCGGCCAAATCCTCACCAGTGCTGACCTCACCATCAAACGCCCCGGCACAGGCCTCGCCCCACACCACCTCTCTACCGTCCTGGGTCGCCCGCTCACGTGCGCTGTCGATGCCGACATGCCCCTGCCTCTGAATTGCATCACCATCTCATGATCCCGACATCATTCATCAACCTGCCCTTTCCTGATGCCTGGTGCCCGATGCCTGATCCTCTGCCTATTTGCTTTCCCCTAGTGCCTAGTGCCAAGTGCCTAGTGCCTTCTGTTTCCCTCAGCACTCAGTACTCAGCACTCGGAACTCAAAAATGATCGGCGACGGTTGGGACGAAACACCCGCAATCAGACCAGACACCGCTCCCGGTGAGGTCTCCCCCGCGCGCATCGCTGTCATCACCGGCACCCGCGCCGAGTTCGGCCTCCTCGTCCCCGTGATGCGCGCCATCGAAGCGCACCCCGCCCTGCAACTCCAGGTCATCGCCGCTGGCTCACACCTCATTTCCCCCGCCCTCACCTTTCGCGAGGTCAAAGCCGCCTTCCCCATCGCCGACACCATCCCCATGCAGGTCGCCGGTCGCACCGGCCGCGCTGCAGATGTTCAAGCCCTCGCCGCAGGCATCGCCCGCTTCGGCCGCTCTTTCGAAGCTCTCCAACCTCACTGCATCGTCGTCCTGGGTGATCGCATCGAGGCCTTCGCCGCCGCCTCCGCCGCCGCCATCGGTGGCATCCCAATCGCCCACATCCACGGCGGCGATCGCGCCGAGGGAATCGCCGACGAGTCCATGCGCCACGCCATCACCAAGCTCGCGCATCTTCACTTCGCTGCCACCAGCGTCAGTGCCGATCGCATCATCCGCATGGGTGAGCGCGCTGATCGTGTCTTCAACACCGGCTCCCCTGCCGCCGATGGCCTCGCCACCATCCCCAAACTCTCCGATTCCCGTTTCGCCGACCTCGGCTCACCCCGCATCGTCATCCTGCATCACCCCGTCGGTCGCCACGCCGAAGCCGAAGAAGCCGCCGCCACACTCATCATCGATGAATGTTCCGCCGCCGTCGGTCGCGACCGCCTCCTCATCCTCTCACCCAATCACGATCCCGGACGCGATGGCATCCTCCGCGCCATCACCGAATCCACTCGCTCATCTCCTCCCGCCCGTCACCTCGAACATCTCCCTCGCGCCGACTTCCTCGGCCTCCTCAAGCGTCTCGCCCGCACCGGCGGCCTCCTTGTCGGCAATTCCTCCGCCGGGCTCATCGAAGCCGCCATCCTCGGCACCCGTGTCGTCAACATCGGACCCCGCCAACACGGCCGCGAACGCGCGGCAAACGTTCGCGATGCCGACGAATCCGCCCCCTCCATCAGCGCCGCCCTCCGCGCTGCCCTCGCCGAACCCCACCCCCTCAACGCGCCTCACCCATACGGCGATGGCCACACCGGCGCCGCAATCGCCCTCACTCTCGCCACCCTCAACCTTCCCCACACCAACCTCGGCCGCAAGCTCAACACCTACTAAAAAACCTCAAAACTGCCCTGCAAATCGTGCATTTCACCCTCAAAATCGGGTAGCGTCCGCCACTCTGCGGCGCCAATTGCGCTTGGAATTTCGACTAAGAGGGTTTCCACAATGTCCAACGTCTCACTCGTCGCGCTCTGCGCAGCCACTTTGCTGTGCGCTCTCGCTCCCGCCACCGCCGAGCAACCAATTTTTCCCATCCCTGGCCAACCCCTTCCCGTGCCCCCTCCTCCCTCGCCGCGCGATCCTGCACGCTTCGGCGAACCCATCCAACCCATCAACGTCATCGGTGCCCCTGCCGAAATCCACAAGCATCTCAACGATCGCCCTCTCAACTTCGACTACCGACTCCAACTCGCGCCCGGCGAAAAGGTCTTCGTCCCTTCTGGTCGCAACGAACCTGTTGCCATCCTCGATCAATCCATCAGCCAGCTCGATCCCGCCGCCCCCAATCTCATCCACCGCTTTGATGCCGGCTCCGCCAACGGGTGGAATCCTGCCGATGTCGATGTAGCCGTCGCCGCCGGTTACATCTGTCAGGTCCTCAATGACGACTACATCGTCTTCGATAAGTGTGGCAACCAGCTTCTCCTCCGCGATGCCAACGACCTTTTTCCCTTCGACACCTCATACACCTTCTACAGCCCCCGCATCTCTTGGGACGCGTGGAGTTCCCGTTGGATCATGCTCTGGCACCTCCGCCGCGACAGCGATCAGTACGGCCGCCTCGTTCTCGCCGTCTCCGCCGGACCCACACCGATCGGACTCCCCGGTTCCGCTTGGACCTACTACAACATGAACTTTGTCCAGAACGCTGGCACCGCCGACGCCACTTTCCCCGACTCATACGACCTGGGCTATTCCGACGACTAAGTCTACGTCGGAGGCGACCAATACCGTTTCAGCGGCACATTCCGCTGGTCGCGCGCTGCCATCCTCGATAAAGCCGAAATCTACAACTTCATCCCTGCCTCAATATCCAATCACTTCAATTTCAACAACCCCGATGGCACGGCCATGCGCCTTCCCCGAGCTGTCAAACAGCAAGCTGCCTACCCCGCCCAAGATGCCCTCTTCGTCAACTCCCGACGCACCGGCGGCAACCTCATCACCAAGTGGTACGTCAACGATCCCTTCGGTGCCAACACCCGCACCGCCGTCGATATCTCCGTCGCCGATTACGACCTCCCGCCCGATATCAGTCAGCCCAGTGGCTCAACCCTCGACACCGGCGACTGCCGCCTCACCAACGCCGTGCAATCCCAGGACGTCACTGGCGGCACAGGCACCTTCCTCTACACCAACCTCCACGAAGCCAATCTCTGGGGAGGCGACACCGTCGATCGCGCCGTCTGCCGCCTCTATCAGTTCAACACCTCGAACAACGCGGTGATCCTCGACCGCATCTTCGGCGGCCCCAGTCTCTACTACACCTTCCCCACCGTCGCCGCCGACTTTGCCAATAACGCCTACTGGGTCTTTTCTCGTGGCGGTCCCGCAGAATTCCTCGGCGTCCGCGCTGTGGAAACCGATGCAGGCATCTTCGTCAATTCCTCCACCTCCATTCAACCTGGTTCGACCAACACCACCGGCACACGCTGGGGAAGTTACTTTGGTGCTTCGGTCGATCACAACGATGGATTCACCAACGCCCGCGTCTGGATCACCGGTGCATATGCACTCGCCGGCAGTTGGGATACCACCATCGCCTCCATCTCCAACTACACCCGCGGCACGCTCAGCGTCGATCCCAACACCGACTTCAATGTCACGGGCGATCTCGGTGGCACCTTCACTCCCAACACCCAGAACTACTTCGCCACCAACACCGGCCAGACTGGCCTCACTTACAACGTCCTCGAAACCCTCCCCTGGCTCACCACCTCGCGTACCTCAAACAATCAGCTCTATTCCCTCATCCAAACCACCACCGCCACCGTCAACACCGCTCAACCCGTCGGCTTCTATTCCGGCACCATCACTTTCACAGATTGCGCCCTCAACGGTGTCACCCACGTCCGCAACGTCTCTCTCACCGTTCGCCCTCTCAACAACCTCTGCACCCGCGCCCTCCCGCTCAACCCCGGCACCATCACCGCCAGCAATCTCCACGCCGACGGCTCCGACCTCACCACCTGCGGCGGGCTGGATACCAAAGACATCTGGTACGCCTTCATCGCCCCTTGCTCCGGCACCCTTCAGGTCGACACCCTCGACACTCCTGGCGACACCGATTCCACCCTCGCCGCTTTCAATGCCTGCGGCTCCGCCCAGATCGCCTGCAACGACAACTTCAACTCCCTTCGCTCCCGCATCCGCATCCCGGTCACCGGTGGAAATACCTACTACTTCCGGGTCGCCGGCGCCAACGGAGTCGAAGGCACGTGGAACCTGTACGTCGGCTACACCTCCGACTTGAATCGCGATGGCCTCACCGACTTCTTCGATTACCTCGACTTCGTCGCCGATTTCTCTGCCAACGACCCCCGCGCCGACTTCAACGCCGATGGTGTCATCGACTTCTTCGATTACCTTGATTTCGTCGCCGAATTCTCCTCCGCCTGCTGATTCTCCTCTCCAAACCGCCAAGCATCTTCGCACTCTGTTCGCGCCGTGATCACATCATGGTCGGGTGATGCCCCCCCCCGGGCACCCATCACCCCTACGGCACTGGCATCATCGGCCCTTGCATTACCCACTTTCTCATTGGTCTCAACCTCGCCTCTGCCAACCCGAGTCGCAAACTCAAGTTCCCATTGGGTTTTTGTCAATTTCGCGAAATCGTCTTCCAAAAACGTGCCAATCTGGCTAGGTTGGCGAGAGCGGAGCGGCCACACTCCGTTCTCATTTGCTCAGGAGGGTAGTTATGAACCGTCGAAATCGCATCGTCACGTGTCTGAGTATGGCTGGCGTTGTTTGCGGCATCGCCACCGCAGATGTCGGCCGCACTCCCAATCCCACTCCGGACCCCGTTCCACCGCCCCCCGTCCGCGGCGACATGTCACGCTTTGGCGAGGGCACCCGTCCCGTCCAGGGCATGGAAAACCCCCCGGAAATCTACAAGGACCGTGACGATCGCAAGCGCGTCGTCATGCACAACATTCAACTCGCCCCAGGCGAGAAGATCTTCTATCCCTCCGGTCGCAACGAGCCCCTCTCCATCCTCGATCAATCTATCGGTCAAATCGAGCCCGCCGCCCCCACCCTCATCCAGCGCTTCAACGGCACCGCCAACAACGAGTGGACCCCCGCAGATCCTGATGTCGCCGTCGGCAATGGCTACGTCGTTCACGTGATCAATGACGACTACTCGGTCTTTGATAAGTGCGGCAACCAGATCTTTACCCGCGATGCCAACGACCTTTTCGGCTTCGATACAACCTACAACTTCTACGACCCCAAGATCTGCTACGACCCTTGGAATCAGCGCTGGATCATGCTCTGGCACGTCAAGCGCGATAGCGATCAGTACGGCCGCCTCTTCCTCGCTATCTCCAACACCGCCAACCCCATCGGTGCTCCCGGTGGCACTTGGCTCTACTACGCATTCAATTTCGTCCAGGATGCCGGCACCGCCAATGCCTCCTTCCCCGACTACTACGACCTTGGCTACTCCGATGACCACGTCTTCGTCGGTGGTGATCAGTTCCGCTTCTCCGGCGGCTTCCGCTGGTCCCGCGCCACAGTCTGGACCAAGGCCGAAATCTACAACGGCGCCACCGCCTTCTCCTCCAACCACTTCAACTTCAACAACCCCGACGGCTCGCAGATGCGCCTCCCCCGCGCTGTCAAGTGCCAGTTGGCCTTCGGCAATCAAGATGCCACCTTCGTCAACTCCCGCCGCACCGGCGGCTCTGCGATCACCAAGTGGTACGTCAGCGACCCCTTCGGTGCCAACACTCGCACCGCCGTCGATATCGCCGTCGCCGATTACGACCTGCCCCCCTCCGCACTTCAGCCCAATGGCGCGGCACTCGACACCATCGACTGCCGCCTCATGACCGCTGTCCAGACCCGTGACACCGGCGGCACGGGTGGCGACGCCATCTACACCGGACTCCAGGAAGCCAATCTCTGGGCCGGTGACACTGTCAATCGCGCTGTGTGCCGCCTCTATAAGTTCACTCCCGCCAACGCCGTCGTCCTCGACCGCATCTTCGGCGGACCCAACCTCTACTACTGGTTCCCCTCCATCGCTGCCGATCTGGACAACAACGCCTACTGGACCTTCACCCGCGGCGGGCCCAATGAGTTCATGAATGCCCGTGTCGTCGACATGAATGACGGCACCTTCACCAATTCCTCAACCCAGATCCAGGCCGGATCAGGAAACTCCAGCGGCTCGCGCTGGGGAGACTACTTCGGTGGCGCACTCGATTGGGATGATCAGTTCAACGGCGCCCCCGGCAAGCGCGTCTGGCTCACCGGCATGTTCGGTGTCAGCGGCACTTGGGACACCACCATCGGCGCACTCTCCAACTTCACTCGCGGCACACTCAACGTCACTCCCGCCACCGACGTGGTCGTTAATGGTGATTCGGGTGGATTCTTTGCCAACACCCAGGTCTACACCGCCTCCAACTCCGGCGAAACCGGCCTCACCTACAACGTCTCCGACAACCGCACTTGGATCACCACGTCGCGCACTACTGACAACCAGCTCTACGCCGGCACGCAAAACACCACCGTCACCGTCAACGTCGCTCAGCCCGTCGGCACCTACACCGGCACCGTCACTTTCGAAGATTGTGCCCTCTCCGGTGTCACCACCTCACGCAACGTTACCCTCATCGTTCGCCCGGCCAACAACGCCTGCGGCCGCGCCACCGGCATCGCCACCGGCAGCCGCACCGTCAACAACATCCTCGCCGATGGCACCGACATCTCCTCCTGCGCCTTTGGCGATAGCAAAGATGTCTGGTATCGCTGGGTCGCTCGCTGCAACGGCACCGTGCAGGTCGATACTCTCGACACCGCTCTCAACACCGACTCCACACTCTCCATCTTTGACGAGTGTGGTGGCAGCCAGATCGCCTGCAACGATGACTACCTCTCTCTTCGCTCACGCCTCCGCTTCAATGCCGTCGCTGGTCAGGATTACTACGTCCGCCTCGCCGGATACAACGGCATCGAAGGCACCTGGGAGATGTACCTGGGCTACACACACGACTACAACCGCGATGGTGAGACCGACTTATTTGATTACCTCGACTTCGTCGCCGACTTCGCCGCCAACGACCCACGTGCCGATTTCAACGCCGACGGCGTGATCGACTTCTTCGACTACCTCGACTTCGTCGCCGACTTTGCCTCCGCCTGCTGATTCGGAAACTCTCGATACCCCCTCGCGGCTCGGGCCGCTTTTGTTTGCCCAAATTGTCCGGATTCACATTTGCTTTTTCCAGATTCGAGCCACTTTGGCGAGAGTCGCGGCCCCGGACCGCGTTGTGATCACTGGACAAGCGGTGGGCTTGTCCTCAGACCTTTGCGGAGGGATTATGAAGAAGAACATGACCAACACTCTCATGCGTGCCACCATGGTGGCTTTCTGTTCCGGACTCTGTGCCAGCGCCGCCTTCGCCGATCCGGCCCCAACCGTTCAGGCAACCCCGGCTCCCGGCTCCGCACCTCAGCAGTGGCGCCCGGATACCGACGGCTGGGATCGCATACCTGACATGCCCCGCCTCCAGGACATCCCCGCCATCCCCTTCCCAACCGCCGGTGGCAATTACGGCGTCGGTGGCGGCCAACCCATCGGCTTCAACCGCCTTACCGGAGAGGAAATGCTCCTCCCCACTCGCCCGGATTCCGGTGAAATCGGCGGCGGTCGCAACGGTGCCCTTGGCGCCGACGGTCGCAACGACCCGGAACTGATGCCCGAGGGCTTCGGCACCATGAGCATCATCGCCGATGCCAGCCGCGCCAACGCACCCTGGCGCATGAACGCCAAAATGGCCATGCGCTGGGTCAATAACAACGGCGGCAACTCCTGGTTCGTCGCCAGTGGCAGCATGATCGACTCCAACTCATTTCTCACTGCTGGTCACTGCGTCTATTCCTTCGGCACCGCCGGCATCCCCAACTCGTGGGCAGCCGATATCTATGTCTTTCCCGGCTGGGATGGCGCTGGCAACATCTTCGGCCCCTCCGGTGTCTATAACCAGTACGGCTACGGCACCATGACTCACGTCTGGTCCTGGACCGGCTGGACTCAGAACGGCAACTGGGATAACGACGTCGCTATGGTCGGCATCGATCGCGCCGTCGGTCACCTCACCGGTTGGTACGGCACCGCATGGGGCTTCGATTGCGCCACCATCCAGAGCCGCTCGTACAACAACGCCGCCTACCCCGCCGAGGGCTGCGGCACCGCTGGCCTCCACAACGGTGGCGATATGACCTACTGGTCCGGCTCCGTCGATGCCTGCCCGAATAACCAGATGCAGCTCTTCACCACCGCCGGTTGCTACACCGCCGTCTGGGGTGGCATGAGTGGCTCCGGCATGTACTACTTCCCCGACGCCAACAACCGCTGGATCCACGGCATCTGCTCCACCAGCAACCGCACCACCCGCGGCCAGTACGTCAAGCAGTGGGAGTCATGGTTCAACGCCATGTACAACGACCTCATTCCCGTCGTCCGCGGCAACACATTCGACCTCCAAGCCCTCCAGTGCCGCACCACCGGTGCCACCTCCATCCGCGCCGGCGAAGCCGGCACCGGCTGGTCCTTCTTCTCCAGCAACCCCACCAACGCCAACCCGGCCTCCGCCAACTACACCTTCCGCGTCTACCTCTCTTCCAACACCACCATCTCCTCCACCGACACCCTGCTCGGCACATGGAACTACAACTGGGACTACGGCGCCAACGGTGGCGTTACCGTCAACATGGCGAATCCAACCATCCCCGACTCGGTCCCCGCCGGCACCTACTACATCGGCGTGATCTTTGATAGCGGCACCGACGGCAACTCTGGCAACAACGACAGCAGTGGCTGGGATTGTCAGCAAGTCACCATCCTCCCTGCTCGCCCAGACAACAACGCCTGCGCCGACGCCATCCCAGTCTCCAGTGGCAGCATCCTCGGCACGACCGTCGATGCCACCATGGACGGCGCCAGCGACTGCGGTGCTCCCTCCTCGCAGGGCCCCGATGTCTGGTACTCCTACACCGCAACCTGCTCCGGACCTGTCACCTTTGACACCATCGGCAGCAATCTCCTCGCTGGTGGCATCACCGACACCGTTCTCTCACTCCACAGCAACTCCTGCCCCGGAAACGTCGGCAATCAGCTCGCCTGCAACGATGATGGCGGCGGCAACCTGATGTCCCGCATTTCCTACAACGTCGTTCGCGGCACCACCTACAAGATCCGCGTCTGTGGCTACAACGGCCGCATCGGCACCTTCCAGCTCAACGTCACTCCTCTTGATGTCAGCAACGACACCTGCGCCACCGCTCAGGATCTCGTCCGCAACACCCTCACCAACTTCAGCACCTGCACCGCCACCAACAGCCCACCGCTGAATGAGCCCCAGTGCAACTTCTTCGGCCAGCAGACCTTCGGCAAAGATGTCTGGTTCCGCTGGGTCGCCGATCGCACCGGCACTGCCACCGTCAACACCTGCGATGGCACCAACTACGACACCAAGATCGCCGCATACGGCTCCTGCCCCGGCAGCACTTCCGGTCAGGTCATCTCCTGCAATGACGATTCGTGTGCTCTCCAGTCGCGCATCACCTTCCCCTGCGTCGCCGGTCAGGACTACTTCATCCGCGTCGGTGGCTACACCACCGCCGCTGGCACCGGTGGCCTCTACCTCAGCGCTACCTGCAAGGCCGACTACAACCAGGATGACATCGTCGACCTCTTCGACTACCTCGACTTCGTCGCCGACTTCGCCGCCAACAGTGCTGGCGCTGACTACAACGCCGACACCGTCATCGACTTATTCGACTACCTCGACTTCGTCGCCGATTTCGCCGCCGGTTGCAACTAACAGAACTTGACCCTCGGACTCCATGTCCGAGAACCACCAAATCTCATAGACCCGCCCTCAACCACCACGAAGAGGGCGGGTCTTTCCTTTTTCCCCTGCGCACCCAGCGCAAAGTGCGCCCCCAGACGGGCCGATATCCCTCATATCTGAGGGTTCTTCCGCACGAGCGGCACACCCCGGATGCGCGAGGGATAGAGCATGCCGACTCCTGCTGTCAACACCAACGTTTCCGCAACGGCCGCCGCTCCTCAACCTGGTGTGATCGGTGCCAACCCGCGCGAGCAGGTCGTCTCCGCCGCCATCCGCGAAATCAGCCACATCGCGACACTCCCAGAAGTCACGCTGAAAATCATCCAGATCGTCGAAGATCCCAAGAGCACCGCTCAGGATCTGCACAAAGTCGTCAGCCACGATCCCGCCCTCTGCTCACGCATCCTCAAAGTCGTCAACTCCTCTTTCTACGGGCTTCCCGGTCAGATCGGCTCCATCAATCGAGCCATCGTGATGCTCGGCCTCAACGCCGTCAAGAACATCGCCATCGCCGCCAGCATGTCCAAGCTCTTCCGTGGTGGCGAACTCACCCCTGCATTCGGCGCCAAGACCCTGTGGAATCACTCCGTTGCCACCGCCGCGGCGTGCAAGATGATCACCGACCATCTCAAGATCGGCCTGGCTGACGAGGCCTTCCTCGCCGGCCTCATGCACGACATCGGCATCATGGTCGAACTCCAGTACGACCGCAGCAAGCTGCTCGAAGTCCTGCAGAAGTGCGGTGCCGACAGCAAGGGCATCCCATGCGAGAACATGATCGCACTCGAAGACCAGATCTTCGGCGCCAATCACCAGGATTTCGGCGCGGCTCTCTGCGAGCGTTGGAAATTCCCCAAGGCCCTTACCTTCGTCACCGGCTTCCACCATCGTCCTTGGGATCTGGCACACGAAAATCGCACCCTGACCAACATCGTCTTCATCGCCGATCGCATCTCCGGCGTACTCGAAGGTGGCTACCGCCTCGATCTTCCCACCGCCATTGATTATCCGGCCCAGGTCCTTGACGAGCTCAAGCTCTCCATGGAAAAGGTCAACGAACTTCGCGCCAATCTTGCGGCACACCTCAAGAACACGCCCGATCTCCTCGGCGCATAAGCCCAATCTCTCTCCAACACCGTCTCTCTCTTTCTCCCTCCGGGCGGCCACAGTGCAAACGTGGCCGCCTTTTTCGCCATGCTGAGTTTCGAGTACCGGGTACTGAGGAAGCAAGTGAACCTTGCAATAATGAAAAACACCCGGCGACAGTGTGTTTCCATCTGACTTTCAACTTTGAACTTGCTACTCGCGTTCACTTCGGCTCGCTGGGTGCCGCGCCATCAGCAGGATTTTCACCATCCGCTGGCTTCTCACCCTCCGGCACCTTGGGCTTATTCAACGACTCGCCTCGCAGGTACCGCGTCGTATCTCGCATCATCTGCGTGCCGCGGCTGCGCTGCCCCGCTGAAGCGTTCTTGGCCACATTGTTCGAGAGGAAATCAAACATCCGCCCCGCCATCGCGCCCGAAGGTCCGCGTCCGGATTCGGCACGCTTCACATCGCGCTGGGCCTGACGCTTCATCTCCTTGATGCGATCCTCATCAGAGATATCGCGCTGCACGCCTCCCACCGCCTCCATCATCTTCATCATGTTCACCAAAGAGTCTTCGATGTACGCCTCTTTGTTCTCCGGCGGCACCTCGTCATAGTCCTTGGCATACCTATCCCACATGTCGATGCCCAATTGGCTCGAGTTCTTCATCAGTTGATCGCGCGCTGCACCCGCGATGCCGCTGGCAAACGCCGCCATCATGACCGAATCCTCGGTCGAACCACTCTTGAGCCGCTTGACAAGCTCACCGAGGAGCGCCAGGCGTTGATCCAAGGGCAGCTTGTTGAAGTCATCCGTCAACAATGCGTAATCAAAGATGTCATCCAGGTCATCCACGGCAAAATCGGGCTGATGCACCATCCCCCATTGCCAGTACGCCCCGCCACCTGCCAGCAGCAGCACGACTGCTGCGATCGCAGCATTGCGGCGAAACTTCCCCCGCCTCACCGGGTCACCATTCATGTCGTCCCAGCGCTTCTTCCACTCCCCTTGCTTGCGATCCCACCACGATGGACGCGACTGAGGCGCCGCCGGCTTCAGGTCATCAGCGCCAACCAAGGGATCAAGATGAAGAGAGTGTGTCATGGGAGATTTCCAAGAGTCAAAAGGTACAAGCTGAAAGTCAAAAGAGAATCACTTCGTCACTCTGCCACGTCTATTTGTATTCAGTCTTCCCCTAGCGCCTGATGCCTGGCGCCTCGCCTTTCCTCACCACCCCGGCGGCCGGGGCGATCCGATCCGCGCGATCGTCGTGTACAAATCCTGCACTTCCGCCGTGCTCGGCTGCTTCAGCCAATCGGCACGCCAATCCTTGAAATAGAGCGCATTCTTCTTAGGCCCGCCACCACCCCGGTTGTTGTGCCAATCCTCGGCATCACCCATCACCGGCCAATCCGTCGGCGAAAGTTCCATCGCCTTGGTCACGGCAATCTCCGGGTTGCGCACAAACAGCGTCAACTCCGCAAACACCATGTAGTACGCCGGGTAATACTCATACGACACGCCAAACTTCTCATGCACCGGCGGCACCAGTTCACCCTCACTGCTCACGCTCGACTTCTTATCACTCGGACACACATATGGGTCTGAGACGATAAACGTGTTCGATCCCTCTGGCTTTCGCGGGACGGGCGCATCGATGTAGTTGCCCAGCACGTCCAGCAGTCCCGGCTCATTGCCACCGCCCACATCGCCACCCTGCAAGGGGAGCACCTTGGGCAGGATGCGCTTGGAGTCATTCATATACAACTCAACGCCCGTGCCGATCCCCTTGAGGTTGGTGGCGCACTTGAGCTGCCGCGCCGATTCGCGAGACTTGCCCAATGCCGGAAACAGAATCGCCAGCAGCAGCGCGATGATGGCAATGACCACCAGAAGCTCAATGAGTGTGAAGGCGTTTCGCGTTCCCTGATTCCAACGTGTTTGATGTAACCGTGCCATACCCACCTCCGCACTGTGATCACCACCACCGAAAAATCTCATCCAACCACTTCAGCAACTTCTTCCACGTCACGTGTCTGTGAATGCCAAACTCGTGCAATGCTTCCCATATCGACATTCTCACGATTCTGCCCACCAAACCCAAGGGGGATTCGCCGCAATTCTCACGATTTACTGCCCTTGATCCACAATCTTTCTGGCCAAGGGTGTCTGAATCGTGCGAAGCGTGTTGGCGTGCTGGCGGAACCGTTCCGCCAGCTTGGCATCCTCTTCCAGGGCCTTGTCGATGCTGCGTGCGATGCTCGATGCCGCCTCGCGCAACTGCCTCGACCTGACCAGCGACGTTGCCAATCCCACCGTCAGCACCGCCGCCACCTTCCACGGACCTGGAACCAGATCCATCAAATCCTCTCCCAGCACATCCTGCCCACCAACCACCACACCCGACCCCTTGGAATCCGCTGCCGCGCCCTCGCGCCGCACTTCCTCTTCGAGTGCCGCGGCGTGCTGGACGCGACGAGCCACCTCATCACGCGCCAATTCGGCTCGCTTCACTGCAGATTCCAAGTCCACCCGAACCGGATCCGACTGGGGAAGACCGTTCAAGGTTGATTGGTATTTGGCCTCCCGCGATTTCAACGTGGCAACCACATCCTCCCCATGGGTACGCTGCGCCCTCAACTCCGCCACATCCAAACACCCCGGAATCAGTGCCAATACACCCACAATCGCCGCGACCGCCAGAGCGCCAATACCGATCCACCACGTCCGAGAACCAACTTGTGACATACCGACCTCCAATCGAGAAAAGACTCCGAGCCAACCCTGTGTTTGCTCGATGTTTGGTATTTTCTCCGAAGTCGCTTCGCGCGCCAAGCCACATTCTGAAAAATGCAAAAAGGCCCTGGTTTTCAGGGCCCATTTGCGAGGGTGTTCAGAAAATGCTCGATTTCTGCTGTGTACTCGTCGGGTCAGATTGAGGAAACGCTGGTAAAGCCTTCTTTACTAGTGCAGTCGCTAGTAAACTTTTCTTTACTTACGCCCGCATCTGCCCACCTCAACCCGCCGGGTTGATCAACGTCGCCTTGGGCCACAGCCAGCCAAACGTACCTGCCGTCAGACCGGTGTAGATCAGGCCATCCACGATCCGCCCCGGCAGGGTCTTCCACGGCTGCCCCATCCATATATACATGGGAAGCGAGCCCATGACGTGCACCAGAAACGCCGACACGCCGACGATCTGAAACACCCGCAGGTAGTTCACGCCCGCGCCCAAGCCGCTCGCCGCGCCCACATACCCCACGGTGATCCCGATCGCCAAGAGGTACACAAACCACAGAATCAGCGGCTTGGCCATGCTCGGCGGCCCCTGCATCACCGTCATGTGCGCCCACGGCCCCGTCTTCATCTTTTCCAGCATCTCCGGCGTGGGCTTGCCGTGCGTGCACCATGGAAACACATACACGCCCGGCGTGAAACCCGCCCGCCGCAACAGATCGAGCATCGATCCCTCATGCTCGCCGGGGTTCTCGTAGTCTTTCTTGTGCAACGGCGATGCCATCCAGATGATCGAGCTGGCGATGAAACAGAACACCGTGCTTAACAGAATGGGCAGCCACAACGAGGTGAGTGACATCATGCGCACAGCATGGCGGGAAACCCTTAGCTTGTCAACTTGTCGGTTTGGACGAATGTTCCACTCCTAGAACGCGACAAGGCGAACTCACATTCACTTTGTGCGGGGCTCAAACAACAACCGTCTTACCATGACGCGTCGGCGGCGTTCTTCGCAACGACCTCAGCCAATGTAGCTCTTCTACCTTGACACCTTGACATCCAATTCTGTTACGCTCATCACCATGGCCATCACTTCATCGCCACAACTTTCCAGCACCGCCCCCTCCAAACACGCCCGCATCGCCGGATCGATCCTTTCCATTCTCCCCTGCGGCCTTCTCCTCTTCAGCGGCGTGATGAAACTCATCACGCCCGCCGACAAACTCGCCGAGGGCTTCGACTAGCTCGGCTGGCCCACTTCGCTCGCCTTGCCACTTGGCATCGTCGAATTGCTCAGCACGATCCTCTATCTCATCCCCCGCACCAGCATCCTCGGCGCCATCCTCCTCACCGGCTATATGGGCGGCGCGATCGCCACCCACGTCCGCGTCGGCGATGCCTTCATCGCACAAACCGCCGTTGGCATCTTCCTCTGGGGCGGACTCTTCCTCCGCTACCCCGCGCTGCGGCAGATGCTGCCGGTGGTGAAGTGAGCCATCGAACTCTCCTGCACCAACCGATGCCCGAATAACGGCTCACGCGCCCACGATTGACAGCCGATATATAATGAGGTCGCCTCTTACGAGCGAACGCCGGCCCCGTGCCGTGTGCTTGATCGGGAAACCGATTCGGGCCTAGCTTGTCAGAGGTCTTTTCATTTTACCGTCCGGCACGCATCGCGCGATACACGCTACATGAATCCGACTTAACACGGCCTGCTCGGGACTCAATCACTACAACTCTTTCGGCTGACTGCGGCGCATTTCACGCCGCTTCAGCGGCGTTGCTCGCTTTCAGTCCACGGCTTTAACCGTGGGTGAAGGGCATCTCGGATATGGCCGGCAGCTTTTGCATTTCAGGCCGTTTCCAACGACCATACCCGCTGCGGCTTGAGCCATCGGACTCAGCATTGACGCGGCGGCTTGATCTGTTTGTGCTCTGCGGGTGCCATCGAACGCAAGAAAGCAACGAACTCTCTGAACTCAATCAAGCCCTCACCATCGATGTTTGTGAGAAGTAGGCCTGTCGATGGTGGCTGCTGTGAAATTCGAATGAACTTGTCGTCCCATTTAGCACCAGGTAACTTCAATATGAATCTACGTCCGCACACCCACACTACAAATCCGGTTCTTCCCGGGCTCATGCGCGGAAGTGCTCTAAAGGCTGCAATCTTGCCGTCAAACAGTGGTACCTGTGCAATCAGCCGAAATCCATGTTTGAAAGGATCATCTGACTGAAATGATCTGATTGCAGCTTCACGATCGATCCCGAGGTCAAATCCTTCAAACTCCGGAAAGGCGTCTCTCATCGCGTCGACCCTCACCGCGATACTTATAAGGAAGCTGGCCAACTTCCGCGCGTCTAGAACCTGCACGACTCGCGTGCGAGTATGTGGCAACTTGTTTGAGTATGCACTTAGGTGATCGATGCGCGTAGCAACATACGTCTCAAGCTTCTCGCAGCGGTCCTCGCAGTCCTGACAAAAGACCATTCTCTTCCAAAACTGATCTTGAACTTCCCGAACTCGGTACTTGGCCCGCTTGGAAATGTGAGGTCCATGATTCGCCAAAACGAAACTGTCTTCGCCGCCCTTCAGCCACTTGTGCACAAACTGTGGAATGATGTGAGATCGGATGTCCACGGCGGGCTTGCCGCAAATGCGGCATGACGCCGGATTCAATCCTGGACCATTCACAGAATTGCGCTTTGCCATGCCGCATTTACTCTATAGCACCCCACGCGAACTCGGGTCAAAATGACAGCATTTCCCCTCCCGCCACCCCCCAAAACCCGATAGACTTCCGTCTCGTCTTGCCTTCGGAATACGCGCGGAAAAGGAGTTCGGACATGCGTACCTCTCATGCCCTCTGTTGGGCACTCGTCGCCATCAGCGGCTTGGCCATCACCCTTCCCTCCCTCACACTGGCTGATCCCACGAATTCACGCCTCTCCCCCGATCAGCCGCGCAATCCCGGTGACTATCCCAATACTCCCAATCAGCCAAACAACACCATCGACCCCACCCGCGCCGATGTCATGGATCAGATCCGCGGCCTCCTCGCTGGCGGCGCACCCGGCACGCCCGCCAAAGAAGACGACGGCCTGCGCCCCTTCGCCGAAGTCTCCAAGGGGTACGAGAAGGTCGTCAGCAGCGCCGACGGCCAGTCGTACTTCACACTCTTCACGCGGGCCAAAGACAGCGGCATGCTCGCCGAGTTCCCCCGCGGCTGGGAATCGCAGCGCATGTTCATCGCCCTCACCGTCGGCAGTGGTGAGGCCTACGCCGGACTTCAGGCCGGCGACATCTACACCTACTGGCGGCGCGTCGATAACCGCATGGTCCTCATCGAGCCCGAGGTCGAGACCAAATCCACCGGCGATCAGGAGTCCAAGGCCAGCGTCAAGCGCCTCTTCACCGATCGCGTCATTCTCGATGTCCCGATCCTCGCGATGGGCCCCACTGGCAACCCCGTCATTGATATGAAGGGTCTGCTTGTGGGCCGCGCTTCCACCTTCTTTGGTGGTCGCTATAGCGGCAACGCCGCGCTCGCGACCATCAAGCGCGCCAAGGCCTTCCCGCAGAACGTGGAAATTGCCTACGAGCTTCCCACCGCCGGCGGTCGTCTGCAGACGCTGCACTACTCGATCAGCATGCTGCGTGAGAACCCAGCGTACAAGCCCCGTGTTGCCGATGAACGCATCGGATACTTCACCACGGTCTATCGCGACCTGGGCAAGTTCAGCGATGCGGATAAGTGGGTGCGTTACATCAACCGCTGGCATCTGGAAAAGCGCGAGCCCTCCCTCAAGCTCAGCCCACCGAAGGAACCCATCGTTTTCTACATCGAGAGCACGGTGCCCGTGCGCTACCGCCGCTGGATCAAGAACGGTGTGATCGAATGGAACAAGGCCTTTGAGAAGATCGGCATCAAGGATGCCGTTGAGTGCTATCAGCAGGATGCCGAGACCGGCGCCCACATGGAGAAGGATCCGGAGGATGTGCGGTACAACTTCGTGCGTTGGCTTTCCAACGACGTTGGCACCGCCATCGGACCGAGCCGCGTGAATCCCAACACCGGCGAGATTCTCGATGCCGATGTGATCCTCACCGACGGCTGGATTCGCCACTTCTGGGTCAACTGGAACCAGGTGCTGCCTGAGATGGCGATGGAAGGGTTCACTCCCGAAACTCTCGCCTGGCTTGAGACTCGCCCGCAGTGGGACCCGCGCGTGCGTCTGGCTCCTCCTGAAGAGCGCAACATGATCATCGCGCAGCGCGTCCAGCGCGGCGTGCAGCCCTACGGCGGACACGCCATCGCCGCGGCGACCATGGCACCGCAATCCAACATGTTCGGCCGTACTGAGTATGACGGATTGGTCGGTCGCCAGAGCCAGCGCAACGGCCTGTGCATGGCCGCGCGTGGCAAGGGCTTTGACCTTTCCATGATGCGCATGTATCTGGAGATGGCCGATTCGATCGATGAGATCGCTCAGCAGGCCGTCACCGATGGAGACGAAGCAGACTTGCGCAAGGTGCTGGATTCTCTGCCACCTGAAGTGCGCCCGATCGTGGAGAAGCAGATCCGCGAGCAGGGCGGGCTGAAGGCCATGCGCGCCAAGATGCCCGAAGAGATCGCGCAAAAGATCGATGACGAACCCAAGGATGGCGACAAGAAGGAAGGCGATAAGGACGCCAAGAAGGACGACAAGAAGAAGGATGTCAAGCCCTACGACACTCTCGACGGCATCCCCGAGTGGTTCATCGGGCCTCTCCTGGCCGACCTCACCATGCACGAAGTCGGCCACACCCTCGGCCTGCGCCACAACTTCAAGGCCTCGTCGCTCTACACACTGGAAGAGATCAACTCCTCCAAGGTCAAGGGCGTCAAGAGCATGTGCGGCAGCGTGATGGACTACACCCCCATCAACATCAACATGGGCGACGGTCCCATGCAGGGCGACTACGGCCCGACCGTCATCGGACCCTATGACTACTGGGCGATTGAATACGGCTACACCAGTGGCGACACCAAGGAAGTGCTCAAGCGAGTCGCCGAGCCCGAACTGGTGTACGCGACCGACGAAGACACTGGCGGACCCGATCCCCTCGCACGCCGCTATGACTTCAGCAAGAATCCGCTGGATTACGCCAAGAGCCAGATGAAACTTGCCGAGTATCACCGCGGTCGCCTGTTGGACAAGTTCGTGAAGGATGGTGAGTCGTGGGCCAAGGTCCGCCGCGGCTACATGGTCACACTCGGCATGCAGACCCGTGGCGTGAACATGATGAGCGCCTGGGTCGGCGGCGCTTTTGTGAATCGCGATCGCAAGGGTGATCCGAACGCCCGCAACCCGATCGAGGTGGTGCCGGTGGAGCAGCAGCGCGCAGCTCTGAAGTGGTGCATCGACAACTCTTTCAAAGATGAGTCCTTCGGCCTGACTCCGGCCCTCCTGGAGAAGATGACGGTGGACAAGTGGTTGGATGCGGGCGGCGCGTCCGAAGGCATGCAGGAAGCGACGTTCCCCATCCACGATCGCATCATGGGCATTCAGAGCAGCACGCTCACCATGCTCATGAATCCGACGACGCTGCGTCGCGTGCTGGATAACGAGTATCGCCTTGCTGGGACCGCAGACACGCTGACCCTGCCGGAACTGATGGACACGGTGACGGGTGCAGTCTTCACCGAGCTGGATGGCTCACCCAGTGGTGAGTTCAGCGCCCGTAAGCCGTGGATCAGCTCTCTGCGGCGCAACCTACAGCGTGAGACGATTGAGCGATTGATCGATCTGACTCTGCCGGGCGCGGGAAGCGGCGAGGCCTACAAGCCGATCAGCAACCTGGCGATGGCCAAGCTGCGCGAGATTGATCGCAAGCTGGGCAAACTGGTGGGCGACAAGGCCGACCAGAAGGGTTCGCTTGATCCTTACACCTTTGCGCATCTTTCAGAGGCAAAGGTGCGGATCGGCAAGGCGCTTGACGCCCAGTACATCTACAACCAGAGCAGTGGCGGCGGCTTCCCGGGTGGATTCTTCTTTGGTCAGCCAACTGAGATTCCCACGCCGCGTTGATTGCGGAGTGACATCATCTGAACACTTCACAACCCCTCGCTTCGGCGGGGGGTTTTTCATTCCGGCTCATTGCGACCGGCAAAGGCGATCCGCGGATCGCTTAGCATGGGATTGGGCATGTTCAGCACATCTTCACCCAGAAGGCCGATTGTGTCAGGAGCCCAAGGCTTCAACAGTGAGATCATTCGAGCCACATTACTTGACGCCATGCCGACAAATCGGTCGGCGTGAGTTGCAATGAGCGAATCCACCAGAATCTCGCGTCCGAGTGCGGCACCATCCAGGCCGGGCGTGAAATGCAGCGCCGTTGTACCTTGCGATACCTGTGCCGGCGAACAGATCAGCGCATCACCAAAGAGCTTCCTCCATTTGTCTTGCGCAGCGGCGGTATCGGTCATGAGAAACAGCGACTTCACCAATCCGTTCTTGAGTGATTGATCCGCGATCATGGTGAAGCGCTGGTTCCATTCGTTGGCGGTGGGGTCTTCATCGGTTTTGTCCGTGCCGCGAACGTGCACTGCCAGCACCGGACCGTTGCCAAAGTGGCGGCCGGTGAATTCTGCGGCGGCGGCACGATGCTGTGGCAAGGGTCGAACCTGTTCGATCAGCGTGCGTCGCAGGATGGTCTGTGGATGCGAATCAAAGTCTGGATGGTCGGGCCGCAGATAGAAAAACACACCGGCCAGCGGCACGAAGAAATCCGCCACCACCACCGGCTCGGGGCGATTCAGCAGCGAGAGATAACTGGTGCGTGAGTGTTTGCCATTGAAGCGATTGATCGATGGGCCGGAGATGTTTTCGTGATTCCACTTGGGCGGGAAGCATGCGAGTTTCTGTGCCGCCAGATCGTGCACGGTGAGCGTCGACACGGGCTCGAAGAAGTTGTCCCACGCGCTGCGTTCTGGCGTTCCCCCGTAGCGAGAATCCGGGCCCCAGTGGATGACAGGTGTGCGATTGGTGAGCGATGCCAGCAGCAGGCATCCCAGCACATGATCGACATCTGACCAGAAGCCAGCGTTCCACGCGCGGATAAGCAGGTATCGCCCCTGTGGGGTGGAGCGAGCATCCAGCGAAGGGCCGGCGTCTTTGGTCGCTTGCAACATCTGCTTGGCCTGAGCGTGCTTGGAGTCGCGATTCAGGACAAACCGAGCGAACCGCGCGGCGGTGTGATCCTCCTTCATCAGCCGCGCCACCAGTGCCAGGTGCATCCACGCTTCTACTTCGGCGGTGTTCAACGCCAGCAAGAACCGCATGGCAGCATCGGGAAACCCCACGCTGCCTGACAGCAACAACTGCTTGGACAAGCGCAGAGTATCTTGCAGGCCGGTGGACATGAGCGATGATACAACGTCTGTTGCTAGAAAGGAACACACTCGGTTCTTTCGTTCTTGGAAGGACGCCGTCCGAGTGCCATCACCATATAGCGGAGGGCATCGCAGGAGTGATCGGGGCCGTCTTTGACGGGGGTATCACTGTGGGGGCGGTCGGGGTTGTAGCGATACGTGAGGAGGTCATTGATTAGGCGCGTGCAGCGCGAGTGGATCAGCAGTCGGGGCGGTCCGGAGGCCGGAGAGATCAACGCCCTGACTGCACCGATACCAAGATCCACAGTGTTGTCCGGCGAAATGGTGGTGAGGCCGGCAGTGCGCAGGTGTGCGGCGTCGGTGAAAGCACTATTGGAAGTGCGCGACTGCCCCGCCGGATCGATCGCGACAGAGGCCGGGACTTTCCAGCGCATTCCCTCGGGCGCGGTGTCCGTATTGGCGCTGCGTCCCTGCATGATGCGTCGGGCGTTGACCTCGGTGAGTTCGCCAACGGTGTGCAGTTCGTCGATGATGTACAACTTTGGCAGGCGATCGATTGAGGTATCGAGGATGCCCCAGAGGATGGCGGAGGGGTTGCGCACGCCAAAGTCCATGCCGCAGACCAGGGAGAGGTGTTCGTCGGTGCCAGAAGTACTGTCTTGATCGGGGCGGTGACCGCGACGAAAGCGCGACTCGAGCGGACACGAGTGAATGACGTGGGTTTCGACGCGAAAGCGGTCGTAGACGGCATCGGCACGGGAGATGCCCTGGCAGAGCATCTCTGATTTCCAAGTGTCGATACTGACGCGGGCTTTGAGCGAGATGGCATCGGCGATGAAGTAATGACCCGGCTCTGCGGTGTTGATGTGTTTGGCGCGACCCTGGCAGTCGTTGTGCAAGGGACATGCTTGCGGGGGCGGCGATTCAAGAACGGGGAGAGGAATGGCGTTGGCATCCGGGTTTGGCGTGTCGGGGGTGCAGGCGCGCGAGGTTGGGCAGCGTTCCAGAGAATCGATCACGGACCATTTGAAGAGTGTGCGTGTGCTGGCGGCACAATCGGCGATGAGGCGAGTCATGACGCCATGTGGGCGATGCAGGGTGCTGAGGCAGATGACCGAGCCGTGGATGTGGTGGCCAGCGCAGGTGGCAGAGCGGGTGACGAGTTGGGCGGCATCGAAGAGTGAGGGGGTGAAGAGGTCTACCTCGTCGCAGACGATGCGCTGGACGCGCGTGCCGCGGATGCTGGTTTCAGATTGAGCGAGGACTTCGACGTGTGAGCCGTTGGAAAGGGAGAATCCGTGAGCGCGGAGCTTGCCATCGACGTGGTCTTCGAGGCGGGCGATGTGGAGGAAGCGCTTGAGGTGTTGATACATGCGCAGCGACTGGGCCAGGGAGCCACTGAGAATGCGGACGCTGATGCCGGGGCGAAAGAGCAGATCCAGCAAGACCAGGAGTGCGCCGAGGAAGGTCTTGCCTGCGCCTCGCGCGGCCCAGAGCACGGAATCTGGTGAAGTGGTCTGCGGCGAATGACCGGCAGGTGCGAGAAAGGCGTGCGCAAGAAACGCGAACGCAGATGCGTGACCGGGCAAGACAGCGCGGCGGGGGAGTGAGAGTTGCAGCATGTTGTGCACGGTGGCGTGCAGCGCATCGGGTGTGGTGGGGATGGCGTGGGAGGTGAGTGAGGTGGTCATGGGAGTCCTTGAGTTGAAAGTTCAAAGTTGAAAGTGGAGAGCGGAGACCCGGGGCTATGCGAGATTGGGAGCGCGTGCTAGGGCGAGACGTATGCACAGCGAGGGGAGAGGAGTGCGTTGGACGCTTTGAGGGCGATGGTGTCAAGATCGGTGAGTGAGCGTGTGCTGCGATGGGCGGAAGCCCAGCGTCGTAGGGGGACGGCGAGTGCGTCGGGGATCGGGTGAGAGAGGTGGACTAGGTGATCCAGACCGGCGAGATCGAGAGGAGTGATGCCGCTGGATGCGAGGGCGCGTAAGAGGGTGAGATCGCGGCGTGGGGTGGAAAGGGGTATGGCGCGCATGCCAGCGCGCTGAAAGAAGGGGACAAGATCACCCATCGCGGCCAATGCTTCGGTGCAGGGTGTGAGTGGATCGGCCAGGTAGCAAGACACCAGGTCTTTGGCGATGGAAAGAGAGCGGCGCGCGGGACAGACGATCACGCGTGAAATGATGCGGATGTTGGCATTGATGACTTTGGCGCGTTCACGGGGTGCGAGGTGCGTTGGGAGAAGGTGTGGCCACGCGATGGCACGCCATGAGTCATTCAAGGGTGGGCGGCTGGCGGCGAGGACACCGACGACATCGCCGGTGTGCGTGTCGATGGCGGAGAGAATGCGTTCGACGGCGACGGGGGGCGTGATGCGATAGTGATGTTGTGAGAGTGTGGAAAGATCGGATGGGCAGCCGCGAATGATGGTGATGCAGTGTGTGGGCGATGCGGGTGATACGGGCGGTGCGGCGTCGGCGACCCGTTGAGGATCGAGAGTGAGGGGCATCGTGTGGACTCCGGTTCAGCGAGAGGACGGGGATGGGAAGAGGACAGTGGCACGGCAGTGGTCGAGATGCGTGACGAAGGACGCGGAAGGATCGAGCGTTGCGGCGAGATCATGATGCGCGGTGGCCCCGATGAGGAGTGCGCCGGGATGATCCGAAAGCAAGCGCCGGATGCCCGAGAGCGCGGCGAGGGCACAGGGGCGATCCAGCAGCGAAAGGAACTCATCGACGAGCAATGTGGGGCGTGGTGAGGTGGCTTGCAGCGTGAGGAGGGCCTGGGCCAATAGTGCGCGGCTGCGTTCACCATCGCTGAGGCGTGAGATGCGCGACAGCCACAGATCCGGCTGTGCCAGGCCGATGCGCGTGAGGGCTAACGCGATGCGATGCCAGGCAAAGTGTGTGTGCTGCGCAATGTCATCGATGAGGATGTGGGTTGATTCGACAAGTGGCGGTTGAGCCAGATTCAGAATCGGTGGCGGGGCGTGGTCGGCCAGATGCGTGCGCAGGGCGCGGAGCAGGGTGGATTTGCCACTGCCACTGGGGCCAGAAAGGAGAATGAAGGTTGAGTGGGGCTGATGCGGACGTGCGGCATCGACGCGCACCACGAGCGACTTGGCGTGCGCGAGCGCTGTGGCATGACGCGAGAGTGGACGAGCCAGAGTGTGCGAGATGCCGAAGACGGCACGGGTGAGGAGTGCGTGAGGGGAGAGGGGCGAAAGTGGGGAGAGGGTGGACATGGGGTTCCTTCAGTTGAAAGTGGAAAGGAGAAAGTTGAAAGAGAAAGACGGAGATGGCGTGTGATCACTGACTCATGTGCTGAGATGTGAAGCGTGGTTCGCATCAGGGCGATCAGTGCGTGCGATTAACTCGTGCCGGGGTGATGAGTCGGCGACTCTGGCATAGATGTGCGAGTTGCTGGCGTTGCTGCCGCAAGAGCTTCGGCCTTGGCAAGGGTGACCTGGCAGATGTGGCGGACGGTGCAGTAGGGAAGGTTCATCGCGCGTGCGGTGTCGCGGATGCTGAGCCCGTGCATGAAGTGGAGGGTGCAGAGGCGCGCCCGCGTCGGGGGCATATCACGCAAGTGAGTGATGAGGTAGGCAAAGGTGGGATGCAGCAAGCGATTGGCGAGACGAATGAAGCGGCGTTGCATGAGCCGCGCGGTGTTGCGGGCTTGGCGGGTGAGGAGGGTGACATTGGCGCGTGAGGCGGGGCCGGTGATTGGGATATTGAGTTGCGCGATCGCAGCGAGTTCGCGGCAGGTGCGCCCATCGGCCAGGAGTTGCGTGAGAAAGGTGCGGTCGGCTTCATTGAGATAGCGAGCGCGGCTGAGCATGAGCGTGCGTTGTGATTCGGGGATGGTGCGTCGCAGAGTCAGCCCTGCCGCCAGGCAGGGGCGTGAAGCCGGAGTCGGATCGAGGCGATCGACACGGGGTGGATTGGCGTCGAGGGAAGGGCGGTAGCTTGGGCGCGTTGAGACTTGGGGCGCGAGTTGGGTTACGGGTTGGGTGGCGAGGGCTTGGGAACGAGCAGGTGCTGGGATATACATGGACGACCTCCGGTCTTGTTCACTGAGCGGTGAACATACCGGATTTATACCACAAAGTTCTCTGGTCGTCAAGATTTTGTTTGGTCTCTATGACGCTCGCGGCACCATAGAGGGGTTATAAGACCTGGGCTAATGATGTAAAAACGCCTCTTGCAAGTCAGAAACGGGGTTGCTAACATGTTCCGCACACTGATTCGACAAGAAGGTGACATGGTGTTGTCAGGTTCACATTTTCATTCAGAATCTTCGGGCGAAGGGGGTGCGGCTCCTTCGACGCTTGGGGATCTGTTGCGTGAAGCGCGGCGGCGGCGGGGGATGACGCTGGCCCAGGTCGCCGAAGTGGTGGGGTGTGCGCGGTCATATCTGTCGGAGCTTGAGAGTGGGAAGAGGCCGCCACCGAGTGATGAGATCGTGGGTGCGTTGGAGCGTGCGTTGGGTGTTCAGCCGGGGACGTTTGCGGATGCCGCGGCGTGGGGGAGGACTCCGGGGCGTGTGAAGCACACGGTGTGGAGATTGTCTCAGCAGGCGGAGCGTGCATCGCGGGCGCGGGAAGAGTTGATGGCGCGGCTATCGAAGATGAAGGGTTTGGATGCTGCGCTGAAGAGTGGGGAGTTGCGCGAGTTGATCGAGCAACTGTCGCCGGGTGAAGAACGCATGCAGATGGTTTCGACGCGTGATGTGCCGCTGATTAACAAAGTAGCGGCGGGGTATCCGCGCGAGTTTACGGATCTGGGATATCCAGCGCGGGTGGCGGATGAGTATGTGCGGTGTCCGGAGGTGACGGATGCGGATGCGTTTGCGGCGCGAGTGGTGGGGGACTCGATGATGCCGGAGTATCGCGAAGGGGATGTGGTGGTGTTCAGCCCGATGCGGGATGTGAAGGATGGGAACGACTGCTTTGTGAGGTTGGAGCGGGACGCCGAGACGACATTCAAGCGGGTGTATTTTGAGGAAGAGGGGCGATTGCGACTGCAGCCGTTGAACGCAAAGTATCCGGCGCGGATATTGGAGCGAGAAGAAATCGGGGGGTTGTATGTTGCGGTGAGTGTGATTCGGAAGGTGGGGGGGTGAAAGTGAAAAGCCCCGCAAGCATGGCTGCCTGCGGGGCTCTCTCCTCCGGATGGTGGGTGATGTTGAATGAAGCGTGGCCGCGGGCTCGGCGGCCACACTTTGGAGGGGTGAAGCTGCGGATCAGCAGCCGTTGGCGAAAGCGGCAACGAAGTCGAGGTAGTCGAAGAAATCAAGGATGCCATCGTCGTTGAAATCGGCCCAGAACTTGCCGTCGGCGAAATCGCCGACGAAATCGAGATAGTCGAAGAAGTCGATGGTGTTGTCTTTGTTGTAGTCGGCATCGCAGGAGATGACGGAGAGGTGGGCGGAGTAGGACATCACGAAGCCGCAGTCGTTGCGGACCACGCAGGTGTAGGCGCCGGCGGAATCGGGAGTGATGAGGGCGAGTTCGAGGCGGGGGTTGTCTTCGCCGGGGAGGTCGACGCTTTCGTGACGCCACTGATAGAAGAGTTCGCCGTAGTTGGGGTCTGATTCGGCTTCGCAGTAGAGATCGGTTGCGGCGCCGAGCCAGGCGCAGGTGTCGGTGGGTTGCGTGGTGATGGTGGGGGTGCCGGTGTCGCAGCCGGGGCGCTGCGTGAGTGAGGCGTTCATGACCATGCCGAGGCGGACACCGGGCTCGTGAATCCAGGTGTTGCCGACGCGGCGCTGAGAATCCAGCCAGACGTCGTAGGAGATGACTTGGCTGCTTTGCTCGAAGAAGTCGGCGACTTGTTCATCGTGCTCGATAGGTTCGCCGACATCGAGCATGACAGGCGCGGCATCGAGATCGGTCGAGTTCTGGATGAGTGGATCGTTGGGCATGAGCTCTTCGAGAGAGACTTCGCGATTGACTCGAGTGACCTTGCGCTTGACCCAGATGGGGCGATTGTGGGCATCGGTGTTGGTAAGGGTTTCGAGGACGACTTCGCGGTTGCTGAGGGTGGTGATGATGAGGGAGAGGGTGGGAAGGGGAGGATTGGCCGGAGGGGCCGGTGGCTGAATGCCGCCAGTGATCCAGCGGAAGCGCTGGCCGGTGACGAGTGAGCCGCCACGGAGCGAGACGCCGAAGTGCTCGACGGCGTGATTGTGCGTGGCGTGAGCAGGATGGGAGTAGATGACGCGGATGCCGGTGTTGCCGGGGAGGGATTCGATGCGGGGCGCGCCGTAGTTGCCGTTGCGGTACGTGTGATAGACGTCTTCGGGGTGTGGGCCATCGAGTTCGAACTCAAACTCGTTGCAATCATCACCGGTTTCGTTGTAGACATCGAAGTTTGAGAGGCCGCCGTAGATGCGGACATCGGCCAATGACTGTGCCGCGCAGCATGTGATGGCGATAAGACCGAGTGCGGACGCGTGTGCGAGTGTGAACTTCATTGATTGTCTCCTGAATGATGTTGTGTCGCGAAGCACAGAAGAGCACATCGCGGCACGTATTCAACGGTGTCGACCATCACGCAGTCATGCAATGTGAAGGCAAAGTGATCGCGAAAGTTGCAATCAGAGAGAAGGCACTGGAAAGGCAGTGAAATGCAACATCCTGCACCGGGCCTTACACGCGTGCGCGGGTTTCCCTCGCAGGAGAAGAGGCAGTAAGCGGGTTGTTCCTGCTTTGCTGTGCAGATGCGTGTGCGATGCGTGTCGTGTCATCGACTTCTTTGACTATCTGGACTTTGTGAACCAGTTCGCATCCGGCTGCTGATCCAAACCCGCACCCCTTTCATGCTCTCCTCGCGGGGGCGGGGTCGTCGCACACACCTGCGCGTCTCCGCCTTTGCTCCTTATTGCCCGATCCCTCCGATTCTGCCCCCCAAATCCGGTTTCAGACCAAACCACATCCCGCCGATGACTGAACTTGGTGTCGAGTCGCTGCGTACCAGCGGCTCGTCGCCTCGCGCCACCCCCTGTTTGAGGTGGGCGTGATGCTTGAACCGCTTCACGCTCTGCGTGCCCGCACAAACCCGGGCGCGAACCGGAGATTGGGAGAGGTTTCAGCTCGAAGCGGCTCGGGGTATCCATATATAGAGTCGTGACACGTGTCGTGGCCTGCCGCGATACTCAGCATCGGAGAGAACCCACATGTGCGGCATCGTCGCCTATATCGGATCCAAAAAGGCCCAGGAACTTCTTCTTGAGGGCCTCAAACGCCTCGAATATCGCGGCTACGACTCCGCTGGCATCGCCACGCTCTCCAAGTCCAACAGCACCACCGGCGATGTTGCCTCGCTCAAAGTCGTCAAGGCGGTCGGCCGCGTCGCCAACCTCGAAGACAAACTCGAGGACATGGGCGGGCTCAATGGCTCCGTCGGTCTGTGTCACACCCGCTGGGCCACGCACGGTGGAGTGACCGAATTCAACGCTCACCCCCACACCGATGACCGCTTCGGCATTGCGCTGGTGCACAACGGCATCATTGAGAACTACGCCGCGCTGAAGACCTACTTGGAATCCAAGGGCCACGTCTTCAAGAGCCAGACTGATACCGAAGTTCTGGCCATGCTCATCGGCGAGTTGTATTCACCAGCTGAAGGCATTGATCTTGAAGCCGCCGTGCAGGCCGCGCTTCGCGAAGTCACCGGCGCGTATGCCATCTGCGTGATCTGCGAGAAAGAGCCCGATGTGCTGGTCGTCGCGCGCAAGGGTTCGCCTCTCTCTGTTGGCGTTGGCAATGGCGAATTCATCGTCGCTTCTGACCCATCAGCCATCGTCAGCCACACCAGCCAAGCCTTCCACCTTGATGACTACAACGTGGTGAAGATCACCCGTCAGGGGTTCAAGACCAGCACGATTCACAACGTCGCTGTCACGCCCAAGGTTGTTCAGCTCGAACTTGATCTTGAAGAAATCGAACTCGGCACCTTCAGCCACTTCATGCAGAAGGAAATCTTTGAGCAGCCCAAGGCGCTCAAGAACACCTTCCGCGGCCGCATAAACGTGCAGGATTCCAAGGTTGTGCTCGGTGGCGTGTCAAACTTTGACCGCGATTTGGTCAAGGCCCGCCGCATCATCCTCACTGGTCAGGGCACCGCACTGCACGCCGCGCGTATCGGCCGCTATCTGTTTGAGGATCTGGCCAAGGTCACTTCGCACGATGAGTACGCCAGCGAGTTCCGCTATCGCAACCCCATCATCGAAGAAAACAGCATCGTCATTGCCGTGAGCCAATCCGGCGAAACGGCCGACACTCTCGCCGGTTTGCGCGAGGCCAAGGACCGCGGCGCTCTATCGCTGGGCGTGATCAACGTCGTCGGCAGCACCATCAGCCGCGAAACCGATGCGGGTGTGTACCTCCGCGTCGGACCTGAAATCGGCGTCGCCAGCACCAAGGCCTTTGTCGGCCAGGTCGCCGTGCTCACGCTACTCTCCATCTATCTGGGCCGCAAGCGCTTCATGAGCTCCGAGCACTGCCGCGAATTGCTCACTGGTCTGGAGCAGATTCCCGACAAGATTCAGCAGGTGCTGGAATACGACGACCTGATCAAGAAGGTGACGGCCAAGTACATCGAGAAGGAGAATTGGCTCTTCCTGGGTCGCGGCTACAACTATCCCACTGCCCTCGAAGGCGCCCTGAAGCTCAAGGAAATCTCCTACATCCACGCCGAGGGCATGCCCGCGGCAGAGATGAAGCACGGCCCCATCGCCCTCATTACCGAAGGCATGCCCGCCGTCTTCATCGCCAACAAGGGCCCGCAGTACGAAAAGGTCATCAGCAACATTCAGGAAGTCCGCGCTCGCGGCGGGCACATCATCGCCGTCGCCACCGAGGGGGACGAGCATATCAAGCGCTACGCCGAGGATGTTCTGTATGTCCCCGATGTCCCCGAGTGCCTCTCACCCATGGTCACCGTGATCCCGCTGCAGCTGATGGCATATCACGCCGCGGTTCTGCGTGGCCATGATGTGGATAAGCCGAGGAATCTGGCGAAGTCGGTCACTGTTGAGTGATAGTGTGGCACCGTCGTTTCGGGCATTGATTTGAATCAGAACGTTCTTCCACCGACCCGCACTTGCGGGTTGGTGTGTTTTTGCGGCAGAGGCAAGGGATCTTTGTTGACCGCACCCTTTGCCAAGTTGCAGATGGCTGTTTCTTGACGGAGTGCGGCAACGCCGATGGCAGAATCGACCGTGATCCGTAGATTACTCGGGTTAACCGGGAGCGGCGGGAACTGTTGATTATGTAAGTCGCGTGGCGAAGTTGCAAGGGAGATGTATGGCTGTTACCATTTTGATTCCATTTGAGAACGGCATCGCGGCACGTCTGCCGCGATGTGAGGGTGTGGGTGGCGTGTTGGGGATGTACAGGAGATGCTCGCATGGGTTTCATTTCTGAGTTCAAGGATTTCGCGCTCAAGGGCAACGTGTTTGACCTGGCAATCGGTGTGATCATCGGCGGCGCGTTTGGCAAGCTGACGGGGTCTTTGATTGACAACGTGCTGAATCCGATCATCGGCAAGATCATCGGCAACGTGGATTTCAGCAACTGGTACATTCCGCTTTCGTCGGAAGTAAAGACCGGGCTGGCTCTGGTGGACGCCAAGAAGCAAGGCGCGGTGATTGCGCTGGGTTCGTTTGTCGGCGACATCATCAACTTCATCATTCTGGCCTTTGTGGTCTTTCTGATGGTGAAGGCCTTCAACAGCGCTAAGAAGCGCTTTGAGGCCGAGAAGCCCGCGGCTGCTCCGGCTGGCCCGACGACGGATCAGAAGTTGCTGACCGAGATTCGCGACTTGCTCGCGCGTCGTTGAGTTGGACAACTGCGCTGAATCTTCCTGCCTCCCCGTCCTGATGGATGGGGCGGCTGTGTTTTGGGTCCGATTGCGCGGCGGCACGGTCGGCCACGGTACACTGCCCGTGCATGAGCGAGCCAGCGGCACAGAACGATGTGGGAGCTTCCATCCATCGTGGCGGCGTTGTGCGCTGGCTGGTTTATGTGCTGCCCGCGCTGGTGCTGGTGGCGATGACGCTGCCTCGTATGGGACAGTCACTGTGGTACGACGAGTTCTGGCGGACCAAGCTATTTCTGAATGAGCAGACACTGCATGACCGGCTGTTTCGTGATGTGCACAATCCGTTGTACAACGCGTGCATGTATGTGTGGATCAATGTGTTTGGTGATGGGGAGATTTCGATCCGGATTCCATCACTCGTGCTGGGCGTGGCGATCGTGGTGCTGGCGGTGTGGTGGGCGAGGCGATTGGTCGGGGAGGTCGGAGCTTGGGTGACTGGGTTGTTTCTGGCGGTGTCGCCGGTGGTGATCTGGCATAGTGCGGATGCCAAGAACGTGATGCTGGCGACGCTTGCGTCGGTGGGATGTCTGGTGTGCGTGGAACGGACGGCCACTCGTTCATCCAAGGATGTATCGTCCGCATTGCCTTTGTGGAAGCGGCCAGCTGTGTGGCTGTGCGCAGCGCTGATCGTGGGTGGGTTCACAAGTTGGAATTCGCTCTTCGCGGCGATCTGCGCGATGTTGGCGGCGGCAACGGTGTGGAAGAGAGTCGGGAAGTGGAACTGGTTGGCGATGGGGTGGGCGTGGTTGGCCGCGCTTCTGGCCATGCTGCCTCTGCTCATCTACAAGTCGATGCAGATTCCCGAACTGATGCGTCGGCACACGCGGTACTTTGACTGGCGCGAGGTGGTGCTCTTTGTCACGAACTGGCTGCCGAGTGGCAACACCATGTGGCCAGTGCAGCCCTATGAGGACAAAGCCCGGGCGTTCACGCCACCGCAACAGTGGTTCACGCTCGCGATGGCAGCAGTGGTCCTGAGTCTGGTGTTCATCGGCCTTCGCGGACTGGTCAGACGCGGCAACGCCGTGTGGGTTGTGCGACCGATGTGGATCGGATTAGCCCTGATCTTTGCTGCTAGTGCCGCGGTGCGCGCCTGGTATGGTGACGGAAAGTGGAATATCTACCAGGAGAGGAACCTGTTGTGGATGATCGTTCCCTTCGCGATCATGTTGGGCGCAGGAGTGCGTATGGGCATCGTCGGTGATCAGCATCACCGCTGGCGCGACGCTGCGGCGCGGTGGAGTGGGTTGCTTTTGGCGGTGTGTATTCTCGCACTGCCCCTGATGGGCTCGGTTCGGATGATGACGACTGAGAAGAACGTTTGGACGGTGTACAAGCCAAATCCGGATTGGCGCAGCGCCGCGCGGCTGATTGAGGCGCATGGTGGCGCGAACGCACGGGTGATGGAAGAAGATGGGTACCAGCTCGACCCCTTGTGGTACTACGGCCCTGCGTTGCAGCGCGTGGTGGTGCCCCGCGATTCGTGGTTGGGAAACGAAGTCTTCATCCGCATGAGCGGTCCGGCGGACCCGATGTATGTTGTCGATCAGCGGCACCGCTATCCGTACAACATGGGGCGCTTTGATCGCAACGGCGTAAGCCGCGAATTCATCGGCCAGGTGGATGGTCTCACAGTTCACAAAGTGTGGCGCGAGGTGGCGCAGTGACTCCACCATTGTGTGCCGCCAACACCACCGGGTGACGTGCGTCGCGGCTCTCAATCAAACAGAAACTGAAACTCACGATTACGAAAGGAGTCCGTACGTCCCGGGCGGATCTTGATGTAATGGACATGTCCATCGACAAAGAGGGAGTTGCCCTGATTCACATCGCCGTATGAATTCTTGAGTTGGTACTGTGGCGAACTCTGTCCTGTCAAGGTGCTGATGGATTCATCTGCGCACCACACAAAGCGGTCGGGAGCCATGCGGATACTACGAGCGATGCGGCGATTGGCTTCGAGGACGGAATTGGTGAAACTGAATCCCTGCTGCATGAGTTGCGATTGCCAAATGAAGGGCGTCAAAAAGCTGGTGCCGACATCGTTGTAGGTGGTGACGTTTGGTGTGGTGTTGGGCCAGTTGCGTTGGCGCGTGACTTTGTCGCTGGGGTCTTGAAAGGCCTCGGCCTGTTCGGTGGTGCGTGCGGTCGCGTTCTGGGCGAGGCGCTGCGGCGGGGGAGGACAACCAAAGGTGCGACCCGGATAGACGTACGCGTTCAATGGGCGGTCGGTGGCTTCGACATCGAAGAGGCCGCTGAATGTGCTGTACCAGAAACTGCTGTTGTTTGTGCCACCGAACTGCCAGGAGCAGAGGCCCTGGATGTTGGTGTAGGCGACACCACGTGGAGCGCGCGAGCCAGCGATAGGAAGGTAGTTCTGGAAGTCGTTTTGATATGCGGCGGCGGCGCGGCCTATGTCTTTGAGGCGATTCTGCGCGAGCATCATCCATTGGTCGCGGTCCGAGAATATCGGTCCGGCAATCGCCGCAGCCAGCGTGAGCGTGCCAGCGACGATGACGAGGTCGAGGATTGTTGTGCCGCGGCGTGAGGAGTGCATGAACGTTCTCCGGATGGAGAGTCATACCGGGTTTGTGGAGAGGGAGTTGCAGTTTATCAGCAGGGTCAAGAGAACCAAAGCCCTGCCGCGAATCGAGCAGGATCGCAGCAATCTGTTCAATGTGTCAGAACGGTGGTTATCTGCCGTAGGCCCCCATCAGCGTCCCATACTCCGCCGCGCTCAGAGTAAACCCGCCAAACTGTGCGGTATGGTCATTTGCGATCTGCGCATCCATCACGATGAAGCCGCGCTCATCCAGCAGTCGCGCCAGTTCCACCAGACACACCTTTGAGGCATCTGTCCCGCCAAGCTCCGGCCGCGAGAACATCGACTCGGCGCAGAACACTCTTCCCACCGCCATTCCGTAAATTCCGCCCACCAACCTCTCTTGGCCCCCATCGCGCAGCCACGCTTCCAGGCAGTGTGCGTGTCCCGCTTTGTGCATCCGGATGAACGCCCGGATGATCGGCTCGGTCAGCCAACGAGAATGCTCATCATCACCCTTGCGAGGCACCGCACATTCGCGAATCACGCGCTCAAACGCAGTGTCCAACCGCAATTCAAATCTGTGCGTCCGGAGACGCGTCTTCAGCCGTTTCGGTACGTGGAGCGGCTGGCCAGCCACATTGTCGCCCAGTCTTGGCGGCACATCCTCTCGCAAACCAATCAACCAACGTCGCCGGGGCTGCACCCACTCAATCCCCTCTGGCTCTCCCGGCCTCACGCCCGCCATGGGAAACCACCCGCCCCGATACATCGCCAGCATCCCTTCCACCGATTCCAGCGGATCCACCCACACCCCATCATGCTGACCACCCGTTGACATAGAGAAAGGATAGAGCTGCGCACCCGCCCTTCACTCTCCGCCAAACCGCCACTTGCATTTCCGCTCTTCGATTTGCCATGTTTTCCGCCTCCCCCGTACCCTCTCCCCCATGTCAAACGCCCCCCTCATGCTCTCGGTCTCCGGCTGTCGCGGCATCGTCGGCGCCTCTCTCTCCCCATCCGTCGCCGCCGGATTCGCCGCCGCCTTCGGCTCCTTTGTCGTCAGTCGTCACAAAGGCAAATCCAAATCGCGCCCCATCGTCGTGGTTGGTCGCGATGGCCGCCCCGGAGGCACCATGGTCCGCGATGCCGCCATCGCTGGCCTGACCGGTGCCGGCTGCGATGTCGTCGATATCGATATCGCCATGACTCCCACCGTCGGCGTCATGGTCGATCACCTTTCCGCCGCCGGCGGCATGGTCTTCACGGCCAGCCACAACCCCCAGCAATGGAACGGCCTCAAGTGTCTCATCCGCGACACCGATGCCAAGAAGAGCGCGGTCTCCGCCGCCGCCCCCGACAAGGCCACCGCCGACCAGATCATCAACATCTACAAGTCCAATTCCGCCACACTTGCTCAGTGGGACAACATCGGCGTCGTCTGCCACTCCGCCGGTGATGCCACCAAGATCCATTGCAAAAAGGTCGATGCCGTCGTCAACGCGCTCAAGGCCCGCGCGGCCATCAAAAAGGCCAAGTTCAAGATCGTCCTCGACTGCGTCAATGGCGCGGGCGCCACCATCGCTCCCGCCTATCTGCGCTCTCTGGGATGCACCGTTGAAGTCCACGGTGATGAACCCGGCCAACCGTTCCCCCACACTCCCGAACCCCTCGCCGAAAACCTCACCTCTCTCTCCAAGGCCGTCAAAAAGTCCAAGGCCGCCGTGGGCTTTGCCCAAGACCCCGATGCCGACCGACTCGCACTGGTCGATGAGAATGGCCGCTTCATCGGCGAGGAATACACGCTCGTTCTCGCGACACGCGCGCTCTTCGAGCTCGGCGGTGTGAAGAAAAATTCCTCCACCGCAGTCAACATGTCCACCAGTCGCATGATCGATGATCTCTGCGCATCCTTTGGTGCACGCTCTCTCCGCTCCGCAGTCGGTGAAGCCAACGTCGTCGAAGTGATGAAGAAGAACAAGTGCATCATCGGCGGCGAGGGCAACGGCGGCGTCATCTATCCCGCCATCACCTACATCCGCGATTCCCTCGGCGCCATGGCTCTGGTCCTGGCACTCATGGCCCGCAGCAAAAAGTCTCTCTCCCAGCTCGTTAGTGAAATTCCTTCCTACGCCATCGTCAAACAAAAGGTCGAATTGGCGCGCAAGGAAGATGCCAACCCCGCCTGCGCCAAGATCGCCGCCGCGTATCGCGACCAATCCGTCAACACCATCGATGGTGTCCGCATCGATTGGTCCACTTACGGCGAGCAGAACGGCCGCGCCCCCCAACCCTCCGGTGGCGCCGCCTGGCTTCATGTCCGCGCTTCCAACACCGAACCCATCATGCGCCTCATCGCCGAAGCTCCCACCCCCGACCTTGCTCAACGCATCCTCTCCGATGCCGCGGCCGTCATCGCCGGGTAATTCAAGGTGTGACAGAACTCGCTTCTCGCTCCGGCGTATCACGCTCTTGAAACGGAGCTCTCATGCGCACACCTTTCCTTTTGTCCGTCTCTACGGCAACTTCGGTCTTCCTCGCCGTCTACTTCACCGCGTCTTTCACCCGTTCCACGCTGACCCCTGTACCGACCCCTCAACCGACACCACCATCCACCACCTCCGCGCAGTCGCCATCACCGATGACCTGGGCCGCTACTCCTTCACCACCATCCGCCCGGGCCCCTATCCCGGCACAGGCGATCCCGAACACATCCATCTTCATGTCGATGCCGCCGTGCACGCGCACACCTACATCACCTTCTGGTTCGATGATGATCCGCTGGTGACCGATGCCAAACGCCGCAGCCTCGATCGCGAAACCGTGATCGTCGAGCGTCAGCGCGATGCCCAGGGCACATGGTCCTTCACTCACGACATCCGTCTCAAAGGGTCCTGACCATCGAGCTTTCAACATCCACTGCTGAACGCGGCTACAAAATCCAGATAGTCAAAGAAGTCAATCACTGTGTCCGCGTTGAAATCCGCAGTCGGTCCATTCTCGGCGAATACCGCCACGAAATCCAGATAGTCAAAGAAGTCGACCGACGCGTCACAGTTGAAGTCGGCGATACACACGTTGTAATTCGCCGCATCGCTCGTCGCACTGGAGCATGAGTTGCTTACCGTGCAACGGAAGTTTGCACCAGTCGCAAAGATCACGTTGAATTGTGCAGTGGGCGAACTAAAGACCATGCTCGCCGAATCCGATGCGGAAACAACACCAACCGGAACGCCGCCGATCTCCAGCACGCCATCGGTCAGCGGCAACCATGTCCCCGGCGCCGCAGGATCTTCAACTTCCCACGAGAATCCAAAGGGTGCCGAGCCGCTGTTGGTCACAGCAAACGAGGCGTCGATGCCCGGACACGCAGCTACTGCACCTGGCGATGTCACGATCTCCGGCGGCTCCACGCATCGATGAAGTGTGATGAATCCGCCCCAGGATTCCAGGAACCCCTGGTTGCATCCGCCCACGACTCCGTAGGCCTCCAGCGAAAGCACGTGCGAACCCGGTGACACCGGGCCAAGATCAAAGACCGGCGAAGCTGTCCCAGGGGGCAATGGATCTGTGGTCGCCACCAACACGCCATCCAGATACACCAGCATGCCGATATCCGAACAATGTGAAGAGGCCGTGGTGTATTCCAGAGTCAATAGACCGCAGGAGTCAAAGGGAATCTCCAAGCGATTGCCACACAACTGCCCATCACCCAGGCACGGCAACCCGGTCAAAATCACATCTGTCGCATCCGGACATGGATCTGCATTGGCAATTACTCCCAATGTCATCGCCATGCCAACAACCATCAACTTCATCGCCAATGTCGAACGCTTGAGTCCACGCATCGCTTGATCTCCTGATATCGGTAGCACTCAAGCGAGATCCGTCGCGGCGACTCCCGCGCGTGAATCACTTTTTGTAGGAAACAGCCAAGGGGTTCCCCTAACACCCACTGCTAAGCACTGCCACAAAATCCAGATAATCAAAAAAATCCAGCACCCCATCGCCGTTGAAATCCGCCTCAATTCTTCCTGCTGCAAAGTCGTCAACAAAATCCAGATAGTCAAAAAAGTCCACGCTGTCATCACCATTCACATCTGCGCGCACACATGCATCATGCTGGCGCACTGCCCGCCCGATCGCATCGCGAATCAGATCCAGCGAAATCTGCACGTTGGATGCCTGCGAGCGATCGGTTGCAAACGCTCCCGCCACCTCATCATCCAGGTCAATCCACGCCGAAAATCCCCGCGCGCCCGCCGCCAGCGCGCCAGTCAATCTTCCTTCGCTATCGCGCCGATCCAGCCAGATCCCCACTCCATAATCACTGCTTCCATCCAGCGGGCTGTTCGCCACCGGGATATCCGGCGCCGGTTGCCGCGTCAACATCGCCTGCACGCTCGCCGCGCTCAGCACCCGCACATCGCCCTGCGCTGTCCGGTGCAATCCTCCTCTTCGCAGCATCTCCATCAACGCTGCAAAGTCTGTCGCATTCGATTGACACCCGCCAGCAATTCGCGGGTTCGCTGGCGAAGTGAGTACATAACTTGTCGACGTCATCCCCAGTGGGCCCGCAATCCGTTGCGCAAACAGCGTGTTCCACGGCGCGTTGCCAGCCAGTTCTGCCACCGCGCCCGCCGCATGCATGCTCGTCCCACCATACGAAAACACCGACCCCGGAAAATTGCTCTGCCCGCCCGCCGCGATTTCAAGCGCGGCCTGCTGCAGTGTCACCGTGTCATCGCCCACCACAGCCGAAGAAGCCAGTCCGCTCGTATGCGCAAAGCACTGACGAATTGTGATAAACGCCTTTACGCCGCTAAACTGCGGCACATAGGTCTGCAACCTCGTGTCCAGTGAGAATGGATTAGGCGCACTGTCCACCAGCGACATGATCACCGCGCCCGACACCGTCTTGCTCGCCGAATCCGCCGGGCACACCCGATTGATCGACCACGCACCAAATGCCTGGTGAAACACCACTTCACCACGGTGCATGAACCGCAGGTCAAATCCGGAGATCGGGTCTCCGCCGTTTGCACCTGTCACCGCCCGCTGCGCCAGCATCGTCACTTCCGAAAAGTCGTAAGGAATCGCGCCGCAGGCCGATCCCGCCACCTGTGTCAAAGCGAGTGCGATTCCGGTTGTCATCAAGCCCAGGTGCGACATGTCAGAAATCTCCTGAACGTGCTGGCTCAACGAACAAAGAGGGCCGGAATTGCTTCCGGCCCTCTACAAAAGTCATGATGTTGTTGTAATGACAGCTTTTTCAGCAACCGTTGCTGAATGCGGCGACAAAGTCCAGATAATCAAAGAAGTCGATCGTCGTGTCGGCGTTGAAGTCGGCACTGGCGTTGTTGCTGCTGAACGCCGCAACAAAGTCTAGATAATCAAAGAAGTCCACCACGGTGTCGCTGTTGAAGTCGGCAGCGCAGCCAGCCGTGACGGTGAAGAGCGCGGTGCCCGAGGAGGCGGCCTGACCATCAGGGTTGGTCACGGTGACGAAGCGTGCGCCGACGGGAGCGGCGGGGGAGATGGTGATGTTGGCGGTGGCACGATTGGCCTGCAGAGGGCCGCCCCAGGTGACGCTGTTGACGGTGATGCCCAGGCCACTGAAGGAGGCGTTGAGTTTGTTGGCGTTGGCATCTTCAGTGTTGAAGTATTCAGAGCCAGCGGAGGGTGTGCCATTGATCTGCACGCTGAGCGAGGTGCCGCGATTCGCGCTGGTGGGTGAGACGCTGGTGGGCGTACTGGGTGCCGGGGCGGTGAGTTGGACAACCTGCACGCCCCACTGGTCACCGCCTCGAGACAGCTCGGCAAAGCCCCAAAGGGTCTGCTCATCCGCGGGGTCGAGTGCGACGGCGGCGTAATCGCCCCAGCGTTGCGTGCCGCCACCGGCGTTGTAGGTGCCGGGTGCGGCAGTGGCGACTTGAGGGGCGCCGATGGTGCCAAGAGTGTCAGTACGGAGGCGACCGGCGACGGCGACGTTGGGGAAGGTGAGCGTGCTGGAGACTGAGCCGGCCACGGCGGCGTGGCCCTGGCCGTTCATGGCGACCATGCCCATCCAGTAGTAACGTGGATTGCTGGCGGCGGTGTCAAAGACGGTGCCGGATTGGACCAGCGTGGGGGTGACATCGAGATTGCCGATCTGGTACCAGCGGATGCCGTTGCGGGTGCCGCCAGCACCGCCAACGCCGGAGGAGTTGACCTGGATGTTGTGGCTGCACCAGAGGGTGCGGTCATTGGCGGCGGTGGTGCTGAACTGGTTGCGGAGGATTTGACCACCGATGAGGCGCTGATCGACACCGGAGAGGTTGCTGCCACCACCGGCCTGAGGCACGGTCAGCGGGACAGCAGTGGAGGGGACCGTGAGGGAAATGGCGGCGGAAATGGTGGGTGTGCCACCGGGGTTGCTGATACGACGGATGGTGAGCACACCATTGCCACCGGATCCGATGAAGTATCCAAAGTTGCTGGTGAGGGAGGTGTTGGAACATCCCATCGGCGCGTTCATGGCTCCGAGTTGACGGAAGGCGGTGATGGTGAGTGGGCCGCCACTGAGGGCGCTGGCCTTGTTGATGACGAAGACCGAAGGAGTGCCACCGCCGAAGACGTTGCCACCGATGTAGATGGCGTGGCGATCGACACCGAGGGAGGGGTAGTCAAAGAGTGCGCCTGCATCGGCGCCGGGGGTGCCGATGGTGTCTTGCACCCAGCCATAGAAGGCGAAGGAGGACGTGCCGGTGATGGTTGGGCCATTGGAAACAGCGAGGAGGACGCGGTTAGGGCTGGTCGTGGTGATGGCGGAGACGAACCAGCGCTGGGAGATGGGGTCGTAGTACGTGCGGGGATCGACAGCCGAGCCGCCAGCGCGGACGGAGTTGAAGAAGACATCGCTGGAGGCGTTGAGGGCGCCGAGGACGCCGGTCTTACTGAAAAGGCGGATCGAGCCGTTCACGTGGACGATGATCTGGGTTGGACCGACCGAGCCGTGCGTGTCGGGCGGAACGTATCCGGGGCTGGCGTTGGCGCGCGAGGTGGCGAGGAAGTTGATGCCGATGGCGGCGGGGTCGAAGGAGTTGCCACCGATGCGGAATGCCGAGGGTTGATCGTGCACGGCGGGAACCGACGGATCAAAGGGCCAGAAGGGGACGCGAGGCGAGGGGTGATCGATCGCCCAGCGCGATTCGTCAATGGGTGGGTTGACGGCGGCGATCTTGGCCTCGCGCTTGGCATCAACGATGATGGAGCGGGGCTTGGTCAGATCAACGACCGGCGAGCGGTACTCGCGCTGCATGATCTGATCAACGGTTTCGATGATGGGCGCCGGGCCCTGAACGGGTTGACCGACGGTTTCGGGAAGGGTGGTGCGCTGGTCATTGCCGTATTGAGATTGGGCAAGACCAAGGGGCGTGATCAGAGACCCTGCGAGGAGCAGGGAGGCCAGGGGGGTGAATCGCATTTGTTCTCTCCAATGAAACAACCGTCCATGAGTCCACGAGAGAGGCACTATACAAGATGGTGCAAGGGGGGCGGGGTTAAATATTGGGAAAACGCCGGCAAGTGACGCACGAGACGTCACCTGTGGCGTGGAGAATCGGGATGGAAAGAGAGAGAAAGTCCGGGAACGTGGGGATTTGGGAATTCAGGCTCGGCGGCGGCGGGCGGCGAGGAGGGTGCCTGCGAGGGCAAGGGCACCGGTGCCGGGGGTTGGTACGACGTCGGTGAGGACTCGGATTTCGACCATTCGATTAAGCTGACCGGGGAAGACACCGAGTTGGAAATTGATGGTGTTGCCGGCGAATGTGATGACGTTTCCGCCGAGTGCGTTGCCATTTGTGCTGCGGAAGGGATTGCCGGTGGCGTAGGTGGTGCCGCCTGCGCCAAAGGGGCCATCGGAGATGGTGAGGAGATTCTCGTCGTAGATGACGGCGCGGATCGCGGCGGAGAAGGAGACACTGCCGCCGACGCCGCCAGGAGTGGGGCTGGGGTCAAAGTGGATGAAGTGCGATTCAAAGAGGCCGCTGACCACGCCGACGTTGGCTCCGGGTCCGGTGTAGGTACCGGGGGCAGTGAGGTTGACGACGGTTGCCGAGCTGTTGACGTTGGTCTGCTCGTTCCAGCAGTAGGCAGTGATGCCAGTGAGAGCGAACTGTTGGGCGTTAACGGGGGGAGTGGCGAGGTAGGTGGTCATGCCCGTGTTGCCGGTGATGGCGGCGTTCGAAGCGGCGGCGACGAGAGAGAGAGCGGTGAGTGAGGCGAGAGTCTTCATTGGTCAATCCTTTATGAGTTGAAAGTTCAAAGTTGAAAGAGGAGAGCAGGAGGGAGGTTGGTGACGGATTCAGCGCCGACGACGGGCGACAGCCAGACCGCCGAGGCCCATGAGCGCGAGTGAGCCCGGGGTGGGAACGGCGTGGGTGAGGACGCGGACTTCGGCGATGTAGTTGCCTGGTTGCATGGCCCAGAGGTCAAAGGAAATGGTGTTGCCGACGATGTTGAGCCATGTGCCAGGGCTCATGGTGTTGGCGGAATAGGAGCGATTGGGATTATTGAAGTAGGTGGTGCCACCAGCGCCGAAGGTTGCATCCGAGGCAGAAAGAAGAGCTTCGTCGTAGATGACGGCGATGATGTTGGAGTTGAAAGTGACGGAGCCGGAGACCATGGCCACGCCGCTGGAAGCGTCAAAGTGAATCATGTGTGAATCAAAGAGTCCGCCAGCGAACGTGGAGAATGGCCCGCCCGAGAAGAAGCCGTTGGCGGCGATGTTGACGGCTGTGGAAGCGGTGTTGACATTGAGCTGTTCGTTCCAGGCGTAGGCAGGAGGGCCGATGAGTGCTCCCGGCAAGGCGGAGGCGGGGGCTCCGATCTGGGTGCAAGCACCGCCGGTGCCGGTGATGGCGGCGGAGGCGGCTGCGGTGGTGGCGAGGAGGACGACGAGTGCGGTGCGAGTGTTCATGGGAATCTCCGAGTCTTTTTGGTGCGAGCGGCATCGATGGCGGGCGAGGGGCCTGCCTTGTTGGTCGATGGTTTTGTGCTCGGTGGGACGCGGATTTGAAGGCGTCCTGCACCTACATATGCCGCACCCAATGAGAATCTTGCAGGCGTGGGATGAAAATCTTGTGCGGAGTTATCGGGACGGAACTTTGCGGCGTGACCGCGCATCGCGCACGGATTCGCCTGTGCGCTCTCTGAAATGCTGTCCGCGACAGTCAGGACTTTTTGTTCATGCGTGTTGGAGAGAGTGACGTGACCACACGACGGAGCACTTCAACCACGCGTTCGCGGCGACGATCGTCAAGGTCGTCAAGCGTCGGGGAGACAACCACAAATTCAAACGCAGGGGCCTGGCCTGATCGACTTCTGGGTTGGTGCACAAAGATTGCCGCGTCATACCTGGGATTGCTCACCAGCCATTGCGCCACCGCCTGCTTGGTCGTCGCTGCCGACGGGCCCACCGGTGCCGCAATCGCCGACAACGCCGACACCAGCGCCCGATGTTCACGCAGCGCATCGCCCTTCACCGGGTTGTTGGGATAACGCCCGATCAGATCAATGTCTGACCACAGCAACCCCAGCAGCGGAAACGCCACCGCCGACTCCTGCTCTGCCGTCAAGGGTGTGGTGAAATCGCACACGATCGCCACTCGAGCCGACTTGGGCGAATCCCCCATCGCGCGGCGGAACTCTTCTGCCAGTGTGAAAAGTGAAGAAGGCGTCGACACCGAAATCGGTGATGCAATCACCTCTGCGTTTCGCGCCCGCAACTCTTCTTCTTCTGGCGACATCGCGACGGTCGCCTTGGTCTCGGGCGCTGTTAATCCCGAGGCATCCGAAATCACCCGCGCCTGCCTGGAGATGAACCTTGCCAATTCCCCGGCGATCTTGGCCTGCTGCGTACGCTGCAACGCGGCGAGTGCCGCTCGTGCGCTTGCCTCCGGCCCCAACGCGCTGGGCAGGAGCGCCGCCTGCGCATCTGATGACAGATCGAGCGAAGTCGCCGTTGTCGCCGATTCAACTTCGGCGCTGGGCAACGAGGGTTTCAGCACCTGCCCGATGTAGATTCCCAGTCCCATCGCGGCGCCGATCACCACGGTGGCCATCACAGCCGTCCGGCGCGCTGCCCGCCGCGTGCTCGGTGCGCTCTTGGCTGTGGTCTTGGCTGTTGTCGCAGTTGCCAATCCCGTTCGCAGACCGCGCGATGCCGAACCCTTGGTCTCCAGGGCACCGAGCGCGGGCGTTGCAATTGAGGCGGTGATTGCCTTTGCCATGGGGCGTGCAACTGGCTGCACAACTGTCGGGGCTTTCGGAATCAAGGGTGAACCTGAACCACTCAACAGACCCGGAATTCCCTTGCCGCTATGACTTGCGGAGATGTGATCATCCAGTGTGGCTGTTTCCGACGGCGGCACTTCCGGCTCATCGTTCACAATCACCGTCACCGATGGTGCGGCACCCTCTGATGATTCCAGTGCCGTCAACGGTGGCAGGTCACCCTCTTCCATCGCATCGCGCATGCTCGGCATTTGGGCTGGCTTGGCCGCAAAAGGATCGGGCTGACTGGCGACCCATTCCAGATCAGCCAGCATGATCGCCACCGAGCGATAGCGTTTGTCATAATCGGTCATCGCCCGCTGCACGATCCAGCGCAGGCAATCCGGTGACTTCCGCGTAAAGCGCGACAGCGACCCGTGCGCAGGGAAAGAATTCTCCAGCACGCTGTACAGCACTGCTCCCGCGGCGTACACATCAAACCGCGCCCCGTCGATCTTGTCCACCTTGGTGCCGCGCAGTGCCTGCCGCACCAGTTCCGGATCGCGGAAATACTCGGTGCCGTGCGTCGTCAAAGTCAGTCCCGAGTGCAGACTCGTCACCAGCCCCAGGTCCACGAGGTGCGCCACCGCCGTGTCGGCCTCTTCGTTCACGATGATGTTGTCGGGCTTCACATCCTTGTGCCACAGACCACCTTTGTGGTAGCGATCGAGGGTGCGCAGAAGGTCGGCCACCAGCGACATGGCCAGCACGAGCTGATCACCGTGCAGGCCTTCCTCGCCACTGGTTTCGTGCAGGCGCATCACCACGCGATTCAGACGATCGCCGGGTACAAAGCGCGTGACGTAGTAGAAACGTTCTGGCTCATCAACATCGGCCAAGACCAGTCCCAGATCGCGGGCTGCGTCGAGCGCGCGGGTTTCGCGGCGGAGTTCCGGCACACCCATTCCATCGCCAAAGGTGAAGCACTTGATGACCACGCGATCGACTTCTCCTGCGCCGCTACGGCGGAAGATTTCCCGCTGCGTGTCATCCGGCTGGGCCACGTACAGCCGCGCGCCGGAACCGCCACCCTTAAGCGTTGCGACGATGGTGTACCCATCAAACTGGCGGGTGCGCCCCGGCGAGGCGTTGCCGGCCTTGGCCGAAGCGCCGGGGGAACGGGCTATCACATCCGGCAGGCGTGATTCCACGCTGTCGAGTGCCGGGCCCAGACCCACCAGGCGCAGTGGGTGGCCGATCAATACGCGATACAGACACTTTCCGATCACGCCGAGTTCGCGGGTGAATTCGTCTCGGTAATGGCGGGCCGATTCCAGGCGTGCGAGAATGAGTGCGAACGTCGCACCCGTGAGGCAAAATGTCGCCATCACCAGCGCGCCGATCGCCTTGAGCGAATCCACGATTGTGTTCTTGAGATAGCGGAAGATGTGCAATCCCAGGTAGCGCAGGCCTTTGCCCATGGGAATGAAGACGTAGACAACGAATACCACGACCAGCACGATGGTGAGTGCCAGAGCGAGCGTTCCGAGAATGCCCCAGGCCAGCGGCCCCACGGTGGATTACCCCTTCAGACGTGAGCCATCAGCGCGAGTGGATTCGGCCTGATCGGCTGCGCGCAACTCCATCTGCAGGTGATAGACGTTGGCCACGGCATCATCGAACTCAGCATCTTCCTGTGCGGTCGGCGCTTGCGTGGGCAGGCGCAACCCCTGCTTGGCTGGCTCGGTGCGCTCATCGTCGGTGAAGGAGTAAGTCTCCACCACCTCAGCCAGACGCTGACGCAGCAGTTCACGCACCCTCGCCAGGCGGCGAGACACTGTCGGCTCGGAAACTCCCACAGCGTCGGCAACTTCCTTACCCGGACGATTCTCAAGCACGCGAAGGCGGAAGATGGCAAAGTCCAGAAACTCGGTCTCGCGCTCCACCAGCGAGATGGCGCGTTCGACCTTGGCGCGGAAGACGGCGGCTTCGTAGGCGTCATCGACAGGGAGGTCTGAGGATGAGCCCATCCAGGAATCGTCGAGTGAGGCGGCGCGGGGCGCATTGCCGCCACGCTTCTGCGCCATGCGACGGTCCATCTCATCACCCAAGACGTGCTTGGCGATGGCCAAGAGCCACGTCGAGAATCTGGCTCCACGTTCCGGGTCGTAGCGATCTATTGCTTCAGAAAGTGCCGCGAGGGTCTCTTGCGAGAGGTCTTGCACGGTGTCTGGCCCGATGCGGCCGCGCCCCCATTTGGAAAGCTGGGCCCGTATGACAGGGCCGAAGGTCTGCCACAACTCGAACCATGCGGCCTGATCGTTGGACCGCAGCCGCTTGATGAATGTGGTGGTGACCTGGTGCATGGGTGTCGGTTGTGGATCGGGGACGAGAATTGGGTCGGGGAATGTTATGCAGGAAACTTCCTTGGTTGGTTGCAGAGATTTGGAAGGGCCAAGTGACAATTCCACGTCAACGCGGGCCTTGTCTCATGCTTTTTTGCCGTGAGATTCCTACGCTTGCCCAATCCGCACTGAGCGATCCGCCACCTCCTGCCTGAAGGGGACCAATGCCCAAGCGCACTGATATCAAGACGATTCTGGTTATCGGATCCGGGCCGATTGTGATCGGGCAGGGGTGTGAGTTTGACTATTCGGGAACGCAGGCCTGCCGCACGCTGAAGGCGGAGGGGTATCGCGTCGTGCTGGTGAATTCAAATCCGGCGACGATCATGACGGATCCGCAGTTCAGCGACCGGACGTACATCGAGCCGATCACACCGGAGGCAGTGCGCAAGATCATCATCAATGAGAACAGCCGCGCGGCACGGGGTGAGCCGGATTCATTCCGGATTGATGCGATCTTGCCGACGCTTGGTGGTCAGACGGCGTTGAACACGGCGTGCGCCTTATGGGATAACGGCACACTGAAGGAATTTGAGATCGCGATGATCGGGGCGAACCGCGAGGTGATTCACCGCGCGGAAGACCGGCAGATCTTCAAGGAGATCTGTGAGAAGATCGGCTTGAAACTCCCCAAGGCCAAGACGGTGAACACGCTCAAAGACGCAGAGGAGTTTCTCAAGGAGATCGGCTTGCCAGCGATCATCCGTCCGGCATTTACGTTGGGTGGAACTGGCGGTGGCATCGCGTACAACCTAGATGAGTATCGTGACATTGTCAGCCGCGGCTTGGCGGCGTCGATGATCACCCAAGTTCAGATCGATCAGAGCGTGATTGGCTGGAAGGAATATGAGCTGGAAGTAGTGCGGGACCGCAAGGACAACTGCATCATCGTGTGCGGCATTGAGAACATTGATGCGATGGGTGTGCACACGGGCGATTCGATCACGGTGGCGCCGATTCAGACATTGACGGACAAGGAATATCAGGCGATGCGCGATGCAGCGCTGGCGGTGATGCGCGCGGTAGGTGTGGAGACGGGTGGCAGTAATGTGCAGTTTGCGGTGAACCCGGCGCCGAAAGATGGCAAGTTTGAGATGGTCGTGGTGGAAATGAACCCGCGGGTGTCGCGCAGCTCTGCGCTGGCGAGCAAGGCGACTGGGTTCCCGATTGCCAAGATCGCGGCGAAACTGGCGATTGGCTACACACTGGATGAATTGAAGAACGACATTACGGGGACGACGAGCGCGTGCTTTGAGCCGGCGATCGATTACGTCGTCACCAAGATGCCGCGCTGGACCTTTGAGAAATTCCCGGAGGCGGATGAAACGCTGACCACGCAAATGAAGAGCGTGGGTGAGGCGATGGCGATTGGGCGGACGTTCAAGGAGAGCGTGCAGAAGGTCATCCGCTCGATGGATGTGAAGCGGTTCGGCCTGGGGCTGGATCGCAACGACAAGTGGCTGGCGGCGATGCGGGCGGTGGAGCGTGAACAGCTGGTGCTGGATGTGACACCGGGTGCCAAGCCCGGCACCGGAACCGAGAGCCCGACGGGATTGCGCACAGCGGATGGGTCGCCGATTGAGTGGCCGATTCCGCTGGATAAGTTGGCACGCAAACTCGCGGTGCCGAGCCAGGGTCGTCTGTATTACGTGCGGTATGCCTTCAAGATGGGTTGGACGATTGAGAAGATCAAGGGGCTTTCGCACATCGATCCCTGGTTCCTGGATCAGATCAAGCAACTGGTTGAGTTTGAGGATGTGCTGAGCTCGTTCCGGAATCTGAAGGATGTGCCAGCCGAAACGCTGTTTCAGGCCAAGCAGCTCGGGTATTCAGATGCGCAGTTGGCGAATCTGTATCTGGGAAAGATCACTCCCGAAACGATTCTGCAGGTGCGGACGCGACGTGTGGAGTTGGGCATCGAGCCGGTGTACAAGCTGGTGGATACGTGTGCCGCAGAGTTTGAGGCGATCACACCGTATTACTACAGCACATACGAGAAGGGCGCCAAGCACCTGGTGGCGACTGCCGGAGCCAAGCAGCAGGCCGAGTGGACTGGCGATGATGAAGTGCGACTGACGGATCGCAAGAAGGTTGTGATCCTGGGCGGCGGACCGAACCGCATCGGACAGGGGATTGAGTTTGACTACTGCTGCGTGCACGCGGCCTTCGCGGCCAAGGAATTGAACTTTGAGAGCGTGATGATCAACTCCAACCCGGAGACGGTCAGCACGGATTATGACACCAGCGATCTCTTGTTCTTTGAGCCCCTGACGCTGGAAGACACGCTGAACGTCATCGAGCGGTTGAATGGCCAGCGGATGACGAATGCGGGCGGCAAGGTGCATGGGGTGATCGTGCAGTTTGGTGGACAGACGCCATTGAATCTGGCCAAGGGTCTGGTGGCGGCGGGCGTTCCTCTGATCGGCACCTCGCTGGATTCGATCGATCTGGCGGAGGATCGCAAGCGATTCGATGCTCTTTTGGAGCGCGTCGGTGTGTCACGTCCGGCGAGCGGCACTGCGCTTTCACTGGAAGAGGCGCTGGTGGTCGCTGCGAGGATCGGGTATCCGGTCTTGGTGCGGCCTTCGTATGTGCTGGGCGGGCGGGGTATGGAAATCTGTTCGGATGAGAAGGCGCTGAAGCACTTTGTGACCAATGCACTGGGCGTGAGTGAGTTTGATGATGCGCCGGTGCTGATTGATAAGTTCCTGGGAAGTGCGATCGAAGTGGATGTGGATGTGGTGGCGGATTTTGCTACGACAGGTTCGCACCGCGCCGAGGCGCGAGCACTGGTGAGTGGCCTGATGGAGCATATCGAGCACGCGGGTATCCACTCGGGTGACTCGGCGTGTTCACTGCCTTCCTATTCGCTGCCCAAGAAGGTCACAGAGCGAATCAAGGAGATCGGTCGCACGCTGGCGCGGGAGTTGCGTGTCTGCGGCCTGATGAACATCCAGTGCGCCGTGAAGGATGACGAGATCTACATTCTGGAAGTGAACCCGCGTGCCAGCCGCACCGTGCCGTTTGTCTCCAAGACTGTCCACGTGCCTTGGCCAGCGATCGCGGCCAAGGTGATGATGGGGAGGACGCTGGCGGATCTTGGTGCTCGCGAAGTCGAGCCGCACGGATACTTCAGCGTCAAGGAATCGGTGTTTCCCTTCAGCAAGTTCCCGGGTGTGGATGTGATTCTGGGTCCGGAGATGCGTTCGACGGGCGAGGTGATGGGGATTGATACGACTTTCCCGATCGCCTTTGCCAAGAGTCAGATCGCCGGTGGAACCAAGCTTCCCACCAGTGGCGGCGTCTTCGTCAGCGTTCGCGATGATGACAAGCAGGCGATCATCGAGCCGATGCGCACACTTGTGAACTTTGGGTTCACGGTGTATGCGACAGGTGGCACGGCAGAACTCCTCACCAGCGCGGGAATCAAGACCACGACGTTGCAGAAGATCGGCACGGGGGCGCGCCCCAACGTAATCGACTTGATGAGTAATGGCGAGGTGGGGTTGATCATCAACACGCCGACCAAGACAGGTCACTTGACAGATGAGGGAAAGATCCGCGCTACCGCAGTGCGATTGAATACGCCTTTGATTTCGACGGCTGCGGCTGCTGCTGCGACAGCGCGGGCGATCGCCGCAATGCGGGAGAAGGAGTGGGGCGTTGCCGCGTTGCAGGACTATCGCAAGATGCAGGAGAAGGCCGGGGCGATTATCGAGCCAGTGGTCAGGAGTCGAGTGACCGCGGGGGTGTGATCGGTTCGAGGGTGCCGCATTCCGGGCAGGGCTGTGTGATGAGTGCCGCGCGGGAGTAACCACATTTGGGGCACGGGCTTTCGACTCGCGGCAAGGCGACGATGCGCCAGGGACCGATCAGGCGTGCCACGGAGAAGCAGATCAGGAGAGTGGCGAAGACGATTCCGGGGAGGGGTGGTGGAGTCTGGTTGTAGAGGAAGCTGGGAGTCCAGTGCCAGAAACGCCATTCCGCCATGAGGATTGTGGTGATGAAGTACGCCAGAAAAGTGATCGAGACGGCGAGGAGTGCGATGCGACGGCGCGGGTAGAAGATGGAAAGGCCGATGCAGACGAAGGCGAGGAGCGCGAGCGCAGCGGCCAGGCCGATCTGAGGTTGTGAATAGAGGCGTCCGGCGATGAGGTCAAACCGCAGGATGGCGATAGATACTCCGGCGATGCTCGCGGCGAAAAGCACATGAGGCCAGCGATGTGGAGAAACACGAACCATGAGCAGGCATTGGGAGTCTGCCGGGTGCGAATTCAGGACAATCGAGTCAGAGTATGTGGCGGCGAGTAATGAGTGTGCGGGGCGTGGAGCCAAAGCGCAGAATGAAGAGAGTCAGAGGTTGATCGCCGGTACCGGAAAGACGCGGGGCGAGAATATCGGGGTCGACGAGTTTGTCGCGGGTTTTGACATCGACGGTGCCCGCGCCGAGGCGAGAGAGTTCGGCTTGGACAGGCCTTTGGTCCCAAGGCAAATCGGCGATCAGATCAAAGCGGGTGAGGAATGGGTGCGCGATGGCGGCGTCTGAAGTAAGGAGCCCAAGACCGGGGTGCACCTGCTCGGCTTTCACCGTGTGCATCAGCGTTTCAATGATGCCTGCACGTTCGATGCTGGCATCGATGGTGTACAGATGGGCGCGGGGTGGTGAAGTGGATGCGGGGCGCGAGGGGAGGCCGGAGAGAGTCGCGGCGGCTGCGCCAGAACGCGACAGGAGTGTCGCGGTTCGGAGGGTGTCACCCCGACTCAGTGAGCCGCTCCAGAAGAGCGCCTGAGTGAGGTCGCCATCTTCAGAGAGGATTTCCAATTCGCCCGAAGGAAGCAGGAATTGATCGATGCCGGGTGCAAGCTTGGTGCAGCCAGAACGACCGGAGCGAGCGAGAGCCGCGATAAAGTCCAGACCCGGGGTGATATCGGCGGGGGATGTGGCGCGGCGGTTGGCGGTGTCACGCCGGGCCGGATCGAGAAGAAAGTCGCCGGGAGGAAGATCGATGGTGGAGATATCGGCCACTGTGTAAGGATGGCTGGTGTTTGTGGAGGCCATCCAACCACGGATGGGATTGAGATCGAAGTGATGCAGGGGAACAGAAGATGGAAATCCGAGTGCGTCACCACCGATGCCGGAACAGAGGTCCAATATGGGGTGCAGAAGCGGATGGGCGGATGAAGTGAAGCGCGCGGCTTTGTGTTGGGCACTTACAAGCGATGAGGCCATCTCTGCGCCAGGGGGATCGGCGAACATAGTTGCGGCGCGAGAGCCGAACTTGGGAAGCAGTTTGCGGCGGGCGGTGGCGAGATCGAGGGCCAGCGGGACAAGTTCCGCAGGACCGAGCTTGCGGAGCGAGGCGATGGCCGTGGGTGTGGGCGCGGTGACGTCGGATGCGGCGTTGATAAGCGCGGCGTGGTCGGGGGAGAGGAGCGATTGCCAGAGTTGGAGTGGAGTTGCCGCCATTTTGCTTGGGGCGGATGTCATTTCTTGTCGGCGGTGGAGGAACCGATGGGGAGGAGGTCTTGGGCGCGGCCTTCGCTCCAGGCCTTGATGCGGGGGAGGACGACTTCGAGGATGAGGATGCGGATGCACGCCGCCGCAGGGATGGCCAGAAGCAGACCGTAGAAGCCGCCGAGCAAGCCGCCAGAGATGGAGGCAAAGAGGATCATGGCGACGTTCATATCGGTGTGCTTGCCCTGGATGGTGGGGGTAAGCACGTAGTCATCAAGCGCCTGAGCGGTCATGAAGACGACGACGGGCGCGAAGACGACCCACCACCACTCGGCGCGGACACCCGTGTGGGGTTCGAGGTAAAGCAAGAGAATGGCGACAGGAACGCCCACGCCGGATATGTATGGGAAAAGCGCGAGGATGGCGACGATGGGGCCCAGAAGGAAGGGTGCAGGGACACCGATGAGGAAGTAGCCGACGCTGTAGTGCACGGTGAGGATGGCGCAGATGGTGAGGCGGCCACGGATGAAGGCGGCGATGGCTCGGTCCATCTTTTCGATGAGCGAGACGATGGACTTTTTGTTGTCGTGGGGAAGGAGAGAGCGGCCGAAAGCGATGACCTTGGGCCAACTGGTGGAGAAGGAGAAGAAGAAAAAGGCGGTGAGGAACGCCTGAAAGAGAAGGACTCCAAAGCCGGTGACGGCGGCGGTGACGGAGCCGACAGCGTCGATGCCGCTCGAGAGTGCTTGTTTGCTCAGGGTGCCGGCATTGATGCGGAGCCAGTCGACACTCCAACGGACGCCCTCATAGATGGGGCTGGTGTCGGCGGGCGAGCTGGATGTCGGTGCGGGGATGGTGATCTGATCGGGGGGCGTAGATTCGGATTTGCCGGTGTCGGATTCCGGTGTGCTGAGTTTGGTTGGATCGGCTTTGGCCGAATCTGATTTGGGGGAATCTGGCTTTGGGAGCTCCGGCTTTGAGGGATCTGACTTAAGGCCGGGGATGGCTGTTTGCAGAGCATCGCGAGCGGCATCGCGGGCATCTTTCAGTGCGCCGCGGAGGCGGGACTTCTCGTGATCGACGAGTTGATCGCGGATCTTTCGCCAGGTTTCGCTGGGCAGAGCGGCGCGATAGGAGGGGTTGTCGGGCTCTTCGATGCTCTTGACGAGGGTGTCGATGTTGGTGGAGAGTTTGGAGGCGTAGCGGACCCCTTGAGAGATACCGACTGCCGCGCCGACAAACACCGGAACGACGACCATGAGAAAGGCGAGCAGGATGATGAGGGCGGCGGAAAAGGGGCGGGAGAAACGCAAGCGGGTGGTGGCGAAGCGGATGAGCGGTTCGAAGAGGTACGACAGAGTGAGGGCTAGGAGAATCGGGACGGTGACGAGGGAGAGCTTCTGACCAAGCAGGATGAGGGCGATGATCAGAAGGATGACACAGATATCGCGGAGGGGTTGAATCTGCCACAGGTGGAGCCGCCGCCAATCGATGGGAGGCGTGGGAGCTTCGGATTTGGGTTCGGGTGCGACTGGGCGGACCACGTTGTAGAGGCCGGAGCGGGGCGCGGGTTCGCTGGGCGGGGGGGCAGGGTTGGTCGGGCCGGTATGGTCCACATTCACCTCTGGCTGAGTACTTGGGAAAAGTCCGCTCTAACGTGCGAAACTGATCAGAACTCCGCCTGCTTGGGGGCGCGGGGGAAGGGGATGACATCGCGGATATTTGCCATGCCGGTGATGAAGAGCATGAGACGTTCGAAGCCCAGTCCGAAGCCGGCGTGGGGGACGGTGCCGTACTTGCGGAGATCGCGGTACCACCAGTAGTCGGCCTTGTTGAGTTTCATCTCATCGAGGCGCATGTCGAGCTTGTCGAGGCGTTCTTCGCGTTGGCTGCCGCCGATGATCTCGCCGATCTTGGGGACCAGAACATCCATGGCGGAGACTGTTTCGCGGCCGGGGGCGCAGTTGTCATCGAGGCGCATGTAGAAGGCCTTGATGCCCTTGGGGTAGTGCATGAGGATGACGGGCTGTTTGAAGTGTTCTTCGGTGAGGTAGCGCTCGTGTTCGGACTGCAGATCGGTGCCCCACTTGACGGGGTATTCGAACTTCTTGCCGCCGGCGATGGCTTTTTGGAGAATGTCGATGGCGTCGGTGTAAGGGAGGCGGCGGAAGGGGGTTTCGAGGACGTGCTTGAGACGGGCGACGATGCCGTTTTCGATGCGCTCATCGAAGAACTTCATGTCGTCACCACGCTTGGTGAGGGCGGCATCGATGCAGTGCTTGATGAACTCTTCAGCGATCTCGGAATCGCGTTTGAGATCGCAGAAAGCCATCTCGGGCTCGATCATCCAGAACTCGGCGAGGTGACGGGCGGTGTTGCTGTTTTCGGCGCGGAATGTGGGGCCGAAGGTGTAGACATTGGAGAGAGCGCAGCAGTAGGTCTCGACATTGAGCTGGCCAGAGACGGTGAGGTGGGCTTCTTTGCCGAAGAAGTCTTCGCCGAAATCGACGTGCTTGCCATCGGCGGTGAGCTTGCGGTTGACGCTGTCCAGAGTGCTGACGCGGAACATCTGTCCAGCGCCTTCACAGTCGCTGGCGGTGATGATGGGGGTGTGGACGTAGAAGAATCCCTTCTTGTCGAAATACTCGTGAACGGCCATGCTCATGCAGTGACGCATGCGGGCGACGGCACCAAAGGTGTTGGTGCGCACACGGAGGTGGGCGACCTCGCGGAGGTATTCGAAGGTGTGGCGCTTGTTGCTGACTGGGTAGGTGTCGGGGTGTTCGACTTCGCCGATGATGCGGAGTGCGCCGGATTGAGCAGGATCGACGAGAATTTCGACGGATTGCCCCTTGCCCTGACTGGCGACGAGGACGCCATCAATCTCGACTGAGCAGCCGGTGGTGAGCTTTTGGATGTGTTCAAAGTTGGGGACGGTGGAACGGACGACGGCCTGGATGGGGTCAAAGCAGGTGCCATCGGACACCGCGACAAAGCAAAGGCCGCCATCGGCCTTGGACTCACGATTGGTTCGGACCCATCCCTTGATGGTGAGGGGGGTTCCGGGGGCGGCGGCAAAGGCATCGGTGACACGCATCCACTGTGGCATAAGGCACTCCATCGACAGAAGGACAAGGGTACGCAACGCGAATCGGGATGACACTTGGCGCGAGCTGAAACGCTGGAGGTTGTGAGTACCCTCCGGGCACCATGGCTCGAACCTCGTCGCTTCAGAATGTGTCACCGATCAAGTATGTTTCACGCAGCGGCAGCAGTCGACTGATGATCGAATCCGTATCGGCGGAGGAGATCGTAAAGCGAACGGGAAGCCCGGTGTTCGCATACTCGGCAGAGGCGCTGAGCCAGCGCGTGAAGCGGTTTCAGGAAGCGTTTGCCCCTTTGCACCCGCAGATCTGTTATGCAGTCAAGGCATGCGGAAATGTTCACATTCTGCGGCACCTGGGGGCTGCAGGTTGCTGGATGGATGTTGTCAGCGGTGGAGAACTGGAGCGGACGTTTCTGGCGGGAATTCCGACGGAGCGCGTGGTGTTTGCCGGTGTTGGGAAGCAGGAGCATGAGATTCGAGCAGCTCTGCATGGGCGTCATTCGCTGGTGTGGGATGCGCTGGATGGTGCTTCAAAGAAAATGTGTGCGCAGCGCGGACCAGTGCACGCTTTCAACGTGGAGAGCGAACAGGAACTGGATGTGATCGCGACTGAGGCGGCCCGGCTGAAAGTCGTCGCGAGGTGTCACCTCCGTGTCAATCCGGATGTTGATGCCAAGACGCACAAATACATCACGACCGGTACAAATCGCAACAAGTTTGGCGTGTCGATCGATCAGGCGGGACGGATCTTTCGCGCATGGCGCGGCAAGAAGTGGATCAGATTGTGCGGACTGCACACCCATATTGGCAGCATGATTGAGTCTCCGCGGCCGTATGTGCGATGTGTTCAGGAAGTGATGAAGGCAGTCGGTCACATCGAGCGTCAGGGAACGCGAATTGAGTCGCTGGACCTGGGTGGAGGGTTTGGAATCGATTACAGCAGCGGGCAAAGTGTCGCACTGGAAGAGCATGCCAAAGCGCTGATTCCGCTGCTGAGGGAAAGGGCGGAGGCGGGAACTCGAATCGCGTTCGAGCCGGGCAGATGGATTGTTGCCGAAGCGGGTGTGCTGCTGGTGCGAGTTCTGTACACCAAGCGAACCGGACGGGCGCACTTTGCCGTGGTGGATGCTGGTATGAACGCATTGGTTCGTCCGGCGTTGTATGGGGCATTTCATTTCATCTGGCCAGCGCGTGTGCAGGCGGGGCAGGGTCCACGGTCGTTGAACGAACCCGAGCATGTTCGCGGGTGTATGCCGCAATCGGTGGTGGGACCGATCTGCGAATCAGGAGACTTTCTGGCACTGGAGAGGATGCTGCCTCGATTGAAGCGGAATGATGTGCTGGCGGTCTTCCACACGGGTGCGTATGGAATGAGCATGTCGAATACATACAACGATCAACCCAAGCCGTCGGAAGTGCTGATTCGCGGGAAGCAGATCATCACTATTCGGACGCGCGATCAGGTGATTGATCTGATGCGCGGAGACCTGGCTGCTTCAGCGTTGATGTGAACGGACGTTGCGGTACTTGTTGGAGGTGGTGGCAGGTTCTGAGCAGTGCGTCATCGCCTATTTCCCTTCGAACCAATTCTTGCCGATGTGCGCATCGGCGGTGAGCGGGACGGCAATGGTCATCGCGGCCTGCATGCGCTGCGTCACCACATCCTTCACGCGTGGGGCATCGGCTTCATCACACTCGAAGACGAGTTCATCGTGAATCTGCAGAAGCATCAAGACATTGGGAATATCGGCTGGCTTTCCCTGTCGCAGGTGAGAGGCGGAGGGAGAGAGTCGAGCATGCAGATCGACCATGGCGAGTTTGATGAGGTCTGCCGCGGAGCCCTGCACGACAGAGTTGATGGCGGTGCGTTCGGCGAGTGCGCGGCGTGAGGGGTTATTGGATTCGATGTCGAGAATCGGCCTCCGCCGCTTCATCATCGTCTCGACATATCCCTGACGCCGCGCCTGATCGATGCACTCTTCAAGGAACGTGGTGATGCCGGCGAAGCGCTTCTTGTAACCGGCGATGATCTCGGCGGCAACATCGTTGCTGACACCAAGGCGGCGGGCGAGGCCAAACGCAGTGATGCCATAGACGATGCCGAAATTGACCATTTTGGCACCAGAGCGCTGGTCGCGGGTGACTTCGGATATCGGGATGTTGTGAATCTGGGCGGCGACGGCTGTGTGAATGTCTTCACCGGCATTGAAGGCGGCGATGAGCGCAGGATCGCGGGAGAGATGGGCGAGTAGTCGGAGCTCGATCTGTGAGTAGTCGGCGGTGACGAGTACGCGGCCAGGCGGCGCGATGAATGCCTTGCGAATGTCTCTGCCGATCTCGGTGCGAATCGGAATGTTCTGCAAGTTGGGGTCGCTGGACGACAATCTTCCTGTCGCAGCCACCGTCTGATTGAAACTTGCATGGATGCGCTTGGTGCGCGGATTGATCGCCTCTTTCAGCGAAACCAGATACGTATTCACCAGCTTGGTCAATTGCCTGTACTCAAGAATCAACTTGGGAATCGGCGTGCTGATCGACGCATCTTCCCCCAGCGTCTCCAAAACTTCCGCATCCGTCGAGTTCCCCGTCTTGGTCTTCTTCACGGGCTTGATGCCCAGGCCGGGAGGATCGTCTTCGGGCTTGTTGAAGAGAGCGACAGAAAGTTGCTTGGGAGAATCCGGATCAAAGACACGATCAAGCGCTGCCAGGGATTCGCGTTTCAAGTCTGCGAGGATGCCATCGATGCGGCTCTGCAGACGGGCACGTTGGCGATCCAGTTCATCAGGATCCACGTGGATGCCGTTGTACTCCAGTTCGGCGAGCACTTCCACCAAGGGCATCTCCAGATCGTGCATCAGATCTGTGAGACCCATGGATTGAATCTGCGGCTCCAGCGTATTGCGGAGCTGCAGAGACACATCCGCATCCTCCGCGGCATACTCCGTCGCTAACCCCAACTCCACCGTGTCAAACGTCCGCTGCTCCTTGCCGCTGCCGATGAGTTCCTTGATGGAGATATTGGTGCGCTGCAGGAGGGCGAGGGATAGGGCATCCATCGAGTGAGAAGATCGCGAGGCATCAACCAGATAACTTGCCACCATGCTGTCATGGCCGAGCGGACCATGGATGCCGCGGAGCATCACACCTGCGCGGCGGAGGACCATCATGTCGTACTTGAGATTGTGGCCGCACTTGGCACGCGCGGGGTCTTCGATGACGTGCTTCAATGTAGCCAGGACGGCGGCCTCGGAAAGGTGAGTGTGGGGGGCGGGAGAGCGAACAGGGATGTAGAACGCCTCGCCGGGAGTGATGCAGATGCTGATGCCGCACAGATCGGCAGAAAGTGGTGAGAGTCCGGTGGTTTCGGTGTCGATGGCGAAGATGGGAGCGGTGGAGAGGCGGCGGGCGAGGGTGTCGAGCTCTGCTTGTGTGCGAATGGTGGTGTAATGATGATCCCCCTCAGCACTGCGTGGAGTGGCGACTGCGGTAGAGGCAAACAGGGAATCGGAATCGAAGAGACCGCCACCTGAGTCACTGCGAGCGGGCTTTGACTTAGGTTCGGGCTTTGCAGGAGTGGGCGGGGTTTCGGTAGCGCCCGATTTCTCGGGTGGCGCGAACGTCATGGCCGGTTTCAATCCCATCAGATTGCGCACCTCATCCTGATAGCGATTGAACCCCAGTTCTTTCAGAATCGGCAGCAATGGCGACAGGTCCAGTTTCTCCCGCCGCGCATCATCGAGCGAAAAGGTCACCGGCACATCATGCCGCAACGTCACCAGCGTCCGGCTCAATGGCAACTGTTCCGCCGCCGCCAGAATATTCTCGCGCCGCTTGGGCGTGATCTTGGATTTCGCATCTCGCGCCGCCGCCACCACGCCATCAATATCCCCATACGTCCCGATCAATTCCGCCGCCGTCTTCTCGCCGACGCCGTTCACCCCCGGCACATTGTCCACTGTGTCACCCATCAGTCCCAGCATCTCAATCACCTGAGGCGGCGTCAGCCCCAGTTCCTCCTTCAGCCGTTGCATGCCAAATCGATCGCCCGTGTGAATATCAAAGAGTTCCACCCGCTCTGATAGCAACTGTTTGAGGTCTTTGTCTTTGCTGATCAGCCGAATCGCAAGAGTTGGTTCATCCTGCGCCAGCCGCGAGCACAGCGTCGCCGCGACGTCATCGGCCTCAAAACCCTCCTGCCCCAGCACCGGCAGTCCGATCGCCTTCAGCATCGCCAGGCACCGTTCCACCTGCGGAAAAAGGTCCTCGGGCGGCTCCTTGCGCGTCGCCTTGTACTCCGGGTATATCTGCGAGCGAAACGTCCCTCGATCTCCACCGATGTCCAGAGCCAGAGCGATATGCGTCGGCTTTCCCGCTCCCTCATCCGTCAGCGGCGCCTCGCCCTTCAAGAGCTTGATCAGCATCCCCACAAAGCCGAATGTCATGTTCGTCGGCTCTTTGGTCACCGGCGATGTCATCGGCGTGCGAATCGCGTGATACGCACGAAAGAATTGGGCATACCCATCAATCAGATAAAGTGTCGACATCGCGGCTCGCCTTATGAAACACTGCTTGCCTGGGCCGCGTGCACTTCGGCGAGCCGTGCCAGATACGCCTCACTCGGCGTGATCTTCCGCCGCGACATCGCCGCTCTCGCGACTTCCAGAAACTTGTCCAATCGATACGGCTTCTGCCCCGCATCTGTCGCCCATGTGAATCCGCCCACCGTTCCGCTCACCGCCGTCGCTTGTGCAAACATCGATCCGATGTGCAGAATCGCCCCCGTCATGATCCGCGTGCAGATCGCCGTCTTCACATGATCGCCGATCGTCGCACCCAGGAAAACCTCCCCCGTTCGCTCGTTCGATGATCGCGGCGTCGCCTTGCAGATCACCTCTCCATAGGTGTTCAACAAGTTGCTGTTTGTCGTACCCGCTCCCAGGTTCACCCACTCCCCCAGCCACGAATCACCCAAGTGCCCATCATGCCCCTTGTTGCTGTATCCCTGGATGATCGTGCCGCCCACTTCGCCTGTCACCTTGCACCAGGGGCCAATCGCCGTGTTGGCCTTGATGAATCCCTTATCAAGCACGTGCGAATTCCCGCCCACAAAGCACGGACCCACCAGCGTCACACCGGGGCGAATCACCGCGCCGTCATACAGCACGATCGGCCCATGCTCCAGGTCAAACGTCACACCCGGATAGATCTTCACGTTCTCCTGCGCGTGCAGTGAAAAAGTTCCAAACGCGATACACGTCGCCGGCGGCACAATTCGTGGAATCATCGTCGCAAAGAGCGCCAAATCAGTATTGATCGCCACATCGCGCACACTTCGCCAATGCCACGGTCTCGACAGCAGGATCTTCGCATCCGCTTCAAGCGGCTTGTGCCCGCCACTCGTGTACACACGCAGCGTCTCAATTGCCTCGTCCGCATTCTGCACTGTCGCCCCAAGATGCAACTCCCGCCCATCCAGCCATTCTCTCCGTGGCAGGGCGCATCGCCCATTCACAATCAACACTTTCGATACACCCGGGGGAAGCGCATTGATCAGTCGATCCGAGTGTCTTTCCCTGGCTAAAGCACTCAAGCTCTGTGGCACCCACAGCGAAGCCGTCAATCCCAGGACGGTTTCCATGCGCCGCAGCGTCGTCATCGCACCCGTGCGAACATCGAACGATGGCCGCAGGTCATTCAATGGGCCTAGCGAAAAGCCATCATCCACCACCGCAAGGTGCAATCCAGATTGTGCAACTGAACTCATGCCGCCAGTGTATCGGCAGCCCACGCGAATCGTGAGTCTGGTTCACCGCGTCCGTGCAAATCTTCTCTGCTGCAAGCTCTGCAACCCGATCGTCGATGCCAGTGGAATCATCACCAATCCCTGCAGTGGGGCGATCAATCCCGTGTACACCGCCGATCCCAGCACCGCCAGCAGCTGCGCTCCCGCGCCTATCGCCACATCACCCTGAATCCACTTGCGAATGAAGAGAAAGAACAAGGCCAGAATTCCCGCAATCGCATGCCCCGCCATCGCCATGAGGCCCAGTGACAACGGATTCCGCCGCACAATCAATCCGCGTGAATTCAGCATGAAGTGTGCCGCGACCAGATACCCCAGCGCACACGGCCCCAGAACCACCACCTCGCCACGCCCATCCGCCAGCGCCACCGGGCTCAATAGGTCCATCAAGAGTCCCAGAATCAACGCCGCCCGATGCACCATCCCCGGCGTGCCCGCCATCGCCACAAGCGCGATCAATGGAAACACAAACGACGGCGCAATCCCTGTCGACCCGATCTCCAGCATTCGCCGCAGCCCAAGCTCCAGGCCCAGCAGCACCCACGTCAGTAGTGCAAAGCCAACCCAGGTCATGGTGTGCCTCCTGACCCGCCACCCGGCACGCTCCCCGGTTCAGCAGTCACCAGCAGCATGACCTCGCCCACGCGGTCCAATCGCGCAATCCGCGGCTTCACAACGATCCGTTGCCGATTCGGGTCACTGGGGCTTGGCGCAATCGATTCAACCGTCCCGACGAGCAGGTTCTGTGCTGCGCTCGGCCACGATTCATCATCCCGCAAACGCACATTGTCCCCGACTCGTGGCGTCACCGGCGCCATCGTCGTCGGGTCCAATTCATACTTCACATCACCAGCCAGCGTCCCATCACCCACCGGCTTGAGCGCACCCAGCAGCCCTCGCGTCGGCTGCCCCGGCATCGTCACCAGCACCACCACGCCCAGCGCTCCCGCCGACTTGGTCGTGATCGGCTGCACCATGCACGTCTTGCCGTTCACCGTCACCACGCGCCCCACAAGGTGCTCGCCCCGCACCGTCGCAACCGTGCCTGTCGTCACGCCATCTGATGTGCCCGCGCGAACCTTCACGATCCCGCTGGAAAGATCTCCCCCATCTGCAATCACCGATCGCACCAATGGGTCGACGCGCACGCCCGGATTGGCCTGACGAAACCGCGCCATATCTGCCGACATCGTCTCCAATTTGCGGATGTCTTCCAGAGATTGCAGATACAGCCGCTCAAAGGTGTCGCGCTGCTCGCGCAATTGCCGCAGTTCCTGTGCCTCAGCATGAGTCGGCTCAGCAGGCCTCAGCCATCCCGAGAGTGATTGCAACGGGCCCGACACCGGCGCCACCAGCACCGCCACTGGCTCGCGCACTCCACCCAGCCACCCCAGCCACTTGGCTGGCAACAGGCCCAGCAACGCCGCGCCGCCGGCGACAATCGCCACCGCGTTACGACTGAAGAATGACTGGGACGAGTAGGTCTTCATCATCAGTGCCAACTTCTACCAACAGCGATGCCGGGCAGGAAGTTCGCGTGCGCCTGAATCACGTATCCATGTTGTTCTCGAGCGTGTCCTTCCACAACTCAAGATTCTCGAGATAAATACACGTTCCCCGTGCCACACACGTCAGTGGGTCATCCGCCAGTTTGGTCGGCAGCCCCGTCGCTTTCTCAATCACCTGCGGCAGTCCGCGCAACAGCGATCCACCACCCGCCATCGTGATGCCGTTGTCCACCAAGTCTGCTGCCAGTTCCGGTTCGGCCCGCTCCAGCGTCCGCGTCACCGCTTCTGTAATCGCTTGCACCGGCTCTTGCAGAGCTTCCCGGATCTCAGTGCTCTTGATCACGACCTTCCGCGGCATGCCGCTGATCATGTCGCGGCCGCGCACTTCAAGTTCTTTCTCCTGCTCCAAGGGTGCGGCCGAGCCAATCTCAATCTTGATCCGTTCAGACGTCTGCTCGCCGATCATCATGTTGTACGCGCGCTTCATGTGGTTGATGATCGCTTCGTCCATGTCGTCGCCAGCCACGCGCACCGATTCACACACCGCGATATCCGCCAGCGACATGATTGCCACTTCGGTGGTTCCGCCACCGATATCCACAATCATGCTCGCCGTCGCTTCAGCAAAGGGCAGACCCGCACCGATCGCCGCCGCCACCGGTTCTTCAACCAGATAAATCCGCCGCGCACCCGCGTGCTCTGCAGATTGATACACCGCCTGCTTTTCCACCGCTGTGATGCCACTGGGCACGCTGATCACCACGCGCGGCCGCACAATCCGCGTGTTGCCATTGGCCTTGCGGATGAAATACGACAGCATCGCCTCGGTGATCTCAAAATCCGAAATCACGCCATCCTTCAATGGCCGCACCGCCGTGATGCTCCCCGGAGTCTTGCCCAGCATCTCCTTGGCCATCCATCCCACCGCGTCGCCACCCTTGAGAACCTGATTGGTGCCCTTCTTCACGGCCACCACGCTGGGCTCATTCAAAACGATGCCCTGGCCCCGGACCGACACCAGCGTGTTGCAGGTGCCAAGGTCGATGCCCATGTCTACTGAGAAAAGTCCGAGAAGGCGGTCGAATTTCACAGCGCGAGCATAGCAACCTTCTATAGATTGATGTTGCCAATCCCCCCCACATTGTCACCGATTCAACGATTCCCCACCGGTTCGGCACCCAGTAGGAGTTGGTGCGGCAGAACCCGCCATCCCCGCTTGTGGGGCCATCTTCACCCTCCCTCCCCCGCAACCACCTCACCAATCTCGCAGTACCACTTGCATGTGTGGGTAATCTCCAAGCAGCACCAGCAAGCATCTGAGTCCTGAGAGGTCGGTCATGTTCATGCGGATCCACTCGCGCGCACTGCCGCTGCTCCTCGTCGCCGCCATCTCCGGTTCGGCCTGTGCTGGCATTGTCGTCGAACCCGGCACATGGCAATCCACCTATCGCGGCACAGTCGTTCCCGCCGGTCGCGTCTCCGGCCTCCCCGGTAACTGGGTCGTCGAGTCACCCGGCACAATCGCCGCTCCTCCCCAGCCCTGGAAAGTCGTCGAAACCTCACCCAGGCGCCCAGAGCCCGCAACTCAGCCAGCACGAAGCAGCGGTGGGGGTGGGGGCGGCGCTCGCACTCCGATCCCATACACACCCAAACCGCGGGAGCGCGTCCCCGTCAAGACCAACATCGGCGGCGTCGATGTCTGGGTCCGCATCCCCTCCCTCATGGTGCAGCTCCCGACCTTCAAGCTGTCCCTCCCCGATCCCATCGGCTCAACCGGACGCCCTCCCACCACCGGCCAGGTCGGTGCCGATGGTGTGCAGGGAGCTATTCCCCCGCCCCGCGATTCCCTCGATAGCAGTTGGGCCCAAACCCCCTATGGCCGCAGCATGGTCAAGCAGTACCCCTACCTCGGCCGCTCCTCCCAACAGTGGCAGCAGGAGCGCGATCGCGCCCTCCGCGCTCCCGTTGAACAGCGCCCCGCGGCGGTCCAGCAATTCCTCAGCGAAGCGGGCATGCTCCAAAAAGTCCGCCGCACCATGCAGCCCCAGGTCTACTCCATTCCGCGGCAAATCGTCGCCCCCGCCCAGCACACCAACCTGCAGGAACTCGACCCCAAACTCATCGAAGACAATTCCATCCAAGCACAACGCAATCGGGAAGAAGCCCGCATCGCCTCCCTTTCCGGCATGGAAAAGGCCCTCATCCTCCGTGACCGTGGCGATTTCGCCGCCGCCCGCGATGAACTCATCGCCACCGTCGAGCAATCCCCCGACGATGGTGCCGCCCTCTCCGCACTCACCGTCCTCCATCTCGCATCGCGGCAGGATGGCGAAGCAGTCCTCCGCTTCATTCAAGCCCTCCGCCTCTCTCCCGCTTTCGCTGACCTAGACGAATCCGCGTGGGGGTTATCGGCTCCAGCGGCTGCTGACGCCGCGACTCGCCTCACTTCTCAAGCCAAGCGAACCGGCGGCACCAATGGTGCCCAGATGCTCCTCCTCGCCGCCAACCTGCGTGCCATCCAAGGTCAGATAACCACAGCACGCCGCCTTGCTGAGCAGGCCTGGGATATGGATCAAGGCAAAACCCTCGAAGATGCAGTTCTCGGACTCGTGTCCCAATGGCCCGATTCTGCCCCGACAGGGAACCGCAAGGCGAAAACCGCGTCATAAGAATGCGAAGAATCATCGTCGGCTGCCACCCGCACAATCCCGGCGACCGACACGTAGGTATCGATCTCGAGCTCGCGATTGAGCATAAAGAGGTCGAGCACAGATGAATCCCCAATCACAAGCTGTTCGGTCTCCCAAGTGTGCTCTCGGAGGTCGTGCGTCCATGTATTATCGGACAATGGCTCGAAGACTGACCCTCAGCATTATGCTTGCCGCCGTCGCGGCTCCTGCGGTTGCCCAGTCTCCCACAACTGGCAACACCGCGCCCTGGACCGGTGGCGGCCCACCCTCGAACCCTGATCCCACAAAGTTCCCCACACCCCAGCAGCCGCCAGCGCAGCAGCTTCCCAGCCGCCCTCCTCAGCAGCCGGTTCAGCCCTCACCTGGCCAACCCCTTCCTCGTCCCCGCCTTGATCGGCCGGTGGTCATTTATCCCTCGCGCCCTCACCACCACCACAACAACATCGAGACGTTTGGGTGGTATGGGTGGGACAACAACTACTACGGGCACACTCGGCACGGGTACAACCACTACGGCTCTTCCCGCCGGTTTTACGACGCGATGGGAAATTTGTGCACGTACGAGTACCGCTCGTCGAGGCCGTACCCAAGTCGCGGCTGGACATGGGATGGAACCTATTGGTATCGCGTCGTCCGCGTCGGTGGTGGATTGTCTTTCGGTGGATCGGGCCCCGACCCCAGCGTCAACTACTACGGCGTCAGCCCCAATGTCTCCAACGGTCCGTACACCCAGTACGTCGGCTCCGATGGCCGTACGTACATCAGCGTCCCGACCGATCCGGCGCCCGCGGTCCCCACCACTTATGACCACGCGCTGGATGCAGTCCGCGCCAAGCAGACCACTCAAGCCATTAAGGAACTCAACAAGCACTTGAAGGAACTCGCGGCTGATTCCGCTGCGTCCCCCGACTTCCGCGCCGAGCGTCTTCTGGCCGTGATGTACTTGGAGAACGCCGAGTTCTCCGAGGCCATGTCGCGCCTGGCACTCGCCTACCGCCGCATGCCCACATTGGCAAACGAGCCCATCGATGCCGCAGATCTGGGCATTGAGTCCGCTCGCCTGCGTGATCTGGTGGTCAAGGCCGTGCGTTACTCCAATCGCATGAACACCGGCTCGTCATGGCTCATGGTCACCATCCTCATGCAAGCCGAAGGTCGCACCGATCTTGCTCTGGCAAACTTGAACAAGGCCGAGGCAGTCGGTCTGGACCCCAAGCTCGTCGCTGTCTTGCGCAACGCCATGACACCGGTGCAGGATCCTCCCGCGATTGATCCGGTTGGAACAACACCGACGACACCTCTTCCATCCTCGGCTCCGACAACACCGCCGAATACAGGGAGCACACCTGCTCCAAAAGATCGTCAGGAATAACGGAACTCGCTGGTTCGCAACGCATCACAAAGAACACTTGAACACACGCGTGCGGCGTACTCCGCTCACTGGAGATTGGGCCATGAATGGCAAGGTTGGCAACGTGATGGGAAGTATGAGCGCCACAGTTCTTGCGATCACCATGATCGCCGGTGCTCCGTCCACCACTCGCGCTGATGGCTTCACTTCGATTTCGTTCTCCACCGGGTTCTCCTCCAACGACTGCGGCCCATCACGCGGTGGTCACGGCCGTGGCGGCTGGAGTGGCGGACATGATCGTGGTCACATCGGCGGCGGATGGAACAGCCGCTCGTCGTGGTCGGACCACCGGCATGGCTCCGGTGTGTCGATTTCATTTTCCAGCCACAATCATGTGCGTCGTTATGACGACTGCCGCCCGAATATTCAGCCGGTATGGCATTGCCCTCCGGTTGTGATCAATCGTCCCGTGTACGTGGACAACTGCGCTCCCCGGGTGATCTCACGTCCTGTGTACGTTGATCCCTGTCCTCCTGTGGTCGTGTCGCGCCCGGTGGTGGTGCATCGCCCTGTCGTGGTGGAGCGTCCCGTTGTGATTGAACGCCCGGTGGTGATTGAGCGGCCTGTGTATCAGCCCACGATCGTGTCGGACACCACCGAGGTGATCGAGCAGCCCATCGTGCGCACGGTGTATTCGCCGAGCAACACAGTGGTGTCGCGCCCGGTCGTGACCAAGCGTGTGGTGGTGGAAGAGGTTCCTGTTGCGACGACGACGCGCACCACCACGGTGCAGGACACCACGCAAATCGTGCTGACGCCCTACCAGGCCGCCCTCGAGGCCATCAAAGACAAGAAGCCCGGCGAGGCAGTTGATCAGTTGGCCGCTCACATCTCCGCAAACCCCGGTGATGTCCGCGCCTCGCGCATCCTCGCCATCATGCTTACCGAGCAGAAGAACACCAGCGAAGCCGTCCGCGTGGTGATCGATGCCTACAAGCGTGATCCTTCACTGGCTCGTCAGCCCGTGGATGCCGCGGAATTGAGCATCGGCTCAGGCCGTCTCCGCGACATCACCAACGAAGCCGAACGCTACGCCGCCAAGATGCGCACCGGTTCGGCGTACCTCACCGTCGCCATGCTGATGCAGGCCGAAGGTCGTCACGAAGACGCCCTCGCAATGGTCGCCCGCGCCAGCGATGCCGGTCTCGATGCGGGTATCTCCTCCACCCTCGAAGCCGCACTTCGCTAACACTGAATCATGTGATCAGGTACCATCAGGTCTTCGATAGAACTCGTCGGAGACCTTTTTCATTCTGGAGATTCCCATGCGCACCCTGATCTGCTCGCTGCTTCTGGCTTCCGGCACCGTGCTTACGTCGCCGATCGCGCTGGCCCAGCAACCCAAAGTTGAGGTGCCGGTCGAAGCCGCGGCGAAGGTCGAATCAACTCAAGCCAGGGCCAAAGCCATGGCCGAGAAAGCCATCGCCTTTCTCAAGAGCAAGCAGGACGCTTCGGGTGGGTGGAGTGTGACGCCGGGGCAGCCGACGTTTCCCGCGATCACCGGGCTGGTGCTGCAAGGCATGCTCATGCACGAAGGTGTGACGATCAAGGACGCGTCGGTGGCCAAGGGTGTCGGATTCATCTTGAGTAAGAAGCAGCCCGACGGCGGCTTTTATGACAAGCTGTTGCCGGTGTACAACACGGCGATTTGTCTGTCGGCGCTCGCCAAAGTCAACACATCCGAAGCAAGTGCTGCCATCAAGCCCGCCCAGGATTTCCTCAAAGGCCTGCAATATGGCGAAGGCGCAGTTGTGATCGAGGGCGCCAAGGACAGCCCGCAAAAGGTGGCCAAGAGCGATCCCTTCTACGGCGGCTGGGGTTATGGCAATCGCGGCCGGCCGGATATGTCCAACACCGGGTTTGCGCTCGAGGCACTGCGTGTGAGTGGTGTGGAGTCCAGCGATGCGGCAATTCAGCGGGCCCTGGTCTTTCTGGAGCGGTGCCAGATGCATCACACCGTGAATGCAATGGAGTATGCCCAAGGAAGCATGCAGGGCGGATTTATCTACTCAACGAGTGAGAACCAGGATAACGTGGGTGTGGGGCAGAGCTTTGCCAAGAACAACATGATTGAAGAGACGCTTTCTGATGGAAGCAAGGCGAGCCGTCTGCGCGCGTATGGGTCAATGACGTATCTGGGGTTCAAAAGTTATGCGTACGCGGGGCTGTCGCCCAGTGATTCGCGCGTGCAACTGGCGCTGGAGTGGATCAGCAGGAACTACACGCTGAGCGAGAATCCGGGCGCGGGGCTGGACGGGGTGTATTACTACTACCTGGTCTTTGCCCGCGCGCTGGGCGCAAGCAACGAATCGATGCTGAAGGTGATGGGCGCGGATGGCAAACCCGTGGCGCGCGATTGGAAACGTGATCTGGTGGAAGAATTGGCCAAGTTGCAGAATGCGGATGGAAGTTTCCGCTCGGTGAATGAGCGGTGGATGGAGAACAACGATGTGCTGATCACGGCGTATGCGCTGATCGCGCTGCAGGAAGCAGCGCGGTAAGACACGAGGTGATACCGCTTGAGGTAGTGAAGGCCCAAAAAACAGCCAAGCCGGGAGGTGTGTCCCGGCTTGACCGTCCTCAACCCCCACGCTTGGCAGGGGATTCGTGCCGCTCAAACAACTCGGCGGCACGAGGATCTGACGCAATGCTCAGTTGCAGCCGTTAGCAAATTCGGCTACAAAATCCAGGTAATCAAAGAAGTCGGTGATGCCATCGCCATTGTAATCGGCATCGAGTTCGCCAGTCTGGAAGATCTGCACGAAATCGAGGTAGTCAAACAGATCCAGCACGCCGTCTGAGTTGAAGTCGATGTTGCAGGTGACGCGCAGTATGACAGCATTGGAGCGATAGTCGAGGCCGTACTTGAGACCCTGCGTCGGGTGGGCAGGGAGCTGGCGAACCGTGTGCGTGCCGTTGACACTGTTGCCGGCGATGAGTGTATAGGACTGGCCGAGTGCGCCGACAAAGCCACCGGGGAAGCGGATGGTGATGGTGCCACCCTGGATGGTCCAAGAGGCGTTGCCCTCGACCTGGTCGAAGTTCGTTGGCCCGAAGATGTCAAAGACGGCGTTGGCTGAGCTGGTCAATACCGGGCTGACATTGATGAAGCTGATGCGCCCGGCGGTGAACTCCGGCTCGCCTGGGCTGAGAGTGCCGTCGATGATGGTGCGTGCGAAGACGCGTCCCGTGCCGCGAAGGGCCTGGTTGGGTCCGAAGGTCATCGTCCAGTTGCCACTGTTGCTGGTCAATTGCGCAGTGTCGAGGTTGGAGTTCGCGTTGAGGATGATGCTGCCGGTGCCGCTGAACGTGTGGCTGCCATTAGTCATGCGGATGGCGGTTCCGGCGGCGCCGACGCCGTCAGAAACGCGGATGGTGCCGTTATTGGTGATGCCGTTGCTTGAGGTGCTGAGAGTAAAGCCGTTGGGAATGCGGACGTCACCTGTGGTGGTGACGGCATCGAGTGTTGAGTTGGCAATCTGTGCCTGGCTGTTGGTGCCTTCGATGCTGCCGCCGACAACCGTGCTGCCGCTGATGATCACTGGTCCATCGGAAGCGATGAGGCGGCCAGTGGGGGACTGCGTCAATCCCAGCGAGGAGATGCGGAGAATGCCACCATTCGCCGTGCGAGCGATGGAGTTGTTGGTGTTGCCACCAGTGTTGAGCCACTCGAGCGCGGCACCATCCTGATCGGCAATGATTGTGCCGTCGTTGGTCAGGCGTGCGTAGACGCGACCATCTCCACGGATCGTCTGACCACTGGTTATATTCATCAGCCAGTTGCCGCTGTTGCTGGTGAGCTGCGCGGTGTCGAGATTGCTGTTCGCATCAAGAATGATGGAGCCGGTGCCGCCGATGGTGGCGGTGCCACCGACCAGGCGCATGTACGTGCCAGCGGCTCCTGTATTGTCGCTTATGCGGATGGCGGCGTTGTTGGTGATGCCGGTGATCGGGAGATTGAAGGTGAAGCCGTTGGGAACGTTGACCGTGCCGGAAAGTGTGGAGGCGCTGATGTTGGAGTTGTAGATCTCGACGGGTGAGCCAGTTCCTTCGATGGAGCCACCGTTGATGGTGGAACTGTTGATGCCCAGCACGCCGTTGGCAGCGACGATGCGGCCGTTGGCCCCCTGTGTGACCGCTGCAGAGACGATGTTGAGAGGCCCGCCACCAGTGGTGACCAGGTTGTTGTTGGTGCCGCCGGAGTTGCGCCACTCGAGAGGTGCGCCGGCGCGATCCGCGCGGATGATGCCGTTGTTGGTGAGGGGTGTGTAGATGCGGCCCGTGCCGCGGATGATCTGGCCAGGACCCGAGGTGTAAGTCCAATTGCCACTGTTGGTGGTGATCTGCGAGGTATCGAGGTTGGCGCTGGCGTTCAGGGTGATGGTGCCGGTGCCGGTCACGCTGGCGGATCCGCCCGTGAGGCGGACGAATGTTCCGTTCGCGCCGGAGCCATCGTTGACGGCGACATCGGCGTTGTTGATGATGCCGGCGACAGGAATGTAAAGACTGTGATTGTCGGGGACGAGCACTTGGCCGGCGATCTGCACATTGGACAGGGTGGTGTTGCGGATGGTGATGAAGCTGTTGTTTGCCGCGGTCAGAGAGCCATCGATGACGGTGCTGCTATCCAGGAAGATGCTGCTGGCAGTGATGGCGCGAATCTGGCCTGCGCCCGTCTGTGTCAGGGTGACAGAACCGAGGCGGAAGATGCCAACGTTTTCGGCAGAGATCATGCCGGAGTTGCCAGAACTTGAGTTGAGGATCTCCAGATTGCGGCTTGGGGTGTCGCCAATGATGGAGCCCAGGTTGTTGATGGGGGTGTAGATGCGTCCATCACCACGGATGGTGTGGTTGACATCGTGGGTCAGAGTCCAGTTGCCACTGTTGGTGGTGAGCTGGGCAGTATTGACGTTGCCGCCGGAGTTCAGTCGGATCACGCCGTGCCATCGATGGTTTGAGGGCCATTCACGAGGCGGATGTACGACGCATTGGCACCTGCGCCGGTGTTGACTCCGATCGTGCCATCGTTGCTCATGCCACCTGACATCGAATACGTCAGGTTGTCACCAATCGAGATCGTCACCCCGGGCACCGACTGTGTCAGCGACGGAATGCTGTAATTGCCGTTGAAGGCGATGTTGTACACGCCGGGCTGATTGATGATGGCAGCGATGCCGTTGGGCACGCCTGCAGACCATTTCGATGCATCACTCCAATTGCCATCGACAGGATTGATCCACGTCGATTGAGCCGACGCACTGCCGCAAGCGGCAGCAAGCCCGGCGAAAGAGAGCAGGGCGAGACGGTTCACGCGCTGTGCGGCAAGCTTCATGGGTCCACTCCGTATTTAAAACCTGTTTGCGAGAGTCGGGCGCTCAGAGCGCCCTACCAATCCCAAGGGACATAGCGCACGTCGTCCTCACTTCTGAGACAATCCGAAAGTAAGTGCTGGGAAAAATTCGATGAAAACCTGAGATTCGCACACTCGGCATGTTCTCGGATGTTGAAGCACACGGTATCCTTGCCCAGATTGTCATGAACGATCGCTCCTCCACGCACGCGACACTCTTGGCCCGGCTTGCCACCGGAGGTGATGACGCGTGGACAGAGTTTGCCTCGCAATACGGCGCACTCATTCGTGGCTTTGCCCGCCGTCGCGGCTTTTCCGATGCCGACTGCGATGATGTCCTTCAAGACACCCTGCTCGCCCTCTCCAAGGCCATGCCTGCCTTCAAGTACGACCCCAGCAAAGGTCTCTTCCGTTCTTATCTCAAAACCGTGGTAGTGCACATCGTCTGCCGCAAATCGTTTCAGAAAGGGGCACCAGGCCGCCTAGAGGATGTAGACGCAATGACGAGGACGGCACTGGGAGACAGTGAGGTCGAGCAGTCGTGGGAATCGCAATGGCGTCAGTATCACCAGGAGCGAGCCATGCGCACCATCGCAAGCGAGTTCAACGAACAGGATGTTTCCGCCTTTGAGCAATACGCCGTCGCCGGTGTCGAGGCCACGCATGTCGCCTCCGCCCTCGGCATTTCCGTCGATCAGGTCTATCAGGCCAAGAGTCGCATTACCAAGCGATTGAGCCAGATCATCGCGGCTCAGATCCAGGACGAGGGGTAGTTCCCAAACCAGTGACCGTGCAGAGTGCAGTCGCGCCGCCGTGTGTGAATGAAGTGTTGATCGAGGTTCCTCGTGGCTGAAGAGGCATCAAAGAACGCTGGGATTGATAGACCGCTGGCCAGCGCGCCGGATGCGATGCACACCGAGCCCAAGACCGGCGCGGCACCCTCGGGGACGTGGTTTCTGGATGAGGGTGGTTTGCTGGCGGAATTGCGTTCAGCACGCCAGAGCCGAGCCGGCACGCCGGTGATTCCTGGCTATGACGAATTGGTCGAGCTCCGTCGTGGCGGTCAGGGCGTCGTCTACTCCGCTGTCCAGCGCTCCACGCGCCGGCGCGTCGCCATCAAGGTTCTGATCGAAGGAGCACTGGCTTCCGAATCGGCGCGGCGGCGCTTTGAACGCGAGATTGATCTGGCGGCGAACTTGCGCCATCCGGGAATCGTGCGCGTCTACGACAGTGGCATCACCGGAGCGCCCACTCCCGGCTTTGCCTATCTCGTCATGGAGTTTGTCGAAGGGACTTCCCTCGCCGATCACCTGTCATCGTTGCGGCGCGAATCCTCCGGAACTCCCTTCTACGACACGGTCGTCTCACTCTTCTCACGCATCATCGATGCCGTCAGTCACGCCCATCAGCGCGGCGTCATCCACCGAGATCTCAAGCCCGGCAACATCCGCGTCGATTCCGCTGGCGAGCCCCGGGTTCTCGATTTCGGTCTCGCCAAGTTGGGATCGCAGACCGCCCGCGAACTCACCGTCACCACATCAGGCCAGTTCGTCGGCTCCTTGCCTTGGGCCAGCCCCGAACAGGTTGCTCTCGCCGATGGCTCCAGCGCCGCTGCCGATGTTGATGTCCGCACCGACATCTACTCCGTCGGTGCCATGCTTTATCAGGCCCTCTCCGGTCGCCTTCCTATTGATGTTTCCGGATCCATGACCGGCGCGATTCAGCGCATCGCACAACAAGAGCCGCCGCGGCTTCGAACCATCGCACGCGATATCCCCGAAGATCTCGACACCATCGTGCACAAATGCCTCGCCAAGGATCGCACACGTCGTTACGAATCCGCCGCGGCACTCGCGCAGGATCTCGCCCACTTCGTCGCCGGCGAACCCATCCAGGCCCGCCGCGACAGCGCGTGGTACACCATGCGCAAGTCTGCCAAACGCTACCGCACTATCGCTTATACGGGTGGGGCGGTTATCGCCGTCCTCGTCGCTGGTCTTGCCACATCCATCGTCTTCTACAAGCAGGCCGTCACCGCTCGCGATCAGGCCGATCTCGCTCGCCAGCGCGCCACCAGTGAATCTACTCGCCGTGAGAAAACCCTCGAGTTTCTCAATCGCATGATGACCAGCGCCGACCCAGGCAAAGACGGCCGCGATGTCAAGGTCGTCGATGTCATGGCCGCGGCAGAGCGCGATCTGGCCCCGGGAACGCTGGATGCCGAAACCGAGATCAGCGTGCGCTCGGCACTGGGGGCGACGTACGCGTCGCTGGCAATCTTTGATCGCGCTGAGGCCAACTTGCAGCGTGTGCTGGAATTGGCACCCGGGCATCCGCAGGCATATCGCGATGTGGCTTCGGCGTTCAATTCCTTGTCGGGGCTACGGGCACGCGCCGGGGCGACGCAGGAGGCGATTGAGTTCGCCGTCAAATCTCAGCAATACATAGAACTGACCGCTCAGCCCTTCTCTTTCGAAGATCGCCACTACCTCCGCGCCCGCGTCGCCGAGGGGGATGCCTATATCTTCAGCGCCCAACCTAAGAAGGCCAAGGAAGTATTGAGCATTGTCCTCGATATCCAACGCCGCGTCTTGCCCAAAGGTGACCCCGACACACTCAACACCATGAACTCTCTGGGTATCGCCACGCGCCGCCTCGGCGACACCGCCGGTGCCGAAGCCCTCTATCGCGAAGCGTTCGAAGCATCCAACGCCCCCGAAGACTCCGCGACCAAGCTCAATCTGCTCTCCAATCTCGTTCAGGCCATCGACTACGCCGGGCGCTGGGCCGAGGCCGAGCCCATGTACAAAGACCTCATCGCTCGCCAGGAGCGCGTCCTCGGTGCCGATCACCCCTCCACCCTCGGCTCACTCTCCAATCTGAGTGTCTGCCTCATCGATCAGGGCAAACTCACCGGGCCAGAAGGGGCAGAGGCGTACTGCCGCCGCGCTGTGGAGGGGTTGACGAGGCGCCTGGGTGAGGATCACGTGGATACCTTGCTGGCCACCAACAACCTCGCCAAAATCATTCAGGATCAGGGGCGGCTGGATGAAGCCAAGGTGCTTTTTCAGAAGGCCTATGACGGGCAAAAAGCCAAACTCGGTGAAGAAAACCCGCAGTCGCTGGTGACGCTGGCGAACATCGCCGTCGTCACCAGCATGAGTGGCAAGCACGCCGAGGCCGTCGAGATTCAACGCAAGATTCTGGCAGTGCAGGAACGCACCATCGGTCCTCAAAACCTGAGCACGCTGATCACCCGCAACAACATCGCCATGGGCCTGCAAGGGGAGAAAAAGTTCGACGACGCGGCGGCGGAGTACGCCATTGCGGTCGCCGGCGCGCTTGAGACACTCAAGCCAGAACACAACGCCATCGGGTCGTTCAGCTTGAATTACGCGCGTTGCCTGGTGCTGATGGACAAGCAAGCCGATGCACTCCCGCACGCCCAGCGCGCTGCCGAAGTCTTCCTCAAAAATTTCGGAGATGCCGATGCCCGCTCCGCCAAGGCCGTCGATGTCTGGGCATCGATTCTGGAGAAGCAAGGGAAGCAGGACGAAGCGACGGCGGCGCGGGCCAAGGTGAAAGTCGATCCCAAACCCGATCCCAAAAACACAAAACCCGCCTCATGACGGGTTCTGGATCTGATCAAATTGTGCAAGCATCGGGCCAGTGGCCCGCACGCTCAGGCCTTAGCAGGCCTTCTTGTCCGCCACGTTCAGAGAACGACCAACGCGACGCTTGGCGTTCATCACCTTGCGGCCGTTCTTGGTCTTCATACGGGCCCGGAAACCGATGGCGCGCTTGCGGCGACGCTTGCTGACTTTGTGTGGATAATGCATGAGCAACCTCTGTCGTTTGATCCGACGCAACGCGCCGGGCCAAGATGATACGCCCGCCCTCCCCGGCTTGGCCACTCGTCATCAAACACTTGGTTTGTTTATCCTTCTATAAACCGAACAAGTCAATGTCTTCACCGGCCATATTCGCTTGAAACAGGATCAATTGGTAGGGAAACCACCCTACATTCCGATATACACAGGCCAGTTCTGGCCGATAACGTGACTGAACGACTGTCAAGATCACGTTCTCTTCTCGCATGGATCCACTGGCTCGACAAACCGCCGAAGACGCCATCGGGTATCGCTTCACCGACCCCACGCTCCTGCTGCGCTCTCTCACCCACGCCTCCGTCTCAGAAACCCGCGTCGAGAGCAACGAACGCCTCGAGTTCCTGGGTGATGCCGTCCTTGGCCTGGTTGTCTGCCAGCGCCTCTACGAGCGTTTCCCCGAATATCTCGAAGGCGATCTCACCAAGATCAAATCCGCCGTGGTCTCCCGCCAGACCTGCGCTGCCGTCGCCGTCAAGCTCGGCCTCCCCGCCCTTCTCACCACCGGCAAGGGCATGAAAGGTTCCTCGCAGCGCATTCCCGCCTCTCTCGCGGCAGGCGTGCTCGAATCCGTCGTCGCCGCGATCTATCTCGATGGCGGCCCGGCCGTCGCTCACGATTTCATCCTCCGCCACTTCGAACCCCTCATCGATGAACACGCCTCCAGCGGCCATCATGAGAATTTCAAAAGCGTCCTTCAGCAGCACGCCCAGCAATTCCTTAACGCTGTCCCCGTCTATCGCACGCTCGATGAACAAGGCCCCGATCACGCCAAGGCCTTCAAGGTCGTCGCCGAGATCGCCGGCAAACGCTTCAACGCCACCTGGGCCAACAACAAGAAGAAAGCCGAGCAGCAAGCCGCGCTCGAAGCCCTGAAGGAACTCGGCCTCGTCGACGAACTCCCCGGTGGCGGCGTGCGGATTCGCGCCCAAGTTGCCAACTCTGCAACCAGCACCTCGACCAACGGCGATGATCAGGCCAAGTAATCATGTTCTTCGCCCGTGAGACGGGCGCGTGTTGGTTGCCAGACGTGAAACGTCTGGTGAGATGCACCTCGCATCCACTCTCGGTTGTTTTCCTCCCCGCCCATGAACATCGGCGGGCGAAGGCGACCCTCGCGCACAAAGGCCGCGCGACTCACTATCAACCAAAGCGCCACCGTACATGGCACCTTGAAGCAAATGACTCACACGACGTCCTATCAGCACGGTCGGAGTGCGGAGGCCTCTGAAGCGTCGCTGACAACGCGAGCGCATTCCCTCTTTTCACAAACATGACAGTGTTTTGGTTGCCACTCTCACAATTCTGGTTCACACTTTGAATACTTCATCGCGTTATCGCGACTTGTCGAAAGTGCACATGATTCTCGACAGCCCGCAGAATCTGGTGTGGAATGACTACAGGACCTTCAGGCAAAAGAACATCATTCTGTGCATGCCCAAAATCTACGATCCTTCAAGCCCCGATGAGGTCGCCCGGATCGCGCAGGAACGAGTCAAGCGCTGGTACTCGATGGGCAAGATTCTGATCGCTGACTTTGATGGTGACGGCGAAGTGACGCAAGCCGACTTCGACCTTGGCTCGACGACTATTCTGGCATCAATCAGCAACGCACCCTGGATCACCGTGTGTGCCACAGGTGATATCAACAACGACGGTGTGATTGATTACTATGACTGGGCCGATTTTCAGGATTCCTGGGATCACGTCAACAATGGAGGCACCATACGGGTTGGGTTCGACTACGTTGATTTTGGTGTGGCGAACGAACTGTAACTAAAGGAAGAGCATGAGCTACAAACTCATTAACGCTTTGCTAATCACAGCTTCTCCAGTGCTGTGTATTGGTCAAGTGCAGGTGTATCGCCTTGCGTGGACGGATGACACCCATACCGTTGCACAAGCACAATTGGTAACATCCGACACGGCACCTGCTTCTGGAGTCGAGGCATACGACAATTGGCGACAGCCCGATTGGATCGATCCTGGTGTCTCTGTTCATCCGGCAACATTTCGAGTTGGAGGTGGCACATTTTCTGATGACCTTCAAATGGAGGAATCGGGCATTGTGACAAGCAACAAATGGAGCTTCGTCAATATGTCGAATGGAAACACCATAACATCATTTCGCATGTCAGACACATGGTACAATTCACAAGGTAACACAATTCTCGCGTTCAACTATCAGACCATCGGCTATAACGTAACACCTGGGGTTTGAGTGTATGTGTTTCAACAGGATGGCTTTTGGGACTTTCTGAACCTTGAACTTCCCGCGTCGGTGTTGTATTCCAAGAGGTTCTCTAATCCAGCTAATTTCAATGTCGAAGACTTTGGCGTGCTGGTTGGTGGTCCCCACAACGCCGGTTCTTCCTCGCGATACGTCCGCGACATGACCACCGGCGATCTTATCGATCTTGGTTCAGAGAACTCCAACTTCGCCCTCGGCGTCCGTGTCAACGCTGTGCCCGCACCGGGCGTGGCAGCGGTGGCCACTCTTGGGCTCATCGGCGCACTTCGACGTCGCCGTCGTTGAGTTTCACCTCACCCTAAAATCCACAACCACCGGCAAGTGATCACTCCCCATCGTGTCATTGGGGCTGAGTCCAATCCGATACAGCGATTCCTCCGCCAGAATCGTCGTATCCAGCACAAACGCCCGCGACACCTCCAGCGAGCTCGTCGAATACGTGATGTAATCCAATCGCCCCGGCGTGAACTCCGTCGCGTTGTCATACCACGTGTACTTGATCGGTGTTCCCAGCACCACCGGCTCCGCCACCGCCAAATCCTGCCCACCATCCAACTGCCTCACCAGCACATCCAGCGGCGTGCGCGATCCCACCAGATTGAAATCTCCACCGATGATCCGCATCTTCGCCGGTGAGGCCACCAACCCGCCATGCAGATAGCGATTGATCGACTCTGTCTCCGCGATCCGCAACTGATCTTCCGGGCTGTCCTTGCTGCCGCAGCATTTCAAATGTCCACTCCCCAACACCACCGTTCCCAGTGGCGTATGCGCAAACGCCCCGATAAATCGCGGCGTCCACGGCCGCGCCGTCTGCCCCTCACGCAAGGGCATGGGATTGGTCACCCCCTCCGCCGCCTCACTGCCAAAGCTGGTCAGCGCATGCCTCGAGATGATGGCACAATCCGCCGCAGGGCTCGCCTGCACATACCACCCTGTGGGGCTGCTCACCAGCGCGGTGAACCAGCTCTGCGTCACCTTGTCATCCGCTTCCCACTCTTGCAGCAAAATAAAGTCCGGTTCCAGCGCATCAAAAATCCGCTTGAACGTATCCGGGCTCGAGAGTGGCTTGCTCTTGACCACGTTGTAACTCACCACCCGCAGTTCGCGGCTCTCCTTCTTCGGTAAATCCATCACCGTCGGTCGCCACTGCGGCGCAGCCGCCGGCGCCGGTGGCGATGCGATTCCAAATGGATCCGCATACCCCACGATCTGACCCGCCGTCTCCCGCGTGTCTCCATACAGCACAAACACGCCCGTCGTCGCACCACTCGAAAACAGCCCGCGCTGCGGCAGGGCCGCCCGCCCCTTCATGTGCCGCGACACGCGAAGTTCATACCACGGGCTTGCATACGTCGGCAGAAAAACCACATCCAGCGTGCCGCGCTCAATCGCCGTGCGTGATCCATCCTTCGCCAAGGCAAACAGCGCCACGCCCTTCTTGGGCTTGGCGGGGTCGGCGGGGTTCATGGGCGAGAACTGGATCTCCAGATCCGCGCCCAGTTTCTTGGCCCGCCCCTGTTCATCCTTACCCAGATACAGATACTTCCCTGTCGCCGGGTCCGCATCACAATCAATCAACACCGCCACAGTCTGCGGCGCCGCCTGCAGTGTGAATTGCTCATTCTGCACGCTCAATCTGAAATACGCGAATTGATCATCCATCGCCACCGAGGCATCTGCCGGCCACTCGGCGACCTTCCCATCCATACTCACATCCAGCCACTCAGTCCCACTGCCGGTGCCACTGCCTGTTTGGGCCGTGCTGCACGCGCTGATGGCCAGCCCCGCCGCGCCGATCGCGGCAAAGAGCAGAATCTGCGCAACAAGAGTGGGGGAGGTGGTGGTTGGGGCGGTGCGGCCCGTCGAGGTGGTATCCATATATATGTAGTATGGGAGGGCATGGCCTCCGTTGCAACCCGGCCAATCTGCAACCGAATCACCGCCGCGGCATCCAAGCAATCCAATCCCACACCCTCGGAGTCCTCCCATGTCGATGTCTACCGCCCCCGCCGCCACCACCCCTCTGGATCACGCGCTCGGCATCTTTGCCGATACCTTGGTCTGGATCACAGATGCCGTCAAAGACATCCCAGATGCCCGCTTGGCAGAGCAACCCCAGGGCAACGTCAATCACCCCGCCTGGACCCTCAGCCACCTGAATCTCACTGCCGGTTTCCTTCTCCAACTCCTGGATGAAACCTGTCCTGACTTCGACCCTGCCGATGGTGCCAAGTTCGGCCCCGGTTCAAAGCCAGTGCCAGATCTCTCTGTCCACGCCACCAAGGAAACCCTTCTCCGTCAACTCACTCAGCGGCACGCCCTCCTCGATGCCGCCATCCGTGCCAAGCACGCTGCCTATTTCGACCGCCCCTCCCCCGAAAATCTCCGCCACTTCGCCCCGACACTCGGCCGCATCACCATGTTCCTCATCGCCTCGCACGAGTCGTATCACCTGGGCCAGCTCATGCAATGGCGACGTGCGGCAGGCATGACCAAGTAAACCCTCCATTCGTTCCTCCCCCCTCCCGATTCCTACACTCCGACCCCCCCCGGTCGCGGCTTGCGTGCTGCGCCCGGACAAGGGCAGTTCATCCATTCCCGGGCGTGCGTGCCGATCTCCTGACCAGGCCTGCACACCCGCACAAGCGAGGTTCGCGTGGCAGACAAGCACTTTGATATCGTCGTCATCGGTGGCGGCCCGGGCGGATACGTCGCCGCGATTCGTGCGGCACAGCTCGGCTTCAAGACCGCTGTCATTGAGCGGGCCAAGCTCGGCGGCGTCTGTCTGAATTGGGGTTGCATCCCCTCCAAAGCCCTCCTCGCCAACGCCGAACTCATGGAGAAACTCAAGGACCGCGAGGCCTGGGGCCTGAAGATTGGCGGCGATGTTTCCTTTGATTGGACCAAGGTCATCGGCCGCTCGCGCGATGTCGCCAGCAAACTCAACAAGGGTGTTGAGTTCCTGATGAAGAAGAACAAGATCGAGCACATCGTGGCTTCGGCCAAGATCGTCTCGGCAGCCAAGGGTGGCCAACCCTGCAAGATCGAGCTCTACGACGCGCAGTTGCAGGAAGAGCGCACCGATGCTCCCGCGACCATCGCCCCCAAGGCCCGCGAGACCATCACCGCCACCAACATCATCATCGCCACCGGCTCCGTCGCTCGCGATCTGCCTTTCGCCAAGTTCGATGGCGACAAGATCTGGGGCGCGCGTGAAGCGATGTTCAATAAGGAACAGCCCAAGAAGTTGATCGTCGTCGGCGCTGGCGCCATCGGCATGGAGTTCGCCTATTTCTATCACCAGTTCGGCACCAAGGTGACGGTGATAGAGATGATGCCGCGGATTCTCCCCGTCGAGGACGACGACATCTGCACCGCGATGGAGAAGGTGTATCGCAAGCACGGCTTGGATATCAAGACCAACACCACCACGCTTGGCATCGAGAAGACCGCGACAGGTGTGAAGGTGACAGTTGCTCCTATGGTCGTCGGTGCTGATGGCAAAGCTGCACCCGATCAATCCAAGAAAGAAGTCATCGAAGGTGACAAGGTTCTCTTGGCCATCGGCGTCAAGGCCCGTTTCGACGGCCTCTTTGATGCATCACTCGGCCTGGAAACCTGGAAGGACCACATCAAGACCGATTTCGTCCCTCGCGGCTGGAACGGCCCCGGCAGTGGCACCACCAGCGAACCCATCGACTACAAGACCAACCTCCCCGGCATCTACGCCATCGGCGATGTCATCGGCCCGCCGTGGCTCGCCCACGTCGCCAGCGAGGAGGGCATTCTCTGTGTCGAGCGCATCGCGTGGAAACTCAAGAAGTGGAACCACGAGCCGCACCCCATGGATTACGGCGTCATTCCCGGCTGCACCTATTGCCATCCGCAGGTCGCCAGCGTCGGCTTCACCGAGCGCGAGCTTAAGGCCATGGGCAAGGTCAAGGACAAGGATTACGCCGTCGGCACTTTCCCCTTCTCTGCTCTGGGTAAGGCGATCGCGGTCAAGAGCACAGATGGGTTGTGCAAGATCATCCGTGGCCTGCCTCGCGGCGAGATTCTCGGCGCTCACATCATGGGCGAAGCCGCCACCGAACTCATCGCCGAACTCTCCCTGGCCCGCCGCCTGGAGGCGACCAGCGAGGAACTCATCGCGACGGTGCACGCTCACCCGACGATGCACGAGGCCGTGCACGAGGCAGCATTGGCATCCGAAGGCCGCGTGATCAACTTCTGAGTATTGAGTACTGAGTCGAAACCCAAACCCCGAACGCGAGTTCGGGGTTTTTGTATGCTCATCGGCAAGAGTCGGCTCCTTCGGCCCATTTCACGGTCGAAGGGCGCTTCGGAACAATTCGGGGATGATCCATATGGGCCTGTTTTGTTCCATGTCTTCCATCGTCGGCGCCAATCGTGCTGAGGTCGAAGCATCCATTGCAGAGTTTGCTGCAGCCAGACGAGGTGTGTTTGAACCGGAGTCACCGGATTCACCTGAGTTTGAGAAGGCAAGATTGACCGAGTCGGCATCTGGAATCACAGTCATTTATGCCGACAACTTTATGGAGTGGGACGAGATTGCCGCTCATCTCTCTCAATCATTGAAGAAGGCTGTTTTCTCTTGTCATATCCACGACAGTGATTTCTGGATGTTTCTTCTGTTCGTCAATGGCGAAGAAATGCTCAAGTTCAATCCCATTCCCAACTACTTTGAAGAGCTGAACTCGGATGAGCGAGCAACATGGTTACCCTCTGCCGAGCAAGTTGCACGCTACGTGCCCGGCGTGCGAGCTGAACGACTGGCACCCTACCTCGTCGAGTGGCCTGATGACGAACTTGAAGGCAAGGCACATCCAGAGGACTCATCTGGATTCCGCGATTGGCAGGTCACGGACTTTCAGCGCGAACTTGGCTTCCGATTCTGCGAACCCGGTGACCCCGACTGCTACACCTACCGATTGAAGATGAAAAACAGACGCTGAACTGACCAATGCACCGCCGTCCAAAACCCCTCGGCTTCTACTCCACTCTTCTCTCACATTGTGCCACCCCACGAGGATCACACCTCGCGGCATATGAGATTAGAACTGCCTTCCGTCCGCTTCGGCCGTTTGAGAACCTGGCCCCTTGCCCCTGCCTTTCCTCAGACTCTGCCCTCTTCGTCTCTAACAAAAACTCACACCTCCCCTCCGCCTTTCATCTTTCAACTTGTCACTTTCAACTCCCGCTTCACCCTAACGCTCTATGAAGAGCGACGCATTTGCG